>CAWCYU010000001.1:0-138222 GCA_963799905.1 uncultured Thermoleophilia bacterium
CAGAACGTCTCCAAGCACCTGAGCGTGCTCCACGACGCCGGCATCGTCGGCGCGCCGCAAGGAGGGGACGCAGGTCTTCTACCGGGTCGTCGACGCCGGCGTCTTCGAGCTCTGCGAGACCGTCTGCGGCAGCGTGCAGCGGCAGGTCGCCGAGCTGAACGCGATCCTCGAGGGAGCGGGACGATGACGACGGTCGGCCCCGTCGGTCGGCTCGGCGCCTGGACGGCCGATCACTTCCGCGCCGTTCTGGTCGCGTGGATCGTCGTCGCCGTCGGCCTCGGCGTGCTGGCGCCGCGGGTCGAGACAGCTCTCTCGGGCGCCGGCTGGGAGGCATCCGGCTCGCAATCGGTGCAGGCGCGCACGCTGATCGACCGGCATTTCGGCGGCCAGTCGAGCGCCGCCCTGATGGTCGTCGTCCACTCCCCGGCGGCGAAGGTCGGTGACCCGCAGTTCACTGCCACGGTCGACCGCGTCGCAGGCATCTTGCGCGCGGATTCGCGGGTCGCGTCGGTGGCGCTGCCGCGCGCCGGCTTCTCGATCTCGCAGGACGGGCACACCGCGATCGTCAGCGCCGGCGCGAACGGGTCGACGACCGAGATGGTCGCGGCCGCCGATGCCCTGAAGGGCGATCTGAAGGCTGCCGGCGCCGACGGCGTGCAGGTCAGCCTGACCGGCGCCTCGGGCATGTGGTCGGACTTCAACGTCGCCAACCGCAACGCGATGATGAAGTCGGAGCTGCTCTCCTGGCCCGTCACGCTCGTGATCCTGCTGCTCGCGTTCGGCTCGCTCGTCGCCGCCGGCCTGCCGCTGATGCTGACGATCCTCGGGCTCGTCGCCTCGGCCGGGACGCTGTACCTCGGCTCGCGGTTCTTCGACATCTCGATCTGGGCGATGAACTTCGCGCTCATGTTCGCGCTCGCGCTCGGGATCGACTACGCCCTCTTCGTCGTGCACCGCTTCCGCGGCGCGTTCTTCGGCTCGAAGCTGAGCGCGCGCGACGCCGTCGCCGAGACGATGGACACCGCCGGCAAGGCGGTGCTCTTCTCCGGCGCGACGGTGCTCATCTCCCTCTCGGCCGTGATGCTCGTGCCGAGCCCCGCCTTCCGCTCGATGGCGCTCGGGATCATGGTCGCCGTCGTCTTCGTCCTGCTCGCGACGATGACGCTCCTGCCCGCGGTGCTCGCCAAGCTCGGGCCACGCGTCGACCGGCTGGCCGTGAAATGGGTGCATTCCGGGGAGCACCGCTCGCCGGCTGTTCGCCGCCTGGGCCGAGCGGCTCTGGCGGCGGCCGCTCCTCTACGGCACGGCCGCGCTCGCGATCCTCGTCGTTCTCGCGCTGCCGGTGCTCGGGCTGAAGACGGGGATGCCGTCGATCAAGGTCGTGCCGAAGAGCGACACCTCCCGCCAGGGCTACGACGCTCGTCCAGTCCGCCTTCGGGCCGGGCGCACCCGGCGCGCTCCAGATCGTCGGCCCGACCCTCGCGATGGAGCACGCGGTCGCGATCGCGAAGGCCGATCCCGGGATCGCGAGGGTGATGCCGATGCAGTCGGGGTCGGGTGGCATGCAGCTGCTGCAGGTGGTGCCGAACGCCGACCCGTCGAGCACCGCGGTCGGCGCGACGATCGACCGCCTTCGCGCGCAGCTGCCGGCCGGCGCGCTCGTCGGCGGCGCGACCGCCGAGAACCACGACCTCGAGCAGACGCTGTCGGCGAAGACGCCGCTCGTGATCGGCGTCGTGCTCGTCCTCGGCTTCCTCCTGCTCTTGCTCGCGCTCCAGGCGCCGGTGATCGCGGCAGTGGGCGTCGTCACCAACCTGCTCGCCGTCGGCGCCGCCTTCGGCGTTGCCCGTCTGATCTTCCAGGACGGCCACGGCGCCGGCCTGCTCGGCTTCGAGCCGCAGGGGTTCATCGACGCCTGGGGGCCGGTCTTCTTCTTCGCGATGATCTTCGCGATCTCGATGGACTACACCGTCTTCCTGCTCTCGTCGGCGAAAGAGCACTACGACCGCACCCACGACCCGCGGGAGGCAATGGTCGGCGGCCTCGCCCACTCGGGACGCGTGATCTTCGCGGCGGCCGCGGTGATGGTCGCCGTCTTCCTCACGTTCGCGCTCTCCGGGCCGCTGCCGCCGAAGGAGATGGGCGTCATCCTCGGCGTCGCGGTGCTCCTCGACGCCCTCCTGATCCGGCTCGTCCTCATCCCCGTCGCACTCCGACTCCTCGGCACCTGGGCCTGGGGACTGCCGCGCTGGCTCGACCGCATCCTCCCCGACGTGCAGATTCGGTCACTCATGAGCCTCACCGCCACCGCGCATGCGATTCCCGGCTCGCTCCGGCAGGAGATCGTGATCGACGGCAAGCACCTCCTGGTCACGGACGAGCCCGAAGCCGTCGGCGGCGAAGGCAGCGCCCCCGCACCCCACGAGCTCCTACCCGCCGCGCTCGCCGGCTGCATCTCGACCACGCTCGTCATGTACGCACGCACAAAGCACTGGGAGCTCGGAGATGTCGCCGTCGACGTCGACTACGACAACCACTCCACGCCACGCCGGTTCGAGGTCACGATCACCCTCACCGGCGATCTGACCGAAGCGCAGCTCGAGCGCCTCGAGAAGGTCGCCGCGAGCTGCCCCGTGCGCCGATCGATCGAGACCGGGATCGAATTCCACGAACACATCGACAGCGCCCGACGCTGTCCCAGCCTGAACCTCCGCGCGCCTCAGGCCTCGCTCGCGAAAGTGACCCGAGGCGTAGGCACTCAGGTCAGCGCAGCCTTACGTGTCTTCGGCTCGCAACCGGTAGCCGCGGCCGCGGACGGTCTCGATCATCGACGCCCGCTCACCCAGCTTCTTCCGTAGCGAGCGCACGACCGTGTCGATCACGTTGCTCCCGACGTGCGAGTAACCCCAGACGTCACGAAGCAGGTTCGATCGGTCGACCACCTTGCCTTGACGCTGATACAGGTAGTCGAGGAGCTCGAACTCGAGGCGCGTCAGGTCGACGCGCCGTCCCCCGACCACAAGCTGGCGCTCAACGGGGTCGAGGATCGAGTCCCCCGCAATGAGGAGCTCGCGTGCCGCGAGCTTCGTCAGCCATCCGTCGACCGACGACGGGCCGAAGTCGAGTAGCACGGTGTGGTAGCTGACCCCGTCTAGCTGGACCGCGTCCGGTAGTGCCACGAATCCGAGTGGAGTGATGATCGGCGCGTACGTGGCGATGTCGCAGACGGTTGTGTAGAGACGTCGGAGCTCCGGTCTCAGCTCCATGTACGCGCGTTTGATGTCGAGCCAGCAGGCCGCTTGCACGCTGGAGGGTCGTTCCCCCTCGTCCTCGCTCAGCCAGCGGCGGTTGAAGAGCACCCGCTGTCCCCGTGGAACCGGATCTCGGCGCAAGTGTTCGCGCCAGCTCCGTGTGACCGGATCGGCTTCGATCGCGCCGTAGGGAGCCTCGTCCGGCTCGAACAGGATCGAGAAGCCCACAACGCGGCCGTTTCGGTCGCGGACGACGACGAAACTCTGTGGTGACTGCTTCCACCACGAGACCAACTGTGTGGCAGCCGCGTCCGGTTCGTGTCGACGTACGATCGCGGCGATCGCCGGACCGTCTGCGGGAGTCGACGTCTCGACCGAGAGGACATGCTCGGTTGTCGGGAAGAACGCCTCGCGGACGGCCGGGTTCTCGATCAGGTAGAGGATGTCGGCGGTGTACCGCCAGAGGTCGGCGGGGGGCACTGTCGGCAGCTCGCTGCGGAGCTTCCGCCATGCGGCTGCCCGATAGCGCCGATGGGCGACCGGATCGAACCCGCGCAGGGCGCGGGCGACCGTCTCGCGAATCGTGTCGTGGACGACGAGCCCGTCGTGCCCGAGTTGGACGAAGGGGAGAGCTCGTAGACGCTCGAAGACATCCTGCGGCGCGCGATCGGGCAGCATCGCCTCGAGGAGCGAGAGCGTGGTCCGCCGGACGACCGAAGCGGCGTCGAGCGCCGCCCGAGTCGAACCGTCGAGGCCGTCGAGATAGAGCCCGGTCAGCTCGTCGAGGACCGCCTGCAGCGCGATGTCGTCGAGCTCGACGTCGGGGCGATCCCGCACGGCGGCAGCCGCGAGCTCGAGAGAGAGCGGGTGCCCGCGTGCGAGCCGGTTTACCCTGCGGGCGTCGGCGGCGTCGAGGCCGGCTCTCGTCAGGAGCTCGCCGGCTTCGCCGTCATCGAGGTTGCCGAGCCGGACGCTGCGCACGAGCTCGCTCCAGCCCGGCGTTGCGTACCAGCTTGCGATGGGAGGCTCGCGCCCCGCCAGGACCAGCCGCGTGTTGTCGCGCAGGGCCGGTGCAAACGCCAGGCGGATCCAGCTGTCGAGCAGGCGAAGAATCTCATATGTGTCGAGGACGAGCACCACGCGTTCCCCGAGCCCTGCCAGGCGCTCGGCTGCTTCTTCAGCGCTCGTCGGCGCTCCTCCGACCGCGTTTGCAAGCCGGTCGAGGAAGCCGCGTTCCGTCGGCTCGATCGATCGGCAATCGATCATGACGACCGTCTCGCCGCGGCTGCGAGCTTCGCCCGCGAACGCCTCGAGAAGCGTCGACTTGCCGACGCCGGCGATCCCGTGCACGAAGACGACGAGCGGGCCGCCCTCCTCCAGCGTCTGGAGCAGGGCGGCCTTCTCCGCAGTCCGGCCGAAGATCTCGGCCGACCGCTCCTCGACGAGCTCACGGATAGTTCGGCTCACTCGGGTTCCTCGCTGAAGAGTCTATGCCGCGTCTGTCAGGCGGGCACCCCCGCGAGCCCGCGTGTCACGCTCGTCGGTTCCTCGAGCACGTCGAAGTCGATCGACGTGATGCCTGCGAGATTCGGGTTGGTCGCGACGGCCTTGAAGAGGTCGCTCTTCGCGTACTCATCCATCGCCTCGCGGCTCGCCCACGTGTAGACACCTCCGTAGGTATTCGTGGTCCGGTTCGCGAGCCAGACCTTCGAGATCAATCCCGGCACCTCCGCGAAGGCCGGCGCGACCTCATCGCAGTGCGCACGGTAGTCGGCCTCGCTCACGTCTTTGAGGTGAAAGTTGATGATCTGGACGTGCATGTCGCCTCCTTTGTGTATGGCAGAACGCCACTACCTGCACGCTAGGAGGCGCAAGCGTCCAATCGATGGCCCCTGCATGAGAAAGAAATGAGAAACGCCTGCTTGTGACGAGTATCACGTAGTGGCTGGTCCGATTTCAACCGGCGTGACGGGTCCGTATTCGACCGGCCTTAACAGCTCCGCTCGGGCTTGGCGCGGCCTTCGGCGATAGATCTCGCCCGCCCGCCGCCCGGCGGTGGTGTTGGTCGCCGCATTGGCTTGCAACTTCGCCGATCGACGTCGTCCGTGGAAACGAGATGGGAACCACCCACTGCAACAACGCACTCCTCGCAGAAGACCTACCGGATGGTCCCCGACGTCTCGGCCTTCGCCGACGCGAGCCCCGGTTACACGATCATCTGCTCCCACGGAGTGCAGGGCTGCGGGCCCGGGTCCGGCCAGAGCATCGCGTTCGTCGGCGGCACCAGCGCCTCGACCCCGCTCGTCGCGGGAATGATCGCGCTCTGGAGCCAGCAGGCTCAGAAATCAGGCCTTCCGAGACCCGGCTTCGTCCCCCCACTCCTGTACTCGATGGCCAAGAACAGCTCCGGATCGTTCCGGGACATCACAGTCGGCACCAACTCGGTCTTCGGCAACGTGTCCTGCTGCGCCGCCGCAAAGGGCTACGACATGGCGTCAGGGCTCGGATCCCCGCTCGCCGATGAGGTGGTCCAGCACCTGCATCACTAGGACAGTACACAAGCGATCGGATACGGTGGTGCCATGGCCGAAGTGGTCGAGGTTCAGGACCTGACGGAGCCCTCGCAACACGGCTGGACGCTCGACTACCGAATTCGACGCGAGGACGGCGAGGAGCTCCACGCCGAGGTTCGCTGTTGGGACAACGCCAGAATCGCGGCCGAGCGGGCGGCGAACGCGGAGGCTCTGGCGGCGATCGCAGATCGCGGGAGCGCCGCTGCGCTCGAGTACGCGGAGCTGGTGGAGTCCCCGGCGGCTCGCGGTGCGGTGCTGATCTCGATCTGGTTCGACACCGTCGATGCCGGCAATCTGCGCCGTCGCGTCAGCTATGAGCGCGACGCCGTGTGGTAAAGGGAGATGACGATGGCAGGCGAGACCAAGAAGAGCACTGCGAAGGTGAAGCGCGAGGCCCGTCGCACGATGTCCCTCCTCGAGCAGGCGCGATCCACGGCCACCGCGGTGAGCCGCGAGCGGAAGGCCGAGGGGAAGGCCGCCCGCACGGCGGTGCCAGCGGCGTCACACGCTGAGTTCGCGCCGGCGGTGGACGCTCCGATCCGGTCACGTTGCTCCAGAGCCAGGACACGCTACGAATCGCGAGCCTCGTGCCGATCCGTTTCGGCCGCATGGCCGCCTCGCCATTCTCGTTCTACCGTGGCGCCGCGATCGTGATGGCCGAGGACCTGGCAGGGAGCCCGACCACCGGCTGGCTCGTGCAGGCCTGCGGTGACGCGCATGTCGACAACTTCGGCGGGTTCGGCACCGCCAGGCGAAACCTCGTGTTCGACGTGAACGACTTCGACGAGACCTACCCTGGCCCGTGGGAGTGGGACGTCAAGCGCCTGGTGGCGAGCGCGTGCTGGCCGCACGGGAGATCGGCGCCGGGAAGGCGTCGCAGCGTGCCGCCGCGACGGCGGGGGCGGCCGGCTACCGAATGGCGATGCAGGTGCTGGCGGAAATGGGTGTGATGGACCGCTCGACGTCCTCGTTCTCGGCGCTCGAACTGATGAAATCCGCGGGATTCTCGAAGGGCAAGATCGACAAGGTCGTCGCGAAAGCGCTGACGCGGACGAGCGCGGGCGCGTTCCCCAAGCTGACCACCCTCATCGACGGCAAGCGCGAGCTCAAGGAACGTCCTCCGCTCGTCGTCCGGATCACCGACGGCACGGAGCTCGAAACGTCAAGCGTGGATTCGCGGCATACCGGAACGAGCTGCGTCCGGACTCCAGTTGCTGCTCGGCCGTTACGAGCTCGTCGACTTCGCCCGCAAGGTCGTCGGCGTCGGCAGCGTCGGGATGCCCGCCTACGTGGGGCTCTGCCGTAGCGCTGAGGTGACCCGTTGTTCCTCCAGGTCAAGGCGGCGGTCGACTCGGTGCTCGAGCCGAACGTCCCGAACGCCAACCCGTTCGCCGAGCCGGGCGAGCGTGTCGTCGTCGGGCAGCGCCTCATGCAGGCGGCCGGCGACCCGCTGCTGGGCTGGGTGGCCGGTGGTGTGGGCGGCCACCACTTCTATGTGCGGCAGCTTCGCGACATGAAGGTGTCCGCCGATCTGACGCGGATCGGCCCCGGTGGGCTGAACCGCTACACCCAGGCCTGCGGCCAGGTGCTCGCACATGCGCATGCCCGCACCGGCGATCCGCGATGATCGCGGGGTATCTAGGAAAGTCTTCGGCGTTCGACGAGGCGCTGGCGCGCTTCGCCGTCGCGTACGCCAACCAGACCCAGCTCGACCATGCCGCACTGCAACAGGCGATCGCGGACGGCAGGATCGAAGCCCAGACCGGGATCTAGAGGGCCGCTGGCTCGGCCCGAGATTATCGATCGACCCGTTCGGGCTCTCGTCGTCTGCGAATCTCGTCGCCGTTCACGCGCCGAGACGTCAGGCCGCCCGGATCAGCAGGACGTGCTGACTTCGTGCTGTCCCGGGTGCTGTCCTCGAGGCGCAAAATACGCTCAATTGCAGGGAGGTTCGATCCCAGGTGCGCCCATCACGAAGTCCCCGCATGTGCCCTCTACCGGCCCATTATCGCGACCGGAAACTTCACCGGCTCCGAACGTTGCTGAACGACCCAACCTCCCCCGCCGGGCATTTCTGCTCCGGTGGGAGAGGATCGGTGTCGGGCATCTCTAGCGGCGCCGGGCGGTGCGACGCGACGTTCGCCTGGCAACTCTGCGAGCCATCATCTCTCGATACCTCCGTGGTTGAGTGTTCGCTTCCCTCTGAGCGGTGCCGTTACGCGGCGGGCACCTTGCTCGGATGCATCGCCGCGTACTCCTCGGCCTCGGCCGCGGTAGACGACCCCGATCGCGACGAGATCAGCCGGGTGGATGAAGCTGTCGGCGATGCCGACGCCGTTCGCCCGCACGATCGCGTCGCGCAACCCGACGGCCCAGTGGTGCTCGAGCAAGATCAGCGCCGCGGCCGAGTCGTTCGGGATCTCCTCCAGCACATCCCACGCCTCCTCGTCCGAGAAGACCTGGATCCCGTGCTCGGCAGCCGCCTCGGCGCCCAGCTCGGCGCCGGCGATCATGCCCTCCTCGCCGTCGATCCCGAGGCCGATCAGCGCCGCGACCTTGCTGCCGAGCTCGATCGCCTCGTCCTTCGAGAGATTGCTGAGGTGCATCACCTCCATCTCGCCGCTCGGCGTCCTTGTACACCGCGAGCGAGTCGATCACCCTGCACCGTGTCGCTCTCACGGAGCTTCTCCAGCTCCTCGATGACTTCGCCGTGGAAGTCGGGATGCTCGAACCCGAGCACCAGCAACTGGACTGGCCCGATTGCCATTTGTCCTACCTCCTTCTCGTCACGCTTTGCGTCCGAAGGCAAGCCCGTCGCTCTGGCAGTCGCTCATGTCCGATGCCAGACGAACCGACGGACCGAGAACGCTTGATCACACCACGATACTCCTCCTCAGCGCCGGAAGTACCGACATCGACCCGACGCTGGGACGAACGAGGCTCGCGAACACATCGCCGACTCGATAGCGCGCCCATTGCCGGCGGGATCGCTCGGATCAAGACGCCAATCCCAGGGGTTCCTGCTCTCCTCGAGGATGAACAAGCGTCGTCGTCCCCGACGCGCGGGCCTGGCGACGTCGACGACCGGGGCGTCGGAGTTCCCCACCACGATGCCCGCGTTTGGGGGCGGAAGCGCCCCCGGTTCGGAGTGGCCTTACCTTCCATTCGGCTCGGCGCTCGTCTTTGTGCCGAGGAGGTCCAGCGGGTTCGCGACTTGGCTCGGCGTGGCCGAGCCGGGCGCGGAAGACGTGGTAGCTCCAGCCCTGGTAGAGGAGGATGATCGGGAGCAGCACGAGCGTGAAGACGCTGATCACGACCAGCGTGTAGTGGGCCGAGGAGGAATTCGTGGTCGTGAGGCTGTCGCCGAAGTTCGTCGACGAGACCATCACCCGCGGGTAGAGCTCGGTGAACAGCAGGATCACGGCCAGCACGATCGTCGCAGCGGTCGCCGCAAAGGCGCCGCCCTCCCGGTGTCGGCGCACGAGGACCGCGGCTGCGACCGCGGCGACCGCTGCGAGGACGACGAGAACGACACCGGGGAAGACGTCCTGGTCGTTCTTGTCGATTCCGACCGCAAGTGTCCAGATGAGGAGGGCGGCGGCGAGGACGACGGCCGGCACGGAAAGCATGCGGGCGAGCGAACCGGCGCGCGCATGGAGGTTCCCGGTGGTGCGAAGCGTCAGATAGACCGCACCGTGGAACGCGAAGAGCGCGACGAACGCGATCCCCGCGACGACGGTGTACGGGGTGAAGAGGTCCCAGAAGGTGCCGGTGAACTCCTGCTCGGACGAGATCGGAAGTCCGTGCAGGAGGCTGGAAAGGCCGATTCCCCAGATCAGCGGGATCCCGACCGCCGCGCTCGTGTTGACCCAGGTCCATGCGGTTCGCCAACCGGTGCTCTCTGCCTTGCCGCGCCATTCGAAGGAGACGACCCTGACGATCAGGAGCGCGAGCAGGAGGACGAACGCGACGTAGAAGCCGGAGAACATCGTCGCGTACCAGATCGGGAAGGCGGCGAAGGTGGCAGCGCCGGCGATAACGAGCCAGACCTCGTTGCCGTCCCAGAAGGGCCCGATCGCGCGGAGCATCGTGTCGCGGTCCTCCGTGCTCTTCCCGAGGACGGGCAGGAGCATGCCGACGCCGAAGTCGAAGCCTTCGGTCACGAAGTAGAGCGACCAGAGTCCGCAGAGGATCCAGAACCAGGT
Organism: uncultured Thermoleophilia bacterium; assembly: GCA_963799905.1. Taxonomy (GTDB): domain Bacteria; phylum Actinomycetota; class Thermoleophilia; order Gaiellales; family Gaiellaceae; genus Gaiella. The sequence continues at coordinate 10,030 of CAWCYU010000001.1, forward strand.
CGTCTGCATCAGTAGCTCGGCGCCGGCGTCGGGGCCGGCGCGCCTCCTCGTCACCGGCACCCGGCTCCGGTGGGTCGAGGCGGGCGTAGTGCCGCATCAGCCCGACATCGACGACCGCGAGCACCGCGTAGAGCACGATGAGCACCGTAAGGCTGAACACCAGCTTGCTGGTCGTCGATGTCGGCGAGACCGCATCGGCCGTCTTCTGCAGGCCCCAGACGATCCAGGGTTGGCGGCCGGTCTCGGTCAGGATCCAGCCGGCGAGGCAGGCGAGGAAGGGCAGCGCGATCCCACCGACCGCAGCCCGCTGGAACCATTTCGCCTGGACGACGTCCCGGCGCCAGAGAAGCCACGCGCCCCAGAGAGCGAGGAGGAGCATCAGGCCGCCGAGGTACGCCATCACCCGCATCCCCCAGTACGCGAGCCTGATCATCGGCACGTAGTTCCCCGGCCCGAACTGCGCTTCGTCCTGCGCCTGGTTCTGGTTCAGGCCGACGACCTCGCCGTGGAACGAGCCGGTAGCCAGATAGGAAAGAAGCCCGGGATCTCGATCGAGAAGCGTCGGCGTCGGATCGCTCTTCGTGAAGCCGCCGATCTGGAAGAGCGAGAACGAGGCCGGCTCCTCGGTGTCCCAGAGTGCCTCCGAGGCGGCGATCTTCATCGGCTGCGCGTTCGTCGTCTGGATCCCGAACGCGTTCCCCCACCAGAGCTGGAACGCGGTCAGCGGCACCAACAGCACGATCGCGAGCTTCGCGGCCGCACGAAAGACATCGACGTTGCGGCCTTGTCGAAGATGCCACGCGGCGACGCCGAGCACGACGAAGCCGCCGGTGAGGAGGCCGGCCAGGATCACATGCACGTAGGCGTAGATCGCGAACTTCTGGAACAGGATCGAGGCGATGTCGTTCGCCTCGGCCCGATTCGTCGTCGGGTTGATCTCGTAGCCGACCGGATGCTGCATCCACGAGTTGGCGACGATGATGAAGTACGCGGACAGCCAGGTCCCCGCCCAGACGAGGTAGATCGTCGCGAGGTGCACCTTCGGTGTCAGGCGATCGCGACCGAACACCCAGAGCCCGATGAAGCTCGCCTCGAGCATGAAAGCGCCGAGGCCCTCGATGGCCAGCGGCCCCCCGAAGACGTCGCCGACGTACTTCGAGAACGACGACCAGTTCATCCCGAACTCGAACTCCTGCACCAGGCCCGTCGCCACGCCGATCGCGAAGTTGATCAGGAAGAGCGGGCCGAAGAACCGCACCAGCCGCTCCCACTTGGCGTCCTTCGTCCGATACGCCAACGTCTGCATGATCGCGAGCAGAGGCGCGAGTCCGAGCGTCAGCGGCACAAAGATGAAGTGGTACAGGGTCGTGAACGCGAACTGCAGGCGCGACAGATCGAGCGCCGTCACGGCGAGAACGTTCATCCTCGCGGCCACCGCCTCCGAGGCCCGCGGCGCGAGGCCCCAGTTGCCCCTGAACGAATCGCCCGGCTCGAGGCGGACGACGTCGCGACCGGTGCGAAATGCCTGCGGCGGGCACGTCATCGGCTCGATCGCCATGCTGCGGCGGCTCACGTCGGGCCTGTCGTCGCCGGTGTACAGCATCAGGTACGGATACGCCTCGTCCACCCAGAGCATCACGCCGGTGCCGCCGTCCCCAGTGCTCGCGAACGTGGCGCGGGCGAGGCCGTCATCGCCGCGTCGCAGATCGGTGAAGCAGTGATCGAGCCTCGTCCCGCCGAGCGGCCTCGGCCGCAGGAAGTCGAATTCCGTCCCCTCGACCGGGGCGGCGGCGCCGGGAACGCCGTCCGCGTCGACCTCGAGGACGCTTCGGGCGGGGAGCTGAAGCAACGCCGGGTCGACGACCGACGAGCCGGGACGAAGATACGGGTGGGCGCCGGCACCGAACGGGCACGGATCGCCACCGACGTTGGTCGCCGTCGTCGAGACCCGCAACCCCTCCATCGAAAGCGCGTATTCGATCGTGATCGCGAGCGCGAACGGGTACCCGGGTTGTGGGTGCAGGTCGTGCCGGACGACGACGCGGTGTTGCTCCCGTTCGGCCACGCTCCATGGGGCCCAGCGAACGAGACCGTGGATCGCGGAGCCGGTGCCTGGCTCGTTTACGGGCAACTGCAGATCTCGGCCGGCGAACGCGTACGCGCCTCCCGCGAGCCGGTTCGGCCAGGGCATGAGCACCTGGCCACGGCCCGAGGGACACATCTCGCTCGGGCCGTAGCCGTCGATCAGTTCGCCGTTTCCGGCGGCGTAGGTACGAAGCCCGCCGCCGACCTCGACCACGGCGACTCGCTGTTCGGCAAACGCGATCTCGAACTGCTCGCCAGAGGGGCTGAACAACGTCTGTCGCTACTTCAGCCGGTCGAGTAGGTGGTCGCCGACGCGGAGCGAGTTCGCCATCGCCGTCAGGGCCGGGTTGACGGCGCCGATGCTCGGGAAGAAGCTCGTGTCGACGACGTAGAGGTTGTCGACCTCGTGCGCTCGGCAGTCGACGTTCAGGACCGATGTCGCCGGATCGGTCCCGAAGCGACAGGTGCCCGCCTGATGGGCGCAGCCCGCGATCGGGATGTCGTTCTTCATGTACGCGAACCGATGGATGAGGTGGTCCGGGTTCATGTCGAGCTTCCCGAGCAGCGACTTGACCTTGGCGTAGAGCCGCTTCTTCGCCTCTGCGTTCGATTCCCTGTACGTGAGCGTGAGCCGCCCGTCGTTGTCGACCGTGACGCGGTTCTCGGGCTGCGGTAGATCCTCGGTCGAGAGCCAGAAGTCGATCGCGTGGCGCGCCATCCGCTCGAGCGTCCACTCGGGCGCGAGCCTCGTCGCCTGCGGCCGCTCGCCGCGGAACATCGGCGCCTGCGACTTGCCGACCATCTGGACGTTCCCGAGCGGATACTCGAAGTCGTCGCTGCCGAAGTAGAAGTCGTTGAGGCCGAGCGTCTTCTGGTAAGCGGTGTGGTTCTCCTCCCGCGACAGCGCGAGGACGGCGGTCGAGTCGTGGAACATGTAGTTGCGGCCGACCTGGTCGGAGCCGTTGGCGAGCCCGTTCGGGTGCCTGTCGTTCGCCGACTCGAGCAGGAGCCTGGCGCTGTTCGCTGCCCCGCAGGAGACGACGACGATGTCGCCGCCGATACCGCTCCTCCTGGCCGTCCCGGTCGACGACGACCTCCGTGACCGCGGTGCCCGCCTCGTTCGTGCCGAGCCTCGTCGACCTTGGCGTTCGTGAGCAGGGTGACGTTCGGATGCTCGAGCGCCGGCCGGACGCCGAGCACCTCTGCGTCCGACTTCGCATGGACGAGGCACGGGAAGCCGTCGCAGGTCTGCACAGCGGATGCAGCTCGCTGAACGGCGTGTTCGACTCGTCGAGCATGATCCCGCACGGCGCATGGAACGGGTGGTAGCCGCGCGGCCGCCAGGTCGTCCGCAAGCTGCTGGATCCGCGGCTCGTGCGAGACGGCCGGGTGGGGGTACGGCCCGCTGGCAGGCGGCTCGGTCGGATCCTCGCCCCGCGCTCCGTGCACCTGGTAGAGCTGCTCCGCGAGGGTGTAGTACGGCTCGAGCTCGTCGTAGGCGATCGGCCAGGCCGGCGAGATCCCGTCGTGATGCCGCAGCTCGCCGAAGTCCTCCTTCCGCAGCCGGTAGAGGGCGGCGCCGTACATCTTCGTCGCGCCGCCGACGTAGTAGTGGACGCCGGGCTGGAACGGCTTGCCGTCCGCGTCGTACCACGTATCCGGCGGAGACGTAGCGGTTGTCCACGAAGACCGCTTCGGTGAGCCAGTTCTCGAGCTCGCGCGGCAGCCAGCCGCCACGCTCGAGAAGGAGGATGCGCTTCCCGGACGGCGCGAGGTGGCGGGCGAGCGTGCCTCCGCCGGCACCGGTACCGATGATGATCACGTCGTAGTTGTCCATGCGTCCTCCTCAGCGACGGCGGCTCAGAACTCCTCGAGGAGCTCGGGAACGATGATTCGTGCGGCGGCTTCCATCAGCGCGAGGTGGGAGAAGGCCTGCGGGAAGTTGCCGAGATGCCGGCCGGTGCCGGCGTCGAACTCCTCCGCGTAGAGCCCGAGCGGCGAGCGCGATGCGCAGGAGGCGCTCCATCAGGTCGCGGGCGTGCTGCATCTCGCCGACGATGGCGAGCGCGGACACGAGCCAGAACGAGCAGATGAGGAAGGTTCCTTCCTTGCCGGAGAGCCCGTCGTCGGTCTGATCCGTGTGGTAGCGGAGGACAAAGCCGTCCTCGGTCAGCTCGTCGGCGATCGCCTCTACGGTGGCGCGGAGGCGCTCGTCGTCGCCCGGGAGGAACCCGAAGATCGCAGCGAGCAGGACCGAGGCGTCGAGCGCGTCGGTCGCGTAGTGCTGACGCAGAACGCCGCGCTCGTCGACACCGTGCTCGAGGATGTCGGCCCGGATCTCCTCCGCGGTCGCCGCCCACGACGCCTGTCGCTCCCGGTCTCCCCGGATCTCCGCCAGCTTCGCTGCCCGGTCGAGCGCGACCCAGCACATGAGCTTCGAGGACACGTAGTGCTGCGGCTCACCACGGGCCTCCCAGATGCCCTGGTCGGTGTTCTGCCACACCTTGGTGGCGCACTCGGCCTGCGTCTCGACGATCGGCCAGAGGCGGTGCGGCAGCCGCTTGGATCGCCGTGTGTGGAGCAGGATCGAGTCGAGCACCGCCCCGAAGACGTCGTTCTGGCGCTGGTCGAAGGCACCGTTGCCGATCCGGACGGGGCGGGCGCCGGCGTAGCCCGAGAGCTCGTCGAGCGTCGACTCGGTCAGATCACGGCGGCCGTCGATCCCGTACATGATCTGCAGCGAGCCGTCCTCGGTCGGTTCGACGTCGGCCACGAACTGCATGAACTCGTCCGCCTCCCAGTCGAGATTCAGCCAGTGCAGCGCCTGCAGCGTGAACGTCGTGTCGCGCATCCAGGTGTAGCGGTAGTCCCAGTTGCGCTCCCCGCCCGGGGTCTCCGGCAGCGATGTCGTCAGCGCGGCGACCGTCGCGCCCGTCGGCATGTAGGTCAAGCCCTTGATCGCGAGTGCCGAGCGCTGGATCGGGTCCCGATAGCGATGATCCGGAATGCGGGCGCGACCCAGCCACGCGCGCCAGAAGCGCGTCGTGTTGGCGATCCTCGCCGCCGCATCGTCGACGTCGGCCGGCGTGGCGAGCTCCTCGGCCCAGGAGAGGGCGCAGAAGGCCCGCTCGCCGGCACGAAGCACATGGCGGGCCCGGACGCGCGGTCCCTCGATGCCGAGCGCGAGATCCGAGGCCAGGCGGATCGTCTGGCCCGAGGCGGTTGCGTCGGCGAGGTGGCGCCCACCGTCCACGAGTGACCACTCCGCGGCGACGCGGCCGTAGTCGAAGAGGGGCTCGCAGAGGAGCTCCATCTCGACGGAGCCCTCGAGGCACTCGACCGTGCGCACGAGCATGTGCTCGGCGTCATCGTCCGCAGGCGGCCTCGTGTGAGGGGTGATCGTGTCCTCGTGATCGGTCGGCCCCATCGTCAGGGCGTCGCGGACGACCACCCAGCCGGACGGCGTCTTCCACGTCGTCACGAGGACATTCGTGCCGGGCTCGTAGTGCCGGGCGGTCGGATGGCTGATGTCGTACGGCGCGAACCGGAACGTCCCCGCCTCGCGGTCGAGCAGGCTCCCGAAGACGCTGGGCGCGTCGAAGCGTGGAACGCAGAGCCAGTCGATCGCGCCGTCGGGCGCGACGAGCGCACCCGTGTGGCAGTTGGACAGGAACGCGTAGTCCGCGATCGGGGTGAACGGCGACGGCGCGGCGGCGCTTTGCGGCTGCGTCGCCTCCTTCTTCTGCTTGGCGCTCACGAGGCGATCCAGGGCTCGTGCCAGCGGCCGTGGCCCGCGACGAGCTTCTGGGCGGCCGCCTCCGGGCCCCAGGAACCCTGCGCGTAGACCTCGACCGGAGGTGGCGCGTCGAGCAGCGGCTGCATGATCCGCCACGTCTGCTCGACGCCGTCCTGGCGGGTGAACCGCGTCGTCTGCCCCACGAGCGCTGCGTGGAGGAGGACCTCGTACGGGGTCGGCGCCTCCCCGCCCATCTCGGCGAACTCGACGTCGAAGAGGATCGGGCCGGTGCCGGCAGATGTCCGCGCGGTAGGCGTCGAGCCCGATCCGCGTGCCCGTCGAGGGGTCCAGCTTGATCACGAACTGGTTCGGCTCGGGCGCGCGGACAAGCTGTGCGAAGCCGAGCCGCGGTGGCTTCTTGAAGACGAGGCGGACCTCCGTCTGGGTGATCGGAAGCCGCTTTCCGGTGCGGATGAAGAAGGGCACCCCGGACCAGCGCCAGTTGTCGATCTCGAGCCGCAGGGCCGCGTACGTCTCCGTCGTCGAGCCTGCCTCGACGCCGTCGATGCCGAGATAGCCGTCGTACTGGCCGCGAACGTAATGCGCCGGGTCGGCGGGGCTGATCGCGCGATAGAGCGACACCTTCGCGTCCTGAATCGTCTTCGTGTCGCCGCCCGCCGGCGGCTCCATCGCCGTCGCGCCCGACCACCTGCATGAGGTGATTGACGACGACGTCCCGCAGGGCTCCGACGGGATCGTAGAAGTGTCCCCGATCCTCGACACCGAAGTCCTCGGCCATCGTGATCTGGACCGACTCGACGTAGTTCCGGTTCCAGACCGGCTCGAGCATCGTGTTGGCGAACCGGAGGTAGAGGATCTCCTCGATCCCCATCTTCCCGAGGTAGTGGTCGATCCGGAGGAGCTGCGACTCGTCGATGTACTGATGCAGCTCCTCGGCGAGCGCGCGAGCCGACGCCAGATCATGGCCGAACGGCTTCTCGACGACGACCCTCGCGTTTGCCGTCACGCCCGCTTTCGCCAGGCCGCCGACCACCGTTCCGAAGAGCGACGGCGGAACCTCGAGGTAGAAGACCGGGGTCTTCGAGCCCTCGATAGCCTCCGCGACCTCGGCGTAGGTTGCGTCGTCGGTGAAGTCTCCGTGGTGGTACGAGAGCCGCTTCGCGAAGCGAGCGAACACGTCCTCGTCGAGTTTCTCGCCCGCGCCGACGATCGAGTCGCGCGCGCGCTGGACGAGCTGCTCGAGCGTCCAGTCGTCGAACGCGACGCCGACGATCGGGCAGTCCAGAAGCCCCGCTGCTCGAGTCGGTACAGCGAGCGAAACGTCATCACCTTCGCAAGGTCGCCCGTGATTCCGAAGATGACGAGGACATCGGCCGGTTGCGGATCGGCGTCCGTCTTCGTTCTGATCGCCTGTGGAGCCTGTGTTGCGCTCATGCCCGCACCTCTCTCTTCTCTCGTGTTGTCGAGACCGCTCAGGTCAGATCGACCTGGAGCGTCTGATCCTTGGGCGCGCTGCGCCCCTCGTCGTGCTCCGCCCAGGCGTCCTGGATCTCCTCCAGTGACTTTCCCTTCGTCTCGGGCACCTTGGCCATGATCCAGATGTACGCGGTCACGCACATCAGGGCGAACAGGAGGAACGTCGCCGTTTCGCCGATGGCATCAACCAAAGACAGGAACGTCGCGCTGACGACGAACGCGGCTCCCAGTTGACCGCGGCGCATACTGCGACCGCTTTGCCGCGCACGCCCAAGAGCAGTGGGGTACGCATCTCGCCGGGCTCGACGGCCCTCGGTCTCGGTCATGCCACCTCTCTCTCGCCTCCGGCTTTCCTCGGTTACTCGTCCGCGTCGACGCTGATCCGGCCGACGCGCTGATGTGTGAACTCACTGCCGGCCCAGTCGACGATCGCCTTCGCACGGTCCTCGTTCGTCGGGAGGAGCGCGAGGTGCACCGTCCGCCACGCGAACTGCGCCTTGTGCCCCTTCATCGTCTTCCCGCCGAGCATCTGCACGACCGCGGCGTGGCGCCCGATCGCCGCCATCGTGCCCTTGTCGTGGTACTCGAACGGCTTCTCCGACTTTCCCGCGACGCGGCGCGAAATCGTCTCCCCCACGTGCTCGCCCGATTGGAGCGCGACCGAGCCGAGCTGCGGTAGCACCTGGTCCGTCTTCGAGTCCGTTATCGCCGCAACGTCGCCCACGACGAAGACGCCTGGATAGCCGGGGAGCTCGAGGTCCGGCCCGACCGCGATCCGGTTCCCCCGCTGCAGCTCGATCCCGAGCGACTGGACGAGACTGTTGCCCTGTAGCCCTGCGCCCCAGACGAGGGTGTGCGCGGAGATCACTTCACCCGTAGAGAGCGTCACGCGCGTCGGCGACACCGACTTCACCCGAGCGCCGGTCATGACCTCGACCGTCCGCTGCTCGAGCGCGTCCTTCGCGTATTCGCGCAGGTTCGGCTTGAACATCGCGAAGATCTCGTCGCCGGCCTCGACGAGGACGACGCGGGCCTTCTCCTGCGGAAGGCGCTGGATAGTCCGTGACGAAGTTCGACCGGTAGAGCTCGGCGAGGGCTCCCGCCGTTTCGACGCCGGTCGGCCCGCCTCCGACCACGACGACCGTCAGCGCGCCGTCGTCGACGAGCTCGCCGTCCTTGTCCGCCGCCTCCCAGCGCTCGAGGACGTGGTCCTTGAGCCTGACCGCATCTCGCAGCGTGTACATGGGAAACGCGTGCTCCGCAGCGCCCTCCGTCCCGAAGAAGTTCACCTGCGCCCCGAGGGCGAGCACGAGGTAGTCGTAGGCGATCGGCGCGAGACCGTCGAACCGGACCGTCTTGGCGTCGAGATCGATCGCGGTCACCGGCGCCTCGTGGATCGTGGCGTTGTCCTGACCCTTGACGAGATCGCGGAGCGAGTGTCCCACGGCCGTCGTTTCGAGCAGCCCCGTCGCCAACTGGTACAGCAACGGCTGAAACGTGTGGTAGTCGTGCTTGTCCACGACAACGACGTCGACGTCGGCGTCCTTCAGCTTCCGTGCGGCACCGATCCCGGCGAAGCCGCCGCCGAGAACGAGGACCCGCGGCCGCTCGCCGCCGGCGACGTCAGGCATGACCTTCCCAGACCGAGCTCTCGGCTTGGAGCCGCGCTCTACGGTTCGGAGCGCGGCACCACTGCCCAGCGAGTCTGCGATCGCGACGATGTCCAACTCTGAAACGATGAGTCCGCCTCCGGTCGACCCCTGAGACCCCGACCAGGATATTCGTTTCGGAGAGGCTCGCCAACCGAACATCGTGTGACCTTCTGGTGAACCTGCCCGCGTCTCTGACCTCGGGCTCAGGCTTGCGGACGAGCGATGCCTGAGCCCAAGGTCAATCAGGCTAGTCTTGTCGGGTACGGTGCCAGCATGGCTGAAGTTGTCGAGCCAAACGACATCACGACGTCCTCACAGGACGGCTGGACGGTGGACTATCGGATCCGCCGCGACGATGGGGAGGAGCTCCACGCCGAGGTTCGCTGTTGGGAACGGGCGCACGCCGCTGCCAAACGAGCAGCGAACACAGACGCGCTTGCGGCGATGGCGGACCGGGGTAGCGCCGCCGCGCTCGAGTACGCGGAGCTTGTGGAGTCCCCGGCGACACGTGGTGCCGTGCTGATCTCGATTTGGTTCGACCCCTCCGACGAGGGCAACATGCGCCGTCGGGTCAGCTATGAGCGCGTAACGCAGTAAAGGCGTCGACGGGTCTCCAGTAGGCCTCAAAGCCCATCGCTGCCGCGACGCTGCCTGACGCCACCGCGTCCTACAGGGCACGATAATCCCGATCGTTCTGGTTCGCGTACGCCTCGGCGAACGTCGCCATCGCGCGGTCGAAGGCGTCGCCCCCGCCAATTGTTGGGTTCGAGGACACAATCGAGGCGCCGCAGCACTGACCATCGGGAGGATCACACGGCCGTACTCGGACTGCTCGTAGTCGCCGCGCAGAAGATCTGCGACCGACCAGATGAAGGCGGCATGACTTCGGATGGTCTCGCTCTCGCGCACAGCCCCGACTCTAGGGGTTCGTGGAGACGACCACAGCGCGTCGCGGGCGTCCCTAAGGCTCATTCAATTTGGGGTCGACGAGCGTCCCGCCCACCCATCTGCTATCCGAGAAACGGCTTGAACACGGCGATGCCCCCAACGGGATTCGAACCCGTGTAGCCACCTTGAAAGGGTGGTGACCTAGGCCGCTAGTCGATGGGGGCGGCGTGGGCGATGGTACCTGCGCACGTCGTTTGGACCTCGCGGACCACTTGGGCTCGTGCCCCATCTCCCGTGATGCTGACGGTCGAGCGCAGGCGCCTGCCGTAGGGCGACGATGCCTTCGAGTGGGTCGTTCGGCGACGCTGTTGCAGTTCTCACCAATTCGAGCTTGAATGAGAAGGTTCCGGGGGAGGGTGGACTCGTGGGGGTCAACCATTTGTCAGGGCGAGGTGTCCAATCCGGGGAGACTCCTGCGCTGGACACCGCCCTCGTCATGTCCGGCGGGAGCGTCAACGGCATCTTCCTGCAACTCGGGTTTCTGCAGGCCGTGTGCGCGACGGAGCTCTGGTCCGCCGTCGGGTGGCTCTACGGCACCTCGGCCGGGGCACTGTCGGGCTGGGTGGCGGCGCTCGACGCCATCGACGAGCACGAGCGGTTCCTGATGGAGTTGCAGCCCGCCGACGTCTTTGCGGCGCACGATCTCTGGCGCACGCCGTTCGTCGGGCTTCACCGCTACACGCTTCCCGAAACGGTCGCCGAACGGCTCGGCGATCCCGTGGAGCTCGCGCGTCGCCTGAAGGCGGGCCCATGCGAGCTCACCGTCGTCACCACCGACATCGGGCTCAGCCCGGGCTCGGCGGCGACCGATGACCCGTTCGAGCGAGCGTTCAGCTCGCGCCAGGTGGAGCCCGAGACTCTCGTCGCGGCGCTGTTCGCCTCGGCGGCGATCAGCACGTACGTGCTGCCGACGCGGATCGGTGCAGGGGTGTACGCCGACGGGGGCTGGGTGCGGAACTTTCCCCTCGCCTATGCCTACCGTGAACCGAGTGTGAAACGGATCCTGGGCTGTCGTTACCGCGCTCCCGCGTCGGGGGTCGCAGGCCGCCGGCTGCAGTCGTTGCACCGGCGGATGAGCAGGCTCGACCGCCTCAGGGTCGCGCGCGGAGTCACGACCGAGCTCCGCGAGGCGATCGAACGGCACGAGCGCGGAGAGCCGATGCACCTGGTGGACACGATCGCGCGGCTCAGTCACATCGCCGTCTACCGAAACAGCGAGCTCGAGGTGCAACTGGCCGACGAGCGAGATCGTTCCCTTCAGGCGCTCCAGGATGTCCGGGAGCACATGCGCGAGGCGATCGCGTCTTCCACGCGTGGCAGCAGGCGCACAGAGCTCCTGGCATCGCTCGACGAGGCCTTCGCGTCGGCGGACTTCCCCTTCTCACGCAGCCGCGTCGTCCCCCGTCTCGTCGTCGACGTCTCGCCTCCGCCCGGGGTGCAGCTCGACATCTCCCGCCGCCGCGAGACGTGGAGCGACGAGGAGAAGCGCGCCCTGATCGCACACGGCAGACGGCTGACGGTCGAGGCGCTGGACGGCTGGCGCGATGCGTCCTCGCGCACTCTGAGTACCTCGACCGCGGCGTAGGCGCGGGCGGGTTGGCTCCGGCCCGGCTGCCGGTGTCCCGCCCGTGCAGAGGTGAACCAGCCCCGTCAATCCCGTCCGGGTGAGCAGTCCTCCTTTTGTCGGTCGAGTCGAGCTATCCCGACGGTTCGGCCGAGCGCTCGGGCGCCGACGGCTCGCCGGCCGCGCGACGCCTGGCGTCCGCGAGGTGCTCGGCGAGAATGACCGCGATCAGGACAGCGATGATCAGCGCGGCGAGCGCGAGCGCCGGCAGGAATGGGCCGAGTACCGCGAGCGAGATGCACGAAAGCGCGCCGAGCAGGCGCTTCCAACTCAGCGATCCTGCCATCCGCAGCCGGAAGAGCACGTGACCGAGGAGATAGACCGCAGGGCCCGCGACGACGACCGCGATCTCCTGCGCGGACAGCACATCGAGTGGATGTGCGATCACGAGCTCATCTCCGACGGCGGTCAGAATGACGCCCGCCACGAGGACGACGTGCAGGTAGGTGTAGCCGTCGCGTGCCAGTCTCGTGCGGTCCGCGGAGGCTTGCTCGAGCCGTTGCTCTGCCACGGATGCGACGTAGTCGAAGTACAGCCACCACATCGCCGCGGACGAAAGGAAGGCGACTCCGAGTGCGGCGATTCGTGCAGCATCGACGTCGAGGCCGGCGGTCGTGGCGCCCGTGATCACGATCGACTCGCCGAGCGCGATGATGATGAACAGCTGGAAGCGGTCGGCGAAATGCCCCGTCTCGACGTTCCACGCCGTTTCCTCGAGCCGCCGCCGGCCCGGGACCCAGAAGACGAAGAGCGGTGCGCCGTAGTCGATCAGCAGTGCGGCGATCCACAGCCACGGGCGCAGGCTCTCGTCGGCGAGGGCTCCGGCGAGCCAAAGCACTCCGGCTGCCACGAACCAGGTCAGGATCCTGCCGGCGCGCCGACGCTCGATCGTGTCTGCGTCTGCCGCGGCAAACGTCAGGAACGTGTGCCGCCCGACCTGGATCGCGACGTAACAGCCCGCGAAGAGAAGCGCTCGGCTGCCGAACGCCTCCGGGATCGCGACGGACATCAGCAGGCTCGCGAACATGATCCCGAGCAAGAGGAGCCGAACGATCGTCGAGTCCGGGTCGAGCTCGTTGGTCACCCAGGTCGTGTAGTTCCACGCCCACCAGACGACGAGCAGCACGAGGAGCGCCTGCCCCGTCCCGCGCCACGTCAGATCGTCGAGCAGCAGGTGCGACACTTGCGTCACCGCAAAGACGAACACCAGGTCGTAGAACAGCTCGAGGGTCGTCGCCCGCTGCCCTTCGCCGGCCTGTGAAGGACGCTGGAAGCGACTCATCGCCGCCGCAGCCTAGCCTTGCGCGAGCCGCGTCGGCGGAACCCGTTCCCGCACTTTGTGGCTCAGAGCCACAAAGTCTTTCACGGAACCGCAACGGCGCGAAGCGGCGATTCCGGGTACCCTGTGGCCATACGAGGACGAGTGGTCGCGCCCGTTTGCGCTCTCCCTATTCCGTTGACAGAGGGAGGCACGGTGGAGGCAAACGCGACGAAGCTTGCGTTCGACAACGGCGGAGCGTTCATCCAGGAGACGCGCCGCGAGGTCGAGCAGTATCTCTCGAAGGGCAGCACGAGGGTCAAGGGTGCGGTGCAGCTGTACGCGAAGGCTCCGGTCGCTCTCGCGTTGACCGCCGCATCGTGGGCCGTCCTGATGTTCCTCGGCCCCAACCTGCTCGTGGGCCTCCTCTGCCTCTTCGGGCTCGCGCTCGGCTCGATCCTGATCGCGTTCTGCGTCATGCACGACGCAAACCATGGCGCGTACTTCCGCCGGCGCCGCTACAACCATCTCGTCGGCTGGTCATCGGATGCGCTCCTCGGCTTCTCGAGCTACGCCTGGCGGGTCAAGCACAACGTCGCCCACCACACGTACACGAATGTCGACAAGTTCGACGACGATGCGACACAGGTCCCGCTCGCCCGCTTCGCCCCCTCCCAGAAGGGCAGGCCTTGGTACCGGTTCCAGCAGTACTACATCTGGCCGATGTACACCCTGATGGGGCTTCGGTGGCAGCTCTTGGGCGACATCGCGGCGTTCAGCCGCGGGTCGATCGGGGAGAGCGCGCTGCGGGCACCGAAGGGCTGGAACCTCGCCGGCGTGGTTGCGGGCAAGGCGCTCTTCATCACGTGGGCGGTCGTACTGCCACTCTTCGTCTACCCCTGGTGGGCCGTGCTCGGAGCGTACGTCGGTTTCGCGATGATCACGAGCCTGATCATGGCGGTGACCTTCCAGCTCGCCCACTGCGTCGAGGAGGCATCGTTCGCCTCGGCCGACGAGCTTCGCGAGGACCGGCGGATCTGGGCCGTGCACGAGGTCGAGACGACGGTCGACTTCTGTCCGCGCAACCCGGTGCTGACCTGGATGCTCGGCGGGCTCAACTTCCAGATCGAGCACCATCTCTTCCCACGCGTGCCTCACACGCACTACCCGAAGATCGCCGAGATCGTCCGTCGGAACTGCGCCAAGCACGGCGTGCGGTACTCGTTCCATTCGACGCTCGGACAGGCGCTGCGCTCGCACTTCCTCCACCTACGGGCGATGGGCCGGCTCGGACTGCCGCCCGAGATCGAGATGGGGTAGCGAGCTCCCGCCGGAGAACGCGGTCGGAGGTTCTTACCCGAGCGAGACGAGCTCACGGGGGTCATCAGCGGGGAGGTCGCCTTCGACGACGGCGCTGACGTCGATCCCCACGAGGTCGACCGTCCCCCCGATCACCGTCAGGAACGCCGTATCGGCGGCGTCCCTGCCCGTCGCGATCCGGACGAGCGATGAGCGCGGCGCGAGCAGGGTTGCATCGACCACCCTCCAGGTGCCGTCGACGACGGCCTCTGCGACGGCGTGGAAGTCCATCGGAGAGAGGCCCGGCGCGTAGACGGACGCCACGCGGGCCGGCACATCGCGGGCGCGCAGAAGCGCAACGGCGAGGTGCGCGAAGTCGCGGCACACACCACGACCGCCGAGGAGCGTGTCCAGGGCGCCGTGGGTCGGGAGACTGCTTCCCGCCTCGTAGCCCGTATTGGCTCCGACCCAGGACGAGATGCCGCCGAGGATGCTCCCCGCGCCGCTGAGGCCACCGAACGCGCGAGCCGCGATCTCGCCCAGCCGGTCCGACTCGGCATAGCGGCTCGGCCGCAGGTACACGAGCCGCTCGTCGTCACCGCAGACCGGCGCCGCTGCTCGACCGACGACCGTCGCCGTGTACGCGGCGACGAGCCTGCCACGCGCCGCCGCGAGCACGTGCGCGCGTCCGCCGTGGGCGCCCGCCACCTCGTGCCATCGGACACGCGTACCATCTAGCCGGATGTCCAGCTGCTCATCGACCCGCTCGCCTGCGGCCACCGCGATCTGCAACGCGATCTCCGTTGGTTCGCGGATCTCGAGGTCGAGCGTCGTGGAGACGGTGCGGCGCATGCGCGGTGACCGTAGCTCACAACCGCCGGGCAGGGCGGTCGCGTGACGGCCTCCGTCACGTGGATCACGTACGCACCGGTCAAGGGACTCGGTCTGACGCGTGTCGAGGAGGCCGACCTGGAGCCGAACGGTGTGCGCGAGAATCGCCGGTTCCATCTGATCGACGATCAGGGCAGGCTCGTCAACGGCAAGTCGGTGGGAGGGCTGGTGCGAGTCGGGGCTGCCACGGATACCGACGGGACGACGCTTTCACTCACCTTTCCCGACGACTCGGTCGTCGAGGGGGACGTCGCGTTCGGCGAGGCGATCACGACGAACTTCTACGGGCGACCGGTCGCGGGGCACCTCGTCACCGGGGGCTTCTCCGAGGCGCTGTCCACATTCGCGGGCCGGCCGCTCGGGCTCGTGCGTGTGGACGAGCCCGGCGAGGGCTCCGACCGCGGCGTCGGCGCGAGCGTGTCGGTCGTCTCGAGCGGAACCCTCGACCGGCTCGCCCGGCAGGCGGGGGTTGACGCGGTCGATGGCCGCCGGTTCCGCATGCTGTTCGGGATCGACGGCGTCGATGCTCACGCCGAGGAGGGGTGGCTGGGCCGGAGCGTGGCCTTTGGCGACGCAGTCTTGCGGTTGGAGGCGCGCGTCGGCCGTTGCGCTGTGACGACACAGGATCCTGACACGGGTGTCCCTGACCTCGATACCCTTCGCTTCCTGGCCGAGTACCGCTCTCATCTCGACGGCGAGGAGCCACTTCCGATCGGTGTCTGGGGCGGCGTCGAGCGGCCCGGTCGGGTTCGAGTCGGCGACCGCGTGGAGCCACTGTGATGGAAGCCTCAGCCCCCGGCGCGGCGGGACCGATCGATCCCGCGACCACCCTCGGCGACGTCGTGTTGACCGTGGCCGACCTCGACGCGGAAGCGGCGTTCTATCGCGATGCGATCGGTCTGCGGGAGATCCGGCGGGCAACCGACTCTGTCGAGCTCGGTGCTCCGGGCGACGGTGCCCCGCTCGTAACGCTCATCGCCCGGCCGGACGCGACTCCGCGACCGCCTCGGACGACCGGGCTGTTCCACCTCGCGTTGCTCGTGCCGTCGCGCGCCGATCTCGCACGGGCGCTCAACCGGGTGACGGGCGCGGGCTCCCGTTTCACGGGTGCCTCTGACCACCTCGTCTCGGAAGCGCTCTACCTCGACGACCCCGAGGGCAACGGGATCGAGATCTATCGCGACCGGCCCCGTGAGGAATGGACGTATACACCGAGTGGGCTCGAGATGGCGACGCTCCCGCTCGACCTCGAGGGCGTGCTCGCATCCGCGCCCGCCGCCGACGCGGGCAACGGAATGGCACCGGGCACCCGGATCGGCCACGTGCACCTCCAGGTCGCCTCGATTCCCGCTGCAGAGCGGTTCTACACCGGCGCACTCGGCTTCGAGCCGACGGCCCGCGGGTACCCAGGGGCGCTGTTCGTCTCGGCGGGCGGATATCACCACCACGTCGGTCTCAACATCTGGGGCGGCGAGGGAGCACCGGCCCCGCCGGCGGGCTCGCGCGGGCTGCGGCACTTCACGGTCGTCCTGCCGAGCGATGTCGCACTCGCCCGGACACTGGCCTCGGCCTCCGATGCGGGGCTGGACATCGGCGTCGACGACGACGGTCGAACCGTTGTGGTCGACCCGTCCGGCAACCGGGCAGTGCTCGTCGCAGGGTGACGCGTGACGTGTCCCCGACGGCCTACGGGAGGTGGGTCGCCGCGACGGCCGCGCGGGCTTGCCGTTCGTAGGGATTCGCGTCGTATCCCCTGCACAGATAGCTCAGAGGCATCCGGAAAGGGCGATGCTGCATCTGCCACACGTGGCACAACTCGTGCGTGAGGAGGTCGTCGGACGACCCTGGGTGACGGAGGAGGATGACCCGATGGAGCGCGTAGCCGTCGAACCGCCGGAGCCACGGCAGGCGGAAGAACCATGGTGCCGCCCAGATTCGAACTCCGTCGATCCGCACCGGGGCAGGCCACCAGCCGAGACGGTCGAGCCGCGCCTTCGCGCGGCGCAAAGCAGCGGCGTGCTCGAGGCTCAAGCCTTCGCCGGCTGCAACTGCATCAAGGCGTCGCGTCCTCCGAGAAGCTGGTAGCGGAACAGGTAGAGGTATGGCCGCGTGAGCTTCTCGATGCGGGTGATCTGAGGCGCCTTGAGCGCTGCCGGGGTAATCGTCTTCGCCTTGCCGGGTAGCGTCTCGCCGAGCGAGTGGGTGAGGAGCCCCGGCTCGTTGCGGTTCAGCACCGCACGATCGAAGACGAGCGCGTAGCCCTCCCAGCCTGCCGACGGCTCGACCGGACGGAGGAACACCGCCACGTTGTCGACGCTGCTGTCGTTCTGGAACGTCCGGATCGCGAGCTCGAGACCCTGCCGCCGCAGCAACGCAAAGCGCGTCGGCGACGCGGCGCCCGGGATGGCGCAGGCGACGCTCGTTCCGCAGAGGCTGTACTGGATCGCGCTGTCGGGCGCGACGATCTTGGAATCGCTGTCGGCGCCGGAGTCGGCCGGCTGGATGTACTGGTAGCGAACGCGGATCAGCCCGAGATTGCCGTCCTGGAGCGTGTTGCGGCTCGCGACGACCCCGACGAGCTCCTGGCCGTTCTGGCGGCGGTATTTCCGTTGCACGTCCTCGGCCAGCTCGACCGCGCCGAGCTCGCCCGCGCGCGACGGCGTGAAAGCCGTGGCGACCGGTGCCGCGGGCTCCGGGTCGGCCCTCAGCAGCGAGATCACGAGCGCGCCGACGCCGATCCCGACGACGAGCGCGAGCGCGACGTAGACAGCCACGAATCGCGAGTGGTAGGCCGAGTCCGACGCGCCCTGTCCGAACGCGAAGCACGCTTCCTCTGCATCCGTTCGCCACGGGCTGCGCAGGATCGGCCTCGACAAACCGGGCGTGGTCGTCGCCGGGCTGCACGGTCGGTTGGGCGGTCGCGTCGCTCACGTCTTCGCCTCCTGAGGTGCGCCGCCCGCCTGCTGCGCGCCTCCGCGTCCGACGCTTGCCGAGAACTCGGCGGGCGGCCACGACGACTCGTCGGCAAGGTCGAACTCGGGAAGCGTCAGGCCGGACGAGTCGAGCAGCTCGAGGAGCTCGTCGCCCATGATCTCGAGCCGCTGCTCCAGCGCGTCGGCGATCCGGTCGATTCCCTGCCCGGTTCTCCTTGGCGACATTGTGCGCAGTCACGTATGCCTGGCCGAGGATCTGGGCCGCGATCGTGCGCTTCGAGGGATCGCTCAGCACGCCGGAGATCGGATCGGAGTCGAACGGGCGCCGCCGCCGCTGCGGCTCATGATCTGGAGCCCGATCCGCTCGAACCGGCGCAGGACGTCGTCGCGTGCCTCGCTCCTCGGTCTGGCCGTCGCGCGGCGTCACCTCGAACGGCTGCGGGCCCATCGCCGCGCCGCCGACCATCCGGGCCGTCCGCCACGTGACGCTCTGGACGTCGCCGCCGACGCCGCTCGTGTTCTCGCCGTAGAAGACGCGCTCGGCCGCCATCGCGCCGAGCGTGTGGACGACGTCCGCGAACATCTCGTGCTGGAACGCGAACATCCGGTCTTCCTTCTGGATCATCCAGTGGTGGCCACCGGTCTCGCCGCGCTTCTTGATCGTGAGACGCGCCGACTCGGCGCCCTTCACGTAGAGGTGACCGGCGACTGCGTGCCCGGCCTCGTGGATCGCGACGGAGCGCTTCTCGATCCCGACGTGCTCGGAGCCGACCGCCGTGCCGGCGTCGAGCGTCGTCAGCGCCTCGACGAGGTCGTCCCAGCCGAACGCCGCCGCGCGCCGTCGTGGTGCGCCATCGTGAGCGCCATCGAGATCGCCTGCTCGATCATCGCCGGCGAGTAGCCGCTCATGATCCGCGCGATCTCGTCGCGCCGCTTCGGCGAGTCGAGATCCGCCTCGTGCGAGACCTTGCCGATGTAGAGATCGAGGATGTCGAGCCGGTCGTCCTTCGTCGGCGTCCGGAACCAGACGTGGCGGCCCATGCGGCCGGGCCGGATCAGCGCCGGATCGAGCCGGTCGATCGGCACGTTCGTGGCGCCGATGAAGTAGATCTGCTCGCTCCGCGGCCGGGCTGCCGGCATCCGCAGCCGGAACTTCCCGATCCGGCGCGGAACGATGAAGAGCGCGTCGAGGGTCTTGTTGACGCTGCTCGTGAGATGGCGGCGGAAGAACGGCGGGTTGTCGATGCCGTCCATCACGACGAGGAGCTGGTTGAGCGCGAGGCCGCCGCCCATGCCGCCGCCCATGCCGCCGGGGAACATGAACCAGTTGGTGATCTGCCCCATGCGCGCGTAGAGGCCGCTCGGTGCATAGGACGACGTCTGCGCGCTGCGCGAACAGCTCGGTCGCGCCACGCGCGCGTCTCGACGATCAGGTCGCCGGACGGGTTGCGCGCGCCCCACGGTCCGAAGAAGAGCTGATCCTCGAAGTCGATAGCTCGTTGGAGACCGGGGTGTAGGCCTGCGCGCCCGTGCCGAGCGACTGGCGCCGCATCCCGACGGCGTCGATCTCGTCGATGAAGACGATGCACTGGCCGCCCCACTTGCGGGCGAGCCGCTTCGCCTTGCGGGCGAGGAGGCGGACGATGATCGCGTCGATGCCGATGAAGGTCGCGGCGAAGCCCGAGCCCGGCATCGAGATGAAGGGCGAGTTGAAGCCCGTCGCGATCGCCTTCGCGAGCATCGTCTTGCCGGTGCCGGGCGCGCCGAACAGCAGCAGGCCTCGCTCGCGCTTGCCGCCGGCGCGCTCGAACTGCTCGCCGGACTGCCAGATATCGACGACGCGGCTGACCTCGTCCTTCGCCTCGACCTGGCCGCGCACGTCGGCGAGCTTGACGCCCCACTCGGCGTCGCCCGGCTCGAACGACTGCATCTGCGACAGGTTCATCAGGAGCAGCGGGCCGAACAGGATCGCGAAGTTCGCGAAGAAGAGGAAGAAGACGAAGACCGCCTGGATCCACAGCTGCGGGGAGCTGAGCGACCGTGGTCGATCCCATCGCACATCTCGCCCGCTGCGCCCCACCAGGTGCCGCCGACGAAGATCCAGGTGATCGTGATCGCGACGACGACGATGAGCGCGGCCCTGAGCCAGAAGCGCCAGAACCAGGCGCGCCGCCGGCCGACGATGTCCTCCTCGCGAAGCTCGGCGCTCTCGACCCCGAACAGGCTCGGCCACGGGATCAGCTTCCGGAAGACGAGATCCGCGAAGCCGCGGAAGACGATCACGATCCCGAGCGAGACGAACAGGGCCTTCCAGAAGCTCCAGCCGTTCTGCTGCGTGAACCAGACGAACAGCGCCGGCGCGGTCATCACCGCGACGACGGTTGCGACCCGGGTCAGCCGGCGCCACGAGCGCGCCAGCTCCTGCGAAGCCTCGCCCGTCGGAAGCGTTGCGAGCGGAGCCGCCGTCGTCATTCACGAAGTGTACGCAGGCTGACCCGCAAGCGGTTGTTCAACGGCCGTTAAGCGGCCGGGCCGCTGGTAGCGTCGGCCGCATGACACAGGCAACGCTCCACACCAGCGAGGGCACGATCGAGATCGAGCTCTTCCCCGAGGATGCGCCCAAGACGGTCGAGAACTTCACGAAGCTCGCGGCGGACGGCTTCTACGACGGCCTCATCTTCCACCGCGTGATCCCCGACTTCATGATCCAGGGCGGCTGCCCGCAGGGCACCGGCACCGGCGGCCCCGGCTACCAGTTCGAGGACGAGTTCAACGACCACAAGGTGGTCAAGGGCGCGCTCGCGATGGCGAACGCCGGCCCGAACACGAACGGCTCGCAGTTCTTCATCGTCACGGCCGATGCGACCCCGTGGCTCGACGGCAAGCACACCGTGTTCGGCCAGGTGACTGCGGGCCAGGACGTCGTCGACCGGATCTCGCACGTCGATCGCGACGGCCGCGACCGCCCGCTGACGCCCGTCACGATCGACCGCGTCGAGCTCGCGTAGCGCAGGTTCAGCCCTCCCGCGGCTGCCACGCGCACCTCTCCGCGGTCTCCGCCGTCCGGCGTGCCGGGTCGCGATAGGCTCCGCGGATGGATCTGGCCGGCAAGACCGCGATCGTCACCGGCGCCTCGTCCGGGATCGGCGCCGCCACCGTGCGCAAGCTGCGCGAGGCCGGCGTGCGCGTCGCCGGCGGGGCCCGGCGGACGGAGCGGGTCGAGGCCGACATGGCGCTTCCAGCTCGACGTCACCGACGAGGCGAGCGCGACGGCGTTCGTCGAGGAGGCGGTCGCCGGGCTCGGCGGAGTCGACATCCTCTTCAACAACGCCGGCCTGGCGCTCGGCCGGGCGCCGTTCACCGAGTCGACGGCCGACGACGAGGAGCGCGTCCTGCACACGAACGTCGACGGCGTCCTCCGCATCACGCGGCTCGCACTGCCCCACATCCGCGACGAGGGCCACATCGTCTTCATGGGCTCGATCGCCGGCGGCAGGCCTACCCGAACGGCGCGTCGTACATCGCCTCGAAATTCGCCGTCCGCGGCTTCTCGTACGCGCTCCGGGAGGACCTCCTCGGGCGGCCGATCCGGATCACGACGGTCGACGCGGGCCTCGTCGAGACGGAGTTCTCCGTCGTCCGGTTCCGCGGCGACAAGAGGCGGCCGACGCGGTCTACGAAGGCGTCGAGCCGGTGACGCCCGGACGAGGTCGCCGACTGCGTGATGTTCGCGCTCACGCGGCCGCCGCACGTGAATCTCGACGAGATCGTGATCAAGGCGATCGCCCAGTCGTCCGGCGCACGGTCGTGCGCCGAGGCGACTGATTCTTGCGCCTGCGCTCACCGTACGACCGCCAGATCCTCCGCTTCGCGATCCCGGCCCTCGGCGCGCTCGCAGCGGAGCCGCTCTACGTGCTCGTCGACACCGCCATCGTCGGCCACCTCGGCCGTTCGCAGCTCGCCGCCCTCGGCGTCGCGGCGACGGTGCTGCTCGGTGCTCGCGATGTTCAACTTCCTCCAGTACGGGACGACGGCACAGGTCGCGCGGGCGACGGGAGCCGGCGAGGACCTGACCGCGGCCCGCCTCGGCGCGCAGGCGCTCTGGCTCTCGCTCGGCTTCGGCACGGGCCTCGCCGTCGCCGTCGGCGCTGTTCGCCGTGCCCGTCGTCGAGCTGATCGGCGCCGAGGGCGCGAGCGCGGACTACGCCGTCACCTACCTCCGGATCGCTGTCGCTCGGGATCCCGTCCGCCTTCATCGCGATCGGCGGCCAGGGCTTCCTGCGCGGCGTCTCCGACCTGCGCACGCCGCTCGTGATCGTGATCGCCGGCGAACCTCGTCAACGTCGTGCTCGAGCTGCTGTTCGTCTACGGGCTCGGCCTCGGGATCGAAGGCTCGGCCTGGGGGACCGTGATCGCGCAGACCGCGATGGGCGTCGCGATGGCGGGTGCGATTCTACGGCGGGTAGGTCGCGCCAACGCCGGCTTCGACCCGGGGCTCGCCCGGCGCCTGTTTGTCGCTCGGCAAGTTCATCTTCATCCGCACCGTGGCACTGATCGCGTCGTTCGTGCTCGCAGGCGCGGTGGTGGCGCGGCTCGGCGAGGCGCCACTCGCCGCCTATCAGATCGCGTTTCAGCTGTGGATCTTCCTGGCGCTCGTCCTCGACTCGATCGCGATCGCCGGGCAGATCATCGTCGGTCGGGAGCTCGGAGCAGCGCGCCCGGCCGAGGCGTTCGCGGCCAGCGTGCGGATGATCTGGCTGTCGGTCGTCACGGGCGCCGTCTTCGCCCTCGTGCTGCTGGCGTTCGGGACCGTGATCCCCCGGGCCTTCACGTCCGATGCCGAGGTGCTGGCGCAGTGTGCGCTGCTGTGGCCGATCTTCGCGCTGATGCAGCCGTTCAACGGGATCGTCTTCGCGCTGGACGGGATCCTGATCGGCGCCAGCGACGGGCGCTACCTGGCGCTCTGCGATGGCGGCCGCGTTCCTCGCGTGCGTTGGTGCACTCGCGGTGAGCTCCCGGCTCGATGCAGGCGTCCGCGGCGCGTGGTTGGCGCTCGCGCTGCTGATCTCGACGCGCCTCGTCCTGATGGGCGCGCGGTTCCTGCGCCGCCGCTGGCTCGTCACCGGGTTCGCGTGACCCGACGTTGCTCGACCCGCAGGCACGGCGCCGGGATAGCCGAACGCGACGCGCGAGTGGTCGGCGCGCGGCGGTGTGCTGCTGGAGCGGCGCGAGGGCGCTACGCAGCCGATTCACTCCGCTTGCGCCAGTAGCGCTCGAGGCCGAGGAAGCATTGGGAGTAGGGCGCGGCGACGTTGTAGGCCTCGACCTCGTCGGGATCGGAGGCGCGGCAGTCGGCGCGCGCGGCCGCCACGAATGTCTCCTCGTCCATGCCGTGGGCGACGCGGTCTCCCCAGCGCTGGAGTGTCCCGCGGAGCCCGGCGATGTGGTCGGTCACGTCCTCGAACACGCCGAAGTGGGTCAACGCGAGGCGTGCAGGCGCTCTCAGCTCGGTCTCGGTGATCGTGCGCTCCCAGGCGTCGAGGTCGATGTCGGGCGGAGGGGTGGGAGCGAGCACGAACCCGGCGCCTGCGAGCCTCACGCCCATCGAGTCGCCCGCGAAGAGCGTGCCGTCTTCGTGGAGGAGCGAGACGTGGTGGCTCGCATGGCCGGTGCTCGGGAAGCACGCGAGCCCGACGACGTCGTCACCGACGATCTGGATGTTCTCCTCCGGGACGGGGACGAGCTCGCCCCACAGCGTGTCGAACGCATCACCATAGAGCCTCCGCGCGCTCGCCTCCAGACGGCTCGGCTCGACGAGATGCGGTGCGCCGACCCCGGACACGTGGACCCGGAGCGCGGGGTGCTCGCGCACGAGAGCTCCTGCGGCGCCGGCGTGATCGAAGTGGATGTGGGAGAGCAGCAGATGTCGGATGTCGCCGAGCTCGAGCCCACGCGTTGCGAGGCCCGCCTTCAGCGCGGGAACGCAGGTCGTCGGACCGCAGTCGAAGAGTGCCATCCCGTCGTCGGTGTCGACGAGGTAGCACCCGACATTGCGCGTCAGGCCAAGGTGCAGGAGATCGATCGGTGCCGGTAGCGTCATCGGGCATGAACGTACCCGACCGCGGAGGACGGCAGTGCTGATCGCCACGACAAACGACGTCGCCGGTTACGACGTCCAAGAGGTGCTCGGTGAGGTCTTCGGGCTCACCGTGCGCTCGCGGAACATCGGTTCCCAGATCGGTGCGAGCTTCAAGTCGCTCGTCGGGGGCGAGCTCGGCGGGATGACCAAGATGCTCGCCGAGGGACGCGAGGAGGCGATCCGGCGGCTCGTCGCCGAGGCGGAGATGAAAGGGGCGAACGCGATCCTGGCGATGCGCTTCGACACATCCGAGCTCGGGTCAACCTGGACCGAGATCTGCGCCTACGGGACCGCCGTGCGGATCAAGAAGGCCTAGGGCCGTTCGGCGCCGAGCCCCGGTGCGGGCGCCGCGTCAAGTCGCGCGGGTCGTGCGAGCGGCGGCGACGGGCGCGAGCGCCTGCTCGAGGTCGGCCACGAGATCGTCGGCGGACTCGATCCCCACCGACAGCCGCACGAGGTTGCGCGGTGAGGCGAACGGGCCGGTCGCAGTCGACGCATGCGTCATCCGATAGGGGTGCTCGATCAGGCTCTCGACGCTGCCGAGGCTCTCGGCGAGAGTCCAGATCTTGGTCCGCGCGACGAGGTCGACGGCCTCCTGCTCCGAATCGACGAGGAACGAGACCATGCCGCCGAAGTCCCGCATCTGCCGGGCGGCGAGCTCGTGCCCCGGGTGGTTCGGCAGGCCGGGATACAGCACGTCGCCGACGGCTGGGTGCTTCTGCAGGAACGCGACCACCGAGCGCGCGTTCTCGCAATGCTGGCGCATCCGGACGGCGAGCGTCTTGAGCCCTCGCAGGACGAGCCAGGAGTCGAACGGGCCGGGCACGGCGCCGAGCGATTTCTGGAGAAAGCGCAGGCGCTCCGAGATCGTCGGGTCGTTCGTGCCTGCGAAACCGCCCACGACGTCGGAGTGCCCGCCGAGGTACTTGGTCGTCGAGTGCACGACGATGTCCGCCCCGAGCTCGAGCGGCTGCTGGAGATACGGGGTCGCGAAGGTGTTGTCGACGACGAGCAGCGCGCCGGCGGCGTGGGCGGCATCCGCGGCGGCGCGGATGTCGACGATGTTCAGCAGCGGGTTCGTCGGCGACTCGATCCAGACGATGCGCGTGCGCTCGTCCAGGTGCGCTGCGAGGTTCGTCGAGACCTCGTCCGGCGTCAGATAGTCGAACGCATACCCCTTCGGCTCGTAGACCTGGGAGAACATGCGGTACATCCCGCCGTAGACGTCGTTCACGCAGACGAGGCGCTGACCGGGATCGACGAGATGCATGATCGTCGTCGCGGCACCGAGCCCCGATGAGAACGCGTGGCCGTAGGACGCCAGCTCGAGCGACGCGAGGCACTCCTCCAGTGCGGTGCGGGTGGGGTTCGCGACGCGGGCGTAGTCGTATCCCTTGTTGACTCCGACCGCCTCCTGCGCGTACGTGGAGGTCTGATAGATCGGCGTCGTCACCGCACCGGTGGCGAGATCCGGCTCCTGGCCGGCATGGATCGCGCGGGTCTCGAAGTCCATGGCTCTGATGGTAGACGGTGCCCTCTACCGGCGGACGGTCTCCAGCCCGCACGCCCGCCGCAACCGGTCGAGCGCCTTGTCGAGGTCGTGGTCGAGCGCCCCGGAGGCTCGCACGCCCGGCTCGGGGTGGAACGCCTTCAGCACGAGCGCCCCCTCGCCACGCTCGGACTTGAGGTCGGCGCGCCCGACCAGCCTGTCGCCCCGCAGGAACGGGAGGACGTAGTAGCCGTACCGCCGTTCGTGCTCCTTCTTGTAGACCTCGATCAGGTGGTCGAAGTCGAGCACGCGCCGCGCGAACGGCCTGTCCCAGAGGAGGTTGTCGAACGGTGACAGCAGTACCGCCGCCGGCGGGCGCGGCGGCTCGAGCTCGGTCCCCTCGACGACGAGGACGTCACTGCCGCCGTCGGCTACCGCGACGCGCTCGAGGAGGCCGTCCGCCACCAGGCTCTCGACGGCGGGCCGGATTCGGGCGACGCCTCCCGTGAGCCGCCAGTGCTCGACGATCCCACGTTCGGTGAGGGCGCCGCGCGCGGCCACGGCCTTCAGGGCCAAGGCACGCAGGCGCGCGAGACCGAGGGGACGGGTGCGTCGAGCAGCGCGCGGGGGATCACCCGTTCCGGCAGGTCGTAGAGCCGCTGGAAGCCCTGTCTGCCGGCGATCACGAGATCGCCGTGGTTCCAGAGCCGATCGAGCATCGCCTTGGCCGGCTTCCAGTTCCACATCCCGCCCTCGCTCGTGCCGTCGAAGTGGCGCGATGCGAGTGCACCTCGAGCCGCGATCTCCGCCAGGATCTGGTCCGCGAGATGTGGATGCGTCTCGCCGACGTCTCCGTACCACCGCCGGCCTCCCTGATGCATCTGCGAGGCGAAGAGCGGCCAGTCCTCGACGGGGATCAGGCACGCCTCGTGGGCCCAATACTCGAACACCCGCCCCTGCTGCAAGAGCCGGGAGACCGCGGTCGCGGGGTAGTCGCCGACCCGCGACGCGAGCGCGATGCGGTGGCTCCGCTCGACGGTCGAGATCGAGTCGAGCTGAACGCACGAGAGCCGGCGAATCGCCGTCTCCACCTCGCGGGTCGACGCTGACCGCGCGCGTGACGCGTAGCCCTGGGCGTGGATCACGATCCGCCGGAGCGCAGGAATGGAGACGCGTCGCATCCCTCAATCCTTGCGCACACGAGGTACCGTGCGCGCGTGGACGAGCGAGCCCTGCGCAAGAAGCGCGACCACGAGCTGATCGAGCTCCTCAACGAGCTGCGTGTCGCGTTGCCGGGCGCGCAGGTGCTGTTCGCCTTCCTCCTCGTCGTCCCGTTCAGCTCGAGATTCAATGTGGACCGGACCGAGAAGGTCGCCTACATGGTCGCGCTCCTCGCGACCCTCACGGGCACGATCCTGCTCATCGCGCCGAGCGCCTATCACCGGCTCCGCTGGCGGGAGAAGAACAAGGAGCAGATGCTCCGGACAGCGGATCATTTCGCGATCGGGGGTCTCGTCGCGATCGCCGTCGGGATGACGGCGTCGGTCTTCCTCGTCACCGACGTGCTCTTGCCGCGAACCGCGTCCGCTCTCGTCAGCGTCCTGGCAGGCGTCACGTTCGGGCTCGCATGGTTCGCCCTGCCGCTCTCGCGCCCCTACGACCGTTGGGATGACGACGAGGATCTCGACTTGACGGACGAGCGCTGACCGGCCGCGCTGCTCCTGAGCGCCGGTCAGGCCGGGGTGCGGCCGTCCAGGATCGAAGCGAGCCGGGCGGCATCGATGTTGCCTCCCGAGACGATGCAGACGATGCGGCCCTCGCCTGCGTGGCCGGACAACGCTGCAGCGACCGAGAGCGCGCCCGCTCCCTCCGCGACCACCCGTGCCCGCTCGGCCAGCAGCCGAACCGCAGAGGCCGTCTCGTCGAGCGTGAGCTTCCGCGCGCCTGCGATCAGCGGGCGGGCGCGCTCCCACATGGGGCCGAGCAGCCCCTTGCTGCCGGCGCCGTCCACGAACGACGGCGTGTAGTCCACTCCCACCGGTTCCCCGGCAGCGAGGGACGCAGACAGCGGAGCCCCCGTCTCGGGCTCGCACGCGATCACCCGCGTCGACGGGCTGAGCTGCGCGAGCGCGCTCGCGATGCCCGTGGTGAGCCCTCCGCCTCCCCAAGGGACGAGCACGGTGGCGATGGAGTCGAGCTCCTCGACGAGCTCGAGCCCGATCGTGCCGTTGCCCGCCATCACGTCGTCGTCCATGACGGGGTGGACGAAGTGCCCGTCGACGCCGGGGTAGGCGCCTTCTTCCATGGCCTGCCACCAGCGCTCGAACGGCACCTTGATCACCCTGCCCCCGAGGCGCTCGATCGCGTCGAGCTTCGTCTGCGGCGCGTGATCCGGCACGATGATCGTCGCGGGCACCTGCTCCTCCCGGGCGATCCACGCGACGCCCTGGGCCATGTTGCCTGCGCTCGTGGTGAGGACACCGGCGGCGATCGTCTCCCGGGCGGTGCTGCGAATAGCGTTGGCAGCGCCCCGGATCTTGAACGAGCCGATCGGCTGCAGGCACTCAAGCTTGAGCCAGATCTCGGCCGGCGCTTCGGGCGCCTGCAGCCGCACGAGCGGTGTCCGGATCGCAACGTCGGCGATCCGCTCACGGGCTGCGCGGATGTCGGCGAGCGGAATCAGAAGGCGGCTCGCATCAGAAGTCGACCTCCGTGCCGATCCCGCGCTCACGCGCTCGTCCGACGCACAGCTCCGCAGCCGCGAGATCCTCGACGGCGATGCCGAGCGACTTGAAGAGCGTCAGCTCGCCGTCGTCGCGGCGTCCCGGGTGCCTTCCGACGAGGACGTCTCCGAGCTCGGCCGCGATGTGATCGGGCCCAATGCCCTGCTCGTCGACCGCATACAGGTAGTCGCCGGACTCGTTCAGCGTCGACTCGCGCCGGTCGACGAAGAGCGTCGCCGCGGCGACGACCTCCGAGCCGAGCTCTCTCGAGGTGGGGACGGACGCGCCCACAGCGTTGACATGCGTCCCGGGAGCGAGCCGGTCGAGCTCGACGATCGGCTCGCGAGCCGCCGTCGCGGTGCACACGATGTCGGCGCCTACGAGCGCGTCCTCGATCGAAGCCGCCACGAGTGAGTGGGTCTCGAGTGCCAGAGCCTCGGCGTGGGCAGGGTTCCTGCTCCAGATCCGGATGATCGGATCGTCGATCACCGTTTGCATCGCCTCGACGTGAGAGCGGCCCTGCACGCCGGACCCGAGGACGGCGACGGTGCGGGCGTCCTTGCGGGCGAGGGCCTTCGTCGCCGCCGCGGTGACGGCCGCGGTGCGGATCTCGGTGACGGGCGACGCGTTCAGCATCGCGATCAGCTCCCCCGTGACGCCGTCGTGGAGCAGCACCGCGCCCTGATGAGGGTCGAGCCCCCGGGCCGAGTTCTCCGGGGCGATCACGATCTCTTTGAGTGCGAACGACGGTGTGTCACCGCCCCTGTAGGCAGGCATCAACCCCATCAAGGCCGGCCCCGGAGGTCGCATGACGAACCGAAGCGGATTGTGCAGCTCGTCGCGGGCGAGCTGCGAGAGGATGTCCTCCATCGCGGCGATGCACGACTCCATGTCGAGCAGCTCGCGCACGTCGTGCTCGGAGAGGATGAGGACCCTCATGCAAAGACCTCCGTCAGTGAGTCGCGTTCGTTGGCCGTGAGAGTGATCGACAGCGCCTCGACGGCAGGTTCCAGGTGTTGCGCGCGACCCGGCCCGACGACGATCGCCGTCACCTCGTCGACGGCGAGCAGCCACGCCAGCGCGAGACCGGCCATCGAGATCCCGCGCTCGCCGGCTTCGGCCTCGAGTCGCTCGAGTGCGTCGAAGACGCGACCCGTCCGATATGCCTCGTACGGCTCGGGACGCAAGGTCATGCGCGAGCCCGCAGGCAGCTCCTCACCGCGGCGATACTTGCCGGTCAGCCAGCCGCCTGCGAGCGGGCTGAACGGGGTGTAGCCGAGCCCGTGCTCGCGGCACACCGGGAAGACGGACTCGCGATCGCCCTGCTCGAGCAGCGAAAAGCCGTTCTGCACCCATTCGTAGCGGCGCAGCCCCTCGAGCTCGGAGAGCTCGAGGGCCTCGGCGAGTTGCTCGCCGCTGAAGTTCGATGCGCCGACGGCTCCGACCTTCCCGGCCTCGACGAGATCGTCGAATGTCTGCAGCGTCTCCTCTTGCGGGATGTCGGGGTCGAACTCGTGCGCGAGATAGAGCGCCACCCGGTCGACCCCGAGGCGCCCAAGGCTCGACTCGACCTGCCGCCGGATGCGCGACCGGCCGAGGCCGTGGTCGTGCCCTTCGTCCATCGGGTTGTACGTCTTCGTCGCGATCACGATCCGGTCGCGGACTCCGGCGTCTCTGGTCGCCAGCCACTCGCCGATGGTCGCCTCGCTGCGCCCACCGCCGTAGGCGTCTGCGGTGTCGAACGTCGTGATCCCGATCTCCCAGGCTTCGTCCATCAGCCGGAACGCCTCGTCCTTTCCTGTCCCCTGCCCGAAGAACGCGGGCGAGGACCCGATCCCGCCGAAGTTGCCGCAGCCGAGAATGACCCGGGTGATTGCGACGCCGCTGCCGCCGAGTGGGCGCTCCTGCATTCGGCCGATCCTAGACGCTTCGAGGAATGCGCCCCCGCGCGTCGATCGGCTAGGTTCGAGATACCGGCCAGACCTCAAGGAGGATCACGAGATGACGTACGCCGCCGCGGACGATCGCTACGACCAGATGCGCTACAACCGCTGCGGCGCGAGCGGTCTCAGCCTCCCCGCGATCTCGCTCGGGCTCTGGCACAACTTCGGCAGCGTACGACCGCTCGAGACCTGCCGTGCGATCGTGCGTCGCGCCTTCGACCTCGGCGTGACGCACTTCGATCTCGCGAACAACTACGGGCCGCCGTACGGCTCGGCGGAGGAGACTTTCGGTCGCCTACTCGAGCAGGACCTGCGGCCGTACCGCGACGAGCTGATCGTCTCCACGAAGGCCGGCTACGACATGTGGCCCGGCCCGTACGGCGACGGCAGCTCGCGCAAGTACCTGCTCGCGAGCCTCGACCAGAGCCTGGCGCGGATGGGGCTCGACTACGTCGACATCTTCTACTCCCACCGCTATGACGACAGCACCCCGCTCGAGGAGACGATGGGCGCGCTCGACACTGCCGTGCGCCAGGGCAAGGCGCTCTATGTCGGCATCTCGTCGTACTCGGCGGGCAAGACGCGCGAGGCAGCGTCCATCTTGCGCGAGCTCGGCACGCCGTTGCTCATCCACCAACCGTCGTACTCGTTGCTGAACCGCTGGATCGAGCCGGACCTGCTCGACACAGTCGGTGAGCTGGGAATGGGGTGCATCACGTTCTCGCCGCTCGCTCAGGGCGTCCTCACCGACCGCTACCTGCACGGCATTCCGGAAGGGTCCCGCGCGAGCCGTAACGACTCGCTCTCGCCGGACACGCTCACGGACGAGACGCTCACCAAGGTGCAGGGTCTGAACGAGATCGCCGCGGGCCGGGGCCAGTCTCTCGCCCAGATGGCGCTCGCCTGGACCTTGCGCGACCCACGGGTGACGTCGACGCTCCTCGGGGCGAGCAGCGTCGACCAGCTCGAGCAGAATCTCGCGTCGCTGGACAAGCTCGAGTTCTCAGCCGACGAGCTCGCCGAGGTCGACCGGTTCGCGCCCGAGCTCTCGGTCAACCTCTGGGCGGGCTCGAGCGCGCACTAGCGCCGTCGCGAGCGAGCGGTAGAGATCGACATGGAGTACCGCCGCCTCGGTTCCAGCGACCTGATCGTCTCCGAGATCGGCCTCGGCTCCTGGCTCACGTTCGGCAGCGGGATCCGCGACGACCGCGCCCTGGCGTGCATCGATCGCGCCTTCGCCCTGGGGCTCAACTTGATCGATACGGCGAACGTGTACGGGCGTGGCGGCGCCGAAGAGCTCCTCGGCACCGTGCTGCGAGGCCGCCCGCGCGACTCGTACGTGCTCGCGACGAAGCTGTACTTCCCGATGAGTGACGAGGATCGGGGTCTGTCGCGGGCCCAGATCCTGAAGCAGATCGACGCATCGTTGGAGCGACTCGGCACGGACTTCGTCGACCTCTACCAATGCCATCGGTTCGACCCGGCGACCCCGCTCGAGGAGACGATGACGGCGCTGACCGAGGTCGTTCGCGCCGGCAAGGCTCGCTATCTCGGATTCAGCGAATGGACGGCCGCACAGATCGAGGCAGCACAGAGCATGCCGGGCGTGGAGCATTTCGTCTCGAGCCAGCCGCAGTATTCGATGCTGTGGCGCCTGCCCGAGCGGGCAGTGATCCCACGATGCGCAGCGGCCGGCATCTCGCAGATCGTCTGGTCGCCGCTCGCACAGGGCGTCCTGACCGGGAAGTACCACGCTGCTTCCGGGTACCCCGCGGACTCGCGCGCCGCCTCCGAGAGGATGGGGTGGGCGATGGGCCGGTTCCTGACCGACGATGTCCTCGCGGTGGTCGATCGCTTGCGTCCGATCGCCGCGGATGCCGGGCTGTCGCTGCCGCAGCTCGCCCTCGCCTGGGTCCTGCGCGAGCCCAACGTCGCATCGGCCATCGTCGGCGTCTCGAGACCCGAGCAACTGGACGACAACGCGGCCGCCGCCGGGGTACGCCTCGGCCGGGAGACGCTCGCTGCGATCGACGAGGTGCTCGCAGACGTCGTCGTCAACCCCGGCTAGCCCGCAATCCCGCTGTTTCCGCCCGTCTGCCCGAGTCGGCCTCCGCGCAGTTCCTTGCGCCAGACGAGGCGGAGGCCCGACCACGTTCCGTCGATCGCGCAAACCTTGTTGTCGACGAGGCCCAGCGAAAGGGACTCCCCACGGATCGCGTCCTCGGTCATGTCCGTCTCGACGCCCGAGGCTCGCTTGGGCCAGGCGATCCAGAGCGAGCGGTCTGGGAAGATGTCGCGCGCCAGCCGGCCGAGCTGCGCCCGTAGCGCCCGTCGCTCCGTGACGAAGAGCACCACCACCTGCGCGGAGGCCGGTTGGTCGCCGAATGTAGCGCCCTCTGGGAGCGGGGCGATCAGCTCGGTCGCGTGACCGGGGTCGCCGACGACACAGACGACCTCGGCCTCCCGGATGCCGAGCTTCCGTGGCAGCGGCGTGCCGGAGTACCCGTGTCCCTGGGACATCACGATCGACGCTAGCGAACCTCTCCCTGTAGGTGTGAGGCGTACGGCGGCGAACGGTCAGCGGTGAGCGACGATCGGTTCGAGGAGGCGCAGCGTGACGCGCGGCGGGAGGCGGCACCGGTCGTGATCCTCGCAGTCGCCGCGAACGGGTTGCTGGCCGCCATGAGCGCCTGGCAGGGCTGGAGGCTCTACGCGGACGGGGACTGGTGGGTATGGATCGTGCTCACGCTGCCCGCGGTCGCGCTGGCGGCGGTATTCCTGCTCGGGCTTGGACGTCTCGGGATCAGCAGTGAGCACCGGCGGAAAGGCGCGGTCGTCCTGCTCGGCCTGCTCGCGACGGCGAACCTCGTCGGGATCGCGCTCGTTCTGGGGTCGCTGCTCGCCGGCCACAAGGATCTGCGCGGCGACCAGCTGCTCGCGAGTGCGGGCGTCGTCCTGTTCGTCAACGTCGTCACGTTCGGCCTCGTCTTCTGGGAGCTCGACGCCGGAGGCCCCGTGCGGCGAGCGCTCGGGGAGAGCCGCGGCACTCCGGACTTCCAGTTCCCGCAGGACGAGAATCCGGCGCTGGCGAGCCCGCAGTGGGCGCCGCGGCTGAACGACTACCTCTATGTCGCGGTGACGAACTCGATCGCCTTCAGCCCGACCGACGCGATGCCGCTGACCCACCGCGCCAAGCTCTTCATGGGCTTCGAGGCGCTGATCGCTGCCGTCACGGTCCTGATCGTCGCCGCCCGTGCCGTCAACATCCTCGGGATGGGCTGAGACCGGACGGTGCGCTCCGCTTCGGGCTCGTCGACACTCGTACGAACCTCCTAGACGGGCCACAGGTCGGTCCCAGGGCCGGGCGCTTCGATGGGTCTCACCTCGAACTCTCCCGAAAGGAGACGAAGAAGATGAGACTCACCAAGGCACGCATGCTGCTCGCGACGGTGACGGCGTTCGCCCTGATGGTCGGCGTCGGCACCGCGATCGCGGCAACCGGTGGAAGCGACCTGAAGCAGGAGGCCTCGCGCCTCTCGGCCAAGGCAAGCGCCGACACGTCGATCGCCAAGAGCCTCGGCACGACCACTGCCAAGCTCAACGCCGCGATCGCGTCAGCCGCGACAGCACGAATCGACGCGGCATTGGCGGCGAAGGAGATCACCTCCGCCGAGGCGGAGACGCTGAAGGCGGCGCTGGCCGATGGCACCCTCCCGGCGATGAGAATCGCAACCGCCGCCGGTGTCGCGGAGCGGCTCGGCACGACCGAGGCGAAGCTGAACACCGCCTACAGCGACGCCCAGAAGGCCGGTGCCAAAGCTCGGGTCGACGCGGCGCTCGCGGCCGGCAACATCACCGAGAAGTACGCGACCGAGCTGAAGGCGCAGATCGATGCGGCCACCTTCCCGGGCTTCGGCGCCGGCGAGCCGGGCCGGCACGGCGGCCCAGGGCACGGTGGGCACGGACTCGGCTTCGGCCTCGAACCCGGGATCGCGCCGGCGGCCGGCAGTTCGTCGTCCGCGGGCGCGGCATCCTCCGCGCTAGCGCTCGCCTAGGCGTGTGAAAAAGGGCCGGTGAGGGGCGCGCCCCTCACCGGCCGTGGGCGCTACTCCCGCTGCGCCGCGAACGCCGCGTAGGCGGGCTCGAGAGCGTCCCGAAGGTCGACGCCGTCTACGACGAGGCCGGTCGCGCCGAGCCGCTTGAGCACGGAGCCGACAGGAAGTGCCCTCGCCGCGGCGAGCGTCGGAAGTGACCCCACGGCCCACGGATCTCCGACCGCCGGCGTCTCGGCCGGAGCCGGGGCATCGTCCACGTCGTTCGTGCATCCTCGCCACTCGAGCAGGATCGAGGGGTCGCGATCGATCGCATCGGCGACGACGTACGCGACCGCGATCACGTGCTTGCAGACACCGTTCCGGTCGGCGTCAGGGCACGTGCAGGTACGTCGTACGGATCGTGTCGGAGGAATCAACGGCTCGTCCCAGTCGACGGTCATCACGTGCTCGAGCTGGAGCGACTGCTCCCGCCCGGACGCCGCTGCCTCGAAGAGCGTGCGAGCGCGTGGCGCGCCGATCACCGCTGCCCAGACGCGTGGCGCGACCGGATCGGCGGCGATCCCGACCCGGTAGTCCGCGTTCCCCGAGCCGATCACGCGGGCTGTGATCTCACCCTTGGCGATCGAGACGGAGTGGACGTGCCCGGTGCGGGCGAGCACCCGCCCCCGCTCGGCACGCGGAGAGCTCTCGTCGGGGACGATGGACGTGGCGAGCCAGCGTGCCCACGGGCCCCGTCCGATGCGCTCACCGTCGCCGTCGGCGAAGAGGGGCCGGCCGTCGGCGAGCAAGGTCACGCCGCCTCCTCGACCGCGGTCGGCGAGAGGGACACGGCCGCGCGGATCGCGTCGAGGTCGAGCTCCCCGAGCCAGTCGTCGGCCCGGCCGGCCACGACTTTCTCGGCCAGTTCCCGCTTCGAGTCGAGGAGCTCGTCGATCCGCTCCTCGAGCGTCGCCGTGCAGATGAGGCTGTGGACGAACACGTCCTTGCGCTGTCCGAAGCGGTAGGCGCGGTCGGTTGCCTGCTGCTCGACGGCGGGGTTCCACCAGCGGTCGAAGTGGAACACGTGGTTCGCGGCCGGGAGATTGAGCCCACGGCCGCCCGCACGGATCGAGATGACGAGAATCGAAGGCCCCTCGGGCGATGCGAACGAGGCGACGAGCTCGTCGCGCTGGCGCGCCGGGAGGCCGCCGTGGAAGAACCCGACCTCGCGTCCGAGACGCTCACGTAGATGTGGCACGAGCCGGTCGAAGCCAGGGTACTGCGTGAAGACGAGCGCCTTGTCGTCGCTCGGCATCGCCTCGAGCAGCTCGATGAGGCGTTCGAGCTTGCCCGAGCGCCCGTCGAGCGGGCGACCGGTCGGAAGGAGCATCTCGGGGTGATTGCAGACCTGCTTCAGCTGGCTCAGCATCGCGAGCACTGCGCCGCGCCGGCCGAAGCTGCGTCCGTGCTCCTCGATCCGCGGCATCCAGCGATCGACGGTCGCCCGGTAGAGGCTGGCCTGCTCCAGCGTGAGCCGGCAGTACTCCTTCGTGACGGTGATCGTCGGCAGCTCGAGCTCGACCTCGGGGTCGTCCTTCGCACGCCGCAGGATGAACGGCTGCACCATCGCTCGCAGGCGTTCCAGAGCACGCGTGTCGGAATGCCCTTCGATCGGGCGCGCGAATGTCCGCTGGAAGCGTTCGCGCGAGCCGAGCAGGCCAGGATTGACGATGTCCATGATCGCCCAAAGCTCGTCCAGCCGGTTCTCGATCGGCGTCCCGGTCATCGCGAGCATGCGCCGCGCGCGCAGTCGCCTCAGTGCGCGCGCCCGCTTGGTGGCGGGGTTCTTCACGTCCTGGGCCTCGTCGAGAACGAGCCGGTCCCACGCGACCGCCGCGAGCGCATCGACATCGCGGGTGGCGATGTCGTACGAGGTGATCACGACGTCGCTCGCGTCGGCGACGCGCGCGAGCTCGATTCCGGTCAGCCGCTCGCCGCCGTGATGGACGTGAACCCGCAGCGATGGAGCGAAACGTTCGGCCTCGCGGGCCCACTGGCGGGTGACGCTCATCGGGCACACGACGAGCGTGGGGCCGAAGGCATCGGCGCCGAACTGCTCGCGCTCCGAGGCCAGCATCGCGATCGCCTGCACCGTCTTCCCGAGGCCCATGTCGTCGGCCAGGATGGCACCGATCCCGAGGTCGCCCAGCAGGCGCAACCAGCCGTGACCCCGCTCCTGGAACGGGAACAGCGGATGGGTCATCGCCGTCGGAGTTCCGAGCGGGTTGAAATGGCGGTCGCCTCCCCCGTCGAGCAGCTTCCCGAGCGATTCGTCCAGGACCACCTCCCCGAGCTCGAGCCCGGCATCCTCGACCTCGATGCCCGAGACGGCCCGGACGAGATCGACGACAGATCCTTCGCGGCGCCGGTCGAGGAAGAGGAGCGCCCGCTCGACCTCGGATCGACGCAGCGCATGCCAGCGGCCGCGCACCCGGATCAGAGGCTCTTTGGCCGCGGCGAGCTCCGCGAGCTCCTCTTCCGTGAGCGTTGTGTCGCCGATCGCGAGCTGCCAGTCGAAGCGGGCCAGGTTGTCGCTCGTCAGCAGCCCGCTCGAGCGCGCAGCGGTGCTCGTGGCGGTGAGATTGACGCGGAGGCGAGGCGAAGAGGTGACCCAGTTGCGCGGCAACAACACAGGCACGCCGATCTCCTCGAGTCGAGGGATCGCTTCGCGAAGCACGAAACGGACACCGTCGTCGTCGAGCTCGATCGTGGTGGGCTCCGCGGGATCGAACGCGAGACCGCCGTCGGCGAGGACGGGCTCGATCAGGCCGATCTGACGGTGGACGGCGATCCTCGGATCGGCCGACCGGAGGAAGCCGAAGACGGCGTCATTGCCGTTGTGAAGCATCGAGGTCGGAAGCGCGAGGGTCGGATCGTCAGCAGCCTGCAGCCAGAGCTCGAGAACGACGGACGACCCGTCGAGCGCTTCGTCACCGCGTTCGTCCAACCGGAGGCTGAGGAGCCACGGCGCACTCGAGCGGCGCTCGAGGCCACGATCGACCCAGTCGGTGAGCCGCCGTTCGAGGGCTCCAAGACCCGCGTGCGGCGGGAGCTCCGGCTCGGACGAGGTGAGGCCGTCGAGGAAGAGCTCCGGAGCGCTCGGCCGGCTCCGCGCGAGGCGGTTGCCGAGCCGCACCCCCGCAGCTCGGAGGCGGTCGCGCGCCGTCTGATCGACGGCACACGCGTAGAGATCCTGGACGAGTGCGTCCCGATCACCGTCGAACGCGTCGACACATGCAGCAGGCAGAGCAGCAGCGATCGTGTCCAATGCCTCCTGCACCCCTTCGTCGATAGTGGCGCCCCAGTAGGCGAGCCAGTTGCGTCCCCCGTGCTGCAATTGCGGGTGGAGCAACCCTTCCGTGACCGATCGTGCCGCCAGGTCGATGACAGCGAACGTCGCCCGCGCAGAACCGCCCAGAGCGAGCTCGGTCGGCGGATCAGCGGCGAGACGGATCAGCTCCTCGAGACCGACGCGGCGCGCCGCGGTGGCGTGCCCGAGCACGGTCCGATCGGAGACTGCCGGAAGCCCGAGCTCGAGTCCCGTCGCCGACAGCGATCCGTCGGTGTCGCGTACCAGCACCGTCGCGCTGACATCTTGTTCCCACAGGATCTCGAGCGTCGCGCGCTCGGGAATGAGGTCGGTCTCGATCGGTTCGGGTGCGGACACGAACCCTTAAGAGTACGTGGAGCAGGAGAGGTCACGCCGGAGTCGCCGAAGGACGAGCGCTCGTCAGGCGCCGTGGCACGTAAGACGATGGATCAATGATAGAATGACGACATGTCAACGAACTTGAAACTCGTTCTCGACCTGGCGCGCGCCCGCACGCTCGTGCTGCGGGACGTCGACCACCCGCTCGGGAGCCATCACGGCCTCGGTCTCAACGACCTCGCAGTGCTGCTCGAGCTGCAGCGTGCACCCGGGCAGAAGCTCCGGCGCGTCGAGCTGGCTCACCGCCTTGCGGTGACGACATCCGGAATCGCCCGGCAACTCGCTCCGCTGGAGCGCATCGGTCTCGTCACGCGTGAATCGAATCCGACCGACGCCCGCCTCGCGCTGGTCGTGCTCACACCACGTGGGGCCGAGGTCGCCGGCGAGGCCGGTTCCACGGCGGAGGAGGCCGCCGGTGCGGCCCTTCGCCGGCTGTGGTCACGGGAAGAGCTGGAGGCCCTCGGAGCGCTGCTCGCGCGGGCCGGCGCGGACGAGACCACCACGGCCTAGGGATACGGCGCCGAGGGGGGATCGTTCCCGCCGAGGCGGACGACGGTGGCGCCGTCGGAGGAGTCTGCCACCTGCCCGTCGACGAGCGGGTGGCGTGAGAGCTCGTCGCGAACCGCCTTGCGTACCGCCCCGGTGCCGCGGCCGTGGATGACGCGCACCTCGACCCGGCCGGCGAGCGCGGCCGCGTCGATCAGGTCTCGCACCTGCTCGCGCGCCTCCTGTGCCGTGCGTCCGCGAAGGTCGATCTCGTCGGGCAGATCGTTCTGGATCATCGCCCTGACGGTGACTGCCGGCTCCGCACGTTCGTTCGGCTGCGCGTGCCGGTCGGGCTGCAGCCGGGCGAGCGGGACCCGCACCCTGAGACCACCGCTCCCGATCACGGTCGCTTCGTCACCCGCGATCTCTGCGATCGTGCCGCGGACGCCCAGCGAGGCTGCGACCACCGGGTCGCCGGCCGCGAGAGGTGCCGTCAGCGGAAGCGGCTCGTCGAACCGTGCGAGCGCCCGCTCGGCGCGACTCGCGCGCTCCGATGCTTCGCCGAGCCTGCGATCCCGCTCCTGCTCCTTTCTCTGCGCGGCCGGTGTCGTTGCCCGCCCTCGCTCACGCTCGAGCCGGCGGGCGCGCCGGATCTCGGCCCGTAGCTCCTCGAGCTCGGCGCGAACGCCCGCCAGTTCCGCCTCTGCCTGTTCCAGAGCCAGCTGCCGCTCAGCAGCGGCGGACGACCGGACACGCTCTATCTCGTCCTGCAGGAGCGCCTCGGCGCGTTCTGCGGCGAGACGGGCCTCGGCCGCGTGTTCTTGCTCAGCGGCGGCCGCTGCCCGAGCCGACTGGGCCTCGAGGGCAGCCGATTC
This sequence comes from uncultured Thermoleophilia bacterium, assembly GCA_963799905.1. Lineage (GTDB taxonomy): Bacteria > Actinomycetota > Thermoleophilia > Gaiellales > Gaiellaceae > Gaiella. Next base: position 49,411 of record CAWCYU010000001.1, read on the forward strand.
GGCTTCGGCCACGAGCTCGGCGACCCGGAGCCGCTCAGGGGCAACGAGGTCCCGGGCGGCAGCGACGATCGGACCCGGAAGGCCGAGGCGCTCGGCGGTGCGGAGCGCATGTGACGTGCCGGGGCGGCCGAGACTGACCGCGTAGAGGGGTGCGTGGCTCTCCGGATCGATTGCCGTCGCGGCGTTTGCAGCGCCTTCGGTGGCGCTCGCCCACTCCTTGAGCTCCGCGTAGTGGCTCGTCGTCACCGTCAGCCGCGCCTGACCGGCGAGCCGGCCGAGCAGCGCCTGCGCGAGCGCTGCTCCTTCCACGGGGTCGTCCCGGCCGCGAGCTCGTCGAGCAGCACGAGCGAGCGCTCGGTGGCCGTCTCGAGAATCCCGAGCAGGTTGTGGAGGTGAGCCGAGAACGTCGACAGGCTCATTGCGATCGATTGCTCGTCTCCGATGTCGGAGAGGATCTCGTCGAACACCGGCAGGGACACTTCGTCTGCCGGAGGGCGAATCCCGCACTGGTGAAGCACTGCCGCCAGGCCGAGCGTCTTCAATGCCACGGTCTTGCCACCCGTGTTCGGGCCGCTGATCACGAGTGCTCGGAGACCGCCGAGCTCCAGGTCGATGGGCACGGCGGCTGCCCGGTCGAGCAGAGGATGCCGCGCCTTGCGCAGGACGACATCGAGGCTGCGGGTGACCCGTGCGCCCTTCCACCCGCGCGACAGCTTCCCGCAGGCGACGACGAGATCGAGCTCGCCCGCCGCGTCGACGAGCGCCGCGAGAGCCTCGGCATGAGCCCCGGCCAGCGACGACAAGTTGCGCAGGATCCGCACGACCTCGTCGCGCTCGGCGACCTCCGCCTCCCGCAGCCGGTTGGAGTCGTCGACCGCTGCGAGCGGCTCGATGAACAGCGTCTGGCCCGATCCTGAGGAGTCGTGCACGATGCCTGGCACGCGTCCACGGGCAGACGCTTTCAAGGCCAGCACCGGCCGGCCGGCACGCTCCGTCACGAAGTCGTCCTGTAGGTGCTCCGCGAGTGCGGGGTCGCGCGCGATCTTGCGAAGTCGCTCGGCGAGCTTGCCCCGGCCTTCGCGGAGCTCGCGGCGGAGGCGACGGAGATCGGGTGAGGCGGTGTCCCGCAGATCGGATCCGTCCTCCTCGACCGCCCGGGCGATCTCGTCGGCGACCGAGACGAGCGACAGCTCGATCCTGGCAGTGAGGTCGTTCAGCGCCGGAAGATCACTGCGGTCCGTGACCACCCGTCGGGCCGCGACACCTGCACTGATCGTGTGCGCGACTCGGATCAGCGCCCGGGTGTCGAGCGCACTTCCGCGTTCCGCGAGTGCCGCCTCGTCGCGAACGTCTGCGACGTCACCGAGCTCCGGCTCCGCTGCCTCGTCGAGGAGCGCAATCGCCTCCGCCGTCCTCTGCTGGCGCAGCAGGACCTCCCGTTCGTCGCCCGAGGGACGAAGGGCGTGGGCGAACGCGGCTCCCGGCTCGCTGTCGGTGGCTGCTGCGAGACGACCCAGGACTGCGGGGAGCTCGAGCAGCTCGAGATCGTGCTCGCGCATGCGGCGAGTGTACGACCGGTCGAGTCAGGTCGTCGTGATCCGAGCCACGCCGTCGCTGACCTTCGTCCGCTCCGGCTTCGCCCGCGGCGCGAGCTCGCTGCGCACGGCAGGCGCAACCTCGGTGCCGAAGAGCTCGATCGCGCGCATCGTCCTCATGTGATCGACGCTCCCGACGGTCAGCTGCAGCAAGAAGCGCTCGTGACCGAAGATCTCGTGTTGGAAGAGGATCTTCTCGACCACCTCCGCCGGGCTGCCGACGAAGTTCGCGCCGCGAAGCGAGCGAGAGGCGTCGAACTGCTCGCGCGTCATCGGCGGCCAGCCGCGCTCCTTGCCGATCTTGGTCATCATCGCCTCGAATGGAGGCCAGGCGACGTCAGCCGCCTCCTGCGAGGTGTCGGCGATGAAACCGTGGGAGTTGATGCTGAGCGCCGGGATCACCTGGCCGGCCTCGTGCGCGGCGCGGCGGTGGATCTCGGCGAAGGGTGCGAACCGCTCCGGCATCCCGCCGATGATCGCCAGGGCCATCGGCAGGCCGAGCGCGCCCGCGCGCGCGGCGGAGGCGGGGTTACCACCGACGGCGACCCACACGGGCAAGAGATCCTGGAACGGGCGGGGATAGACACCGATGTCATCCAGGGGCGCGCGGTGACGGCCGCCCCACGTGACGCGCTCACCGGCGCGCACGCGCAGCAGGAGCTCGAGCTTCTCGGCGAACAGCTCGTCGTAGTCGGCGAGGTCGTAGCCGAACAGCGGGAACGACTCGATGAACGAGCCTCGGCCGGCCATGATCTCCGCCCGTCCGCCCGAGAGGAGGTCGAGGGTGGAGAATTGCTGGAACACGCGCACTGGATCGTCCGAGCTGAGCACGCTGACGGCACTCGAGAGCCTGATCCTGCTGGTGCGCTCGGCGGCGGCCGCGAGAGCGATGGCCGGAGCGGAGACGGCGAAGTCGGGCCGGTGGTGCTCTCCGACCGCGAAGACGTCGAGCTCGACCTCGTCCGCGAGCGCCGCCTCCTCGATCAGGTTTCGGAGCCGAAGCGCAGGCGAGATCGTCCGCCCTGTAGCGGGGTCGGGCGTGAGCTCCGCGAAGGTATAGAGACCGAGCTCCATCCAGTTCACATCCAAGATAGTTGAGTGCACAACCAAGTCTACCAGGACATCTCCTGGCGCCGCTTGCCTCCAACTGCTGCGAGGCTCTACCGTGACGTGCGTGGAAAGAGGGCGCCTCGTCGGGATCAACCACGTCGCGCTCGAGGTCGGGGATATCGAGGAAGCGCTTGCGTTCTACGGCTCCGTGTTCGAGCTGACGCTGCGCGGCCGGTCGGGCGGGATGGCGTTCGTCGACATGGGTGACCAGTTCGTCGCTCTCTCACACGGGCGCACGCAGGAGGCGGACACCAATCGCCACTTCGGGCTCGTCGTCGACGACAAGGAGGCGGTACGCCGGGCCCTCGTGGCGACTGCTGCCGAGATCCTGCCCGGCCGGGGGCTCGACTTCCGCGATCCCTGGGGCAATCTCGTCCAGATCGTGCAGTACGACGAGGTGCAGTTCACGAAGACGGCGGCCGTGTTGGAGGCGATGGGTCTCGAGCTCGGGAAGAGCGAGCGCGCCCTCGCCGAGCTGCGGGCGAAGGGGATCGAACCGGGCTGAGCCCGAGCGGCGAGCGTCAGGCGGTAGCGCGCAGGGTGGGACGGCAGGATCCCACGATGCGACGCCGTCGCCCGACGAGATCCGCGGGGCACAGGACGATCTCCTCGTGGGTGCCGCGGCCGACGGCGAGCGTCACCCGATCGCCCTGGGCTCCGAGCACTCTGGCCTGCGAGCCGATCTCGTGCACGCGCCCGCGCTCCTCGGAGCGGAGCTCGGCGAGCAGGTAGACGACCTCTCCCCTGGTGGTTTCCCGCTCGTCGCCCATGGTGAGAGAGACGGTCGAGGTGAAGCATGGTTGGGCTTCCTCATCGAACCTTTACGCGCGGCGATCGGCGAAGGGTGCGTAGCCTGGCACGCGTCGACATGCGTTATGCCACATGACGGCCGGATCGGGTGCGCACGAGCCCGTGCTCGAAAGCCCAGAGCGTTGCCGCGGCGCGGCTGTGGACCCCGGCCTTCCTGTACACGTGCTGGACGTGATGCCCGACGGTCTTGGCTGAGATGCCGAGGTGCTCGGCGATCTCCTGGTTGGACCCGCCGCGCACGAGCACGAGCAGAACCTCCAGCTCGCGCTCGGTCAGTCCGACCGGCAGGTTGCGGGGTCGCTGCCGCGCGCGATGCCCTGTAGGAGAGGGCCTCGCGCGCGGCAGCTTCGAGGTCGAACGGTCTGCTTCGACGTTCCGCATGGGTCGACGTCTAGGCCTCGTACCGGCCGCCGAGCTCCGCCACCTGCGGCCGGCCCTTGTGGCCGGCCTCTTGCATGATCGCCGGGACGTCCGGGTCGGAGGCGAAGCGCTGCCAGCCCTCTCCGTCCCAGTCGAAGATCACCCAGACGCGGTCTTCCTCGCTGGGATCGCGAAAGACGGTCGAGCCCTTGGAGCCGTGTTGCTTCCGCTTCTCGGCGCCTTTGGTCGAGAAGATCTCCACGAAGCGGTCGAAGTCCTCGACCTTGGTCGTTGCCAGGAGCATCTCTTTCTCCTCTCCGTTCTTCGGGCGCCGCCGTTCGACGCCGCTGGTGAGTGGGAGTGTGCTCCCCCGGGCGTTCGGGCCGCATCGGGCGAACGCCCTATGCCGTGCGCACGAGATCGTGCTCGAACGCCCACAGCGTTGCCGCCGCCCGGCTGCGAACACCGGCCTTCTGGTAGACGTGCTGGACGTGATGGCCGACGGTCTTGGCCGAGATGCCGAGGTCAGCGGCGATCTCCTGGTTCGACTCGCCGCGTACGAGCACGAGCAGCACCTCCAGCTCGCGCTCGGTCAGCCCTGCCGGCAACTCCCGCGGTCGCTGCGGCACACGGTGGCCGGCCGCCGCCAGCACCGCGTCGACGACTTCCCGGTCGAGCCGACCCTCGTCGGCTTCCCTCAGCAACTCGACCTCGGCGGCCTCGGCGCCGAGAGCCGGCCTGTAGGGCCGCGCTTCGCGCATGGCGCAATAGCAGTCGGCGGCTGCGAGAATGCGGGCCGGCCGATCGAGTGCCGAGCCGTGCGCGCCCCGGTGATAGCCGGAGCCGTCGAGCCGCTCGTGGTGTGAGCCGGACAGGGCTCCGATCGGCGCAAGCGTGGGCGACTGGGCGAAGGCTCTCTCCGAGAAGTGAGGATGGAGCCGCACGCGTTCCCAGTCTCCGAAGCCGAGCGGCCCAGGCTTCTCCCAGATCGCGTTCGACACGCCCACACGACCGAGGTCGCTCACGAGGGCGGCGCGACGCACGAGCGTCACGGAAGCCGTCGGCAAGCCCAGGCGCCAGGCTGCAGCCTCCGCGAGCTCTGCCACTGCCGTCGAGTGCTCGCGGAACCACGGCGACTTCAGACCTGCGAGGGCCGCAATGGCCGTGAAGCCGGCGTCGACCCGCTCGCCGGCGAGCCGAACGTGCGGCAACGGCTCCGTCGCCAGTGCCTGCTCCCACATGCGTGTCTCGTCCAGGCTGTCGAGGAGGTCGGCGAAGTGCCGCACGGCGAGCTCAGCGAGCCGAGGGTCGTAGGCGGCACCCGAACGACGCTCGATCACGGCCCGTGCCTCGTCCGGCCCCGCGGCCGAGAGGAAGAGGGAGATGTCCCTCGCCACGTGCAGCAGACGCATCGGCAAGGGGATCTCGTCGCCGCTGATGTTCGGAAACCCACGGCCGTCCCAGCGCGCGAAGACGTATTCGAGCGCTGCCTGGACGTCCGAGCCGAGGTCGAGCCAACCCGCGAACCGCTGCGCCACCTCGCACATCGTCGCGAACCCCTCACGGGCCCGCGGGCCTGCGTTCGCGATCGCTTCCTCGACGAGCGCGTCGCGAACCTCCGGCGGGCGGCCCACCCCGATAGTGGCCCGGTAGAACGCAAGCACCTCAGCGGGGTTGGTGGTGTCGATGAGAAAGAAGGCGGCTCTGTACGCGATGTCGTCGTCGTACACCTGCGCTGCCTCGTGCCCGTTGGACGTGCACCCGGAGGCGTGGAGCAGCGCGACGTAGTAGGTGTCGGCGAGCTCGTTTTCGGACGCTCCGGCGAGCTCGCCGAGCTGCACTGCGAGCACGGCGCTGCGCAATGCGTGCTCGAGCGGCTGACCGGTGCCCAGATCGGTCGCGAGCGACAGGGCCCCGACCACCTCGGCAGCGCGGATCGTCCGCTCGCCGGACGGCGACAGGGCTGCGACCGTTCCGGGATCCGCCGCCACGTCGGGATCCTACGCCGTTTGCGCGCGAGAGGACGCTCCGTGGGGTCGAACGCGATGTACCGTGCCTGCATGCCGTCGACATGGCCTGCGCTTCCGTATGAGCCGTGGTCTGCGACCTGTGAGACGCTCCATGCGCACACGCAGGTCCTGGGCAAGGTGGCCGTCGCGCTGGCGCCGCCCGAGCCCCAGCTCCAACATGCCGCACTTCGCCTCACCGCGCGTGGGTGGGAGACGCTCCCGCTGCCCGCGCCCGACGGGTCGGGGGCGATCGTGGTGGCCCTCGACCTACGGCTTCACGAGGCGATCGCCGAGCACAGCGACGGGCGTGCCGAACGCGTACCGCTCACGCCGAACCGGTCGGTCGCAGAGGTCACCGTCGAGATGCTGGCCGCCCTGCGCCGGCTCGGCGGGCCGGTCGAGATCAATCCCACGCCGCAGGAGACGACCTGGACGACGCCGCTCGACGAGGACGAAGCGCACGCAACGTACGACCCCGACCAGGTGACGGTGTATTTCGCGGCCGCGACGCGGGCAGCGCTCGTCCTCACGGCACTCCGCGCCCCCTACCGTGGACGCTCGACCCCTGTGAACGCCTGGTGGGGCTCGTTCGACCTCGCTGTGAGCCTCTTCTCCGGCCGCCCGGTCGAGCCGCCGGAGGCGGACTTCATCACCCGCAACGCCGGGGACGCCGAGCAGATCGAGGTCGGCTGGTGGCCCGGCGATGCCCGTTACCCGAACGCCGCCTTCTTCGCCTATGCGTACCCGGCGCCGGAGGGGTTCGCGGCCGCCACGCTGGCGCCGTCGGCGGCGCGCTGGGACGCCACGCTGGGGGAGTACATCCTCGACTGGGACGACATCCGGGCCCGCCCGGACCCGCACGAGTACGCGCTCGAGTTCGCCCGCTCGGCGGTCGCGCACGCCTGTGCGGTGTGCCGCTGGGATCCGGACCTGTCGATCAGCCTCGAGGGAATCCCGCCGCCAGTCGCCTGACAACTCCGAAGCGGGTAACCGACAGGCCCGCGACCTCGCCGGCCTCGGACACACCGATGCCCGACACAGAACGAGGTTGCGCGCATCGCCGACCTCGCGATGCGCGCAACCAGGTTGGTCGGGTCAGCTGCAGCCGGTGTTGGTGCCGCAGTCGCGGCAGGTGTAGCAACTGCCTGTCCTGACCATGCGTCCGCCGCAGCGGGAGCACTCGACCGCATCCTCCCAGCTGTTGAAGAGGGCCGTCTGGCCCGGCGGAGCGGCCTCCACCGCGGTTGGAGCGGCGGCCTCGCCGGCGGCGTAGGCCGCTGCGAGGCGTGCCTTCACCTCGGGCGTCAGGATGCCGGCTTCTTCCTGCTGGTCGGCGGTGAGGAACTTCTTTCCCATCCAGCGGAAGATGTAGTCGACGATCGACTTCGCGACCCGGATGTCGGCGTCGTTCGTCAACCCGCTCGGCTCGAAGCGCATGTGGCTGAACTTGGAGACGTACACCTCGAGCGGCACCCCGTACTGGAGGCCGAGCGAGACGGAGATCATGAACGAGTTCATCAGCCCGGCGAGCGTCGTGCCCTCCTTCGCGATGTCCACGAAGATGTCGCCCGGCGTCCCGTCCTCGAACAGGCCGACGTGAATGTAGCCCTCGTACTCCCCGACCTTGAACTTACGGCCGACCTCGGTGCGGTCATCCGGCAGCCGGCGGCGCTTCGGTGCTGCGACCACGCCGCCGAGCGCGTGGATCTGGGCGATGATGCCCGCCTCCGATGTGTCCTTCGAGCCGGAGAGCGGCTGCGCCACCTTGCAGTTGTCGCGGTAGATCGCGATCGCCTTGACGCCCAGCTGCCAGGCCTCGACCAGGAGCTGCGCTACCTCGTCGACCGACGTCTCCTCGGGCAGGTTGACCGTCTTCGAGATCGCACCGGAGATGAACGGCTGCACCGCGCCCATCATCTTCACGTGACCCATGTAGTGGATCGCGCGCTCCCCGATCGCGCAGTCGAACACGGGATAGTGCTCGTGCTTGAGGTGTGGCGCACCGATCACGCTGCCACGCTCGTCGATGAACGCCACGATCTCCTCGACCTCGCGGGTCGCGTAGCCGAGCTCCCCGAGCGCCATCGGCACCGTCTTGTTGACGATCGTGAGCTCGCCGCCGCCGACGAGCTTCTTCGACTTGACGAGCGAGAAGTCGGGCTCGACGCCCGTCGTGTCGCAATCCATCATGAAACTGATCGTGCCGGTGGGGGCGAGCACGGTTGCCTGCGCATTCCGGAAGCCCGACACCTCTCCCAGGTCGAGCGCGTCGTCCCAGGTCTTGCGCGCGGCCGACAGCATGTCGGCCGGCACGGAGTCGGTGTGCTGGATGTTCCCGACTGCCGCTCGGTGCTTGGAGATCACACCCAGCATCGCTGCCGCGTTCTCGGTGTACCCGGCGTGCGGGCCCATCCGCTTCGCCACCTCGGCCGACTTGCGGTAGGCGCGGCCGGTCATGATCGCCGTGATCGCCGCCGCGTACGCGCGACCCTCGTCGGAGTCGTACGGCAGGCCGCGGGCCATCAGGAGGGCGCCGAGGTTCGCATACCCGAGCCCGAGCTGGCGGAACCTGAGCGCGTTGCGGCCGATCTCCGGCGTGGGATACGACGAGTAGCCGACGATGATCTCCTGCGCGAGGAACATCATGTCGACCGCGTGCTCGAACATCGGCACGTCGAATTCGCCGTCCTCCTTGCGGAACTTCATCAGGTTCAGCGACGACAGGTTGCACGCCGAGTCGTCGATGTGCATGTACTCCGAGCACGGGTTGGACGCGTTGATGCGGCCGGTGTTCGGGCTCGTATGCCACTGGTTGATCGTGGTGTCGTACTGCACGCCCGGATCCGCACACTGCCACGACGCCTCTGCGATGTCGTTCAGCAGCGAACGCGCCTCCACCGTGCGGATCACGGAGCCGTCGGTGCGCGCCGTGAGGTTCCATTCCTTGCCCTCGACGACCGCCTCCATGAACGCATCGGTGACGCGAACCGAGTTGTTGGCGTTCTGGTACTGGATCGAGCCCCAGTCGGGCGAGTCGAGCGACATGTCGTAGCCCGCCTGCTCGAGCACGCGTGCCTTGCGCTCCTCCTTCGCCTTGCACCAGATGAACTCGTCGACATCCGGGTGGTCGATGTCGAGCACGACCATCTTCGCCGCACGTCGCGTCTTGCCGCCCGACTTGATCGTGCCCGCCGAAGCATCCGCGCCGCGCATGAACGAGACGGGCCCGGACGCGTAACCGCCCTTCGAGAGCTGCTCCTGCGAAGAGCGCAGGCGCGAGAGGTTGAGACCCGAACCCGAGCCGCCGCGGAAGATGACGCCCTCCCGGCGGATCCAGTCGAGAATCGAGTCCATCGAGTCTTCGATCGAGAGGATGAAGCAGGCGGAGCACTGCGGCTTCTCCTCGAACCCGACGTTGAACCACACCGGCGAGTTGAAGGACGCGATCTGGTTGACCAGGATCGCCTTCAGCTCGGCCTCGAACGTGTCGGCCTCTGCATCCGTGGCGAAGTAGCTGCCCTGGCGGCCCCAGCTGCCGATCGTGTCGACGACACGGCCGATCATCTGCTTCACCGAGCGCTCGCGCTCGGGTGAGGTCATGCGGCCGCGGAAGTACTTCTGCGCCACGATGTTCGTTGCCGTCTGCGACCAGAAGCGCGGGAACTCGACGTCCTTCTGATCGAACGCCGGGCCGTCCTTGCCCGGGATCAGCGCATGGCGCGACTCCCATTCGATCTCGTCGAACGGGTCGCGGCCGGGGATCGTGAAGAACCGCTGCGGAGTGACGCTCGCCGCGCCGTCGGCCACGGTGTTGACGTAGTCCTCGGTCGCAGTGGGTGAGACTGGTGCCGCTGGTGTTGCCTTGGTGGTTGCCATTCCTGCCTCCCGGCCGTCCGTAGATCGGAAATGTCCTCCGTCCCGCGCGTTCGAAGCACCGGGAGGGATCCGGGATGCTAGGAGGTGGGTCGGACGGCGCCCACAGCTCGTACTTTTCCCGCAATTTGCAGGAAAAGTACGAGTCCAGCCCGTCACCTCAGTCTAGCGGGCGCGGTCGCCTATGCGGAGGCAGGCGGCGTGCCGTCGCCGTCACCGTCGCCACCCATGCGGCGGCGGAGATACCCGGCCGAGCCGGCGGCGAGGAGGAGCACGGCGAGCCCGCCGAGCACGAGTAGCGGGATGGGCACCGAGGACGGGCCCGACGTGTCGGTCGTCTGCGTGACGGCGTCGTTCGTAGTCGTGTCGGCCGTGCCCGTCGGGGCCGTGTCGGTCGGGCTCGTGCCGGTCGAGCTCTTCTCGGTCGAGCCCTTGCCGGTCGAGCCCTTGCCGGTCGAGCTCGTGCCGGTCGGCGTCGACGGTGGAGTGGGATCGGCGCCACCGGGATCGGGCTTCCCCTGCTTGGCGAACGCCAGCGCGCGGCCGATCTCCTCCTTGGCATTGGAGTAGTCGACGATGTCGGGGGGAGCTTGGCGATCGCCGCCCGATAGCACTCGAGTGGGTAGATCTTGTCGACGCGGCCGTCGTCGTACCAGTCGGCGATCACCTGGTCGGCGCACGACTTCGTCTTCGCCGACGCAGCGTTGCTCGAGACGCCCGCGAGCAGCACGACCGCAATCAGCGCGAGGCCGAGGCGCAGGATCCGGTGAGAGGAGGAAGATCGATCCACGATGAGCTCGTGCGGGTCGTGCAGGGCCGTACCCGGGAGTGTGGCAAGTCTCCCGGCTGGCATTGAGAGGGCGGTGAGCGCAGGGTAAACGAATTGTAAGACTTGACTGCCGAGAACCGACGCGTCCTGGTGGTACCGTGGCCCGCGATGGACGCGGCGCCACGCGCGATGCGGTCTCGGCTTGCCGCAGCCGCGCTGGTCGTCGCCGGGGCGCTTCTGGGCTGGGCGCTCATCGCCGGCGGAGATTCCGGGACGAGCTCGACGGCGTCTCTCGGGACGGCTGCGGTCGTCGCAGCGGGCCTCGTCGTCTTGGGGTGGTGGCGGGGTATCACCGCGCTGCCCCGCCTCGACCGTCCCGGCCTCGTGGCAGGTGGGGGAGCGCTCGCCCTGGTCGGGTGGACCGGCCTGAGCGTCTGGTGGTCGATCGCCGGCGACCGCTCATGGGACTCCCTCGCCAAGGGCATCGTCCTGCTCGCGTTCGGCGTCGTCGGCCTGATGGTTGCCTGCCTTCCCGGCCGTCCGGTGCGCACGCTCGCACTGCTTCTCTCCGCCGGGGTGGGTGTGGTGCTCGTCTGGGCACTGCTCGGGAAGGCGATCCCGGCGCTCGGCCCCGACGACGCGGGCCGCGTCGCGCGGCTGAAGGGATCGATCGGGTACTGGAACGCGCTCGCCCTGCTCGGTGACGCGGCGCTCGGCCTCGGCATCTGGCTCGCCACGTCGGTCCACGATCGGTTCGGTCGTCCGGCCGGCGCGGCACTCGTCTACGCGGCGACGATGGTGATCCTGCTGACGCAGTCGCGCTCGGGGGTGATCGCCGGGGTAATTGTCATCGCCCTCTCGCTCAGGTTGACGGAGCGTCGCGTCGAGGCGGCGTTGCTGGTTCTGCTCGCAGCAGGCCCCGCACTCGTCGTCGTGGGGTGGGCGTTCACGCGTCCGGCGCTCGTCGAGGACGGGGCTTCCCGCGCCGATCGTGTTTCGGACGGTGCCGTCTTCGGCGTGCTGACGCTGGCCGGCGCTGCCGCCGCCGTCGCGCTCGTCCTGCTCGTTCCGGTCGGCCGGCTTGTCGCGACCCGGCGGGGGGCGGTCGTACGAGGTCTCGCCGGGATGGTCGTGGTGCTCGTCGCCGTCGGCGTACTCGGGCTCGTGGCGAAAGTCGGTAATCCGCTCACCTGGGCCGCCGACCAGGTGACGAGCTCGGGCGAGGTCACGAACGGCCCCGAGCACCTCGGCAGTCTCGAGTCGAACAACCGCACCGTCTGGTGGGGGGAGGCCTGGCAGGTGTTCCGAGCCCACCCTGCCGGGGGCACGGGCGCCCACACGTTCGAGATCGCGCGCAAGCGGTTCCGCAGCAATGCGCAGAACGTCAGCGAGCCACACAGCGCGCCGATGCAACTGCTGGCCGACACCGGGCTGCCGGGGCTTGCGTTCGGGCTCGTCATGGTCGTCGGTCTCGTCCTCGGGATGCGCGCTTCGATCCGCCGGCTCGACGAGGGTGAGCGCGCCGCAGCAGTAGCACTCCTCGCGCTCCCGCTTGCGTTCGGGCTCCATGCCCTCGTCGACTACGACCTCGACTTTCTCGGCGTGGCCGCGCCGACGGCGCTCGTCTCGGCGGCGCTGCTCGGCGCGGGCCGCCCGGCCGCCGCCGCGCCCACGGGGCTGCTGGTGCCGGTCGGCGCGATCCTGGGCGTGATCGCTGCGGTCTGGGTGCTCGCCTCACCCACGCTCGCGGCCCGGCTCGTCGACGAGTCCATCCGTCGAGCCGACGCCGGCGACTTCTCCGCTGCCGCGACCTCTGCGCGCCGGGCTCAACGTCTGAACCCACTCTCGCCCGAGCCGCTCGTCGCCCGGGCCACGATCGCGGGGCTCGCCGGTGACAGGCGTGCAGCGGAGTCGTTCTACGAGCAGGCGACGAGGTTGCAGCCGCAGAACCCTGCGACCTGGTACGAGCTCGGCATCTTTCGCTACATCGCGGGGGACATGTGCGGCGCCTACGTCGCCTTGAACGCCGCCTACACCCTCGACCCGAAGAGCAGCCTGTTCCCTCCGGGCGGCGAGCTCGACCAGGCCCGCGACGCAGTCAACGATCCCGACGATCCTGCCTGCGGAAGGTAGTCGGGCGGTCGCGCCGTCGCCCACGCCGGGCAGCCTCGCACGGCGCTGTGCTTCGCGCTAGGCGCCGACGACGACGACCGCGTGGGAGCCGTGCAACTGTGACACGCGCAGGCCGTCGAGCGGCCCGACGATCCGAATTCCGAGATCGCGTGCGAGGCGCCGGCCTTCTCCCTCGAAGCCCCGGCGGTACATGACGAGACTGCGGGTGAAATCGGAGCTGGGCGCGTTCGCAACGCCACCGATGCGGTATCCGCGCCGGGAAACACGGGACGCAGTCGCCGCCGCGGCGCCCTGGCGCCCGTTGCCGTTGAGCACGAGCACCGACACCTTGCGGCGGGCGAGGTGCGCAGCCGGGATCGCTGCGCGCTGCTTCTTGACCGCGGCCACCGCCTTGGCCCGTCGAGCGGTGGATGCCGTCGCCGCCTGATGCTTGGCGGTCGGGCGGGTGGTGCCTGCCGTGGACGGCTTTGCGATCAGCGCGCCTCCGACGACCACGAGGATCAGCAGCTCGATCGCAGCGACGGCGCAGGCGACGAGTGCTGCAGTGCGCCACGGTCGGATCAAGCGATCGTCGTGCTGGTAGGAGACGTCCACGGCAGAACGTTCGCCCGAGGGCGGCGTGCTCCTTCTCTGCTGGGACGAGCGTGGGCCGCGCCCGAACGGCGAAAAGCGCGCCTCAGGGGTTGGGTTGCAACGACCGCCAGGTCGCTGCGAGGCCTTCGGCGAGCGACGTCTCCGGGCGGAATCCGATCGCGGCCGCCGCATGCTCGGGGTCGAGGACGCTCCGCGCGAGCTCGCCCGCGCGCGCAGGCTCATGGACCGGCGTCGCGTCCGAGCCGGCGACGGCGCGACAGGCGGCGTACAGCTCGAGCACCGACGTCGGGATGCCGGTGCCGACGTTCAACACACCCCCGGCTTCGCTCTCGAGGGCCAGCATCGTCGCCCGCGCCACGTCACCCACGTACACGTAGTCGCGGCTCTGGGACCCGTCGCCGAAGATCCGGCATTCACCTCGCTCGAGAAGCTTCCCGAGGAAGATCGCCACCACGCCGGCCTCACCGTGCGGATCCTGACCGGGCCCGTAGACGTTGCCGAATCGAAGCGCCACGTGCGGCATGCCGTGCAGCCGCGCGAACGCACCGAGGTAGCCTTCGCCCGCCAACTTGGCTGCGCCGTAGGGGGACAGCGGCAGGCACGGGTCGTCCTCGCGGGCCGGCCGTGCACACTCGCCGTAGATGGCCCCGCCGGTCGACGCGAACACGACGCGCGCGCCCGCGAGCCGCGCGGCCTCGAGCACGTTCACCGTCCCGAGCACGTTGATCGTGGCATCGAGGGCCGGTTCGGCGACCGAGACCCTCACGTCCGCCTGGGCGGCGAGATGGACGATCGCCTCGGTGCCCGTCCCGCGGACGATCTCGTCCAGTGGCTCGCGAACGTCGTGCACGTGCAGCGTCGCGCTCTGAGGCACCTTGGACCTGGTTCCGTGCGAGAGGTCGTCGACGACGTGCACCTCGTCACCCCGCGCAAGCAGCGCGTCGACGACGTGGGGGCCGATGAAACCGGCACCGCCGGTGACGATGACCCTCATCGCCGTAATCTACCGGCGATGTTCATCACTCTGGAGGGCCTTGACGGCTCCGGCAAGACGACGCAGGCGACACTGCTCCGCGCCCGCCTCGAAGCCGACGGAGTCGAGGTCGTGCTGACGCGCGAGCCGGGCGGCACGCCGCTCGGAGAGGAAGTCCGCAACCTCGTGCTCCACGGAGGCGACGTCGCGCCGTGGGCCGAGGCCGCGCTGTACGCAGCCTCGCGAGCCCAGCACGTGGAGCAGGTGATCCGGCCCGCGCTCGCGCGAGGAGTGACGGTGATCTGCGATCGCTACGTCGACTCGTCGGTCGCCTATCAGGGAATCGCGCGGGGTCTCGGGCTCGAGCGCGTGCTCGAGCTCAACCTCGCCGCCGTCGAGGGGTTGATGCCAGATCTGACGATCCTGCTCGAGATCGGCTCGGAGGACGCCGAGGCGCGTATGGCCTTCGAGCGGGACCGGATCGAACGGGAGGACGACGGCTTCCATGCTCGCGTCGCCGGGGCATATCGGCAGCTCGCCGCCCGTTTCCCCGACCGGTACCTCGTGCTCGACGGGACGCTTCCGGCCCAGGACCTGGCCGAGCGGATCGCGGCCGCGGTCGAGGCGCGCCGGTGATAGGCGGCTTTTCAGTCCCCGACGATCGGTCGGTGGTGGGCGGGACGGCCGCTGATCCGTTTGCCGAGGTGCCGGAGCAGTACGAGGCAAAGCGCCTGTTGACAGCCGCTCTCGGGGATGGGGACGCTCACGCGTACCTCTTCCACGGGCCGGCGGGGGTCGGCAAGACCGCGGCCGCGTTCGCGTTCGCAGGAGTGCAGCTCGGCGACGCCCGCCGGGTCGTCGACCGAACCCACCCGGATCTGCGCGTGGTCGAGCCGCTCGGAGACATGATCCGGATCGACGCGATCCGCGAGCTGCACCACGATCTGCACCTGCGCCCGTTCGAGGCCGACAATCGGGTCTACCTCCTGCTCTCGGCCCACCTGCTCAACGACGATGCGGCCGACGCATTGCTGAAAGACCTCGAGGAGCCTCCGCTCTACGCCACGATCGTGCTCGTCGCCGACCAGCTCGGCCCGATCCCCGAGACGGTTCGGTCTCGCTGCCAGCTCGTGCCGTTCCGGCGTCTTTCCGAGCGTGCCGTGCGAGCGTGGCTCGACGAGCACGCGGCCGAGCTCGAGGAGGCGGAGGCGACGGCGATCGCGCGCGTCGCGGGGGGCCGTCTCGATCGCGCCCGGCGGCTGATCGACCCGGCCGTCCGCGATCGGCGGGCGGTGCTGATCGCCGCGGCGCGGGGGGCGTACCTGGATCCCGGATTCGAGTCGGCCGAGGCGTCACGTGCTCTGGTCGATGCCGCCGGGGTCAGCGGCGCCGCCGCGAAAGAACGCGAGGAGCTCGTGGTCGCAGGCCTCGATCTGACGCCACGCGACGCCGAGCAGCGCGTCAAGCGCGTTCAGCGTGGCGCCGAGCGGGAGGAGCTGCTCGCGCAGCTCGAGGAGCTGGCCGCGTGGTATCGCGATCTCGTCGTCGTTGCAAGTGGCGCCGACGCCACGGTCACGCATGCCGATCATCTGGCGGAGCTGCGCGCCGACGTCGCGCTCGACCTGGGCCGCGGCCCCGAGTGGGCGGCCGCCTTGGTCCGTCAGTCTTGGCGCTCGGCCGAGGAGTTCAACGTCAACACCGGACTGTGGCTCGATTCGCTCTTCGTCCGGCTGCGGGGCGCATTCTCCTGATCGAGCGGCGAGGTGCCCCGCGGGACGTGTGTGGCGCGTCCACAGCAATCTCTCAGGCAGCTCTCAGGATCGGATGGCACTCTACGGGCGATGTCCGAGGCCACCAACCACCGCTCGAGCGCCGCCCGCGTCCTTGTCGTCGACGACGAGCCGTCGATCACGGATGCGGTTGCGACCGCCCTGCGCTACGAGGGCTTCGAGACGATGGAGGTCGCGGCCGGACGGGCTGCGGAGCTGGCAATCGACGAGTTCCGACCCGACCTGATCGTGCTCGACGTGATGCTGCCCGACCTCGATGGTTTCGCCATTGCGCGCCGTCTCCGGGACGGAAACCACCGCGTTCCCGTGATCTTCCTGACCGCAAAGGA
The DNA here is from genome assembly GCA_963799905.1 of uncultured Thermoleophilia bacterium. Lineage (GTDB taxonomy): Bacteria > Actinomycetota > Thermoleophilia > Gaiellales > Gaiellaceae > Gaiella. Next base: position 65,756 of record CAWCYU010000001.1, read on the forward strand.
CGCGACGGAGGACAAGGTCGCCGGCCTCGCCCTCGCAGACGACTACGTGACCAAGCCGTTCAGCCTCGCCGAGATCGTGGCCCGGGTGCAGGCGGTGCTGCGGCGTACGAACGGCGACGAGGACGGCGCTATGCGCTTCGCCGATCTCACGCTCGACGAGGAGACGCGCGAGGTCTGGCGCGGCGAACAGCCGATCGAGCTGACGCGCACCGAGTTCGAGCTCCTGCGCTTCATGATGCTGAACCCCCGACGAGTGCTGACCAAGCGCCAGATCCTCGACAACGTATGGCACTACGACTTCGGGGGCGACGCGAACGTGGTGGAGACGTACATCAGCTATCTGCGCAAGAAGCTCGATCCGCTCGGCCCGCCGCTGATCCAGACGGTGCGGCTCGTCGGCTACGCGTTGCGCGAGTCCTAGTTGTCGCTGCGGGCGCGCCTGCTGGCGGTACTCGTCTCGCTCGCCGCGATCGGCCTGATCGTGGCAGGCACCGCGACCTATGCGTCGCTGCGTTCCTTTCTCGTGGAGCGTGTCGACCGGACGGTGACCGGGAACGCGCGTGCGCTGGCGCACTCCCTCGATGAGCGGGGGCGCCTCGACCCCGGCGACCTCGGCGGCCTCGGAGCGTCCAATCCCGGCGTCTACATCGGCCTCGCCGCAGCGGGTCAACAGGCGCGCTGGGCCCCGATCGGGGTGCGTCCCGGTCAGACGCCGCCGCCGCAGCCCAACCTTCGGGTCGACCGCGCGACTGGTGGCAGCGCCGAAGCCGACCCGTTCACGGTGCCGGCGGCCAGCGGTAGCACACGCTTCAGGGTTCAGCTGGAGCGGCTCCGCGGCGGCCAGACGCTGATCGTCGCCGCGCCGCTCGACGAGGTCGACGACACGTTGCACCAGCTGCTGCTCGTCGAGGCCGTCGTCGCCGCCTCCGTTCTCGCTGCGATCCTCCTGGTCGGTCTCTGGCTCGTCCGGGTCGGCCTGCGTCCGCTCGGTCGAATCGAGACGACGGCAGCCGCGATTGCCGGCGGCGACCTCTCCCAGCGCATCGAGAACGACGATCCGCGCACCGAGGTCGGGCGGCTGGGGGGAGCGTTGAACACGATGCTCGGCCAGATCGAGGAGGCATTCGACGAACGCACCGCATCCGAGCAGCGGCTGCGCCGCTTCGTGGCCGATGCGTCGCATGAGCTGCGCACCCCGCTCGCAGCGGTGCGCGCGTACGCGGAGCTGTTCGACCGGGGCGCGCGCGAGCGGCCCGACGACCTCGAGCGCGCGATGACCGGAATCCAGCGCGAATCGCACCGGATGGGGTTGCTCGTCGACGATCTGCTGCTGCTCGCCCGCCTCGACCAGGGGCGGCCGCTCGAACGCAAGCCCGTCGAGCTCGGCGACATCGCGCGCGACGCAGTGGAGTCCGCGAGGACACTCGAGCCAGAGCGCCCGCTCGAGCTCGACGCCGTCGAGCCGGTGGAGGTCGTCGGAGACCGCGAGCGGCTGCGCCAGATCTTCGACAACGTCCTCTCGAACGTCCGCGCTCATACACCGTCTGGGTCGGCTGCGACGGTGCGGGTGGCGGGGAACGGAGACCATGCGGTGGTCGAGGTGGCGGATACGGGCCCGGGCCTCTCCGAGATGCAGCTCGAGCACGTCTTCGAGCGCTTCTACCGGGGCGATGCATCACGCTCGCGTGACGCCGGTGGCGCCGGGCTCGGCCTCGCGATCATCGCTGCGATCGCCGAGTCGCACGGGGGCGCCGCGACCGTCGTGAACGAGGGCCGCGACGGCGGCACCGGCCTCACGGTGCGGATCACGTTCCCGTTGGAGATGCCGGCCGGCGTGGCCACGGGCGTCCACCCGTAAACGTTCACGAGCTCACCGGTCGTAGCTGGACGCCGCCCGACGTTTGCCGGCTGCAACGCTGAGGAATGACCCTCGCCGTGAGCGCGGGAACGGACGAGCATCTTCGAGGGGCCGAGCCAGGCTCGGGCGACGTGGTCGATCGCGGGCCCTCGGTCGTCATCGTGTTGATGGAGGCAGACGAGGTCGTGCTCGTGCGCCAGCGGCGTGAAGCGGTGACGAGCGAGACCATGGAGCTCGTGCAGGAGCGCCTCAAACCCGGCGAGTCGCCGCTCGAGGCGGCGATCCGAGGCGTGGCGGAGGAGTATGGCGTCTCGGCCTCGATGTGGGAGGAGCACGGCAGTTTCTGGGCCGTCCCCGCCTATTCGAACCAGCGGGTCCACGTGTTCTCGGCCAGGCTTGCCCAGGGCCTGCCGGCTCCTGGCTCGGTCGTACGGTGCCGCACCGCCGACCTCGACGCGTTGCTCGACGACGCGATCTCGATCGCAGGGTTGAGCGTCGTTCGGCGCTCGTCCGGCGTTCAGCCGGAGTGATCCTACGTCCGGGCGGTGTGTGGTCTCTCGTCGTCACCGGTGAGCCGGTGAACCAGCCGGACGGTCGTTCCTCGATCGTCGCTCGTGATCTCCACCTCGTGCATCAGCCCTGAGATGAGCATCAGGCCTCGGCCCCGTTCTTCGTCCTCCGACAGCCGCGGTTTCCAGGCGCCCTGATCGTGCACCTCGATCACGACCGCAGCCTCGGCGGCGCGGGCGCGAACCACGACGGACTTCTCCGCGTTCCCGTGTTCGACCGCGTTTGCCGCTGCCTCGTGAAGCGCCAGGAGGATCGCGGCTCTCTCCCGCTCGGAGATGCCTATCTCGGTCAACCACTGTCTCATCGTTGCGCGAAGTTCCGAGAGCCTGTCGGGGTCATTCGGGAGCGTGATAGCGATCGGCGACGCGCTCGTGCTGATGCACCCTTTCCGTTCGTCCGCCGAGACCGGTTGCACCTGTGGATTCCCCTCTCCGCGGCAACGGAAACACTCGGGCGGCGGTACTAGCGGTTCGCCGCGAACGCTCTCGTCGTCAGTGGCGAGAGGCTGGAACGGAGTATTCTCGCCAAGCCGAAGCGGCTACTATCCAGGCCGCGCCGACGTAGCTCAGCTGGTAGAGCACTTCACTCGTAATGAAGGGGTCCGCGGTTCGAGTCCGCGCGTCGGCTTCCCGATCGACCTATCGCGGTCGGCGCGGGACCCAACAGAGCCCATCACGCGGGGGCTGATCCGGTGCGGGGCGCACTCCGCTCGCGAGGTGACGCGATGCCGGTGAAAACTCGTGCGCCCCCATTTTCACGCTTAACAATCACTAGGTTTGAGTACCCCGAACGGGGGGTACCGGACCTCGAGATGGTCGTTTACAAGCCATTCTTGATGAGGCTGGCCCTGTGTGTGGCCGTCGCTCTCGCGAGTCTCTACTTCTCCGAGTCGGTCCGGGCAGGGACACTCCTTCCCTCTCCGCCCGCGTCTCCCCCTTCTGCCCCGGCAACACCGCCGGCTGCACCGGTGAGCGCACTGACGGGCTCGGTGACGCAGGCCGTGAAGCCCATTACCCCGGCGCCGGCCCCTACAGCAACTCCGCCCGCGGCAGCAACTCCACCCGCGGGAGCGACTCCGCCGGCGGCAGCCGTCACGACGCCGGTTGCGCCAGTGGTCCAGACCGCAGCCAAGGCAGCCTCGTCCACTCCGCCGGTCACGCCTGCGGTTCCTCCCGCGGCGCCGGTCGCTCCAGTGGCGCAGGCGGTTGCGAAGCCGGTCGCGGAGGCCGTTGCTCCGGTGGCGCAGGCGGTCGTGAAGCCGGTCGCAGAGACGGTTGCGCCGGTCGTGGAGACGGTTGCGAAGCCGGTCGTTCCGGTGGCGCAGGCGGTTGTGAAGCCGGTCGCGGAGGCCGTTGTTCCGGTGGCGCAGGCGGTTGTGAAGCCGGTCGCGGAGGCCGTTGTTCCGGTGGCGCAGGCGGTTGTGAAGCCGGTCGCGGAGGCCGTTGTTCCGGTGGCGCAGGCGGTTGTGAAGCCGGTCGCGGAGGCCGTTGTTCCGGTGGCGCAGGCGGTTGTGAAGCCGGTCGTCGAGACGGTCGTTCCGGTGGCGCAGGCGGTTGTGAAGCCTGTCGTCGAGACGGTCGTTCCGGTCGTGCAGACCGTTGCGAAGCCGGTCGTCGAGACCGCGTCCCGCCCCGCGCGAACGGTGCTGCGCGCAGTCCCCTCACTCAATTCCCCCTCACTCAATTCGACGGGTTCCGAGGCGTCCCGGGTTGGTGGGAGCCCCACACGGGCGATGTCGGATGCGCCAACGCAGACCGCCACGTTCCCGGCGACCATCACCGCTGCCGCGCCCGGCGCGACGTCGGATTCTGACAGCTTCATCACCCAGAGCGCGCCCGCCGCTCAACAGTTGGCGCACTCCGCCTCCACCGGCGCAATGTCGGCCCTGCATGTCGACGGTCAGCCCATCGTCTGGGTGACGCGTTCCACGGATTTGGTCGACGCGGAAGCGTCGGCAATCCCACCTCCGCCCCACAGCAGCGCGACCGTTTCGGCGCCCTCTCCGCGCGGCGGCTCGCTCCACGGTGGCCGCACGGTGCTGTCCGGGCTTTCCGATTTTCTCGCCTCGATCACCGCGGTTGCGACCGGCACGGCAAGTGCCGGCGGCGGCAACGGTGGCGGCGGGCTTCTTCCCTTCGCGGCGCTTGCCGCTTTCGCTCTGATGACGCCACGACTCGGCCGTAGGCTGCGGCTCGAGCTGGCTACGTGGCCGTCATCGGCACTCGTCCTTTCGCTCGAACGCCCCGGCTAGTTCCGCTGGACGGATCCAACGCGCCCGGAGCTGGCTGACTCCCGGCGCCCATCGTCCAACTGCGTTCTACGAAAGGGAAATCATGAAACGCTTCATGACCGCGTTCGTCGCGGGCATCGGAATGATGCTCGCAACGACGGCGGGTGTCGCGACGGCGGGCCTCGTGCCGCTGCCGCCATCCCACCCGGCGCCGACGCAACAGTCGAACGACAGCGACCAGGGACAGGCTCAGGTCATCCCGATCGCTCCGCAGATCAATCTGCAGAACGTGAACGTGCTCAGCGACGGTGTGTCGCAGGGCAACGCGAACAACGCCAATACGGGCCAGGCGGCCCAGCAGGAGAACGGTGGCCAGTCGGCTCCCGTGTCCAACGGTACGTCCAAGAGCGACGGCGGCTCCAGCCAGGCTGCAGGTCGCAACGACAGCGATCAGGGGCAGGTTCAGGTCATCCCGATCGCTCCGCAGGTCAATGGTCAAAACGTGAACGTGCTCAGCGGCGGTGTGTCGCAGGGCAACGCGAACAACGCCAATACCGGCCAGGCGGCCCAGCAGGAGAACGGTGGCCTGTCGGTCCCGGCTCCCCGTATGGCGGAGAAGGGCAATGGCGGCGGCGGTCCCAGCCAGTCCGGCGGCTCCAACGACAGCGATCAGGGACAGGTTCAGGTCATCCCGATCGCTCCGCAGGTGAATGGGCAGAACGTGAACGTGCTCAGCGGCGGCGTGTCGCAGGGCGACGCGAACAACGCGAACACGGGCCAGGCGGCCCAGCAGGAGAACGGTGGCCAGTCGGCTCCCGTAGGCAACAGCACGTTCAAGAGCGACGGTGGCTCCAGCCAGGCTGCAGGTCGCAACGACAGCGATCAGGGGCAGATCCAGGTTGTTCCGATCGCTCCCCAGGTCAACCTGCAGAACGTCAACGTGGCGAGCGTTGCCGTCGAGCAGGGCGACGCGAACAACGCCAACACGGGTCAGGCGGCCCAGCAGGAGAACGGTGGCCAGGCTGGCCCCGTGATCTATGGCGTGAAGAAGGGTGACGGCGGCCACAGCCAGGCCGGCGGCTCCAACGACAGCGATCAGGGGCAGGTTCAGGTCATCCCGATCGCTCCGCAGGTCAACGTGCAGAACGTGAACGTGCTCAGCGGCGGTGTGTCGCAGGGCAACGCGAACAACGCCAACACGGGTCAGGCTGCCCAGCAGGAGAACGGTGGCCAGTCAGCTCCCGTGCTCCATGTCGTGAAGAAGGGTGACAGCGGCTCGAGCCAGGCCGCAGGTCGCAACGACAGCGATCAGGGGCAGGTTCAGATCATCCCGATCGCTCCGCAGGTCAACCTGCAGAACGTGAACGTGCTCAGCGGCGGTGTGTCGCAGGGCAACGCAAACAACGCCAACACGGGCCAGGCTGCCCAGCAGCAGGGTGAGACGTCCGGTGAACCGGGCGGAAACGGCCCCAAGCCGTGTTATCAGCGGTGTGAGCCGAAGCCGGAGCCGTGTTATCAGCGGTGCGAGCCGAAGCCGGAGCCGTGTTACCAGCGGTGCGAGCCCAAGCCCGAGCCGAAGCCGGAGCCGTGTTATCAGCGGTGCGAGCCGAAGCCGGAGCCGTGCTATCAGCGGTGCGAGCCCAAGCCCGAGCCGAAGCCGGAACCGTGTTACCAGCGGTGCGAGCCCAAGCCCGAGCCGAAGCCGTGCCCCCCGAAGCACGAGCCGAAGCCGTGCCCGCCGAAGAACGAGCCGAAGCCGTGCCCCCCCAAGCACGAGCCGAAGCCGTGTCCTCCGAAGGAAGAGCCCAGGCCCTGTCCTCCTCCGAAGCACGAGGACCGGACCGCCGGTTCACGGAACGACAGTGACCAACACCAGGTTCAGATCGTTCCGATCGCACCGCAGCTGAACCTGCAGAACGTCAACCTGCTCAGCGGCGGGGTGACGCAGGGGAACGCCAACAACGCGAACACGGGCCAGGCAGCTCAGCAGTCGAACGGCTCTGGCCTGCCGGAGCTGCCCGTGCTGATCGGGGGTGGTCTCCCGACGATCGGCTGATCCACCGTGAACGCCGTCGGCCGGCTCCGGCCGGCCGACGGCCTCATTACGGGCGGGCGGTAACACCACCCACCTCGTGTGGAGGAGGAGTCCGTCGCGCACGGCTTCGCGCCGGACCGGCGACCCTGCGCGCGAGGCACACTGCAGGAGCATGTTCGAGAATCGTCGAGACGCGGGCCGGCAGCTCGCGGCACGACTTCTGCCCCTCGAGTTGGAGCGGCCGATCGTGATCGCGCTGCCGCGCGGAGGCGTGCCGGTAGCCGTCGAGGTTGCCGCTGCGCTCGGCGCGCGGGTGGACGTGCTCGCCGTCCGCAAGCTCGGCGCGCCTCGGAATCCCGAGCTTGCAGTCGGAGCGCTCGCGGAGGACGGCACCGCCGTGCTCGCCGTTGATATCGCCGGGCACGTCGGCATGACGCAGTCGCAGCTGGATCGGGTCGTTGCGCGCGAGCAGGACGAGCTCGTACGGCGCGTCGAGCGCTACCGCGACGGTCGGCCTTCCCTCGAGGTTGCAGGTCGCACCGTTGTCGTTGTCGACGACGGGCTCGCGACCGGCCTGACGGACCTCGCGGCAGTGCGGGCACTGCGAGGGCGCGGTGTGGAGACGATCGTCGTGGCGGTGCCGGTGGGCTCACGGCAGGCGGTCCAGTTGCTGGGCGCGGAGGTCGAGGCGGTGGTGTGCGTCGCGACTCCCGAGCCGCTGCACAGCGTCGGCCAGTGGTACCGCGACTTCTCGCCGGTCTCCGATGCGGAGGTGCTGGCGCTCCTGGCGGTCGATCCGGTACCGCCACCGACGGTTGCACGCCGCGCAAATGGCGATTGATGCGACGATTCGCCCGATGCAGGAGAGGCGACGCTGAACGAGACGGTCCTGATCGTCGACGACCACCCGTCGTTCCGAGCGATGGCGCGGCTCCTGCTCGAGACGGAGGGGTTTGTCGTTGTCGGCTCCGCGCCGGACGGCGAGTCGGCGATCACGGAGGCGCTCGAGCTCCGACCGGACATCGTCTTGCTCGACATCGGCCTGCCGGACATCACAGGCTTCGAGGTCGCAGCCCGGCTCCGCGAGGCGGGGTCGACGGCCGCGATCGTGCTGGCTTCGAGCCGGGCTGGCGACGACTTCGGGTCATTGATCGCCGACTCCGGGGCACGTGGCTTTATCGAGAAGTCGGTGCTGTCGGGCGATGCGGTGCGGGCCCTCGTCGCATGAGCAGGCGCCTCGCTATCCTCGTGCGATCGTGACAGAGCTCGTCGTCGCCACCCCGGTGTTCCTCGACCTGACCTTCGTCGGGCTCGAGTCGCTGCCCGCGCTCGGCGAAGAGAAGTTCGCGGCTGAGATGATTCGCTCGCCGGGCGGGGGAGCGATCACGGCCGTGGGTGCCTCGCGGCTCGGCCTGTCCGCGGCGGTCGCGGCGCCGCTCGGCGAAGACGTGGCCGGAGATCTGGTGCGAGCGGCGCTGGCCGACGAGGGTGTGAGGTCGATCGCCACCCGGTCGGCGGCGCGCACGCCGACGACGGTCGTGATGCCGTTCGGCGGCGATCGGGCGATGGTCACGATCGACCCCGGCGCCCGCGCCTCTGCAGCCGACGTGGCCGCGCCCGCGCCCCAGGCGGTTGCTGCGAGCCTCGACCAGCTCTACATCGTCCCGACCGGAGCCCTCGCCTTCGTGACCTGCGGCGACGATGATGCCCGGGCGTATGCCGGCCGCCCGCCGGCCGATCTGACGGGTGTGCGTGTGCTCTTCGTCAACCAGCGCGAGGCGCTCGGGCTGACAGGGGAGGCGACGGTGGAGGCAGCGGGCGCCGTGCTCGCGGGGCTGGCGGAGACGGTTGTCGTGACGCTCGCCGCCGACGGCGCGATCGCCTTCCGCGGCGACGACGTCGTGCGGTTTGCCTGCGAGCCGGTCGAGCACCCTGTCGACACCACCGGTGCCGGGGATCTGCTCGCCGCTGCCTACATCTGGGCCGACCTTCGCGGCGCGGACCCCGCCGACAGGCTGCGCTGGGCGGTCCTGTACGCGTCCCGCGCCGTACAGACGCCGACCGGTGTGGGCGGCGCGCTCACCGAGGTGGAGCTGATCCGCGCAGGAGCGGCGATCGGGCTCACGGCGCCGCCGCTCGCGGGCGCGGCGGGTCGCGCCTGACGGCTCGGCTCACCCGTCGGAGGCCGCGATCGCCGCGCCGGTCTGGGGATCGAAGAAGTGCAGGTGGTGGTGATCGACGGCGAGCTCGATCTCCTCTCCGAGCTCGACGCGCCGCCGGCCGTCGATCGAGGCGCAGAATCGCGCCCGCTGGTCGTCGGCCAGCAGCGTGGCGTCGTCGTCGCTCGCCGCCTCGATCGCGGCTCGGGTCGCATCCGTCGTGACGCGGGGGGCGTCCAGCGCAAAGAGCAGGTTCGAGACGCCGCCGAGCTCTTCGATCACGTCCGGTCTCACTCTGATGCGCGGCAGATCCGCCGGCGCTTCTCCCGGATGGCGCAGGTCGGTCGGGCGGACGCCGAGGATCACGTCGCACGTCGAGCCGGCGAGCGGCGAGTCCTGCGGCAGGGGCACGTCGAGACCGGCGAACGTGACGTGACGGTCCGCCACCTTCGCCTCGACGACGTTCATCGAAGGTGAGCCCATGAATGCCGCGACGAAGAGGTTCGCCGGACGGTGGAAGAGATTCTGGGGTGTGTCGCACTGCTGCAGGAGCCCGTCGCGGAGGACGGCGACGCGCTGCCCGAGGGTCATCGCCTCGACCTGGTCGTGGGTGACGTAGACCGTGGTCACACCGAGCCGGTCGTGCAGCCGCGTCAGCTCTCCCCGCATGGCGACGCGCAGCTTCGCGTCCAGATTCGAGAGCGGCTCGTCCATCAGGAACGCCTTTGGCTCGCGCACCATCGCGCGTCCCATCGCCACCCGTTGCCGCTGGCCGCCGGAGAGAAACGCCGGCCTCCGGTCGAGCAGCGCCTTCAACCCGAGCGTTCCCGACACCTGGCGGACGCGGCTCTCGCGCTCCGGTTTCGCGACCCGGCGCAGCTTGAGCCCGAAGCCGAGGTTCTCGTCGACCGACATGTGTGGGTACAGCGCGTAGTTCTGGAACACCATCGCGATGTCGCGGTCGCGGGGCCGGAGCTGGGTCACGTCCCGCTCGCCGATCAGGATGCGACCCTCGGTCACCTCCTCGAGCCCGGCGATCATCCGCAGCAGCGTCGACTTGCCGCACCCGGAGGGCCCGACCAGCACCATGAACTCACCGTCTCGAATGTCGAGGGAAACGGCATCGATCGCCTTGACGCCGTTCGGGTACACCTTCGTCGTCTGCTCCAGCCGGATTCCTCCCATCAGACGGGCTCCTCCGTCCAGTCGAGCGCGTCACGGATGCCGTCCCGATCCGGCCGGGCGCCGACGCGATCGGCGGCGAGGAGGAGGGCACCGACGACGGGCTCGACGTCGGGATAGATGGGCGTCCCCTCGGGTACCGCGCCGTAGATAGCGGCTCGGAGCAAGAGTGACGGATGGCGGAGCACGCCTCCGCAGAGGACGAGTGGGAACGGTTGTCCGAGCTGGCCCGTGCGCTCTGCCGAGACGCGGGCGTAGGCGCCGATGCGGCCGCCGACGACGCGGACGATCTCGGCCGCGACTCCGTCACCCGCTTCCGCCTCGTCGAGCACCACGACGGCGAAGCGCCCGCGTTCGGACGCGGGCAGGCCGCCGATGCGTGTGAAGGCGTGCAGAAGCTGCTCCGCATCCGAGCAGGACCACCGCTCGAGGGCCCGGTCGAGCAGCGATGACGGAGGGGCGAGTCCGAGCATGTGCCGCCAGATCGACGCGAGCGCCTCGGCGCCGAGCGCATAGGCGCCCGTGGAATCGGGCCAGAAGCCGAGGTGGAACAGCTCGCCGTCGGCGTTCCGTGCGCCGACTGCCGCGTAGGTGCCGACGACCGCTGCGACCCCCACGGTGTCTTCGGTGCCGCACCGGAGCGCGCCCACCGCGTCGTTGACGATCACCGGTTCGCGCTCGAGCCCGAGCTGACGCGTCAGCTCCGTGCGTAGGAGGTCGAAGTCCTCAGGCCAGTCGGCACCGGCCAGGCTGAACGCGGCGGCGGCGAGATCGGTCGCTGAGGCGCCCGACGCCGAAAGCGCCTCGTTGGCGGCGCGGACGATCTCCACGATCGCGGGCTCGGGCTCGGAGTTGTGGATGTCGGCGGTGCCCGCGTCACCGCGCCCGATGACGGTGCCGTCCGTATCGGTGAGGAGCGCGTGCGTCTTCGTGTTGCCGCCGTCGACACCGAGGAGAAGCTCTCCGTCCACTCAGGCCGCCTGGAGCCGCTCGGGGAGATAGTCGCGGTGGGCTGTCGCGAGCGCGTCGTAGAGCTGCTCGGCGAGCTCGATCTGCCGCACGAGTGGGTTGGCGCTGAGCGCTCGGATCCCGTCGCGTCGTGTGCCGTTCCATGCCGTCGCGGCCGCCAGTGCCTGGTACTCGCCGAGCATCTCCACGAGGCCTCGGACGTGACGCGGCAACGGCTTCGAGGGCAGCACGTCGATCCCGCCCGCGTGACAGCGGCCGAGCACCTCCACCACGAGATCGTCGGGGAAGCCGGGGAGAGCTCCGCCCGCGTTCGGCATGTTGACCGGGTGGACCTCGCCCTTGTCGTTGAAGATCGAGTCCATCACGTCGATCGCCAGCTCGAGCTCGTTGATGCCGCCACGTGAACGGCCCGGGTCGAGCTGCGGGTCGTCGGTGACGGCCTGCTCCTCGTAGTGGCGCCAGTAGTCGGTCGACCAGCCGAGGATGTCCTCGGCCCTTGTCGTCGGCTTTGCCTGGTACTCGGCGAGCACCTCGTCCGTGAAGTAGTAGTACTGGAAGTAGTCGGCCGGGATCGCCCCCATCGCCACCGCGAGCTGGAGCTGCCGGCGGTGGACCGGCTCGAGCGTCGGGTCGTCGCGGCGCCGCTCCCAGGCCTCGGCCAGCAGCGGCATCGGGTCCTGCCCGTCGTAGCTCTGCTCGACACCCCAGCAGCCGTGGTTGAGCCCCACCATCGTCACGTCCAGCTTCGTGGGGTCGAGCCCCGCAGACTCGGCGATCGTGTCGCGGAAGTAGATCGGCCCCTCGCAGAGCGACACGATCTTGACGGGCGAGTTGTGGGTGACTGCCTCGGCGACGATGTTGACCGGATTCGTGTAGTTGAAGATCCAGGCGTCGGGGCAGACCTGCTCCATCTCCGCGCATACGTCCTCGAGCACGGTGATCGCGCGCATCGCCATGAAGAAGCCGCCTGCGCCCTGCGTCTCCTGGCCGATCACGCCGTGCTCGAGCGGGATGCGCTCGTCGTGGACGCGCGCCTGGAAGCCACCGGGGCGGAACGACGAGAGCACCGCGTCGCAGCCGTCGAGCGCGGCCCGCCGGTCGGTCGTCGCCCTGACCGCGATGTCGAGGCCGCGGGCGCGGCTCATCTTCTCGGCAAGCGACCCGGATCAGCTCGAGGCGGTCCGGGTCGAGGTCGACGAGCACCACCTCGGAGCCGTCGAAGTCGGCGCCGTTCGCCATGAACGAGGCCATCGTGCCGGCGGCCCGCGTCGAGCCGCCGCCCAGGTAGACGAGCTTGATCCGGGCCATCGCTAGCGCGTCACTCCTTGATCGCTCCACCGAGCATTCCACGAACGAAATGCCGCTGCAGGAAGAGATACACGAGCAGGATCGGCAGCGCGACGAGCACCGCGGCGGCGGCCACCTTGGTCGGATCGCCGGCACGGCTCGCCCCCGCGAAGAAGCTGAGGCCGAGCGGTGCGGTCTGATGGGACTCGCTACCCGAGACGAGGACGAGCGCGAGCAGGAACTCGTTCCAGGTGTAGGTGAAGACGAGAACCGACAGCGTCATCACGGCAGGCATGGCCTGGGGGAGCAGCACGCGCCAGAGCACCCCGAAGCTCGTGGCGCCGTCGATGCGGGCCGCCTCGATCAGCGAGCGCGGCACGGAGCGGAAGAACGCTCGCATCCAGAACGTCCCGAACGCGACCGACTGGCCGATCTGGGGGAGGATCAGGGCCCAGTAGGTGTTGAGCAGGTTCCAGTGCAGCAGCGGCACGTCCTGGAAGTCGTAGTAGAGCGGAATCACCGTGGCCTCGTACGGGAAGATGATTCCGAGCAGGATGATCGGAAAGACGATCCGGTCACCGACGAACCGCATCGTCCCGAATGCGTAGCCGGTGCCGATCGACAACACCGCCGAGACCGCCGTCACCGTGGCAGCGACGATGAAGCTCGACTTGAACCCGGTCGTGAAGTGACCCTCCTTCCAGGCGGCCTCGAAACTCGAGAGATCGAGGTGCGTGGGCACGGCGAAGCCGGTCACGAGATCCGACTTCTTGTGCAGGGCGAGGAACAGGATCGAGAGGATCGGGTAGATCGCGATCACCGCGAACGCGCTCAGCACCACGTAGGTGCCGATGCGGTCGAGGCGGCCCGCCGTCACGCGTCCTCCGCCCGGTCGCCGATCCGAAGCATGATCGCGGCGAGGACGAAGATCGCGATCGCGAGCAGGGTCGCGATCGAGGCCGCATAGCCGACGCGGTTGAACAGAAACGCGTTCTGGTACATGTACATCGAGGGAACGATCGTCTTGTTCCCCGGGCCGCCGGCCGTCGTGTTGTAGACGATGTCGAAGCTGCGCAGCGCGTTGATCGTGGTCAGCACGAATGCGACGAGGACCTCGTTCCTGAGCCCCGGCAGGGTGACTGCGAAGAACTCGCGTACCGCGCCCGCTCCATCGACGCGTGCCGCGTCGTACAGCTCCAAGGGGATCTTCTGTACGCCTGCGACGAACAGCACCATGCAGAGACCGAAGGTGACCCAGGTCCCGATGACGCCGATGGAGGGGAGCGCCCAGGTGAAGTCGCCCAGCCAGGGCCGCACCAGTGAGCCGAGCCCGACGAGGTCGAGGAAGCGATTGAGGGGGCCCTCCGCGTCGTAGACCCACGTCCACGCCTGCGCGATCACGACCCCGGCGACGAGCTGCGGCAGGAACAGCGTCGTCCGGAAGAAGCGGAATCCGCGAATCGCCGTTCGCGTGAGAGCCGCCGTGAGCAACAGGCCGAGCATCACGGGGATGACGGCGTAGAAGGCGATCAGGATCGCCGAGTGGAGGAACGAGGTCAGGAGAACGTGGTCGTGCACTGCCTCGCGGTAGTTCGCGAGCCCGACCCACGTCTTCCCGGTCAGCCCGTCCCACGAGAAGAGCGAGTAGTAGACCGTGTGGAGGAGCGGGGCGAGCGTGAACAGCAGGTAGAACGCGAGACCCGGCAGGACGTAGAGCCAGCCGATATTGCGCGGGTCGCCGGGGGCGTGCCCACGGCCCCGGCGCCGCAGCCTGCGACGCGACACGCCCGGATCTGCCTGATCCGAGCGTGTCGCGTCGGTTCCGTCTACGACCCCCACCCGCCGAGGATCAGCGGAGCGTCTTGTCGAACTTGGCCCAGTCGTCCTGCACGGCCTTGGCCATCGCCTGCGGGGTGGTGCGTCCGGCGAGCAGGTTCTGGAACTGGTTCTGGAGCGTCGTGTACATCGACGGCGAGGCCCAGTCGGTATAGAGCAGGAGCCCGTCGTCGTTCGCCACCTTCGTGAACGCGTCGTAGACCTGCGTCAGATACGCGTCGCCGGTCGGCGGCTTCGCGCTCTTGTCGGCCGGAAGCTGCTGCTGGCCGAACATCAGCGACTTGGCCTTGCCCGAGGTGATCACGTAGTTGAGCCACTCGGCGCCGAGGTCGGGATTCTTCGTCTTCGCCGAGATGTGCCACGGGCCGGAGAGGCCGCCGATCGAGGCCCACTGCCCGCCGGGCCCCGGTGGGATCGGCATCACGCCGACATTGCTCGCTCCGAGACCCGTCTTGATGATCGTCGAGTCCCAGTCGCCGCCGATCCACATCGCGCCCTTGCCCTTCGCGAAGAGCCCGGCGGAGGCGTCGTACCCGACCGCGTTGTAGTCGCTGTTGAAGTAGCCGGCCTTGGCCCACTTCTGGAGCCGGGAGAGCGCCGTGATCGTTCCCGCCGAGTCGTAGCGCGATCCCGGCACGTGGTAGACCCAGTTGCGGACGGCCGTGGGCTTGACGCTCGCACCCCAGATGCCGCCGAACAGGTGGATGAAGCCGTAGCCTTCCTTGTTGCCCTCTTCGATCACGGGGTCACTCGCAGGCAGCTTCGCCCGCAGCGTGGCGAGCATCTTTTCGAAGCCCGCATAGGTCTGCGGCATCTTGTCGGGATCCAGGCCCGCCTGGCGGATCTTCTTCTTGTTGTAGAAGACGACGACGTTCTGACCGGTTTGGGCGAGCCCCCAGACAGGGCCCTTGCCGAACGACTTCCCGTCGGGCGTCCAGCGGAACATGCCCCAGGTCGACGGGGCGTACAGCTTGTCCCAGCCGTATTTCTTGACGTACTTCGTGAGCGGGATGATCAGCTTCGCCTTCACGAGCTGGGCGTCCGTCTGGTACCCCTGGTTCCCCTCCGTCACGTCAGGGCCGCTGCCCGACGCGAGCGCACGCGGCACGGTGCCCACGAGGTCGTTGAACGACTTGAAGACGATGTTGATCTTCACACCTGGATGGCTCTTCTCGAAGTCCTTGCTCAACTGCTGGAGCACCGGCTGCAGACCCGGGTCCTGGTTGTCGTAGGACCACATCGTCAGCGTGGTCGTTTCCTTCTTCGCGCCGTAGGACACGCTCACGCCGATCGCGACGAGCGCGACGGCGACCAAGAGTGTCAGACCTGTCAGACGCCTTTTCACGTTCCCTCCTCGGATAGTGGGGCCGTCTCCCGGCTGCGGAGATAGGAGACTATAGAGCGATGCGTAACGCAAGTCCGGGCCGCCTCGCGTGACGCTCGCCGTCGGTATAGACGTCGGCGGGACGAAGATTGCCGCCGGCCTCGTGGACGTTGCGAATGGTCGCGTTCACGACCGGACGCAGGTGGAGACACGGCCCGAACGGGGTGGAGCTGCGGTGCTCGCGGAATGCGCGGCTCTCGCGGCGACCCTTGGTGCGGGGCGGTTGCCCGTCGGACTCGGGTTGTGCGAGCTGGTCGGCCTCGACGGACGCCCCGCGAGCACCGAGACGGTCGACTGGCTCGGTCTCGACGTCGCTGCCGCGATCGAGGCGCCTCGCGTCGTGCTCGAGTCGGACGTGCGGGCCGCGGCTCTGGCAGAGGCGGCCTTCGGGTGCGGTTCGGGCCGCTCACCGTTCCTTTTCGCGATCGTCGGGACCGGGGCGAGCGTCTGCCTGGTCATCGACGGTCGCCCCTACGTCGGCTGGCGCGGGCAGGCGATCACGCTCGGCGCGCCACCGGTCGAGGAGATTGCGAGCGGCAAGGCCCTCGCGCGTGCGGCCGGCGTCGACCGGGCCGAAGACGTGCTCGACGACCCGTCGCACGCCGGCCTCGTCGACGCTGCGGTCGCCGAGCTGGCCGGTGTTCTTGCCGTGCTGGCGAACGCACTCGATCCGACCCTCATCGTGATCGGCGGCGGTCTCGGGACCGCGCCCGTCTTTCGCATGCGCGTGGAGGCGGCGGTGCGGTCGTTGCTCGCGTATCCGGCGAGCCCTCCGCTCGCGGTCGCCGCGTCCGAGCTCGGCGCCGATGCCGGCATCGTCGGCGCCGCGCTGCGGGCCGCCGGCGATGGATAGGGTGCGCCCCGTGCTGCACGAGACCGGATTGTGGCGCGACCTGACCGAACTGCCCGACACCCTCGCGGCGACCCTCGAGGCGCACATCGGCTTCTCCGACGTCGCTGCATTGCTCGGAAATCCTCGCGTCCGACGTATCGTGGCGAGTGGAAACGGCGCGGCGTACTACGTCTGCGTGGCGCTCTGGCTCGCGTCGCTCGAGGGCCGAGAGGGGCCGGAGGTACTGGCGGTGCCGAGCGGCCTGCTCGCGCGTGGGGCTTTCGCGTGGCGTAGGGGGACGTGCTCTTGGCCGTCTCCTCGTCCGGCGAGTTCCGCGATCTCGTCGAGGCGGTCGACATGAACGCGCCCGCACCCTTTGTCGCCGTGACGTCGACCCCAGGCTCCACGATCGGCTCGCGGGCAGGCGCGCGAGCGCTGGTCTCCGTGGCCCACCAGCGGGCCGTCACCCACACGCAGGCCTTCTGCGGCAACGTCGTTGCCGTGCTCGGTGTGTGGGCGAAGCTCACGTCGGATCCGGGCCTCGCGAGTGCGCTCGCGCGGCTGCCGGAGCAGGTTGCCGAGGGGCTCCGCGCGTCACGAGCGTGGGTGGATGAGAGCGCGGCAGTGGACGTGGGCGCCGCGCACGCAGTCGTGTTCGGAAGCGGCTCTGCCTGGGCGGCCGCGCTCGAGGCGGCACTGCTCCTGAAGGAGGTGTCGGGTATCCCGGCCGAGGGCGTCGAGACGCGTGAGGGTGCGACCTCGACGATGATGGGGCTGCGGCCCGGCGACCTCGCGCTCAGCCTGCCCACACGGGCCGGTGACGAGTTGCTCGAAGAGGCCGAGCAGGCGTGCGCGGGGCAAGGTGCCCGGGTGCTTCGGACGCCGGTGCCTGCGACGAAGGATCGGCGTCTCGCGGCGGTCAGCACCTTCCCCGCCGCCGCGGTGCTCAGTGCCTCGATCGGCCTCGCGCGGGGCCTCGACGTCGATCAGCCGGCGTGGACCGACGCCTACTACCGGGTCGCACGAGGCGACGCGTGAGCCTGGGCGTCGGCGTGATCGGCTGCGGCAGTGTCTTCGCCGGGCCGTACCGGGGGATGATCGAGAGGCTTCGCGCAGCCGAGCGCGTTCATGTCGCCGCCGTCTACGACGTCGACGCCCGCAAGCGCCACGGTGCCGCCGGTCACTATCACCTCGATCCGGAGCTCGCCGGCCCCGAGGCTGTGATCGACCATCCCGAGGTCGATACGATCCTCGTCCTCACGAGCATGAACGAGCACGGGCCGCTCGCGAAAGCCGCCCTCGCGGCCGGCAAGCATGTGCTCGTCGAGAAGCCGATGGCGACGTCGCTGGCGGAGGCTGCCGAGCTCCTCGAACTGGCCCGTGCCTCCTCCAGGCTGCTGATCTGCGCTCCGCACATCCTTCTCAGCCCGACGTTCCGTGCGGTCCACACGGCGGTGCGGAACGGGGACGTCGGGTTGCTGTTGAGCGCTCGGGCACGGTACGGCTGGGCAGGACCGGACTGGAACGAATGGTTCTACCGGCCCGGAGGAGGCTCTCTCTTCGACCTCGGCGTCTACAACGTGACGACCCTCTGCGCTCTGTTCGGTCCCGCCCGGCGGGTGACTGCGATGGTCGGGGTCGCGATCCCGGAGCGCATGGTCAACGGCCGGCCGATCCAGGTCGAGGCAGACGACACCGCGCAGGTGCTGCTCGACTTCGGGGAAGGGCGATTCGCGTCGGTGACGACCGGGTTCACGATCCAGAAGTACCGTTCACCTGCGATCGAGGTCTACGGCAGCGAGGGCACGATCCAGCTCCTCGGCGACGACTGGGCCCCCGAGGGCTGGGAGCAGTGGCGGAACGACGAGGGATCATGGCGGATGTTCCCCGAGTCGGACCCTCACTGGCAGTGGACGGAAGGCCTCCGCCACCTCGTCGACTGCGTCGAGACCGGGCGGGCACCGATCACGCGCCCCGACCACGCCTACCACGCACTCGAGATCATGCTCGCCGCCCAGGCTGCGGGCCGAGACGGCGTCGCCCGCGAGATCGGGAGCGGGTTCCCGGACCCGGTCTACGAGGCGGGCTGGGTCGCTGCCGAGTCGGAGCGGCACGCACACGACCGCCGGAGCCACGATGGGCTATAAGCCGTCGCCGCGGCCGTCCTTCGACGCACCGACTGTGCTCCGTGCAGCCGACGTCGTCCGTCACACGTGGGGCGACGAGGAAGCCGGGCTCGTGGAGGACTGGATCTACGTCTCCTCCCAGCTGATCCACGTGATCGTCTTCGGCCTGGCCCCCGGAGGGGCGTTCCGGCACTCGGAGAGCTTTCGCACCGTCTTCGCCGCCGACGAGCTCCTCCATGTCCTCCAGGGCACTCTCGTGCTCGCGAACCCGGAGACCGGCGAGATCGTGCGGGCCGAGCCGGGGGAGAGCGTCTTCTTCCGGCGTGACACGTGGCATCACGGCTTCTCGTATGGAGACGACCCGCTGCGCGTGCTCGAGTTCTTCTCCCCGCCGCCGGCAACCGGCACCTCAGGGGCCTATGCGCAGACACGGCCGTATCTCGAGGCCAGCACCTACGCCGACGACCGCATGCTCGGCCACCTCGCCGGCCCCGTCCCCCGCGTCGCGGGCGATCCCGGTGCGTTCCATGTGCTGCGGCGCTCCGACGCTGTCCTCCGGCTCGACCTCGGCGTGCTCGTCGGGCTGCTCGTCAGCACCGAGCACCTCACCGTCGGGACGGTCACGGTGCCCGGGGGCCAGTGCAGCCTCGAGGAAGCCCACGAGGGTGAGGAGCTCCTCTACGTGACGCGAGGCGAGCTCCGCGTCAGCGCCGGAGGCGTCGAGGCGACGCTGTCACCCGGGGACGGCTTCCTGATCCCGTCGGGCACCACTCACAGCTATGCGGCCGACGGCGCAGCGACGGCCGAGGCGATCTTCGGCGTCGCTCCGACGTACGCGCCGCCGGCGGTGAGCCGCTAGCCGCGCTCGAGCTCGGCGCGCGCGGCCTCACGGAGGCCGAGCATGTAACCGACGGCCCAGAGCCGCCCGACGTCGAGTACCCGGGACGGTCGTTGCTGTCGCCGGCGAGAGTCGCGACGTGGTCGCATCTCATCGGCGCGTCCACCCCGGATTCGATGTACGCCCGCATACAGGCGTACATGTCGGTCGGCCCTTCGTCGTGGAACGTCTCGACGAAGTTGCCGGGTTGGCCGCGGACATCGCGGAAGTGGATGAAGTGGATCGCCTCGCGGGCCGCGAAGCGCCGGATCGCGGCCGGGAGGTCGTCGGTCATCAGGCTGATGTTGCCCTGACAGAAGGTGATACCGACGTTCGGGCTCGCTGCGATGTCGATGGCTCGCTCGAGGCCGTCGAGCGTCGAGAGGATGCGCGCCACGCCGCGGAACACAGGCAGAGGTGGGTCATCGGGGTGGAGGGCGATCTTGACGCCCGCTGCCTCTGCGACCGGCGCGATCCGCTCGAGCAGCCAGGCGAGGTTGTCCCACATCCGCTCCGGGGAGAGCGGGGCGATCGCGAGGTCACCGTGGGCGGCAACAACGGCGTGGTCGTAGGCGGTGACGAGCGCACCGCCGCGCCCGCGTACCTCGGTGCTCGTCCGCGCCCAGCCCGAGCCCGCCATGAAGTTGATGCAGAGGACGGGGATCCCGAGCCGCCCCATGTTCTCGACCAGTCTCAGCAGCGCGGCGAGCTCGTCGTCTCTGCCCGGCGAACCGGTGCGGATCGCCTCCATCGGCGGCGCGTCCTCGATCACGGTCAGTGGGAGCGCCCGGTCGAGGAACCGGCGTTGCAGGATCGCGAGCGGAACCGCGTCCCACGGCCGGTCGACCCGGGCCATCGCGGCATCCGTCCCGGTCGTCGCCGAGCCCGACGAACCGGGCATGGTGCTCACCGCCCCCTCTGCTCCGACCTGTACCAGAAGCCGGGCGAGCTCCTCCTGCGGCGGTTCCACGAACTCGGCCAGCCGGATCATCGCGATAACGTAGACGAGATCCGGATCGGGACAGGACGGGCGACAGGAGGTGGCTGGCAGGACGTTCCTCGCCACCGGCTGCGAGGCGCGCAGGTGATCACTCGCTCTCGAGGATCTGCTTGAGGCGGGCGAAGTCGCTCTTGCTCTGGCGTTCGATGCCGCGCTGGAGAAACGGGCCCGCCAGCCGGAAGAGCGGCCCCGGGTCGCCCTCACCGACGACGTCGATCCGCGTGCCGTCGCCTTCGGTCGTGAATCGGTGACTCACCGTGAGCGCGAGCGGGCCATCGACGACCCTCAGGTCAAGCCGTTCCCCGGGCTCGAACGCCGTCACCTCGAGCGTCTGGACGATCCGGTGGCCCAGCACGCTCCGGGTCTCGACGTGGCGGGCTCCCAGGCCCGGCGCATCCGATTCCTTCGTCACCTCCACGACTCCCGACTGCCAGCGTTGGAGGTTGTCCGCGTCGGACAGGAACGCAAAGACCTCGTGGGCTGGACGGGCGATGACCAGCGAGTGCTTCAGCCTCATATAGCCGGCCAGGCTAATCGCTGGCCGCGTGCGCCGCCCGCTCGCCGCTCGCCGCCGCCGCACAAACCGCACCTCAGGCGAATGACGCGGCGGCGTCAGCTCCGGTCGGTCGAGGGGACGATCACGAGTGGACACGGCGTGTGATGGGCGACGTCGCTGCTGACGGATCCGAGCAGGAGCCTCTTGGCCGCACCGTGCCCACGGGAGCCGAGGACGAGAAGCTCCGCGTCGGCAGCCTGGTCGACGAGGACGGCCGCAGGGTGGCCTTCGACCGCGAGCGCCTCGACTTGGACGTCATCGACGGTGAGCCGCTCGAGCGCAGTGCGGAGGACGTCCTCGGCGTGGTGCTCGGCCGCGACGAACGCATCGGGCGTGGCCGCGAATGCCTCGCCGACGTACGCCGAGGTTGGCGGCTCCCAGGCACAGACAACGCGGAGCGGCAGGCTTCGGAGCTTCGCCTCGGCGACGGCGAATCGCAACGCTGCGTCTGCGTGGGGAGAGCCATCGACACCGACGACGATCTGGGGTGGGACGGGGCTCACTCGACAGAGACCCGAGGTTCGGCGAGGTCGACGAGACGCTCGCGGTGGGGCTTGCCGCTGGGAACGGCGATGGACGCGACGACGCCCGTGGCGAGCGCAACGGCCATGATCGCGAATGCAACGGTGTAGCCCTTCTCCTCCGGCAACCCGTCGGCGAGCAGGCTCGCAGAGAGGACGCTCGCGACGACCTGGCCGCCGACCGCACCGCCGATCGTGCGCATGACCGTGTTCATGCCCGTGGCGACTCCGGTCTGATCGGGCCGGACGGCTTCGACGATGAGGTTTGCCATCGAAGCGAATGCGAACCCGACCCCGATTCCGAGAAGCAGCGAGGCGAGATAGATCTGCCAGTGCTCGGTGTGCGCGAGCGCCAGCATGACGAAGGCGAGCATGGTGGTCGTCGAACCGATCACGAGCGGCACCTTGGAGCCGAACCTTTCGGAAAGACGCCCACCCAATGGGCTCGCGACCATCACTGCGAAAGTGCTCGGGATCAGGAAGAGGCCCGCCTGGGTCACGGACGAGCCAAATCCGTAGCCGTTGCGAGAGGGCGTTTCCACGAACTGTGGAATGAGGACGAAGGCACTGTACATCCCGAATCCGATCAGGAACCCCGCGAGGTTCGTCGTCCAGACGCCCCGCAATCGCATCATTCGCATGTCGACGAGGGGGCTGTCCGACCGCGTCTCGACGTAGATCCAAGCAACGGCCAAGATCGCTGCCGCGATCGTCAGTCCGACGGTTCTAGCCGACACCCATCCCCACGACGGAGCCTCGCTGATCGCGACGAGAAGACAGATCAACCACGCCGAGAGCAGCGTCGCCGCCGCCCAGTTGACATTCCCGGGGGCGCGTAGCGGCGACTCGGGGATGACCACCACCGTCGCGGCCAGGGTCAACACGATGACCACCAACGGGATCCAGAACAGGTAGTGGTAGTCGAGGTGGGCGAGAATCGGCCCTGCGAGCACGATCCCAAGCCCGCCGCCTACCCCCAGGAGTCCCGAGACGAGCGCAATTCCGCCAGCTACGCGCTCGCGTGGGAACTCGTCCCGGATGATCCCGAACGCCAGGGGGAAGATCGCGCCGCCGAGTCCTTGGACTGTGCGCGCACCGATCATCACGGGCAGCGTGGTCGCGAGTGCCGCGATGAGGGTTCCGCCCGCGAGCCCTCCGAGTACCACCACAAGCGTGCGCTTCTTACCGAACATGTCGCCCAGACGGCCCGCGATCGGCGTTGCCACCGAGGCTGCGAGGAGGTAGGCGGTGAAGATCCACGTCACGCCTGCCGGCGTCGTGTGGAGATCGTGCTGAAGCGTCGGCAGCGCCGGTACGACCAACGACTGGAGCATGGCGAACGCTGAACCGCCGACAGCGAGGACAGCAAGCACAAGGCCGGGGCGGGGAGAGGCCGCTTGCGCCGACATCCGCTCGAATCTACCATAAGCGGAGCATGCCCTCCGCTTACACGAACGCTCCCCGTCGTCCCTTACGCCGCGACGCGCAGGAGAACCGTGAACGCATCCTGGAAGCGGCGCGCCGAGCGTTCGCGGAGCTCGGCATCGACGCGAGCGTCGAAGAGATCGCGGGTCGAGCGGGCGTCGGGGTGGGAACCCTGTACCGGCGCTTCCCGACCAAGAACGCCCTGGTCGACGCCGTCTTCGAGGAGCATCTCGACGACATGGCGGCGGCCGCCGAGCGGGCGCTCGAGGCAGGGGACGCCTGGGCCGGGCTGCTCCAGTACCTCGAGTACGTGGTCGGGTCGCAGGCCGCCGACCGCGGGCTCTCCGAGATCGTCGGCGCCCACCTGCGCACCGAGCAGCTGATCGGCCGGGCCCGCACCCGGTTACGCCCGCTTGTCGAGCGCCTGATCGCCCGCGCTCACGACGCCGGCGAGCTTCGGCCGGACGTCGTCTACGAGGACGTCTCCGTCCTCCTCTGGACGACGGGGCGGGTCGTCGACGCCACGCGTGGGGTCGCCCCCGAATTCTGGCGCCGTTATCTGGGCCTCATCGTCGACGGACTCCGCTCCAGCAGCCGCTCGCATCTGCCCGAGCCGCCGCTGACGCCGGCCGAGCATCGCGCAGCCATGGTGCGGTTCACGCACCAGCGCACCCGGAGCATCCGCGACGAGCGCGGCGGCTCACGGCGGCTCTAGACCTGGATCGTCAGGCTCTCGATGTCGCTCGGGTACGACGTGAGGATCTCGATCCCGTCGGGAGTCACGACGACGGTGTCCGAGTGCCGGAACCCGCCCAGGTCGTTCTGGTAGACACCGGGCTCGATCGTGAAGACCATCCCCGGTTCGACCGGCGTGTGATCACCCACGTCGAGGAAGGGCGCTTCGTGGTTGCGGAGGCCGATTCCGTGGCCGACGTGCTGGCGCCAGTGGGAGAGGAGGCCCTCCGCCTCGAAGTACCCGAGCACTGCGCGGTCGACGTCGGCACAGGTGGCACCGGGCCGCAGCGCCTGGAACGCGACCTGCTGCGCGGCGACCGTGTGGTCGAACAGCCGTCGCATCACCTCGCTCGGAGCCCCGATGATCATCGCCCGCTCGAGCTCGGCGTTGTAGCCCCAGACGGGCGCACTCGTCTCGGTGACGAGGACGTCGCCCTCCCGGAACTCGATGTTGTGGGCGACTGCATGGGCCCACGAGCTTCGGAGCCCGATCTGGCCGCGGTAGCCGGCCGTGGCGCCGTCCGACGACGACTGCTGGCCGTCATAGGAGGGTCCGAGCGCTTCGAGCATTGCGAGCGTCGCCTCGTGCCCTGCCCGCAGGCTCGCCTCGGCTTCGGTCGCGCCCGGGCGGGAGTAGTCCTGGAGCAGGCGATGGGCGTGCTCGCACCAGCGAGCGCTCTCCCGGATCAGCTCCACCTCCGCCTCGCTCTTGCGAACCATCATCGACTCGATCGCAGGTCCGAGAGCCGTGAACGCGCCGCCCGTCACCTCGCTCAGCGGCGGCCCCTGGTACCCGAGGATCCCGGGGTAGCCGTCGCTGTCGGCTCCGAATGCACCCGAGACCCCCATGTCGGCGAGGACGCGGCCGAGGATTCGCATCGGATGCTCTGTGCCGGGGTACTCGGGATACGACTCCACGCGCTCGAAGGTGCTCTCCGCGCGCGTTCGCTCGACCTCGAACTCGGGGACGAAGACGGCGAGGTCACCTGCGGTGTTGGCGACGACCCCGACCGGGCGCTCCGTCGCGAGGAATCCGAAGCCCGTGAAGTAGCGGACGTAATGCTCGTCGAAGAGGACGAAACCGGTGAGGCCATGGTCGTCGACGTGCTGGAGCAGGCGCCCGCGGCGGGCTGCCAGCTCCGACGGGGAAATGCCGATCGACGGCTCCACGGGGCAACTCTAGAGACCGCCTGGGCGACGGTGCGGCACCGGTACCGCCGTCGGAGGCCGGCGGCAGCAAGAATGTCGTGATCAGCGAAAGGAGCCGGGTGATGGACGACGCACAGATTCACACGATGATCGAGGAGCTCGTCGCCGAGGAGCACCGCCTCTGGGATGACCAGGCGCGCGGCGGCGACATCGAGGCCGACAGGCGACGTCTCGCGGAGGTGAAGGTCTCGCTCGACCGATGCTGGGACCTCCTCCGCCAGCGGCGTTCCTACGAGGAGAAAGGGCTCGATCCGGACGCTGCCCAGGCCCGCGACGCGTCGGTCGTGGAGAACTACCTCCAGTAGCACTGCAGTAGTCTCCGACCCAACCCTTGGCGACGACACCCCCAGGTTCGGCCGGCCGGCTTCGGGCCGGCTCGGCACCGGCGGCGATGCTGCTGATCGCGGCTGCGCTCGTCGCCTGGATCGTGATCGTCCGCCGCATGGACGGGATGGACGACGGCCCCGGCACGGCGCTCGGCGGCGCCGGCTGGTACCTCGGGATCTGGATCACGATGATGGCGGCGATGATGCTGCCGTCGACCTACCCGATGGTGCTTCTCCACGCACAGGTCGCGCGTGAGGCAAGCCCACGCCCGGCTGCTGCAACCACGCTGTTCGTCGTCGGGTACCTCCTTTCGTGGACGGCGTTCGGCATCGTCGCCTATGCGCTCTACCGCAGCGTGCGCGGGTTCGACCCCGCCTTCCTCGCCTGGGACCGCGGCGGCCCGATCGTCGCCGGCGGTGCGATCGTGGCGGCCGGGATCTACCAGCTGACGCCTCTGAAGCAGGTCTGCCTTCGCCATTGCCGTAATCCGGTCCGGTTCGTCCTGCAGGGCTGGCGCCACGGGCTCGCGGGCTCGCTGCGGATGGGCGTGGGGCACGGGGGGTGGTGCATCGGATGTTGCTGGGCGCTCATGCTCGTCCTCTTCGCCGTGGGCGTCATGAGCATCACCTGGATGCTCGTGCTCACCGTGGTCGTGTTCGCGGAGAAGATCCTCCCGCTCGGAGAGCGGGTCGCGCAGGTGATCGCTGTCGTGTTGATCGGATGCGGCGTCTGGGTCGCAGTCGCTCCCGACAGCGTCCCCGGTCTGACCCAGCCCGGAGGGATGCCGATGGACGCTCAGATGATTCCCGCGCCCGGGGCGGCGCTCGCATGAGCGCTCAGGCGATGGCGCCTACCTGGCATCTGCGCGGCAGCTATTTCGAGTCGTGCAACTGTGAGGCGATCTGCCCGTGCCGCATGATCGGGGGGATCAAGGGCGGACGGTCGACCTACGGGATCTGCTTCGGGGTGCTGTCGTGGCTCGTCGAGGACGGAGCGGCCGGTGAGACCGACCTGAGCGGGCTCGCGGTCGCGCTCGTGATCCGCTACGACGACGACGAGCCTCGGTCGCCGTGGAGCTTCATCGTCCATGTCGACGAGCGAGGCTCGTCGGAGCAGCGGGATGCGCTGGCCCGGATCATGACGGGTGAGCTGGGAGGAGACGACGTCCTCCGATTGCCGTGGAACTCCAAGCCGAGCAAACTCCTCTCGATCGAGATCGGCCCGATCGAGATCTCCAAGAGCGGCGGCGAGCACCGGCTGCGCATCGGCCCTGCGGTGTCGCTGACCGCAAGTCGCCCGGTGGCGACGGAGGAAGCCGTCGCGTGTGGGATTCCCGGCTACGACCAGCCCGGGACCGAGCTCTACGCCGACGAGCTCGTCGTCGACGACGGGCCGTTCGCCTGGGAGCTATCGGGGAACTGCGCCTTCGTGAGCCGGTTCGACTACTCGTCGGGCGACGCTCCACCGGGCTGAGGCCCGGCTCCGCACCCCCTCCTCCACCGTCAGACTCGAAGCATGTTGGACACGAACAGCTCCCGTCCTGCCGAGGGCAGGGTGTACACCTCCCGCCGCCGGTCACGCCTCGCTGATCGGGATGCGACCGGCCGGGTGCGCCTCGATGCGGTCGCGCGGTTCCTCCAGGACGCGGCGATCGACGACGTCCAGGAGACCGGCTGGGGCGTCCCGGACCATCTGTGGGTCGTCCGAAGCATCCAGGTCGACGTCGTCTCGCCGCTCCTTCGCGATCGGGAGATCGAGCTCGCGACCTGGTGCAGCGGCGTTGCCGCGATCGCGGCCGGCAGGCGCTGGAGCGTCTCGGGAGACGCGGGCGGCTCGGTCGAGATCGACAGCGTGTGGATCCACCTCGACCGCGATCAGCGCCCGGCACGGATCGGGAACTTCGGGCCGTATGGTGCCGCCGCAGGGGCTCGCGCCGTCTCGACGAAGCTCCTCCTGCCGACGCCGCCGGCGGGCACGCCTCGCGTCCCCTGGCCGCTGCGGACGACCGACATCGATGCCCACGGCCACGTCAACAACGCCGTGCACTGGCAGGCGGTGGAGGACTGGCTCGCCCGCGAGGAGGTCGATCGGGCGCGACCCTACCGCGCGTGTCTCGACTATCGAGAATCGATCGAGCCGTCGGAGGAGGTCGAGCTCGCCGCGTTTGCCGACGAGCAGGGGCGGCGGTGCCTCGCCTTCTCCGTCTCGAATCGCGTCAAGGCCGTCGCGTCGATGGAGCTGCTCGCTGGCGCCTGACCAGCGGGTCGCGGCAGGCGTCCGCCTGCGGGTGGCGTAGAACGATAGGTGGTGCGTCGTTCGTGGAGACACCTTCTTTGCCTGTTCGCGGCGATCGTCCTGCTCGGTGGGCTCGCCGCACCATCCACTCCTGCGGCCGCGGGTGCCTCCGGCGTCGATCCCGGGATCGCAGCGCTGCAGATCACGATGCGGTCGCGGTTGCTCTACCGAGGCCCCGTCACCGGTGTCGCCGGCGTTCGCACGACTGCCGCGCTGCAGCTCCTGCAGCGGCGGCTGGATCTCCCGGCAGACGGCGTCTTCGGGCCGCAGACCCGAGGGCGCCTGGCGCCATACGGAAATCCTGTGCTCGGCGCCCGGCTGCTTTCGATCGGCTCCAAGGGGTACGACGTGGCGCTGCTGCGGGTCGAGCTCGCGCTGCACGGATTTCCCTCCGGGCGGTTCACGAGCGCGTATACGCCCAGGACGGCGCGGGCGGTTCTTCGTTTCCAGCGCTTCGCAGGGCTTCCGAGGACCGCGCTCGCGGGCCCTCTCACGGCGCGGGCGCTTCGCCGCGCTCCGCTCGTCTCCCCGCGGCACCTGTCGTTGCCGGTGGCGTCGTTCGTGACGAGCTCCTACGGGCTCCGCGGCGCGCGCTTCCATGCGGGCATCGACCTCGCGGCTGACCTGGGAGAGCCGGTCGGGGCAGCCGGGCCGGGCGTGGTGAGCTTCGCAGGCTGGCGCCCGGGCGGCTTCGGCAACGCGGTCGTGATCGCGCACGGCAACGGGGTCCGCTCGCTCGTCGCCCATCTGTCACGGGTCGACGCGCGGGTCGGAGAGCGGGTAACGGCCGGGCGGCAGATCGGCCTCGCCGGGAGCAGCGGGAACGCGTCCGGGCCGCACGTGCACTTCGAGGTGCGCGTGCGGGGGGCATACGTCGATCCCTCGACCGCCCTCCGCTAGCGATCCTCCGACCGCCGGGTGCGCGAGGCCTCACGCCTACGATGACGTGATCGCGCACTCGAACGCCCACACCTTCGCACGGCTGTTGCAGTTCCTTCGGCCCTACCGCGTCTCGCTCGGCCTCTCGACGCTCCTCGCGGTGCTGTCGCAGGCGGCAGCCATCGCGGTGCTCGTCCTCACGGGGTGGGTGATCGACGAGCTGCGCGGCGGGCAGGACGGCCACCAGCTGGCGCTGCTGGTCGGCGCGATCCTCGTCGTCGGGCTGGTCAGGGCGCTGCTGATGCTCGGCCGGCGCTTCATCTCGGGCAAGCAGGCGCTCGCGGTCGAGTGGGACATGCGCGACGCGCTGTACGCGCAGCTCCTCCGCCTCTCGTTCGGGTTCTATGACCGCCACCAGACCGGACAGCTCATGTCGCGCGCGACCGTCGATCTCCAGACGATCCGGTTCTTCCTCGGCTACGGGCTCATCTTCTTCGCCCAGCACGTGATCACGATCGTCTGTGTGACGACCGTTCTCTTCTTCTACGAGTGGAAGCTCGCACTGATCGCACTCGCGATCACACCCCTTCTCGTCGCGGTGGCGTATCGGTACAGCCACGTCTCGCACCCCGTCCTGCGCGACGTGCAGCAGAAGCTCGCAGACGTGGCAACGGTGGCCGAGGAGTCGATCGTGGGCGTCCACATCGTGAAGTCGTTCGCGCAGGAGGAGCAGGTCGAGGCGCGCTTTCGGCGTGCCTCGGACGACGTCTTCGAGATGTCCGTGCGCGCGAACACGCAGCGCTCGCTGTACGTCCCCCTGCTGACGTTCCTGCCGATGCTCGCACAGGCGGGCGTCCTGCTCGCGGCAGGCCACTACGTCGTCGAGGGCGACCTGACGATCGGCGGCTTCTTCGCCTTCAACCTGCTCCTGATGATGCTCGTGATGCCGCTGCGCATGCTCGGGATGTGGATCGGGCAGGCGCAGCGCGCGACGGCCTCCGGGGAGCGCTTCTTCGAGGTGATCGACGAGCCGGAAGGGGTCGCCGACTGCCCCTCGGCCGCTGAGCTGCCGGAGGGGCCGGGCCGCGTCGTCCTCGAAGGTGTCCGCTTCGGCTACGACCGGGCGCGGCCGGTGCTCGACGGGATCGAGCTCGACATCCCGGCCGGTACCACGATCGCACTGATCGGGGCCTCCGGGTCCGGCAAGACCACGCTTGCGTCCCTCGTACCACGATTCTACGACACCGACGCCGGCCGCGTCATGATCGACGGAGTCGACGTGCGCGACGTGACGCGGCGCTCGTTGCGCCGCGAGGTGGGGGTCATCTCCCAGGATCCCTTCCTCTTCTCGGCGAGCGTGCGGGACAACATCGCCTTCGGGGTCCCGGACGTCGACACCGCGCTCGTCGAGGCCGCGGCCCGTGCCGCGCAGGCGCACACGTTCATCGAGGAGCTGCCCGACGGCTACGAGACCGTGATCGGAGAGCGCGGGATCACGCTGTCGGGCGGCCAGCGTCAGAGGCTCGCGATCGCGCGCGCGCTCGTGATCGACCCGCGGATCCTCATCCTCGACGATGCCACCGCCTCGGTCGACGCGACCACCGAGTCGCTGATCCGTCGCGGGCTGACCGAGGCGATGCGAGGGCGAACGACGATCGTGATCGCCCACCGGCTCTCGACGATCGCTCTCGCCGACACCGTGGTCGTGCTCGAGCACGGAACCATCGTCGCTCGGGGGACGCAGAGCGAGCTTCTCGAGACGAGCCCCGTCTACCGCGAGATCCACGACTACGGGCTGCTGCAGGAGATCGGAGTCTCCGCATGAAGGTCTGGCAGGCGGGATCGCACCTCTCGGAGGAGCGGGGCGGCAAGGTCGGCGACTGGTCGTGGCGGCAGAGCCGCCGCCGTCTCGCCACGCTCGTCAGGCTCGTGCTGCCGTATCGCGCCCGCACGATCGGCGCGGTCGTCTCGCTGCTCGCCTTCACCGTCGTTGCGCTCGTGCCACCGCTGCTCGCCAAGCTCGCCGTCGACCAGGGGATCAAGACCGGCAACCTGCGGATGCTCGTGTTGATCGTGGCGGCCTTCGTCGTCGTCGGAGTCGCGACCTTCGGGCTCTCGTCGCTGCAGACGTACCTCACCGGCTGGGTGGGCGAACGTGCGCTCGCCGACCTGCGGATCAAGCTCTTCTCGCACCTGCAGCGGCTCTCGCTCGGGTACTTCGAGCGCAACCGCACCGGCGCCATCATCAGCCGCATCACGAACGATGTCGAGGCGCTCGACACGCTGATCACCGACGGCGTCACCGCGCTCGTGCAGAACTTGATGCTGCTCGTCGGCACGGCTGTCGTCCTGTTCGTGCTCGACTGGCGGCTCGCGCTCGCGACGCTGTCGGTGCTGCCGCTGATGGCGCTCGCGACGATCTGGTTCCGCGTCCGCTCCAACCGCGCCTACCGGCGCGTGCGTGAACGCATCGGCCTCGTCACCGCGACGCTTGCGGAGGACATCGCGGGGATGCGGGTCGTCCAGTCCTACGCGCGCGAGCCGCGGAACCAGGTCGGCTTTCGCGGCATCAACAGCCTCTACCGCGACGCGAACTACGAGACGATCGTCCTCAACGGGCTCTACTTCCCGGCCGTCGACTTCCTCGCCTCCTTTGCGACCGCGATCGTGCTCGGCTACGGCGGCTACCTCCTCCTCCACGATCAGGTCTCGGTTGGCACGCTGCTCGCGTTCTTCCTCTACCTCGCGAACTTCTTCGATCCAGTCCAGCAGCTCTCGCAGCTCTACAACACGTTCCTCTCGGCAACCGCGGCGCTCGACAAGATCATCGAGGTCCTCGACGAGGAGCCCGAGATCGTCGACGGTGCCGCCGCTCTCGAGCTGCCGCGCATCGACGGCCACGTGCGGTTCGAAGCAGTCAGATTCGGCTACGGCACACTGCCGGAGGTGTTGCACGGGATCGAACTCGACGTGCCGCCCGGGACGTCGGTCGCCCTCGTCGGCCAGACCGGCGCCGGCAAGTCGACGATCGCGAAGCTGATCGCACGCTTCTACGATCCACGTGAAGGGCGCGTCACGATCGACGGCCACGACGTGCGCGACGTACAGCAGCGCTCGTTGCGGCGCCAGCTCGGAGTCGTGCCGCAAGAGGGATTCCTCTTTGCCGGCACTGTCGCCCAGAACATCGCGTTCGCGCGCCCGGATGCGACGCGCGCCGACGTCGAGCGGGCCGCACGTGCCGTCGGCGCCCATACCTGGATTCGCGAGCTCGAGGCCGGCTACGACACCCAGCTCGGCGAGCGGGGCTTCAGGCTCTCGCTCGGGCAGCGGCAGCTCGTTGCCTTTGCGAGGGCGTTGCTCGCCGATCCGCGCATCCTGATCCTCGACGAGGCGACGTCGTCCGTCGACATCGGCACCGAGCGGGTGATCGAGAGCGGGCTGCAACGGCTGCTCGCGGGGCGCACGGCCTTCGTGATCGCGCACCGGCTCTCGACGATCCAGAGCGCCGACCTGATCGTCGTCCTCGAAGGCGGGCGCATCGTCGAGCAGGGAAGCCACGCCGAGCTGATGGCACGGCGCGGCGCGTACACGAGGCTCTACGGCGACTGGGCCGAGCGCGTTGCCTGAGCTGATTCGTTTCGCCAGCGCGTCTCGCGGGTGATAGAAGGACGGTGTGTACGAGACGATCGTGGTCGGATACGACGGCACCGAGGGCGGCGAGCGCGCACTCGAGCGTGCGGCGGCGCTCGCCGGGACCTTCGGCAGCACGATCATCGTCGTCGTGGTCGAGCAGATCAGTCCCACCGTGGCCTCGCCGATGGGCATCGGCATGGGTGAGGTGCCCGTGACGGCGCCGGAGCCGGTCGAGCAGGGATGGCTCGTCGAGTCGCAGATCGAGCGCGCACGCTCCGTCCTCGACAGCCGCGGCGTCGCCTACGACGTCGTCTCCCCACTCGGCAACAACGCGGCTGCGGAGATCGTGGACCTCGCCGACGAGCGAGGGGCAGGGCTGATCGTGGTCGGAACGAACGAACCGGGTCTCCTCGAGCGACTGCTGACGGGTAGCGTCAGCGGCACCGTTGCACGCAAGGCGAGCTGCGACGTCCTCGTCGTGCACTGAGCCGCGCTAGCTCGCGGTCGCCTGCCGTTTCCACTGGGCGCCGCTGTTCCCGCTCGTCAGGGCCGAGATGACGGCCCGTCGCACGACACGTCCGTCGCGGGCGTGACCGTAGAGCTGGATTCGTCGTGGATGCTCGTCGAGAGCCGCGACGAACGATGTCGCTCCGGCCGGCAGTTCGATGAGCTCACCTTCGACGTAGTCACGGCGCGGATCGGGTCGGCTGCTCGACGCGAACCTTCCACTCCTCGACGTTCGCGGCGGCGTCCCAGGCGAGCTCGAGGCCATCCTCGACCTGCCGCTTGCGGACGGTCATGTTGCCGATGATCGTCGCGGCGGGCTGCAGAGTGAGGCGGCGGACTGGCTTCGCGGACGGCGCGGGAGCGGGGGCCGGGGGTCGGGCGGAGCGGGCGATCCGGCCCAGGGCCGCGAGTGCCGCGGCCTCTGCAGCGTCGAATGCCGGATCCAGGTCGGCGCGATCGGCCCAGGGGCCGGCGGTGCGGTACCGGCGAGTCGCGTCGCGGATCCCCTCGGCCAGGCCGGCCTCGTCCGGAGCGAGCCCGTCGACCACGAGCCGCTGCGCTTCGCGGAGGTACAGCCTGTGGCGGCGCCCGAGCTCGAACGTGATCTCCTCGGGCGCGTACGAGTCGACCATCAGGTCGATCGGGCGCAGCCAGTCCTCGTCGGCGCTCTCGTTCATCGGCACAGTGTCCGTGAACCGGCCACGGTTCTGCGGCGGTGCACGACGGTGCTCTGCTCGGGACGATGGGCCGGACGCTCGCTGCCCGCCGCCGCGTACGAGCGATGCCCACAGCACGGCCGTTACTCCTGCGACGGTAGCGTGTGCGGGTAGGGCCGTGCGATCGCCGGCGCCGAGCGACGGAAGGGACGGATCAGTGAGCGGCTCCTGCGCGCATCTCGAGACGATCGAATACAGCGAGATCCCCGCCGTGCGCGTGTGTGCAGCCTGCATCGCGATGGGCAGCACCTGGGTTCATCTGCGGCTCTGCACCCAGTGCGGCACGATCGGCTGCTGCGACGACTCGCCGAACCGCCACGCGACCGCGCATTACCACGCGACCGGGCATCCGATCATCCGCTCCGCCGAGCCCGGGGAGGACTGGTTCTGGTGCTACGTGGACGAGCTCGCGTTCACAGCGGGGTGAGCCCGCGCTACAGCGGGGGAGAGGAGCGCCGCCGGCGAACCCAGACGCGGGCGACGTACACCGGGACGACGACACCCGCCGCGAGAAATGCTCCGATGCCCCACGCGGTCGCATGGGTGCTGCCGTGGCGGTCGGCGTGCGCGAAGGTCGCCAGCGAGATGCCGGAGGCGATGAAAACCGCGATCAGGAACTCGGGAAGAGGCACCGTCGAGCGCAGTGTCGCACGAGGGGCTCATCGCGGCGCCGAGGCTCGGTCGGGGGAGTGCCCTCCTGTCCGCCTGCGACGATTCGACACCGACAGCGCCATCATCCTCGGAACGGGAGGCATACGTGCCCGGAAAGTTCGTCGTCAAGAAGGGACCGACCGGGAAGTTCCGCTTCTCGCTCGTCTCCACGAACGGTCAGGTCGTAGCGCAGAGTCAGGCGTACGAGACCAAGCGTGCCGCGATGGCCGGAGTTGCCTCCGTGCAGAAGCTCGCGGCCGGCGCGAAGGTCGTCGACACGACGGCCGCTGCGGCAGCGCCTGCGAAGCCGGCCCCGAAGCCGGCTGCCAGAAAGCCGGGCTGCCAGGAAGCCCGCCGCCAGGAAGAAGTAAGCCGGCCGGGGAGGGAGTGAGAGCGCAACCTGCTCCCTCCCCGATCAGCTAGCCGATCGGCCGCGAGCGAAGCCTCCCGACGGTCGCCGGGTCGGCACGTTGCATTCGGGTCGGCGGCCGTCCGGCGAGGAGCGCTTCGAGGTCGTCGGCAACCATCTCTCCAACGCACCGCCAGATCTCGGGCACGTTCCCGGCCCTGTGCGCGGAGAGGATCGTGCCGGGAGTCGCCCGTGCCCGCTCGGCGACCGGGATGGGCTCGTGCGGGAACACGTCGATCGCGGCGCGGATGCGACCGCTGTCGGCCGCGTCGAGGAGCGCCTCCCAGTCGACGACCCCTGCGCGCGAGACGAGCACGACCACCGAGCCGGGACCCATCGCCTCGAAGCACGTTCGGCCGATCATGCCGGCGTTCTCGGTCGTCACCGGAGCGAGCACGAACACGATCCGGCTGCGCGCGAAGAGCTCGAGCAGCCCGACCGGCTCGACGCCGAGCGCACGGACGGCGGCGTCGTCGAGCCAAGGATCGTGACCCAGCAGCTCGCAGCGAAACGGCCCGAGCAGCGGCAGCAACGCGCGTGCCAGGCTGCCGCACCCGACGAGACCGACGGACTTGCCTGCGAGGAGGAACGAGCCGCCGTTCGAACCTTCGTCGTAGAGCGCCTCCGTGCCGGAGCGGATCTCCGAATCCCCACGTGGAATGTCCCGGGCTGCGGCGAGCGCGAGCCCGAGCGCCATCTCCGCGACGGGTTGCCCGAAGACCGTGGCGATCCCGAGTACGTCGATCCCACGCTCGAAGCAGGCGGGGTAGTCGACGTTCGGGAGGAAGTTGCCTTCGACGTTGAGCACGGCCCGCAGGTACGGCGCACGCGCGAGGCGTGCGGCCGAGACGGCGGTCTGCCCGACGACGGCCAGGAGCTCCGGCAAGAGCGGATCGACGAGCTCGGCCGGGGCGGGCGGGCCGTCATGCCAGGTGACGGGAGCGAGCGCCTCCAGGCGGGCGCGCGAGGCCGGCGAGAAGATCTGATCGAGCGTCCGCGGATACGGATCGACGAGGATCATCAGCTCCGGAACCTAGCGCGCACGGCGCGTCTAGACTCGTCACCATGCCCGTCCAGCGTTGGTCAGAAAGTCCCATCGAGGAGTTGAGCCCCTCGATCGGCCGTCAGCTCGTCCACACCGAGACGATGACGATCGCGCGCATTCACCTCACCGCCGGGGCCGTCGTCCCGCGCCACGAGCATCCTCACGAGCAGGTTGCCACGGTGCTCGAGGGTCGGCTCCGATTCGTCGTCGGAGACGAGGAGAGCCTCGTCTCGGCGGGCGAGAGCTTCGTCGTCCCGAGCGGGGTGCCGCACCACGTGGAAGCGCTCGCCGACTCGCTCGTGCTCGACGTCTTCTCCCCGGTACGCGACGACTGGGTGCGCGGCGACGATGCGTACCTGCGGGGAAGGAGCGATTGAAAAGCGTATCGCTCCTTCCCCGCAGGTGATGCTTGCTGCCACGCTTCGCGTGGATCCTGAAGCCGGGAACCTACGGTTCCCTGTGAGCCCTCCCTTCCGGGGTTACGGCTGGTTGGTTGGTCGAAGCCTGCACTCCCCCGGCGGGCCGGCGGTAGGGCCTGCGTGCTGCGCTCACCCGAGCAGCTTGCGGATGCCGCGGACGGCCTGGCCGATCCGGTGCTCGTTCTCGACCAGCGCGAACCTGACGAACCCGTCGCCGTCCGCTCCGAAGCCGATGCCGGGCGAGACCGCGACGCTCGCCTCGCGGGCGAGCTTCTCGGCGAAGGCGAGCGACCCGAGGGACCGGAACCGATCCGGTATCGGCGCCCACACGAACATCGTCCCCTTCGGCTTGGGAAACGATCCAGCCCGCCCGTGCGAGCCCGTCGCAGAGTGCGTCCCGCCGCGACTGGTAGATCGCGGACACCCCTCGCGGGTAGTCGGGCAGCTCGTTCATCGCCACGATCGCCGCGATCTGGATCGGCTGGAACGTGCCGTAGTCGAGCCACGACTTGAGCCGGGCGAGCGCGCCGACCACCGCCGCGTTCCCGACCACGAACCCGACGCGCCAGCCCGCCATCGAAAAGGACTTCGTGAGCGTGTACAGCTCGACGGCGACCTCCTCGGCGCCCGGCACCTGCAGGATCGAGGGCGGCTCGTAGCCGTCGAAGGCGAGATCGGCATAGGCGAAGTCGTGGACGACGAGGAGCTCGTGCTCGCGGGCGAAGCCGACCACCCGCTCCATGAACCCGAGGTCGACGGTCGCCGTCGTCGGGTTGTGGGGGAACGAGAGGATCACGACGCGAGGCTTCGGTTGGGCCCGCTCCCACGCTTCCTCGAGGTTCGCGAACAGGTCCTCGTCGGCTCCCATCGGCACGCGCGTCACGGACGCGCCGGCGAGGATCGGGGCGTGAATGTGGATCGGGTAGCTCGGGCTCGGCACGAGCGCCGAGTCGCCCGGCTCGAGGAGCACCCACATCAGATGCGAGAGGCCCTCCTTGGCGCCGATCGTGTTCAGCACTTGCGTGTCGGGGTCGAGGTCGACGCCGAACTTGCGCTTGTAGAGCGTTGCGGCGGCGAGGCGGAGGTTCGGGATCCCCTTCGAGGCCGAGTAGCGATGGTTCCGGGGGTTGTGTGCGGACTCGGAGAGCTTCTCGACCGCGAGCTCGGGAGATGGGAGATCGGGGTTACCGAACCCGAGGTCGACGACGTCGTCACCGGCTCTGCGAAGCTCCAGCGTGAGGTCCCGGATCACGGCGAACACGTACGGCGGCAGGTTGTCGACGCGGCGAAACTCCACGCGGCTCAGCCTATTGCACCTCTCCGGCCACGTGGACCGGAGGGTCCTGCCTACGCCGCGCTCGCACTCAACGCGTCGAGCGAGGCTCGGGTCAGCTGCGCCCCGACGGCGACGACCTCGCCGACGATCACGAGCGCCGGCGACTCGAGCCCCGCGGTGAGCTCGGCCAGGTCGGCGAGCGTGCCCGAGACCGATTCCTGGTCGGGCAGGGTGCCGCGCGAGACGACAGCTGCCGGCGTCGAGGCCGGCAGACCCGCCGTGATCAGGCCGCGGCAGAGCTGTTCGAGCCGCTCGAGCCCCATGAAGAGGACGAGCGTGCCGCCGGCTGCCGGCGAGTGCTCGCGTATTCCGGCTCACCGCCGTCCGCGCCGTGCCCGCTCGCGATCGTGACTCGGTCGGAGACACCGCGATGGGTGACGGGGATCAGCGCCGACGCCGGCACGGCTGCGATCGACGAGACTCCGGGAACGATCTCGAACGCGATCCCGGCCTCGGCGAGCGCGAGCGCCTCCTCGGCCGCCGCGACCGAACACGAACGGGTCGCCTCCTTTCAGCCGCACGACGTCCAGGCCGGCCGCACCGTAGGCGACGAGGAGCCTGGTCACTGCCTCCTGCGTCATGCCCCGCCGCGAGATCACGAGCGCGTCGTCGGGGGCCTCGTCGACGAGCTCCTGCTGCGACGAGCGCGTCGACGACGAGGACGTCGCACGCGCGGATCAGCTCGAGGCCGCGAGCGGTGATCAGCCCTGGATCGCCTGGGCCGGCACCGACGAGGTGGACCGTCATCCGAGCTCCTGCGCCACGAGCCCGGCGAAGTAGGCCTTGCGCTCCTCGTAGGTCGTGAAGTGCGCCTTCGCCCACGGCCGGAGCTCCCGTAGCCGGTGTGCGAGCTCGGCGTGCTCGGGCCGCACGACGGTTGCGATCTGGTCGCGGAGGTGCTGCGCCAGCGCCGGCGACGCGCCGCCGGTCGAGACGGCGACCGCGATCGGCTCGTGGCGGTGGACGGCGGGGAGGATGAACGAGCAGAGCTCCGGCACGTCGACGACGTTGCAGAGCAGCGCGCGCGACTCCGCGTCGCGGAAGACGCGCCGGTTGACGGAGGTGGTCGCCGTCGCGGCGACGACGAGGAACTTGCCGTCGAGATCGTCGGTCCGGTAGCCGCGGCGGATGATCGTCAGCTCGAGGTCCGCCAGCTCCGGCAGGATCTGCGGGGCAACGACCGTGACGGCGGCACCGGCCGCGAGCAGGCCCTCGATCTTCTCCAGCGCCACCCGGCCGCCGCCGACGACGAGCACGGCGCGTCCGGTCAGGTCGAGGCAGGCCATGTAGTAGCTGGGCGACGACACGGTCAGACCTCGACCGACGTGATCCGGGCGCCCTGGCGGTCGAGCTTGACCGACAGCCGTCCCTCGTCGGTCGCGAGCGACAGCGTGTACGCGCCCGGCCCGACGGCCGTCAACGTGGCCCCTTCGAGACGTGTGGCCCTGCAACGAGCTCAGCGCCTCGCTCACCTCCGCGCGCTCTGCTGCAGCGCGGCTCCCCGCGGCAGCTTGCGGTAGAGGCGCAATGCAGCCGGCTCGCCCGGCGGCCCGTAGATCGCGCGGATCCGGCCGGCCTGCAGCGCGAGCTCGAGGATCGGCTCGAGCGTCAAGGCGTGACTCTCGCCGAGCCGGCCCGACTCGAGCGCCTCCTCGAGCTCACCGAGCTGCTCGCGGTAGTCCTCCGAGGCCGCGGCGGCGAGCACCGCGCGCGTCTCGGCGAGCGCGAGCTCGCGCTTCGGGCTCACCGACGCGAACGATGCCGGCGACGGTCGTCTCACTCATGCGAGCCCTCACCGACGATCGCGTGCAGCTCGTGCTCGAACCCGCCGGTCTCGATCGCGCAATGCATGCCGCATTCCTTGGGGGCGCCCGTCTCCCACCACCAGCGGCCTGCGCGCACGGGCTCGCCCGCGGCAACGGGCCGGGTGCACGGGGGCGCAGCCGATCGACGTGTAGCCCTTGCGCGTACAGAGCGTGGGTGGGAACGTCGTTCTCGCGCAGGTAGTCCCAGACCTCGTCCTCCGGCCCACTCCGCCAGCGGGTTCAGCTTCACGATCGCGCCGTGGTCGTGGTCGATCTCGATCTTGCGGATGTCGGAGCGGGAGGCCCACTGGTCGCGGCGGAGCCCTGTCACCCAGGCGTCGAGACCGGCGAGCACACGCGTCAGAGGCTGTACCTTGCGGACGTTGCAGCAGAGCAGCCGGTTCTCGACCGAGCGTGAGGAAGAGGTTCGGGCCGTGGCGGTCGACGAGCCGCTGTACCTGGCCGGCATCGGGTGAGAGGAGCTCGAGCCGTAGGCCCTCGTAGCGCTCGCGCAGCTGCTCGATCAGGTCGTAGGGTCTCCTGCGGCAGCCGGCCGGTGTCGATCGAGAAGACGCGCACGGTCGGGTCGATCCGGTAGGCCATGTCGATCAGCGCGACGTCGCCCTCCTGGAACGCGGTCGAGATCGCGAGCCCGCCGCCGAAGCGGTCGATCGCCCACTCGAGCAGATCCCACGGCTCCTGCCCCTCGAACTCGACCGACAGCTCGCCGGCCTCGAGGTCGTCGATGAAGCTCCTCCGCGCTCCGATGCGTGCTCATGCTGCCTCCTCCTCGGTGTCCTTTGCTCCTCGGCGCGACCGGGCCGGCTCCCGGCCGATCAGGACGCCGAGCTCGTCGTCGGTCGTGCGGTCGCAGTACGACCGGAAGCTCTCGCTCGGCGTGATCCGGCCTTCGAGCCAGGCGACGATCAGGCGCTCGACGGTCTCGTCGAGCTCCTCGGTCGGCACCCGGCGGAACACCGGACGGCCGATCGCGGCGACCGGTCCGAGCGCGCCGCGCAGGAGGACGTCGTAGCCCTGGTGGCGCTTGCCCTCGGCGTCGCGAACGGTCGTGCCCTGAAAGCCGAGGTCGCCGACCCAGTGCTGGCCGCAGGCATGGGGGCAGCCGTCGAGATGGAGTCGCAGCTCCGAGACCTCGTCCCCGAACCGGCCCTCGAGATGCTCGATCAGGCCGCCCAGCCGGCCCTTCGTCTCGGCGACGGCGAAGTTGCAGTGTGGCTCGCCGGTGCAGCCGATCGCGTTGCTGCGCAGCCGGTTGGCGTCGACCGGGAAGCCGATCTCGGCCAGGGTCTCCGAGGCGGCGGTCGACGTCGGTGATGCCGGTGACGACGAGGTTCTGCTGGCGCGTGAGGCGGACGTCCCGGCCCTGGCCGGCCGCGAGCTCTGCCACGGCGAGCATCTGGTCGCCGGAGATCAGGCCGAGGTGCACCGGTGCACCGACCGAGCTGACCCCTGCCTCGTGCTCCGGCTCGACGCCCATGTGGTCGGCGGGATCGCGATCGAGAGGCTCGAGCGCGAAGTCGGGCAACGCGTAGCCGAGGCGCAGCTCGACCTCTTCCCGCATCCCCTCCGGTCCGCGATCGTCGACCATGAACTTCATCCGAGCTTTGACGCGCGAGACGCGGTAGCGCAGATCCTCCTTCCAGGCATCGAGCAGCGCCCGCATCACCGGCATCGCCTCGTCCTCGCGGATCCAGACGCCGAGGTCGCGGGCGAGCCGGGGCACCGATGAGAGGCCGCCGCCGACGAGCACCGCGTAGCCGCGCTCGCCGTCACGGAGTGCGCCGACGAGGAGATGCAGTTGATCTCGGGCGCGTTGCAGCGGTGCGCGCAGGCCGAGATCGAGATCTTGTGCTTGCGAGGCAGATCCGAGTAGTCGGGGTTGCCGTAGAAGAACGCCGTCACCTCGTCTTGCAGGGCTGTGACGTCGAAGAGCTCGTCGTGGGCCAGGCCGGCGACGGGGCAGCCGGTGAGGTTGCGCACCGCGTCGCCGCACGCGCCAACCGTGGTCAGGCCGGCGTCGCGAAGCCGGTCGAAGACGTCGGCAGGGAGCCGAGCTGCAGGTAGTGGAGCTGGATCGTCTGTCGCGTCGTCAGCTCGCCGGCGCCGCGCCCGTGCTCGTTCGAGAGCTCACCGACGGTGCGCAGCTGCTCCGGCGTGATTCGCCCCGCAGGCAACTTGATGCGGAGCATGAACGTCCCGATCTTCGGCTTGTCGTGGTAGAGCCCCCACCACTTCAGCCGGACGAGGTCTTCCTCGTCGATGTCGGCGTAGCCGGTGGCGATCAGCGAGGGCAGCTCACCGAGCATCGCGAGGGGGCTCTTCTCACGCTTGAGCCGCTCGACCGGGTTGCGCTTGAGCACGAGCTCGAGCGTCGGCGCCTCTTTCACCGGTCGCGTCGCCTCTGCCATCCTGGTTCCTCCTTGCCCCCGGAAACGACAGCGGGCCCCGAACACCCCGGAGCCCTGGACGGTGCCGGCGGCACCTGCGCTTCGCCATCTTCCCGTTCGCCGTCCCGGGTCGGGCGGCTTGCGGCTGGAGTTCGCACCTGACGGACGCTTGTCCCGGTTGCGGCGGTTTCGACGGGCCAGTTCCCTCGACCGCTCGTGATGGTTAACGCTATCGAATGTATAGCAACGTCACTTCAATAACACAAGTAAGAACGGCGGCGAGGCGGAGGGCACGCTGCTCGGGCGCCGAGAAACGATCCGGGCTGGGCCCGCACGTTGGTAGAATGTGGCACGTGGGAAACCTCGGCCTCTACTTCGCCTTCCTGATTCCGCCGCTGATCATCGGCTTCTGGCTCCAGCACCGTCTGAAGCAGACAGTCGGGTCGCAGATGCAGGTGGCGGTCGCGAACGGGATGTCGGGGGAGCAGGTCGCGCGCGCGATCCTCGACCACAACGGCCTCTCGGGCGTCCCCGTCAATCCGGCTCCCGGCGGCCCGCTCTCCGACCACTACGACCCGCGGCACCGCACCGTCAATCTCTCGCAAGGGGTCTACGACGGGCATGCCGTCGCCTCCGCCGCAATCGCGGCCCACGAGGTCGGCCACGCGATCCAGCACGAGAAAGCGTACGGGCCGTTCAAGGTTCGCAGCGCGATGTTTCCCGCCGTCGCATTCGCCTCGAACGCCTGGTTCATCCTGCTCATGATCGGCGTCTTCGCCCAGATCTCCGGCCTCGCCGAGCTCGCGATCATCCTGTTCGCCGTCGTCGTGCTGTTCCAGCTCGTGACGCTGCCGGTCGAGTTCGACGCGTCCAAGCGCGCCAAGCAGCAGCTGCACGCGCTCGGCCTCGTCACGCGCGGGCGAGGAGGAGGGCGTCAGCAAGGTGCTGAGCGCCGCCGCGATGACCTACGTCGCAGCCGCGCTCGCCGCGCTCTCGCAGCTCGCCTACTACGCGCTCGTCTTCCTCGGCAACCGCAACTAGCCGGCCGCTGTGCGGCCGCTCGCACTCGTCCTGAGAGCAGGGGCCGTCGTCGTGGCGGTCGGCTTCGTCTTCTCGCTCCTCGTCGACGGGGCGCCGGCCCGGCGGCCGAGCAGGTCGGTGGCGCCGAAGACCGTCGTCGTCGAAAAGCATCTCGCGGTCGCGAAGAAGAGACGCCCAGGTGCCGGCGGGCGTCGTCACGATCGCAGCCGTCGGAGACATCGTGATGGGCTCGATGCCGAACCTCCCGCCGGACGGCGGCAGGTCGTTCTTCGACGGGGTGGAGACGGACCTCTCCGGCGATGTCGTGCTCGGCAACCTCGAGGGCACGCTGTCCACCCGGGGGAGCTCGAAGTGTGGCGCGGGCAGCACCAACTGCTACGCGTTCCACACACCGCCCGTCTTACGGTGCATGGCTTCGGAAAGCCGGGTTCACGATGTTGAACCTCGCGAACAACCACGCTTTCGACTACGGGCCGTCGGGGCAGGCCGAGACGCTCGCAGCGCTCGCCAAGCAGGGCCTCGCCCACACCGGCCGCCCCGGCGAGATCGCCTACCAGCAGGTCGGCGAGATCAAAGTGGCGGTCGTCGGATTTGCCCCGTATCCATGGGCGCAGCGGCTGACGAACATCCCTGCAGCGCGGCGCCTCGTGAAGAAGGCGGCGGCGAACGCCGACGTCGTCATCGTCACCATGCACGCCGGAGCCGAGGGCACCGGCCACACGCACGTACGGCCCGGGACAGAGATGTTCCTGGGCGAGAATCGCGGCAACGTGGTGGCGTTCTCACATGCAGTCGTCGACGCGGGGGCGGATGTGGTGATCGGACACGGGCCCCACGTGCTGCGTGGGATGGAGTGGTATCGAGGGCACCTGATCGCGTACTCGCTCGGCAACTTCGCCGGCTACAAGGTGTTCGCGCTCGGTGGGCCGCTGTCGGTGAGCGGCATCCTCAGAGTCACGCTCCGCGGCGACGGCGCATTCGACAGCGCCACACTCGTGCCGACCCGACTCGTCGGCAAAGGCGTGCCAGCGATCGATCCGACCGAGAGCGCGCACGGGATCGTCCGCACCCTGTCGCAGGAGGACTTCGGCGCCCGTGCCGTCAAGGTGTCGCCGAACGGCGGCCTGACCCACTAGCAACGACCTCGACCGGCGCCTGGATCCTGCCCGGCGCCCGGAGCGGCCTGGCGTCCCGCACGCCGGCGCCGTAACGTCGACACTGGACCAGATCGGTCCGCAGACGACGACCCAATCCCCGGGAGGAAACGTGCGCGAGTTCGACGTGGTGGTGATCGGCGCCGGCGCTGCCGGCGAGGTGACGGCGGGACGACTCGGCCAGAACGGGCTCTCCGTGGCGATCGTCGAGAACAGGCTCGTCGGAGGAGAGTGCTCGTTCTACGCCTGCATGCCCTCGAAGGCGCTGCTCCGGCCCGTCGAGCTCGCGACACGAGGTCGAAACGGGTTCCGGGTCTCGCGATCGGGCCGCTGGACGTGGACGCGGTCTTGCGGCGGCGGGACGAGGTGATCGACCATCTGGACGACTCCCGTCAGCTGCCGTGGCTCGAGGAGCGCGGCGTCACGATCGTACGCGGCCGCGGCCGCCTGGACGGAGAGCGAAGGGTGCTCGTCGACGACGAGCTCCTGCTCGCACGCACGGCGGTCGTGGTCGCCACCGGCTCTGCCGCGCTGATCCCCGATATCGACGGGCTCCACGACGCGAGCCCGTGG
This sequence comes from uncultured Thermoleophilia bacterium, assembly GCA_963799905.1. Classification (GTDB taxonomy): domain Bacteria; phylum Actinomycetota; class Thermoleophilia; order Gaiellales; family Gaiellaceae; genus Gaiella. Next base: position 109,745 of record CAWCYU010000001.1, read on the forward strand.
ACGAATATCGAGGCGACCACGGCCGGCGAGGTGCCGCCGCGGCTCGCCATCCTCGGCGGTGGCGTGGTCGGGGTCGAGATGGCGCAAGCCTGGTCGGGGCTCGGGTCGGCGGTGACGCTCGTCCACCGTGGCGAGCGCCTGATCGAGCGAGAGGAGCCGTTCGCAGGCGAGCAGGTGCTCGAGGCACTCCGCGACGGCGGTGTCGACGTGCGGCTCGAGCGGTCGGCCGTGAAGGTGGCTCGCGCAGGGCGCAGTTGCGATCACGCTCGACGACGGGGCGACCATCGAGGCCGACGAGATCCTGGCTGCCTTCGGTCGCCGCCCCGGTACGGATTCCATCGGCCTGGAGACGATCGGTCTCCCCGCCGGTGATTCGCTCGCGGTCGGTGAGAACCTCCGGGTCGAGGGACTGGACTGGCTCTATGCGGTGGGAGACGTCAACGGGCGCGCGCTGCTCACGCACATGGGGAAGTACCAGGGCCGGATCGCAGCAGACACGATCCTCGGGCGGGAGGCGCATCTCCGGTCGGACGGAGGGCGCTCACCGCGCGTCATCTTCACCGACCCGCAGGTCGGGGCGGTCGGATTCACGCTGGCCGCCGCCCACGAGGCCGGCCTGCCCGTCCGGCACGTGGACGTCGAGACGAGCGGCAACGCGGGCGGCTCGTTCATCGGCCACGGAGCGGCGGGAACCTCGCGTCTCGTCGTCGACGAGGAGCGGCGCATCGTCGTGGGTGCCACGATCACGGGTGCCGAGGTCGCCGAGGCGCTGCACGCGGCGACGATCGCCGTCGTCGCAGAAGTGCCCCTCGACGACCTCTGGCACGCCGTTCCGTCCTTTCCCACCCGAAGCGAGTTGTGGCTGAGGCTCCTCGAGGCCTACGGCCTGTGAATCGCCACCAGCTGGCTCAGATCAACGTCGCCCGGCTGCTGGCCCCGATCGAGGCTCCCCAGATCGCGGACTTCGTGGCAGCCCTCGAGCCCGTCAACGCGCTCGCCGATCGCGCCGAGGGATTCATCTGGAGGCTGCAGACGGCGGAGGGGAACGCTACCGCGGTTCAGGCCTTCGACGACCCACTCGTGATCGTCAACGTCTCCGTCTGGGACTCGATCGAGGCGCTGGAGTCTTTCGCCTACGGCGACGAGAGCCACCGCGCCGTCCTCCGCCGCAGGCGCGAGTGGTTCGAGCGGCATCTCGTCGCGGCCACGGCGCTCTGGTGGATCCCCGCCGGGACGACGCCGACGGTGGACGAGGCCACGGCGCGGCTCGAGCATCTACGCGCGCACGGGCCGACGCAGCACGCCTTCACGTTCCGCGAGCGCTTCAGCGCCCCGTGAAGACCCAGTCGCGTGCTTTCGCCTGTACGTGGCACGACGTGCAGGTGCTGCCCTGCGCGAGAACGCCGTAGCGGCTGCCGGACTTCACGTATTCGACCCACTGCCAGCGGCCGCGCACCTTCCGCATCACTGCGACCTGCCCCGGCAGGCCGGCCGCACCCGGTTGCACGATCGTCTTCACGATCACCGTCCCGTTCGGAAACAGCTTTCCCGCTCGGGGCTTGCTCCGGTAGACGTTCTTCACACCCGCATGTGCCGCAGAGCCGCCCGTGACCGGTCGGGCGTTGAGCCTTGGCCACGCGCGGTATCCCTGGGTATAGGAGGGGAGCCCGTTCGCCGGCGGCGCTCCGGCGCCGCCGGCCGTGACGCCGCCCGCCGCAGCAGCGAGGAGAAGGAGGAGGAGGACGGCCGCGAGCCGATGCACCGGTTCAGTATCGTCCATGGTTCGAGGAGTTTCCAGAAGCAGCTCCGACCGGATGCTGAAGGTTGCCAGGCGCGTCGCGCCACGGCAGACTTGCAGCGTCCGTCGAGGCGAACCCCGGGGAGGTGGCGTGAGCTCGGAGATCGTCGGCCCGCTCGATCGGGCCTCAGAACGAGAGACAGTCGAGCGGTTGTCGCTGCGCGCGTACGCGGTCGAGTCGCTCGGGCCGATCACGATCCTCGGTGGGGTCGTCTGGGCCATCTTCCAGCCGTACCGGATCGTCGTTCCTCCATCGGGAGGGCAAGGGCTTCTACGACTACCTCGTGCAGCCTCCGCTGCTCGTGATCGGCGTCGGGCTGCTGTTCGCGCTCGCGATCGCACCCGGTCTCATCGAAGACCTCCGCTCCGCGCCGTGGAACCAAGAGCTGAGATCGTCCACTGGGTCTTTGCGGCAGGTTTCCTGCTGCTCGGGCTGATCCTGCTGGCCGAGACGATCGTCGGCACCGCGGTCTTCGCGATGCGTCGCTGGCGCGAATACCTGTGGCCCTGCATCGCCTTCGGGATCGGGGTGATGCTCTGGCCCGTCGCCGTCTTCTACACCAACTCGACGCTGCACATGCTGGCGCACGCCTCGTGGGCCGAGGTCGCGATGCTGGCGGGCGCGGTCCAGCTCGCCGTCGTCCGCGGGAAGCTGACGAGCAGGTGGTGGACGCTGTCCCTCAGCTTCACGCTTCTCGTCAGCGCTGCCGCGTTCCTCATCCACGAGCAGAACCCGTGGTTCTTCTCCCGCGCGGCCTTCCTCCACCACGCGATCGGGTGGACGCTCCTCGTGGCCGCGATCTTCCCTCTCGGCCAGGCGCTCCAGCCGCGCCGCTTCGCCTGGAGCGCCGGGTTCGCGATGACCTGGATCGTCCTCGCGGTGATGCTGTTCTGCGATCGCGACGTCGCCCCGATCTTCGGCCATCTCTCCGAGTTCGCAGGCGGATCGAGGTGAGACAGGCGCTGCTCGTCGTCGCCGCGGCGCTCCTCTTCCCGGGGGTCGGCGTTCGGCCACGCGACCCTGACGAGCACGTCGCCCGCGACCCAATCGACGCTCGACCTCTGCGCCCAGCGCAGTCGTGCTCCGCTTCGATCAGAGCGTCACCGTCACCCCCCGCGCGATCGAAGTGTTCTCGGCCGACGGTCGCAAGCTCTCGGGCGCGGCGACCCGGTCGGACAGCGGGCGCGTCGTCCGCGTGCGCGTCAGAGGGTTGCGGCAGGGAGACTCCTACACGGTTCGCTGGCGGGCGACGTCGTCGGACGGCCACACGGGGTCCGGCGTGTACACCTTCGGCATCGGCGTCAAGCCGCCGCCGCCGACCGAGGCGTACGGCTCGACAGGACCGACCTGGACCGACGACGTCGCTCGGTGGGCGTACTTCGTCGCGCTGGCGTTCCTGATCGGAACGACGGGCCTCCGCCTGCTCGTGCTCCGCGAGCCGTTGCCGCGACGGTTGTCCAATCGACTCTACGGCCTCGCCGCGGCCGGCGGCATCGCCACTCTCAACGTGGGAATCGCCGCCTTCGTGATGCGAGCGGCAGACGCGCTCCAGCTGCCGTTCGTCGACCTCCTGTACGGCGACCTCTCACCGATCGCGACGAAGACCCGCTTCGGCGTCGCGTTCGTCGCCATGACGCTGGGGTACGCCGTCGTCACGGCACTCGTCCTGCTCGCCTGGATCCTGGACCGGCCGAGGCTCCTGTGGCCGGCCTTCGTCGTCGGCGTGCTGTTCGCGACCGGGTTGTCCGTGTCCGGTCACCAGGGCGTCGAGCCGAACTCCACGTTCCTCACCGGCCTCGCCGACTGGCTCCATCTCGTGGCGGCGATGATGTGGGTCGGCGGTCTCGTCGCACTCGCCGCATGTGTCTGGCCGCTGGCCCCGGAGTTGCGTCGCCAGGCGTTTCTGGGCTTCTCGCGGATCGCGACCGTGCTCGTCGCGGTCCTCGTCCTGGCCGGCACCTATCTCTCGATCGCGCGCCTGCCGGCCGTGGCCGATCTCTGGACGACGACCTACGGACAGGCGCTGCTGGCCAAGCTCGCGATCGTCTCGGTCGCGCTGGGCTGGGGGGCGATGCACCACTTCCTGGTCCGGCCCCGACTCGAGCGCGGCGACGCACCGCGTGGCCTGCGGCGGAGCCTGATCGGCGAGAGCACCGTCGCAATCCTCGTCCTCCTCGTCGCGGCGGTGCTCGTCAACGCGCGGCCGCCTGCCGTCGAACCGTCGGGCGGTGTGCGGGCTGTGACGAGCTGCGCCGGGGTGACGACGCGTCTCGATCTCGGGTGGTGCCGGCTTCCTCGGCCTCCACCTCGCCCGCCGTGTCCTCGCGGACGGGAGGGGCCGTTCGCACGCTCGACGTCGCCGCTCTCGACGATCGTGAGCTCGGAGCGCGGCGTCGAGGAGGTGCGCGGCGACATCCGCGTCGAGCGCGACGCGCGCCTGCTCGTCGCCGGGGCCGACGTCGTCGTGCACGCGGCGGCCGCGCTGCCGATCCAGTCGTCCCGGGACGCGATTCGGTCCGTCAACGTGGAGGGCACGGCGAACGTGCTCGCCGCCGCGCTCGAGGCCGGCGTGCGACGCGTCGTCCTCATCTCGTCGACGGCCGTCTACGGCGTTCCCGAGCGCCACCCGATCCACGAGGACGACCCGTTGGTCGGCGTGGGCTGGTACGGCGAGTCGAAGATCGACGCCGAGCGGCTCGCGGCGCGCGTTCGGGCGGCGTGGCCTCGACGTCGTGATCGTGCGGCCGAAGACGTTCGTCGGCCCCGAGCGCCTCGGCGTCTTCGAGATCCTGTTCGACTGGATTCGGGAAGGGCGGCGGATCCCGATTCTCGGTGACGGTGCGAATCGCTATCAGCTGCTCGCGGTCGAAGACCTCGTCGATGCCGTCGTCCGCTCCTTCACCGCGCCGGTCGGCAGGCGAGGCGCTCAACGTCGGAGCAGGCTCCTTCGGCACGGTCCGGGACGATCTTCAGGCGTTGATCGACCATGCCGGCTCGGGCTCGCGGCTCCTGCCGGTGCCCGTCAGGCCGGCGGAGCTGTCGTTGCGGGCGCTCGAGCTCGCGCGGCTCTCGCCGCTCGCGGAATGGCACTACAAGACGGCGCACAAGGACTCGTTCGTCTCGATCGAGAAAGCCCGCGACCTGCTCGGTTGGGAACCGCGGCTTTCGAACGCCGAGACGCTGCTGCGCCACCTACGACTGGTATCTCGCGCATCTCGCGGAGATGCGCGGCTCGGGCACGACGCACCGCGTGCCGTGGGACCAGCAGGCGCTCGGACTGCTGAAGCGCATCGCCTAGATCTGTCGGGCCCAGCGGTAGTCTGCACTCGATGCGCGACCTCGCCGACTATCGCTCCGAGTTCCCGATTCTCGAGAGCACGACGTACCTGATCAACCACTCGCTCGCTGCCATGCCGGCCAGGGCGGAGGAGCGCCTCGCCGAGTACGCGCGCATGTGGAAGCAGCGGGGCATCCGCTCGTGGGGCGAGGGCTGGTGGACGATGCCGATGACCGTCGGCGACCAGATCGGCCGCATCATCGGAGGCGCGCCCGGCACGACCGTGATGCATCAGAACGTCGCGGTCGCCGAAGCGGTCGTGCTGTCTTCGTTCTTCCCGATCGACCCCGCGCGCAACCGGGTGGTCTACGAGCGCGCGAACTTCCCCTCCGTGCGCTACCTCTACCAGGCACAACCCGGCGCTCGAGGTCGTGGTGTGCGAGGACGACGGCGAGATCGTCGACGCGATCGACGAGCGCACGCTCCTCGTCCCGATCAGCCACGTCCTCTTCAAGACCGGCGAGATCCAGGAGATCGAGCCGATCATCCGCCGTGCGCACGAGGTCGGCGCCCACGTCGTCCTGGATTGCTATCAGAGCGCAGGGATCGTCCCGTTCGACGTCACTGCGCTGGCTGTCGACTTCGCGGTCGGCGGCTCGGTGAAGTGGCTGAACGGCGGTCCCGGCAACGGCTGGCTCTTCGTTCGGCCCGATCTCGCAGACCGGCTCGAGCCGACCTTCACCGGCTGGCAGGCCCACGAGCGGCCGTTCGGGTTCGAGGAGGAGATGGAGTACACGGCCGGCGCAGCACGGTTTCTGACGGGCACGCCGAACGTCCCCGCGCTCTACGCTGCCACGGCGGGGTACGACCTGATCGAGGAGGTCGGCGTCGAGCGGATCCGGCAGAACTCCCTGCGCCAGACGCAGCTCCTGATCGATCTCGCCGACGCCGCCGGCTTCGAGGTTCGCAGCCCTCGCGAGGGGAGTCGGCGCGGTGGCACGGTGACGGTTCACGTGCCGGAGTTCGCCGCGGTACACAAGGAGCTGACCGAGCGCGAGATCCTCTGCGACTTCCGGCCGGATGCCGGCATCCGGCTCGGCCCGCACTACTACAACTCGGACGACGAGCTCCGGTTCGTGATCGCACAGATCGGCGACATCGTCGAGTCCGGTGCCTATGAACGGCATCTCGGCGCCGTCGCGCGGCACTGACCGACCTCCGTCGACGTAGGCTCTCTCGATGAGCGCGATGCCGCCAGGCGAGAGGATCCCGTACCGGCTCGAGGTGCACGACGGCCCGGTGATCCGCTGCTGGGAGCCCCGCGATGCGCCGCTGCTGAAAGAGGCGGTCGACTCCAGCCTGGAGCACCTGAGACGGTGGATGCCGTGGGCCTACGACGAGCCGCAGGAGGTGGAGGTGAAGGCTGCGCTCCTGCGACGGTTCCGGGGCAGCTTCGACCTCGGTCAGGATTTCGTCTACGGCATCTTCTCCGCCGACGAGACGGAGGTGGTCGGCGGCACGGGCTTGCACACGCGGGCCGGAGAAGCCGCGTTCGAGATCGGGTACTGGGTCCGCGCCGACGCGGTCGGACGCGGGATCGCGACCGCTGTTGCGGCAGTCCTGACCCGGGTCGGGATCGAGCTCGGTGGGGCAGATCGGATCGAGATCCACGTCGATGTCGAGAACGAGATCAGCTGCCGGATCCCGCGTCGCCTCGGCTACCGGGAGGAGGGCATCCTGCGGCGACGGCTGCCCGCGGCTGCCGGGGCCCCGCCACGAGATGCCGTCGTCTTCTCACTGCTCGCCGAGGAGCTCGCCGGCTCACCCGCCGCCCTCGTCACGTTCGCGGCCTACGACTCCCGCGGGCTGCTGGTCGTCTAGTACCACGTGCGTGCCGATCGCGCCCGCCGGCTGCGTAGCCTGTGCGGATGAGCGCTGCGGATCCGCTGAGGAAGGCGCTCGCCGGGTTCATGCTGGGAGCGGCCGGGATGTTCGCGACGATGTACTCGACGCAGGCGATCCTGCCGGAGCTCTCGCGCGATTTCGACGTCAGCCCGTCGCGCGCCGGCCTCTCGATCTCGGTCGTCGTGCTCGCCGTCGCTGTCGGAGGGTTCGCCTGGGGCCCTGTCTCGGACCGGATCGGGCGACCACGTGCGATCCGCGCCGCGAGCTTGCTGCTCGTGCCGCCGACGCTCGGCGTCGCCCTCGCGCCGACGTTCGACGCGCTCCTCGTCTGCCGGCTTCTGCAGGGGCTCTGCATGCCGGGGCTGCTGGTGGTCGGGGCACCGTACGTCGTCGAGGCGTTCGTGCCACGGATCGGGGCGCGGGCGATGGGCTACTACGTTTCGTCGCTCGTCGCCGGTGGCCTCGTCGGTCGGCTGGGGGTGGCTCTCGCGAGCGCCGTCGTCGGGTGGCGGGTTGCGATCGGCGTCCTCGCCGTGCTGCCGCTCGCCGCGGCGATCGCGATGCGCAGCGGGCTGCCCGAGCCGGACCTGCCGCCGCGGGGCGGCGGTGTCGCCCGGCATCTCCGGAACGCGAGGCTGCTCGGCGTCTCGGTCGGCTCAGGAGCCCTGTTCTTCACGTTCGTCGGCACGTTCACCTACGTCACCTATCGGCTCGAGGAGCCCCCGTTCTCGTACTCCGCGGCGGCGGCGAGCCTCGTCTTCGTCCTCTGGCTGACCGGCCTCGTGGGGCCGATCGCCGGCCGCGTCGCGGACCGGGTCGGCTGGCGGCGACTCGCTCTCGGCACGGTCGCGCTCTCCGCGACCGGCGTCCTGCTGACGCTGCCCGACGTGCTGCCGCTGCTCGTCGTCGGCCTCGCGTGCATCGCCGGCGCGATGTTCACGGGCTACACGGCGACGCAGCTCGGAGTCAGCGACGTGGCACGGGTCGACCGCGGAGCTGCGACGGCCCTCTACTTCAGCGTCTATTACGGCGCAGGTGCGCTCGGCGCGTACCTCCCGGGTCTCGCGTGGCAGGCCTGGGGCTGGGGCGGGGTCGCCGCACGTGGGCCTCGTCGCGCTCGGGCGTAGCCGCGGCCGCGCTCGGGATCGCGGCGCCGTGCACCGCAAGAGGCGGTCGGCGCTCGCCCGGCTGACGGCCGCCGGCTGGCTTGGCCTCCGCGCTGCGGCGGCCCAATACGATGCCCTCCGTGACCCGCGCCGAGACGGACAGCCGTGACATTTCTGCGCCAGATCATCTCAACCGTCGCCTCGAGCCTCGAGCTCGACGAGGTGCTGCGGTCGGTCGTGCGGTTGCTCTCGGAAGGGAGTTCCGTCCATGCCTGCTTCGTCTACCTGGTCGAAGACGGGGGCAAGCGACTCGTGCTCCGGGCGGCCGGCGAACCGTACGAGCATCTCGATCGGCGGACATCGTGCTCGAGCGTCCGAGAGGCCTGGCATGGTGGGCGGCCGAGCGCAACGAGCCGGCTTTCATTCCGGAGAACCTCCTCGACGACCCGCGGGTCGAGTACGTTCCCGAGCTCGAGGAGGAGAAGTTCCAGTCGCTGCTCAGCGTGCCGATCGCTGCGCGGGACGGCACCGTGATCGGCGTGATCAGCGCCCACACCGAGGCTCCTCACGCGTTCTCCAGATCCGAGGTCGAGTTCGTCGTCACGAGCGCCTCGCTGGTGGCTGGGGCGATCGAGAATGCACGGCTCTACGACGAGACGCGAGCGCGGGTCCGCGAGCTCGAGGCGATCACCGAGCTCGCCGAGGTGATCGCTGGCGCCGGGAAGATCGACGAGCTTCTGCCCGAGGTCGCCGGCCGGTCCCGTGGGTTGCTGCAGGCACGCGCCTGTCATCTCTACCTGCTCGAGCCGGGACGTGAGGAGCTCGTGCTGTGTGCTTCGTCTCCGGAGGACTCGGACGCGCGGACTATCCTCCGCCTTGCCGAGCTCGGCCCGGAGCTCGCCCGCGGAGGACGAGCCTCGAGGGTGGCGGTGCCGCTCGTAGCGGGTGACGAGCTGCTCGGCCTGCTCGTCGCGGAATACAGCGCCGCCCTGGAGCTCGCACGGGCTGTCGGCAGCCAGGTCGCGGTTGGGATCAAGCGGATTCAGCTCATCGAACGACTGACCGAGCGAAACCGGGTCAAGGACTTCTTCGATGATCTTGCGTCCGGTCGAGACCGCGGGTTGCTCGAGGGTAGCGGAGCGCACCTGGGTTGCGATCTCGATCTGCCGCACGTCGTGCTCGCCGCAGAGCCTGCCGACGAAGCGTTCGAGCGGGCGCTCTCCGGTCTGCTCCCCGGTTCGCTGTTCGATCGCCGCGAGGGCTTGCTCCGCGGTTTGCTGCGAGTCCCCGCGCGCGGGGAGCGGGCGGCGGCGGAGATCGTCCAGAGGGCGCACGCGGAGAGCCCGCGCCCGCTGGCCGTCGGCCTATCGAGCGTTTGCTCGGGTGCCACGACGTTCGCCGAGGGCTTCGAGGAGGCACGTCAGGCGCTCTTCGGGACGACCGTGCTCGGGCGCGAGGCGTCGGTCGTGGCGTTCGAGGATCTCGGGGCGCACAAATACCTTCTGCGGATCGCATCCGATAGCGGTGTGCGCGATGCCACGATCGAGGCGGTCGGCCGGATCGCGGACTACGACCGGGAGAGAGGTGCGTCGCTCCTGCCTGACGCTCGAGGAGTTCCTGCAACGGCGCGGGAGCATCGGCGCGACCTCGGAGGCGCTGTTCATCCATGCGAACACGCTTCGCCAGCGTCTTCGCCGGATCGCCGACCTCTCCGGGATCGACCTCCGTCGCGACGATTGGCTGATGGTCGAGATCGCCGTGAAGCTCGTTCAGCTCAGGCTCGCGCTCGCAGCCCGGTAGACGCGATCCCCATATTCGCCCGTCCCACAATGGAGGCTCTGGCCATCGTCCGAGTGCGACGCGAATGATAGGACCACTCTGAGCGAACCACGGAGGAGGGTGCTGATGGCAGCGAACGTCGCGAGGCTCGGCACGATTCGGGAGACGATCGCCGAACGAGAGATAGAGTTCATCTTCGCCCAGTTCGTGGACATGTACGGACGTGCGAGCGCGAAGCTGATTCCGGCTGCCGAGTTGGATGGGCTCGTCGAGGAAGGTGCGGGGTTCGCGGGGTTTGCGGCGGGGGAGATCGGCCAACTTCCGAGCGATCCCGATATCGCGGCGATTCCCGATCTGGAGAGTTTCACGCTCGTGCCGTGGCAGCCGAATCTGGCCCGGTTTGCCTGCGACGTGACGGTCGAGGGCGAGGCATGGCCGTACTGCCCCCGCACGATCCTCCGCAACGTGCTCGCGCAGGCCGCCGCTCAGGGGTACGAGTTCAAGATCGGGATCGAGCTCGAGTACTTTCTCGTCGAGTTGAACGCGGACGGGACGATCGAGATCGCCGACAAGCTCGACACGCTCGAGAAGCCCTGTTACGACATGGCGGGCCTGACACGGCAGTACGAGTTCCTGACCACGGTGTCGCGGTACTGCAACGAGCTCGGCTGGGGGAACTACGCGAACGATCACGAGGATGCGAACGGACAGTTCGAGCAGAACTTCGAGTACGCCGATGCGCTCGTCACGTGCGACCGCGCCATCTTCTTCCGCTACATGGTGCACACGCTGGCCGAGCAGTACGGGCGGATCGCGACGTTCATGCCGAAACCCTTCACGACGCTGACCGGGAACGGAGCCCACTTCCACATGTCGCTCTGGAAGGACGGGTCGAACGTCTTCCTCGACGAGTCGGATCCTCGCGGCCTGGGCCTCTCCGAGCTCGCCTATTCCTTCGTGGGCGGTCTCAAGGCGCACGCCCGTGCCTACAGTGCGTTGACGGCACCGACGGTGAACTCGTACAAGCGCCTCAAGCTCGGCTCCACCTCGAGTGGGGCAACGTGGTCTCCCGTCTGGATCTCGTACGGGTACAACAACCGCACCCAGATGCTGCGGATACCGGCGCCGGGCCGGATCGAGGATCGCACGGTGGACGGCTCCTGCAATCCGTATCTGGCGGCCGCCGCGGTGCTGGCGTCCGGGCTCGACGGGATCGCGAACAGGAGCGATGCCGGCGAGCCGAACTCGGAGAACCTCTACAGCTTCTCCTACGACGAGCTGATCCGACGAGGCCTGCGGTCGCTGCCCTCGACGCTGCACGAGGCGACCGTCGAGCTCGAGCAGGACGACGTCCTCCGCGCGGCTCTCGGTCGAACGCGTGAGAACGAGGAGTACGTCGACTACTACGTCCGCGTCAAGCGGGAGGAGTGGTTCCGCTACCACGAGCAGGTGAGCGCCTGGGAAGTGCGCGAATACCTGACGCGCTTCTGATGTGCGGGATCGTGGGGTTGTTCGCGAAGTCGCCCGGGATCGAGGAGCAGCTGGGTGCTCACCTCGTCGCGATGCTCGCTCAGATGAGCGATCGGGGCCCGGACAGCGCCGGCGTCGCCGTCTACCGCGACCCTGTCCCGGACGGGATGACGAAGCTGACGTTGTATTCGCCCCGCCTGGGTGAGAACTGGAAGGAGGTCGCGAGCGGGGTCGGGGGCGAGGTCGATTCCGTGCGTGCGAGCCACGCGGTGATCGTCGTGCCCGGCGACGCCGGCGATGCGGAGGCCCGCGTACGAGGTGCACGAGATGATCTTCGGGTGATGAGCGCGGGCCGCGTGATCGAGATCTACAAGGACGTCGGTCTTCCCGCGGTGTTCGCCGAGGAGTTCCAGCTCTCGGACCTCCGCGGATCCCATGCGCTCGGCCACACCAGGATGGCGACCGAGAGTCGCGTCACGACGGAGGGCTCGCACCCGTTCTCGACGGGCCTCGACCTCTGTCTCGTCCACAACGGCTCCCTGTCGAACCACAACACGTTACGCCGTGCTCTACGCCGCGAGGGGATCGAGTTCCAGACCGAGAACGACACGGAAGTCGCCGCCGGCTATCTCGAATGGCGGCTCCGGGAAGGGGCCTCGCTCGAGGAGGCGCTGGAGGGGTGCCTCGCCGACCTCGACGGGTTCTACACCTTCGCGGTGGGGACGGCCGAAGGCTTTGCGGTCTTGCGCGACCCGATTGCCTGCAAGCCTGCAGTGCTGGCCGAGACCGACGACTGGGTGGCGATGGCGTCCGAGTACCACGCAATTGCCGTGCTGCCTGGAGCCGACGATGCGCGCATGTGGGAGCCGGAGCCGGGCATCGTCTACGTCTGGGAGAAGGCGGCCGTCGCGTGAGCGCGACCGCCGAGGCTGAGGTCGTCGACCTTGCCGTCACGCCGTTGCGGGAACTCAATCAGCGCCTTCACGACGTTGCGCTCACGGGCAAGGGCCCGTCAAGTGGAGGATTGTCAACCCAAGGGGTGCGCACGCCGTCGCATGCGGCCTGGACGCCGAGATCGAGGTCGAGATCGACGGCCACGTCGGCTACTACTGCGCGGGCATGAACCAGCACGCGACGGTGCGTGTGCGCGGAAATGCGAGCACGGGGATCGCCGAGAACATGATGTCGGGAGCCGTCGTCGTCGAGGGCAGCGTCAGCCAGTCGGCGGGCGCCACCGCGCACGGCGGGCTGCTCGTCGTCCACGGCGACGCGGCGGCGCGGTGTGGGATCTCGATGAAGGGCGTCGACCTCGTCGTTCGGGGCTCGGTCGGGCATCTGAGCGCGTTCATGGCGCAGACCGGATGCCTGGTCGTTTGTGGTGATGCGGGCGATGCGCTAGGCGACTCGATCTACGAGGCGCAGCTCTACGTTCGGGGCGAGGTGGCCGGCCTCGGCGCCGACTGCATCGAGAAGGAGATGCGCGACGAGCACGTCGAGCAGGTCCGCGACCTGCTCGACGCGCGCGGGGATAGGCGATGTCGATGCGGTGGACTTCCGCCGGTACGGCTCGGCGCGGCGAGCTCTACAACTTCACGATCGACAACGCAGGAGCGTATTGATGAGCGGCGGCTGGCAGCCGGGCCTTCGCGAGTCGGCTCTCTTCGACCGCAACGTGATCGCCGAGATCCAGCGCGCGGCGCGGGAAGGCATCTACGACATCCGTGGCTTCGGGGCGAAGCGCCAGGTGCCGCATTTCGACGACCTCCTCTTCCTCGGCGCGAGCGTGTCCCGCTATCCGCTCGAGGGCTACCGCGAGCGCTGCGACACCAACGTCACGCTCGGCACGCGGTTCGCGAAGAAGCCGCTCGAGCTGAAGATCCCGATCACGATCGCGGGCATGAGCTTCGGCGCCCTCTCGGCTCCGGCGAAAGAGGCACTCGGGCCGCGGCGCGACCGAGGTCGGGCACCTCGACGACCACCGGCGACGGCGGCATGACACCCGAGGAGCGCGGCCACTCCGAGATCCTCGTCTACCAGCTCCTGCCGTCGCGGTACGGGATGAATCCGGACGACCTGCGCAAGGCGGACGCGATCGAGGTAGTCGTCGGCCAGGGCGCGAAGCCCGGCGGCGGCGGCATGCTGCTCGGCCACAAGATCTCGGACCGGGTGGCCGCGATGCGCGACCTGCCGAAAGGCATCGACCAGCGGAGCGCCTGCCGGCATCCCGACTGGACGGGGCCCGACGATCTCGAGATCAAGATCGGCGAGCTCCGCGAGATCACCGACTGGCAGAAGCCGATCTTCGTCAAGGTCGGCGCCACCCGCACCTACTACGACGTCCAGCTCGCGGTGAAAGCAGGTGCAGACGTGATCGTCGTCGACGGCATGCAAGGAGGAACCGCAGCGACCCAGGACGTCTTCATCGAGCACGTCGGCATCCCCACCCTGGCCGCGATCCCACTCGCCGTCCAGGCGCTCCAGGAGCTCGGGATGCACCGCGAGGTGCAACTGATCGTCTCCGGCGGCATCCGCAGCGGCGCCGACGTCGCCAAAGCACTCGCCCTCGGCGCGGACGCCGTCTCGATCGGCACCGCTGCCCTCATCGCGATGGGGGACAACAGCCCCGACTACGAGGCCGAATACCGCAAGCTCGGCAGCTCGGCCGGGCTACTACGACGACTGGCAGGCGGGCCGCGACCCAACCGGCATCTCGACCCAGGACGACGAGCTCGCGGCCCGCTTCGACCCCGAGCTCGGCGGCCGCAGGATCGCCAACTTCCTCCGCGTGCTGACGCTCGAGACGCAGACCCTGGCGCGCGCCTGCGGCAAGTCGCACGTCCACAACCTCGAGCCGGAAGACCTCGTCGCCCTGACGATCGAGGCGGCCGCGATGGCCCGCGTCCCGCTCGCCGGCACCAACTGGATCCCAGGGCTGATCGAGCCGCTGTAGCGCAAGAGGGCCGGGACGACCCAGCCCTTCGCACAGAACTCCGCGGGTCTCTACCAGGGGCCGATGTAGGACCCCTTGGCCCCGGAGAGGAGAATTGCGACGACGATAACGATGCAGACGACCGAGAGGACGAGCATGAATGGAGCGACCCGCTTGTCGTTCGTCTGCTCGGGCGGAAACTCGATCTGCTTGTTGGCCACGTGATCGCTCCTACTCACTCGTCGGGGCGGGTCGTTGGTGCATGCGCGCGAGCATGCCTTCCTTCTGGAGGCGCGCCTCGTGTTCGTTCATTCTCCGGGCTCTCCTGCCGCACCCAGCCGATCAGCGCTGCGAACATGAGGATGATCCCGAGGGCGGTCATGATGTAGGTGCCCGTCGAGTTCGCCCCGCCGAACGCCCAGAAGTCGGCGACATCGGGACCCCAGGCGTCGTAGGGAAATGCGTCGAACATCTTCGCCTCCTCTCTCTAGCTCGCTGCGCCGGCGCCGGCGGGAGCCTTGCCGTAGGACGACCGGTCGTATCCGTCGATCAGGATCGGGATCGCATCTTCGATTTCGCCGTCCGGGGAGATGATCTTCTCGGGAACGGCTGCGAACTCGGGGAAGAAGTCCTGGCCGAATTCGGCCATGTCGAGGCCCTCGAGCTCGACCACGGGTGGAACGCGCAGGAGATTCAGCTTCTTGAGCAGGAGACTTGCGAGGTACCCCGGCAGGAAGGCGAGGGGGATGAAGGTCATGATCCCGATCAATTGACCCCCCAACGAGCTCTGGACGTTGTTGACCCCTGTCGGATACCCACCGGCAAAGATCCCGACGAGGAGCACGCCGTAGAATCCGCAGACGCCGTGCACGGCGACCGCTCCCACCGCGTCGTCGAGGCGCAGGCGCTCCTCGATGAACTTGCCCGCCCACACTGCGACGAGAGCGCCCGAGAACGAGAGGAGGTACGCGAGCGACGGGTGGTAGACGTCCGCGCCCGCCGAGACGGCGATCACTCCGGCGAGGCCGCCCGAGAGCGTCCAGAAGGGGTCGCCCTTGCTCGCGAACCAACCGCCGGTGAATCCTCCGGCGAAGCCGACCGTGATCACCATCGCGATCGCGCCGAGCGTCGTCGGCGAGAGGTAGATGTTGACCCAACCGGGGAAGACCGTCGACTGGATCACCAGGCAGGCGGCGTAGAAGCCGTAGAAGCCCGTGAAGATCAACATCAGCCCCAGCAGCGTCAGGTGCTGGTTGTGGCCTCTGAAGGTCCTGGCTCTGCCCTTGATGTCGTACTTCCCGATTCGTGGCCCGAGGTTGATCAGACACTCCAAGCGTGAAGATCCCGGCGACGCCGTGAACCACGCCCGAGGCGATCGCGTCGTGGAATCCGAATCGCGTGGTCAGCCAGCCGCCCGCGCTCCAGCCCCAGGCGGCATCGAGAATCCAGACGAACGAGCCGAGCAGCACGGTGAGGAGCAGGTAGGCGGAGAGGCGGATCCGCTCGATCAGGGCACCCGACATGATCGAGCCGGTCGTCCAGGAGAAGAGGAGGAACGCCAGGAAGAAGACACCGCTGATGTGGTCGGTCAGGTTCGGTCCGCTGGCCGTGCTCCACGGAGCCGTCAGGCCGCAGAAGCCGGGGAATGCATCGGGGCTCATGTGACCGTTCTTCGGCCACCCTTCCTCCATGCACCCGTAGGCATACCAGCCAAAGTAATAGAACGTGGGTGTCACGACGGCGATCGTGAGGATGTTCTTCATCGCCGTCGACATGACGTTCTTGCGCCGTGCCGCGCCTGCCTCGTAGGCCATGAAGCCGGCATGGATCAGCCACATCACGACGACGGTCCAGAAATAGAACGTCTCGGCGAGGATCTGCGAATCGAGCTTCAGCTGATCCTGGAGCGCCTTGATATCGGACGCGGTATCAGCCAGCAACGAACCGAGCAATGACACGGTCATGCACGCCTCCTACGCCAAACAGGGCACGATGGCGAGAGCGTACGAGGCGTCGCCCTACCGTTCCATGTCACCCGGAGCCTGAATTGGGCACCCCGATGTGTGCAACTGCTACATGGTCGCTAGAGGCCGTCGTCGACGATTTTGCCTGTCCGGGCGTCGACAATGACCGTCTGGGCGGTTATCGGATGCCGTGACGGGCCAGTGTAGAACGACACGATCCACGTCCCACGAGGTGGAATACCCTGGTTGAGATAGCGGACGAGAACATTGTCGTCCTCGACGATCGCGACTGCGCGGGCGGCGTCGATCGCCTCCTCCTGCGTCAGCGCGTCTTTCCCTCCTCCGCCACATGAGCGGGCGGAGACCAAGGCAATCGCCAGCACGACGACGATGATCGCGACACGCCCGAAGGTGCTGTCGCGGAGATCGCGGCTACGCGGCGGCTGCTCGTCGATGGTGGACGAAGGCGTAGACACGGAGGGCGAGATAGCCGACGAAGTGGGTCATGAAGACGAGCAGAAGCCACCAGCTCCACCAGAGGAAGTGTGGCCGCAGTTCGCGGAGCTCGATCACCGTCAGGTACAGCGCGAGCACCAGGGTCAGGAGAATGAGCGGGGGGACGTGGCCCAGGAGGAGGAGGATGAGCATCGTGCCATCCTGAGCGAACGGTCAGTCGCGCGCAAGCGGGTGTCCGTGCAGAATCATCTCCCGTGACCGCTCAGGAGATCATCCGGACGGTTGCGATCATGCTCGCAACCGGGCTTGCGGCCGAGCTCGTCGCGAGAATCCTGCGGGTGCCCCCGATGCTCCTGCTGCTCGTCGCGGGCTGCCTCCTCGGGCCCTATGTGCTCGGTGCGGTCGATCTCGAGCTGGACGACACGGGCCTCGAGCTGCTGTTCACGCTCGGGGTCTCCTTCATTCTGTTCTACGGAGGCCTTGGGCTCTCGCTGCACGTCTTGCGTCGGGTCGTTCTAGGCCTTGGCCTCCTCGCGGTTCCCGGCGTGTTGATCACGGCTGTCGTTGTCGGGCTCGGTGCCTCCTGGGCGTTTGGAATCCCCGTCGACGAGGGGATCCTGATCGGCGCCGTGCTGGCGCCGACCGATCCTGCGATCCTGATCCCGCTGTTCGAGCGCACGAGGGTTCGTCCGAAAGTCGCCCAGACGATCATCGCCGAGTCCGCGCTCAACGATCCCACGGGTGCTGTGCTCGCGCTCAGCGTTGCCGCGTTCGTCGTCGGCGGTGGCGGCTCGTTCGACGAGCCCCTGTTCGACTTTGTCAAGGCAATCGCGATCTCGGTCGTCGTGGGCACGGCGCTCGGGCTCGTGCTCGCGCTGGCGATCTCGCACCGCTGGCTCGGTTTCTGGCGCGAATCGCCGGCGATTGCCGTCCTGCTCGTCGTCACCGGGGGGTATTTCACGATCGACACCGTGGGGGGCAGCGGCTACCTCGGCGCCTTCATTGCAGGGGTGATCGTCGGCAACCTCGACATCCTCGGCCTCGGCATGCACACCGATCAGGAAGCGTCGTTGCGCTCGTTTGCCGCCGTCGTCTCGGACGTGATGGTGATCTTCGTCTTCGTTGCGCTGGGCGTGAACCTGCCGCTCGGGTCGCTCGGTGAGTACGGGCTACCCGCACTCGCGACGATCCTGGTGCTCGTCGCCGTCGCGCGTCCGCTCACCATTCTCGGCGTGCCTGCTCCCGGACCGGCGCGGCGCCTGGAGTCGCCAGGAGCTGCTCTTCCTCGGCTGGACGCGGGAGACCGGAGTCGTTCCCGCGGCCGTCGCGGGCCTACTCGTGGCGAAGGGGATCCCGAACCCTGATCAGCTCGTGACGACGGTGGCCTTGGCGATCGTCGTCACGTTGGGGCTTCAGTCGACGACGAAGGGGTGGCTCGCAAAGCGGCTCGACCTCGCCGACGGGCCTGCCTGACGGGCCGGGGACTCGGTGACGGCCGGCTGGTTCCTTCGCCTATGACCAGGGATACGGCGAGTTCGAGACGGGGTGGAGGTCGCCGGTGGCGAAGCGCTCGAAGCGGAAGGGATAGAGCAGGCTCGAATGCTCACCCTGGAGCACCTTTGCGACCTCGCGCCCGACGCCGATCATCTTGTAGCCGTGGTTCGAGTCGAGGATCGCGTACACGTTCGGCTTCAGATAGTCGAACACCGGGAAGTTGTCCGCCGTGAAGGAGCCGACGCCGCCCGAGCGCGCCTGCTTGTACAGCGGCCTACAGCCCTCGAACCGGCTCATCGCGTGTGACAGCGCTGCGCACCACATGTCCGGGAACTCGTCGTCGACGTTGGTCGTCGAGGGGTACGGGTCGAGCTCGATGTCGCCGTCGACCGTGAGAGGCGAGGCACCACCCTGGACGCCGTGCCGGTCACGCTTGTAGTAGATGCCCCAGAGCTCGTCGGTGATCAGGCGGCCGTCGTCGGTGCGCAGTGGCGCGTCCGTGTCGAGGTGGATCACGGGTGGAGCACCTCCGTCGGCGGTCGCGAACATCAGCGGATCGACCGTGATCTCACCCTCCTGCAAGTTCCAGTAGGTCCACATCCGGACGTCGTGCTCGACCTCACCGGCCGGCGTGCGGATATCGATCGCATCCGGCAGCCCGAGCATCCGCCAGAAGTGCTGCGCCCAGGGGCCGGGCGCGATCACGAGCTGCTCGCCGATCGCGAGGCGGCCCTCGCTCGTCTCGAGCGCCGTCGCGACGTCGTCGTCACCGAGCTCGATCCCGGTCACCTCGACGCCGGTCAGGATCGTGACGCCCGCGGCTTCGCACTTGTCGGCGAGCCCCTTGACGGACTCGAGGTTGAACGCGAATCCGCCCTGGTGCTCGTGCAGGCAGACGGTCACGCCCTGCGCACGCCAGTCGGGGAAGAGCTCCTTCATGTGAGCGTCGACCTCCGCCTCTCCCAGATAGAGATCGGAGCGGTAGCCGATTCGCTGGTGCCGCTCGTACACGGCAGTCAGGTCGCCGTCCTGCACCCGCGGCCCGAGCGCGATGTACCCGACCGCGTTGTAGTGATACGCCTCGGGATCGGACTCCCAGACCTCGACGCACGCCTGCATCAGCTCGCTCATCGCCGGCTGGAAGTAGTTGTTCCGAACCACGCCACACGCGATGCCCGTTGCCCCGGCGCCCGGGTGCGACTTCTCGACGACGACGATGTCCGCGCCGCCACCGGTCCCGCGCGCGGCGAGCTCGGTCGCGAGATGGTAGGCGGTGGAGAGGCCGTGCATGCCGGCCCCGACGACGACGAAGCGGGACGATGCGGGTATCATTGTCTATTGCCTCCCGGGCAATGGCATGTCAAAATATGCGAGAGGAGGGTATCATGGCTCGCACCGGTCAACCAGCCGTCCGCCACGTCGCTGCCGTCGAGCGCGCGTTCACGGTGCTCGACGCCCTCGCCGACGGAGGGGAGCTCGGAACGAACGAGATCGCGCGGCGCACGGGCATCAACGCGAGCACGGTGTCCCGCCTGCTGGCCACGCTCGCCTCGGCTCGGTTCGTCGAGCACGTGCCGGAGACCGGCCGGTATCGGCTGTCGCTGCGGTTGATCGAGCTCGGCAACGCCGTGCTCGGGCCGCCTCGACCTGCGGGCGCTCGCCCATCCGCACCTGCAGGCGCTCGTGCGCGAGACGGGGGAGACGGCGACGCTGTCCGCCCCGGGCGAGCACGACGCGGTCACGGTCGACTTCGCGCACAGCTCCTCGGTCGTGCAGAGCGTTGCGCAGCTCGGCCGGCCGAGTGTCGGTCATGCAACGGCCGTCGGCAAGGTCATGCTCGCGTTCGGTGAGGTCGAGTTGCCGGCACCGCCGTTCACCTCGTTCACGCCGCGCACGATCACGACGCTCGAGCGTCTCGTCGAAGAGCTCGCGGAGGTTCGGCGGCGCGGGCTCGCCGAGGCCCGCGAGGAGCGTGAAGAGGGCCTTGCGGCCGTGGCGGCCCCCGTCCGTGGCAGTCAAGGGGAGCTCGTCGGGATCATCGGCGTCCAGGGCCCCGCCTCGCGGTTCGACAGCAGGGCGGCGCGGGCGGCGGCGACGTCGCTGGTCGAGCACGCTGCGGCCGTCTCGGTCGCGCTCGGCTGGCGCGGTGCGATCGAGACCGGCTGACCGCGACTACGCCGGCAGCCAGACGAGGCACGCCGCCCGCTCGCTGATCCGCTTCGTCAGCTTTGCATAGCGCCGTCGCCGCAACCGTTCGGGGTCCGGGCCGAGCACGAGGAGCCCCGGGCTGCGCTCGGCGACGAGCTCGAGCAGCGCGTCGACCGGACGCGGGCTGCAGAGCCTGAGCCGCTCCACGTCGACGGCGAGCGAATGAGCGAGCTCGGCCGGCGCGCGCAACGACTCCTCGACCTCGTCGGTGCCGGCGTACTCGTACCCCATCGCGATCGAGATCGGGAGGATCGGCACCTCGGCGGCGTTGACGACGATCAGCGGCTGGCCCGACTCGACCGCCGAGTCGACGGCGAATGCCGCCGCCTCGGGTGCGAACGGGACGTCGAACGTGACGAGCATCACGGGTCGCGCGCCGGCGACCGTGCCGACCGCGCTCGAGATCGTCCCGATGCGTCGGGCGATGCGCATCACTCGGGACGCAGCTGCCAGTTCGGCGTCTGGGTCAGGACGTGATCTGACGCCCGGCGGCGGAGCGGCGGGACGACCATCAGCGCGAACGCCATCTCGAGCAGGAACAGCAGCAAGGCGAACCGGATGTCGACGAGCACTCCGAGCGGGATCAGGATTGCCGCGAGCGCGACCGGCGGGACGAGGACCAGCAGGCGGTAGCGGCGTACGTGCCGGAGGAGCGCCTCGTACTCCCCTCGCGGGATCTGCCCCGTGTTCCACGTCTTGCCGCATGTCGGGCACGTCCACCGCTCGCCGTAGGCGAGGCTCGCGGTCGTCCCGCAGTCGCAGCTGACCGTGATCGGGGGCTCGCGCATCGGCGCGATTCTACTCCAGGCTCGATTCGTATGCATTGCCCTCCGGGCAATTGCATTTCAACCCTAGGAATCGTCCGCAACGAGTGGTACGTTCGCGCGCAGCGGCCGCGGCTCAGGCCGGAACCAGCCGAGACGACGGAGGGTGAACGTGGCGGTAGCACAGGTCGAGGAACGACATCTCCTCAAGACGCTTCGTTGGTATGACGGCTTCGTCATCGCGCTGGCGAACCCCGGCTTCCTGCTCGGCTCGCTCGGCTATTCGGTCGCCGACCTCGGCGGCTGGGGCGCTGCTCTCCTGTGGGGCATCTCCGCGTTCGTCGCGGTCTTCATCAACACGATCTACTCGGAGCTCGCGGCGATGTTCCCGGAAAAGTCCGGCGGCCTCTCGCTGTACGCGCACGAGGCGTGGCGCAAATACACGACGCTCGTCGGCCCGATCGCGACGTTCGGCTACTGGATCGGCTGGTCGGTCGTCCTCTCCTTCCTGGGGCTCTTCATCGGGCAGCTCATCCAGGGCGCCTGGTTCCCGGGTGAGCCGATCGGCAGCCCCTTCGGCGACGGGTACTTCTCGACCGGTGGGTGCGAGGTCGGCTTGCCGCAGTTGATCGGGATCGGGCTCGTACTGTTCGTCTGGCTGTTCAACGTCTTCGGCGTCAAGATCGGGATGGCGTTCGGCTACGTCGCCGGCGCGGTCCTGATGATCCCGCTCTTCGTGATGATGATCCTGCCGTTCCTGAACGGCAGCTTCGACAGCGCCAACCTCACGTATTCTCTGAACGACCCGGGGCTCGCCTGGGGTGGTCTCCAGCTCGCCCTCGTCTGGCTCTGGATCATGTGTTGGTCCGCGTGGGGAGTCGACGTCTGTGCGACGTTCGCGCCGGAATACAAGGACACGGCGCGCGACACGAAGATGGCGCTGCGGTCGGCGGCGCTGTTCTCGATGTTCGTCTACATCCTGCTGCCGATCGGGTTCGTCGGAGGTGGTACGGCAAAACTTGTCTCCGGCTACGCGTACACGGACGCGATGGACAAGATCGTCGGCTCGACGAAGCTGTCGGACTTCTTCCTCGTCTGTCTCTGTATCAGCTTCATCATCTCGATGAACACCGCGACCGCGGACGGAGGCCGCGCGCTCCTCGGCATCTCGCGGGACGGGATGACGATCAAGTGGCTCGGGAAGCTGAACCGCTTCAACGTGCCCGGTAATGGGATGACCGTCGACATGCTTGTCAACATCTGTTTCCTGCTCTTCATCGGCAACAACTTCGGCATCCTGGCGGCGTCGAACCTCGGCTACGTGCTCGCGCACATGTTCGCCCTGTCCGGATTCGTGCTTCTGCGCAGAGACCGGCCGAACTGGCCGAGACCGATCAAGCTCTCGGCGGTCTGGGTACCGATCGCGGGCATCCTCGCCGTCTGGTGCCTGATCCTCACGATCGTCGGTTTCGGCTGGATGCAGGTCGCGGCGGGCGGCTACGGCGGCACGGAGGAGAAGATCATCGGCGTCTCGGTGCTGCTGATCGCGATCGCGCTCTTCCTCTACCGCCGCATCGTGCAGGACGACGAGCGGCCGCACTGGCGTGAGGAGACGCCGACGATGCCGGAGACTGCGGCGGCGGGCGCCGGCGCGCCTCTCGCGTAGGAGCAATCAGGATCCTGGCGGGTGGGGTTGCGCGGCGCGCGACCCCACCCGTGGGCACAATCGAGCCGTGAGCACAGACGCGCCGCCTCCTGAGGAATTCGACATGCTGCTGCGCGGCGGTTTCGCGACCGGGGCGCTCGAAGGCCTCGGCGACTCTGCGTTCGACGACGTGCCGGATTCCGAGCAGATCGACGTCGGGGATCTCGAGGGCGACCCGGCGATCGCGTTCAGGCGTACCCTCGGGATGTTCGCGACCGGCGTCACCGTGCTCACGACCCGCGTCGGGGAACAGGTGCACGGGATGACCGCGAACGCGTTCATGTCGGTCTCCCTGCGGCCGCCGCTCGTTCTCATCTCCCTCGATCGCCGCGCCAAGATGTGCGGGATGCTGCACGAAGGCAGCCGCTACGGCGTCAGCGTGCTCGCCCAGGGCCAGACCGAGCTCTCCGACCTCTTCGCCGGCCGTGCGCCCGAGGGGGTCGAGCCCGTGTTCGCCGTCGTTCGGGAAACGCCGCTCGTCGACGGCGCGCTGGCGCACTTCGTCGCGCGCGTGGTGCGGTCGTACTGGGGCGGCGACCATTCGCTCTTCCTCGGCCACGTCGAGTACGCCCGGTACGGAGTGGGAGAGCCGCTGCTCTTCCACGGCGGCCGCTACGAGCGGATGGTGGGCGACCCGGAGCTGTTCACCCGCCTCCCACCCGAGCTGCTCGAGCAGCTGCTCACACGGGGCCACGAGGTGCGATTCGCCCCCGGTGACGTGCTGATGCAGCGCGGTGACGCCTCGGACACGTTGATGCTCGTCACCGAAGGCTCCGTTGCCGTCGAGCGGCCCGGGCGGACGGCTGACGCTCGGGGTCGGCTCGCTGATCGGCGAGATCGAGGTGCTCGACCCGGGAGCCGGGCGGATCGCGACGATCACCGCGGTGAACGAGACGGCATGTATTGCAGTGACGCGCGCGGAGCTGCTCGAAGGGCTCGCCGCCGATCCCGAAGCGGCCATCGCCCTACTCGGGATCCTTGCCGGGCGCTTCCGCGAGACGGCGTAAGGGCGGCGACAGGCTTCGGCCTGTCTCCGGGGTTGCGGCGTCATCCGACGATCTGCCTGCTGCCGCACGCTGCTCGGTCGATTCGACGGGAGCCCGTTCGTCGTCTCATCGACACGCAACAGCGCGTCGCCGGTGTCAGGCCGGCCATCCGAATGAAGAGGAGCACGTCATGCCCGCACCAGTCGTCCACTTCGAGCTTCGCTCGCACGACCCCGATGCAACCCGCACGTTCTTCGCCGATCTCTTCGGCTGGAGCTACGGCGAGGGGGGTATTCCCGGGTACACGTTCGTGAACACCGGGGTCGACGGGGCGATTCCCGGCGGTGTCGGCCCCGTGCAGGACGGCGACCCGATGACGGTGTTCTTCGTCGGCGTCGCGGACGTCGAGGCGTCGCTCCAACAGGCCGAGGCGCTCGGCGGCCGTGTCGTGCAGCCGGCGACGAGCGTTCCGGGCGTCACGTTCGGACTCCTCGCCGACCCGCAAGGACAGATCGTCGGCGTCGCTTCAGAGGGGTAATGAGCCGCAGGGGAGCGCGGCCGCACGAGCCGCCGCGCTCCCCTAGGACCTGACACGTCAGTCGATCGCGGGCAGGTCGTCGAGCCACGGAGTCCGGTAGCCCGTCTCATCCCACAGCACCGGGAAGAACGACTCGTCGAGGGAGAGGTCGCCCTGGCGCTTGTAGCGGGAGTAGACGAGGTCGACGTTCGTCTCGTGGAAGCGCACCTCGACCGGGAGCATGTGCGTGACGAGCGCCATTCGTGCGACCGCGGCGTTCGTGTTCGGCGCCGAGCCGTGCCACGTGAGGCCGTGGTGGAACGAGCCGCCGCCCGGCTTCACGACGACCGGCACGACGTCGAGCTCCGCGGCTTCGGGGGCCGCGTTGCGGGCCGGCGCGAGCCAGTCGTCGGGTGCGTGGAACTGCGAGCGCTCGGGCGGCGACTTCGGCCAGCAGGTGCGAGCCGCGGACGTATTCGATCGGCCCCGCGTCGCTGGTGGTCTCGTGGAGGGAGATCCAGCAGGTCAGCATCTCCGCCGGAACCAGGTAATCGGCGTACGAGGAATCCTGGTGGAAGCCGATCGCCTTCGTCCCGGGCGGCTTCCAGAGCACGTTGTCCTGCAGGATCCGCGTCCCCCGGTAGCGGCCGAGCTGTGCCCCGAGCCGCCCGTGCGTTCGGAGAGCACCTGCGCGGCGATCACCGTGTCCGCTCGCCAGCCGTTGCAGATCTGACGCGTCCTGTTCTCGGGGTCCCGTCCCGGCACCCAGTTGACCTCGTCGGGCCTGATGCCCGTCTCGTAGACGCCCTGGAACAACGGCTCGTAGCGCTCGCGCAGCAGGTCGAGCGCACGTGGCGAGACCAGGCCTTCCTCGACGATCAGGAAACCGTCACGGTCGAAGGTCTCGACCTGGGACGGCGTGAACGCATCGATCACGATCGCGGGCGCAGCTTCTCGGGGTCGTAGAAGGGGGTGCGGACGACGGTCGCCGGGATCCGCTTCTGGTGCCCGTCGAGCTTCCCGACCTCGACCTCGGTCCCGAGCGCTGCATGCTGGACGGCGATCCGGCACAGCGCGATGTTCTTCTTCAGGATCGGCGAACGCGTGCCGCTCGTGATCACGCCGATCTGCGATCGGGCGACGTGAACGCAGTCACCGTGTCCGGCCGTCTCGCTGCCCGCGAGCTCGAGGCCGACGAGCACCCGTTGCGGGTGAGCGCGTCGCTCGAGGAGGGCGTCGCGACCGACGAAGTCGTCGCTCTTGTCGGCCGTCACCGTGAACCCGATCCCGGCCTCGAAGGGGTCGACCTGGTCGTCGAACTCGTACCCGGCGAAGATCAGGCCCGCCTCGATCCGCAGCATGTCGAGCGCGTCCAGGCCGAGCGGCACGATCCCGTGCTCCGCGCCGGCCTCCATCACGGCGTCGTACAGCGCGGGGGCATCCTTCGGATGGCAGAAGAGCTCGTAGCCGAGCTCGCCCGAGTAGCCGGTGCGGGAGGCGATCAGCGGCAGGCCTTGAGGCCCGCCGAGGCGGCCGACCGAGAAGCGGAACCACTTCAGCTCCGCGAACGGCGTCTGAGCCGGGGGCGTCCACACGATCTGCGCCAGGATCTCCCTCGAGGCGGGGCCCTGCACGCCGACGTTGTGGAGGTCGTCGGTGGACTCCTTCACCCACACGCGTAGTCCGAGCCTGTCGGCCTGCTCGCGCAACCAGACCCCGTCGTATTCGGCTCCGCCGACGAAGCGGAAGTTGTCCTGGGCGATCCGAAACACGGTGCCGTCGTCGAGCATGCCGCCCGTCTCGTTGCACATCGCCGTGTAGACCACCTGGCCGTCTGCGAGCCGGCGGATGTCACGGGTCATGGTCGCCTGCATCAGCGCTTCGGCGTCCGGTCCGAGGATCTCGAACTTGCGCAGCGGCGAGAGGTCCATGACTGCGGCCTTCTCGCGGCAGGCCCAGTACTCCGCCACGGCGCCGAGGTTGTCGTACGAGGTCGGGAGCCAGTAGCCGTTGTACTCGGTCATCCGGCCGGTGAGCGCCGAGGTGCGGGTGTGGAAGCCGGTCTCCTTGGTCAGCTTCGGCTCCGCGGCAGGAGTGACACGGTGCGCAATGGCAGCCGAGAAGCGTTCCTTCGCGGGGTAGACACGCACGTGCACCTCCGTGGGGTCCCAGGCGTTTGCGGGATCGATGTCGTCGGGGCACGCGCTCGAGAGGCAGACGAGGTCGGTCGCGGCGCGCAACAGGACGTAGTCGCCCGGTCGTGACCACGGTTCGTCGACGAGGTACAGGTTGTGGGCGTCGAACGCGGTGTTGAAGAAGAAGTTGATCGCCGGCCAGCCTCTGCGCGGCTCGATCGTGTAGGGCAGCAGCTGGGCGTTGAAGTTGTCCGAGCAGTTGACGTGCCCGAAATAGCCCATGTCCTCGTAGTACTTGGCCGTGCAGGCGAGCCCGAACGTGTCGTGCCGCCCGACCGTGTCGCGCACCACCTCGACGAGTGGCTCGAGATCCTGATCGAAGAACTTGGAATGGAGCCCGGGGAGGGGTAGGCATTGCCCATCAGCGAGCGAGTTGCCGTCGCGTCGAGGCCACGCTCCTTCCCGGCCTGCAGCTTCGGCGCGCTGAACGCAAGGAAATCGGAGCACTGCCGCCCCCGAACGTCGATGATCTGGATGTATTCGCCGGCCTTCACCTCGTAGGCGAGCGCGGAGGCGCGATCGACCTGGAAATCGAGCCGAGGATCGGCCAGCGGCTCGGGAAGCACGGGCTCGTCGTGACCCGACTCGGGCTTCGCGCGGGCGATCTCGAGCTGAAGGTCGGATGCAGGCACGCCGCCCTCGACCACCGGCTGGCCTGCGGGCGCCGAGACCTGTACGACGGTCTCGGTCTCGGCCCGAAAGGTCTCCTCCGCGCCCGGCGGCGAGGCCGATCCGAACAGCTCGACAATCCCATCGGACCCGGCGAGACCGACCACCACGGCTCGCTGGCCGCCGTGGAGATCACGGATCGTCAGCCTGTCGTCCGGCCGGAGAGAGACGGCGGTCGTTCCTCCGGGCCGGACCCGGTAGGTCTCCCGCGCCGGGTCTCGTGGGACGAGGCCCGGGACGAGCAGGCGCGGTCGGCTCACGGCAACCATCGACCTAGGCCTTCGCCGGCTCCTTCGCCTCCGCCTCTGCAGCCTCGGTGAGAAGCTGCTCGGCGAGCTCGCGCTTTGCAGCCGCGTCGAGCTTCTTCACCTCGTTCTCGACGGCCCGGCGGTTGTAGCTCTGATTCCAGTAGTCGAGCGACTCGAATCCGAGCAGCACCGCCTTGCCCACGAACTGACGCAGGACCTCGTTCGTCGGCCCCATCACCCAGCCGGCTTTGGCGTCGCGGAGATACCGCTCGAGCTCCATGTCGCGCTTGTAGCCCGAGCCGCCGCAGGCGTGCAGCATCTTGTCGACGTGCTTCGCGACGTTCTGCGCCGCGACGAACTTGATCTGCCAGGCCCAGTGGAGGAAATTGCCACGCGCGAGCACACCCGGCTCGAGGACGATCGTGTTGTTGTCGGTTGCCCCATCGAATGCCTGCGCGACGGAGTAGACGAAGAGGCGCGCGGCATTCGTCTCCATCACGGCCTGGCCGACGTAGTCCTGAATCGTCGGGTAGTCGGCGACGCGCATGCCGACGTCGACGTGCCGCTTGCGCGTCGTATGCCGCTTGGCGATGTCGATGGCGCCGAGGGCGAGCCCGTTCCAGACCGACGAGGAGCCGATCAGGAACCACGGGTCGACGGCCTCGTCGTTCGAGGTTGCTCCGTCGCCCTCGGGCCCGACGAGTTGCGAGCCGGGGATCTCGACGTCCGTGAACGAGATCGCGCCGGACTGGTTGCCGCGCAGTCCGAGGGCGTCCCAGAGGGACGGCTGCGCCTCGCAATGCTCCTTGTCGACCACGAACACGGAGAGGTCGTCGTAGCCCTTGAAGTCCGGGCTCGTTGTCTGGAGCACGTAGAAGTCGGCGAATCCGCCGGATGTCGTCCAGGACGCCTTCTTGTTGATCTTGTAGCCGCCGTTCTGGCGCTCGGCCCTGGAGGAGACGGGGTACCAGAAGTGCGAGCCGGTCTCGGGATCGGAGTAGGACAGC
>CAWCYU010000002.1:0-71467 GCA_963799905.1 uncultured Thermoleophilia bacterium
GGCGATCAGTGGCATCACGTCCTTGAACAGGATCCCTTCCGTCGGGAAGTCCGGGACATCCCGGACCAGGGTCGCCAGATCGAGCTCCGTCATCGTTCCGCCACCTCTCGTAGATCGCGCGTCAGCAACAACTGCGCCAGTTCCTGTGCGACGCCGGCGAGGCTCTCGAGGTCCTCGAGAGCTGCCGCGCGACGTTCCAGGTTGCGCGACCGGAGCGCGGGTGCCACGACCTGCTCCAGCAGCGCCGACTGGCGACCTGCCGCCGTCCGGAACGCACGCAAGTGCCGCGCGTCGATTCCGTGCCGCGCGATCCGGGCGCAGGCGAGCGCAATGTCCGCCTCACTCTCGCGGTAGAGGCGGTCGCCTCCCTCGATCCGGGGGGCGAGCAGACCGAAATCCTCGAGCTGCCGCGCGAACTCCGCGGAGATCCCTGCACGCTCGCAGAGGTCCGCCATGTCGATCTCGTCTTCCTGGCCGCGGAGTCCTGCCGCACGGCGCTTTGCCCGGTCGGCGTTCGGCGCGCGTAGCTCCTCCCGGATCACGCGCAACGGCAGGAACTCGTCGCGCTGCAGCCGGAGAATGGTGACCAGCCGCTCGACATCCGCCTCGGCGAAGAGCCGGTAGCCGCCCCTCGTCCGGCTCGGATGGAGCAGGCCCTGATCCTCGAGGTACCTGATCTTGGAGATCGAGATGTCCGGGAACTCGTCCCGGAGCCGCTCACAGACGGCGCCGATCGTATGCAGGTGCGCTGCCGGGCTCGTCTCGGACGTCGTCGTCATCGGCGTAGGAACGTCATCCGGTATTTGCCGACCTGGACCTCGTCGTCGTCCTCGAGCACCGAGCTCTCGATCCGGCGCCGGTTGACGAAGGTGCCGTTGAGGCTGCCGAGATCGCGGATCACGAACGTGTTCGCCTCGCGCACGAGCTCGGCGTGGCGACGGGAGACGGTCACGTCGTCGAGGAACACGTCACATTCGGGCGAGCGGCCGATCAACGCGCGCTCCCCGATTGCCTCGAAGCTCTCCCCCGCCCTGCCGCCGCCCGACCGCACGACGAGTGCCGGCCCTTCGATGCTCTCCCTCGTGGGCACGGAGTTGACGTCCTCGGGGCCGAGACTGAGGGTCGTTTCCCCGACGCTCTCGCGGACCAGCAGCGCACCGCAGCGCGAACAGTACGTCGCCGCCTCCGGGCTTTGAAAGCCACATTCCGGGCAGTAGATGTGACTCATCGGCCTCCGCCGAGGATCGACCCGAGGTCCTCCGGGTCGACATGGCCGCCGATACCCCGCGAGCGCTTCGTGCGCTCCGCGCGGACGATGTCGATCTGCGCGTGCATGACCCTGCGGTTGAGAGAGATGTCGTCTTCCTCCTGCTCGAGGCGCCGGATCTCCGTCCACAACGCGTCGTCGTCGAAACTCCCGAGGTCGGGGAGGGCGCCGAGATCCTCCTCCTCCGGAATGTCACCGGTGCCCGCGTAGAGAGGGCGCTCGAACGAAGTCGGAGGCGTTGCCTCGAAGCTGCCGGCCGCGACCTGTCCCTTGAGGCGTTCTGTCCGCTCCGCTCGGAGGATGTCGATCCTGCCGTGCAGCACCCGGCGCCGGCGCGAGATCGAGTCTTCGCCGTCCTCGAGCTGCCCGAGCAGGGCAGACAGCTCGTCGTCCGAGAGCAGCAGCAGGTCGGGAAGCATGTCCACAGGTGCCTTTCGGGTCGTCGGTCCGTTGAAATCGATGCTGCAGCGTAGCGAAGGGTTCAACCTCAGCTTGAGGCTTTGGCGTCCAGCTGAGGATTTCGCCCCCAAGCCGCCTCTCCCTGCACAAGCTCGCCGAAGCGTAAGCCGCTTCAGGGGTTTTTGCGAGGGATATCGGTCAGCTGCGAGTAGACAGGGCTCGCGGGCGATCACGATATGCGCGACGGATGGTACTCGCGAAAGGAGTTCGATCAGGCTGCAGTAGACAGGCACGCGGGCAAGCCTCTTGAGGGATTTTCGCGATGGATGGAGTCACGCGGGCGAGTACGAGGTCTCGCAGCTCGAGCGATCTACCGCCGCACCTCGCGCCTGACCTTCAGTGCGTACTGGCCGGCCGCGATCACGGCGAGGGCGAGGTTGATCCAGAAGCACGCGACGGGCCACCACGTTCCCTGCTCCGTGACGAGGACGCAGCCGATCGACGCGTACAGGCCCCACGTCGCGATCTTGCCGAGGCGTGAAACCTCCAACTCGTAGCCGCGGGGCGCGACGAGCTTGTACCCGCCGATCAGCAGCAGGTCACGGAGCAGAATCAGGAGGGCGACCCACGGCAGCCGGTCGAATACGACGAGCAGGATCACGGCTGTGTCGATCATCAGCCTGTCGGCCAGTGGATCCGCGACCTTGCCGAACTGCGACTCGACGCGCCAGCGCCTCGCCAGGTAACCGTCCAGCTGATCGGTCAGCGCGGCGAGCCCGAAGACGATCCCGGCCGGCCAACTCGGCCCGGTCCGATCGTCGAGCAGCAGCCAGACGAAGAGCGGGATCGCCGCGAAACGGACCAGCGTCAGCGCATTCGGAATCTGCCGCACGGGTGCGGAGACGGTGCTCGATCCCATCCTGCACCGAAGAGTACGGGACCGGCGACGGCGCGTCTGGGGGTGGTAGCGTCGGCAGTCGTGACCGCACCCTTCTCACTGCCCGGCTTCGTCAACAGTCACAGCCATGCGTTCCAGCGCGCGCTCCGGGGTCGAGCCGCCGGGACCGACTTCTGGACGTGGCGCGACGGGATGCTCGAGGAGGCAGACCGGGCGACCCCCACGTCGGTCAGAGCCGACTACGCCCGGGTGTACCGCGAGATGCTCGCGGCGGGATACACCGCTGTCGGTGAGTTCCACTACCTCGGTGCAGCAGAGGGCTTCGCGGCGGCCGAGGCGGCGTCGGACGTCGGGATCGCATTCGTGCTCCTCCACGCCGCATACGAGCGCGGCGGTCTCGATCGCATGCGACAGCCCTCCGTGGCTGCCTACCTCGACGAGGTCGAGGCATTCCGCGCCGCCGGAGTGGCCGTCGGCCTTGCCCCCCACTCCGTGCGCGCCTGCTCGCGGTCCTGGCTGGAGGAGATCGGCCGGTACGCAGCAAGCGAGCAGTTGCCCCTCCACATCCATGCGGACGAGCAGCCACGCGAGATCGAGGAGTGCCTCGCCGAGCACGGATGCCGCCCGGTCGAGCTCCTCGCCGACACGGGCTGCCTCACCTCGCAGACGACGGTCATCCATGCAACGCACGCGAGCGACGAGGAGCTCGACCTCCTCGCGGCGGCCGGCTCGCGGATCTGCGTCTGCCCGACGACCGAGGCCGACCTCGGCGACGGCTTTCTCCGGGTTCCCGCGGTTCGGGAGCGATCGATCCCTCTCTGCATCGGCACGGACTCCAACATGCGGATCGACCCGTTCGAGGAGCTCCGCGAGATCGAGGGCATCGCCCGCCGTCAGACGGGCAGGCGAGGGATCCTCTCGACCGAGGAGCTGCTCGGGATCGGTTCGGTCGAGGGCGCGCGCGCAATTCACCTGGACACCTGGGCCTCGATCGAGATCGACATCGGCCACCGGTCGCTCGCCGGCGTGGCGTCGCAGCACGTGCCAGCCGCGCTCGTCGCCGGTTGCGGCGCAGACGTCGTCATCGGCGAGGCAAACTGATCCTGATGGAGGTCACCGAAGCCACGTTCGAGCACGACGTCGTCGCCCGATCGGCCGAGCTCCCGGTCCTCGTCGACTTCTGGGCCGAGTGGTGCGGTCCCTGTCATGCCCTCGCGCCCGTCATCGAGGCTGCGGTCGAAGCGCGTAACGGCGCCGTCGAGCTCGTCAAGGTCGACGTCGACGCGAATCAGGCACTTGCCCAGGAGTATTCCGTCAGCGGCATCCCGGCCGTCAAGGCGTTCCGCGACGGCAGAGTAGTGGCGGAGTTCGCGGGAGCGCTGTCGCGGACGTCCGTCGACCTCTTCCTGGACGAGCTTCTCGCCCCACCCCGCGCCGATACCCTGATCGAGGAGCTCCGCGCGTCCGGCGAGCTCTTGGGCGTCGTCGCCGCGCTCGACACCGGCGACGTCGAAGGCGCGCTGCGGCTGATCGTCGAGTCGGTGCCCGCTGCACCTCCGGAGGAGCGAGAGCGGCTGCGGGAGGTGGCGGTCGCCCTGTTCGACCAGCTCGGCGCAGACGATCCCCTCGCGAGCACGTACCGCAGGCGCCTGGCGGCGGCTCTCTACTGACGGTTCAAGCTGCCGAATGACGCGAGGTACCGCCGGACCCAGGCCGCCGTGCGGTCGAGGTAGGCGCGCTCGGCAGCCCGGCCGCTGAGCCCGTAGGCGCCGTCGTACGATGCATACGGTGCCCCGACAGCCCTGGCCGGCTCGATCTGGGTGCCCTCGTGCCATTCGTTGTAACTCGTGATCGTGATCACGTCAGGGGCGGCGCGGATTGCACGTTGCCACATGCGGTCGTACGTCGCGCCGTCTGCCCTATCGCGGATGCGCGTGTCGGCCGTGGCGCGCTCGGCGTCGTAGCCGGGGCCGACCGATGGTGCGCACAGCAGCCCGTGCTTCCGCGCCGACGCGCACATGCGGTGGAACGACGTCCCGTCGTAGATGTAGACGTCATAGGTGTAGAGGCCGGCGAACCCACCGGCCTCTGCACGACCCGGCATGTTCGTGTTGGCGAAGAGCCTCGAGCCTCTCAGGTCGACGTTGAGCGCGAGCCATTCCGCGTCGGATGTCGTCGTCGAGTCATAGATGTAGAAGTCGGTCACACCCTCGCTCACGAATGCCCGGAGCTCGGGCTCGAGCAGCGCCGGCGTCCGGCCGGCGAACGGCTCGACGTGCAGAGCGACTCGAAGTCCGGCCCCACGCGCCGCCCGCATCACGGCAGGCAGCCGTGCATCCTCCACCGAGCCGGGCCCCCACCACGACACGATCACCGTGCGGATTCCGAGCGAGGCGATCTCGCGCATCTGCGCGCGGACGACCCGTGGATCCGAGGACGAGTACGGCCCCCGCGCCGGGAACCAGCCGGAAGCGAGCTGCGAAGGAGGCGTGTTGCCGTGCTGCTGCCAGTGCTGCCACGCGCCGTCACGGGCCTCGGTGCCGTACCAGGGGTAGTAGAAGATGGCGACGTCTCCCATCCCTGCGCCCGTCGGCGTTTCGGGCCCGCCGGTGCGTGGGCTCGCGGCGCCCGTGAGGAGCGCTGCGGTCGCCGTCGCCGCCGCCAGTGTGCACCAGATTCTCCGCAAGGCGGGCGCACTCTAACCTCGTGCCGACCGGATTGGAAGAGGCGGGACGGTCCCGATCGGGATCCGGCGGCGATGACGAGCGCTACGCCCCGGAGCGACGCGGTCAGCCGCCGGTGCGAATGTACCGCGCCCGCCCCACGCGACCAGCCGGCCGGGGTAGCCCCATGGGCAGATCCGAGCCGATAGCAGGTCGGTCACCGAGGCGCGGGCCCAGGCTGTGGCGGAGTCGCCGCACCGTGTCCGCTACCGCGCGATCTCGATCGAACGGCTCTCCCGGATCACGATCACCTTGACCTGCCCGGGGTACTCGAGCTGGTCTTCGATCTCCCGCGCGATCTCGTGCGAGAGCAGCGCCGCGTCGTCGTCGTTCACCTCTGTCGGCTCCACGATCACGCGGATCTCGCGTCCGGCCTGCAGCGCGTATGCCTTGGCGACGCCGGGCTTCGCGGCGGCGATCTCCTCGAGGGAGGAGAGGCGCTTGATGTAGTGCTCGAGGCTCTCACCCCTCGCTCCCGGCCGCGAAGCGGAGATCGCGTCCGCGGCGATCAGCAGCACCGCCTCGACGGTCTGTGGCTGCACCTCGTAGTGGTGGGCTGCGATTGCGTGCACCACCCCGTCCGGCTCGCCGTAGCGACGCGCGAGCGATGCCGAGACGGCTGCATGCGTGCCCTCGACCTCGTGCGTCATCGCCTTGCCGAGATCGTGGAGCAGAGCCGCGCGGCGGGCCGTCTTCACCGACGCACCGAGCTCCGACGCCATGATCCCCGCCAGATGAACGACCTCGAGCGTGTGCTTGAGCACGTTCTGCCCGTAGCTCGTGCGATACCGCAGGCGGCCGAGGATCTTGACGATCTCCTCGTGGAACTCGCCGCAGTTCGCCTCGAACACGGCCTGCTCTCCCGCCAGCCGCACGTGATCCTCGAGCTCGGCCTTGGAGAGGTAGTACATCTCCTCGATCCGGGCCGGGTGGATCCGGCCGTCTTCGATCAGCTTCTCCAGGGTCAGCCGGGCGATCTCCCGCCGCAGGCCGTCGAACGACGACAGGACGACCGCATGCGGGGTGTCGTCGATGATGAAGTCCACACCGGTCAGATGCTCGAGCGAGCGGATGTTGCGTCCCTCGCGGCCGATGATGCGACCCTTCATGTCGTCGGAGGCGAGCTCGACGACGCTGACGGTCGTCTCGGCGGTATGGCTCGCAGCGACCCTCTGCAACGCGTCCGCGACGAGCGCGCGGGCACGGCGTTTGGCATCGGTCCGGGCCTCGTCCTCGAGCTGGCGCACAGTGCGCGCGAGCTCGTGACGCACGAGATCCTCCGACCGTTCCAGCAGCTGCTTGCGGGCGTCGCCGAGCGTCAGGCCGCCGACCCGTTCGAGCTCGTGCAGGATCTCGTCCTTGCCGGACTTCAACTCCTCCTGGAGTTGCTTCGTATGGAGCTCGCGGTCACTCACCCCTTGCTCGCGGCGGGCCAGCTCCTCGCGCTTGGCCTCGAGCTCGGCCTCACGCTGGTGCACACGCTCCTCCACCTTGGCGGTCTGAAGCCTGCTGTCCTGGATCTCGGCCTCGATCTCGGCTCGTAGGGCGACGACCTGCTCGCGCGCCTCGATCTGTGCCTCCCGGCGCGTCGTCTCGGCCTCGCGTTCGGCGTCGGCGAGCAGCGAGCGGCGCTGGTCCTCGGCGAGCCGCAACCGCGACGTGCTGACCGTGCGCAGCCACACCCACAGACCGACCGCGCCGAGTGCGATTCCGACGAACGCTGCAACGACCGTGAGCATGGACGCTCCCTTCGGGGGTTGTCCCGCGGCGGTGGCCGCGGCTGCTCACATCCGGACACCGCCTGCACGGCGGCATCCCGGTCAACCGGTCGTACGTCGCTTCCTTATCTCGGTTGGATTGCCTTCCGGGGCCCTACGGACGTGCCGCAGAGCACGCGGTTCGAGGGGATACGGTTCGAGGGGAGATGATTCGAGCGATGGGTCATCGTGATCAACCGGTTTTCAGGAATGCGCTCTGTGCAGGATAAATGTCGGATGAAGCTTTCTCATCCTAACGCGTCGGCGGCGAGATCTGCAACGAGCGGCTCCAGGCTCGCTTCGGAGAAGCCCTTGGAGGCCAGGAATCGGGCCGTTCGCGCACTTCGGCCCCTGGACGTGATGATCTCAGCGGCCCGGACCGATTCGTGCTCGAGCCCGCCGATCGCGACTCCGGCGAGATCGGCCGGAACCCCCTGACGCTCGAGGTCGTCGGCGATCAGCAGATCGCCGGCGCCTCGGCCGGCGAGCTGCGCAGCCCGGGCACACGCGAACCGGCGGTCATCGACGAGTCCGGCGCGCTCTGCCGACTCCACCACCTCGCGCCGCACCGCGGGCGGCGTCCCACGCTCGGTGAGCCGCCGCTCCAGCGAAGCGGAGGTGTGATCACGGGCCCGCAGCGCCCTCAGCGCGGAGCTGCGCGCCTCGAGGCGGCGAAGCGCCCGGCCGAGCGCGCGCGCCGACGGCCGGTCGAGCTCGCGACCCACCACGAGCCCGGCCGCGAAAACCGCCTCGACCGGCACGGTGCGCCACCGGCGATCGTCGAGATCGACGGCGACGCGGCCCGGCCCCAGAGCGCGGAGCGCCGTGACGACAGGCACGGTCATGCCGGCGGGCGTTGCCGGCTCGCGGACGAGTCGTCGGGCTGCCGGCGATCATCGCGGATCAGAGCATCAGGCCTCGACGGGCACCTCACTCCCGACGGCCTCACTTCCGATATCCGCGCTCTCGACCGCCGCATCGTCGTCGATCGGCGTCACCTCGAGGTTCGCGCCGTTCTCGGAGTGCGGCAGCAGGCGGGCCGAGACGATCTGCTCGGCGGGTGCCTCCGCCTGGATGCGGGCGAGGATCTGCTGCACGAGATCGGGGTGCTCGATGAGGAAGTTCGTCGCATTCTGGCGCCCCTGCCCGAGACGCTCGTCGCCGAAGCTGAAGTACGAGCCTGCCTTCTGGACGACCTTCCGCTCGATTCCGACATCGAGGACGGTTCCCTCCCAGGAGATCCCCGTCCCGTAGATGATGTCGAACTCCGCCTGCTTGAACGGGCGGTGCAACCTTGTTCTTGACCACTTTGACGCGAACGCGGTTGCCGTACGCCTCTGCCCCGTCTTTCAGGGTCTCGATCCGGCGGATGTCGAGCCTGACGGATGCGTAGAACTTCATCGCCCGGCCACCGGGTGTCGTCTCGGGCGAGCCGAACATGACCCCGATCTTCTCGCGCAACTGGTTCGTGAACAGGCAGATCGTGTCCGTGCGGTTGAGGGTGCCGGCGAGCTTGCGGAGCGCCTGGCTCATCAGCCGCGCCTGCAGGCCGACGTGCGAGTCGCCCATCTCGCCCTCGATCTCGGCCTTCGGCACGAGTGCCGCGACGGAGTCGACCGCGACGACGTCGACGGCGCCGGAGCGCACGAGCAACTCGCAGATCTCGAGCGCCTGCTCCCCGGTGTCGGGCTGCGAGACGAGGAGGTCGTCGATGTTGACGCCGATCCGCCGCGCGTACTGGGGATCCATCGCGTGCTCGGCGTCGATGAACGCGCAGATCCCACCGCGGCGCTGGGCTTCCGCGATCACGTGGTAGACGAGCGTCGTCTTACCGGACGACTCGGGGCCGAACACCTCCACCACGCGGCCGCGTGGCAGGCCGCCGATCCCGAGTGCCATGTCGAGCGAGAGCGAGCCCGTCGACACCGCCCCGATCGAGACCTGGGCCTGGTCGCTCATGCGCATCACAGAGCCCTTGCCGAACTGTCGCTCGATCTGGCCGAGCGCGACGTCGAGCGCTTCCTCGCGATTCATCTCGTTCTTCCTCCTCGTCATTCCCAAGGTCTACGTCCGTGTAGGAAAGCACGGGCGTCGGACGTAATGCAAACATATGTTCGTGCCGGGTCGACGACCTCCTGCCTCCTGCGAGGCTACCGCCCAGGTGTGACGCCTTTGGGTCGGAGTCCGTGCCGAAACCCCGTCGCCCGTCGCTCAGGCCTGGAGCAGCTGCCGCACGAGGTGGAGTGCGGCCGCCGCGGATCGCGCGCGGATCCACTCGCGCTCGCCCGGGATCTCGAACCGCAGCGACGTCTCGGCCGTCGGTCCTGCGACGTGGAAGAGGACGAGGCCGACGGGCTTCTCCGGTGTGCCGCCGCCCGGCCCGGCGATGCCGGTGACCGAGACGGCGACGTCCACGCCGAGGCGCTCGCGCGCCCCCTGCGCCATTGCGGCCGCCACCTCGGCCGACACGGCGCCGTGCGTCTCGAGGAGCGTTGCGGGGACGCCGAGCATCGCTTCCTTGATGCCGTTGTCGTAGGCGACGACCGCGCCCCGGAAAACGTCGCTCGAGCCCGCCACCGATGTCAGCCGGCCGGCCACGAGACCCCCCGTGCACGACTCCGCCGTGCCGAGCGTCAGACCTTGCGCCCGGCAGAGCTCGAGCACGAGCTCCTGCACCGAACGCTCGTCGCGGCCGAAGAGATTCTCGGCCAACGGCTGCACGAGCGCTGCTTCGAGCGCGTCGGCGCGCTGCTCCGCCCCGGGTTCCACGATCAGATCGACGTGGATCTCGAAGTCGCGGGCGCAGATCGTGGCCTCGACACCGTCCCCGTCGCCGCCGGCCTCGGCGAGGGCCTTCGCCACCGCCGACTCGCTCGCTCCGTAGAGCCGCAGGACCCGGCGCTCGGGCTGCGTCGTGCCGCGAGAGCGCCCGCTCGGAACGGCTCCGAGTCGACCGCCCGCGGCCAGAGGCGCTGCAGCTCACCGGGAGGGCCCGGCAGGACGACGACGACGCACGTGCCGGTGTCGAGGACGACGCCGGGCGCGGTACCGGCGATGCCGAGCGAGAGCGCTCCGCTGGGCAGCGTCGCCTGCTTGCGGACCCCGGCGGCAAAGTCGGCGTATGGGCGGCGCATCCGCTCGGCGAACCTGCGTGAGATCTGCTCGATCTCGGCCTCGAGGTCGCGGTCGACCTCGAGCGCGCGCCCTGCGACCCGCGCGACGAGCTCGATCGTCCGGTCGTCGTGCGTCGGCCCGAGACCACCGGAGACCAGGCAGACGTCGGCCTGCGAAGCCGTCGCGGAGTGCTGCCTCGAGCTCGTCGGGGTCGTCGCCGACGATTGCGATGCGTGCGGGTTGGAGCCCGAGCAGCAGCGCCTCCCGGGCATAGAACGGCCCGTTCAGGTCTGTTCTTTCTCCGCGCACGAGCTCGCTGCCCGTGACGACGATGGCGGCGCGCGGACGCTTCAAGAGCGAGGCGAGATCCTGAGATGCCCGTTCTTCGGCACCTTGAGGCGGGCTCCGGCGACGCGCACGACCACATTGCCGGGAGATGCGACCGCCAGTGTCAGCGGCAGGGTCGCTGCAGCGAACCGCTTCGTCTGTCCGCGCTCGAGCGTGCCGCGGTAGAGGGCGTGCCCGCACCGGAGCCACCCCGCACTTCCATGAACGAGGCGCCGCGCGTTGCGCTCACCGACACGCCCTTCGCGACGGCCGCCTGGTGGCGGTCCAGGCGCGACGTTGACGCCCTGCACCTTCGGCTCGGTCGGGCCACCGAACTTCCATGCGGCGATCACGAGCGCCGTCAGGATCACGATCGCGGTGAGCGCGATCACGACGAGCCGCGACTCGCGGTGCTGGCGGTGGCGCCGGCCTGGGTCGGCACCCGCCGCGTTCGCAGCGGATGCTCCTCCTCGCCCGCGACGTAGCGCGAGTTGTACTCGTCGACGTAGAGCTGGCCGTCCATCCCGAGCGATCGGCGTAGGTGCGGAGGAAGCCCTTGATGTAGGTGTGCGCCGGGCAGCTGGTCGAACCGCTCGTCCTCGAGGGCGCGCAGGTACTTCGCCCGCACCTTCGTGCGGAACTCCATCTCGTTGAAATCGAGGCCCTGGCGCGTGCGAGCCTCGCGCAGGCTTGAGCCGATCTCGAACACGGACAGCCAGTGTAGAGACACCGAGCGCCCGCTCACCGCTCGGTCGCCCGCTCCCCCGCGCCCAGGAGCAGCCCGCGCGGCCGTCCTCCTCGTGGCTAGCGCGGCGGCGCCCCGCTGCTCCGGAGCGCCGCCCTGACGCACGGCTCGCAGAACGCGCACTCGATCGCGGTCGCCTGGATCTGCGCGAGCGCGTCCGTGGTCAGGCCCGCATCCCGCGAGCTGCTCCACCTCGCGCCCGAGCGTCGTGTCGATCGTGATCGGGTTGTCGTCTCCGAGCACGACGTTGCATCCGGCGTCGAGGAAGCGGTGAATCGGGTGCGTTGCGACCGACCTGGCCGCGCCCGTGAGCACGTTCGACGTCACGCACACCTCGAGGCACATCCCGTGCTCGACGCTCCAGGCGAGCGCGTCGGCATCCGCCCCCGAGGCGGGTTCCGTGGCCGATCCTCCGCACCCCGAGCATCTCGTGTGCTTCACGGACGTTGCCCGCCGGCCCCGCCTCGGCGACGTGAGCCGTCAGCCCCAGCCCGGCGGCAGCCGCGCACTCGAACGGGCGCACGTACGGCGCCAGGTCCGGGAAGAGCAACTCGTCACCGGCGACGTCGAACCCGACGACGCCGTCCCCCGCCCGGGCGGCTGCCGCTCGAGCGAGGCCGATGTTCGATTCCTCGTCGTGGTGTCGCAGCGCACAGACGACCACGCCCGCCGCGATCCCCGCCGCCCGCGCTCCGTCGTCCGCACCTTCGCAGACCGCCGCGATCACGGCATCGACGGCGAAGCCCGGGCCGAGCGTGGGTGAGCGGGCCGAACCGGAGCTCCAGGTACGTGCAGCCGTCAGCCGGCTGCATCCACGACCGCTTCGTGCGCGACCCGGGCGAGGGCGGCATGCGAGCCGAGCAGCGGGTAGGCCGCCGCGACGTGGGCGAGGAAGACCGTCAGGTCGCTCGGCGACGCGCATCACGAGCGCCTCGTCCCAGCTCGCCGCCGGCGGCTCCACCCCGTCGACCTGCGCGAGCTCGGCGGCCGTCTCGAGCCGCACGCACCCCTCGAGGTGCGAGTGAAGGTTGATCGTGACCACGTCAGAGCCCGAGCCGGTGGACCGCCTCGAGGGCGACCTCGATGCTGTGCTCCCACCCCGT
This sequence comes from uncultured Thermoleophilia bacterium, assembly GCA_963799905.1. Classification (GTDB taxonomy): domain Bacteria; phylum Actinomycetota; class Thermoleophilia; order Gaiellales; family Gaiellaceae; genus Gaiella. Next base: position 12,334 of record CAWCYU010000002.1, read on the forward strand.
GTGGAGGCGCGTGTTCGGTGCGCCGTAGACGACGTCACCGGTGACGAGGTTCGCCGAGACGGCGCACACCATCCCCGCGCGCAGCCCGCGCTGGCGCGCCACGACGAACAGCGCGGAGCTCTCCATCTCGACGTTCAGCATCCCGAGCTGCGAGAGCTTCTGCGATCCACTCGGGCGTCTCCGCGTAGAACGCGTCATCGGTCGCGTTGAGGCCCGCGTGCGACGCGAAGCCGCGAGCCGCGCCGAGCTCGTCGGCCACCTGCTTCAGCATCACCGTGAGCTCGAAGTCCGGGACCGCGGGGTAGCCGGGCGGCACATAGGCGGCGGTGGTGCCGTCGTTCCGCAGCGAGCCCTCGCTCACGATCACGTCCCCCACCTCGACGTGCGGCTGGAGCGCGGCGGTGCTCCCGACGCGGATGAACACGCGCCCTCCGACGCGCGCGAGCTCCTCGACGCCGATCGCCGTCGACGGGCAGCCCATCCCGCTGGAGCAGACGGTGATCAGCCGGCCCTTGTAGTGGCCGTTCATCGTCCGGTACTCGCGCTTGTGCGCGACCTCGACGGCGTCGTCGAGCATGTCGGCGATCAGCTGCACGCGAAACGGGTCGCCCGGCATCAGCACGATGTCGCTGATCTCTCCCTCGGCGACCCCGACGTGGTACTGGGGGCCGGTCAGGCCGATCGTGTCTTTGTCGACGAACTCGGTCATTCGTCAGAACCTCCGTCGTGGTTGGCGTCTTCGAGGAGCACGATCTAGCTCTGCTCAGCCGAGGTAGAGAGTACACCGTAGACCGCGAGCGCGATCAGCGCACGAGCGACGCAATGCAGATGCCGATGATGCCGAGCAGTCGTCCGACGGATGCGGCCCGGCGCCCGCCGCTGCGACCCGAGCGTCGCGCCGCCGAGCGCGTGCGCGACCTGGCGCGCGCACCAGATCGCCGCCGCGCCGAAGGCGAGGCCGAGCGGAATCGCGAACCCCGCGTGGAGCAGGTCGTACGAGGCCCGAGTACCGCGTCAGCGAGCATCGCGACGGGCAGCGTCGGCGACGGCGAGCACCCCGAGCACGACGGCCCAGCCGGCCTTTGCACTCCGCTGACTCCCACGGCCGCTACTGCTTCTTGTAGGGGCGACCGACAGCCGCCGGCGGGGTGGAGCGGCCGATCACGCCGGCGACCGCGATCAGCGTCAGCACGTACGGAAGCGCCTGGAACAGCACCGAGGCCGACTGCGAGTACTCGGGCAGGCGTTGCGCGAGCGCGCTCGAGAAGCCGAACAGCAGGCACGCTGCCGCCGCGCCGTAGGGACGCCAGTTCCCGAAGATCAGGGCCGCGAGCGCGATGAAACCGCGCCCCGCGGTCATGTTCTCGCCGAAGGAGTTGACGAAGCCGATCGAGAGGTACGCGCCGCCCGCGGCCGCGAGCATCCCGGAGAGGACGACGCGCCGAGTACCGCACGCGCGTAGACGTTGATCCCGACGGTGTCCGCGGCGCGCGGGTGCTCTCCGACCGAGCGGATGCGCAGCCCGATCGGGGTCTTGAACATGACGATCGACGAGACGACGACGAGCAGGAGCGCGAGCCAGATCATCAGGTTCAGCTGGGAGAAGATCGGCCCGAGGAACGGCACGCCCTCGATGAAGCCGAGGTGGACGTCGGGGATGCCCTCGATGCTGTTGGAGGACGTCCCTTGCTGCCCGTAGATGTCGATGTAGAGGTACCCGGTCAGCCCGAGAGCGAGGAAGTTGATCGCGGTGCCACCGAGAATCTGGTCGGCGCGCAGGTGGATCGCGAAGAACGCGTACAGGAGGGCCGCGGCACCACCCGAGCCAGGACGCCGGCAGCGAGGCCGAGGATCCACGAGTCGGCCTTGTCGTCGACGAGGACGGCGAAGAACGCGCCCATCAGCATCATCCCTTCGAGGCCGATGTTGACGACGCCCGAGCGCTCGGAGAACATGCCGCCGATCGCCGCGAAGATGAGCGGCGTCGCGTAGCGCAGCATCGCCGCGAACAGCGCCGACCAGACGACGACGGACTCGAGCTTGCCGACCCCGGAGAGCGTCGCGAGGTACGCGACGACGAACCCGATCACGCCGGACGCGATCGCGAAGCCGCCGAAGCGCCGCTCGCCCCGGATCGCGACGCCGATCCCGAGCATGACCGCGATCAGGCAGACGACGAGGCTCCAGACCCACGAGCGGGCCGTCGACGGGCGGCAGCGCCAGCCACGCCCCCGACGATGCCGAGCACGATCCCGATCCAGGCGACCGTGCGGAAGCCCTGCGGCAAGCGTCGCTGCACCGTGGCGGCGCCTCGGGCGCGGCGGCCGGCTGCGGCACGGTCGTCATGCGGCCGCCGGCTTTCGCCGCCGCAACCGGCGCAGGAGCGTGAGGACGATCACGTCGGCCCCGACGAAGAGGACGACGAGCCCCTGGATCAGGAGCGTCAGGTTCGACGCGAGCTCCGGCTGGAAGATCGAGGGGTCGAGGTTGCGGGTCGACGTGCCGTTGACGAGCGCGGCGAAGAGCAGCGCCGAGAGCCCGACGCCGACCGCGGTGTTCCGCCCGAGCAGCGCGACCGCGATCCCGACGAAGCCGATCTGCGAGGCGGTGATGTCGCTCGTCGCGATGTGGAACTGCCAGCCGAGGATGTCGAGCGCGCCGGCAAGGCCCGCGAACATGCCGGAGATCGCCATCGCGAGGACGTAGTTGCGCGAGACGTTGATGCCCCCGTAGCGGGCCGCCTCCGGGATTGAAGCCCACCGCCTTGACGCCGTAGCCGAGCGTCGTCCGGTTGAGGATGATCCAGTAGACGACGAGAGCGGCGACGCGCGATGAAGATCCCGATCGACAGGCCCTGGAAGTCGGGGTCGCCCCAGAAGACCGGACAGCTTGGCACCGTCGGACGACGGTCTCCGAGATCGGAATCGCCGGCTGCTCGGCGTTCTGCAGCGGCCCTCCGAGGCCGAAGAGGAACTGCCCCACCCAGATCGCGATCCAGTTGAGCATGATCGTCGTGATCACCTCGTGCGCTCCGACGGTCGCCTTCAGGAAGCCGGCGATCCCCGCCCACGCGGCCCCGGCGACCATCGCGATCGACGATCGCGAGCACGACGTGGACGAACGGGTTCAGGCCGGAGAACGAGGAGCCGATCCAGACGGCGAAGAACGAGCCGACGAGGTACTGCCCCTGGCCGCCGATGTTGAACATGCCGCAGCGGAACGCGAACGCGACGGCGAGGCCGGTCAGGATCAGCGGGGTCGTGATGAGGAGGGTCTGCTGGAAGTTCAGCGCCGCCGTGACGTCGCTCTCGGCGCCCGAGACCCACGGGAACAGCCAGTTGAGGCCCGAGCCGTCGAAGATCGCCCTGTAGGTGGCGATCGGGTTCTTGCCCGGTCGTGACGAGCACGACGAGCCCGCCGACGATGAAGGCGAGCAGCGCGGTGAGGACCGGGGCGAGGATCCCTCCGCCTTCTGGGCGATCGCGTACCGCTCTGCCAGCGACGACCCGACCGGCGGGCCGAAGCCCGCTCGGGTCTATCGGGGGTCTCGTCGAATGCGCCGCGGGGCCCTGGCGTGCTCGTCGCTCACGCGGCAACCTCGCGGCCGCGGCCGCCGCCGGTCATCAGGATGCCGAGCTGCTCCTCGGACGCGGTCGGTCGAGCTCGCCCACGATCTTGCCCTCGTAGATGACGAGGATCCGGTCCGAGAGCGAGAGGATCTCCTCGAGCTCGAGCGAGACGAGCAGGATGCCGCGGCCCTCGTCGCGCTCGGCGACGAGCCGCCGATGGACGAACTCGATCGCGCCGACGTCGAGACCGCGCGTCGGCTGCGCAGCGATCAGGACGCGCGGGTTGCGGTCGATCTCGCGCGCGAGCACGAGCTTCTGCTGGTTGCCTCCCGAGAGCCCGCCGGCGCGCGTCTGTGGCGCCGCCGCCGCGGACGTCGAATTCCTTGACAGCCGGGCGCCCGCTCGACGAGCCGGCGCGGGAAGAGCCAGCCGAGCTTGCGAGTACGGGGAGCTCCGGTAGTCGTGCAGCGCGATGTTCTCGGCGATGCTGAACTCGAGGACGAGCCCACGACGCTGACGGTCCTCCGGGATGTGGCCGAGGCCCGGCGTGGTAGTGGCGCGAGTGCGCTGAGGTTCGTGACGTCGACGCCGTCGAGCAGGACCGTGCCGCCGCGCCGCGGCGCGCAGCCCGCTGAGGGCGTCGATCAGCTCCGTCTGCCCGTTGCCGTCGATCCCGGCGATGCCGACGATCTCGCCGGCTTGCACGTCGAACGAGACCTCGCGCACCTTCTCGATCCCGCGGTCGTCGAACGCGTGCAGAGTCCCTCGACCGCGAGGAGCGCCTCGCCCGGCTCGCGCCCGGTGCTTGTCGACCCGCAGGAGAACCTCGCGGCCGACCATCAGCCGCGCCAGGCTCTCCTCCGTCGCCCCCTCTGCCTCGAGCGTCTCGATCTTCTTGCCGCGGCGGAGCACGGTGATCCGGTCCGCGATCTCGAGCACCTCGTTCAGCTTGTGGGTGATGAAGATGACCGACTTGCCCTGCGCGGTCAGGCTGCGGATGATCGCGAAGAGCTCCTGCGCCTCCTGCGGCGTCAGCACGGCTGTCGGCTCGTCGAGCACGAGGATGTCGGCGCCGCGGTAGAGCGCCTTCAGGATCTCGACGCGTTGCTGCTGCCCGACCGTGATGTCCTCGACGAGAGCGTGCGGATCGACGACGAGCCCGAACCGCTCCGAGATCTCCCGCACTCTGCTCCTCGGCGGCGCGCTGCGTCGAGGAGGACCTTCCGATGGGTCGGCTCGACGGCGAGGACGATGTTCTCGGCCACGGTCATCACGGGGATGAGCATGAAATGCTGGTGCACCATGCCGACGCCGCGTCGATCGCGGCCCGCGGTGAGCCCAGCTCGACCGGCTTGCCCTTGATCACGATCTCGCCCTCGTCCGGCCGGTAGAGGCCGTAGAGCACGTTCATCAGCGTCGACTTGCCGGCCCCGTTCTCGCCGAGCAGCGCGTGCACTTCGCCCTCGCGCAGGTCGATGCTGACGTCGTCGTTGGCCACGATTCCCGGGAAACCGCTTCGTCACATGCCGCATCTCGAGGACGGTCTGGCGGTCGGGCATCGCGAGACGATACTACGCGTGCGCAGGTGCCGTCGCCCATGGAACGAGGAGGGCGGGCACGTCGGCCCGCCCTCCTCGTTCGATCGTGCGTGAGGCTGGTCGCTGCCTACTTCTTCGGCGCCTTGATCTTGCCCGAGCGCGATCAGCTTCGAGACTGCCGTCAGCTTGGCGATGATCTTGGCGCGGTTCGGCGCCTTGATGCTCACCTTGCCGAAGCCGACACCGCCGTTCTTGACGGTGTAGATGGCATCCCCGCCGCCCTTGAACGTGCCCTTCTTGACGTTCTGGACCATCTGGAAGACGCCCAGGTCGACCTTCTTGATCGCGCTCGTGAGGACGAACGGCCCGAGGAAGCCCTGGTCGGTGTCGACGCCGATGCCCCAGACGCCCTTCTGCTTTGCGCCCTGGAGGGCACCGAGGCCGCAGCTGCCTGCCGCCTGGAAGACGGCACCCGAGCCCGCCGCGATCTGGTTCAGCGCGATCTCCTTGCACTTCGCCTGATCGGTGAAGCTCTCGGAGTACGCGGTCTGCACCTTGATGCCCTTCTTCGTGGCCTTCGCTCCGGCCTTGAAGCCGGCGAGGTAGGCGACGACGGCCGGCACGGCCTGGCCGCCGACGGCGCTGACGCCGTTGGTCTTGGTCGCGAGCGCCGCAGCGACGCCCATCAGGTAGCCGGACTCATTCTCCGAGAAGAGGGCGCCGCGGAGGTTCTGCGGGTCGCTCTTCATGAAGCACTGGCTGTAGTCGATGATCCCGAACGAGGTGTCCGGGAACTGGTTCGCTGCCTTCTCGATATCCGTCCCCATCAGGAAGCCGCAGACGACGACCGGGTTGTAGCCCTGGGTCGCAGCAGCCGACAGATTCGGGATGTAGTCCGCGGACGACTTCGAGATGAAGACGCGGGACGCGATGCCCAGCTTCTGCTGAGCGGTCTTCACGCCCTTCGCGCAGAGATCGTTGAACCCCTTGTCGCCGAGACCCCCGATGTCGGTGATCACGGCTGCCTTCGTCGTATCGGACTTCTTGGCGGGTGCAGCAGAGCCACCGGCAACAATGGCGAGCGCGAGGACCGCGACGAGCGCGACCGACGCACCGGCCATCAATTTCCTTACTGACACATTCCCTCCTTGGGAGTCTGATTCGTTCCGTACCTGATTAGACGCACTATTCCAACCGTTGGTTGGCGACGGCGTCAAGCGCGTGACATCCTACAGCGAGCCGCGCGGAGAAGCTGCTAGTCGCGCGACGACGACGCTCGCGAGCTGTGACTCCTCGATCAGCACCCGGCGCGGCTTCGAGCCCTCGTAGCCGGAGATGATGCCGCGTCGCTCGAGCATGTCGATCAGGCGGCCTGCACGGGTGTAGCCGACCCGCAGCCGGCGCTGGATCAGCGAGACGGACGCGGTCTGCGTCTGCACGACGATCTCGATCGCCTTGTCGAGCAACGGGTCCTCGTCGGGGTCGAAGTCGCCCTCGTCCACCGTCGGACATCTCGTCGGCGTAGCTCTCCGGCGCCTCGAGGAGGCTCTCGTCGAGGATCTGGCCCCGCTGGCGGCGACATTGCTCGACGACCATCGCGACCTCCTCCTCGGCGACGTACGCGCCCTGCACGCGCTGCATCCGCGAGGTGCCGAGCGGCTTGAACAGCATGTCGCCCTGGCCGAGCAGGCTCTCGGCTCCGGAGGTGTCGAGGATCACCCGGGAGTCCGTCTGGCTCGAGACGGCGAACGCGATCCGGGACGGAACGTTCGCCTTGATCATGCCCGTGATCACGTCGACCGAGGGGCGCTGGGTCGCGAGGACGAGGTGGATCCCGACGGCGCGCGACTTCTGGGCGAGCCGGATGATCGCGTCCTCGACGGCCTGCGGCGACACCATCATCAGATCGGCGAGCTCGTCGATCACGACGAGCAGGTACGGGAGCGGCTCCTCTCCGCGCGCCTTGAAGGCCCGGTTGGCCTCGGGGAGATTGCGCGCGCGGATGATCGACAGGCGCTCGTACCGGCGCTCCATCTCGGCGACGACGTTCTGCAGAACGGCCGACGCCTCCTTCGGGTTCGAGACGACCGGGGTCAGGAGATGAGGGATCGACTCGTAGTAGTTGAGCTCGATCCGCTTCGGGTCGATCAGGATCATCCGCACCTCGTCCGGCGTCGAACGCAGGAGGATCGAGGTCAGCAGGGTGTTGATGCAGCCCGACTTGCCGGAGCCGGTCGTGCCTGCGATCAGCAGGTGCGGCATCCGCGCGAGATCGGTCCAGACCGCGTTGCCCGAGATGTCTTTTCCGAGCCACACCGAGAGAGGGCTCGCCTGACCGGGCATGTCGCCGAAGATGTCGCCAAGGGTGACGAGCTTCGGGGAGAGATTCGGGACCTCGACGCCGACCGCTTGTTTTCCGGGATCGGGGCAAGAATCCGGATCTCGGTCGTCGCGAGCGCATAGGAAAGGTCGTCCTTGAGACCGGCGACCTTGGAGACCTTGGTGCCGGGCGCGAGCTGGAGCTCGTAGCGGACGACGCGCGGGCCGGCGATCTGGCCGACGATCGTGGCGTCGACCCCGAAGTGCGAGAGCGTCTGGACGAGCTGCTCGGCGGTGCGGGCACTCGCGACGCCGTTGTCGCCCTTGACCGGCGGCGACGGCTTCAGCAGCGAGCGGTCCGGCAAGCGGTACTCGCCGGCAGGCGCCGCGTCGAAATCGAGCTCTTCCTCCCCCGCCGTCACCGCATCGGGACCACTGTCCTCGTCGGGCATCACGAGCGGCGGAGACTCCGGCGCCGCCGGCGCCGCCGAGATCACGTCGGGATAGCTCGCGACCGCGTCGACCGGGGGCCTGCGGTGGTCGCTCGAGAAGTCGTCCTCCGGCTCGTCGAGCGATCGATCGGACATGTCGAAGCCGTCGAGGGAGCGCCTGGCCGCCGTTCCGGCCCGGCGCACCGCCGTCCCCGAGCGGCGCAGGACGGCGCCGGCCGACGCCCCGGTGAACAGAAGGGTGCCGGCGATGAACAGCGCCACGCCGACGATCAAGGCGCCGGTGTCGCCGATCACATGCGCGAGCCCTCCGCCGAGGGCGCCTCCGATCTGTCCACCTTCGTCCCGGCCGAGGGCGATCATGAGGCCGAACGCGCCTACCGCGAGCCCGGTGCGAAACGGCTTCAGATCGACGATCTTGCTCCGCACGAGCATCAGGCCGCCGACCGCGATCAGCACGACAGGGATCACGTAGGCAGCGGCGCCGAACGCCCCGTGGAGCCCGTCGGCGATCTTCTCGCCCACCGTCCCCCCGTCCCAGCCGAGCCAGAGCAGGGTGACGAGGAAGAGGCCGACTGCAACCATCCCGAGCCCCCAGAGCTCGGGATGGTGGTGGGATCGGGTCTTGACGCCTCGCTTCTTCCTGACGCGAGCGGGCATGCGCGGCTTCGGCGCGCGCTTGACGGGCTTCTTCCTCGTGGCTGCCATCGGACTTGGTGGTTCTCCGGCGGCGTCCCGTATCCTCCGCCGGATGCCGGTTGTCCTCGGGATCGCGGTCGCAGGAGCGCTGGGAGCGCTCGCGCGCTACGGCCTGGACGAGTTGGTCGGACGCCGTGCCGGGGCATTCCCGTGGGGGATCTTCGTCGTCAACGTCACCGGCGCGTTCCTGATCGGGCTCATGGTCGAGGTGCTCGAGCCCCGATTCGAGGAGTCGTGGGTGCGGGCAGCGGTGGTGACGGGGTTCCTCGGCGCCTACACCACGTTCTCGACGTTCTCGCTCGACACGTACCGGCTGCTCGACGCCGGCCACACGGGGCAGGCTGCGTTCAATGCGTTCGGCACGCTCGCGGCGGGCCTGGCGGCCGTCTGGCTCGGGCTCAGCCTCGGCCGCGCGCTGTAGGCCGGGCAGTCGGAAACCCGGGAGACAGGCTGAAGCCTGTCGCCTGGTTCCCGCGATTCCCTGGGCTAGCCCGCGCGAGCCCGTGCCTGCTCGATCACGAGCTCCGCGTCGGCCCGGTTCCCGAAGCCACGCGTCTCGGTCTTCCCCTCCTCCAGGTCTTTGTAGACCTGGAAGAAGTGCTCGATCTCGTCGCGGAACTCCGGCGGGATGTCGTGGATGTCGCTCACCCTCATCCAGGCGGGATCCTTCAACGGCACGCAGATCACCTTCTCGTCGGGGCCCTTCTCGTCGGTCATGTGGAAGAGGCCGACGACCCGTACCCGGATCCTGCAGCCGGGGAATGTCGGCTCGCCGACGAGCACGAGGGCGTCGAGGGGATCGCCGTCCTCGCCCATCGTGCCCTCGATGAACCCGTAGTCGGCGGGGTAGCTCATGGACGTGAACAGCCGCCGGTCGAGAACGATCTCACCGAGCTCGGGATCGAGCTCGTACTTGTTCCGCGAGCCGGAGGGCACCTCGACGAAGACGACGACATCGGCAACGGACATCAGTCGAGCCGCCCGATCCGCTCGACGAGGAGGTCGAAGAACCCCTCGGTGTCGAGGTCGAGGCCGACGTGGGCATTCGAACGCCGGTCGGTCCGGTTCCAGCGGTCGACCACCGTCCTGCCCCGGCACAGATCCGACTCGAGCTCGACCTCGACGTTGCACTCGACCGTCGTCACGAGCCCGGGCCGGATCACGTGGGCGACCGCGACAGCGTCGTGGATGGGAGCGCCGTTCCAGCCGTAGGTCTCGCGGTGGTAGACGGCGAAGAAGTCGACCAGGTCTGCGACGAACCCGCCGATCGCCCCCGTCGCGCGCAGCCGCTCCTGCACGGCCGGCGTCGTCACCGCATGGTGGGTGACGTCCAGGCCGATCATGGTCGTGTCGATTCCGGCGTGAAAGACGGCCTGCGCCGCCTCGGGGTCGGCCCAGATGTTGAACTCCGCAGCAGGCGTCATGTTGCCCTCGGCGACCGCACCGCCCATCAGGACGATGCGATCGATGTTGGCGCCGCCCGTGCGCTCGAGGAGCAGGGCGACGTTCGTCAGCGGGCCGGTCGGCACGAGCGTGACCGGAGCCGAGCTGGCGGCAATCGTCCGCTCCATGAAGTCCACCGCATGCACTCCGAGCGGCGCTCGGTTGGCAGGCGGGAGCGCAGGGCCGTCGAGGCCGCTCTCGCCGTGGACGTGGGAGGCGACGGTGAGCTCGCGCGCCAGCGGTCGGTCGGCACCCGCCGCCACCGGAATGTCCTGGCGACCGGCGAGGTCGAGTACGCGGAGGGCGTTCGCCGTCGTCTTCTCCAGGGTCTGGTTGCCGTGGACGGTCGTCACCCCGAGCAGCTCCACCTCCGGGCTCGCGAGCGCGAGCAGCAAGGCGATCGCGTCGTCGTGCCCGGGGTCGCAGTCGAGGATGATCGGCGTCTTCGAGGGTGCTGTGCTCATGCGTGCAGTATCGCGTCGATCTCGGCGGCCGTCGGAAGTGAGGGTTGCGCGCCGGCACGTGAGGCCGCGAGGGCGCCGGCCGCGCACGCCCGCCGCAGCGCTTCGTCGTTGTCGCGCCCCTCGAGCAGTGAGACGACGAGACACGCCGTAAAGGCGTCACCGGCCGCTGTCCCGTCCACGACCTCCACCGCGGGCGGAGTCGCGCGGGCGATCTCCTCGCCGTCGTCGAGCAGGACGGCGCCTTCGGCGCCGAGGGTGAGCGCAACCAGTCCATCCTGGCGGGCGAGCGACTCGAGCTCGAAGCGGTTGACGACCGTGAGATCCGCGTCGACCGCGATCGGCCGAGCGGGCGCTGCGTTGAGGCAGAACATGCCCGTCGCCTGCTCCCAGGCGGCGATCACGGCAGCGTCCGGGATCTCCTGCTGACAGATGACCGCATCCGACGGCGGCAGCTCGAACTCGCCGACGGCCTCGTTCGCGCCCGGCGAGACGACGATGGTCGTCTCGCCGTCGTCGTCCACGGTGATGAGAGCCACGCCGGTCGGGCGATCCGTCTCCTCGAGATCGAGCTCGACTCCTGCTGCTCGCAGCTCGGCGAGCGCCTCGGCGGCGAACCCGTCGCGCCCGACGGCGCCGACCATGCGAACGTCCGCTCCGAGCCGGGCGCACGCAACGGCCTGGTTCGCGCCCTTCCCGCCGGGAAACCTCTCGAGTGTCGCGCCGGTCACTGTCTCGCCGGGACGGGGAAGGGACGGGCAGCGCGCGACCAGGTCGAGGTTGATGGAGCCGACGACGACGATCCTGGGCGCGGGCACTGCTTCAGCGTAACCCGGGGAACCCAGGAGACCGGCTGAAGCCGGTCACCGGGGGCTATACGCCGCAAGCGGGCGCAACTCTACGCCGCGAGGGCGCGGAGGTCGTCGACGGTGGCGCCGAGCAGCGTGTCGCGCAGGTCGAAGAGGCCGGCCCAGAGCGAGGAGCGGTCGGGCGCTGTGTCGAGGCGCGCGGCGTCGGCGAGACCCTCGAGGGCCCGCACGAGCACCGCAAGCTCCAGGTACACGGCGGCCACCCGGTTCGGGCATGCGTGCACGCCGGCCCGGTCGAGCACGGGACGCCACTCGACGAGCTCCCCGGCGCCGGGGCCGCCGTACCACGAGCGGCCCTCCGCGCGTTCCGGCTCGAGCTCGATCAGGTAGCGCGAGAGCGGAGCCTCCAGGCCGGCAAGCGCCGTCTCGACACGGTCGGCAGCATGGCGGAGCGCCGCCTCACGTGCTCCGGCGGTCGCGGGCACCGCCTCGCCGCGGTTCCATCGCTCCAGCAGGCGGCAGAACGCGAGCGCCGCCGCCTCGCAGGCGCGGAGCTGCTCCGTCAACCGGCGTGCCGTCAGATCCGTGGCGGCGTACTCGCGGATCACGTCACCCCAACCGGGTTGCGGCGGTGCCATGGCCATCAGGCGCTCATACCTCGATCACCACGGGGAGAATCATGGGACGACGCCGTGTTCTCGCGTACACGAGCTTCGCGATCGCGTCGTGCATGTGCTCCTGCAGCAGCTTGATCTCGGTGATCCCGTCCTCGGCGAGCTCCTCGGCGATCCGGTCGGCTTCGTCGCGCAGCTCTTCGAGCAGCTCCTCGTTCTCGCCGAAGCCGCGGGCGATCAGCTCGGGCGGCGCGATCTCGCCTCCGTCCGAGAGCGCGACGGTCGTGACGACGATCAGCACCCCGTCCTCCGAGAGCCGTCTACGGTCACGGAGCGCGACGTCCTGCACGTCACCGACGCCGAGGCCGTCGACGAACGTGACGCCGGCGGCGATTTTGTCGACGACGCCCACGCCCCTCGGGGTCAGCTCGACGACGGAGCCGTTCTCCGCGATCACGATCCCTGCAGCCGGGATGCCGGCGTCGCGACCGAGCTTCGCGTGCGCCGCGAGCATCCGGTACTCGCCGTGGATCGGCATCAGCGCCTTGGGGCGCACGAGTGAGAGCAGCGTTCGGAGCTCCTCGGAGCAGGCGTGACCCGAGACGTGGACGGGTGCGATCTCCTCGTGCAGGACCTCCGCACCGAGGCGCGCGAGCCGGTTGATCGAGTCGTGGACCCGGAGCTCGTTGCCCGGGACCGGCTTCGCCGAGATGATCACCGTGTCGCCCCGTTCGACCTCGACGTTCTGGTGGTCGCCGTAGGCGATGCGCGTCAAGGCCGACATCGGCTCGCCCTGGCTGCCGGTGCAGAGGATCATCACCCTGTTCGGCGCCATCTCCATCGCCTCCTTGGGCGAGACGAGGGCGTCCTCGGGCAGGTTCACGTAGCCGAGATTGCGTGCGATGTTCATGTTCTTCCGCAGCGACCTCCCGACCAGGGCGACCTTGCGCTGGTTCGCGATCGCCACCTCCGCTGCCTGCTGCATCCGATGGATGTTCGACGCGAAGCTCGCCACGAGGATCCGGCCCTGGCGCATCGGGATCAGCTGGCGGAATGCCTCGCCGACCAAGCGCTCGGAGCCGGTCATGCCTGGGCGCTCGGCGTTCGTCGAGTCCCCGAGCATGAGGTCGACGCCACGATTGCCCATCGCGGCGAGCTTGCCGACGTCGGTCTTGAGGCCGTCGACCGGCGTATGGTCGAGCTTCCAGTCGCCGGTGTGGAGCACGCGGCCGGCGGGGGTCTCGACGACGATCGCGACGCAGTCGGGGATCGAATGGGCCATCCGGACGAACTCGAGCTTGAAGGGGCCGATCTGCATCCCGTCACCGTCCGGATCGGCTTCACGGAGTGTGGTCGTGGCGCCGAGCCCGTGCTCGTCGAGCTTCGACTTGACCATCGCGAGGGTCAGCTTCGTGCCGATCACCTCCCTCACCTCGACTTCGCGGAGGACGTACGGCAGCGCTCCGACGTGATCCTCGTGCCCGTGGGTGAGGACGATCGAGAGCAGCGGCCGGTCTTCGAGGTGCGAGAAGTCAGGGAGCACCAGATCGACGCCCAGATGCTCGTCTCGAGGGAACGCGAGGCCGGCGTCGATCAGGATTCGCTCGCCGTCGAACTCGTAGAGCGTCATGTTCTTGCCGACCTCGCCGAGGCCGCCGAGCGGGATGATGCGGAGCGCGTCGCTCATCGCACGCGTCTCTGGGAACGGTCGGTCATCGTGGGGCAGTGTACGGGCGGGCTCGGGATCCCGGGTGGTGGTGCGGGCCGAACCGCGGTCGACCTGCCTGCCTCGGACCTAGACGGGAGCTGGCTGCAGCAAGCCGAGCCGCTCGAGGCAGTCGCGGACGGCGACCTCCTCGTCCGGAGTCGCCTCCACGAGGGGGAGGCGGAAGCCGCCGAGCTCGTGGCCGAGGAGGTTCATGGCGGTCTTGATCGCGATCGGGTTCGTCTGCACGCGCAGGAGGTCGATCGCAGGGCGAAGCTCCGCGTCCAGCGCTCTGGCGCCGTCCAGGTCGCCCGCGCGATGGCGCACGACCATCTCCTTCACCCGCGGGCCGACGATGTGCGTGTGCACGCAGATGCCGCCGATCCCTCCGACCTCGAGAAACGGATGGATCAGGTCGTCGTCGCCCGCATAGAGATCGAGGCCCGCCGCAACCACGTGCCGCGCCGCGTCGAGCGAGGGCTTCGCCTGCTTGACCGCGCGGACGTTGTCGATCTCCGCCAGGGCAGAGATCGTGGCGGGCTCCGCGTCGACGACGACGCGGCTCGGGATGTCGTAGAAGACGACGGGCCTGTCGGTGACGGCCGCGATCGTCTGGACGTGGGCCACGATGCCCCGTTGCGGGGGCTTGTTGTAGTAGGGCGTCACGACGAGGAAGCCGTCCACCCCGATCTCGTGGGCGCGCTCGGTGAGGTGCACGGAGTGCGCCGTCGAGTACGTCCCTGTCCCTGCGACGACCGTGTGATCGCCTCCCAGCTCGTCGACGGCGACCTCGTAGAGCGCAAAGCGCTCTTCGTCCTCGAGCGTCGGGGCCTCTCCGGTCGTGCCGGTGACGACGACACCGTCGGAGCCGTTGTCGACGAGATGGCGACAGAGCAGGCGGAAGCGGTCGAGATCGACGGCTCCGTCGGGCCGGAACGGCGTCACGGCCGCAGTGAGCACCTCGCCGAGCATGCGCCGATTGTACCCGGGTCCCGGATGCGCTATTGATCGCTCACAAGAACGTCGACTCTAGGAGGCAGCATGCTGCGGGAATTCAAGGATTTCCTCATGAGGGGCAACATCGTCGAGCTTGCCGTCGCCTTTGTCATCGGCGTCGCGTTCGCAGCGGTCGTGAACTCGCTCGTCAACGACCTGATCATGCCGATCATCGCGATGATCATCGGCAAGCCGGACTTCAGCGATCTCACGTTCACGATCAACGACGCCGTGTTCCGCTACGGCGCGTTCATCACCGCGGTGATCACGTTCGTCGCGATCGCGGCGGCGGTGTTCTTCTTCGTCGTCAAGCCGATGCAGGCACTCCAGGCGCGCGCGAAGAAGGACGGGGACGAGCCGGTCTCCGACGACGAGAGGCGCCACCAGGAGCTGCTCGCCGCGCTGCGCGAGCGAAACACCTAGGAGTCGAGCGACAGAGCCTCCGCGGCTTCGGCAAACGCAGCGCGGAGGCTCTCGTCGCGGAACACGAACCGCACGAGCTCGAACCGATCGAGCTGCTCCGCCACCGCACCGATCGCGATCGGTGCGGCGAGCGTGGCCGGATAGCCGTAGACGCCGCACGAGATCGCCGGGAATGCCACCGTGCGGGCGCCGAGATCTGCTGCAACCTCCAGTGACCGTCGGTGAGCCGAGCCGAGCAGCTCGGCCTCGCCGGTCCCCCCTCCCTGCCAGACCGGCCCGACCGTGTGGATCACCCAGCGGGCAGGCATCCGCCCCGCGGTCGTCGCCTTCGCATCTCCTGTCCTGCAGCCACCGAGCGCTCTGCATTCCGCCAGGATCTCGGGGCCTCCGGCGCGGTGGATCGCGCCGTCCACGCCGCCGCCACCGAGCAGGCTCGAATTGGCGGCGTTGACGATCGCATCGACGGCCTGGGTCGTCAGATCACCGATCACGGTCTCGAGCGGCATCGCTAGAGCAGCGCTTCGAGCCCCACCGTGACACCGGGCGGCAGCCCTCTGAGGCGGTCCAGCGCGAGCAGGACGCCGGGAGCGAATGCCTCCCGCGAGGTCGTGTCGTGGCGAATCGTGAGGATCTCGCCGGGTCCGCCGAGGATGACCTCCTGGTGCGCGACGAGCCCGGGCAGGCGGACGGAGTGGATCGGCACGCCGGCGCCCATCCCGGCCGCGGTGGCCTTGGCCGTCCCGGACGGCGCATCGAGCTTCGTGTCGGCATGCAGCTCGATGATCTCGGCGTGCGGGAACGAGCGGGCGGCCTCGGCGGCAAAGCGCATCATCAGCACGGCGCCGAGTGCGAAGTTGGGCGCCACGAAGCATGGAACACGAGACGCTCGGGCGGTCCGGTCGAGCTCCGCGAGCCCGGCCTCGTCGAGGCCTGTCGTCCCGATCACGCAGGGGACTGCAGCAGAGAGGGCGCCAATCGCGTTCTCGAGCACGGCCGCCGGCGCCGTGAAGTCGACGGCGGCGTCGAAACCGCTCACGTCGACCTCCTCGCCGGCCTCGACTCCGTCGACGTCGTGCCCGGCCGCCCGGAGAGCGGTCATCAGGACCGTGCCGACCTTGCCGTCCCGTCCGAAGAGCAGGACCCTCATGCCGCCTCGACGGCGACGTCGGGATTGATGCGCTCGACCGCCGCCCGGAAGCGCTTCTCGCTCGGGCCGATCCCCGCCGCGGAAAGGCGCTCCGGCGAGTAGAGATCACGGGCCAGCTCTGCGACGTCGGCCGCGGTGACGGCCGCGATCCGTCGCTCGGTCTCCTTGACCGAGACGATCTCGGTTTCCGTCACGGTCGCCTTGCCCAGCCGGGTCATCCTCGCCGAGGTCGATTCGAGCGACAGCAGCAGCCGGCCCTTCATGTTCTCTTTCGCCCGGTCGAGCTCGCCGTCGCGGATGTTGCCCGCACCGACGTCGCGCAGCTGGGAGGCGATCACGTCGAGGCACTCGCGGAGATTCTCCTCGCGGGTGCCGACATAGATGCCGATCTGCCCCGCATCCACGTACTGCGACCCGTAGGTGTAGACCGAGTACGCCATCCCTCGCTTCTCGCGGATCTCCTGGAAGAGCCTGGACGATGCCGAGCCGCCGAGAATGGCATCGAGCAGGGCCGAGGCATAGCGCCGCGGGTCGTCCCGCGGAAGGCCCGGGCCGGCGAGACAGACGTGGTACTGCTCGGTGTTCTTCCGCTGGAACCGGAGCGCCGGCCGTGGGATGCGTCCCGCCGGCTTGCGCAGGCGCGCGAGCGGTGTCGAGCCGCCGCCGTTGCGGTAGCGGCCTAGCGCGGCGACGATCCGATCGTGGTCGACGTTGCCCGCCGCGGCCAGGACGACGTTCGGGCCGACGTACGCTCCCCGGTGATAGTTGAGCAGCGCTCTCCGCGAGATCGACGCGATCACCTCCGCGCGGCCGATCACGGGCCGGCCGAGCGGATGCCGTCCGAAGACGGCCTCGGCGGCGAGATCGTGGACGACGTCCTGGGGGTTGTCCTCGACCATCGCGATCTCCTCGAGCACGACCTCCCGTTCCGAGTCGATGTCGGAGAGACCGGGCGTGAAGACCATGTCGGTCATCACGTCGAGCGCGACGTCGACGTGGTGCTCGGGCACGCGCGCGTAGACCACGGTCGTCTCGCGCGACGTGGCGGCGTTGAGCTCGGCGCCCATCGCATCGAACAGCTCGGCGATCTGGACGGCGTCGAACCGCTCGGTGCCCTTGAACAGCAGGTGCTCGATGAAATGCGAGACGCCGGCCTTGGCGGTCGGCTCGTCGCGGGACCCCGCGCCGATCCAGAGGCCGATCGCCGCCGAGCGGACACCCTTGATGCGCTCGGTGATGACCCGCTCGCCGCCCGGAAGGCTGGTGAGACGATGGGATTCCATAGAGCGCGATCGTAGTCGCGACCCCGGTCGCGCCGCCGAGAGGCACCTCGGGAGACAACCGGGAGACGGGCTGAAGCCCGTCACCGGCAACCCCTGGAGCACGAAAACGGGGAAGCAGCGAGGCTGCCTCCCCGTTTCACGCTGGGCGCTTGCGCCTCCTGGTCGCGCCGGCGGCCGCGGTCGCGTCCGCCACGGTGATCGCACGGCGGGCGCGGCTCATGCCGCGAAAAGTAAACCCGGGGTCAGGTCTTCCATGTTCCTCAACTGGCACGAAAGGAACATGGAAGACCTGACCCCGGTTCGGACGCCGCTCTGCCAGCAGTCGACCCTGCCAAGGCGGAGCGGTCGGGAGCGGACGCGGCAAAACCGCGGTCGAGCAAACCGAGTAACGGCTCAGGAGTGAACCGGGGTCAGGTCTTTCATGTTCCTCAGCTGGCACGGATGGAACATGGAAGACCTGACCCGGTTCCGGTCGTAGCTGCGAGCTCGGTCGGGGCGCCGGGAGGCAACCGGGAGACTCCGGGAGACAGGCTGAAGCCTGTCATCGGCAACCCCTCTGGAGCACGAAAACGGGGAGGCAGCAACAACTGCCTCCCCGTTCACATGAGGGCTGCTTCCCTAGTCGCGCCGGCGGCCGCGGTCGCGTCCGCCACGGTCGTCGCGCGGCGGGCGCGGCTCACGCGGCGGAGCATCCTTGGCCCGCTCGATCAGCACGTCGGGCATCACCAGGCCGCCGTCTTCGTGCTTGGCGACGAGCTTGAGGCCGATGCGGCCCCGCTCCTTGTCGACCTCCTGCACGATCACGTCGACGATATCGCCGCGTGCCATCACGTCCTCGATGTGCGCGACCCGGCCGGGGCCGACGTTCGAGACGTGCAGCAGGCCGTCCGTGCCCTTCTTCAGCTCGACGAACGCGCCGAACTCGGTCGTCTTGACGACCTTGCCGGTGTAGGTGTCCCCCACCTCCGGCGACTTCGTGAGCGCATTGATGGCCGACACCGCGGCGTCGCCCTTCGTCCCCTCGGTCGCGTAGACGAGGATCGTGCCGTCCTCCTCGATGTCGATCTGCACGTCGAAGTCGGACTCGAGGCCGCGGATCGTCTCGCCGCCCTTGCCGATCACCATGCCGATGAACTCGGGGTTGATCTGGATCGTGGAGATGCGCGGAGCATGCTCGGCCAGCTCGGTGCGCGGCTCGGAGATCGCCTCGGCCATCTTGCCGAGGATCTCGGTGCGTGCCCGCTTGGCCTGCTCGAGCGCGTTGCTCATGATCTCGTGCGTGACACCGGTGATCTTGATGTCCATCTGGAGGGCGGTGATGCCCGCCTCCGTGCCGGCCACCTTGAAGTCCATGTCACCGAGATGATCCTCGGCACCCTGGATGTCGGTGAGGATGACGTAGTCGTCACCCTCCTTGACGAGGCCCATCGCGATGCCGGAGACCGGTGCCTTGATCGGCACGCCGGCGTCCATCATCGACATCGTCGAGCCGCAGACCGAGCCCATCGAGGACGACCCGTTCGACTCGAGCGTCTCGGAGACGAGGCGGATCGTGTAGGGGAAGTCCTCCGTGCTCGGGATCACGGCCTGGAGTGCCCTCTGCGCCAGCGCACCGTGGCCGATGTCGCGCCGCTTCGGCCCTCGCATGAACCCGGTCTCGCCGACCGAGAAGGGCGGGAAGTTGTAGTGGTGCATGAAGCGGCGATCCTGCTCGAGTGAGAGGTCGTCGATCCGCTGGCCTTCCTTCGCCGTGCCGAGGGTGCAGAGCGTCAGGATCTGCGTCTCGCCCCGCGTGAACAGGCCGGAGCCGTGCGTCCGCGGTGCGAACCCGACCTCGACGTTGATCGGCCGGATCTCCTCTGTGCCGCGACCGTCGGGCCGGCGCTTGTCGACCGCGATCTTCTTGCGGACGATGTCCTTGTAGACCGCGTCGGCCGCCTTCTTGATCCATGCCTTCGTGGTGGAGTCCTTCTCGCCCGACTCTCCGTCGGAGGAAGGGAAGGGCAGGTCGAGGCCCTCGACGATGCGGTCGTAGAGCATGCCGCGCTTCCGGGACTTCAGGTACTTGGAGTCCTGCTCGGCGTCGGTCAGCTCGCGCAGGTCGCTCTCGAACTGCTCCCGCACGGGCCCCTCGACGGCGACGAGGCGCTGCTTGTCGAGCAGGAGCGCCAGTCCGCCCCGGACCTGCATCTCCCGCACCATGTCGTCCTCGGTCGAGTCGAGCGTGACGTCCGGGCAGACCTCGTCGACGATCTCGTCGACGATCGCGCCGGCCGCCTTGAGGCCCTGCTCCTGGATCCGCTGCCAGATCGCATCGCCGTGCGTGGGCTCGAGCTCGGCCGTCAGCGCCGGGTCGACCCATTTCGGCTTCCCGACCTGCGCCCGGAGGTCTTCGATCACGTCGCAGATGCGCTTGATCTCGGTATGCGCGAGCTCGAATGCCAGCAGCATCGTCTCCTCGGGAACCTGGTCGGCCCCGGCCTCGATCATCGTGAGGGCGTCGCGCGTCCCCACCACGATCAGGTCGAGGTCGGATTCCTCGTCGGCCTCCTGGAGCGTCGGGTTGACGACCAGCTCTCCGTCGATCCGGGCAACGCGCACCGCGCCGACCGGGCCGAGGAACGGCAGCGGCGAGATCGCGAGAGCCGCCGACGCGCCGTTGATGCAGAGGACGTCGTGGCCGTGGATCATGTCCGCGGAGAGGACGGTGCAGATCACCTGTATCTCGTTGCGGAAGCCCTTCGGCCAGAGCGGCCGGATCGGGCGGTCGATCATGCGTGCGGTCAGGGTCGCCCGCTCGGACGCCTTGCCCTCCCGCTTGAAGAAGCCGCCCGGGATCTTGCCCGCGGCGTACATCTTCTCCTCGACGTCGACGGTCAGCGGGAAGAAGTCCGCGTCGGGGCGGGCCTCCTGCCGGCCGACGGCCGTCGCGAGGATCATCGTGTCGCCGGAGCGGACGACGACTGCGCCGTCGGCCTGCTTGGCGAGCTTGCCGGTCTCGAACGTGATCTCGCGACCACCGATCTCGACCGACACCGTGGCTTGACGCCCGGTTGCGATGCTCATATGTGTGTTCCCTTCACTCTTCTTGATTCGGAAGGTGGAGGTTTGAGCCAGCCGTGCCGGAGCTGAGGCTCCGCGCGGCTCGATCAAACACCCACCTTCCGCCGGTGGGACGTGCGCCTAGATGGTCGATTCCATCTAGCGGCGCAGGCCCAGTTCCTTGATGAGGGCGCGATAGCCCTCGAGGTCGTGCTTCTGCATGTAGGTGAGGAAGCGGCGCCGGCGCCCGACGAGCTTCAGCAGGCCGCGCCTCGAGTAGTGATCCTTCGGATGCGTCCGCAGGTGCTCGGTGAGATCGTTGATCCGCCTCGTCAGCATCGCGACCTGAACCTCGGGCGAGCCCGTGTCGGTCGACGCGCGGCCGTGCTTGTCGATCAGCTCCTGCTTGACTTCCTTGGTGAGGGGCATGTCTCCTCCTTCATCGACGTCTCCACACTCTCCGCAACGGCGTGAAGGAAGACACGTCCGGCCGAGAGAGGGTCGGCGGGATCGTAGCAGGCATGCGGGATTCGAGCGTTTCGGCCGCCCCCAGCCGGGGCCGATATCGTCGAGAGATGCGTGTGGTCGTGATGGAGGACTACCAGCGGGCGGTGGAGCGGCTCGACGCCTTCGCGGCCGTCTCGCAGCACGACATCGTCGTGCACTCGGAGCGTCCCGCCGGCCTCGCAGAGCGGGCGGCGCAGATCGGCGATGCGGAAGCGCTCGTGCTGATCAGGGAGCGAACGCCGATCGACGCACCGCTGCTGGAACTGCTCCCGCACCTGCGGGTGATCTGCCAGACGGGACGCGGACTCCCCCACATCGATCTGGAGGCGTGCACCCGGGGCGGGATCGCCGTCTGCACCGGCTCTGGGTCGCCGTACGCCCCGGCGGAGCTGACCCTCGCGCTCATCCTCGCGTCGACCCGCTGCCTCGTCGCGGATGCCGTCGCGTTGCGGACAGGCGCCTGGCAGACGACGATCGGGCGAGAGCTGCACGGCCGGACGCTCGGGATCGTCGGCTACGGGACGATCGGCGCTCTCGTCGCGACGTACGGCCGGGCGCTCGGCATGCAGGTGACGGCTTGGGGCCGGGCGGGGTCGCTCGAGCGTGCCCGCCGCGACGGGTGCGAGCCCGAGCCTTCGCTCGAGGAGCTCTGCGCAGGGTCGGACGTGGTCAGCCTGCATCTCAAGCTCACGCCCGAGACGCGAGGGATCGTGACCCAACGACACCTGGAGTCGATGAAACCGGACGGATTGCTCGTCAACACGGCGCGGGCAGGGCTGATCGAGCGAGGCGCGCTCGCGGCAGCGCTCGAGGCGGGCCGGCCGGGCCGAGCCGCGATCGACGTCTTCGACGACGAACCGGCGACCGGCGACCCGCTGGTCGGACACCCCGCCGTCCTCGCGACGCCTCACCTGGGATACGTCACGTGGGAGACGTACGAGAGCTACTTCGCAGAGGCATTCGCCCAGGTCGACGCATTCGCGGCCGGGACGCCCGTCGGCGTCGTCAACCCCGAGGCGCTCGAGGCCGGTCCGCAGCCTCGCGGCCGCTAGGCGCCGGAGGTCGGGTCAGTCGCCGGCCGTCGGGCGCACGGCGGCGCGCGTCGCGTCGACGTCGCGCCCGATCTGCGCCACCAGCTCCTCCTCGGAGGCGAAGACGGCCTCGTCGCGCAGGCGCTCCCACACCTCGACAACGAGCCGCTTGCCATAGAGATCGCCGTCGAAGTCGAGCAGGTAGGGCTCGATGCGCCGCTCGGTGCCCCCGTAGTGCGGGTTCGTCCCGATCGAGACGGCGGCTCGATGCCCGAGTGCCGAACCGGCGTAGATCCCGTAGCGCGGACAGGCGAGGTTGGGCTCGAGCGCGAGGTTCGCCGTCGGATAGCCGAGCGTGCCGCCCCGCTGGTCGCCCGCGACGACCACCCCGTCGAGCTCGTACGGCCGGCCGAGCATTCGTGCCGCCGCGAGGACATCGCCCTCGTGCAAGGCATGACGGATCGCGGAGGAGGAGACGCCCGGGACCGTCTCGACCTCGAGCACCTCGAAGCCGAGCCGGTCGAGCAGCTCCAGATCACCACGACGCCGCGAACCGAAGCGGAAGTCCGCGCCCGCCGCGATCGCCTCCGCCCCGATCGCCCGCAGGTAGCGCTCGGCGAAGGCTTCCGGCTCGAGGGACATCAACTCGGACGTGAACGACGCCACGAGGGTCGCCTCCACCCCGGCGGCGCCGATCAGCTCCAATCGGCGCTCGAGCGTCGTGATCAGATCGACGTAGTTGCCGAGCGCGACCCTCGGATGCGGGTCGAACGTGATCACGGTCGGTGCGAGACCCGAGTCGATCGCCGCGCGGATGACGCTCTGGTGACCTCGATGGATCCCGTCGAACGTCCCGATCGCGACGGCCCGCGGCTGCCGCTCGAGTTGCGCCGGAGAGTGCGCGATCCTCATGACTCGGCCTGTGCGTCCCGCGCGGACGCTGCAGCGGCGTTCGCCTCGCGGTCCCGCGTCGCCCGTCGATCCCGATCGGCCTCCGCCTCGGCCAGCGTCAGCCCGATGCGTCCGAGCGCCTCGTCGAGCGTCAGCACGACCTCTGCGTCGGCCTCGCTGACGGGGAACGGCCCCACCTCCGTTCGCCGCAGCGCGGTGCAGTGGCCGCCGAGTGCATCGGCGATCGAGCGCACGTATGTCCCGGAGCTGACATGGAGGTCGAGTGTCACGATGCCGTCCGTATACGCGATGACGTCGAGCGCGTCGACCCGGGACCGGCGCATGGGCATTTCGACCACCTCGCCACGCCGGTGCAGGCGGTAGGCGCGCTCGCCCCCGATCTTGACGGCAGACGCCGTCGGGATCGGGAGCTCGATCTCACCGCGGAGGCGCGCGAGCTCGGTCTCGAGCTCGACGTCGCCGGGAGGTTCGTGCGGCTCGAGCGGTTCGCCCTCCGGGTCGCCCGTCGTCGTGCGCCGGGAGAGGTCGACGTCGGCGAGGTAGCGCTTCGGCAGCCCGACGAAACATGACGCCATCGTAGTTGCCCTACCGGACAACAGAAGCAGGAGGCCCGTCGCAAACGGGTCGAGGGTGCCTGCGTGGCCGGTCTTGGCCCCTGTCCGGGCACGAACCCCCGCCAGGACGGCGAACGACGATGGTCCGGCGGGCTTGTCGACGAGGATCACACCGGTCGGATCGAGGCCCCTCGGGATCGCCATGCCACTCCTCGCCGCTCAGGCGCGCGCGGCCGAGAGGGCGGCGAACTCGGAGACGAGGAAGGCCGTGATCTCCGGGATCGAGAGATCGCTCGAGAACCCTGCCGCCTGCCGGTGGCCGCCGCCGCTCGATTTCCGGGCGATCGCCGAGACGTCGACGCGATCGGTCGACGACCGGAGCGAGATCTTCCGCGTCGGGCCGCCCTCCCTGGGTGGCTCGCGGATGAGCGCTGCGAGCTCGGCTCCCTCGACGGCGCGGAGCACGTCGATGATGCCCTCCGAGTACGGCTCCACCGCGCCGACCTCGGCGAAGTCGCCGCGGAGGAGATACGAGACGACCACGCGTCCCTCCTCGTGCAGCGTGGCCCGGTCGAGCGCACGCGCGAGCAGCTTCAGCTTCGCGAACTGCATCGACTCGTAGACCCCCTGGAACACGCGCTGCTGGTCGGCGCCGGCCTCGACGAGATCGGCAGCGAGCCGCAGGGCGGCCGGCGTCGTATTGCTGTACTGGAACCGACCGGTGTCCGTCACGAGACCGGTGTACAGCGCCTCGGCGATCGCCGGGGTGAGCGCCACGCCGAGCTCCTCGAAGACGCCCGCCAGCAGCTCCGCGGTCGACGAAGCCTCGTCGGCCACGAGGTTCACGCTCGCGAACCGCGTGTTGTCGTGGTGATGGTCGATGTTGACGGTGATCAGGGCATCGAGCATCTCGGCATCGGTGAGACGCGTCTCCTGGGCGCAGTCGACGGCGACCAGGACCCGGTCGGCCCGGTCGGCCGGCAGCTCGCGCAGCAGGCCGTGGTCGAGCAGCCCGAGAAACCCGTACTCTCCCGGCAGGGGCGCCGGCCCGGCGAGCACCATGACGCTGTCCTTCCCGAGCTCGAGCAGCGCGAGGTGCATGGCGAGCAGCGATCCGAGTGCGTCGCCGTCGGGATTCTCGTGTGAGGTGACGAGAAAGCGGTCGTGAGACCGGAGGGCGTCGACGACGGCGGCCATGTCAGTCGTCTGCGTCATCGCTCGTCTCTTCGGGGCCGGGGTCGAGTTCGTCGATCAGCTTCGTCATCCGGACGCCGTGCTCGACCGACTGATCGTAGTGAAACAGCAGTTGAGGCGTGCGGCGGAGATGGAGCTCGTGGTTGAGCCGCGCCTGCAGGATCCCGGCCGCCCCTTCGAGCGCGGTGAGCGTCGCACGGCGCTGCTTCTCGCCCCCGTACACGCTCAACCAGACCGTCGCCTGGGCGAGATCGGAGGTCGTGTCGACCCCGGTGACGGTGACGAACCCGATCCGCGGATCCTTGAGCGTGGGGATCGCCTCCGAGACGACGGCCTTGATCGACTCGTCGACACGCCGCATCCGCGGCGACCTGGAGGGCTCCTAGTCATCGAGCGTCACGAGGTCGCGCTCGCGGCTGATCAGCTCGAAGTCCTGTCCGCTGAGCCAGCGCTCCGCCGTGTCGAGCAGTCGCTCCGCCTCGCTCGCGTTACGCGCGACGCAGGCCAGCGTCAAGCGGGCGCGTTGCCAGACATCGTGATGGTCGACCTCGGAGATCGAGCAGCCGACCCGGTTCGAGAGCTGCGCCTTCACCGAGCGGAGGTGCATCCGCTTCTCCTTCAGCGAGTGGCTCTCCGGGAAGTGGAGCTCGAACGAGTAGATGCCGACGTATCCCGTCTCCATGGCTGCATTGAAGCGCTCTCGGCGGTCGTTTGGATTCTGTTCGGGCAGGAAGGGGTTCGCGGCGGGCCGGGGTACGGTGACCTGATGGTCCGTTCCATCGCCCTGGCCCTCGGCGTCGCCGTGCTCGCATGTGTGGGTGCGCTGCAGGCCGACGCCGCTGCCGGCACACCGCGGACGGTGCTGCACTACGGCGACTCGCTCACGGTCGGCACGGGGCTCTATCTCCCGGCGTTCCTTCCGGGCTGGTCGATCACCCAGTCCGCCAGTGTCAGTCGCCACGCAGACGAAGGGCCGCAGGCGGTTCGGTCGCTCAGCTCGACGCTGCCCCGCGTGCTCGTGATCAGCCTCGGTGCGAACGACGATCCGGGCGCGGTTTCCGCCTTTGCGGCGGATGTGCGCCGGGTCGTGTCTGCGGCGGGCCGCAACCGGTGCGTGATCTGGTCGACCGTCGTGCGCCCGCCCTACAACGGCGTCTCCTACGAGGGGTACAACCGGGTGCTCCGGCGTGCAGCGCTGACGTTCGCGAACTTCAGGGTGTTCGAGTGGCAGGCCCTCGCCAGGGCGCACCCGGGCTGGTTCGGCAGCGACGGCGTCCATCCGACCGCGGACGGGTACCGGGCGCGGGCGGCCGCGCTCGCGAAGCTCGTCAAGTCCTGCTGAGGCTGCGCAGCTGACGGCCGGACCGGCCGGGCCGATCACTCTTCGTCGTCGGCAGGATCCGCGTCGACGTCTGCCTGCGCGGCAGGAGCGGCCGCCGGGGCCGGCACCGGCTCGTCGAGATCGGTGCGCTCGACCTGGCGGGTCTCGTAGGCCTCGAGGATGTCACCCTCCTTGAGGTCGTTGAAGCCCTCGAGCAGGATGCCGCACTCGAACCCCTCGCTCACCTCGCGCGCGTCGTCCTTGAACCGCTTGAGCTGCGCGATCGAGGTGTCGTAGATCACGGTGCCGTCGCGGACGACCCGAACCTGAGCGTTGCGGCGGACGACGCCGTTCGTGACCATGCAGCCCGCGATCGTGCCGAGCCGCGACACCTTGAACAGCGCGCGCACCTCGGCCTCGCCGATCGTCTCCTCGGTCTGCACCGGGCGAGAGCATCCCGACGAGCGCCTGCTGGATCTCGTCGGTGAGCTGGTAGATGACGCGGTAGGTGCGGATGTCGACGCCCTCGCGCTCGGCGAGCGCCCGCGCCTCGGCGCTCGGCCGCACGTTGAAGCCGATCACGAGCGCGTTCGACGCGGACGCGAGGTTGACGTCGTTCTCGGTGATGCCGCCGACGCCCGTATGGATGACGTTGACGCGAACCTCGGAATGCTGGATCTTGCCGAGCTCGCCGAGCAGCGCCTCGACGGATCCCTGCACGTCGCCCTTGAGCACGATGTTGAGGTCCTGGACGACGCCCTCCTGCAGCTGCGAGAAGAGGCTCTCGAGCGAGACGCCGCGCTTCGAGCGCTGCGCGAGCTGCTCGCGGCGAAGCCGCTCGGCGCGCTTCTGGGCGAGGTCCTTGGCCTGGCGCTCGTGCTCGACGACGCGCGCGAGCTCGCCGGCGGGCGGCGGCCGGTCGAAGCCGAGGATCTCGACGGGCTCGCCGGGACGCGCCTCCTTGACCTTCTCGCCCTGGTAGTCGTAGAGCGCGCGCACCTTGCCGGATGCGTCACCGGCGACGATCGCGTCGCCCACGCGCAGCGTTCCGCGGTGGACGAGCATCGTCGCGACCGGGCCGCGGCCGACGTCCAGGCGCGACTCGATGATCGGCCCCGAGGCGTCTGCCGACGGGTTCGCGCGCAGATCGAGCTCGGCGTCGGCGACGAGCAGCAGCTTCTCGAGCAGCTCGTCGAGGTTCAGCTTCTGCTTCGCGGAGACCTCGGCAAACTGGGTCGTGCCGCCCCACTCCTCCGGCTGCAGCCCTTCGGAGGCGAGCTCGGAGCGCACGCGGTCGAGATTCGCGTTCGGGACGTCGATCTTGTTGATCGCGACGACGATCGGCACGCCCGGCTGCCCGCGCATGCGAGATCGACTCGCGGGTCTGCGGCATCACACCGTCGTCGGCGGCGACGACGAGGATCGCGATATCCGTCACCTTCGCGCCGCGGGCGCGCATGGCGGTGAACGCCTCGTGACCCGGCGTGTCGAGGAACGTGATCCTGCGTCCGTCCGCGACGGCCTGGTAGGCGCCGATGTGCTGCGTGATCCCGCCTGCCTCGGTGTCGACGACCGACGTCTCGCGGATCGCGTCGAGGAGGGTCGTCTTGCCGTGGTCGACGTGACCCATGATCGTCACGACCGGCGGGCGGGCGGCGAGCTCGTCGTCGGTGTCCTCGAACATCTCGGGCTCGGTGTCGTCGTCGGCCGCATGCTTGATCACGACCTCCCGCTCGACCTCCGTCGCGATCAGCTCCACCGACTCGTCACTGAGCGACTGGGTGATCGTGACCATCTCGCCCAGGCCCATCATGATCTTGATGATCTGGGCCACGGTGATCCCGAGCGCAGCCGAGAGATCCTTGACGCTGACACCGGACGGGACCGTGACCGGCCCGGTCGGCGCTGCGACGGGCTGCTGCCGCGGCTGAACCCCGGCCGTGGCGCCGCGGTCGCGCGCCTGGCGGCCGTCGCGGCCGCGCGTGTTCCCGCCGTCGATGACGACGCGGCGCTTGCGTCCGGAAGGCCCTCCGCGGGGGCGGATCGGGCGGTTCGGCTTGTTGGGTCCGTCGGCCATCAGCTGTCAGTGTAGTGGCGCGCGAGCTCCGGCTCGACGAGCACGGTGCGGCGCAGCACCCGGTTGAAGCCGCGCGACGCTACCGCCCGCTCGAAGCAGGCGAGCCGCCGGCAGGTGTACACACCCCGGCCGGGAATGGTGCGGCCGATCGTGAGCCGACCGTCGACCGAGCCGAAGCGCACGAGCTCCGCCTGCGGCGCCTTGCGACCACAGCCCGCACACGTTCTCTCCGGCATGGCGGTCACGCGCCAGGAGACTCGTCCTCCTCGACCACGGCCGCAACGGCCTCGGTCGTCTCGGTGCCCGTGGCGGCGTCGGCCTCGGCGAGCTCGACGACCGCCGTCTCGATCGCCTCCTCGATCGCTGCCACCTCGATCGCGTCCTCGAGCTCGGCGGCCTCTTCGACCGTGATCTCTCCGGCGGCGACGGCCTCCTCCACGATCCCGTCGAGCAGTCCCTGTGCCTCGACGATCTCCGGTGCGACCTCGGCGATCAGCTCCTCGACATCGTCGTCGTCGTCGGGCATCGCGACCGGAGGCGCGGTGCCGTGCAGTGCCTGATGGGCCGGCACGCCGCAGTAGTGCGAGCCGGGGAGCGCAGCGTTCGGGCAGCGCTTGCCGTTCGAGAGCGTCGCCGAGCACCGTCCCGAGAACTCCTGCGTGTCGTCCTCGCCGGCGTACGCAGCCTCGGCCTCGGCCTGCGCGAACTCCGTGTCCGACTGGATGTCGACCTTCCACCCGGTGAGGCGAGCGGCGAGCCTCGCGTTGAGGCCTTCCTTGCCGATCGCGAGCGCGAGCTGATCGTCGGGAACGACCACGGTGGCCTCGCGCGTGTCGTCGTCGATGTAGACCTCGCGCACGCGGGCGGGCGACAACGCCTTCGCGACGAATCGCGCCGGCTCGGTGTTCCACGGGATGATGTCGATCTTCTCGCCGCGCAGCTCCGAGACGACCATCCGGACGCGAGAGCCTCGCGGGCCGACGCACGCGCCGACCGGGTCGACGCCCTGCGTGTGCGACTCGACGGCGATCTTCGAGCGATAGCCCGGCTCCCGTGCGACTCCACGGATCTCCACGAGCCCGTCGGCGATCTCGGGTACCTCGAGCTCGAACAGCGTCTTGATCAGCTCCGGGTCGCGGCGCGACAGGATCACCTGCGGGCCCTTGGTGCCCGAGCGCACTTCCGTGATCACGGCCTTGATGCGCGAGCCCTGCTCGTAACGCTCACCGTCGACCTGCTCCGATCGCGGCAGGAGCGCCTCGACCTTGCCGAGGTCGACGAGCACGTTGTTGCGGTCGCCTGCCTGCTGCACGATCCCCGTCACGACCTCGCCCTGACGGTCGATGTACTCGTCGTACATCATCGCCCGCTCGGCCTCACGGATGCGCTGCTGGATGACCTGCTTGGCCGTCATCGCGGCGATCCGGCCGAAGCCGTCCGGCGTCGCGTCCGCACGCACCATCAGGTCGTCCGGCACCTGCGACCAGTCGAGCTCGAGATCGGCGTCGTTGACGAGCGTGTGCTGGCGCTCGCCGGTCTCCTCTTCGATGCGCTCGAGCTCGTCGATCGCGGCCTCACGGGCCTCGTCGACCAGCCGCTCCTCGAGGTCTGAAGGGATCTCGATCGAGAACACGCGGAACTCGCCCTCGTCGTCGAGGATCACCTCGGCGTGACGGGAGGCACCCGGCGTCTTCTTGTATGCAGCGAGGAGCGCGTCCTCGAGGGCCGCGACGAGCGTCCCGGTCTCGATCCCCTTCTCGCGCTCGATCGTGCGGATCCCTTCCATGATCTCCTGGCTCATGACCTCACCTATCCCTCGTCGATCAGGTTGCCCCGGACGATTTGCTCGTACGGGATGTCGAGCTCCGCGTCGCCGAAGGCGAGACGGACGCTCCGTTCGGAGGCGGCAACCACCGTGCCGCGAAAGCGCTTCTTGCCGGCGATGTCGCCGGCCGTTCGAATCTGGGCCTCCTGGCCGATCGCGGCCCGGAAGTGGGCCGGCGTGCGGAGCGGCCGGTCGAGACCCGGTGACGAGACGTCGATCGTGTACGAGGCGCGGTACTCGGCGAGCAGCTCCGTCACCCGCGCGCACAGGGCGTGGTCGACCCCGTTCGTGTGATCGACATAGACGCAGAATCGGCTCGGTGACAGGAGCTCGACCGCCAGGACCTCGACTCCGGGAACGGCATGCTCGACCCGCGGGACGATGTCCCGGGAGAGCGTCCGTTCTGTTGCGAGCATGTCTGCCAAGCTGGTTCTCCTCGATCCCCGAACCGCCGATCCGAAGCGGTCTTCTCAACAAAAATGGGCGCCTCGCGCCCATTTCGTGAAGCAGTGAAATGCGGTGCGGAAAGGATAGCACCGTCCGGAGGGCCCGGCGCGTGGCCGATTCCCTGCTCAGCCGAGCACGATCGTGACGGGCCCGTCGTTGACGAGCTCGACCGCCATCCGCGCGCCGAACACACCCGTTGCGACCTCGATTCCTGCGGCGGCGAGGCTGGAGCAGAAGCGCTCGTAGATCGGCTCGGCGACCTCGGGAGGGGCGGCACCGGAGAAGCTGGGACGGTTGCCCTTCGCCGTAGTCGCGATCAGCGTGAACTGGCTCACGACGAGCGCGCTCCCACCCGTGTCGACGATCGAGCGGTCGAACCGCCCTGCGTCGTCTTCGAAGATCCGAAGCCGGCTGACCTTCGCGGCGAGCGCATCTGCGTCGTGCGCGCCGTCACCCGACGCGACCCCCAACAGGATCAGGAGACCGGCGCCGCACGAGCCGACGACGATCCCGTCGACCCTGACCTCCGCCCTGGCGACCCGCTGGACAACTGCCCGCACGGCGAGATTCTCTCTCTTCTCCTTCCGGCGTGCCTGGGGGCGGGGAGTCGGGCCGGGCGGCGTCCCGCACCGGTGCGAGGACAGGGTGAACGAAATCACTCATCTAAGGGAGCGTGCCTGCCGATACGCATTGGGTATGGAAGCCGCCAGGAATCCGTGGCCCGCTCTCGGGACCCTCCTTGTGCGCGATGGCGCAGTCACGCCCGAGCAGCTCGAGCTCGCACTCGCGGAGAAGCGGGTGAAGCCGGAACTGCGGCTCGGCGAGATCCTGGTCGAGAACGGTTTCGTCACCCGGGTGGCCGTTTCGCGCGTCCTCGCTGAGCAGCACGAGCTCGAGTTCGTCGAGCTCGACTTCGCGGCGGTCGAGATCGAAGCAGCGATGCTGTTGCCGGAGAACCTCGCGCGCCGCTACCGGGCAGTGCCGATTCGCTTCCTCGAGGACGGCTACGTCCTCGTCGCGGTGGCCGACCCGACGAACGTGATGTTCTCGGACGAGCTCAGGCTCGCCCTCGGGATGCCGGTGCAGGTCTGCGTCGCCTCGCCGGACGCGATCGAGCTGGTGATCACCAAGGTCCATGACAACGCGTCGGTCTCGATCGAGGAAGTCGTCACCGACGCCCAGGAATCGGAGGACGACGCGACCGTCCTCGACCTCGAGCACAACACGCCGGCCGTCGTCTTCATCAACCGCGCCATCTCGAAGGCCCTCGACCTCGGCGCCTCCGACATCCACTTCACCCCGCAGCAGCGCCGCCTCTTCGTCCGGGTCCGCGTCGACGGTGTCATGCGCGAGCTGACCTCGATCGCCGGCTCGCAAGGAGCCGCCGTTTCGAGCCGGCTCAAGATCATGGGCGGCCTCGACATCGCGGAGCGGCGCGCGCCCCAGGACGGGCGCGTCTCGATCAAGCGGGGCAACGATGCGATCGACGTGCGAATCGCGATCCTGCCGACGACGCACGGCGAGAAGGTCACGCTCCGCATCCTCTCCCAGGGAGAGGCACCCGATTCGCTCGACGCGCTCGGCATGTGGCCACGGAGCCGCACCGCCCTAGAGCGCGCGATCTCGCAGCCGTTCGGCGCCGTCGTCGTCGTCGGCCCCACGGGCTCCGGCAAGACGACGACCCTCTACACGTGCCTGCAGATGCTCAACACGCCCGATCGGCAGCTGACGACGATCGAGGATCCGGTCGAGTACCGCGCCGCCGGCCTGGATCAGGTCGAGGTCAACCCGAGGGCGGGACTCACGTTCGCGAACGGCCTTCGCACCGTGCTTCGCTCCGACCCCGACGTCCTGCTCGTCGGCGAGATCCGCGACGAGGAGACCGCCCAGATCGCGTTCCGCGCTGCGATGACCGGCCACCTCGTGCTCACGACCCTGCACGCCCAGACGGCGGCGTCTGCGATCCAGCGGCTCACCGACATGCAGATCGAGCGCAGCATCCTCGCGACGTCGATCAACTGCATCATCGGCCAGCGCCTCGCACGCCGCGTCTGCCAGTCCTGTTGCGAGGCGGCGATCCCGGATCCGGCCGTGCTGAAGGCCCTGCGGGTGCCGGACAACTACGGCGAGCTCAATCTCTACAAGGCCGTCGGCTGCCCCGAATGCGGCGACACCGGCTACCGCGGTCGGGTGCCGCTCTTCGAGGTGATGACGATGACGGACGAGATCGCGCTCCTCGTCGGCGCGCCGACGCGTGAGATCGAGGCGATGGCGATCTCCCAGGGGATGTTCACGCTGCGCGAGGACGGCGTCCGCCTCGCGGTCGCGGGGGTCACCACGCTCGACGAAGTCCGCCGGGTCGCCGGCGACGCGATCAGCTAGCCGCGCGCGCACCGGGCGACCTGCCGGTGGGACAACAGTAGGCTCTGCGCTCGATGACCGTCGTCGAGCTCTCCGAGAAGGAGACCATCGCCGCTCTGTTGCGGCGCAACGCGCGCGCGCACGTCTACGAGATCGGCGACCTGGACGACTTCGACTGGCCCCACACCCGCTGGTTCGGCTGGGAGCGCGACGGGCGGCTGGAGGAGCTCGTGCTCCTCTACACCGAGCCCGACGTCCCGGTCCTGCTGGCGATCGCCGAGGAGCCGCTCGAGGAGATCAACGCGCTGCTGCGCGAGATCCGGGCTACGTTGCCGGCCGCCCTCTACGTGCACGTGACCGCCCCGTTGCTCGAGACCCTGGCCGAGCGCTACACGATCGAGACCGCGGCGCCGCATCTGAAGCTCGCCCTCGGTCGCACCGATCTGCTCGGCACCGACGCCGACACGAACGCCGTCGCCGTGGACGTGCTCGGGGCGGCCGACCTGGCAGACATCGAGGCGTTCTACCGCACCGCGTATCCCGGCACCTGGTTCGGGGCGCGGATGCTCGCCACCGGGCGCTACGTCGGGATCCGGGAGGATGGCCGGCTCGTCTGTGTGGCCGGCGTGCACGTCCACTCCCCGACCTGGGGCGTGGCCGCACTCGGCAATGTGGCGACGCTGCCGGAACGGCGGGGCGAGGGCCTCGCGCGGGCTGCCTGCGCCGCGCTCTGCCGGCTGCTGCTGGCCGACGGGATCGAGACGATCGCGCTCAACGTCCGGGCCGACAACGCCCCGGCACTCGCCGCGTACTCGCGCCTCGGGTTCGAGGTCGTGGCGGAGTACGTGGAGGCGAGCCTGGTCGCGCGGTGATCCCCTCCTGGCGAACCGGGCCCCTCAGCGATGGCCGAAGTGATGCGCCCGCGGCAGCGCCGCGCCCACGTCGAGCTCCGCGACCCGGCGCGCGAGAGCCCCGAGGGTCTCGACCGACGAGACGAGGATGTTCCGGTTCTCCCCCACCCGCTCGTAGCGGCCGTGCGCGAGCAGCAGCGGCTCGTTGCGAACGACCGCGCGGTGCCGCTCGTACACGTCCTTCGGCACGATCAGGTTCACCTGGCCGTGCTCGTCCTCCAGCAGCATGAACACGATCCCCTTCGCCGTCGCCGGCCGCTGTCTCGCGATGGCGAGGCCGGCATAGGCCACGGTCGATCCATGCGACGAGCGGTGCAAGTCGTCGCTTCCGAGCGTCCCCTCCGGCAGATGCGGCCGGAGCAGCACGAGCGGATGGGTGCCGACCGACAGGCCCGTGAGGCGGTAGTCCGCCGCCATCAGCTCCCAGCGCGTGAGATCGCGGAGGACGGGAGTCGTTGCGGTCGGATCGAGCGACAGCGTGAGCTGCTTCGCGATTCCCTGGGTCCCCGGCACGGAAGCCGGCCGGGCTGCGAGCCCGAGCTCCCAGAGGATGTCCCGGCGCTTCGGCCCGAAGCAGTCGCAGGCGCCTCCCTCGACGAGTGCCACCAGCCCGTCCTTCGAGAGCTGCACCCGCCGGGCGAGATCGCCGACGTCCCGGTAGGGCCCGTTCACCTCTCGCTCCGCCACCAGGGCCGATGCGTCGTCTTCACCGACCGACTGGACGTACGCGAGGCCGATGCGCACCGCCTGGCAGGCAAGAGGACTTTGTGGCTCTGAGCCACTAGCGTTGTCAGCGCGTTCGTCGAGCGCTGTGAGCGTGCACCAGGCTCCGCTCAGGTTCACGTCGGGTGAGATCACCTCCACCCCGCGCCGCTGGGCATCACGGACGAGGCTCGCCGGCGGATAGAAGCCCATCGGCTGGGCGTTCAAGAGCGAGCAGAGGAACTCGGCCGGATAGTGGTGGCGCAGCCACTGCGACTGGTAGGCGAGCAGCCCGAAGGCAGCAGCGTGCGACTTGGGGAAGCCGAAGCCGGAGAAGCCGACGAGCTTGTCGTAGACGAGGTCGGCGACCTTCTCTGTGACCCCGTTCGCGACTGCTCCTTCGATGAACCGCACCCGGTGGGACTCGAGCGCGTCACGGCTGCGCTTACGGCTCATCGCGCGGCGCAGGCCTTCTGCCTCTCCCACCGTGAACCCCGCGAGCGCAATCGCCACGTCGAGCACCTGATCCTGAAAGACGACGACCCCGAGCGTGGAGGCGAGCGGCTCGCGCAGCGCCTCGTGATCGACCGGATAGACGAACGACGGATCCTCGCGCAGCCGGCGGCGGTGCTCGATGTACGGGTGCACCGCCTTGCCCTGGATCGGTCCCGGCCGCACGAGCGCCACCTGCACCGTGAGGTCGTCGATCGTCTCCGGCCTCGTCCGCAGAAGGCTCTGCATCTGGGCCCGGCTCTCGATCTGAAACGTGCCGACCGTGTCGGCCCGCTGGATCTCCCCGAACACGTCGCCGTCGTCGAGCGGGATCCGGGAGAGGTCGATGGGCGCGCCGTAGATCTCCGCGATCTTCTCGACGCAGTCCTCGACCGCAGAGAGCATGCCCAGCCCGAGCAGGTCGATCTTGAGGAATCCGGCATCGGAGCAGGAGTCCTTGTCCCACTGACAGAGCTGGCGCCCTGCCATTGCGGCAGGCTGCACCGGGACGAGATCGATCAGCGGGCGTGACGAGATCACCATGCCCCCCGGGTGCTGGGAGATGTGCCGTGGCAGGCCTGCGATCTCGGCCGTGAGGAACTGGAACGCGCGCCATCGCTTCGAGACCAGCTTGCGCTCGGCGTCGGGGAGGCCGGCCACCTCCTCGGAGATGCGCGACGCATCCCACCCGTCGGTGAGCCGCGCCAGTCGCTCGAGCTCCGCCTGCGGCAGCCCGAGCGCCTTGCCGACATCGCGGATCGCGCCGCGCGAGCGATAGGTGGCGAAGCTGGCGACCAGGGCGGCGTGCTCGTTGCCGTACCGCTCCGTGACG
The DNA here is from genome assembly GCA_963799905.1 of uncultured Thermoleophilia bacterium. GTDB lineage: Bacteria > Actinomycetota > Thermoleophilia > Gaiellales > Gaiellaceae > Gaiella. The sequence continues at coordinate 47,997 of CAWCYU010000002.1, forward strand.
GCGACGATCAGCTTCTCCCGGATGTCCCGCGGAAAATCGAGATCGATGTCCGGGATCGAGGCCAGCTCGTGATTGAGAAAGCGCCCGAGCGAGAGGTCGTTCGCGATCGGATCGACATGCGAGAGGCCGGTGAGGTAACAGACGATCGAGCCGACGGAGCTCCCGCGGCCACGCCCGGGCGGGAGGAAGCGCCGGGGCGAGTGGCGTCCGCGCACCTGCAGGGCGCACTCCCGCGCGATCTCGAGCACCTCCCAGTGGAGCAGGAAGAAGCCGGCGAGCTCGAGCTCGTCGATCAGCGCCAGCTCGCTCTCGAGCCGGGCACGGGCCTTCGCCCGCAGCGCGTTGTCACGAGGGGGGTACCGGTCGACGAAGGCGTCGTTGCAGATCTCCGCGAGCTGCCGGATCGCCGGCTCGGCACCGTCGGAGAAGTCGGGGTAGCGGTAGCCGAGCTCCGCCGTGAGATCGAACTGGAGGCGCTCCGCGATCTCGGCGGTGCGGGTGACGGCTGCGGGGTCGATGCCGGCGAAGCGGTCGGCGACATCGGCCGAGGCGAGCAGGATGCTCTCGCGGTTGCCGCGGCGCTCCTGCTCCGAGCCGTCGAGCGAGGTACGGCAGCGGATCGCAACGAGCGTGTCCTGCAGCAACGTGCGGCGTGGAGCGTGGGCGTGGATGTTGCCGGTGGCGACCGTGGCTACCCCGAGCTGCTCGGCGAGGTCGCGGAGAGCGATGTTGCGGCGCACGTCGCCGCGGGCGAAGGGACGCTGGAGCTCGACGAAGAAGCTCTCGCTGCCGAATGCCTGCGCGAGGTGCGCCGCGTCGTTCGGCCGGTGGACGGCGAGGCCGTCACGCGCACACCCCGACAGGCAGACCAGGCCGCCTGCGTGCTCCTCGACGAACGACTGGCTCACGGAAGGAGGGAGCGGTTCGCGATCCTCCCGGCCCACCGTGCGCGTCCCGGCATGTGCCTCCGTGAGGATGCGGCACAGGTTCGTATAGCCCCGGCTGGACTCGACGAGCAGGGTGACGTGGAAACCGCTGTCGAGTGTGACCTCGGCGCCGGTGATCGGCCGCACGCCCAGATCCTTCGCTGCGAGGGCGAACTCGAGCGAGCCGTAGACCCCGTCGTGATCGGTGAGCGCGAGGGCCGGATAGTCGAGCGCGGCGGCGCGAGCGGCAAGCTCCTCGGGCAGGGACGCACCGTCGAGAAACGAGTACGACGAGTGGCAGTGGAGCTCGACGTACGTCATATGCTTCGCCGATGGTCGAGCCGATCGTCGTCACCGAAAGGCCGGAACGACATGTGAGCATCTGGCTCGCACTGGAGCACCTGGTGCTGACGGAGACGCGCTACAGCGCCGGTGAGCGCGGCCCCGACCCGCACGTGCACCGACTGCACGCGGACTGCTTCTACGTGCTCGACGGCGCGGTCACGCTCACCCTCGCCGACGGAGATCGGGTGATCGGCCCCGGCACCTTCGCGCTCGTCCCTCCCAATGTCGTGCACAGCTATCGCACCGACGGTCCCGGCGAGACGCGGTATCTCAACATCCACACTCCCAACATGGGCTTCGATCGCTACCTGCAGGAGATGGTCGGCGTGGCGGAGGAGCAGCGTGCCGCGCTCGCTGCCCGGTACGACCAGCATCCACCGCCCGAGGACGGCGGGCAGGACCCGGCCTCGGTGCTCGTGCGCACCGCCGGCACGGATCCGGTCGAGATCGCAGATGTCCGGGTCGGCATCCTCGCGAACGCGGACGAGACGGTCGGTGCGCTCGGCCTCGTGGAGTACACGGCGCCGCCGTCCTTCCCCGGGCCACCGGTCCACGTCCACGATCGCACCTGGGACGCCTACTACGTCCTCGAGGGGCGCCTCTCCGTGCGGCTCGGCGACGAGCGGCTCGAACTCGGGCCCGGCGATGTAGCAGCGGTACCCCCCGGCACCGTGCACGGTTTCTCGAACGCGCTCGAGACTTCTACGCGCTTCCTCGATTTCCATGCCCCCGGCGGCTTCGAGAACTTCTTCCGCGACCTCGAGGCTGCGCTCGGCGACGGCCCGCGTGACCCGGCGGTGATCGCAGAGATCGGCTCCCGCTACGACATGAGGCCCGCGCCGGAGCCGGCCTGACATCCGATGCAGGCGTCCGAGCAATCCGCGATGGCTGCCCGCGACCGATACGACGACATCGTCGATGCGATCTGCGCCTGGCACGAGGACGCGCGCGCTTCGAGGGTGTTCAGCATGCCGTGCGTGAAGCGCGCCGGCAAGGTCGTGTTCGGGCTCTCCCGCACCGGGATGGTGTTCAAGCTGACCGATCCCGACGCGCATGCGCGCGCTCTGGCCGTGCCGGGGGCACACCTCTTCGATCCTTCCGGACGTGGTCAGCCGTTCCGGCAGTGGGTCGTCGTGCCACCTAGCCAGGCCGGCGAATGGGAGGCGCTCGCCTACGAGGCGCTCGGCCAGGATCACGGGGTGCCGCCGGAAGCGCTCGAGACATGAGGCAGCGTCATCCTCGTTGCGTGTACCAGCAGCCACGATCACGGTCGCGGTACACGCACAGGTTCTGCCCCGACTCGAGCACGACCTCGTAGTACCGGCGGTCGACCGGCTCTTCCGTCCACCAACGGTCGACGACGCGCCACTCCTCGCGGACGAATGCGACCTGCTCGCGATTGACGACACAGGGGGTGCCGTCGACGCTGTTCTCCACGAGCGCCGGGCGGGGTGCGTTGAGGCGCCCTGCCGTTGCGCGTGAGAGTGCATGGGGACGGCTGGCCCAGGATCCGCCGGCGGCGCTCATTGGCCTCCTCCACCTCTAACCCAGGAGAACAGCGCAACCCAGGTGACAGGCTGAAGCCTGTCACCGCGCCACCGGGCATGGGCCCTCGTCACATGTCGCGGGGCACGACGAGCGCACGCGCTTCCGGGATGCGCGACCACGGTGCCACCTCCACCACTGCGCAGACCGAGCCGGTGCCGGTGCTGGCCCGCACCTGCCTCAGCCCTTCACGCAGCCGCCCGTCCATCTCCTCTCCCTCCGGGGGGACGAGTGTGAGCTGATTGCCGACACGGTCGGCGAGCTCGACCGCTTCCAGCCGCAGCTCCGTCACCGGAGCCGGGATCTCGAGCAACTTGGGCCCGAGCGCCGCCCGCAGGCGGCCGGGCTCTGCCGTCGCCTCGCGCAGCGTCGTCGCCCGTCGCCACGAGCCACCGCCGACGAGCCGGGCCGACACCGCCACCTTGCGCAACGGCCTGCCTGCCCGCTCCGGCCGCGCGAGCAGCCGTTCGAGCAGCGCCCCGAACGCCCGCCGCAACGTCAGCTCGTTCCCGACCGCCTCGGGGAAGGAGAGAGCCTCCGCCAGCTCTGCCGCAGGCGATCGCCCGCGCACACGGGGTTGTCGAGCATTGGTGCGTCCCCCGCCTGCGAGGCTCCACGCCCGCTTCCCCTCCGGCCCCAACCGCTCCTCGACAGCGCCGCCGGGAAGCGACGCCAGCTCGCCGAGCCGACGCACGCCGAGCCCTTCCAGCTCGGCATACCGGTTCGACGGGAGCGGCAACAGCGAGAGAGGGAGCGGCTCCAGGAAGCCCTGCTCCTCCTTCCCCTCGACGATCACCGCCTGCCCCGGCCGGGCCACGCTCGCCGCCGCGAGGGCGACGAAGCGACGGCCTCCCGCGCCTGCGCGCGGGTCCCAGGCAGATCCGACGGAGGCGAGCGCCTTCGTGAGCGCTGCCTCCACACCACCGTAGAGCCGCTCGACGCCGCCGGTCTCGAACGTGACGAGACCCGGTTCGGACGACTCGACCGCGAAGCCGGCGTCCTCGAGGCGGCGTAGCACTCCCTCCCACTCCTGCTCGACCGCGGCCGGATCCTGCTCGACCAGCACGAGGTCGGGGCACGTTGCGAGCGCCTCCCCCATGCGCATCCCCACCTGCACCCCCGCCGCTTCTGCAGCCGCCGTGATCGGACCGACGAGAGCCTCCTTGCCCGGCTCCGGGGCGAGCGCCGCGGGCACGAGCGCCAGCCTCGGCCGGGAGCGCAGCGCGGCTCGCAGCGTGAATCCCGGGATGAGAAGGCAGGCGATCACTGAACTCTCTGTTCTACACGAACACATGTTCGTGTGTCAAGATGGCCGAAACGGCCGGGAGGGAGCGATGGAGGTACAGGGACTGGTCTTCGCCGGGACGGCGACGACCGAGCGCGAGGCGACGAGCACGTTCCTGCGCGACGTTCTCGGCCTCACCTCCTCCCTGCTCGCCGGGATCGAGGCCGATCTGTTCACGCTGCCCGACGGCACTGCATTCGCCGTCGCTCCCGCCGGCTCACTGGGTGAGACGCGCCGCACGATCGGATTCCTCGTCGCGGATCTCGACGCAGCGATCGAGGAGCTTCACGCCGCCGGTGTGGAGACGGACGGCATCGGCCGGAACGCGCGCTGGCGCTACACCCACTTCCGGATGCCGGACGGGAAGCTCTACGAGCTCGTCGAGGAGCTGCAGCCGGCGGTCGACTAGAGCTTGGCCGCGCGGAAGCACTCGGCCAGGTACGGCAGCCGCACGACGCCGTCGCGGGCATGCTGGGCGAACAGCGCATCGACCCTCTGCATCACCGGCACGCGCTCCTCGTCGGAGAGCACGGCGCAGTAGCTGCGGGAGAGCACGAGCTCCCGCAGCGTCTCCCCGTCGACCTCCTGGACGTGAGGCCCGAAGACGGCATGCTCCACCGGCCCGAACAACCCGCTGGCGTCGATCGGCTCGATCGCACCCGCATCGATGCCCGTCCTCCCCACCATCGCGTCGCTCAGCTCGGCGACCCAGTCCTCGGTCTCGTCGCGAACGTTCCAGATGAGCGCGATCCGCCCGCCGGGACGCAGCACCCGCGCGATCTCCTGGAGCGCCGGCTCGTGGTCGAACCAGTGGAACGCCTGCGCGACGGTGACGACGTCGGCGCTCGCGTCCTCGAGCGGGATCGCCTCCGCCCCGCCCTCGACCGCGGTCACGCCGGGAACGCCGGCACGGAGGTGAGCGATCATCTCGGGGAGCGGCTCGACCGCGGTGACGCGGTGCCCGAGAGCTGCGAGGGAGCGCGTCAGCTTGCCCGTCCCGGCGCCGAGGTCGACGACGTCGAGAGGCTCGGCGCCGACGAGCCAGCGCACCGCGTCAGTCGGGATAGCCGGGGCGGGCACGCTCGTAGGCGTCCGCGACCGATCCGAACGAGCTCGCGCGCGCCTCGCGTGTATCGCTCCCCATGGGCGGATCCTACGGCGAAGCCTCCGGCTCGGGCAGCGTGCGGATCCGGAGCACGGGCGAGGGCAACAGCCACAGGACGCCGGCGAGCGCTCCGGAGGTCGCGATCCAGAGCGTCGGCCGAAGGCCGATCGCGGCTCCGAGCCACCCACCGGCCAGCGAGCCGAGCACCCGGATGCCGTAGTTCACGAACATGTACGCACCGGAGACGCGGGACCGAAGCTCGGGCGGGATCACCGCGGCGAAGATCGTGCCCGCACTGATGTCCAGCAGCATCACACCGAGACCCGAGCCGAACTCGGCGAGGAAGAGCAGGGCGAGGATCGTGCGCTCCGATCCCGATGCGAGCGGGACGAGCAGGAGCGGTGCGGGGAAGATCACACAGCCGACCGCGAGGCACGGCCCGAGGCCGATCGCCCGGGAGACCCGACCGGCGATGACGGAGCCGACGAGACCGCCCACCGCACCGGCGCCGAGGACGAGCCCGAGCGCGCCCGCTCCGACGCCGAGCTCGCGCGTCGCATAGAGCACGAAGAGCGCGAAGAAGACGAAGTTGAAGAAGTTGATCGTCGCGGTCGCGAGCAGGGCGGGGCCCACGAGCGGCGAGCCGATCACGAAGCGAATGCCGCTGCTGATGCCGCCTCCCTCCCTGTCGGGCGGCGCCTCCTGCGGCGCGATCCGCCCGAGCAGCGCCGCCGAGCCGAGGAACGTGAACGCGTCCGCAAGCAGCGCGACGGGCGCCGACAGCGCCCGCACGAGCAACCCGGCGACGCTCGGGCCGGCCACATACGAGAACGCCCGGCTGCCGTTGAGGAGCGAGCTCCCCTCGACGAGCCGATCACGCGGGACGACCGAGACGAACAGGGACGCATCGGAGACGTTGAAGAGCACGCCCAGCGCGCCTGCCGCGAACGCGACGACGAGCAGGTGGATGTACGTCAGGCTTCCGAGCGCGTAGGCGAGCGGCACCGACGCGAGCAGGAGCGCCCGGCCGATGTCTGCGGCGATCATCACGTGCCGCCGGCGGCCGTGGCGGTCGACCCACGCCCCGGCGTGCAGCGCGAGCAGCAGGTTCGGCGCGAGCGCAGCAGCGGTCAGGTAGCCCATCTGCGCGGCGCTCGCATCGAGCGTCAACACCGCCGCGAGCGGCAGGGCGAGCATCGAGATCTGATCGCCGAAGAGCGAGATCGTGTGAGCGCCCCAGTAGCGCCTGAACGTTCCGCTCTCGCGAAGGAGTGCCGGAAGATGCCGGCCCGCACGACCGGTGCCGGCCAGTGCCCCGCTCATTCGTCGACGGCGGGGAACGCGAACTGCAGGAAGGTGACTCTCCTCGAGCCCTCCGGCCTCAGCCCCGGATCGGCGACCCGCTCGAGATACCGGTCGGCGAGCTGCTGCAGATCCTGCCGGAGCTCGGCGAGCTCGGCGGCGGTGACGTAGAGAGGCGAATCGCCGAACGACGCCGCCTCCTGCCACTCGACGGGCTCGGCGGGACGAGTGACGATCCACCGCGAGAGCGCTTCGAATTGCCGCTCGGTCACGAGCAGCTCGAACTCGGTCGCGGCCGCGGCCATCTCCGGCGTCGGTGACACGTCGGGCCAGCTCGTGTACAGCGACGTCGCCCGCCAGGGTCGCTGCCTCCCCGTCCCACCCGGCGCCTCCTCGACGAGGCCGTACTTCGCGAGCTGGCGAAAGTGGTAGGAGCAGCTGCCGGAGCTCTCCCCCGGCAGCAGCGCGGCCGCCTGCGTCGCGGTCAGCGGCCCCTCGCGGCGAAGGAGGCCGAGGAGCGCCAGGCGACGGGGATGAGCGAGCGCCCGCAGCGCGGCCGGTTCTCGCAGCTCGATCGATCGTTCCATCTCCATGCAAAACTATCTTTGCAAAGAAATGTTTGTATTACAAGCCCCGTCTCCGCCGGAACGCCTCGACGGCTGCCGCGTGATCGACGATCGGCCGCGGGTACGACGGGCGCGAGCAGCCCGGGCTCGGCGATCTCCCCCACCGGCACGTCCGCGAGCTCCGGCACGTAGCGGCGGACGTAGGCGCCCTCGGGGTCGAGCTTCTTCAGCTGCGCCGTCGGGTTGTAGACGCGGTTGGGACGGCTGTCGGTTCCGGTGCCGGCAACCCACTGCCAGTTGCCGATGTTCTGCGCCACGTCGCCGTCGAGGAGGAGATCGAAGAAATGCCTGGCTCCCTCGCGCCAGTCGATCCCGAGGTCCTTGACGAGGAACGAGGCAGTCACCATCCGGGCCCGGTTGTGCATCCAGCCTTCGCGGCGGAGCTGGCGCATGCCGGCATCGACCAGCGGGTAGCCGGTCATCCCCTCCTTCCAGGCGGCGAGCCCGTCGGGATCGTCGAGCCACCGGTCGCCGCGGGGCCGCAGGTCGTCGACCTGCGTCCTCGGCCGTGCGAAGAGGAGCTGGGCGTAGAAGTCGCGCCAGCAGAGCTGCCGGACGAACGCAGCGCCGCCGAGCTCGTGCGCCCTGACGGCGAGCGCCCGCGGCGAGACGCACCCGAAGTGGAGGTAGGGCGAGAGCCGCGAGGTCCCGTCGGCGGCGATCGCGTCGTGGCCGCCCGAGCCGTAGCCGTCGAGCCGGGACGCGGAGCCAGGTGCGCGCCCGCTCGACACCGGCGCTCTCGCCTCCGGGGAGCAGCGCCGCCTCCCCGCCCGGAACGGGCCCGGGTCGAGGCCGGGCGGCAGCCTGATCGCCTCGGGCGTCGGCTCGGGCGATCCCATCGGCACCTGCGACCAGGCACGGTGGTAGGCCGAGAAGACCTGGTAGTGGTCGCCGCCGGCGGGCGTCACCTCGCCTGCGGGAACCACGAAGTGGCCGTTGACGAGCCGGAGATCGAGCTCGGCCGCGAGCCGGCGTTCTCGCCCGACGGCATACGGGCTGACATCCGCGCTCGCGAACACCGTCGTCGCACCCACCTCACGAGCGGCGCGGACCGTCTCCGCGACGACCTCGCCGCGACGCACGTCGAGCGCTCCGCCGAGCCGCCGAAGCGACCGGTCGAGATCGGCGAGCGACTCGGTGAGGAACGCGCGACGGTTGGCGCCCGCTCCGAAGCGCGTCCGCTCGATGCCCTCGTCGAGGACGAACAGCGGCAGGACGGTCTCGGCCGTCTCGAGCGCCGCGGTCAGAGCAGGGTTGTCGTGGACGCGGAGATCGCGGGTGAAGAGAACGACCGCGACCTGCACGTCGAGCCCGCTACGCCCGGATCTCTGCGGCGATGCCGTGCATCCCGACGAGACGCGGCACGACGTCGAGCACGCTCTCGCGCGCGCAGTACGCGATGTCGGCCTCGAGCTCGGGACCGTGGTTGATCAGGTTGCGGCCGCTGCGCGAGGCGCGAAACGCGTCCTCCGCGGACGCATACGACGCCGCCAGCCTGACCGCCGCCTCCGCCGCATCGCTGCGGTCGTCAGCGGTCAGCCGCTCGGCGATGCGGCCCGCGACGTAGCTGTCGTCGAGCGCGAACGCGCCCTTGACGCCCGCACAGAAGATCGCCACGTCGTCACCGTGGGCGCGCGCGGCCTCGGTCACGGCGGCGAGGTTGAGGAGAGAGGCGATCAGCACGCGCTCGCAGCGCTCCGCCGCCGTCACGATCGCGCGGGTGCCGTTCGTCGTCGACATGGCAAGGGTGGGTGTGCGCACGGTCAGGTACTCGCGTGGCGAGTTGCCGAGGTCGAAGCCCTCGATCAAGACGCCGAGGCGCTCGCCTCCGAGCGTCACCTCCGCCGAGCCGAGGGCACGTGCGTCCTCCACCTCGGCGGCACACAGACCCGCTCGTAGCCGGTCGCGAGAGCCTGGCAGATCGTCGAGGTGGCGCGGATCACATCGATCACGACGCCGGTCGGCGCGGCTGCCGACTCGTCCGGAGTGAAGGCGACGTGAACGTGCACGTCGCTACGCTAGCCGTCGTGTCCGAGACGCCCCGTTGCTACCGCCATCCCGACCGGGAGACCCTCGTTTCGTGCTCCGAATGCGGCCGGCCGATCTGCGAGGACTGCATGACGTTCGCGCCGGTCGGGATCCGCTGCCCGGACCATGCGAACGTCGGGGTCAACCATCCCATGTCGACCCGCACGATCCGCAACGTCCGCCGGAGCACCCAGGCGCTCGCGGCGCCCGCGACGATGGTGCTGATCGCGATCAACGTGGTCGTCTACGTCATCACGGCCGCCCAGGGAGGCGGGATCAACCTCCCCGGCGGGAGCCTCTTCGCCGACTGGGCCCTGCAGGGTGCAGCCGTCTCCGAGGGCGACTGGTGGCGTCTCGTCACCGCGATGTTCCTCCACGGCAGCCTGCTGCACCTCGCGTTCAACATGCTCGCCCTCTACTGGCTCGGGACGATCGTCGAGCAGGCGCTCGGCACGCCCCGCTTCCTGCTCGTCTACTTCGTCTCGGGCCTCGCCGGATCGGCGGGAGCGCTCTGGTTCAGCTCCGCCTTCGCCGTCACGGTCGGTGCCTCCGGAGCGATCTTCGGCCTGATCGGCGCCCTCCTGATCCTCGAATACCTCTCGACGGGATCGCTGTTCGGACAGGCGATGGCGCTCATCGTCGTCAACCTCGCGTTGACCTTCGCCGTCCCGAACATCTCGATCGGCGGGCACCTCGGCGGGCTCGTCGGCGGCATCGCCGCCACCTTCGCGCTGATGCGCTACCCGGCCCGGGGGCCTCAGCGCACGGTCGGGATGCTCGTCGCGGTCGGCGTCGGCGTGGCCAGTGTCGCGATCGCCTACGCGCGCGTGCGCGGCTATGTCGTCTAGAAGAAGCGAGTTGCCACAGCGGCCAGGATCTATCGTCGCTCGCTCCCGGTCTTCGGGAGACTGCTCGAGCTGCAGCGAGCCGTCTTCAACGGCGTGTGGATCGGAGTACTCGGTCGCGAGAGCCTGCATGCCGTGGACGAGTGGTATTACGACGAGCACGATCTCTACCACGGCGATGCCCACAATCTCAGTGGTCTGAGGCCGTGGGAGAGCGACGTCGTCGGCACGTATTTCGAACAGTGCCGATCGATCCTGGTTGGGTCGGCCGGAGGCGGGCTGGAAGTGATCGCGCTGCAACGACGGGGATACGACGCTGACGGCTTCGAGTGTCATGAGGGCCTCGTGGAGACTGCAAACCGATTACTTGCGACGAGAAGGGTTGAGACCGAGCGTTGTCCACGCGGCCCGCGACCGAGTGCCCGCAGCTCGACCGACAGTACGACGGAGCGATCGTCGGGTGGGACGGGTACACGCTCATCCAGTCCCGGGCACGCAGGATCGAGTTCCTCGAAGCCCTCGGGCGTCAGCTCGTTCCTGGACGGCCCTGTGTTGGTCTCCTTCTTCTACCGAGACTCGGTCACGGCGTACCTCAGAGTGGTGGCGACACTCGGAAGCTCGCTTCGCCGCCTGCGCCGCCGTGATCACGTGCAGATCGGCGACAACCTCGAGCCGAATTTCGTCCATTACTTCTCTCCGCGCCGAGATCGATTCCGAGCTCGGAGCGGCGGGCTTCGAAATGGTTTACTTCTCGAGCCGAAGGGTGTGCGCAAGCGGTCGGGATTCGTCTCCCACGACCCGCGGTGACCATCGCGCCGGAGTTGATGGTGGGGTCGGGCGCAGGGAGCGCTTGCGCACCAAAGCCGGCTCGGGTTGACTGCGGCCATGGGGAACCTTCCGCGGCCGAGCGAGCATGTGGCGAGCGAGCGCGTCGGCGACGAGCTCGTGCTCGTCCACCTGCACACGAACCAGGTGTACGCCTTCAACGAAACCGGGATGCGCGTCTGGGAGCTGCTGGCCACGTGCCACGACAGGGAAGAGCTGGAGCGCGTGCTCGAAGCCGAATACGACGCGTCCTCCGACGAGATCGCGCAGAGCGTGGATGTGGCTCTCGACGACCTGCGCGCAGCTCAGCTCGTCGACTGACCGGCTTGCGCGGCTTCGTCGTCCGGTGCCGACCGGGACAGGGTGAGTTCGAGGTCAAGGCACATGCCGTCGAGCATGCGAGCGACCAGCAGGTCGAGGTCGTCTTCGACGGGGCGCTTGCGAGGCGCGAGGATCTCGCACCGGGCGCCGCCACCGATGCCGAAGCGGTTCTGGCCGGATATGCCCAACACGGCGAGGGCATCGCCCAGCGGCTGAGCGGGTCGTTTGCCCTGGCCCTCTGGGATGGCGCCTCGCGTCGCCTCCTGCTCGTCCGCGACCGCACCGGGCGCGCTCCGCTCTTCTACGCCCACGCCGGGGACGTACGTCGTGGCATCGACGTCGGTGGACGGTGTGCTCGAGACGCCGGGCGTCCCGAGGGCCGTCAACGTGGAGATGCTCGGGAGCTGGCTCGTCGGCGGCAACACGTCCGTCGAGCAGACGCCGTTCACGGCCGTGCGGCGACTTCCCGGTGGGCACGAGCTCGCCATCGCGGCGGATGGGGCTTCGGTCGTGAGGCGCTACTGGGCGCCGTCGGGAGACGGTGGCGCCACGATCGCCGAGGCTCTCGCGGAGGTGACGGACCGGCTCGTGGGCCGGTACGGGCCGGCGGCGATCCATCTCAGCGGCGGGCTCGACTCGGCCGCGGTCGCGGTCGCGGCGGCGGCGGCGAGCCGGTCGCTCGGCGTTCCACCGCCGCTCGCCCTCTCGGTCGTGTCCGAGGGCAATACGGAGGAGCCGACACAGCGGGCCGTCGCCAAGGATCTCGGTCTGGCGCAGCGCTGGCTTCGACTCCGGCCCGACGAGGTCGATCTCCGTGACACCCTCGATCTGGTCGCGCGCCTGCCGTTTCTCGCGCTCGGGCTCACCGCCGGACAGTTCAGTGCTCTCGACGCCGAGGCGGTCGGCCGACGGCCACAAGCTCCTGCTCGACGGCGAGGGCGGCGACGAGTGGCTCGGCGCCCCCCCGTCGCTCGGAGTGGAGCTGCTCACCTCTGGGGATCTCATCGGACTCTGGTGGCTCGTGTCGGCGCGGAGCTCCTATCGGCGGCGTCCCAGACGACGAACGATGCGCGAGCTCGTCGGCGCCGTCCGGCGCACGTCGCACGAAGGAAGGCAGCGTGCCGGAGCTGCGCTGGCGGCACTCGACCATCCTTCGACCGCCACCACAGCCGAGGTGCTCGACGGCCTCGGCCGGCATCTCGGCGCGAGGTATGCAAGCCCTCTCTGGGAGGCAGAAGTCGTCGAGGCGGCTGTCGGCACCTCCGCTCGCGCGTTCGTGGCAAATGGGCGATACAAGGCCCCCGTCCGTGATCTCGTCTCCGCAGCGGTGCCGTCGGTCGGGCGCGACTGGCCACCGCCCGTCACTGTCGGGGAGTTCGCCGCTGCGACGCTTGCCGCGCACGTCCCGGCAATATGGCAGGAGCGGCAGGGCGGCAGCCTGCTCGCGGAGCTCGGCGTCTCCGGCACACCTCCTGCGGATAGTCCCAGTGTCAGGTTTGACTTCGATTGGGCGTGGCATACACTCTGTTGCGAAGGTTGGCTGCGGCAACGCCTCTAAGAGGCAAAAAAAGGGGAAGTAACATGAAGCAATGGACAGCACCGGTACTCCGGCGCATCGGGGACCTCTCCGTGATCCAGCAGAGTCCTGTGAAGATCTCTGGGCCGATTGACGGCAACAACCCGGTCGGCAACCGAAGAATTAGCGAATCGGTTCAGGTCGGCGCTGACACGCTCGTGCTCGTCGGAGGCGGGCGGTCAGCGCCCGCCATACGTCACCTGAAAACTTGGACAGGGCCGACGTACAGGACGTGGGCGTATCGGCGTCAAGGTGCAGTGTGCGCCACCAGACCACCGGCCGTTCGGCCACTGGAAGACGTAGATCGCACGCCAACAACCAGATCGCAGCGTCGCTCATCACCCCCGATTGACGATCATTCGCGGCGCAGCGGGGGCCAGCGTGTTGGCTTGACTCGGGGGCGTCGGTCGTGCAGCCGCTCGGCACCGCTCCGCTGTTCGTCTGGCGTGTGCTCGGCCGTGACGTCTTCGGGTTCGCGGACGGCACCAGGCGGGGCATCGGCGTGTCGGGCGTCGCAACCTATGAGATTCGCCCCGGCGCCACGGAGGTCGTCGCCTGCCCGGCAGGCGGCATCGACGAGACGGAGCTCGAGGAATGGTTCGACCGCGTTGTCGTCCCCTTCGCGGTGCAACTGCAGGAGGGCCTGCAGGTGTTGCACGCGGGCGGCGTTTCGATGTCTGGGATCGGCATTGTCGGCCTCTGTGCGGGTGACAACCGCAGGCAAGAGCACGACGGTGGCGGGGCTTGCCGCGCCGAGGGCACGCGCCGTGCGCGGACGACCTGCTCGCGTTCACGGTGCTCGAGGGCGTGCCGGTCGTGCTGCCCTTGCCGTTCGAGCTGAACCTGCGCCCGGAGTCGGTGCGGCATTTCGCCGGCGTTCGGCTTGCCCGAGACCACGAGACCGAGCCGACGCCGCTCGCGGCCGTCGCAATTCTCGAACGACACGAGCACGCGACATCGTTATGCGTGACGCGGTTGCCGCCACCGGAGGCGTTGGCGGCCCTGCTCGAGCATGCTTTCATCCTCGATCTGGACGTCGAGGCGTCCAAGCGCCGTTTCGTGCATGACTACGCCGCGCTCGTCGACTCCGTGCCGGTTGCACTGATCATCTATCCGAATGACTTGCTCCGCCAGGACGAGCTGCTGGATGCGATCGAAGCACTCGCGAACGCCTGATGATTCGGGCGAAGCGCGCCTTGTGCCTCCTGCGTTGGGGCCCTCCCGGTTGGATCCTCGCCGCGAGGATGCTCGGCTGGCGCATGGCGCTGGTCGTCATGCGTCGACGAGCGAGGCTGACCACCCTCGTCCGAGCTGGCCGCGGATCCGCGGCCCGCGCCTGACGTGACAGCTCAGCGCCGAGCCCTCCGACTCGCGCAATTCCTCTACCGGCGTACCGACGGGACGTGCCTGGAGCGCAGTCTGCTCGTCTTCCGCCACCTCGGCCAGGCGGGGGCCGATCCTGAACTCGTGATCGGTTTCGTCCACGAGGGCGACGGCATCATCGGGCACGCGTGGGTCGAAGTCGCGGGCAAGCCCGTACTGGAGATCGGTGACCCTGCGACGAAGTACACATCACTCCTACGCTTCGGGCCGAACGGCGAGCGAATCGACCGACGATGAGCACACGGCAACAGCGTCTGTCCGGGCCAACGCGTCGATTGCCTACTGTGAGAGACCGATGGAGCCGACCGTCGCAACGTTCCACGCCCACTCACGATCGTTCGCCCCCTCGGATTGGATCGAGCCGGTCGCGGTCTGGCTGTTCGGCTTCCTGCTCGTCGCGCTCCTCGCGGGGCACAGCGGCGGCTTCTTCCCGGCGGCATGGGCCTGGGCCGCATTTGCGACCTGGCTCCTGACCGCGGTCGTGGTCGCGTTGCGGCCGAGATCCTCGATCGGTTCGCTCGACCTGACGATGATCGCCGGGACGCTGCTCTTCGCCGGCTGGTTCGCACTCTCCGCAACCTGGTCGCGATCGGTGCCGAGCACGCTCGACGAGTCCACCCGCTACCTCGCCTACGCCGGCATCGTGGCCGCCGCGCTCGTCATCGTCGAGCGCCAGACAGTGCCGCACTTGCTCGGCGGGGTCACCGCCGCGATCACCCTTCTCTCCACGTATGCGCTCGGTACGCGGCTGCTCCCCGACCGGCTCGGCGAGTTCGAGTCGACGCCCGGGCTATCGCCTTGCGGGCACGATCGGGTACTGGAACGGGCTCGGGATCTTCGCGGTCATCGGCCTCTTCCTCGCGCTCGGATTCGCGGCGCGGGGAGGGCGCCTGGCGACGCGTGCCATCGCGGCGGCCGCGCTGCCCATCCTCGCCGCCACGATGTACCTCACGTTCAGCCGCGGCGCCTGGCTTGCGCTCGTCGCCGGCTTTGCGGCCGCGCTTCGTCGTCGATCCCCGCCGGCTGCAGCTCGCGTTCGGCGAGTGCCGTCCTCGGGCTGCTCTCGGGCGCTAGGCGTTCTGCTCGCGTCGGGCGCAGACGGGCTGACGCGAGCCGCGCATCACTCGCCTCCGCTGCCCGGAGCGGCCACCGAGTTCGCACTGGTGCTCATTGCTCCTCGGGACTCTCTCCGCCAGTCGCCGCGGCCGTCCTCTGGCTGGCTGAACGGCGTATTCGTGTGCCGCTCGTCGCTGCGACTCGCGTGGGCCGCGGCGCTGGTCGCCTGCGTTCTCGTCGGGGCGTCGGTGGTGTGGCAGCGCGAGGGATCTCCGGTGCATCTCGCCCAGCGGGCCTGGGACAAGGCGCAGCCGCTCCTCAGGCGACTGGCAACAACGCACGGCTCTTCGACCTTTCGTCGAACGGGCGCGTCAGGGCTCTGGCAGGTCGCCTGGGACACCTTCTCCGACCACCGGGTCGTCGGGGTCGGCGGCGGAACCTACTGGCAGGAATGGGTGGCTAGCTGGCGCGGCTTCTTCCCGTCGACAGAGGCGCACAGCGTCTATGCGGAGACGCTGGCCGAGCTCGGGATCATCGGGCTCGTGCTGCTGCTCCTCGTTCTCGTGCCGCCGGTGTGGGTGCCGTGCGTGCGAGGCGCTCGCCGCTCGTGCCGTTCGCGTTCGCGGCCTTCGTCGGCTGGGCTCGTGCACGCGGGGGTCGACTGGGACTGGGAGCTGATGGGCGTGAGCGGCGCCGCGTTGATCTGCGGCGTGGCTCTCGTCGCGGCCGGGCGTGGCGACCCGCGCGCACTCGCTTCCGCCTGGCGCGCGGCAGCGCAGTCGTTCTCGCCGTGGTGCTACTGCTGCTCGCGACGACCAGCGTGCTCGCGAACGCGCGGCTCGACGGCGCCCGAGGCCGCGCTCGGGCGAGGCGATCTGAGCGGCGCCGTCGCAGGACGCCGCAGCGCACGCCGGTTCGCTCCCTGGTCGATCGCAGGCCGCTCGAGTTGATCGCCGCTGCTCGGCTGGATCAAGGCAGGCGGGCTGAGGCACGCGCGGCCTACCGGCAGATCGTCAGACGCGACCGTCGAAGCTGGATCGCCTGGGCTCATCTCGCCGACGTCACGACTGGCAGACGAGCGGACACATGCGCTCGAGCGTCTCGCACTTCGCTCAACCCGCACTACCGGGGCACGCAGCCGTGAGCATCGGACAGGCCGAGTCGGGAGAGCGGCGAGACGCACGAGCAGAGCGGGGTTGGCGACTGCTCGCCGTCGGCGTGGTCGTCGGAGCGTTCGCGCTCCTCGGCTCGTTCGGTGGCCTGGGCTTCGGGCTCTCAGGGCTCGGCGACTCGGCTGCGTCTGTCGGGCGCTCTCTCGAGGCGGTGGTCGCATCCCCTGAGCCGACGCAGTCGCGCACGCGCTCGTAGCCCAGCTGGCGGCACACACCGGCCACCGCGGTCCTCTTTCCCGGTGGCTATTTCTGTGCGACAGGCCCGTACGGGCGCAGGGTGCGGCTCGCTCTGACGCTGCGAGGAGCTGGAGACCCTCACGCAAGGCAGCTCGAGCGTGAGCGGGCCCGTTCTCATCGAGGGCTCAGGCGAGGGGTGAGTGCTAGAGCCGATCTGCCGATACACCCCGGTGGCGACGAGGTCCGCAGTGCATGCCGTGCCACCGATCGGTGAGACTGCGTCGATGATCGCGGTCGAACGACTGACGCGCACATTCGGCCGAGTCACGGTGCTCGACGGCCTGTCGCTCGGCAATCGAGCCGGGCGAGCGGGTCGCGCTGTTCGGCCCGAACGGCTCCGGGAAGACGACGTTGCTGCGCTGCATGCTCGGCACCGTCACGCCGACGTCCGGCACGGTCACGGTCGGCGGGCATCGTGCCGGCACGTTCGCTGCCCGGTCGCTGATCGGCGTCTCGTTGGCGCAGGAGCGCTCGTTCTACCTGCGCCTGTCGGGGCGAGAGAACCTGATCCTGTTCGCGCGGCTGCGTGGCCTCTCGCGCAGGGCGGCGGCCGCGCGCGTCGACGAGCTGACGCGGGAGCTGGAGCTGGACGAGATCGCCGGCCGGCGCGCCGACCGTTGCTCGACGGGCCAGCTGCAGCAGCTGGCGTTCGCACGCGCGTTGCTGGGGGAGCCGCCGGTGCTGCTCCTCGACGAGCCGACGCGCTCGCTCGATCAGGAGGCACGCGAGCGCGTCTGGGATGCACTCGACCGCCGCCGCGACCGGGCCGTGGTGGTGGCGAGCCATCTCGACGAGGACATGGAGTCGTGCGACCGGGTCGTTCCGGCTCGGCGGCGGTGCCCGGGCCGGCGGAGGTGGCCGCGTGATCCGCTACGCGGTCGCGGCGGCGCTCGCGCGCCGCGATTTCGAGATCAACCCGCTCGTACCGGACCGCGTTCGTGCTGGATCTCTTCTGGGGCGTGATCGAAGTCCTCTTCTACTACTTCTTCTCGCAGATCGTCGGCGTGTCGCCCGACGCCGACCTGGGTGGTGCGCCGTCGTACTTCGCCTTCGCCTTGGCCGGGCTGATGGTGTCGGTCGTGATCCTGTCGGCCACGTCGTCGATCTCGAGCCGGGTGCGCGAGGAGCAGCTGACCGGGACGCTCGAGTTCATCTGCGCCAATCCCGTGCGGTCGTCCGAGTTCGCGCTCGGGACGGCGGCGTTCCCGTTCCTCTACGGCTCGGTGCGCGTCGTGATCTACCTCATCCTGGGCGTTGCGTTCCTCGGCCTCGCCGCGGGCGACGTGAACTGGGCCGGGATTGCCCTGATCGTGCCGCTGTCCGCGTTTGCGATGCTCGGTATCGGCGTTCTCGCGGCGGCTGCAACGGTCGTGTTCAAGCGCGGTGGCTCGGTCGTCACCGTGGCGGTATTCGCCATGACGTTCATCTCGGGCGCGATGTTCCCGATCGCGCTGCTGCCCGAGTGGTTGCAGCCGATCGGTCAGGCGATGCCGACGGCGGCCGCCCTCGACGGGATGCGCGAGGCGCTCTACGGCGACGGGAGCCCGTGGTCGGAGGCGCTGATCCTCGTTGGGTGGGCAGTGGTGCTGCTGCCGCTGAGCCTGTGGCTCTTCTCGCTCGCGCTGAACAAGGCCCGCGCGCAGGGAGCGCTGGCGCAGTACTAGCCACTTGAGGCAGTACGTCGTCCCTCTGAGGAGATATCCGAGGCTGTGACGGGGTGTGACGGGATCGATCGCCGAATCTTGAGACCTCAACGGGCGCCACCATCGCTCGGGCTGAGCGGCGCTCGCGCGGTGAACCGTGCTCAGTGGAATTACTGCAAGCGTTGCGTCATACTCCTGCGCGAGGCTGGCGGCGGCGCAGCCATAATGGGCGGAACGGAGGAGGCAATGAGGCGATGGGTGACGTCGGGATATGTGCGCCTCGGGGACGGTTCGGCCGGGGAGGCGAATCAGAGATGAAGGAATGGACTGCGCCGGCGCTTCGGCACGTCGGTGATCTCACGGTCGTCCAGACGAGCCCGGCACGAATCTCCTGTCCGCCCACCCTCCACAGCCCGGTCCGTCGCTGGAATCCGTAGATCGCATAGCGGGAGCACGAGGTTGCTGAACCCCACGGTTGACGATCGTTCCGGGTGTGGTGGCGCGGGTCGTCGGCAAGTCCCGGTTCATCGGTCGTTGAGACCCGAACGCCAGCGCCTCGGACGCCGAGCGAGTGATGTGTGATCTACTAGCCTGCATTTGAGTCCCTGCGGGCCTTGACTCGCCTGCGTCCGAAATCGAACCGTAACGGCACGGAGTGGCCCGAGACTTCTCGCTTATGGCTCCGCTCGTGGACATTCTGAGTGCCTCAGGCAGCCGTCGGAAACGCATCGTCTCTTTGCTCGCACGCGACGGGATCGATGTGGCGGAGCGATGCAACAAGGCTCCGCGCCCAGGGGACGAGTCCGGCGCAGCCACTTGCGATGCCTTCATTCTCGACAGGCATGGAGTCAGACTGACCGCGCGCGACGTGCGGACGGTGGTCGAACAAGCCTCTGGAACACCCGTCATCGTGATCTCCGACGGCATCCGACCGGAAGTCGATGCAGCTCGCGCTCGCGGCCGGGGTAGACGGCTTCGTTCTCGACGATCACCTCGAGCTGTGCCTCTCGGCAGCCATCCTCAACGTCACATGCGGGCAGTTGTCCGTACCACGCACGGCCAGAGCTCTCGTGATGCGCCCCAAGCTGTCGGTGCGTGAGAAGCAGGTTCTGGGGATGGTCGTGCTTGGCTTCTCGAACAGCGAGATCGCGGCGAAGCTCTTTCTCGCCGAGAGCACGGTGAAGAGCCACCTTTCGTCAGCTTTCACCAAGCTCGGCGTCCGGTCGCGCAACGAGGCAACAGCGATCATTCTCGACCTCGAGAGCGGGTTTGGCACAGGAATCCTTGCGATCTCCGAAGCTCACGACCGCCTCGGGCCCGTGGACGATTTTGCAGGCACTTAGCTCACGTGGGCAGCCTGATGGCTCGGGATTCCGCTGGTGTTTCGGACTCGGGTCCTGCGTGATCGCCAACGGAGTCGGAGTTAGACAATTGCGGCGATATCCGACGGTGTGGGGCGCGGAAGTCGGGCGCCACTGAGTTTTGCGGACGATCGCGCAAACACGTGTACGATCCTTGAGTCCTGAGAACAGGGGGGATCATTGGGCCCAGTGGATCCTGAAGCTCGTGCGTCGCTTCTTAGCGCCTCGGTGGTGCTTCCTCAGCACGTCGTGCACCGTGCGTTCGCCATGGAGACTGTCATCCTGAATCTCCAGTCGGGCATGTATCACGGCCTGAATCCGACCGGGGCACGGATGCTGGACGCGCTGGAGCGCAGTCCCACCGTCGGGGACGCGGCAGCCGACCTCGCAGTCGAGTACGGCATTGGCCGAGCAAGAGATCGAGGATGACCTTTGTGACCTCTGCTCACAGCTACTCGAGCGCGGGCTGCTCGAAATGAACGACGGTGCGCGAGGCTGACGGCGGCGCACCTCACGTGGTGCTGCCACGCGGGGTGATCGCTGGCGGGGACGTGCATTCGGTCTCGAGGTGGCTGCGCGAACTGCCGGTGCTCGGGCATCCCCGAGGCGAACGGGACGTCGACAACCCGTCTGACGACGATGAAGTGGTCTCGGCGGCCGAGCTCGAGCGACAGTGGCGTGGGACGCCGTCGAGTCCATCATCGACCGAAGGTTCGCGGACGGCCGCCTGATGATGAGCGTTGAACGCGCCGACAGCTCGGCTATACCGGATCTATGCGCCTCGACACGGCAGACACATCGTCTCCAGCGATGGTACGACGCTGTATTCCGCGCTGCCGAGAGTGCCCGGCCTGGCGCTGGCAGCGCCTGCTGTTCGCTCAGGTGCTGCCAATCGCCGCCGCGCTTCAGGGTCTCTCGCTCCTCCACGCGAGCGCGGTCGCTCTCGAGGGTCGCGCGCTCGCGTTCTCGGCGCCTTCGGGTACCGGCAAGACATCTCTGGCGGCGCACCTGGTCGCGCAAGGGGCGTCGCCTGTTGACCGACGACGTGCTCGCCCTCGAGCCCGTCACAGGTGGACTGTTGGCCCATCCGGGGGCAGGGATGGCGAGCATCGACGAGGCGGAATGGCGAGCGATGTCACCCGAAGGGCGCGCCAGGCTGGGACGACGCCTTGGTCGCAGCGACAAGTCCCATTTCGCCGTCGACGTCGCCGAGCGACCGCTGCCACTCGCGGCCGTGTACTTCCTGCGGCGCGACGGGCAAGCCGGGCGCTTTTCCATCGAGCGGTGTCCGACCGTCGACCCCGGCCGCCTTCTCGGCAGCGCCTTTGTGAACTTCGTTCGTACGCCCGAATATCTGACCCGTCAGCTCGAGGCATGCGCCCTGATTGCCGAATCTGTCGACGTGTTCGACGTCGTGATCCCGGCGGCCTTCGACGCCCGCCGAGTCGCTGCCAAAGTGGAAGAGCATGCGCGGGAAGCACGCGGCGAGGACGTACGCGCTTGAAGCTCGCGGCCGCGATCGAGGAACTGGCCGGACCCTGTCGCCGTTGCAGAAGCTCGGCCTGGCGAGGGAGGTCGTCGCGGCATACGTCCGGATTCGATGGACTCTCGCCCGGGGGAACGGCGTCCCCGAAACGGTCGAGATGCTCCGCGCGACCGCTCGCCGCCGCTCGAGACCCACTCGGAGACGATCGGGCCGAGAAACTCGCAGGGCTCAGACTGGGGCGAGCCGTGGGAAAGACGCTCGGCGTGCTGCCCGCAGATGCGCGGTGCCTCATCCGGTCGCTTGTGCTCACGAGCCTGCTCGCACGAGCGAGGCATCGCGTCATCGCGTCGTCATCGGCGTCAAATCCGAGCCCGAATTCGGCGCGCACGCCTGGGTCGAGAGCGGGGGCACGCCGCTGCTTCCACCGAGCGAAGGCGAGTTCAGCCGGCTCGTGGAGATCTGAGCTTGGCTGCCCCGACGTCGTCTCGCTCTCGTCGGGATCTTCGACCCGCGTGGGGATCTCGGGCACAGCAATCTCCCCGCGCTCGGCCGTGAGCACTGGCTTCGCGGGGCGCGCGGTCGCGGACGGGCCGATGTTTGCCGGCCGGCACGCCGGCGAGGGTCGACCCGTGTCGCGAGCCGGGCACGTGTGGTGCCTGCTCGAGGGAACGGTCTACAACATCGCCGAGCTCGCGGATGACCTCGGCCTCGCCGCGAACGCGAAGCCGGAGGCGGTGATCGCACACGCCTACCGGCGTCGAGGAGCGGCGATGCTCGACGATCTCAGAGGAGCGTTCGCGCTCGTCGCCTGGAACGGCGACGAGCAAGCAGGCATCGTCGCAGTCGACCAGCTCGGGGTGAGCGCGCTCTACTTCGCCGACACAGGAGGGATCCTCAGCTTCTCCACCGAGATCCACACGTTGTTGCGGCTCATGCCGCGGCGGCCGGCTCCTGCTCCGATCGCCGTGATCCACAGGATCAGCGGCAGCCCTCTTCCCGGGGACATGACCCTCTACGAGGGCGTCCGGCGGCTCGGGGGAGGCCACTGCCTCGACCTGAACACGGCAGTGGAGGAAGCGCCGCTACTGGGCCCCGCGCTACCGGCCACCCGGAGCGCGAACGCTCGTCGGAGTGTGCCGAGGAGATCGCGGACGCCGTCGCCTCGGCGGTGCGGCGACGGATGGACGGCGTGAGCGCGTGGGCATCATCATGAGCGGCGGCGTCGACTCCGCCGCGGTCGCCTCAGCCGCTGCACGATGCGCTGAGGAAGGGCTGCCGAGCGCCTTGCGGTTACTCGGCCGTCTTCCCGAACGATCCCGAGCTCGACGAGTCGGAGCGGATCGATCTGCTGACGACCCATCTCGGGCTGCCGAGCGTCCAGATCGAGCCGGAGCCGGTCGGGGCGATGTGGCTCTCGCTCGAGTATCTCCGGAGATGGGAGCTGCCGCTCGGCGGCCCCGGCTATGTGATCGAGTATCCGCTGCTCGAGAGAGCTGCCGCGGACGGCGTCGATGTCTTGCTCGACGGCCAAGGCGGCGATGAGGTGTTCGGCTCTGCGCCGTACCTTCTTGCCGACCTGGTACGTCGGATGAGGTTCGTCGCGAGCATTCAGACGGCACGTTGCTTCCCGGGTGCGCGCAACCGACCACCGTGGAAGCGGCGCGTTGCGCAGGTTCTGGGCGCACTACGGGCTCCAAGGCGCCGTGCCGTACCGCCTTCATCAGGCGATTCGTCGTCGCCGCGGCGCCGAGTGGGACGCCGGCGTGGCTCTCCGCCCCGAGCGCCCAGGAGCTGTTCGACTCGAGCGATCCGTGGGGCTGGAGAAGGGGACGGGTACGCCGCTCTGGTGGAGGCACCACTCCTACCTGCTGACGACCTCTCGGGAGGAGATAGGAATCCCCGACTACCTGCGCCATCGCGCTGCCGCAGGCGGTTTCGAAGCAAGACCCCCTCTCTTCGACGTCGAGCTCGATTGGATTTTGATTTCGGCGACTATTTCTCTTCCTCGTTCGTTCGGTCGGTTTCGGTTCGGTTTGAGCATCGGTTGGGTTCGGTTCGGTTGGAGTTTTTGTTGAACTCGAGTTATGATTTTTGATTGATTTAGTATTTGATTTGGGTTCGATTGGGTCAATTTGATATTTGGAGCGGTTGGACGTTCGTTGGATTTTTGGTTGGACGTTTTTGCGGTTTGATCCGTCGTTGGATTTTGGAGGATTTGATTTGATTCTGGAACAGGATTTTGTTCGGTTGATTGATTCGAACTTTTGATCGATTTTTGAACATTCTGGAACTTTGAACTTTGAAACTCGGGTCGGTTGGTTTGAATTCGGTTGGTTTTTTTGATTGATTTGGAACGAGGCATGGGGAGAAGAAGAAGAAGAGAGAGGGAGGAGGAGGCGGTGGA
>CAWCYU010000003.1:0-203698 GCA_963799905.1 uncultured Thermoleophilia bacterium
GGGCCGTGAAGGATTCGAACCTTCGACCTTGGGAT
This sequence comes from uncultured Thermoleophilia bacterium, assembly GCA_963799905.1. Taxonomy (GTDB): domain Bacteria; phylum Actinomycetota; class Thermoleophilia; order Gaiellales; family Gaiellaceae; genus Gaiella. Next base: position 36 of record CAWCYU010000003.1, read on the forward strand.
TAAGAGTCCCCTGCTCTACCAACTGAGCTAACGGCCCGGGCGGATCGGAAGTGTAGCCACCACCCGCCCGACGGGTGCTCAGGTCAGCTCGTAGGTCGTCAGCTCGAGCCAGATTCCGTCGTGGTCGGGACGCAGATCACGACGACGCACCGACGGTGAGCCGCGGGCGGGGCGCGAGCATCACGACCGCGACGCCCAAGGCGACAGCCCCGGTCGCCGCAAAGGCGACCCGCACGCCCGCGCTGCCCTCGGCCAGGCCGGCGAGAAGTGGGGTCACGAGCGCGGTGAGCGCCCAGGCGAGGTTCATCACGCCGATCACCATCGGCGCGGACGTGCCGCCGCTCGCGCGAGCGCCCACGGCATAGACGAGCGCGTTGATCGTCGATCGGCACCCGGTCGAGACGACGAGAAACGCGATCAGCGCGAGCGTCGAGAGTCGGAAGGCGGGGACGAGCCACGCCCCGGCCAGAACGACGATCACGATGCCGATGCCGTGGAGATGGACGGCGGAAGCGCGCAACCTGCCGACGAGCGTTGCCGACGTGATCCAGACGGCGGCCGAGATGCCGAAGGCGAGGCCGATCGCGCCGGCCGAGAGCCCGTTGTCCGCGAGGGCCAGCGGCACGAGGAGCCCCGAGACCCCGGTCACGACCCCGAGCAGCGCGCTCACGAGCGCGGCACCGGCGACCGTGCGGTTGCGACGCAGGAGGCCGACCGACCTCCGCAGGCGGATGCTTTCGAGCCGTTCGCCGGGCTCGCGCGAGGCGGCGCAGCGGAAGACGAGCAGGATCAGTGGCAAGGTCGCGACCGCGACGACCGCCGACGCGACGCGCCAGCCGGCCGCGTCGGCCAGCGCACCGGCGACCACCGGCCCGACGAGCCAGCCAGCTCCCGACGCGGCGATCAGCGGCCCGGTGCCGGCGGTGCCTCGGCCGCTCGAGGCGGCGCGGGCGGGGCCGACCACCCAGAGGATGCCGAAGCTCAGGCCGAACACGAGGCGGGCGCCGAGAATTGCAGGAAGGCTGTCGGCGACAGCCTGGCAGGTGAGCGCGATCGGCATCAACGTGGCGGCCAGGAGGAGAAGCCTTCGGGTTCCGAACCGGTTCGCCGCGTACCCGATCGGCAAGGCAGCGACCAGCATCGCGAGAGTGGTCGTCGTGAACAGCATCCCCGCCTGGACGGGGGAGAGCGCGAGGTCCTCCCGGATCGAGGGTAGGAGCGGGACGAGTGACGAATCGGAGAGCCCGTTGACGAAGGCCAGTGCGAGGAGCACCCGGAGCTCGAGGTCGAAGCGCTTCATGCACACAGCATCGTCACATCCGATCGATTCGTAAAATGCGAATAGATGGACGCAGCGATCAAGAAACATAATCGAATGGCGGGAGTCGAGATCCGGCACCTCGCCGCCCTCGAAGCCGTCGTCCAGACAGGGTCGTTCGGGCGGGCCGGGATCGAGCTCGGCTACTCGCAGTCCGCGATCAGCCAGCAGATCGCCGCGCTCGAGCGCGCGGCCGGGCTGACCCTGCTCGAGCGTCCCGGCGGGCGCCGGCCGGTGACGCCCACGGAGGCGGGGCAACGGCTGCTGCGGCACGCCCGGAGGGCCTCCGCCGCGATGCGTGCCGCCGAAGCCGATCTTCATGCCCTCGCCGAGGGCGAGGCGGGCACGCTGCGCGTCGGCACCTTCCAGAGCGCCGGAGTCCGGCTCCTGCCCGGGGCGATGCAGCGGTATGTCGAACGGTGGCCGGGTGTCCAGGTGCGCCTCGTCGAAGCGTCGTACGACGAGGCGCTGTTCGCGCTTCTCGAGCGCGGTGAGCTCGACCTCGCCTTCGTGCTCGAGAACGACGATCCGGCGTTCGAGCGGACCAACGTGCTGTCGGACCCGTACGTCCTGCTCGCGCCCACGACCTCGGAGCTGACCCGGAGCGTGCGCCCCATCCGCCCCAGGGAGATCGCCGCGCTGCCGTTGATCGGCTACCGCCGTGCGACGGAGGGTGCGGAGGCGTTCCTTCGCTCCCGAGGCCTCGAGCCCGAGATCGTCTTCCGCTCGGACGAGGGTGGCATCGTCCAGGGCCTCGTCGGCGCCGGGATCGGGTACGCCGTCGTCCCGCTCCTCGGTGTGGACGAGAACTCGGACGTGGCCGTGCTCGAGGTCGCCGGCGTCCCGCCACGTCTGATCACGATCGCCTGGCACGCCGACCGCACGCCGACGGCGGCCGCCCGCGCCTTCGTCGAGATCGTCGTCGAGATCGGAGCAGAGATCGCCGCAGGCTACGCTCGCACCGTGCGCGGCTCGCTTCCCCCTCGCCGGAGACGACGATCGTGAGACTGCTGACCGTCGTCGGCAACCGACCCCAGTTCATCAAATCGGCGCCGCTCTCGCGGGCGCTCCTCGAGGCAGGGATCGAGGAGATCGTGGTGCACACGGGCCAGCACTGGGATCCGACGCTCTCGGCGGTGTTCTTCGCCGAGCTCTCGCTGGCCGAGCCGGCCGTCACCCTCGACCTCCGCACCTCCGAGGTGACCGCGATCGAAGCGGCTCTGCGCGAGACCATCGAGGCGGTATCGCCCGACACGGTGCTCGTCTACGGGGACACGAACTCCACGCTCGCCGGGGCGAGGGCCTCTGGAGCGCGGCCCGTCGCGCACGTCGAGGCGGGGCTCAGAAGCGGCGACCTCGAGATGCCCGAAGAGCGAAACAGGATCGAGGTAGACCGCATCTCGACGTACCTCTTCGCACCCGACGAGCGATCCGGCGAGACGCTCCGCACGGAGCGAGTCGAGGGCGAGATCCACGTCGTCGGCGACGTGATGGCGGATGCGGCGGCGCAGTTCGCGCCACTCGCCCGCCGGCGATCGCAGATCCTGCGAACCCTCGGGCTCGAGCCGCAGGGGTACGTCCTCGCAACGATTCACCGGGAGGCGAACGTGCGGCCGGATCGACTGCGCCGCATCATCGACGGGCTCGGCCGCTCGTCACTTCCCGTCGTGCTGCCGGCGCACCCGCGCACCCGCGGCGCGCTCACCGAGAGCGGGATCGCACTGCCGGCGCCGATTGCGTTGACCGAGCCGCTCGGCTATCTCGATTTCTCGGCCGCGGCCTCGCAGGCCGCCGTGATCGCAACCGACTCGGGCGGGCTGCAGAAAGAGGCGTACTGGTACGGCGTCCCCTGCGTCACGATGCGGCCCTCCACGGAGTGGGTCGACACGGTCGCGGCGGGAGCGAACGTCCTCGTGGACGACGATCCCGACCGGATCGCGGCAGCCGTCGCCGGGGCCAGGATGCCCGCCGAGCGGCCCGTGCTGTACGGCGACGGTCACGCCTCCGAACGGATCGCGACCGTGCTCAACTGTACGATGGCCCGCTGTGCACAGTGACGTCGCAATCATCGGAGCCGGATACGTCGGCGTCCCCCTCGCCCAGGTCTTCGCCGACGCCGGACGCTCTGTCCTCCTGGTCGACGTCAGCGCCGACCGCGTCGCGCAGCTGAACCGGGGTGAGAGCTACATCGAGGACGTCCCCAGCGCCAAGCTGAAGCAACTGGTCGACGAGCGAGGCCTGCGCGCGACGACCGACTACGACGAGTTGCGCGAGGCGGACGCGATCCTGATCGCTCTCCCGACCCCCCTCTCCAAGCAACGCGAGCCCGACCTCTCGATCGTTCGGGCGGCGACCGGACAGATAGCGTCCCGCCTCCGCAAGGGCCACCTGGTCGTGCTCGAGTCGACGACCTATCCCGGCACAACGCGAGACGAGGTTCTCCCCATTCTCGAGCGCGGGTCAGGGCTGACGGCCGGGATCGACTTCCACCTCGCCTTCTCCCCCGAACGCGTCGACCCGGGTCGGATCGACCACACCACGAAGACGGTGCCCAAGGTCGTGGGCGGGATCAACGAGGCTTCCACCGAGGCGGCCGCCGCGCTCTACGGCAGCGCGATCGACACGGTCCACCGCGTCTCCACCCCCGAAGCGGCCGAGCTGACGAAGCTGCTCGAGAACATCTTCCGCTCGGTCAACATCGCTCTCGTCAACGAGCTCGCCCAGCTGTGCGACCGAATGGGGATCGACATCTGGGAGGTCGTCGACGCCGCGGCGACGAAGCCGTTCGGCTTCATGCGCTTCGACCCGGGCCCCGGCCTCGGCGGACACTGCATCCCGATCGACCCCTTCTACCTGACCTGGAAGGCGCGGGAATTCGACTTCTCGACCCGGTTCATCGAGCTTGCGGGCGAGGTCAACCAGAACATGCCGTACTACTGCCGCTCGCGGGTCTCCCAGGCTCTGAACCACGGGGCGGGCAAGTCGCTGAAGGGCTCCCGGATCCTGGTGCTCGGCGTGGCCTACAAAGCGGACATCTCCGACATGCGCGAGTCACCGGCTGTCAAGCTGATCGAGTTGCTGCAGAATGCCGGCGCGGACGTCGCCTATCACGATCCGCATGTGCCGTCCTTCGCCGAGCACGGAACGGCACTGACGTCACAGCCTCTCGAGCCGGGAGCCTACGACGCGGTCATCATCGCCACTGCACACTCGGACATCGACTACGACCGGCTCGTGCGCGACGCGAACCTGATCGTCGACCTGAGGAATGCCCTCGGCCGGCGGGGAATCGCGGGTGAGAAGGTCTGGAAGCTGTGACCCGCGTCGCCCACGCGGGCGTCGGCGGCTGGGGTAAGAATGTCGTCCGAGTCGTCGCTGAGCTGAGCGAGCTCGCCTGGGTCGTCGACACCGACGAGGGACGGCAACGCGACTCAGCCGCACGCTATCCACAGGCACGCGTCACCGGCTCGTTCGCCGACGCTTTGGCAGACGACACCGTGGACGCCGTGTCGATCGCGACGCCCGTCCCGACGCACTACACGCTTGCCAAGCAGGCCCTCGAGGCGGGCAAGCACGTGTTTGTAGAGAAGCCGCCTGCGATGCGAGGCGAGGAGATGGAGGAGCTCGTCGGGCTCGCGCAAGCGAGCGACAAGGTGCTGATGCCCGGCCACCTGCTGCTCTACCACCCCGGCCTGCGCAAGGTGAAGGAGCTCGTCGACGCCGGGGACCTCGGCGACGTGGCCTGTGTCTACGGCAACCGACAGAACCTCGGCGTGATCCGTTCGAACGAGAATGCACTGTGGTCGCTCGGCGTTCACGACCTCTCGGTCATCCTCTGGCTTCTCGGCGAGGAGCCGAGCGAGGCGGTCGCGCACGGCGTCGACTACCTCCAGAAGGGCATCGAGGACGTCGTCTTCTGCTTTCTCCGCTTCCCGTCCGGGAAGGTGGCCCACATGCACCTGTCGTGGCTCGACCCGCACAAGATGCGCAAGATGACGGTCGTCGGACGCGAGAAGATGGTCGTCTTCGACGACATGGAGCTCGAGCGGAAGGTGACCGTCTACGAGAAAGGGCCATGGGAGCCGGCACAGACCTACGGCGAGTGGCGGACCCGTACAGGCGACATCTTCAGCCCCAAGATCCCGAACGACGAGCCGCTGCGGCTCGAGCTGCAGCATTTCCTCCAGCTCGTCGAGCAGGGTCCCGGAGATCACGCGGAGGCAACCGACGGTCTCGCCGTCGTGCGGGCGCTGGACCGGCTGACGACCTCACTGCGCACCGGGGAACCGGCGTGACGGCAGAGATCCACCCGAGCGCGATCGTCTATCCCGGCACGGTGCTCGGGGAGGGCGTGAAGGTGCTCGAGAACGCGGTCGTCGGGAAGCAACCGGCCCTATCGCCGCGCTCGACGGCGAAGCGCGATCCCTTGCCGCCGACCGCGATCGGCGCCGGCACGATCGTCTCGGCGGGAGCGATCGTGTTCGCGGGCTCCACGATCGGCGCTCGGGTGATCCTCGGCGACCAGTCCTGCGTGCGCGAGCGGGTCACGATCGGCGACGACGTCGTCGTGGGCCGCGGCTCGCTGGTCGAGAACGACACTTCGATCGGGGCGATGACGACGATCCAGGCGAATGCCTACATCACCGCGTATTCGACGCTCGAGGAGCGCGTTTTCATCGCTCCCTGCGTCGTCACGACGAACGACAACTGGATGGGTCGCACCGAGAAGCGGTTCGGCAACGTCAAGGGCCCGACGATCCGGCGTGGGGCGCGGATCGGCGGCGGCGCCGTCCTCTGCCCTCAGATCGAGATCGGCGAGGAGGCATTCGTCGGTGCCGGAGCGGTCGTGACGAAGGACGTGGCGCCGCGCGTCGTCGTGGTCGGATCCCCGGCGCGGGTCCTGCGCGACGTGCCCGACGACGAGCTGCTCGACCCGATCACCTAGGACTTCGAGATCGTGAGCCGGTATGCCGCCACGCCGGGTCGGCTCAGGCTCGCGAGGAGCACGTACCAGCCCGCGGCGCGCGCGCGGTAGCTGAGCGTCGCGCCCGGAGGCCGCACTGCGAGGCGGCGCAACCGCACCGATGCCGCGTCGATGCTCTCCGTCCCGGGCCGCCAGAGCGCGAGCACGGGGCGGGCTCCGTCGCTGACCTCGGCCACATTGAGCCGGTTGCCGGCCCGGAGATAGACCCGGAATACGTCGTCGCGATCGTTCCAGTAGTCGAGGGTGGCGTCGACCTGGCGGCGCGGCCCGAACAGCGGATATGCGCCGGCGCCGGCAACGTCGTTGGGCTCGTAGTGGTCGCTCGGTGGGATCCCAGCCTCGAGAAGCGCGAGCGCAGCCGTCTGATCGAGCCGCCCGGCGCCGGTGAACCGGTCGCGGCCCAGAGCGCAGACGATGCAGCCGGTTGCCGGGGTCGCGTCGACCGCGCTCCGCTCCAGGAGGGCCGTCACCTGGTCGGGCGTCAGCGTCGGGGTCGTGGCCAGGAGCACAGCGGCCGCCGCCGCCACCTGTGGCGTCGCGAAACTCGTGCCCTGGGCCGTGCGGTACTCCTCCGGGCCACAGCTCGAGTACCCCTGTTCGATGCAGTCGGGATGATCCTGGGTCAGCGCGAGCGGGAAGGTCGAGAGAATGTTGTCGCCCGGCGCCGCGATGTCGTTGAACCGCGAATCCCTGTTGGAGAACCCCGGCGAGCCACCTCCGCGGCTCAGGGCACTGACGCCGATCACGTGGGGCAGAGCCGCGGGCCAACTCGCGTAGGGCCACGGCTGCGAGGGGGCCTGGTCGGAGTTGCCGACCGCCGCGACGACCAGGACTCCCTTCGAGACCGCATACGCAACCGCGTCGGCCTCGAGCTTGGAGTAGGTGTCGCGGCCTGGATTGCTCGGGTCGCGAAGGCCTCCGAGGCTCATGTTGATGATGCGCGCACCGTTCGCGACCGCCCAGCGGATTGCCCTCGCCTCGGCCTCGACCGGAATCGACCGCTGCGGCCCGACCACCTTCGCCACCAGCAGCTCAGCCGGTGGGGCGAGCCCTGCGATTCCGATGCCGTCGTTCGTCTGTGCCGCGATCAGGCCGGCGACGAACGTTCCATGCCCCTGCGTGTCGACGGTCGCCGGGCCCGGGACGAAGCTCTTGGAGGCGGCTATCCGCCCCTGCAGCTCGGGATGGGTGCCGTCGACCCCGGAGTCGATCACGGCCACGCGAACCGGCGCAAGGGGCGGCGGCTCGGGCCAGAAGTCGAACGCGCGGTTCTGGGCGGCGTACCACTGGCGCTGTAGGAAGGGGTCATTCGGGACGAATGCCTGCCGGCGGCTCCCCAGCACCTCGACGTACCGCGTCCCCCGGATGCCGCGCAACGCCGCCGCCCGAGGCGCCGAGACGGACAGCGCGGGTAGCGGCGCGAGGTCGACGATTCCGCGAGCCCCCCTGGCGCGCAGACGCTCCGCGACCTCTGCGCGATCGGCGCCGGGGGCGAGCCCGACCGCGAGGCGCGCGGCATCGGCCGTCGGAGCCGCGCCGAGGCAGAGTGCCAGGGCCGCCACGGCCCCTGCTCGGCGTGCTCTCATCTCGTCGCTCCCGGCGCGACGGTGATCGTCAACGCCGGGCCGGCCTGTCCTTCCGCGGTGAGCCGATAGGTCGCGGTCGCCTTCGGCCGGACGGTGACGGCAAACGATCCGTCGTCTCCGGGGACGACCTTCGCCGAGGGAAGCCAGGTCCCCTTGGCGCCGAGCTTCTCGAGCAGCGGCGTGTCGACGTCACGCGCGAGGCCGGCCACCACCACGGGGGTCCCGGCTACTGCGGCGGCGGGAGGACGGGCGACGCGGAGCACGCCGAGCCGGAAGGCGGTCGACCGCAGACCCAACCGCGCCCGCACATCTGCTGCGCTCAGCAGGACGCGGGCCCCGGTCTTCTTGACGAGCGTCACCGAGGCCGGGCGTCCGGAGGGGGTCGGCACGACCTCGACGTCGACGACCGGGGCCGAGAGCCCGAATGCCTGGCCCAGCGCCGCCGCCGTGAACGAGCGCGTCGGCCAGCGGTGGAAGGGCGAGAGCGTGTCCCACGGATCGTCCCGCGACTGCAGGTAGGGCGTCACCAGCCCGAAGACGTCCTCGCTGGATGCGGTGCGGCCCCCCGAGGACGAGTAGTAGAACGTCGTCGCGACCTTCCCGTCGTATGTCAGGATCTCGCCTCGCGTGGCCTTCACCGCAGCGGTCGTGGCCGGTGACTCCGACCCGACGCCGTAGTAGACCTGGCTCCGCGGGTCCGAATAGAGGTCGAAGGGGCGGTTCTTCACCCGGCTCGCCAACGCGTAGGAGCGAGCAGCGACCGCTTGTGCCTGCAGCGCGGCCGGGGGCCACTCCTTGGGCATCTCGCCCGCGACGACACCCAGCAGGTACGCATCGAGCCCGACGACGTCGATGATCTGCAGCGTCTTCTGCGTGGCGGTGGCGCGAAGCTCGCCGCGATAACCCTTGCCGCCGAGCGTCAGCGTTCCTCCCTTTCCGGGCACGAACGCGAGCGGTCCCGGCAGCGACATCGGCTTGCCCTCGACGACGACCTTCAGATCGGGCTTCAGGACCAGCTCGCCCGCGGGGAGAGGGGTGACGACACCGGTGCCGTCGCGGACGGAGAAGGGCACGGCCGACGCCACCGTGACGGCGGGCTGCGCGTCGGCGATCAGAACGCGCACCTTGGCGGTCGGAGCCTTCCCGAGGATCGTTCCCGGATAGTAGAACGCAAGGATCTCGCGATAGCCTCGTCCAGCGCTTGCCTGGCCGAAGGCGCCGTACTGGTTGAGACCGACGCCGTGGCCGTAGCCGCCTCCTGTCAGTACGAAGACGGGAGCCGAGAGCGTCGGCGTCACAGGCTCCGGCGGCGGCAGAGTGTGCGCTGCGGCGGCCGCGGCGGCCGCAAGGGCGAGTGTGAAAAGGAGAACGATCGCGTGACGCATGGGGAACCTCACCGACGTGTTCTCGGTAGGACGACTCAGGCCTTGAGCCGGTTTGCGTACTGCTCGTCGTAGTAGGCCCGGTACTCACCCGACTTGATCGGCTCCCACCACTCACGGTTGTCGCGGTACCAGTCGACGGTCGCGGGAAGCCCGCCTTCGCCGAACGAGTGCTCCGGCGACCAGCCGAGCGCGCGAAGCTTGGCGTCGTCCACCGCGTAGCGGCGGTCGTGGCCTGCCCTGTCCTCGACGTGCCGGATCAGGGCCGGGTCTGCGCCGGTCAGCTCCAGGATCCGGTGGGTGACCTCGAGGTTCTCGTGATCCTCGCCGCCGACGTTGTAGATCTCGCCGGGGGCGCCCTCGTGGAGGACGAGCTCGATCCCTGCGCAATGGTCCTCGGCGTGCAGCCACTCACGGACCTGCTTGCCGTCGCCGTAGACCGGCAGCGGCTCACCCTGGAGCGCGTTCGTGACGAACAGGGGGACGAACTTCTCGGGATACTGGTTCGGCCCGTAGGTATTGGCGCCACGCGTGATCGAGGCACGCACGCCGTAGGTGCGGACATACGCCAGGACCTGCAGGTCGCCTCCTGCTTTGGCCGCGCTGTAGGGGCTCGAAGGACGAAGCGGATCGCCTTCGCGCGCCCGCCCGCCTGCTTCGAGGTCACCGTAGACCTCGTCGGTCGAGACCTGGACGTAACGCGCACCACTCGCGCGAGCCGACTCGAGCAGGCACATCGTGCCGAGGACATCGGTGTGCACGAACTCCTGCGGGCCGAGGATCGAGCGGTCGACGTGGGTCTCGGCTGCAAAGTTGACGATCGCCTCGCAACCGGCGGCCGCCCGCGCGACCGCGTCGGGATCGGCGATGTCGCCGACGACCAGCTCGTGCGCGAGACCCTCGAGGTTCGCCGTGTTGCCCGCGTACGTGAGCTTGTCGAGGACGACGATGTCGTGTCCGGCCGTGACGAGCCGACGCACGAAATGAGAGCCGATGAAGCCGGCGCCGCCGGTGACGAGGACCCGCATCCGCATAGGGTAGCCGCACTTCGGCCGGCAACTGGCGTATTCCGGCGCGATCACGACCCTCCGGCAGCCCTGGGAGCCCGCTAGGCGGCTGTGAGCAGCCTGGCGCCCACACGGGCGGCGAGACCTTCACCTCCGGCCCGCATCACGCGATCGTGATTCCAGGCGAACACCGGACGCCCCACCGGGCCGAGCAGGTTCATCCACCACGACGTCGTCTCCACGTCCCACTCGTACGTCACCGCCGTCGTCCGAGGTTGGACGAAGAAGCGCCAGCGACCGACGCCCGCGAGCTCGCCGGAGGCCACACCCTCGAGCAGGCGATGATGCTCGACCCGCACGGACCGCATCTCGAACACGAGGTCGTACGGCAGCGCGCTGCGAAACGTGAAGCGCGAGATGCCGCCGACGCCGTCCGGGCCGCGAGGCACCAGCTCCTCGACCCGCCGAACACCGCGCCACCAGGATGGCCACGCATCGGTGTCGTAGATGGCGTTCCAGACCGGCTCGACGGGTGCGTCGAGAAGCCATGTGGTCAGGAAGCTGTAGCGCACCACATCCGGTCGTCGCACCTCGAGCCCGTCCGGTTCGGACCTCGCATGACCGAATTGTCACATTCGCCGGGCGCCGCCGTGCTCAGACAGCGTGACCCAGGGCAGCGAGACACGCCGCCAGTCCCTCACGCCAGTGCGGCAACTCCGGAGCGCACTTCTCGCTGCGCAGGATCGAGAGGGCTGGGCGAGGGGCCTTCGCGCCGAAGGCCTCGGTCGTGATTCGGCGGACGCGACAGGTGAGGCCGGCCTGATCGAAGATCGCGTCCGCGAACTCCGCCCAGCTGCAGTCGCCCGCAGCCGCGAGGTGCCAGACCCCGAATGGAGCCGAGCGGTCGACGAGCTCGCGCGTCGCATCGGCCAGGTGCCCGACGTAGGTCGGGCAGCCGCGCTGGTCGGCCACCACCGCGACCTCGTCACGCTCGGCGCCGAGCCGCAGCATCGTGCGCACGAAGTTGTGTCCGGTGGGGCCGAAGAGCCACGAGCTCCGCACGACCCACGCGCGCTCTCCTGCAGCCGCCTCACCGTGGAGCTTCGTCCGTCCGTAGGCCGAGAGCGGGCTCGGGCTGTCCGATTCCAGGTACGGCGCGCCCTTCCGGCCGTCGAAGACGTAGTCGGACGAGTACGCCACGATCGGCGCACCGAGGTCGGCCGCATGCGCGGCCCCGCCCACGTTGACCTCGGCGGCACCCTGGGGATCGTCCTCCGCGCCGTCGACGTCCGTCCAGGCCGCGGCATGCAGCACGAGGTCCGGCGCGACGATGCCTGGAGGAGCGGGGAACCTCACGTCCCAGTCCGACCGCGCCAGCGCCCGTACGTCGTCCGCCGCGAACGCGGCCGACAACGCGACGCCGAGTTGGCCGCCGGCCCCCGTGATCAGGACGGAGCGGTCGTGTCCCGGGCGGAGAGAATCGGTGTCTGGGTGCTCCACAGGCCCTTCACGCGAGGATCGTCCCAGGGGACGCCCTGCTCGTCGGGATCGGCTGGGTCGTACTCCTCGGTCACGTGGTAGGCGAACAGGAGGTCGGTGAGAGCCTCGAAGCCGTGTGCGTGGCGGCCGGGGATGTAGACCGCAACCGGATTGTCATCGCCGATGTCCTCCGTGAACGTGGCGCCCGTGGTGCGGTCGAGCACCACGACGCGCGCGGTTCCCTGGATGCACGTGAAGAGGTCGTCCTGTCCTCGCTCGTGGAAGTGAAGGCCGCGGATCACCCCGCGCCGCGAGAACGAGACGTTGGTCTGAACCGTCCGTTTCGGCAGGACGCTCTCGCGCCGCAACTCGCAGAACCAGCCTCGCTCGTCCTCGAACCGGAGCAACGGGATCCTCACGATTCCCTCGACGGTCACTTGTTCGCACCCGTCGCATCGATAGTGGCCCCGATCTCGGCGAGATGCTGCCAGTGCTTGCCGGCGTCCTCCCACCAGCCGCGAACGGGAACGACGGACAGCGCGCCGCGCCGCGCATAGGCGCGATTGACATCCGTGATCTCGAGCTCGCCCCGGCTCGACCGCTCGAGGCTCGTGATCACGCTGAAGACGTCCGCCGGGTAGCAGTAGAGGCCGACAACCGCATCGTTTGTCGGGGGTGCGGGAAACCGGAGGTCGACCACGCCCGCCTTCTCCGCCAGGTCGATCACGCTGCCGGCATCGTCGTAGACGACGACGCCGAAGTTCTCCGGATCCGGCACCTCCTTGACGAAGACCTGGGCGCCGGTCCCACTCGCCCCCCACGCCGCGATCTCGGCTGCATGTGCGTACTCGAAGATGTTGTCGCCGAGCACGACGACGAGCGGGTCCCCGGCGGCGAAGTCCTCGGCCATCCCGACCACCTCGGCGATCCCGCCGGGCTGGGTCTGCACCTTGTAGGTGAGGTCGAGCTCGAGCAGCGGCGCGTCCCCGCCGCGCACGGTGAGATGCCCGTCGCCGAGCAGGTCGATCATCTGGCCAGCGTGCCCCTTGCCCGTGACGACGAGAACCTCACGAATGCCGGCGAGCTGGAGGAGCTGCAGCGGGTAGTAGACCATCGGCCAGCTCCCGACCGGGAGCAGGTGCTTGTTGGTCACGCGAGTCAGCTCTCCCAGCCGCGTCGCCTCACCCCCCGCACAGACCAGTCCCTTCATGGGGCGATGCTAACCGCGATCACGCCGCGGCCGAAGCGTTCGAGGCTGGATCCGCCAGGGGGCTTCGCTCGAGCAGCCAGAAGGAGAGCTCGACGGCCGGGCCGATCCCGAAGGCGAAGGCGATCGTGCCGATTCCGACGGTTCCACCCAGCCCGAAACCGATCACGGTCACCGCAACCTCGATCACCGCCCGGCTGACACCGATCCGAACGCCGGCACGGTCTGCCGTGACGAGCATCAGCGAGTCGCGCGGCCCGGCACCCATCGCGGCTCCGATGTAGAAGCCCGAGCCGATCCCGATCATGAGCACGCCTGCGACCATCAGCACGACGCGGACCGCGAGTTGCGCGTCGGAAAGCGCGTCGACCGCGTCGATCGCCAGGAGGCCGTCCACGGCGAGCCCGATCAGGACGGCGTTCGCAACGGTGCCCGGACCGATCCTGGCTCCGAGCGACCACGCCAGCACCAGCACGATGAGTGCGATCGCGATGTTTGCCGTGCCGAAGGACAAGGACGTGTGCTCCGACACACCCTGGTTCAGCACGTCCCATGGTGAGAGGCCGAGGCGCGACTCGAGCAGGAACACGATCCCGAGCGCGAACAACAGGAGCCCCGCGAAGAGCGAGGCTGAGCGCGTGGCGAGTGAGCCGCGAACGACCGGTGGGGCGTGCACCTGCTCAGCCTACGGGCCGCACGGCGCGGCGCGCCCGCGGACGTGGTCGAGCGCCTAGCGCGCCCGCCGGGCCGCCGCCTTCCTTCGGCGCACGCCCGGTACTGCCCGGACTGCGGCCACCCAGACGTAGAGAACCGCCGAGATCAAGGCGGTGACGGCGAGAAGGATGTGTTTTGCCCGGTGCATGGGTAGACCCATCGTAGGTGACGCAACGTCGTCATACTTCATGGTTCCCGGAGAACGAGGAAAGGATGGCCGAGATGGCCAAGACGAATCTGAAGGTCGCGCCGGCGGTCGAGACGCTGAAGCCGTATCTCGATCGCGCGCTGAACGACAAGGACTTCCGCGACGATCTCAAAGAGGCGATGTCCGCGGCGCAGAAGCTCTACGGCCCGCTTGCGAAGAACGTCAAGAGGCGACGGTGCCGTGAAGTCCGCTTCGCGCCTCGCGACGGACGCGAAGGTGCAGGAGAACCTCCGCAAGGCGCTCGAGGATTTCGGTAAGGCGGCGGACTCGCTGAAGGGCAAGAAGAAGAGCCACAAGAAGCGGAACGCCATGCTTCTCGCGGGCCTGATCGCAGGCGCGCTCTACAACCCCTGGTCCGGCACGCAGACGCGCACCTGGCTGATGGACAAGGTCGCGGGCGACGACGACCTGCAGCCGCTGGACGGTTTCGACGTCGCCGTCACGGACGAGTTCGAGAACGGTGCGTCCGCAACGGCGAACGGTGCCGCCGAGGCCGCTGCAGAAGCGGTCGAGGTAGAGGCGGACGACGAAGAAGAAGTAGCTCGACGCGCGGCTAGCGATCGCCGGTCGGGCTCTTCGGAGCCCGGCCGGCGAGCGTCGCCTCGAGGGCGCCCGGAACGAGCCCGCTCGCGCTCGAGATATCGTCTGCCTCGAGCAGCACCGCACCGGCGGGGGGCGCCACACCGGTGCGAGCCGACGCAGGCCCGTCGAGCGGAAGGTACGCCCTGCCGGCGTCGAACGAGCACGTCCTGGGCGCGACGCCATGCATTGAGGAATGGGTACGGCGCGACGGCGCCGTCGTAGCCTCGTGGGAGCAACGAAACGGGGTGGATCTCGAAGTGGACGTGGGCCGGTGAGAACTCGGCGTCACCTGTCTTCCCCATGAACCCCACGACGTCGCCTGCCTTGACCTGGCGGCCGTTGACCGCCAACGGCGAGTAGGCAGAGAGGTGCGCGTAGTAGAACTCGTTCCCCGTCCGGTCACGCAACCAGACGCGCCAGCCGCCGATGTCGTTCCAGCCGACGGAGAAGATGACGCCCGTCCGCGACCGCGAGCAGTGGCGTCCCGAGCGGGGCGAAGATGTCCTCGCCGTGGTGCCAGCCACCCGAGACGTCCGCACGAGGGGCGCCGAACGTGTCGCCGAACGAGGCGGGGCCGTAGACGGGGAAGACGTACCCGCCGCTCGACAGTTGAGCGGTCACCTCCGGCGCGGGGCGCACGAGCTCGGGCGGCGCGCCGGGGATCGAGTTACCGGGCTCCCGCGGGGCATTCTGCGGCACCACCGGCCGCGGCTTCGGGATCGTCGCCGTCGGCTTCGGCGGCGTCACGGGTTCAGCAGCTGTCGGGGCGGCGCTCGCGGCCGCGGTGACGGCGCCGACCTCGATCACGCTGCCCGCGGGCAGTCCCCCGTGGTCGGCGATCAACTTGAGGCGGATCGCGGCGACGGTTGCCCTCGCGGATCGCGGCGGTTCCTGGACCGTCTCCACGAGCGAGCCGAGCAGCTCGAGGCTGCCCCAGTCCGCGATCGGGATGACCACGTTGGCGGATGTCGTGATGGGCTGGCCGAGCACGGTGAGGCCCTTCACCGACGAGGCGGCGACATTCGAGGACGCGTTCGCCGATCCTGCTGCGACGCTCGCGCGGACGTCGAGTGCGTCGACTGTGACCTCGCCCGAGAAGAGTGAGACAGCCAGGGCACCCACGCTTCCCTGCGCGCTCGACGAGACGCCGGGCTGAGCGGCCACCTTGGCGTCTGCTGAGCCGACCCGGACGATCGAGCCGTCCTCGGGGTAGGCGTAGCCCGCCAGGTCCTGAGCGGCGGTCGGAGGGCCGGCAATCGAGAGCGAGACCTGGTCGGGAAGGCCCGGCTGAACGATGCGGGTGACCAGGGCGGTCGCGCTTGCCTCGGGCTGCTGCGGCGCGGCCGCCGCGATCGAGACGACGAGCGCGACGAGAACCGGCAACGCGACGAGGGGGGCGCGTCTCATCTAGTCGTCAGGGTAGCTCCCACGGCCGAAGGAGGCGCGCCAGGCGAGCTGCATGGCGACGGCGATCAGCAGGAGCCCGAAGAGGCGACGCAGGACGTGCTCGGGAAGAGATGTGGCGATCTGCACACCTGCCTCGACCCCCACGATGGAGGCGACACCGACGACGAGGGCGGGTCGGAACCTCAGGGAGCCGTATCTCGCGTGACGCCACGCCCCGACACCGGCCGTGGGCACGACCGCGAGCAGCGACGTCGCTGCGGCCTCGACCTGCCCCAGGCCGAGTGCCACGAGCAACGGCACGAAGAGAATGCCGCCGCCGACCCCGAACAGCCCTGACATCACGCCCGCCGCGATCCCGAGGCCGACCGCGAGGACGATCGTCGTGGTGTTCATCCTGCGAGCAACCAGATACCGACGCCCGCGAGCAACACGGAGAACGCGATCGTCAGGAAGCGGCTCGAGATCCGGTGCTGCGCTGCTGCACCGAACACGGCACCTCCCATGGCCGGGATCCCGACCAGGGCCGCATAGGCGACGTCGACCTTGTCACGCAGGGCGTACAGCGCCACGCCGGCGAGCGCAGTGATCACGATCGCGCCGAGCGAGGTGGCCGTCGCCTCTCTCGTGCCGAAGCCTGCGAGGAGGATCAGCAGCGGCACGATCACGATCCCGCCGCCGACGCCGAACAGGGAGCTGAAGAGGCCGGCGACGAGGCCGATGAGCACGAGTCGCACGGATCTATCCTAGGGAGGCGTGCAGATCCCTGATCTCATCGGCGGCCTCGCTGCCGACCCCGCGCGCGCTGCGATTCTCCTCGACGTCGACGGGACCCTCGCCCCGATCGTGGCGCGCCCCGAGGACGCGCGTGTCCCTGCCGGCACCCGGATCGAGCTGCGACGGCTTCACGGCCGGTACGGCCTCGTTGCGTGCATCAGCGGTCGCCCGGGGGCGGATGCGGCACGGGTGGTGGGTGTTCCGGAGCTGACCTACGTCGGAGAGCACGGGCTCGAGCTCGCACCCGAGGCCGCCGTCTGGGCTGCACGGATCAGAGCGTTCGCCGACGCAGAGACGCGGCCGGTGGAGCGCAAGCCCCTCACGGTCTCGTTCCACTATCGCGAAGCGGCCGACGAGGCCGAGGCCCGCCGCGAGCTGAGCGAGGTTGCGTCCCGTGCCCGTGCCGTCGGGCTGGTACCACGATTCGGCCGGATGGTGCTCGAGATCCGGCCTCCCGTTGCCGCCGACAAGGGAACGGCGGTTCGCGCTCTCCTCCGCAACGCGGCGCTCGACCGGGCCCTCTACGCCGGGGACGATGCCACTGATCTCGACGCGTTCGGCGCGCTCGACGGGCTCGAGCTCGGGATCCGCATCGCGGTGACCTCCACCGAGGCACCGAGGGAGCTCTCGAGGGCTGCCGACCTCACGGTCGGCAGCCCCGACGAGCTGCTCGAGTTGCTCCGCCGCCTGTAGACGACTAGACGGCCTCGGGAATCGCCTCCATCGCCTCGGCAGGTTCGAAATCCCGCTGCCGGACGAGGAGGAGCGAGACGACGACACCGGCGAGGGTGATCGCCGTTCCGACCCAGAAGGCGTTCTGGAACCCCTGGGTGAGTGCTTCAGGCACAGAGGTGCCCGACGCGACCGCGTCCGACGTCGAGGACGTCGCGACGGTGGAGAGAATCGCGATCCCGACCGCACCGCCGATCTGCTGCGACGTGTTGATCAGGCCCGACGCGAGGCCGGCCTCGTGCGGTCGTGTCCCGGCGAGCGCCGCGATCGTGAGCGAGACGAACGCGAGTGGCATCCCGAAGCCGATCACGAGGAAGCCGGGGAAGAGGTTCTTCCAGTAGGAGCCGTCCGCCGTGACCTGCGTGAAGAGGAACAGGCCGACCGTCATCACGGACATCCCGACGACGAGCGTCGGCTTCACTCCGACCCGGTTCACAGCCGCGGCGGCGACGTTGGCCCAGATGATCGCCGTCCCGGCGACGGCGAGATAGCCGACGCCCGTCTTCAACGGTGAGAAGTGGAGGACCTGCTGCATGTAGAGCGTCAGCATCAGGAACATCGAGAACAGGGCCGTGCCCATGATGAACATCACGATGTTTGCGGCGGTCAGCGTCTGCAGCCGGAAGATCGAGAAGGGCATCAACGGATGCTTCGTCCGCGACTCCTGGCCGATGAAGGCCGCCAGCAGGACCGCCGACTGCCGCGAACACGCCGATCGTGCGACCCGACGCCCAGCCCCAGTCCTGGCCCTTCGTGATGCCCAGCACGAGGATGCTGAGGCCCGACGTGACGAGCACGGCGCCGAGGACGTCGAAGCTCGACTCGCGGTCGTCGCGGCTCTCGGCGAGGAGGATCGGAGTGACGATCAGGGCGCCGATCCCCACGGGGACGTTGACGAAGAAGATCCATTCCCACGACAGGAGGTCGACCAGAACACCGCCGAGCAGAACGCCGGCAGCGGCACCCACACCGCCCACCGCGCCCCACGCCCCGAGGGCGATGTTGCGCTCACGTCCCTCGCGGAACATCGTCGTCAGGATCGAGAGGGCCGCGGGAGAGATCGTGGCTGCGCCGAGACCCTGCAGCGCGCGGGCCGCGATCAGCGATCCCTCGCTCCACGAGAGCCCGCACAGGAGCGAGCCGATCGTGAAGACGACCAGCCCGCCCAGGAAGACGCGCCGTCGTCCGAGCAGGTCGGCGAGGCGACCACCGAGCAACAGGAAGCCGCCGAAGACGAGCGCGTAGGCCGAGATCACCCACTGCAGGTTCTCCTGGGAGAATCCGAGGTCGACCTGGATCGAAGGGAGGGCCACGTTCACGACTGCGATATCGAGAATGACCATGAACTGCACCATGCACAGGAGCGCCAGTGCGAGCCACTTGTGCTTGTTCGCTTGTGTCATCGTCTTGTCCTTTTCGTTCGTCGTCGGTCGATGCTGACGTCCAACGTACTCCTTTAACTTGCTTTTTGCAAGCAGAAGATTCATAATTGAAATCAACTACTTCGAGAAGTGCAGATCGGCCATACTGCCGCGAGCGAATGAGGCCTTCGATCCGATGAAGCCGTACAGCCCATGAAGCCGTACAACCAGTACTGCCCCGTCGCTCATGCGCTCGATCTCGTCGGCGAGCGCTGGTCGCTCCTGCTGGTTCGCGAGCTGCAGCACGGGCCGCTGCGGTACAGCGACTTGCACGAGCGGCTCCCGCGCTGCAGCACGAACGTGCTCGCGGCGAGGTTGAAGGAGCTCGAGGCCGGCAACGTGATCGCCCGACGCCGGCTTCCCCCGCCCGCCGCGTCGACGGTCTACGAGCTCACCGAGACAGGCACCGCGCTCGGCCCCGTGCTCGCCGCGCTCGGCCAGTGGGGCGCGCGAACGCTCGGCGCTCCGCCGGAGGACATGGAGATGCCGACCGGCTGGCTCGAGAGGGCCCTCCGAACCACCGTCGTCGCCTTCGTTCCGGATGCGCGCATCGGGTTCGTCAGCGGTGACGAGCGAGCGTCACTCGACGGGGGCATCGTCGTCGGCGGTGTGATCGAGGACGCCGAGGCGGTCGTCACCGGCACGCCGGCCGAGCTCTATGCGCTCGTCGTCCTCGGCGATCTCGAGACGGTCGCGATCGAAGGTGACGTCTCGGCGGTCGAGCGCCTGGCGGCGGCCCTCGCGTCGTCGGCGCTGGTCGCCCGGCCCGTCGCCTAGCCGGCTTCGCGCCGCAGCACGTCCCAGGCGAGCGCGACGTCGGCCTCGGTCGTGCGAGCATTGCCGATGGCGAGGCGCAGCACGAGCCGGCCGGCCAACCTCGTGTGCGAGAGAAAGATCTCACCGCTGTCGTTGACGCGCTGCATGATCGCCTGGTTCTCGGCGTCAGACGTGTCGGCATCGCTCCCTACCTTGCGAAAGCACACGAGTGAGAAGGAACGCGGCGTGCAGACCTCCCATCCCGGCTCGGACGCGACCCAGGACTCGAAGAGCTCGGCGAGCCTGACGTGCTCCCGGATGATCGCCTGCAGCCCATCGCGTCCGAAACACCGGAGCGTCGCCCAGAGCTTGAGCGCCCGGAACCGCCGGCCGAGTGGGGATGCGTACTCGCTCAGGCTGACGACGTCCTCGTCCACCCGGAGGTACTCGGGTACGAGGCTGAACGCACGGCGAAGGTCGGCCGGCCGCCGACTGAAGAACACCGAGCAGTCCATCGGCGTGAACAGCCACTTGTGCGGGTTGACCCCGATCGAGTCGGCCCGGTCCCAGCCGGCGAAGGGAGCGCGCAGCTCCGGGCACACTGCGGCCGCGCCGGCGTACGCGGCGTCGACGTGGAGCCACACTCCCTCCGCCTCGGCCCGGTCGCGCGATCGCCGCAACCGGATCGACCGCCGCAGACGACGTCGTGCCGACCGTGGCGACAACCGCGCATGCGTCACCGAGGTCGAGCGCGTCCGGCCGCAGGCGGTACACGTCATCGACGGGAGACGCTCTGACGTCCAGCTCGAGCAGGCGCGCCGCCTTCGCGGTCGACGAGTGCGTGTGCTCCGAGCACACGACGACCCTCCGGTCGGGCGCTGCGGCCCGGGCGGCGGCGAGCGCCGTGATCAGGCCTGACGACGCCGTGTCCTCGATATGGCCGTGCATCGGGTCCGGAAGGCCGAGCAGCTGGCGCAACCAGTCGAGTGTCACCTCCTCGAGCTCCTGCAGCGCCGGCGACGCTCTCCAGAGGATGCCGACCTGGTTGAGACCTGCGATCAGAAGCTCGGCCAGGATGCCGGGCTCTGCCGCCGTGGTCGCGAAGTACGCGAAGTACCGTGGGCTCTGCCAGTGCGTGACCCCGGGCATCAGGACGTGGTCGAGATCGCGCAGGACGGCGGCAAACGGCTCCGGCTCGTCGGGTGGCGAGGCAGGCAGGGCAGCTCGCACGGCGCCGGGCTCGACCCGCGACAGCACGGGGTAATCGCCGACGCCCTCGAGGTACCGCGCCACCCACTCGAGTGCCGCCGCGCCGTCTTCACGGAACGTGCTCATCCCCGGGCTCTCGCGATCGCGGCCCAGGAGCGCGTGTTCAGTACCTGCTCCTTCGTCAGCCAACCCCGCCGCGCCTGGCCGATCCCCAGCTCGGCATAGCCGAGCGCCTTGACCGAATGCGCATCGGTGTTGACCGGGATCGCCACACCGGCCGCCCCGGCGAGGCGCGCGTGCGCAGCGCGCATGTCGAGCCGGTCGGGCTGGCTGTTGATCTCCAAGGCCGTGCCCGTCTCGAGAGCGCGGCCGACAACGCGGTCGAGATCGAGCTCGGCGCCGGGGCGTCGCGAGATCCTTCGTCCCGTCAGATGCCCGATGCAGTCCACGTGCGGGTTGTCCATGGCGGCCAGCACACGCTCGGTCGGAGTGCGGTCGAGCGAGGTGTGCAGCGATGCGACCACCCAGTCGAGCTCCGCCAGCATGTCGTCGGCGACGTCGACCTCGCCCTTCGCAGTGATGTTCGCCTCGATCCCGCGCAGCACCCGGAAGGGCTTCGACCGGGCGTTGACCGCCTCGATCTCGCGCCACTGCTCCTCGATCCTTCCCTCCCGCAGGTAGTGCGAGTGGTCGGTGAGGCAAAGGTACTCGTAGCCGCGCGCCGCCGCGGCCGCCGCCATCTCCTCGATCGACGCCTTCCCGTCCGCCGACCAGGTCGAATGGCAGTGCATCTCGCCGAGGAGGTCGCCGACCTCGACGAGCCGCGGCAGTTGTCCATCGCGGGCCGCTTCGAGCTCGCCTCCGTTCTCGCGCAGCTCGGGCGGGATGAAGCTGTAGCCGAGGAAGGCGTAGAGCGACTCCTCGTCCCGGAACGTCTTCACCTCGCCCGTCTCGACCACCGTGACGCCGTACTCGGAAATCGATAGCCCGCGGCGCTGGGCTTGCTCTCGCAGGGCCACGTTGTGCTCCTTCGAGCCTGTGAAGTGCTGGAGCAGATCGCCGTAGCTCTCGGGCGGGACGACCCGGAGGTCGAGACGCAGGCCCTGGTTCGTGATCACCGTTGCCTTGGTGTCGCCGTGGGCGACGACCTCGAGCACCCAGGGCAGCCCGACGAAGTGGGCCGTCAGCGCCGCAGGATCGGTCGCTGTCGCGATCACGTCGAGATCGCGG
This sequence comes from uncultured Thermoleophilia bacterium, assembly GCA_963799905.1. Classification (GTDB taxonomy): domain Bacteria; phylum Actinomycetota; class Thermoleophilia; order Gaiellales; family Gaiellaceae; genus Gaiella. Next base: position 22,032 of record CAWCYU010000003.1, read on the forward strand.
AACGTCTCGCGACGGCGGCGCGTGCTCCCCGCTTCGGACACGTCGACCGCGGCAGGGTGCGCACGCAGTGTCTCGACGACCTCGCGCACGACGGGCAGCCCGACCCCCAACAGGCCGCGGCGGGGCTCGTCGCTTCCCTGGCCCTCGGCCAGGGCTTTCAGGATCTTCGCCTCGGTGCCCCCGCCGATCCCGGCGAGCGTCCGCAACCGCTCCCCCTCGGCTGCGGCCTTCAGCTCCGCGAGTGTCGTCACGCCGAGCTCGCGCCAGATCCGGGCCGCGGTCTTCGGGCCCAGCCCGGGTAGTCGCATGAACGAGGCGACCTCGCCGGGAACCTCTGCACGACGCTTCGCGAGCGCCTCCATATCCCCCGTCTCGACGACCTCCACGATCTTGGACTCGATCGTCTGGCCGATGTCCGGCAGCTCCTTGGCCTTGCCCTCGAGGGCAAGCTCTGCAACCGACGACGCGGTGTCCCGAATCCGCACGGCGGCCCGTCGATACGCACCGACGCGGAACGACTGCTCGCCGAGAATCTCCGAGAGGTCGGCGAGGAGGTCGAGGCGATCGGCCAGATCGCCGTTGCGGGGGAGCGCCGCGGCCATCCATCGATCATAGGCCCGGCGGGATGCCCTGGAGGATCGGACAAACGCCCATCGTAAGATTGGCCCGTGCGCGCGACCGTCTGCCTCCCCACCTACAACGAGATCGAGAATCTCGAGCCCATGGTGCGCGCGCTCGGCGAGCAGCTCGATCCGGCTCGAGATCATGTTCTCGTGATCGACGACAACTCGCCCGACGGCACGGGCGAGGCAGCGGACCGGCTCGCCGCGGAGCTCCCGTGGGTCGAGGTGCTGCATCGGCCCCGAAAGGGCGGGCTGGGTCCTGCGTATGTCGCCGGATTCCGTCATGCCCTGGCGAGGGACGCCGAGCTCGTGCTCGAGATCGACTGCGACTTCTCGCACGACCCGAAGGACGTGCCTCGCCTCATCGCAGCCTGCGAGGCGGGCGCCGACGTGGGACTCGGCTCGCGCTGGATCGACGGTGGAGGCACGGTCAACTGGGGCGCGGGCCGCACGATCGTCTCACGAGGGGGCAGCCTCTACGCGCGAACGATTCTCGGGGTGGGCGTCAGGGATCTGACCGGTGGGTTCAAGTGCTTCCGGCGAGCCGTGCTCGAGGCGATCGACCTCGACGCGATCGCGTCGAAGGGGTACGGATTCCAGATCGAGACGACGTACCGCGCGCTGCGGGCCGGATTCGACGTCGTCGAGATCCCGATCACCTTCGTCGACCGCCGCGTCGGCGAGTCCAAGATGGACGGCTCGATCGTCGTCGAGGCGATCCTCCAGGTGCCTGCTCTGCGCTTCCGGGCTCTGCGCGGCCGCCTGTGAGGCGGAACGGGCAGCCCGCGATACGATTTCTTCGCGGTTTCCCTCACCGTCGTCTCTAGACTCGAGGCATGAACGAGGTCACGGATGCGACGTTCGCCCACGAGGTGCTGGCGAGCGAGGTGCCCGTGATCGTCGAGTTCGGGGCCCCCTGGTGTCGGCCCTGCAAGGCGATCGAGCCCGCTCTGGCCGAGATCGCGGCGGGCGCGGCCGGGCGAGTGCGCCTGGTCACGCTCGACATCGACGCCAACCTCGCCACGCCCTCGCGCTACGGCGTTCTCTCGATCCCGACCGTGATCCTGTTCGCCGACGGCGAGGCGCGCGAGACGGTCGTCGGCCCGCACGGCAAGACCCGCTACGCGCGCACGTTCGCCCCGTATCTCGGGGCATAGGGGTTGGCGCGCCGCTGGGACGACCTGCTCTCGGGCGAGGAGCTCGCGTTTCGCCGTACCGAGCAGTCGCGCGCGGCCCGCCTCGAGCCTCTTCCGGACGTCGGCATCAGGCTGCGCGAGTCCCTCACCGCGCGTGGTGTGACGGGCGTCTTTCGCCATCAGGCCGAGGTGTGGGAGGCAGCCGCGCGTGGCGAGGACGCGATCGTGACCACGGGCACGGCCTCCGGAAAGTCGCTCGCCTTCAACCTCCCGGTCCTCGATGCGATCGCCGGTGATCCGACCGCACGAGCTCTGTACCTCTACCCCACGAAGGCGCTGACGCAAGATCAAGCCCGAGGCCTCGCCCAGCTTCACCTCCCCGGGCTACGGCCCGCGATCTACGACGGCGACACCGAGGCCGAGCGGCGCCCACAGATCCGACGGGCGGCGAACGCGATCCTCACGAACCCCGACATGTTGCACGTCGGAATCCTTCCGAATCACGACCGCTGGGGCGATGTGCTCCACAACCTGCGCTACGTCGTCGTCGACGAGGCGCACGTCTATCGCGGCGTCTTCGGCTCGCACGTCGGGAACGTGCTCCGGCGCCTGCTCCGGCTGGCCCGGGCCTACGGCGCCGAACCGCAGTTCCTCCTTGCCTCGGCCACGATTGCGAACCCCGGCGAGCTCGCACTCGCGCTGACCGGCCGCCCGGCGGCCGTCGTCGAGAGCGACTCGTCCGCCCGGCCGGAGCGCGACATCGTCCTCTGGAACCCGGCGCTCCTCGATCCCGAACTCGGCATTCGCGCCAGCGCGCTCTCCGAAGCATCTCTCCTGATGGCGGGACTCGTGTCCCGCGGGCTGCGCACGATCTGCTTCGCGAAGAGCCGCAAGGCGGCAGAGCTGATCCACCGCTTCACGACCGACCGCGTCGACGTCGCAACGGCGGCTCGGCTCGCTCCCTACCGCGCGGGCTACACGCCTGCGCAGCGGCGTGAGATCGAGCGCCGCTTGATGGACGGCGAGCTCCTCGGGGTGGCGGCAACCGACGCGCTCGAGCTCGGAATCGACATCGGTGAGCTCGACTGTGCGATCTCGGTGGGCTTCCCCGGCACGGTCGCGTCACTACGTCAGCAATGGGGGCGGGCCGGCCGCCGCAGCCACGGCCTGGCCGTTCTCGTCGCGAGCGACGACGCACTCGACCAGTTCTTCATGCGCGAGCCGGAGGCCCTGCTCGAGCGGCGGGTCGAGGCAACGCGCCTCGACCACGCCAATCCGCGCATTCTCGACCCCCACGTGTACGCGGCAGCCTACGAGGGACCGCTGTCGGCCGACGACACGGAGACCCTCGGGCCGGAGGCGCTCCGGCGGGCGGCGGTGCTCCCGGAGCTCGAGAGCACGCCCGCAGGGTTTGTCTGGAAGGGGCGTGACACGCCCGCGGCACGGTTCTCCCTCCGCTCCGGCGACCGTGATTCCTTCACCATCGTCGATGCGGCGACCGGATCCGTCCTCGGGCTCGCAGAGCGCGACCGAGCGTATTCCACCGTCCACGAGGGAGCGATCTACCTTCACCTCGGTGAGCAGTACCTGGTTCGTGAGCTCGACGGCGTCACCCGCACCGCTGTCGTCGAGCCGGCCAGGGTCGACTGGTACACCCAGGTTCAGAAGGACACCCAGACGGCGATCGAGCAGCCGCTCCGGGGCGGACGTGTCGCCGGTGTCGAGTTGCAATTCGGCCGAGTCTCGGTCACCGAGCAGGTGATCGCCTATCAGCGAAAGGCGATCGGTGACGGCTCGACGCTCGAGGTCGTGCCGTTGATCCTGCCGGAGGTGACCTTCGAGACGGAGGCCGTCTGGTTCTGTCCCTCCCAGAGCCTCCTGGAGGGGCTCGAGGAGATGCCGAAGCTCCTCGGCGCGCTTCATGCGGCCGAGCATGCGCTCATCTCGTTGCTGCCCCTGTGGGCGATGTGCGATCGGTGGGACATCGGCGGCCTCTCCACGAACATCCACTTCCAGACCGGGCTCCCGACCGTCTTCGTCTACGACGGCCACGCCGGGGGAGTCGGGATCACCGAACGTGGCTTCGATTGCTTCGACGGCTGGGTGGCGGACACTGCGCGCCTGCTCGCGGGCTGCCCGTGCACCAACGGATGCCCCTCCTGCGTGCAGAGCCCGAAGTGCGGCAACCTGAACGACATGCTCGACAAGGCCGCCGCGTCGCTGCTCCTGGAGCGGATGACCGACGCGGGTTGACGTGGCAAGGGCGGTGCTTTGTCTACTATTCTGATCGACAAAGTCGTATATCAGAAATGAGGACCGCTTATGACCGAGGTCTTGGCTCCGCTCGACGCTGCGCAGCTCTCCCGCTGGCTCGACGTGCGGCTCGACGGGGATCGCGCGCTCGACCCGAACGAGCTCCGCCGGCTCGCGCGGCGCATCGGCCGCGAGCGGTGGATCTGGGCTCCGCACGCCCGGCACGAACAGCACGAGCGCCTCAGCGTCCTCTTGCACCGCCGCGACGCCCTCGACGTCTGGCTGATCTGCTGGCTCGACGCGCAGGAGACGGGCTTGCACGACCACGACCGCTCGGCCGGTGCGTTCTACGTGTGTGAGGGCGCCCTCGTGGAGGACGTGCTCCGGGTCGATCGTGGTGGCGCCCTCCGCACCGAGGCGCACCGGGTGCTGTCCGGGACGAGCCGCGGATTCGACGGCGGCCACGTTCACGGAGTGCGGCATCTCGGCATCCACCCAGCCACGTCGCTCCACGTCTACTCGCCCGCTCTCCGAGGCATGGGGCACTACGAGGCGGATGCGGGAGGCGTGCTCCGACGGACACACCGGAGCTATGGCGACGTCGCGTTCGAGCCATGACGGTGTCGCTCGACCCGGCCACGCGGCAGGCGCCGGCGCAGGAGGCATGGCCGCTGTTCGGGATCAGGATCAGAACGCCGCGGCTCGAGCTCCGTCCGGTGGACGACGAGCTGATCCCCCAGCTTGCCCGCGTCGCCCGGGAAGGGGTTCACGACCCGTCCCACACGCCGTTTCGCAACGGTTGGACCGACCGCTCGGAGGAGGACTGGGAATCAGGGTTCGCTCGGTACTTCTGGCTGCAGCGCGGGCGGTGGACCGCCGACAGCTGGGCACTCCCGTTCGCCGTCCTCCTCGACGGCTCGCCGGTCGGCGTACAGCAGCTGACAGCGGAGGACTTTCCCGTCCTGCGGACGGTGGGTACCGGCTCCTGGCTTTCGGCCCACCGGCACGGCCGGGGGATCGGGACCGAAATGCGTGCCGCCGTGCTGCAGTTCGGATTCCACACCCTCGGCGCCGACCTCGCGATCACCGGAGCGTTCGCGACGAGCCATGGATCGATCCGCGTCTCGGAGAAGCTCGGCTACCTACGAAACGGCGTCCGCCGCGACCGCGCTCGCAACCGGTCCGTCGACGCGCACCTGTTCCGCCTGCCACGCGAGCACTGGGAGGCTTCTGCCCGAGAGCCCGCTCAGATCGAGGGGTTCGACGGCTGCGAGCGCTTTTTCGGCCTCGCGGCGGGCACCTGAGGCACACCTGTCGATTTCCCCGCACGTCGTTCGTCGTCATCGTGCAATCGTGTAACGACGACGGAAGGAGCAAGGGTGGAGTTCTTGGCACTTGTCTACGGCAGCCCGGACGCGTGGGAGCACCTCTCGGAGGCCCAGCGGGCGGAAGCATACGAGGGGTACGTGGCCGTCTCTCGCGACGCCCAGGCGGCCGGGGCGCTCGTCGACGCGAGCGAGCTCGAGGAGACGTCCGCGGCGACCAGCGTTCGCGTGCGGAACGGTGAGGCGCTCGTCACCGACGGGCCGTACGCCGAGGTGAAGGAGTCGCTCGGCGGCTACTACCTCTTCTCGTGCGATTCGCTGGATGACGCCCTCGCTTGGGCTGCGAAGATCCCGGCCGCCTGGAACGGCGGCGCGATCGAGGTTCGACCAGTGCACGTGGACGAGGAGGCGGCGGCATGAAGTACGCGATGCTCGTCTACAGCGACCAGTCATCCTGGGAAGACCTGCCGGAGGACGAGGCAGTGCGTCGCCGGGCCGAGTCGATGCCGAAGTGGATCACCCTCTTCGACGAGATGGGCAAGGCCGATCCCAACGTGGTGGGCCGTGAGCTCGCCGCCGCCTGTGAGGCCAAGGTCGTGCGTGTCGTCGACGGCAGGACGCTCGTCACCGACGGCCCCTTCGCCGAGACGAAAGAGGCGCTCGGCGGAATCTTCGTCACCGAGCTGCCCGACCTGGACGAGGCGATCAGGCTCGCCGCCCTCGTTCCCGCGGCCGAGTACGGGACGCTCGAGATCAGGCCACTCGTAACCCGGTGAGCGATCGGCTCGCCGCGGTCTACGCAGAGGAATGGCCGCGGTGCGTCGCAATCCTGACCCGCGTCCTCGGCGACCTGGAACGGGCCGAGGACGCGGTGCAGGATGCATTCACGACCGCGCTCGAGCGCTGGCCGCGCACGGGCGTGCCGGAGAACCCCGGCGCCTGGATCGTGACGGCGGCCCGCAATCGCGCCATCGACCGGATCCGGCGTGACCACGTCCTGGCCGACAAGACTGCGCTGCTCGCGAGGCTCGAAGCGCTGCCCGTGGAGCCGGACGAGGTGAGCTCGCTGCCCGACGAGCGGCTCGCGCTCGTCTTCACGTGCTGCCATCCCGCACTTGCCGCCGACGTCCAGATCGCCCTCACGCTGCGCGAGGTGGGCGGGTTGACGACGCCGGAGATCGCCGCGGCGTTCCTCGTGCCGGAGCAGGCGATGGCACAGCGCCTCGTCCGCGCCAAGCGCAAGATCAGGACGGCCGGGATCCCCTTTCGCGTGCCGGCGGACGCGATCCTGCCGGATCGCCTTGCCGCCGCCCTGCGCGTCCTCTATCTCATCTTCAACGAAGGGTACGCAGCCAGTCGCGGCACCTCCCTCGTCCGTCACGACCTCTGCGCTGAAGCGATCAGGCTCGTGAAGCTCCTCTGCGTCCTGATGCCCGACGAGCCCGAGGCCTACGGCCTCCTGGCGCTGATGCTCCTGCAGGACTCGCGGCGGGACTCCCGCCTGTCGGCAGACGGTGAGCTAGTCCTCCTCGCCGACCAGGACCGGACGCGCTGGGACGCCCGCTCGATCGACGAGGGGCTCCGGATGCTGGCCCGCGCACAGGCGCAGAGGCGCCCAGGCCCCTACCAGCTCCAGGCCGCGATCGCCGCCGGTCACGCCCAGGGATCCGACCCGGCAACGATCGTCGCGGCCTACGACGCCCTGCTGCGGCTCGATCCCTCGCCTGTCGCACGACTCAACCACGCGGTCGCCGTCGCTCTCGCCGGCGACCTCGAGCGAGGACTGATGCTCATCGACGGCCTGGCGGGGCTCGACGGCTACCGCCACTTCCACGCCGCGAGGGCCGACCTTCTGCGGCGCAGCGGGCGCTTCCCCGAGGCGCACGAGGCGTACCTCCGGGCCATCGCCCTCACCGAGCACGGGCCGGAGCGGGCGTTCCTCGTCCGCAGGTCGAGCGAGACGGCGAGCGAGGCGCAAGAATGACGCGGTGCGCGTCTCAGCCAAAGCCGACTACGCGATTCGTGCCGCCATCGAGCTGGCAGTCGTCGCCCCGGAGCAGATCAAGGGCGAGCGGCTTGCGGCATTGCAGTCCATCCCGCACAAGTTCCTCGAGAACATCCTCGTCGACCTGCGTCACGGCGGCCTCGTCGCGAGCCAGCGCGGAGCGGAGGGTGGCTACAGGCTCGCGCGCGATCCGGCCGAGATCACCGTCGCAGACGTGATCCGGGCGGTTGAAGGCCCGATCGCGAGCGTGCGCGGCGAGAGCCCCGATGCGATCACCTACGCCGGCCGCGCAGCGCCCCTCCGTGGCGTGTGGATCGATCTCCGCACCGCGATGCGAGGAGTGCTCGAGCAGACCACGCTCGCCGACCTCGCGGAGCGCGGCCGCGCTGTGGGCGACTCCGGTGCGGAGAGTTGACCGGCTACGCGAAGGTCGTGTGCCGGGTGGGCTTGACGTAGACGATCTGGCCGGGAGCGAACTCGTTCAGTTCGGCGTGGTCCCGGGTCGTCTGCACCGAGAGCCGCTCGCCGTCGGTATCGAGGAGATCGAGGCGGACGTTGAACCCCAGGTGAACGATGCGGTCGATCATCACCTCCCGTGTCGAGCCGTTCGGCACCAGCGTCACCTCGAGGTCGTGGGGCCGCACGAAGTTGCCCTCGATCTGGTGCGCCTGACCGACGAACGTCATCACGAACTCGTTGGCCGGCTCCTCGTACACGTCCCGCGGCGCGCCGATCTGCTCGACGTGCCCCTGGCTCATGACGACGATCTGGTCGGCGACCTCCATCGCCTCCTCCTGGTCGTGCGTGACGATCACCGTGGTCGTGTGCGTCTCGTCGTGGAGGCGGCGGAGCCAATCGCGAAGCTCCGCCCGCACCTGAGCGTCCAACGCCCCGAAGGGCTCATCGAGGAGAAGCACGGCCGGATCGATCGCGAGCGCGCGGGCCAGCCCCATCCTCTGCCGCTGCCCGCCGGAGAGTTGGGCGGGATAGCGCTTCGCGAGACCCTCGAGCTGGACGAGCTTCAGGAGCTGGTTGACCCGCTCCTGGACCTCGGCCTTGGGCCGCTTCCGGATCTTGAGGCCGAACGCAATGTTGTCGTAGACGGTCATATGCTTGAAGGCGGCGTAGTGCTGGAAGACGAAGCCGACTCCGCGTTCCTGCGGGGGGCGGCCGGTGACGTTCTTGTCGTCGATGAAGACGGCGCCCTGGTCGGCCGTCTCGAGTCCGGCGATGATCCGCAGCAGCGTGGACTTGCCGCTGCCGCTGGGACCGAGGAGCGCCGTCAGCGATCCGGGCCTGACTTCCACGGAGACGTCGTCGAGCGCGACGAAGTCGTCGAAGCGCTTGGTGATGCGCCTGACCGAGATCGACATCAGTACCGGGACTCCTTCGGTTGGAGGAAGATCATGGCGATGAGAATGATGACCGCTGTCGCCGCGAGGACGAAGGCAATGCCGTAGGCGGGCGCGTAGTTGCCGTAGGCGAACTGGTAGGCGTCTTCGACCCGAAGCGTGGCCGTCTGCGTTTGACCCGCAAAGTTGCCGGACACGACCGCAACCGCGCCGAACTCGCCGATCCCCCGCGCGGCCGTGAGGACGACGCCGTAGATGACCGCCCAACGAATCGCAGGCAGGGTGACGCGCGAGAACGTCTGCCAGCCAGATGCCCCAAGCGTCTGCGCGGCCTGCTCCTGCTCCGTGCCGATCTCGCGAAGGGTTGGAACCACCTCGCGGACGACGAACGGCAACGTGACGAAGATCGTGGCGAGCACGATCGACGGCGTCGCAAAGAGAATCTCGTAGCCGTTCCGCTGGAACCAGCCGAGCCAGCCCTGGGCGCTGTACAGCGAGACGAGCGCGAAGCCCACGATCACCGGCGAGAGCGAGAGGGGAAGGTCGACGAAGGCGTTGAGGAAGCCCCGGCCGGGGATCTTGCCGCGAACGATCAGGAGCGCACAGAGGATCCCGAAGACCGTGTTCACGACGACCGCGATCGCCGTGACCATGAGCGTGAGCTTGAACGCCGAGATCGTGTCGGGATCGGAGATCGCTGTCCAGGCGCCGTCCAGGTCCTCGGTGGTGCGCCACACCATCATCAAGATCGGCCCGACCAGGATCAGCGCCAGGTAGCCGAGCGCGACGAATCGGAGCGAGAGCCTACCCACGCTCGTGCCTCGTCACAAACCAGCGAAGTCCGCCGATCCCGAGCAGCACGGCAAACGAGACCAGGAGGAGCACAACAGCGACGGCTGCCGAGCCTTCGGGGTCCTGGGAGATCCGGTGAAAGAGGAAGACCGACGCAACCTCCGTCTTGAACGGAAGATTGCCCGCGATGAGGACGATCGCACCGATCTCGCCAACCGCGCGCGCGAAGGCCATCGCGACGCCCGAGAGGATCCCGGGCAAGATGGTCGGAAAGACGACCCGCCGGAACGTGGTGAACTCGCTCGCGCCGAGCGACCGCGCCGCTTCCTCGAGCTCCTCGTCGAGCTCGATCAGCACCGGCTGCACGGAGCGGACGACGAACGGGAGCGTCACGAAGAGCAGCGCGAGGTAGATCGCACCCCTCGTGAACGTCACATTGCCGTCGAAATGATGCCCCGCGACCGTGAAGTCGATCGGCGTCCGCGGGCCGTACAGCGCCATGATGACGAGCCCCGCAACGATCGTCGGCAGCGCGAACGGGAGGTCGATGATCGCGTTGAGCACCGACTTGCCGGCAAACGAGTCCCGGACGAGCACCCACGCGATGATCGTCCCGAACACCGCGGTGGTGAGCACCGCGAGCCCCGACATCGCGAGCGTCAGCTTGAGGGCGGAGACGGCCTCTGCCGACGAGACGACGTGCCAGAACCCCGACCAGCCGAGATCGGACGCCTTCGAGGCAACGGCGGCGATCGGCAACACGACGATGATCAGAAGGAACGTCGTGACGAGGCCCACCTGCAGGGAGAGGGCCGACGAGACCCTCTCCCTGTGACGGGCGGCAGGCGCCGGGAGGCCCGGCGCGTCCGTGATGCTGCTTGCCGACACGTTGCTAGCCGGTCGAGACGCCGAGCGAGGCTTCGATCTTCTGCATGATGCTGTTGGTCGGATCGAACCACTTCTTGTCGACCGCGCGCCAGCCGCCGAGGAGCGGGCTGGTGATCGTCGTCTGGCCGGGGCGGACCGGGTACTTGGTGCCGGCCTCGGTGAGTGCTTTCTTGTCGACCGGGCGGTACCCGTTGTCAGCGAGGATCTCTCTGCGCCGGATACGTCTTCAGGTAGCGCGAGAACGCGTTCCACTCGGCCTTGTGCTCGCTGTTCTGGAGACCGGCGATATAGATGTCGATCAACATCGTCTGGCGGGGGATGACGAACGGGATCTTGCCGTTGATCGCCTCGCTCTCGAAGGTGAGGAGCACGTCGCCCTTGCCCGAGAGGAACGTGTTCGTCGCGTTCGATCCCGACGAGTCCTGCGAGACGACATTGTTCTTGTAGAAGGTCTCCAGGTAGGAGATCGCCTGCTTGTCGGTCTTCCCGAGCCGCCGCTGCGCAACGTAGGCGGCGAGGATGTTCCATTTCGCGATCCCGCCCGTGAACGGATTGACGGTCACGACCTGGACCCCCGACTTCAGCAGGTCATTCCAGCCCTTGACCTTCTTGGGGTTCCCGCTGCGGAGCCCGTACACGACGACGGAATGCCAGACGACGCCGTTGTAGCTCTGCTTGTCCCAGTTCTTGTTGATCAGGCCCTTGTCGACCAGGTTGTTGATGTCGTTGCCCGTGTTGAGGATGACGCCGTCGGCAGGGAGGCCGTTCGCGACTGCTTGACCCTGGGCCGATGACGCACCGTACGAGGCCTTGATGTTGATCCCGGCGCCCTGCGGCGTCGCCTTGAACGCGGCGATGAGCTTGTCGAGCACCGGCCGCGGCGTCGAGTATGCGACCAGGTTCAACGTCACGTCCTGCTTGGCCCCGGATGCCGACGCCGCGAGCACGGCCGCGGCCAGGGCGGTGAGCATGAGAGACCAGAATCCTACGCGTGCGCGCATTGAGCGTCCTCCTAGAGAAGCTTGTCCACAGGGTTAGTCGAGATATTCGAATTGCATATATAACAGATAAGCATTGTGAGAGGTAAGAGAGGAGACCGTCAACGTTCGCGCCTCCCACCGTGATGCGCGCACTGCCTTGACCCGGCGCCCACCGGCCGCCAGCATCGGGGAATGCAACGACACGCGGCAGGAGGGACGCTCGTGCTCGGCGGAGGGTTTGCCGGGGCCTACGTCGCGCGGCTGGTCGGGAAGCGCGGCGCCACGATCGTCTCGCCGGAGAGCTCGATGCTCTACACCCCCCTTCTCCCCGAGGCGGCCTCCGGCACGCTCGAGCCGCGGCACGTGGTGGTGCCGCTCCGGCAGATGTGCCCCCATGCAGAGCTCGTGCTCGGGCGCGCGACGTCACTGGACGTCGGCGCTCGCACGGTCGAGGCCGACACGATCGCCGGTCCGGCCGAGTTCTCCTACGACCGGCTCGTGGTGGCGCTCGGCGCGGTGACGCGCGTCTTTCCCGTGTCAGGGCTCGTCGAGCACGGCCGCGGCTTCAAAGATCTCGCCGATGCGATTGCCCTCCGCAACCACGTCCTCCAGCGGCTGGAGGCTGCCGCGGCGGGCGGCCCTCCCTCGGAGCTCGGCTTCGTCTTCGTGGGAGCCGGCTACGCGGGAGTCGAGGCGCTCGCGGAGCTCAACGATCTCGCGCGGGCGGCCCTGCGCTACTACCCGAGCTTGCGCAACACACCCCAGCGGTGGGTGCTCGTCGATGCGGCTCCGGCGATCCTGCCCGAGGTCCCACGGCGCCTGGGGGCGTACGCCGCGCGCCGGCTCGAGCGCCGCGGAATCGAGATCCACGTCGGCGAGACGTTGGCGTCCTACGACGGCGAAACCGCCGTCCTCTCCAACGGGACCGTCGTGCCCACCCGCACCCTGGTCTGGACGGCCGGTGTGAAGGCCTCGCCGCTGCTGAACGACTTCGGGTTGCCGCTCGACGACCGTGGGCGTGTCCGGGTCGACGAGACCCTCCGCGTCGAGGGCCACCAGGACGTCTGGTCGCTCGGCGATTGCGCCGCGGTGCCCAACGCCCGCACCCCCGGGCAGCACGGATCCGCCGACCTGCCAGCACGCCTTGCGCCAGGCGCGCCGGCTCGCGAAGAACCTGAGCGGTCCACCTCGGCCCTACGCCTACCGCATGCTCGGGCAGGTCGCGACACTCGGTCGCTACAAGGGCATCGCGGACGTGATGGGGATCCACCTGTCGGGCTTCCCGGGCTGGTTCGTGGCGCGCTCGTATCACCTCTACGCGCTTCCGCTCCTCAGCCGCAAGCTCCGCGTCGTCGCCGACTGGACGACGTCGCTCTTCTTCCGGCGGGACATCGCCGAGCTGTCGAGCCTCGGGCATCCTGCCGGGCTCGAGCCGTGACCGGCAGCCGCTCGCCCGGCGAGCGGTGCCACGATCAGCCGAGGGAGCGCAGGGCGGCTCCGAGCGACTGACGCAGCGCCAGCACGGGTGCGAAGAGGTCGCCGTGACGGGCGACGCGGACCCGGACCTCGTCCATCGTGAACGCTCCAGGATCGAGTCCCTCGCGCACCTCGTCCCAGGCGAGCGGAGCCGAGACGGGCGCCCCGGGCCGAGGGCGAACCGAGTAGACGGACGCAGTCGTCTTCCCGGCCCCGTTCTGGTTGGCGTCGACGAGCACGCCGCGTCGCTTGCGCTTCGTCCACTCGGTCGTCACGAGCCCGGGATGTGCGCGTGCGAGAGCGCCAGCGACGACCGAGGCGAATGCTCGCGTCTCGTCATAGCCGTGGCGGCGCGCAATCGGCACCAGAACGTGGATCCCGCGGGAGCCGCTCGTCTTCGCGAAGCTCTCGAGCCCGACGAGGTCGAGGATCTGCTTGACGAGCAACGCCACCTCGATCACCTCCGGAAACCCGACGTCCTCCGATGGATCGAGGTCGAAGATCACCCAGTCGGGCTTCTCCGGGCGCTCGACGCGGGAGCTCCAGGCGTTCATGTCGATGCAGCCCATGTTGACCATCCACAACAACGCCAGGTCGTCGTCGACGAGCGCGTAGTCGATCATGCGCGTCTCACCGTCACGCGTCGAGGCAGGGAACCGTGCGCGGGGGATCCACTCGGGCATGTGCTTCGGGGCGTCCTTCTGGAAGAAATGCTTGCCCTCCCAGCCGTCCGGGTAGCGCTTCATCGTGAACGGGCGGCCGCGGAGGTGGGGTACGAGGACGGCTGCGACGTCGCGGTAGAACGCGAGCAGGTCTCCCTTGGTGATTCCCTCGTCGGGCCAGAACGGCTTGTCCAGGTTGGACAACTTCAGCATCCGTGAGCCTCGCCGGATCTCCGGCGCGACGGGCACGAGCTCCGCCACGACGTCGGCGGCCGCCTTGTCGTCGCGCAGCCCGAGGTACACAGGCGCGCGAAGCCGACCATCGCGAGTCCACTCGGCGAATTCGACCTCGGCCACGAGAGTGGGCTCGACCCAGGTCACATCGTCGCGCCGGACACGGGGGAGCTTCGGCACGACGCCGAACGGTGAGTCCGCTCGACGGATCGGTCGCAGCAGGCGCTCGAGGCGGTCGAGCTCCGCGTCCGTCAGCCCGGTGCCGACGTTGCCGGCATAGCGAAGCCCGTCGGCGTCATGTACTCCGAGGACGAGCGAGCCGATCCCGTTGCTCCGCCGGCCCTTGCCGCGGGTGTATCCCGCAACGACCAGCTCCTGGCGTTGCTTCAATTTCAACTTGCGCCAATCGGGCGAGCGGCGGCCGGGCTGGTAGGTCGAGTCGACCCGCTTCGCCAGGACGCCCTCGAGCCCATGCTCGCGCGCCGCCTGTTCGAGCGCGGCGCCGTCGTCGAACGAGGGCGACAGCAGGACGCCGCCGGCCGCAGGCTCGAGGAGCTCGGACAGCAGGGCACGGCGCTCGAGGTAGGTGCGATCGAGCAACGGCTCACCATCGCGCTCGAGTACGTCGAAGACGGCGAAGACGAGCGTGCCCGAGCCCTGCTGCAGCAGCCCGAAGCCGGAGCGTCCCTCCTCGTCGAGTGCGCAGATCTCGCCGTCGAGCACAGCCGACGGTGTCCTGACGGCGGGGCCGATCGCCTTCGCGACGGTCGAAAAACGGGCGGTGAGATCGTTGTCGTTCCTGCTCCGCAACGTCGCCTCGCCGCCGACGATGCTGGCGATCGCCCTGAAGCCGTCCCATTTCGGCTCGAAGGCCCAACCGGGACCGCTCGGCAGCGCGTCGGTCGAAGTCGCCAGCATCGGCGAGTAGCTCCCCGCTGCGCCTCCCCCGTCCTTCCGTAAGAGCAACCAGTTGCGCGGATCGCCGTCGAGGGCGGCCGGGACGAGTGTCCACAGGCCCTCGAGCCGCGCACCGTGGAGGCGAACGGTGAGCCCGCCGTCCTTCTTCTCCTCGACGAGCTCGTACGTGCCGCGATCCCAGATCTCCACGGTGCCGGCTCCGTACTGGCCCGCAGGGATCTCGCCCTCGAAGTCACCATACGCAAGCGGGTGATCCTCGACGTGCACGGCCAGATGGCGCTCTCCGGGTGCGAGCGGCACCCCCTTCGGGACAGCCCAGCTCGCGAGCGCCCCGTCACGCTCGAGCCGAAAGTCGTAATGCAGGCGCCTGGCGGCGTGCCGCTGGACGACGAACCGCGGCTCCTTGCCCGGCTGTCCGCCGTCGCCGAACGGCTCCGGCGTACGCGCAGGGTCACGCTTACGGCGATAGGCCTCGGTGGACACGAACACCATGATCGCCGAATCCCGTCGCCAGCCGGGGGCGACACCAGCCGCCCCTGCTGGCCGCTCCTTAACAGGTTCGTCACACACAGGGTGTTATCCCTGCAAATCCCGGATTTACGAGCCGGGGATAAGCCTGTGGAAAGTGTGGAGAGACCGCACCGCTAGGCGAAGACGCCCATGGCGCGGAACTTCGCACGGCGCGTGCGGCGAAGCGTGTCCGGCGGGATCCCGTCGAGCTCGTGGAGGTGCGAGACGAGCGACTCGCGGAGGAGCACGGCCGCGCCGTCGAGATCGGTCTGGGCCCCACCTTCCGGCTCGGGCACGATCCCTTCGATCACGCCGAGATCGAGGCAATGCGCAGCATCGAGCCTGAATGCCGAGGCCGCCTTCTTCGCCTGGGATGCGTCGCGCCAGAGGATTGCGGCGCATCCCTCGGGAGAGATGACCGAGTAGATCGAGTTCTCCTGCATCAGGACTCGATCGGCCACCGCGATCGCCACGGCCCCGCCCGAGCCGCCCTCACCGATCACGACCGACACGCTCGGAACACCGAGCCGGGCCATGACCGCCTGCGAGCGGGCGATTGCGCCTCCCTGCCCGTGCTGCTCGGCTGCGACGCCGGGATACGCACCCGGAGTGTCGACGAGTGTGACGAACGGGAAGCGGTGACGATCGGCGAGCTCCATCGCGCGCATCGCCTTCCGATATCCCTCGGGGTAGGCCATCCCGAAGTTGCGGCTCGTACGCTCCTTCAGGTCACGCCCCTTTTGGTGACCGACCAGCACGATCGTGCGACCGTCGAGCTTGCCTATGCCGGCGACGATCGCGTGGTCGTCCATCCGGCCGCGGTCACCGTGGAGCTCGAAGAAGTCCTCCAGGATCCGCTCCACGTAATCGAGCGTGTACGGCCGTTCCTGATGACGGGCGAGCTCGACTCGCTGCCAGATCTCCTCGTCCGAGGTGTCGTCCTGCAGCCGCTCGAGCTGGCGCTGCAAGCGCTCGAGCTCCGCGGAGAGCCGGGTTCCGCGGAGGAGCTTGACGCCGCTCAGCTTGGCGAGGCGATCGCGAAGCCCGAGCTCGGCATCGGTCGTCACGTGCCCCGCCGGAACAGACGGAGCAGCTGAGCCAGCACGGGCCGCAGCTCGGGCCGAGGCACGATGCGATCGATGTGGCCGAACCGGAGGTTCGACTCGGAGAGGCCGAAATCGTCCGGCAGCTTCTCGCGCGTCGTCTGGGCGACGACGCGCGGCCCGGCGAAGGACATCAGGGCGCCCGGCTCGGCGAGCAGCACGTCGCCGAGTGACGCGTAGCTCGCCAGCAGGCCCCCTGTCGTCGGGTGCGCCAGGACGGAGATCATCACGCCGCCCGAATCGTGGAGCTCCTCCAGGGCGCAGACCGTCTTCGGCAGCTGCATCAGCGCGAGGATCCCTTCCTGCATGCGCGCACCACCCGAGGAGGAGACCGAGACGAGCGGGAGGGCGTCTGCGGCCGCGCTCTCGCACGCGCGGGCGAACTTCTCGCCGACGACGCTGCCCATCGAGCCACCCATGAAGGAGAAATCCATCACGGCGAGCCGGCACGGCAGGCTCTCGATCCGGGCGGTTCCGGTGATCATCGCGTCCCCGAGCCCCGTCGAGACCTCGGCCTCCGCCAGGCGCTCGGTATACGGCTTGAGATCGAAGAACCCGAGCGGATCGCTGGAGCGCAGCGAGGTCTCGTCTTCGACGAACGTGTCGTCGTCGGACAGCTGCTCGATGCGCTCGAGCGCTCGCACCGGGAAGTGATGGCCGCACTGCGGACAGACCCGTAGCAGCGCCTGCAGCTCGTCGTCGCGGTAGTGCGAGCCACAGCCGGGACAGGTGTTGGGGTGCTTCTTCGCCGTCCCGTCGTCGAGCGTGGCCTGCTTGTGCTCGATCGAGACGTCGATCTTGTCGGTGGCGGACATCTGCGCCATCTTAGACCTGGCTCCGCCACGGACGGTTACAGGCCGGCTGCTGCCGCGAGCCGGGCGACGAGCCCTGCGTCGGCGTCGTCGCGCAATCCGGTCAGTCCAAGTCCCGCCAGCGGTCGCTTCGCGGCGATCGTGCGGAGCATCGCCTCCGCCTCGGCGAGGTCCGGCCCACCGGGCTCCGGCATGAACACCGCGAGCTCGCCGGGCCGGAGCACGTCGCAGTCGAACGCGACGTAGACGCGGTCGCAGCCGTCGAGCGCCCGGTCGACGTCGTCGTCGATCCCGGTCTCTCGGAGATACGTGAGCTCGGGCGGATCGAGGCTGCGGGCGCCGACGAGCGCGACGTCGGCGGGCGCGACGACCCCCGCATCGATGGCCAGTCGCAACGGCATCCCCCAGGCGTTGCCCGACGGCGACGTGTCGACCGTGTTGAGGTCCCCATGAGCGTCGAGCCAGACGACCGCAATGCGCCCGGGCCGCCCCGCAAGGCTCACGATCGCGCCGAGATGGGCACAACAGCAGCCCCCGAGCACGAGCGGGAGTGCCGGCAGGTTGCGGCGCTGGGCGGCCACCTGGTCCTCGAGGGTTGCCTCCTCGAGCACGGCCGCCTCCGGATAGGGGAGCGCGAGCCACGCAGCAGCGGCCATCGCATCTCCTCCCGCGCCCCACGCGCGCGGCACCCGCACGAGCCCCGCCGCAAACTCGCGGCCGCAGCTGTGGCACTGGTACCCCGTGTCGACCGCGACGGCGGTGAGCGTCCTACACGCGGGACAGCGGGCACGGAGCGTGCTCAAGCGATCCACCGCAAGGAGCGGGTTGCCGGATGACGGCGGATCTCCATCGCCGCGAAGTGTAGGAGCTCTATCCTCGTGCTCACGATGATCGATGGCGTCCGACTGCGCGAGATGACCGAGTCCGACTGGCCACAGGTCGCGGCGATCTGGGCGGAGGGCATCGCTACCGGCAACGCGACCTTCGAGACCGAGCCACCCTCATGGGAGGTCTTCGACGGCACGCGGCGCCCCGAGGGCCGGCTCGTCGCGGAGGCGGGCGGCGCGATCGTCGGCTGGGCGGCGCTCTCGCGGGTCTCGGCCCGGGCCTGCTACGCCGGCGTGGCGGAGAACAGTGTCTACGTCGCCTCCACGGCTCGCGGCCAGGGCGTCGGCGGCCACCTCATGCGCGAGCTCGTGGCAGCAGCCGGCGCGGCGGGCATCTGGACGATCCAGACCAGCGTCTTCCCGGAGAACGCAGCGAGCATTGCCCTTCACGAGCGCGCAGGCTTCCGCGTCGTCGGCCGCCGCGAGCGGATAGCCGAGCTCGACGGGTCCTGGCGGGACACGGTGTTCCTGGAGCTCCGCCTCCCGTGACCGAACCCCGAGGACGCGAGTCTCAGTCCTCGTCGTGCCAGCGGCGGAAGACGAGGCACGCGTTGTGCCCGCCGAAGCCGAACGAGTTCGACACGCCGATCTCCACCTGCTCGCGACGCGCCTCGTTCGGGATGTAGTCGAGGTCGCAGGTCGGATCCGGCGTGGTCTGGTTGATCGTCGGGGGCAGGATGCCGCGCTGGAGCGCCAGGATCGTGAAGATCGCCTCCACCGCCCCGGCCGCACCGAGGCAGTGGCCGGTGGCGCCCTTCGTGGACGAGATCGGTGTGCGATAGGCCTTGTCCTCGCCGAGCGCCACTTTCAGCACGCGTGTCTCGCCCGTGTCGCCGGCCGGTGTCGACGTGCCGTGCGCGTTGACGTAGCCCACGTCTTCCGGCTCGATGCCGGCGTCTGCGAACGCCATCGTCAGCGCCCGGGCCGGGTTCTCGCCGCTCGGGTCCGGGTCCGAGACGTGGTTCGCGTCCGAAGAGACGCCGTAGCCGAGCAGCTCTGCGTAGATCTTCGCGCCGCGCTCCCTCGCGTGCTCGAGCTCTTCGATCACGACCATCGCCGCTGCCTCTCCCATCACGAAGCCGTCACGCTCGCCGTCGAACGGCCGCGAAGCGCGCTCCGGATCGTCGTTGCGGCGCGAGATGGCACGCATCGCACCGAAGCCCGCGATGCTGACTCGGGTCACCGGAGCCTCCGTGCCGCCGCAGATCATCACGTCGGCCCGGCCCAGTCGGATCGCATCCATCCCGTCGCCGATGGCCATGTTGGAGGCGGCACACGCCGTGCACTGGGAGAGCAGCGGCCCCCTCGTGCCGAGCTCGATCGACACCCAGCCGGCGGCGAGGTTCGGGATGATCTGCACGATCGAGAACGGGTTGACGCGGTCGGGCCCCCGCTCGTTCAACTGTTCGACGCATGACTCGAACGACTTCAGGCCGCCGATCCCGGTTGCCACGGCGGCGCCGACGCGGTCGGCGATCGGCGCGATCGCGAGCCCCGAATCCGCCTCCGCCTGGCGCGCTGCAGCAAGCGCGAGATGTGTGAAGCGGTCCATCCGGCGCGACGCCTTGTAGTCGACGTAGTCGGTGACCTCGAGGTCTTTGACCTCGCACGCGAAGTGGACGAAGTAGCCCGTCGAGTCGAACTGCGTGATCGGACCGGCACCGGAGCGACCGGCGATCAGGCCCGTCCAGGTCTCTTCGATCGTGTTCCCGAGCGACGTCACCCCGCCGAGCCCGGTGACGACGATCCTGCGTCTGCCGTTCGAGTCAGTCACGGGAAAGCAGGCTACATGCCGAGGCCGCCGTCGACGAGCAGCACTTCGCCCGTGACGAACGAGGCCTCGTCGGAGCACAAGAACCGGACCGCGCCCGCGACGTCCGCCGGATCGCCGAGGCGGCCGAGCGGTGTCTGGTCGAGCATCGCCTTCGTCGCCTCTTCCGGCAACACCTCGGTGAGCTGCGTCCGGACGTACCCCGGCGCGACGACGTTGGCCCGCACGCTCCGGCTGCCGAGCTCGCGGGCGAGTGACTTCGTGAAGCCGATGATCCCCGCTTTCGAGGCAGCGTAGTTCGTCTGGCCCCAGTTGCCGTGAACGCCGACGATCGACGACACGTTGACGATCGCCCCCGCGCGCTTCTTCATCATCGGCCGCGCCACGGCCCTGCAGGTGTAGAAGACGGAGGAGAGGTTCGTCTCGATCACGGTTCGCCAGTCGTCGTCGCTCATGCGGGCGAGCAGACCGTCCCGGGTCAGCCCGGCATTGTTGACGAGGACGTCCACGTCGCCGGCGGCTTCGACGAGCGCCCTGGCCGACTCGGGGTCGGAGACGTCTGCCTGCACGGCGCGACCGCCGATCCCCCGGGCGACCTCGTCGGCCTCCTCCTGGCCGGAGCGGTAGCCGACGACGACCGCTGCTCCTGCCGCAGCGAGCTCGACGGCGATCGCGCGGCCGATCCCTCGCGAGGCACCGGTGACGAGTGCAGTCTTGCCCTCGAGCGAGCAGAAGCCGCTCACGCCGACAGGGCCTCCCGGGCCTTCTCCAGGCTCGCCAGGTCGTTCACGGAGATCGCGCGGACGCTCTTGTCGATCCGCTTCACGAGCCCGGAGAGCACGTTGCCGGGCCCGACCTCGACGAACGTCGTGACACCGCCCTGGACGAGCTCCCGCGCCGCCTGGGTGAACTTGACCGGAGCAGTCAGCTGGTCGACGAGCAGGGAGGCGAGCCGTGTCGCGGGCTCGACCCGAGCGGTCACGGTCGACATGAAAGGTGCAATCGGGTCGTGGAAGCGGATCGTGTCGATGGCAGGCTTAAGCCGGTCTGCGGCCCGGGCGACGAGCGGGCTGTGGAACGCCCCGGAGACCTTCAGCTTGATGGCTCTTCGAGCGCCGAGGGTTTCGGCCTCGGCGCACAGCTCCTCGACTGCGTCGTTCTCGCCCGAGATCACGATCTGGCCGGGGCAGTTGTAGTTCGCAGGCCACACGCCGACGATCTTGCGACAGAGGTTCTCGACCGCTTCGTCCTCGAGGCCCAGGATGGCGGCCATCGACCCAGGGTGGCGGCGGGCCGCTTCGGCCATTGCGAGACCGCGCTCGCGCACGAGGCCGATGGCCTCCGCCGTTCCCATCGCCCCCACCGAGGCCAGGGCCGAGAACTCCCCCACCGAATGGCCGACGACGACATCCGGCTCGATGCCCTCGGCTCGGATCGCGGCGAGAATCGCAAGACACGTCGCGACGAGTGCGGGCTGTTGCACTTCCGTCTCGACGAGATCCTCGAGCGGCGAGTCGAAGCAGAGCGTCCGGAGGTCGAGGCCCGACGCCTCGCTGCCGAGTCGGTACACCTCCATCGCAGCCGGCACGGCCTGCGCGAGCTCACGGCCCATGCCGGCCTCGAGCGCGCCCTGGCCGGGAAAACAGAAAGCGACTTTGCCCATCTCGTCCTCCTCGGTCTCTCTAGGCGGCTTTCACGGAGGCCGGCGAGCCTCCCCATTCGATCAACGCCGAGCCCCAGGTGAGGCCTGCGCCCATTCCGGTCATCAACACGAGCGCGCCCTCGGTGAGGCGTCCCTCCGCGCGCGCATCCGCGAGCGCGAGCGGGATCGACCCCGATGACGTGTTCCCGAACCGATCGACGTTCACGACCGTCCGCTCCGGCGGGATGCCGAGCTTACCGACTGCATAGTCGATGATCCGCTTGTTCGCCTGATGGGGCACGTATACGTCGACCTCGTCGATCGTCCTGCCGCACTGCTCGAGGACGGCCTCGGCCGAGGACACCATGACGCGAGTCGCAAACTTGAACACCTCTCGCCCATTCATCTTGAGAATGGACTTGGGGTCGTCGAAGTGCCGCGAGCCACTCCCGGGGTAGCAGAGATGGATGCCGCCGCCGCCGTCCGCGCCCAGTTCGAAGCCGAGGAATCCTCCGCTCGAAACCGGCTCCATCACGACCGCGCCGGCGCCGTCGCCGAAGAGCACGAGCGTCGAGCGGTCGTCCCAGTCGAGGATCTTCGAGAGCAGGTCGCCACCGACGACGAGCGCCTTCTTGGAGAGCCCCGCCGCCAGCATGCCGTACGCCTGCGCGACCGCGTACATGAAGCCGGTGCAGCCGGCGAGCAGGTCGTAGGCCGCCGCATTTCTCATCTCCAGGGTGTCGGCCAACAACGCGGACGTGGTCGGGAACAGCATGTCCGGCGTGACGGTGGCGCAGATCACGAGATCGATCTCCGACGGGTCCGCACCGGCCTCGGCGAGTGCCTCCCGGACGGCTGGGAGAGCGATGTCGCTGAGCGCCTCGTCCTGCGTCGCGAACCGCCGCTCGCGGATTCCAGTCCGTTCGAGAATCCACTCGTCCGAGGTGTCGACGTAGCGGGCCAGATCGTCGTTCGTCATCACCGTCGCCGGCACGTTGGAGCCGAGCCCGGTGATCCCGATCTGCGGGCCCGTCGCCGAGCCGATCATCGCTCCACCGCAAAGGTCAGCGTCCCGCGGGCGGCGAGCTTCCCGTCGACCGTCGCCGTCGCCTTGCCGCGGCCGACAGGCCCCCGCATGGCGTCGATCTCGCACGTCAGCGTCAGCGTCTCGCCCGGCGAGACGATGCGCTTGAACCTGCAGTCGTCGATTCCGGCGAAGAAGGCGATCTTGCCGCGATTCTCCTCCTCGACGAGCACCGCGACAGCGCCGGCCTGGGCCATCGCCTCCACGATCAGCACCCCCGGCATGACGGGCCGCTCGGGAAAATGCCCGGGGAACCACCAGTCGTCCGCGCGCACGAGCCGGGTCGCGACCACTTTCCTGCCCGGCTGGAGCTCGATCACCTCGTCGAGCAGGAGGAACGGGTCCCGGTGCGGCAGGATGCGCTCGATCTCCTCCTTGCCGAACGGAGTGGCAGGAGTCACGACGTCTCCAGGAGCTCGCGCATCGCTGCCCTGCCCCGGTGTGCGTAGCACTTGGCCGTTCCGACAGGCATGCCGGAAGCGGCGGAGATCTCTTCGAACGAGAAGCCGAGGGCGTCCTTGAGCACGAGCACGCGGGCCTGAGCGACCGGCAACTCCGCGAGCCCGTCGCGGAGGTCTGCGCGCAGTTCGGACAGCTCGGCCTCCTGATCCGGTGTGTGGCCCGGAGCCACGCGCGCATCGGCCTCGAGCGGCTCGTGGCGGCGGCCGCCGCGACGCTCGGCGACATCCCGGCAGGCGTTGATCGTCAACCGGTGCAACCAGGTCGGGAACGCCGCCTCACCGCGGAACTGGCCGATCTTCACGCAGACCTTGGCAAGCGCATCCTGGGCCGCATCGCGCGCATCCTCGGGGTCACGGAGCACATGCGCGGCAAGGCGGCCGACGCGGGGCGCGTGCCGGGCGCAGAGTGCCTCGAGGGCCTGGGGGTCTCCATCCTTGGCGCGTCGCACGAGAATGGGATCGCTGAGTCGGTCGTACGCAAGTTGTGGCTCGGGCCGCAATGCGGCCCCGATTCGGCGCCGCGAGCGCAGGGACGGTTGCACCCGGCGAGTCTACTGGCCCACGCCACCGACCCCGGCCTGCAATGCGATCAGGGGCGGCGCAAGACCGCCTTGTTACCCGCACCATCGCGCGCGACGGCGACGATCGTGCGGACGCGTGAGATTCCGGTCAGCGCGAGATATCCCGGCCCCCGCACCTGGAGGTGACGCAGGGCCCCGTTGACCCGCACCGTCACGGTGGCAGCCTCCGACACCCAGAGCCGCGCCGGCCGCGCGAAGAGCTTGATCGCAGGGGGATGACCGTCCTTCAGGAACGGGAGCGCGAGCGAGGATGTCCCGATCGTGTCCGTCACCTCGACGACGGCGACGTACGAGCCGTCCCGTGCGGCTCCCACCCGCTTGGCACCATCCCAGCCGAGGCTCTGGGCCCCGGCCGGGAGCGGGCCGGCAAACGGGGTCGCGACCCATGTTCCGTCGCGGAGAACGCGTAGCTTCACCGTTGCCGGCACCGCGAGTTGGAACGACACCTCGAGCTCGTCTCCTTTGCCGTCGCCGTTCGGAGTGAACACGGCAGGAGCGAGGGACGCCGACCCGAGCGTCCTGGTGATGGTGATCTGGACCTGCTGTGCGACGGACGTTCCGTTCGTATCCACCGCCGTGATCACGACGGTGTAGACGCCGTCCGGCTGCCCGAGCCCGTCGAAGGTGAGCGTGTGCTCTCCGGCCGCCTGGCTCGTCGCCGGCAGGAGCTCCGCGACCTGGCCGGCGACAGCATCGAGCAGCGTCGCGGTCACCGTGGCGGCCGCGGTGGTCGTGTAGGTGATCGTCGACGATTCCGCCGCGCCGTCGTCGTTCGGGCTGATCGTCTCGGGGTCGGCCGAGAGCCCGCTGATCGCGAGTGGGCCGCCGCCCGCGCCGGTCTTGCCGATCGTGCCGGCAATCGGCGTCGCGCCGGGAACTTCGATGCGCCACCGGATGCCGGCGGCGGTGACGAGAGAGGCGTCCCACGTCCAGTCCACGGTGGGCCCCTGTCCCGACCCCGCTGCGAGCTCGAGGCCGGCCTGGTCGGTGACGGACACCTTCCAGGATTGACGGCCCGAAACGCGTGCACGGAAGCGCACGAGCCCACCGAGGCCTCCGGTCAGCTTCGGCTCGAACAGCTTGGGCAAGCCCACAGCGAGCGTCTTGCCCGCGATCGCGCCGAGTTGGGCGTAGAGCTTGTCCCCCGGGCAGGAGGTGAGGCCCGGTGTCGCGATGACCCGAGACGGCGCGGAGGAAGACGGGAATGCCGGCCGGGTAGCGCTCGCTGCCGCCGGAGACGGCGGAGAGCGTCGAAAGCGGATCGACGTGGGCGAGGTCGAGCCGCCAGGCGAGAAGGTTCTCGAGCGAGGCCTCGGCCGCGGCGGGGATGCCTGCGCTCTCGAAGGTGCCGATCACGGCGACACCGGCCGAGCCCGTATTGAAGCCGCGCGCATGCGCGCCGACGACGTTTTTGTCGATTCCTCCGAAGCGGCCCTCGTAGACGGTCCCGTACCGGTCGACGAGGTAGTTGTAACCGATGTCGTTCCAGCCGTTCGATTTCACGTGGTAGATCTGGATTCCGCGCATGATCGCGGCTGCCTGGGAAGGCGAGTAGCTGTTCGTGCCCGCCGTGTGGTGCACGATCGCGAACCGGATCGCGGCCGCGTACTCCGGCCCGTTGCGCCGGATCGACTCGTCGGCGCCCCAGGCGGCACGAGGCACGATCGGCGGTGAGCCGGCCGACGCGACCGCGCGCAGCGGGATCTTCAGCTCCGGGCTCCGCACGAAGGACGCACGGAGGTCGGCGACGCGGCCGCTGACGCGATAGCGGATCCCGTTCGCCGGACCGACCCAGGTCGGGTTGCCGACCCTCCACCCGCGTGTCGAAGCGGCCTCTGGCGCGCCGCCGTCGGGCTGATCCTCTTCCTCGGACGCCGCATCGAGCCAGGCTCCCCATCGGCCGGTCGTCGAGTGGACGCTGAACTTCACCGTCCCGCTGCCGTGCCAGCGCACGCCGACGAGATCGAACCTTCCCGGCGAGCTCGCGAGCGTCCGCTCGCCATTCAGCGGCACGTCCCGAAAGGTGATCGAGGCGAGGCCGGCGCCTGCCGCAGTGGGAAGCACGAGCGCGGCGGCGACGGCGATGGCGGCGAGGAGCGGCTTCACGGCGAGGACCCAGGGTGACGGACACCGCCGCCCTGCACAAGGGATTCGACCCCACCCTGATAGAATCCTTACCGTCGTGGGACTGCCGCATTTGCGGGGATTTCTGCTCACGGTCGTCGTTGTGGCACCTGCGCTCGCCGTCGTGGCTCCCGCATCGGCCGCGGCTCCCCGCGTGCTCGTCGCCGAGCTCGACGACGACATCAACCCGGTCAGCCAGGACTACCTCCAGGACCAGGTCCGGCGGGCAGAGACCGGCGGCTACGACGCGCTCGTCGTCGAGCTCGACACGCCCGGCGGCCTCGGCACGCTCGATGCGCGCGATCGTCAAGAGCTTCCTCGCGTCGCCCGTGCCGGTGGTCGTCTACGTCAGCCCGGGCGGGTCGAGCGCCGACTCGGCCGGGGCGGTGATCGGCGCAGGCCGCGGACGTGCTCGCGATGGCGCCGCAGACGAACATCGGCTCGTCGACGCCGATCACGACGAACGGCCAGGACTTCTCGAAGGATCTCCGCCGCAAGGTCGTCAACGACGCCGCGGCGTACATCGCCGAGCTGGCGCGCGAGCACGGGCGCAACGCCGCGGCGGCCGAGGCGATGGTGCGGCGAGGCCGCCAACTTCGGCGCCCGCGAGGCCGCCGCGAAGAACATCGTCGATGTCGTCTCGCCGACGCTGCCCGCCCTGCTGGACGAGATCGACGGCACGCGTGACGCAGCCGAAGGGGCTGACGCTGCGACACGGCCGGGGCGACGCGTCGACACGGTCGAGATGTCGTTCTGGCAGCGGGCGCTCGACACCCTGATCGACCCGAACATCATCGCGCTGATGCTCTCGCTCGGCGTCGTCGGGCTCCTCGTCGAGCTCTGGAACCCGGGCCTCGTGCTGCCCGGCACGGTCGGCGCGATCTCGCTGCTCGTCGGCCTCTACGGCCTCCAGGTGCTGCCGGTCTCGGCCGCCGGCGTGCTGATGCTGCTGCTCTCGCTCGGCCTGTTCGTGACCGACGCGCTCGTCACCTCGCACGGCGCGCTGACGCTCGCCGGTGCGGTCACGTTCGTGATCGGCGCGCTGATGCTCTTCGACCCGGCGGGCCCTGCGTACCAGGTCTCGCTCTGGACCGCGCTCGCGATCGCGGGGACGCTCGTGCTCCTGCTCGGCGTCGCGCTCTCGCGGATCGTCCAGGCGCGCCGCAATCCCGTCGAGGTCGGCGTCGGGCTGCTCGTCGGCGAGGAGGCCGAGGTGCGCCGCGACGGGCTCGTCGCCGTCAACGGCGAGCTCTGGCGGGCGCGCCGCGCGGACGGCGGCCCGCTGCCGCCGGGCGAGCACGTCACGGTCGAGGCGGTCGGAGAAGACCTCGTGCTGGTCGTAGGATCAGGGAACCCCACCGAAGGGAACTAGCACTGTGAACATCGCACTGATCGGCGTCGCCGTCGTCGCTCCTGATCGTGATCGTGATCCTGTTCGCCTCCGTCAAGGTCGCGCGGGAGTACGAGCGCGGCGTCATCTTCCGCCTCGGCCGGCTGCTGCCGGAGCCGAAGGGGCCCGGCCTGTTCTTCCTGATCCCGTTCGTCGACCGGATGGTGAAGGTCGAGCTCCGCACCGTGACGCTGAACGTGCCGCCGCAGGAAGTGATCACGAAGGACAACGTGCCGGTGCGCGTCAACGCCGTCGCGTACTTCCGGATCGTCGAGCCGAAGGCGGCGATCGTCCAGGTCGAGAACTACATGAACGCGACCTCGCAGATCGCGCAGACGACGCTGCGGTCGGTGCTCGGCCAGCACGTGCTCGACGAGCTGCTGTCGGAGCGGGACAAGATCAACGCGATCCTGCAGACGATCATCGACGACGCCACCTCGCCGTGGGGCATCAAGGTCTCGGTCGTCGAGGTCAAGGACGTCGAGATCCCGAGCGACATGCAGCGGGCGATGGCCCGTCAGGCAGAGGCCGAGCGCGAGCGGCGCGCGAAGGTGATCTCGGCCGAGGGCGAGTATCCAGGCCTCCGAGCGGCTCAAGGACGCCGCGGCCGTGATGGCGCAGGAGCCGATCACGGTGCAGCTCCGCTACCTGCAGACGCTGCTCGAGATCGGGTCGAGCAACAACTCGACGATCGTCTTCCCGATCCCGATCGACCTGCTGACGGCGCTGTCGAAGCTGGCGCAGAAGGTACGGCGACGCTGAACTGCGGGCGACGGCTGAGGCCTCTCCGCAGGCTGAGGCCTGTCGCCGGCTCTCTACTCCTCGTCCTCGTCCTCGACAGGGCCGATCTCGTCGGCGTCGTCGAGCAGCTCCGTCTCGAGAGCCGAATCGTCGGGCGCCTCGGCGGCCGGAGCGTCCGAGGTCGTCTTCACGAGCTCGGCGTCGTCGTCGTCCGATCCGACGACCGGGGCCAGCGTCGAGACGTGCTCGCCCTCGCGGAGCCGCGTCACGATCACGCCCTGCGTCGAGCGGCCCGAGCGCTTGATCCCGTCGACCGCCATCCGGATCACGGTGCCGGCGTCGGAGATCAGCATCACCTGGTAGCCCTCGCGCACGATCCGGGCGCCGGCGAGGTGGCCCTTGCCCTCGACGAGCTGGGCCGTCTTGACGCCCATCGTGCCGCGGCCCTTGACCGGGTACTCGGAGACGCGCGTGCGCTTGCCCCAGCCGTTCTCGGTCACGACGAGCAGGTCGGCGTCGTCGGAGGCGATGTCGACCTCGATCACCTCGTCGTCGCCGCGGAGCTTCATGCCCGCGACGCCGGAGGCGGGGCGGCCCATCGCCCGCACGTCGCTCTCGTGGAAGCGCACGGCCTGGCCGAGGCGCGAGACCATCAGGATGTCGTCGTCGCCGTCCGAGAGGCGCACGCCGATCAGCTCGTCGCCCTCGCGCATCTTCAGCGCGATGATCCCGTCGGCCTTGAGCGGCGTGTTGTACTCGAGGAACGCGGTCTTCTTGATCACGCCCTTGCTGCGTCGCGAAGACGAGGTACTTCGACTCCTTGTAGTCGCGCGTCGCGATCACGGCGCGGACGAGCTCGTCCTGGCGGAACGGCAGCAGGTTGACGATCGCGCGGCCCTTCGACTGGCGCGAGCCGAGCGGCAGCTCGTGCACCTTGAGCCGGTAGACCTTGCCGACGCTCGTGAAGAACAGGATGTAGTCGTGCGTCGAGGCGACGAAGAGGTGCTCGATGTAGTCGTCGTCCTTCATGTCCATCCCCATCACGCCGATGCCGCCACGCCGCTGCTCGCGGTAGGTCGTGACCGGCAGCCGCTTGATGTAGCCGGAGCGCGTGATCGCGATCACCATGTCCTCCTCGGCGATCATGTCCTCGAGCTCGAGCGAGTCCTCGCCCATCACGATCTCGGTGCGGCGGTCGTCGTGGCGGCCGTAGGCCTGCTTGACCTCGAGCAGCTCCTCGCGGATCAGCGCGTCGACCCGGGCCGGGTCGCCGAGGATCGCGCGCAGCTCGGCGATCCGCTCCTGCAGGTCGGCGTACTCCGCCTCGATCTCCTTGCGGGCGAGGCCGGTGAGCCGCGCGAGGCGGAGGTCGAGGATCGCCTGCGCCTGGATCTCGGAGAGGCCGAAGTTCGCTCATCAGGCCCTGGCGGGCCGAGTCGGTGTCGTCGGAGCCGCGGATCAGGGCGATCACGGCGTCGAGGTTGTCGAGCGCGATCAGGTAGCCCCGGAGGACGTGCGCGCGCTTCTCGTTCTGGCGCAGCTCGAACTTCGAGCGGCGGGTCACGACCTCGCGCTGGAAGTCGAGGTAGTGCCGCACGATCTCGAGCAGCGACATCACGCGCGGCACGCCGTCGGCGAGCGCGACGGCGTTGTAGCCGAACGTCGACTGCAGGGCCGTGTGCTTGAAGAGCTTGTTCAGCGCCACCTGCGGGATCGCGTCGCGCTTGAGCTCGATCTGGATCCGCATCCCGGAGCGGTCGGAGTGGTCGGCGAGGTCGGAGACCTCGGTGATCACCTTCTCGTTGACGAGGTCGGCGATCTTCTTGATCACGCCGCTGTCGCCGCCCTTCTTGACGCCGTACGGCAGCTCGGTGACGACGATCGCGCTCTTGCCGCCGCGCAGCTCCTCGATGTGGGCGCGGGCGCGCATGACGATGCGGCCGCGGCCCGGTGCGGTAGGCGTCGCGGATGCCCGAGCGGCCGACGATGATCGCGCCGGTCGGGAAGTCGGGGCCGCTGAGGTGCTTCATCAGGTCGTCGACGTTCGCCTCGGGCTTGTCGATCAGCTGCACGACGGCGTCGATCGTCTCGCCGAGGTTGTGCGGCGGCATGTTCGTGGCCATCCCGACGGCGATCCCGGAGGAGCCGTTGACGAGCAGGTTCGGGAACCGCGCCGGCATCGCGAGCGGCTCCTTGCGCGACTCGTCGTAGTTCGGCCCGAAGTCGACCGTGTCCATGTCGATGTCGCGGAGCATCTCGGTCGCGAGCTTCGTGAGCCGGCACTCGGTGTAGCGCATCGCGGCCGGCGGATCGTCGTCGAGCGAGCCGAAGTTGCCCTGGCCGTCGACGAGCGGGTAGCGCAGCGAGAACGGCTGCGCCATCCGGACGAGCGTGTCGTAGATCGCCTGGTCGCCGTGCGGGTGGTAGCGCCCCATCACGTCGCCGACGATCGAGGCCGACTTCTTGTACGGGCCGGTTCGGCTGCATGCCGGCGTCGTGCATGCCCCAGAGGACGCGGCGGTGCACGGGCTTGAGGCCGTCGCGCACGTCGGGCAGCGCGCGGCTGACGATGACGGACATCGCGTAGTCGAGGAAGCTCGAGCGCATCTCGAGCTCGAGCTCGCGCGGCTCGACGCGGCCCGGCGCTGCCGGGCTCGATCACATCAGACATCGAGGAACTTCACATCCTTTGCGTTCTCTTCGATGAACAGGCGGCGCGGCTCGACCTGGTCGCCCATCAGCATCGAGAAGACGGCGTCGGCGGCAGCCGCGTCGTCGACCTCGACCTTGAGCAGCATCCGGCGGGCCGGGTCCATCGTGGTCTCCCACAGCTGCTCGGGGTTCATCTCGCCGAGCCCCTTGAAGCGGCTGATCTGCATGCCTTCCTTCGCGAGCTCGAGCGCGGCCGAGCGCAGCTCGGCGTAGCTCTCGGCGGTGGCGGTCTTCTTGCCGTAGGAGAGCTGGAAGTCGGGCAGGCCGACGATCTCGGCGAGCTTCTCGTACGCGCGCTTCAGGTTCGCGTAGGACGGCGAGCCGAAGAGCCCGGCGGGCAGCTCGAGGTGGGTCGCGGCGCTGGTCTCGGTCTCGACGACCTTCACGTTGAGCCGGTCCTCGAGCCGCTCCGTGACGGAGAGCTCGTAGCCGTTCGCGGGAATCGCCGCGATCGCCGTCTCCGCCTCCGCCGCCGTGAGCGCACCGGTCTCGACGAGGCGGTGGGCGATCACGAAGTGGGCCGCGGTCGGGTACTCGCTCTCGAGCTTCGCCTGCCAGGCCTCGAGCTCGGAGAGGGCGCGGACGAAGCGCTGGTAGCGGGCCTCGGTGAGCGAGACCTCCTCGCCGCCGCGCGAGGTGATCGCGATGTCCTTCACGCGCTCGCGGACGAGGAGCTCCTCGAGCTGGCTGTCCTTCTCGAAGTAGAGCTCCTGGTTGCCGAGCTTGACGTGGTAGAGCGGCGGCACGGCGATGTAGATGTGGCCGGCCTCGACGAGCTCGCGCATGGTGCGGTAGATGAACGTGAGGATCAGCGTCCGGATGTGGGCGCCGTCGACGTCGGCGTCGGTCATCACGATGATCCGGCCGTAGCGGATGTTCTCGATCGTGAACTCGTCGCCGAAGCCGGTGCCGATCGCGGTGATCATCGCCTGGATCTCGTTGTTCGAGAGCACCTTGTTGATCCGGTTCTTCTCGCTGTTGATGATCTTCCCGCGCAGCGGCAGGATCGCCTGGTAGGTGCGGTCGCGGGCCTGCTTGGCGGAGCCGCCGGCGCTGTCGCCCTCGACGATGTAGAGCTCGCAGAGGTCGGCCTCCTTGAGCGAGCAGTCGGCGAGCTTGCCCGGGAGCGACGAGTTCTCGAGCGCGCTCTTGCGGCGCGTCAGCTCGCGGGCCTTCCGGGCCGCCTGGCGGGCGCGCGAGGCCGAGACGGCCTTCATGATGATCTGCCGGGCCTCGGTCGGGATTCTCCTCGAGGAACTCGGCGAGCTTCTGGTTGACGGTCTGCTCGACGAGCCCGCGGACCCACGGGTTCCCGAGCTTCGACTTCGTCTGGCCCTCGAACTGCGGGTCGCGCAGCTTGACGGAGATCACGGTCGCGAGCCCCTCGCGGACGTCCTCGCCCTCGAGGTTGTCCTCCTTCTCCTTCAGGAGGCCCTTGTCGCGCGCGTACTTGTTGAGCGTGCCGGTGAGGGCCGCCTTGAAGCCGGAGAGGTGCGAGCCGCCCTCGGCGGTGTTGATGTTGTTCGCGAACGTGAAGATCGACTCGACGTACGAGGTGTTCCACTGCATCGCGACCTCGACGTTGCCCTGGTCGTTCTCGCCCTCGAAGTAGACGACGTGCTTGTGCACCGGGTCCTTCGACTCGTTGATGAACGAGACGAAGTCCTTGATGCCGCCCTCGTAGTGGAACTCCTGCGTCGTGCCGGCGGGCCGCTCGTCGCGCAGCACGATCCGAAGCGCGCGCGTGAGGAACGCCGTCTCGCGCAGGTGCTGCGCGAGGGTCGAGGCCGAGAACTCCGTCTCCTCGAAGATCTCGCGGTCGGGCAGGAACGAGATCGTCGTGCCGTGGCCCTCGGCCGGGCCGACCGTCTCCATGTCGCCCTGCGGCACGCCGCGGGCGAACTCCTGCCGGTAGAGCATCCCGTCGCGGCGCACCTCGGCGACGAGCCACTCGGAGAGCGCGTTGACGACCGAGACACCGACGCCGTGGAGGCCTCCCGAGACCTTGTAGCCGTCGCCGCCGAACTTGCCGCCGGCGTGGAGCTTCGTGAGCACGACCGTGAGCGCGGGCAGGCCCTGCTCCTCGATCATGTCGACCGGGATGCCGGCGCCCTCGTCGACCACGGTGATCGAGTTGTCGGGGTGAATCGTGACGTCGACCATGTCGTTCCGGCCGGCCAGCGCCTCGTCGACGGCGTTGTCGACGACCTCGTAGACGAGGTGGTGCAGCCCGCGCGGACCGGTCGTTCCGATGTACATCCCGGGCCGGAGCCGGACCGGCTCGAGGCCTTCCAGGACCGTGATGTCCTTTGCGGTGTAATCCGTCTCGGTCACGCTGCGTCAGATCACCTCTCTCAACGAGAAAAGCCCTGCAAATCGGGCTTTTCGTGGCTACGTACAGTGTATCAGAAACGGCGGCTGGAAGCGGCCCTGGCGAGGCTCGCGGCGGCCGCTCTGGCGATCGTCTCGCGGAGCTCGTCGTCGCTCATCCCGGCGGTGAGCTCCTCGGCCAGCAGCCGGGTCTCGTCGTCGATCTCGAGCGGGACCGGCGGACGGCGCCGAGAGGCGCGGCGCGGGCGGCGCGGGCACCGGGCCCGGGCGCGAAGCGGATCGCCGTCGGCGCGCCGGCTCCGACCGCGGCGGCGAGCTTCGCGAGGATCTCGTCGGCGAGCAGGCCGAGCTCGAACGCCCAGGTCGACGAGCGTCGCGGCGACGAGGAGCGTGCCGTCGCGCGAGATCCGCTGCGGCCAGGCCGCGCGCGCGATCGCGTCGCCGACGACGGCCGGCCAGCGCGCGGGTCACGTCGGCGAGAGCGCCCGCGTCGGGCACGCCTGCGCCGCGCAGCGCGCCGCGGACGGCGCCGTCGAGCCGCTCCATCAGGCGCGCTCGACGCGGCCCGGGGTGACGCGGAGGAGCTGCGCCGGCGCGAGCGGGAGCGCCTCCGCGCCCGTCGCGGTGACGATCGTCTGGCCCACGACCCCGATTCTCTCACTCAGGATCCGGCGGCGGCTCTCGTCGAGCTCGGAGAGAGCGTCGTCGAGCAGCAGCAGCGGCGGCACGCGGCGGCGGGCCGCGATCAGCTCCGCCTCGGCGAGGAGCAGCGCGAGGACGGCGAGCCGCTGCTCGCCCTGCGAGCCGAACGTGCGCAGGTCGCGGTCGCCGGTGCGGATCGCGATCTCGTCGAGGTGCGGGCCGGCGCCGGTCGTGCCCCGCTCGAGGTCGCGTGTCGAGCCGCTCCTCGAGCAGCGTGATCGTGGGCGGCTCGGCGTCGTAGCCGAGCGAGGCGTCCGGCGAGGCCGAGCTCGCCCGCCCGCTCCGCGAAGCCCGGCTGCAGCAGCTCGATCACGTCGCGGCGGGCGGCGGTCAGCATCGCGCCCGAGGTCCGCGACCTGCGCCGTCCAGGGCGCGAGCACGTCGCGCTCGGAGACGCCCGCGGCGACCCGGCGCAGGGCGGCGTTCCGCTGCCCGACGGCGGCGCGCGTAGTCGACCGGGACGTGCGCGCGCGCCGGGTAGAGCCGGCCGAGCGAGCGGTCGAGGTAGGCGCGCCGGGCGGCCGGGCCGCCCTTGACGACGACGAGGCGGTCCGGGGTGAAGACGAGCGTGGCGAGCTCGCCGCGGAGCTGCTCGGACGAGCGGAGCGACGGCGCCGTCGAGGCGCGCCCGCTTCGGCTCGGTCGCGCTGAGACTCGACGAGACACGACACGGGCACCGTCGCCGCGGCGGCCCGTCGAGCTCGATCCGGGCTGCCGTCGCGCCCCGGCGGATCAGCTGCGCGTCCGACCGCGTGCGCGGCGAGAAGCCCTGCGTCCCGACGTGCAGCGACTCGAGCAGGTTCGTCTTGCCGGCGCCGTTCGCGCCGGTGACGAGAACGAGGCCCGGCTCGAGCGCGAGCTCGAGCCGGGGATACGACCGGAAGTCGCGGAGCGTGACCTCGGCGACGATCAGCCGGCGAGCCTGATCGGCATGATCAGGTACCAGAACGAGTCGTCGTCGGCCGACGTGATCAGGCCGGGCCGGAGAGGGTTGATCAGCTTCAGCCGGACGGTGTCGCCGCGGACGGAGTCGACGCCGTCGGCGAGGAACTCGGCGTTGAAGCCGATCTCGAGCGGCTCGCCCGTGTAGCGCGGCCGGAAGCGACTCCGTCGTCTCGCCGACGTCCTGGCTCTGGGCCGAGATCGTCAGCTCGCCCTCGGCGAAGCGCAGCCGCAGCGGCGCGTTGCGCAGCGCCATCACGCCGGCGCGGCGGACGACGTCGCGGAGCTCGGCGCGGGGCAGGTCGACCTCGATCTCGAACGACTCGGGCAGCAGCCGGCCGACGTCCGGGAACTGGCCGTCGATCCGGCGGGTCGTCAGCCACGTGTCGCCCGGTGCCGAACACGACCGTGTTCTCGTTGACGCCGAGCGCGACGGTCTCGGTGCCGGCGGCGATCCGGCCGAGCTCTGTGAGCGCGCGGGCCGGGATGATCGCCTCGAGGTCGGGGCCTGCCTGCTCGAGCTCCGTCTCCTTGAACGAGAGCCGGTACGAGTCGGTCGCGGCCATGAGCAGCCGCGTGCCCTCGAAGCGCACCTGGATTCCCGTCAGCACCGGCCGTGACTCGTCCTTCGAGGCGGAACGGGCGACGCGGTCGACGGTCTCGAGCAGCGAGCCGGTGGCGATCGTGTGCGGCGCGGCGTCGACCGACGGGAAGGCGAGGGAAGTCCTCCGCCGAGAAGACGTTCAGCTTCGACGAGTAGCTTCCGCTCGAGATGTGGGCGACGCCGTCCTCGGGCCGGTACTCGATCGTGACCTCGAGCGGCCGGCAGCAGCCGCGCCAGGTCGACGAGGAGCTTTCCCGGGACGACGACCGCGCTGTCACCCTCGATCTGGGCGGCGAGCGTCGTGCGGAGGGAAAGCTCCATGTCGGTGGCGGCGAGCTCGAGCGCATCGCCGTCGGGCCGCAGACAGGACGCCGGAGAGAACCTGCACCGAGCCGCGGGACGAGACGACGCGGGAAACGGTCGCCAGCTTGGCGACGAGCTCGATCGCGATCACAGGTGACCTTGAGCCCCGAGCCGACCGCGATGTCTGTTTCCATCATGATTTAAAGAACCTCTTGTCGTAGTACGTAGAGAGTGTGGATGATGGGGAGGATGACCGCAAACGGGATGACCACGCCGTTTGCGCCTGTGGGTCCACCCGGGGACAGAAAGGGCTGGTCCCACAGGGCCGGGCAGAGGCTCGTGGCGGTCCCACAGATCACCGGGTCTGCTTGATCCTGGCTGTGAGGTCCTGAACGAGGTTGTACACAGATCTGTCCTCAGAGATCAGGCGCGTGATCTTGCTCGTGGCGTGGATCACGGTCGTGTGGTCGCGCCCGCCGAACTCCTTGCCGATCTTGGGGAGCGAGGCGTCGGTGAGCTCGCGGGAGAGATACATCGCCACCTGGCGCGGATACGCGACGGCCTGTGATCGCCGTTGGCTGCAGAGCTCGGTGATCGAGAGCCCGAAGCGGTCCGAGACTGCTTCCTGGATCCGGTTGATCGTGACTGCGGGGACTGCGTCGCCGTGCGGGAAGAGGTCGCGCAGGACCTGCTCGGCGAGCTCGACGGTGAGCGCCAGCCCGGTCAGCGACGAGAACGCGACGACGCGCGTCAGAGCTCCCTCGAGCTCTCGGATGTTCGTGGAGACGCGTCCGGCGATGAAGGTGAGCACCTCGGGATCGTCGACAGCGATCCGGTCGGTCGTCACCTTCTTGCGCAGGATCGCGATCCGCGTCTCGAGGTCGGGCGGCTGGATGTCGGTGATCAGACCCCATTCGAACCGCGAGCGCAGGCGCTCCTCGAGCGTCGCGATCTCCTTCGGCGGCCGGTCGGACGAGATCACGATCTGGCGGCCCGCCTCGTAGAGCGAGTTGAACGTGTGGAAGAACTCCTCCTGGATCCGCTCCTTGCCCTCGAAGAACTGGATGTCGTCGACGAGGAGGACGTCGTACGTGCGGTAGCGCTGCTTGAACCCCTCGATCCGCTTGTCCCGGAGCGAGTTGATGAAGTCGTTCATGAACGTCTCGCTCGTCACGTAGCGCGTCGTCGAGCCCTTCGTGTGCTCGCTCACGTACTGCCCGATCGCCTGCAGCAGGTGGGTCTTGCCGAGCCCCGTGCCGCCGTAGATGAAGAGCGGGTTGTACGCCTGAGCGGGCGCCTCCGCGACCGCGAGCGCTGCCGCATGCGCGAATCGGTTCGACGAGCCGATCACGAAGAGGTCGAACGTGTACTTGGGGCTCGCCGGCTGCGGCGGGCGCCGCTCGATCCGGTGTGCCAGGAGCCGTCGACCTCGCCCTGCGCCTCGCCGGGGCCCGCGCCGATCTCGCGGACGGTGAGCGTGACGCGGACGTCACGTGCGAGCGCATCACGCGCGGCGGCCTTGACGAAGCCGAGGAAGTGCCCCTCGATCCACTCGCGGGTGAAGTCGTTCGGAACGACGAGCGAGAACGTGTCGTCGCTCAGCTCGCCCGCGGTTGCATCACCGAACCAGGTCGCGTACGTGGTCTCGTTGAGTGCCTCTCGGAGCCGGCCGGAGACGTCGTCCCATAGGCGTTCGGCGGTCGGCTCGGTGGTGTGCTCCACCCTTCGGAGGCTCCTCTCAACTGGTCGCGGGGAGGGCGAGCATAGCAGCGTCCAGACCGGGGCTCAATGTGTCCAAACCGACCCGCGTTTCGGCCAAAAACAGCCTGTTTGCAGGGATTTATCGCCGTCCACACATGTTTCCCCACCTGTGGACAGTCTCGGCTCGAGCTCCGCGCGTGGCAACGGCCTGACCGTGCGTGCAGCACTTTCGGCGAGCCGGCGAGACGCACGGCTTGTGGATAAGTCGAGGTGATCGGACCTCATCTATACTGACGCCCCGCGTCCGCACGTTGCGGGCCCTGCCTCGCCGACAAGAGAGCTTCACTGTGAAACGCACGTACCAGCCAAACGTCCGCCGCCGCAAGCGCAAGCACGGATTTCGCGCCCGCATGTCGACGCGCGCCGGACAGATGATCCTGAAGCGCCGCCGCGCCAAGGGGCGCAAGCGCCTCTCCGCCTGAGCGCTCGCCCTGCTGTGGAGCGCCGGTACCGCCTGTCACGGTCGAAGGACTTCGATGCGGTCTACCGGCAGGGCCGCTCGGTTTCGACGCGGTACCTGACCCTGCACTGGTTCCCGCGTGACGACGATCCTGACGGCGAGCCGCGGCTCGGCCTGGCCGTTCCGAAGGCGGTCGGCAACGCCGTCGTCCGCAATCGGCTCAAGCGCCAGCTCCGCGAGACGTGGCAGGAGCTCGCCGCTGCGATCCCGCCGGGGCGGGACTACGTCCTCGCGGCCCGCTCCGGCGTGGCCGAGCCTGCCGACACCCGGGGACACGAGTGGCTGGTCGAGCAGGTGACCGAGGTGCTCGGAAAGGCGGCCGCATGAGATACGTCGGGATCGCCGTCGTCCAGCTCTGGCGCCACACGTTCGGCCTGCTGACGCCGGCGGGGACGTGCAAGTACCACCCGAGCTGCTCGCAGTACGCGATCGACGCGTTCCGCGTCCACGGCCTCGTGAAGGGCGCGATCTTCGCGACGTGGCGGATCCTGCGCTGCAATCCGTGGAGCCACGGCGGCGTCGACCGCGCGGAGGATGCGCGGCTCGGACGCCGCCGCCGCGAGACGGAGCACCCGGCATGAACGTCTCGGCCTCCTGAACGTGCTCGCGTTCACCAATCCGCTGCGGCCACTCGAGCATTTCCTCCAGCGCGTCCTCGTCTGGCTGCACGAGACGGTCGGCTTCTCGTGGGCGTGGTCGATCGTCGTCCTCACGGTGATGGTGCGCATCCTGCTCGTCCCGATCACGGTCAAGCAGATCCACTCGATGCAGAACCTGCAGGCGCACGCGCCGGAGATGAAGGCGATCCAGCAGAAGTGGAAGCACGACAAGCAGCGCCAGAACGAAGAGCTGATGAAGTTCTACCGGGACAACAAGATCAACCCGGCCGCCTCGTGCCTGCCGATCGTCCTCCAGATCCCGATCTTCATCTCGCTGTTCTACGTGCTGCGCCACTTCGACGAGCGGGTGCTGCCGCTCTACGGCGGCTCGGTCGACTGGCTCCACCTCGTCGACATCACCGAGCCGGTGAAGGACGGCTGGGGACCGCTGCTCCTCGTCATCTACGTGGCGAGCCAGCTGTCGTCGTCGTACTTCATGTCGACGACCATGCAGGGCGCGCAGCGAGTTCTCCTGATGGTGCTGCCGGTGGTCTTCGTTCCCGTTCATCCTCAACTTCCCGGCCGGCCTGATGCTCTACTGGCTGACCACGAACCTCTGGACGACGGGGCAGGGCCTCGTCACCCGCAGGCTGATGCCCAAGCCCGCCGCTCCCGAGAAGCGCAGCTCCGGACACCCGCGAAGGAGGAGCCCGCGGCCACCAACGGAGCCGGCGGCGCCCGACGGCACGCCGAAGCCCGCGCCGCCGTCCCGCAAGCCGGTCGCCGGGCCACCGCGGCGGGTGAAGCGCAAGCGCGGCGGCGGGAGCACCAAGCGGTGACGACCGAGATCACCGTCGAGGCGACCGGCGAGACGGTCGGCGAGGCGAAATGGAGCGCCGTGCGCGAGCTCCAGCGCCGCGTGCCGGGCCTCGACCGCGACGCGATCCGGTTCCAGGTCGTCAGCGAGGGCGAGCGGGGTCTGCTCGGCGTCGGGTACACGCCGGCGTCGGTGATCGCCACGGCGGACATCGCCGAGGCTGCGATCCCCACCTTCACCGCCCGCGAGGGCGAGTCGGGCCAGGCTGCAATCGTCCGCGAGCTGCTCGAGCGCACGATCGCTGCGAGCGGCGTGCCCGCGACCGTGCGGATCGACGAGGCGGACGATCAGCTCGTCGCAACACTCGTCGGCCCCGACCTCGGGGTGCTGATCGGCCGCCACGGCCAGACGATCGATGCGCTCCAGTACCTCGCCAACGCGATCGGGCACCGGACGCAGGGCGACGACCGGCTCCGCGTCGTCGTCGACGCCGCCGGCTATCGCGCGCGACGCGCCGCAACGCTCGAGACCGTCGGCCGCCGGGCGGCGGAGCAGGCGGCGGCCACGGGCCGCCGCGTCGAGCTCGAGCCGATGACCGCGGTCGAGCGCCGGATCGTGCACGAGCTGCTCAAGGACGACCCCGAGGTCGAGACCTCGAGCGAGGGCACGGAGCCGACCCGGTTCGTCGTCGTCCTCCCGCGGCGATCCGCGGATTGACCGGCGCGGGCTCGCCCGTCATCGACCGCTGGCTCGCGGCGGTCGTCGCAACGCCCGGGCCTCACCGCCCTGCGCGATCCCGACCGCTGCGCGCCGCATGCTGCTCGACGATGCGCTCGCGGGCAGCGGAGCTCGTGGCCGCCGAAGGGGGCGACATCGTCGACGTCGGCTCGGGCGGCGGCACGCCCGGGATCCCGCTCGCGGTCGCGCTGCCCGACGCGCGCGGTGACGCTGCTCGAGGCCGAGCGCCGCAAGTGCGGCTTCCTCGAGACCTGGGCGCCGGAGATCCCGAACCTCCGCGTCGTCGTGGGGCCGCGCCGAGGAGCAGGCGCTCGAGAGCGGTTACGGCGTCGCGGTCGCGAAGGCGCTCGCCCACCCGCCGACCGCCGCCGAGTGGTGCCTGCCGCTCGTCCGGGAAGGCGGCGCTGGTCGTGCTCTGGGTCGGAGAGTCCGCCGACCCCGCCGGCGTGGCGGCGGTGGCCGAGCGGATCGGCGGCGCGCTCGAGCCGTCGCCCGCCGGGCTGCTCGCGATCCGCAAGACGCCGCCCGACGCCGGCGGGCTTCCCGCGCCGCGCCGGCGTCGCGCAAGAAGCGCCCGCTCGCCTGAGCCGGAGCGCCGGCTGAGCCGCGTCCGCCGCCCCGGCTAGCCTGGGATCGTGACCGCCCGCGTCTACGCAATCGCGAATCAGAAGGGCGGGGTCGGCAAGACGACGACCGCCGTCAACCTGGCCGCCTGTCTCGCCGAGGCGGGCGAGCGCTGCCTGCTCGTCGACCTCGACCCCCAGGCGAATGCCACGTCCGGCCTCGGCCGCCGGGCGAACGGCGTCTCCACGCACGATCTTCTCGACGGCGTACCGCTCGCCGAGCTCGCCAAGCCGACGGCGTTCCCGAACCTCGATCTCGTGCCGGCCAAGCCCGAGCTCGCCGCCGCGGCCGTGCAGCTGTCCGCGCTCGAAGGCGGAGAGCGGTATCTCGCCGACGCGCTCGTGGCGCCGGCGACCGATCCGTACGCGTTCGTCTTCCTCGACTGCCCGCCGGCGTTCGGCGCCGCTCACGGTCAACGCGCTCGCGGCGGCCGACAGGGTGATCGTTCCCGTGCAGGCCGAGTACTACGCGCTCGAAGGGCTCTCGCAACTGCTCGGGTCGATCAATCTCGTCAAGGCGCGCCTCAATCCACGCCTCGCGGTGGCCGGCATCCTGCTGACGATGGTCGACGGCCGCACGCAAGCTCGCCGCCGAGGTGGAGCGGGAGCTCCGGCGCCACTTCGGCACGCTCGTCTTCACGACATCCGTGCCCCGCTCCGTCCGCCTGGCGGAGGCGCCGAGCCACGGGCTGCCCGCAATCGCCTACGACCGCCGCTCGTCCGGCTCGGAGGCCTACTGGAAGGTGGCGATGGAACTTGTCGAGCGTCAATGACACACCACGGCGCGGCCTCGGCCGCGGCCTCGAGGTGCTGATCGGCGGGGCCGGCGAGGCCGAGCTTCTGCACCTCCCGGTCGAGGCCGTGCACCCGAACCCGCGCCAGCCGCGGCGCCGCTTCGAGCCCGAGGCGACGTCCGGGCTCGCCGCATCGATCCGCCACCAGGGCGTGCTCCAGCCGGTGGTCGTGCGACCACGCGGCGAGGGCGGCTACGAGCTGATCGCCGGAGAGCGCCGCTGGCGCGCGGCGCGGGAGGCGGGTGTGCCGACGATCCCGGCAGTCGTGCGCGACGCGGACGACCGCGACACCCTCCTGATCGGCCTCGTCGAGAACGTCGCGCGCGAGAATCTCTCGCCGGTCGAGGAGGCCCGTGCCTACGCTTCGCTGATCGACGAGTTCGAGCTCTCCCTCGGCGATGTGGCAGAGCGGGTCGGCCGCTCGAAGCCGTCCGTCTCGAATCGGGTCCGCCTGCTCGAGCTTCCGGAGGACGTGCTCTGGATGCTCGCCCGCGGCGACCTGACGGAAGGGCACGCGAAGGCGGTGCTCTGGCCCTCCGAGACGACGACGCGCGCAGGCGCCTGGCGAAGCGGATCCTGCGGGACGGCCTCACGGTCCGCGCCGCCGAGAAGGCCGCGCAGGAGGGAGGCGCCCGCCGCCGGCGCACCGCCCAGACGGTCGATCCGGCCCTGGCCGATCGGGCCCGCTCGGCCTCGCACGAGCTGACCGGGCTGCCGTCC
This sequence comes from uncultured Thermoleophilia bacterium, assembly GCA_963799905.1. Classification (GTDB taxonomy): domain Bacteria; phylum Actinomycetota; class Thermoleophilia; order Gaiellales; family Gaiellaceae; genus Gaiella. Next base: position 63,888 of record CAWCYU010000003.1, read on the forward strand.
CGGATCAACGGCGGCAGGCTCGAGCTCCACTTCGGCGACGAGACCGGGCTCGCCGAGCTCGTGGAGACCCTCGAGGCACTCCTCTAGGCGCGAACCGCGCCGTGCCGGTGCGGTACACTCGTCGGCCCCGGGCGATTAGCTCAGTTGGTTAGAGCGCCGCTCTGATAAGGCGGAGGTCCCTGGTTCGAATCCAGGATCGCCCACTCCACAACCCCCTGCTCACGCGGGGGTTCTTCGTTCGAAAGGCCCGCCTCCGACGCCGACCCGCGCCACCCCGGCGAGCGCCCTCTGCGGGAGCGGGAGTTGATCTTCTCGCCGGAGTGGTCCAAGCTGACCGAGGGACGGACTCAGCGGCGAGGGATGTGAGATGGACCGAGTGCGGCGCCCTTCACCGGGTCGTGCGGCAGCTGTCGGCGCGTTGCTCATAGGGATGCTGCTCGCCCTCGGGATGACACCGGTCGCAGCCGAGGCTGCGACGAGCACCTCGAAGGTCCAGATCGTCCTCGAGAACCCCGACTTCTCCACCCTCGCGGTCGACCGCCAGGGACGGTCGTACGGCGTCAACACGAACGCGTCGGCGGCCGGTGGAAAGTACAGGTTGTACAGGTCAGGGGACGAGGGGCGCACGTGGGCACCGACCCACGACTTCCCGGCGAGCACGCGGATCTACGGCCTCTCGGTCCTCAGCTCGGGAACGCTGCTCCTCCACCTCGTCGATACCGACTTCTACCTCTACCGCTCTTCCGACGCCGGCCAGACGTGGACGCAGGTGCTCCACTTCCCGCTGCTCTACGAGACGCTGACCGCGCACTCGGTCACCGATGACGGGGCCTACGCGTACGCCGGGAGCTACAACGTGCTCGACAGCTCCGTGCACGACAACTGGATCTGGCGCTCGGCCGACGACGGCCGGACGTGGCAGATCATCCGCACGACGAACACCCACCGCCACATCCACGCGGTGCAGGTGGACCCGAGCTCCGGTGCGCTCTACGCGCTCTACGGCGACTCCGGCGCCCAGGTCGCGATCGAACGCTCCAACGACCACGGGGCCAGCTGGCAGACGGTCTGCAGCGGCACGCCATGCGTTGCGGTCGACATCTCGTTCGACGGTGCGGGCCACGCGATCTTCGGCCAGGACGCGCCGAGGGGCGGCGCCCAGATCCAGCGGCTCGATCTCGCCGACGGCAAGACGACCTCTGTCCTCGCCATTCCGGGCGCGTCGTATTCCGCGCTGAACCTGAACGGCACGTTCCTCGTCGGCACGAGCCGCGAGCCCAACGGCTCCTATCCCGCGAACGACCCCAACGTGCACCTCTACGGCAGCGCAGACGGCGGCGCCACGTTCAGCGAGTACTTCACGATCCCGTGGCAGAATCCGAACTCCTACGTGAATCTGCTCGTGCAGCACGCCTTCCCGAACGGCGACTTCGTGATCCAGGTCGACGGTTACGGCACGATCGTGGCGCGGCTCGCCGCGCCCGGTCCCCCACCACCCGCCCCCCCGCCGAGCGGTGGCGGCGGTGCCCCTGCACCCCCGACCCCGCCGCCGGTTGCGGTGACGCCCCCCGTTGTCTCTCCGCCCGTTGTTTCTCCGCCCGCAGTCACTCCGCCCGTCCTCACTCCTCCGGTTCCGCGCTCGCCGCGGATCCTCGTCACGGCGCCAAAGCTCACACACCATCGGCCCGCCGGAGCAACGACCCTGCGGGCCCGGCGGTCGGGATCCGTGGCCGTCGTGAGCACGGCCATCGCTGTCGACAAGCAGGCGACAATCGCGCTGACGGCGCGGGATCCCCGCACCGGCAAGCAGCTGGTGCTGCGAATCGGTACCAGGCTCGGCGCCACGACCCTGTCCGGCCCTGTGTCCACGACCGGGGCGGCCGGCCGTGCTCCCCGCCGCGTCACCGCGAGGATCGCGTCGGCAGGAGTCTTCACGGTCAAGGTGGTGCTGAAGGGCTCGCGGCTCACCCGCGGTGTGGTCTACGAGCTCCGGCTCGTGGCGACGGGGACGACCGGCAAGACGGACCGCCTCGACATCTCGCTCCGCGCCTGAGGGCGGCGGCCGAGCAGCCTCGCGGAACTCCGGGCAACGCACCCGAGCCGAGGCCCGAATGGGGGAGGAAGTGCCGGCGGCCGCACTTATGGTGAGGGCGTGTTGCCGAATCGCGCGCTCGCCGGGCTGCTCGCCCTCTCGACGTTCGCCCTCGCGGGCGCCGGTGAGATGCTCGTGCTCACACACACGTTGGGCGCTCTCGGCCTGATCCTGCTTCCGGCCGGGGCGGCGGCAGGGATCGCCGCCTGGGTGGCGCTCGGCGCACCCAGCACGCGCGCCGGGATCGCCCGCGGCGACATCCGGCCTGACGGCCGGTTCTCGCGGTTACACTCACGCTAGGCGGATGCGCGAAATGAGCGTCTACGGGGTGAGCTTCGATCTGGTCGGCAAGCAGCCGATCGTGCTGCTGAAGACGCAGGACGGCAACACGTTCCTGCCGATCTGGATCGGCCATCCCGAGGCGGCGGCGATCCTGATGAACCTGCAGGGCAACGAGCCGCAGCGGCCGATGACCCACGATCTCGCGGCTGCCATCATCGCGTCGCTCGATGCCGAGATCCGCCAGGTCACCGTGACCGAGCTCCGCGAGAACACCTTCCACGCAAAGATCACCCTCGTCCGGAACGGCAGCGAGATCGAGCTCGACTCGCGTACCTCTGACGCAATCGCGTTGGCGCTCCGCACGGACGCGAAGATCTTCGCGTCAGACGACGTGATCGAGGAGTCCGGCGTCGAGTTCGAAGGTGACGAGGAGGAGGCGTCCCGCAGGCTGATCGGCCAGGACTCCCTTGCCGACCTCGACCCGGACGAGTTCCGTCGCTTCCTCGACACCGTCTCGCCCGACGAGTTCGCGGCCGAGCCCGAAGAAGAGCCGTGAGATGTCGCGATGAAGGACGATATCGCAACATCTCACGGCGTTTGTTTCCCGCCGCGCTGCGCGCGGATCCTGAAGCCGGGAATCTACGGTTCCCCGTGGCCCCTCCCTTCTAGATACCGGAAGGTGCAGTTCGCCGCGAGCTCGCGCCTACGTCGCGCCGAGCTCGTCCTTGGTCAGCTCGAGCAGCAGGGTCACGAGCCGGCTGAGCCCCTCCTCTGAGAGGGGGCCCGCGTTTCCCGCCGCGAGCGCCGCCCGTAGCCGCGCCTCCCGCTCGGGGTCGACGGTGTCGAAGCCCAATTTCGCCTTGAGCTCCCACAGCTCGGCCACGAGCTCCAGCCGGTGATTCACCCCCGCAACGATCGCTGCGTCGTTCGCGGTGATCTCCTTCCGGATCTCGTCGAATCGTTCCTTCAGCGACACATTCATGTCGACACCGCGGCCGCGAGCGCCGCAGCATTGAAGAGCGCGTGCACCACCATCCCCGGGTAGACGCTGCCGGTCTGCCACCGTAGCCACCCGAGGGTGATCCCGAAGATCGAGAGCACGGGCAGGCCGAGCACCAGGCCATGGGCGAGGCCGAACGCGACGCCGGTGACGAGAATCGCCGGCCACGGCCGGACGAAGGGTGTCAGGAGCCCGTAGCCGAGCCCCCGAAAGAGGAGCTCCTCGACGAAGGGCGCCACCAGGCAGACGACCGCCGCGTTCGCGAGGAAGGGCAGCGCACGGCTCGAGTCCCATGCCTTGGGCACGAGGCCCTGCTCGTCACCGGCGTCGAGAAACGGGCTGAGCGCCGCCGTCGCCGCGATGATCACGACGAGTGCGACCAGAGCCCGCCGCACCGCGCGCCAGCGCTGCCGGGGAACCTCCGTCGCGAGGAGGGCGCGATCGAAGCCGTGAGCAATCGCCAGGACGAGGACGAGCATGATCCCGTACTGGATCACCGCACCGACGAAGGTCGACCAGAGGTAGAGAACGTCGTCGGGGGTCTCTCCGCCGGCGAGGCGAGCGCCGTACGACGCCGCCGCGAGGAGGCCGACGAGCACGACCCAGGCCGATGAGGCGCCCGGGCCTGCGTGCCGCCGGAGCGGACGCCGCGCCGTTGCTCACGTTCTCGCTCCCACTACGCAACCCAGTACCACAGAGCCCATCTGACCACATCCACGGCGAGCCACGCGCCGAGAATCGCTGCAGTCGCGATGACCGCCGCGCGACGACGAGCGATCGTCGCCAGCGCCATGAACGCCGGGAACACGACAATCGCGAACCGCTGCATCGACCAGAGCGGGACCTTGTCCGACACGAATGTCAGGGGAAGAGCGACGCTCGTCAGCGCATAGAGGCCGTAGGCGGCGCCGATCCGGCGCCAGGCGACGATGCCGAGGACGACGAGGGCCACCGCAACGCCGAGGTCGAGCAATTCCCTCTCCTGCAGCGCGGCGACGACTCCGCCGAGGGGCCCCGCGGGTGAGAGGCGACGTTCCCAGACCACCTTCTGAGCCTCCAGGAACGCGAGCGGATGCCCGATCCAGATCCCGAGAAGCACAGGGTAGAGCGCGAACAGGGCGGGCATCAGGGCGATGCCGGCGAGGGAGCGGCGACGGTCGGGCGCCCGCCAGGCGAGGACGAGGAGTGCGGGCAGGAGCGCGATCCCAGCCGAGCGGGTCAAGAGGGCGAGCCCACCTGCTGCGCCGGCCTGCCAGAACCGCCCGCGCTCGGCGGCGAGGAACGCCGCGACCGCGAGGAGGAGGAAGAGCGACTCGCTGTAGACGGCACCGAGGAACAGTGACGTCGGGGCCAGCGCGAGGAACAACACCGTGTGCCGTGCGGCGTCGATGCCCAGGTGTGCCGCCGTGAGCCGGTAGAGGAGCGCGAACGCGGCCAGTCCCGCGGCCAGCGAGACGAGCACGCCGGCCAGGACCGTGTGACCGAAGAGGAGGCGGCCGAGGCCGGCCACGAGGAGCGGGTAGAGCGGGAAGAACGCGGGCGTGCTGGACGGCCAGGAGTAGCCTTCTTCGGCGATCTTCAGGAACCAGTCGCTGTCCCAGCGGGCCCAGACGTCGATCCCGGCCCCGAGGTCGTGCAGGCGCCCGCTGTCCCACTCGCCGCGGCGAGCGTTCAGTGCTCCGTCGAAGCCGATCACAACGACCACGGCCAGCAACCAGATCGCAGCGCGGCTCCAGAGAAACACACGAAGCGCGGGCGCGACGCTGCGCGGGTCGTCCGGCACGGGATGACTCTAGACGGCCGGGCCCCGGCCCGACCCGCTCGCCGCGCCGAGATCGGCGGCCACGCGTGAGAGGCACCGGGCCGTGGATGCCGAACGTCGGGTCACCGATGGCTACCATCGCAGCATGAGCGCGCCACGCCGCGGTCGACCTCAGCGTGGCCCCCAGTTCGACGTCGCCGTGCGCCGTCGCCGGCGGCAACGCAAGCGCCGCCGCCCCCTGCTCGTCCTCCTTCTCGCGCTCGCCGTCCTGCTGACGGTCGCTGCCGTCGCGGGCGGCACCGGGGTCTACGCGTTCGGATCCTCGTGCGACCTGTCGGCGCTCCGCGAGGTTCGGATCGGTCAGAACACGTTCGTCTATGCGGCGGACGGCTCGCTGCTCGGCTCGATCCCGGCAGAGCGCAACCGCCAGGTGGTCCCGCTGAAACGGGTCAGCCCCTGGATGCCCAAGGCCACGGTCGCGATCGAGGACAGGCGGTTCTACACCCACGGAGGGATCGACCCCCAGGGCATCGCCCGCGCCGTGTGGGCGGACGTCCAGGCCGGCAAGGTCGTGCAGGGAGGCTCCACGATCACGCAGCAGCTCGTCCGCAACCTCTACATCTCGAACGAGCGCACCCTGCAGCGGAAGCTCAAGGAGGCGTGCCTCGCGATCAAGCTCAACGACGCCTGGTCGAAACAGCGGATCCTGGAGACCTACCTGAACCAGGTCTACTACGGCAATCTCGCCTACGGGATCGAGGCGGCGTCGCAGACCTACTTCTCGAAGCCAGCGCGGGCCCTCAACCTGCGCGAGGCGGCGCTGCTGGCCGGGCTGACGCAGGCGCCGTCTGCCTATGACCCGTTCGTCGAGTCCGGCAAGGCGCTCGCTCGCCGCGACGAGGTGCTCGCGGCGATGCGCGAGCAGGGCGTGATCACGGCGCAGCAGTACGCCTGGGCGCGCAGGTCGCGCAACCTGCAGCTGAAGCCGGGACAGCTCTACAAGGAGATCCGCGAGCCGTACTTCTTCGGCTACGTCCGTGACCAGCTGATCCGGAAGTACGGTGCGGTGACGGTTCGCTCCGGCGGTCTCAGCGTCTACACCACGATCGTGCCCCGCTGGCAGCGTGCCGCGCAGGACGCGATCAGGCAGACGCTCACCGACCCACGCGACCCGGCCGCGGCAGTGATCTCGATCGATCCCGCGAACGGCGCCATCCGTGCGATGACGGCCGTGGTACCGGGCCGCCGCAACAACCAGTTCAACCTGCTCTCCCAGGCCCGCCGCCAGCCGGGGTCGACCTTCAAGACCTTCGTCCTCGCGGCCGCGATCGACAAGGGCATCGATCCGGACACGAGCTACTACGTCTCCGCCCCGTTCACCTACCGGCCGGTGGAGAACGGCAACTGCGACGACGGGTCATGGTGGTGCGTGAAGACGTACGACTCGACCTACAACGGCTGGACGTCGGTTTCGCGGGCCACGCTTCGCTCGGACAACGCCGTCTACGCTCAGCTGACGCTGACCGTCGGGCCGGACCGGGTCGGCGCGATGGCGCGCAGGCTCGGAGTGCGCTCGCCACTCGAGGTGGGCGGCCGCTACGTGCCGGCCATGGGGCTCGGCTCGATCGCGGTCTCGCCGCTCGACATGGCGTCGGCCTACGCGACGCTCGCTGCAGGCGGCATCTACTCCGAGCCGACGGCGATCCGCCGAGGTCGTGCTGCCGAACGGAAAGGAGGACACCGACGCTCACTGGGCTCGGCCGAAGCGAACGCGGGTGATCTCGGACGGCGTGGCATGGAAGGTGACCCAGATCCTCGAGGACAACGTCAGCTACGGCACGGGCACGCGGGCGGCGTTCGGCCGGCCCGCCGCCGGCAAGACGGCACCACCGACAAGCATGCCGACGCGTGGTTCGTCGGCTACACGCCCGATCTCTCGACCGCCGTCTGGATGGGCTACCAGGCCGGCGAGATCCCGATGGAGAACGTCCACGGCATCTCCGTCTCCGGCGGCAGCTTCCCGGCCGAGATCTGGCGGCTGATGATGGAACGCACGATCGGCTTGCGCCCCCCGCGGGAGTTCACGGAGCCGAAGGCTTATCCGCAGTACCAGCCGTTCGACCGCGGCCCACTCGCGCTCAACTACGACCCGTATTACGTCGCCCCCACCACCACGACCGATTCCACGCCGACCGACACGACTCCGACCCGGCCACGACCAAGCCCGCCGCTCCGACCGGCGACGACCAAGGCTGAGCGCTCCCGCCAAGACGACAACGACAGCCGTGAGGCGCTCGCTCGCGGTGACGGCGGGCGTCGTCACCCTCGCGCTCGTGGCAGCGGCGTGCGCGCTCGCCTGGCAGCCCGACTCGCCGCTCGTTCCTCGCAACGGCGGTCACGTCTCAGGCACCGCGCCGCTCTTCCTCGCGCTTCTCGTCGGTGGGTTCGCCGCCTATCTGATCGCCCTCGCCGCGAGCCGGCGCGCTGCACCGTCGACGCGCGCCGCGATCGCGCTGGCCGCTGCGATCCAGCTCGTCCCGCTCGCAGCGCCGCTGCTCCTCTCGACGGACGCCTGGACGTACTGGTCCTACGGCTGGATCGCAACCCGCGGAGACGGGAATCCGTACGCCGATCCTCCCCAGTCGTTTCCCGCGAACCCGGCGCTTCCGTTCATGGGAGCCGCCTGGTTCGACACGACGAGCGTCTACGGGCCGGCGTTTACGCTGGCGTCCGAGCCGGTGGCTGTGGTCGCGGGCGACTCGGCCGACGCCGCCGCCTGGGCGTTCAAGGCACTCGCCGCCGCCGCCTCGCTGGCGGCCGCGCTCCTCGCCGGTCGGCTCGCCCGCCGTCGCGCGTTCGCGATCGCGCTCGTGGGCTGGAACCCGCTTCTCGCCGTTCACCTCGCCGGCGGCGGTCACAACGACGCCTGGGTCGGCGCGTTGATCATGGCCGCCCTCGCGCTCTCGGCCTCCCGCCGGCTGCAGAGCGCGGGCGTCCTGTGGGCGCTCGCGATCGCGGTCAAGTGGGTGCCGATCCTCTTTCTCGCTCTCCGGGCGATCGAGGCACGCGCGACGGGCCGCGCGACGGGACATCGCGGGTTCGCGGTCACGGCGGCTGCCGTCGTCGTCGCCGCGAGCGTGCTCTACGGCGGCGCCTGGCCGCCGTGCGATCGTCCCACTGGCGGGCAACGCGGCGCTCGAGACGAGCTACGCGATCCCCCACCGGCTCGAGCAGGCCGGCGTGCCCGCCGGCGTCGCGCTCGGGCCTCGCCGTCGCAGCGTTCGTCGCCGGTTTCGCCTGGCTGGCGCGAGAGGCGAGCCGAGGGAGGGCGCGGCTCGGCCTGGCGGCCTGCCTGGTGCTCGTGACGACGCCGTATCTGGCCGTCTGGTACCTGGCCTGGGCGGTTCCTCTCGCCGCGGCCGAGGAGGACGCCACGGCTACCGCCGCGTGCCTCCTCCTCTGCGCGTATCTCCTGCCGCAGACGATCCCGGTCTGATGCCCGAGCCGGGTCGGCGGCGAAGCACGACGACGCCGTCCTCGGAGCGGACGACCTGCCAGCGGGGATCCCGCCGGAGAGCCGCATATGCGGCTGCGAAGCGACGGCCGCGGGCGTCGTCGAGGTAGCTCGGCCGCTCGAGATCGACGGCGACCCACTGCGCCTCGCGGAGCACGGGGAAGCTGAAGACACGCCGCCGCGCGGAGAGATGGGCCCCGAGCGTGTTCGTCGCGCTGACGGCGACGCCCGGCGGCACGGCGGCGAGCACACGCTCGGCTGCGCGGTCGTGGGCGGTCACGATGTGGTCTCGCGTGGCGAGCTCCGAGCCGAAGGGAACGTGCCGCCAGACGGGGAGCGGCCCGAGCAGCACGCCCGGCGAAGAGCGGCGAGGACGACGAGGCAGCGCACGAGCGGCGGCGACCGATCGTGGCCATCGGCGCCGCACGCGCGCCGCTCCGAGCACGGCGCCGGCGACCAGGCCCGGGATGGCGCCGCGGTGTAGTGGAAGTGGATCGAGGTCTGGGTGCGTGTTCCGGAGAGGAGGTTGAGCGCGAGCTCGGGCACGGCGGATGCGGCGAGGAGCGGGGAAAGGAGCGGCAGGCCGGCGAGCGGCGCGAGCAGATCCAGGAGGTAGGTGAGGTCGCGATGCTCGCTCGCTGCCTCGACCAGGCGCAGCGGATGGGTCACCGCCGTCTTGACGATGCCGGCGGGCGAGCCGCCGACCGCGGCGTAGCGTCCTGCAAACGGCGAGCCGCCGCCGGGGGCGTAGTGCGGCACGATCACCGCGGTCGCGACGACGGCGATCGCGGCGCCGGGGACCGCGATCACGGCGCCCGCGCGGCGGCGCCCGTGGGCGACTGCGTGCCAGATGCCCAGCATCGCGACCGACGAGCCCGACCTGCTCCTTCGTCAGGCACGCCGCGCCCGGCGCAGAGCGCGAACGGCAGCAGCCGGTCCTCGTCGAGGAACCAGATCGCGCCGAGGAGCAGCGGCGTTGCGAACGCGACCGGGTGGAAGTCGTCGACCACGAGCCACTGCGTCGGTGGGTAGAGGAGGTACACGAGCGCGAATCCGAGGCCCGCCCAGTCCGAGCCGAGATGCTTGCGGGCGAGCAGGTACACGGGCACGGCGCCGAGCGAGACACCACGGCTTGCACCACGAGGAGGAGGCTCGGGATGCGGCCACAGCCACCATGCGGGCGCGAGGAGCGCGACGAGCGGATCGAAGTGCGCTCCGAGCCGGGAGATCTGGTGCCCCTGGAGGTCGGTGATCTCGAGGAACCGGCCGTGTGCCGTCGACCAGACGGCCTGCGTGAGGTTGCCGACGTCGAACCGGCCCGTCTCGAAGGCTCGCTGCTGGAGCACGCCGAGCGCCGACATCCCGACCGCGAAGCCGCCGACCGCGACCCACAGCAGCGCGCGCGGCCGGGTCACGCGCCTGCGATCGCGCGCTCGAGGAGCGACCGCCAGCGCACGCCGAGCGCCGCCTCGCTCGCCCGAGCCTCGTAGGTCGCCCGCCCGGCTGCGCCGACACCGGCCGCCAGCGCGCGGCTCGGCGGCGAGCCGGCGCACGGCGGTCGCGAGCGCAGCGGCATCGCCCGGCGGCACCAGGAGCGCGTCGTGGCCGTCGGTCGAGCAGCTCCCGGGCCGCAGGGGTGTCTCCCGTCACGAGCGGCTTGCCGCAGGCGAGTGCCTGGAATGCCTTGTTCGGGATCACGCGGCCCGCCTTCTCGCCCGTTCCGAAGATGCCCAGGGTGCAGCCCGCCGCCTGGATCTCCCCGGAAGGTCCTCGTACTCGACCCACGGGATCCACTCCACGTTCGCCGGCCTGTCGGCGAGGAGGGACTCGAGTTGCCCGCTGCCGACGATCCGGAACGGGACTTCCGCTGCGATCGCCGCGGCAGCGAGGATGGTCTCGAGCCCGTGCAGCGGGATCAGCTTCCCGACGAAGAGCGCGTGGAACGGCGCGTCCGGCTGCCAGCCGGGGCGAAAGAGCCGGTCCTCTGCCCCGACGAAGCACACCTCGACGCGGTCGGCGACAGGCCGAACTCCCCGCGAAAGAACGCCGCATGGGCCTCCGTGTCCGCCACGACGACATCCGCCCGGCGGAAGGCACGGCGGTCGACGAGCCGGACGAGCCCGGCGCCGGCGGACCCGCGCCGGAAACGCCCGCGATCGCCGACGAGCGTGTCGTGGAGCGAGACGAGGGGATTGAACACGACCGGACGCCCGCGTGCGGCCCGCTTCGCGGCGGGCAGGTCGAAGTGACCGGGATACCCGACGATGAGCGCATCCAGCCTCGTCGTCCGGCGACCGGCTGAGGCTCCGCTCGGCCTCGGCGATGCGGAGCAGCTGCCGGAGCGCCGACCGACCAGTTGTGCCGACGCTCCCAGACCGCCGCGGTGCTGCTCGCGCACCTCCACACCGGCTCCACGGAGCGCCGAGATGACCTGTGCGTTCCGCGGGTAGGTGCGGTCGTACGTGCCGAAGTAGAGGACGCGCACGCGGCTTCTCTAGCGCAGGACTTCGTCGACGAGCCGCGCAGTCCGGTCTGCCCCGCCGGTCCGCTCCTCGTGATGGCTCGTGATCAGCTCGGAGAGCAGGCCGAGCGAGAGCAGCTGGATCCCGACCACGACGAGGAGCACCCCGAGCGTGAGGAGTGGCCGCTGACCGATCGCGTGACCGGTGAGCTTGACGATCGTGAGGTAGACGAGGATCGCCGTCCCGAGCAGGCTGGCCAGCAGGCCGAGGCCTCCGAAGAGGTGCAGCGGCCGGTGCCGGTACCTGCCCATGAACGTCACCGTGAGGAGGTCGAGGAAGCCGCGGACGTATCGCTCGACGCCATAGTTCGAGCGGCCGTGCTCGCGCGGGCGGTGGTTGACGGGGAGCTCGGTGACCCGGTAGCCACGGTAATGGGCCAACACCGGGATGTAGCGGTGCAATTCGCCGTAGAGCTGCATGCCCTGGACGACTTCCGCTCGATAGGCCTTGAGCCCGCAGTTCATGTCGTGCAGCTGCACACCGGAGACCTTGCCCGCCACGGTATTGAAGATCTTCGACGGGATCCGCCGGGTGAGCGGGTCGCGCCGCTTCGTCTTCCAGCCGGAGACGAGGTCGTAGCCCTCGTCGAGCTTCGCGAGCAGGCGCGGGATCTCTCCCGGGTCGTCCTGCAGGTCGCCGTCAATTGTCACGACCACGTCACCCGACGCCTCGGCGAAGCCGGCGTCGAGCGCGGCGGCCTTGCCGAAGTTCCGGCGCAGGCGGACGACGCGGATGTTGTCGTGCGCGTCGTGGAGGCGTGTGAGCGCGCCGAAGGTACCGTCGGCCGAGCCGTCGTCGACGAAGACTGCTTCCCAGGTGCGGCCCTCCCCGGCAAACGCAGCCGCGAGCTCGTCGTAGAGCAGCGCCACGCTGCGTTCCTCGTCGTGGACCGGGATGACGACCGAGATCACGCCGCGAGGGTACCCCGTTCGGCTGGTATAGCGTGCGGTGATGGCCGCTCTCCTCTCCGTCGACGAGGCACTCGCCCGCATCCTCGAGCGCGCCCTGCCGCTCTCCGCCGAGCAGGTCGACCTGCCTCGAGCAGCAGGCCGGATCCTGGCAGGGGAGGTCGTCTCGCCGGTCGACCTGCCGCCGTTCCCGAGCTCGTCGATGGACGGGTATGCGGTTCGTGCAGCTGACCTGCCCGGCGTGCTGCGGATCGTGGGACGCGTTGCCGCCGGGCATCCCGAGTCGCGCGCGCTCGCCGAGGGAGAGGCGATCGAGATCTCGACGGGTGGTGTGGTGCCGGAGGGCGCCGACACGGTCGTCCCGGTCGAGCGGGTCGCCGTCCGTGACACCGAGATCGAGGGCGACGACGCCGTCGTCTCGGGTGACAACATCAGGACGACCGGCGGAGACGTGCGTGCAGGGTCAGCCGTGCTTGCGACCGGGGACCTGCTCACGCCCGCGCGACTTGCGGCGCTCGCGGCGTGCGGGGTCGGGAGCGTGTCGGCTTGGCGGCGCCCACGTGTGGCGATCGTGGTCACCGGCTCGGAGCTGCAGCCCCCGGGCGCCACGCTCGGTCCGGGCCAGATCTACGAGTCGAACGGCGTCATGATCGCCGCGGCGCTCGAAGAGGCCGGAGCCTTCGTCGAACGACTGGGGGTTGCGGAGGACACGGAGAACGCCCATGCGCTGGCACTCGACCGAGCGCTCGGCGCCGACGTCGTCGTCACGTCCGGAGGGGTCTCGGTCGGCCCGCACGACCTCGTGCGCCGCGTTCAGGCGCGGCTCGGGGTGGACGAGGTGTTCTGGGGCGTCGCCATGCGACCGGGCAAGCCGCTCGCATTCGGCGTCCGCGGCCGGACGCTGGTCTTCGGCCTCCCGGGAAATCCCGTCTCCTCGCTCGTAGGCTGCCTCCTGTTCGTCGTGCCCGCGCTTCGCGCATTGCAGGGCGACCCTCACCCCGCCCCCAGGTTCCGGCCGGGCGTCATCGCGGCCGAGGTGCGGCGGCGCCCGGAGCGCGACAACTTCGTCCGGGCGACGACGACATGGACCGCGGACGGCGCGGTCCTCGACCCCATCGTCGGACAGGAGTCGCACATGATCGTCCGGACCACCGCTGCGGACGCGATCGTGCACGTGCCGTCCGGCGCTGAGCCTTTGCCGGCCGGTGGCTCGGTCCGGTTCCTGCAGCTCTGACGCAGTCAGTGTGAACGGCGCGGGACCGATCGGTAGCGACCGGCCGCGAGTGCGCCGAGCTGAGCGGCAACGGCCGCCCAGGCGATCAGCACGAGGATCGTCGTCCACGAGATGAACCCGAGCGTCATCAGCGAGGCGAGATAGAGCGGCGTGTTGAATCCGAGCCCGAGCTGTGTCCCGATCGCCACGGCTGCCAGCGCCGGACCTGCGAGGCCGGCCCCGTAGGCGAGGTCGCGCAACCAGTCGGAGCGGTGCTCGAGCTGCGGTAGCCAGAGCCACGCGTAGAGCGACGGCAGGACGAAGACGAGGCCGTACGGGCTGATGAACGCCGTCGCGACGGCGACGAGGCCGAGCGCGACGAGCGCGACGGCATAGCCCGCCAGCACCTCGTCCGGCTGCGCCGGCCTCACGGGGGCGAGAACGCGTCGGGCCCGCAACCATCCGAGCAGCGCCAGGAGCCCGACGGCGATGAGCCCGACGACCGGCCAGTCGGTCACGGCAGGGCTGTCGGGCGGCGGCGGGATCGCGGAGCCCCGAGGGAAAACGCCCGCAAGGGCGCCGAGCCCGACCGCCAGCCCGACCCAGAGCCAGACCCCGAGGCGGGTGCGGAGCGCCCGCCACGCGCCCGGCAGGTGCAAGCGCCGCCGCCGGGTCCGGGCGAAGAGGTCGATCGCGCCGACCAGAAACGGGACGAGCGCGACCAGGAAGACGAGCTCGAGGGCCCAGCCGCGAACGACGCGACTCCCCAGGTACACGTAGCCTGCCGTGCCGCCCGCGAGCTCGATCCCGCCGTCGAGCGACGCGAGGATCGATTCCGCCGCCCGCCCGAGGCGGACGAACTGGTCCTGATCGAGGCTCGCCGTCGTGTCGGTGGTCGCGCCGGCGCCGTCGTCCGCCGCCGTCGTCAGCCGGATCGCGGAGATCTCGCGTCCGAGGAACGGTGCCTGCTCGCCGTAGCCGAACGGCATCCCCAGATCGACGAGCTGCGCAAGCCAGCCGGGCCGCGCCGGAGGCCGGCCGAGCTGGGCTGCGACCCTGACGTCGGCGGTCCTGACGAGCGCCGGGGCGGGCGAGCGTGGCGCGAAGCCGGCCATCTCGAGCCGCGGCCGCGCCCCACCGGCCAGGGCGTCGAGCGAAACCACGGCGCGCACGGTGCCCCGTAACGGCGACGCCGAGGCGAACCGCTCGGCGCCGAAGCCGCCGAACGCGCCGCCGTCCGAGGAGAGGAAGATCAGGGTGTGCTGCGGCTCCGGCCGGCCCGCGATCGTGCCGAGGCGGCCGAAGCCGCGGGCGAGCTCGATCAGCGCTGCGGTCCCGGATGCGTTGTCGTTCGCGCCGGGCCCGGTGCCGAGATTGTCCCGGTGGGCGAGAAACAGGATCGAGCCTGGGCCGGCGCCCGGAACGACGGTGACGAGGTTGCGCAGGCGGACACTGCCGAGGCCCGGGATCGTCTCGTCCCAGGCGTCCTCGACCGTCGCCAGGCCGTAGAGGCCGAGCTTCTCCTTCACCCACGCCGTCGCGCCGTCGGCGCCCGACGACCCGGGGGCGCGATCGGGGTGATCCCGCGCGAGCTCGGCCGCGAGGGCCGTCGCGGACGACCCGTCGAACGACGGCGGCAGAGGCGACGCGGGGAAGGGGCCCGGCCGCGCGATCGTGAACGCCAGCAGCAGCAACGGCGGGACGAGGAGCAACGCCGCGCCCCGCACGAGGCGCGTGTTGATCGGCTGTGGCGTGGCGCCACGCCCCGTCCGGCTCCTCTGGTGCGGCGGCCCGCCGCCAGGCGTCGCCGGGTGACCGCCTCGCATCGACGGTGCGTCTGAGGCTTCCACGACGGGGGCTATAGTACGACCTGGCGGGCGCGTGGCCCCGTGTCGAGCGAACGCGACGATGCCCGAATCCTCAACAATCCTGCTCGTCGACGACGAGGACGCGATTCAGACGCTCCTCACGTACCCCCTCGAGAGGGACGGGTACCGCGTCGTCCAGGCGCGGGACGGCGAGGAGGCGCTGCGCCGGTTCGCAGCGGAGGAGATCGACCTCGTCGTGCTCGACATCATGCTGCCGAAGATCGACGGGCTCGAGGTCTGCAAGCGACTTCGTGCGGAGAGCACGGTGCCGATCATCATGCTGACGGCCCGCGACGACGAGCTGGACAAGGTTCTCGGGCTCGAGCTCGGCGCGGACGACTACATCACGAAGCCGTTCCTGATCCGGGAGTTCCGAAGCCGCGTGCGGGCCGTCCTGCGCCGCGCCGCGACGCCCCACCTCGGCGGCAAGCGCGACGAGACGATCGACCGCGGCGACGTCCGAATAGATCTGCCGCGCCGCACGGTCGAGGTGCGCGGAGAGCCCGTCCAGCTGACGTTCGTCGAGTTCGAGCTCCTGGCGCTGCTCGCCTCGAATCCGGGCGTCGTCTACTCACGCCGCCAGCTGCTCGAGCGGCTTCGCGGCGGGGCGGACTACCGTGAGCCCCGCACGATCGACGTCCACGTTCGGCATCTCCGCGAGAAGATCGAGCTGGAGCCGCGCGAGCCGGAGCTGATCCTGACCGTGCGTGGCGCCGGATACCGCTTTCGCGACGGATGAGCATTCCGGGGGGCATTCGCGTCAAGCTCGCGCTGGCGCTGCTCGGCATCGTGGGTGGCGCGCTGTTCGCGGCGTACATGATCGTCGTCCCGTCGCTCGAGCGCCGCCTCGTCACTGCGAAGCTGAATCAGCTCCAGCTCGACGCGGAGACCCTCGCTGTCCGCTACGCCGGGCAGGAGGCGCAGAATCGGCTTCGACTGGACGATTTCGTGGACGGCGCCGGGTTCGTCTCCAACTCGAGGGTGGTCGTCTTCGCCGTCGCGGGATCTCCCCGCGACCGGGTGCTGCTCTCGCTCGCCGACTCGTCTGCCGTTGGCAGCACCGAGATCGAGAAGGACTCGACGGCGCTCGCCGCCGCTCGAACGGTCCGGACCGTTCGTGCCCGGGCCCGCCACGAGGGACGGGAGTACGCGGAGGTGGCGGTGCCGCTCCTCACGGCCGGCAACGTGATGTTGTTGACGAGCTCCCTCTCGGATCAACTCGCGACGGTCGAGCTCGTCAAACGGAGGCTTCTGTACGCGACCGTGGCCGCCCTGTTCATCGCGCTCGTCCTCGGGCTCGCCGTCGCCGCGATCCATGCCCGCCGGATCGGTCGCCTGCAGCGAGCGGCCGACCGGATCGCGGAGGGCGCCTTCGACGAGCCGGTCGTCGACGGCGGCGCCGACGAGCTTGGACAGCTGGCCGCGTCGTTCGACCGGATGCGGATCCAGCTGGCGCAGCTCGACAGCGCCCGGAAGGAATTCGTCGCCAACGCCTCCCACGAGCTCCGGACGCCGCTGTTCTCTCTGGCGGGGTTCCTGGAGCTGCTGGCGGACGAGGACCTCGACGAACGCACGCGGCGCGAGTTCCTCGCGACGACGCGGGCGCAGGTCGACCGGCTGACCAAGCTCGCCACCGACCTGCTGGACCTCTCGCGGATGGACGCCGGCCGGATCCGGATCGAGCACGAAGAGGTCGGGTTGGGCGAGGTCGTCCGCGTCGTCGGCGAGGAGCTGAGTGCGCTCGCCGACGCGTCCGGTCACGTCCTGGTGAGTGAAGCAGACGACGACGCCTGGGCGGTCGCCGACGAGGAACGCGTGCAGCAGATCGCCCGCGCACTGGCCGGGAACGCGCTCGTCCACACCCCCGCCGGCACCACCGTGAGGCTGCGGGCCGAGCGCAGGGGCGCCCGCGTGGCGCTGATCGTCGAGGACGACGGCCCCGGGATCGCACCCGACGATCTCGAGCGCATCTTCCAGCGCTTCTACCGGGTCGAGGGTGGCCAGGCATCCGGTAGCGGCCTCGGGCTGGCGATCGCACGGGAGCTGGCAGGGCGGATGAACGGCGCCGTCACGGTCTCGAGCCGTCCCGGCGCGACGACGTTCGTGCTCGACCTGCCCGCGGAGTCTGTGGTGGCGCACCAGTCCGCCGGCGTCGCCGGCTGACGCCACCCACCCATGTTTCCACGTGGAAACGGATGCATCGCCCTTACCCGCCCGTTTCCATGTGGAAATACCCGCAGCGCGGCCAGCCGGCTGGACCGCCCCGGCTACAGTGATCGCGTGCGCACGCGCGTCTTCGCCATCGCCGCCGCCGCAGGCGTTCTCGGCGCCGTCGGCGCTCTTGCCCTGGCCCAGCTGGCCGGGCTGTCGGACGGCGGCACGACCACCGTCGTCGTCGAACGCACGGTCAGCGGCGGCGAGAGGACTCCGATCGCCGTCCCGCAGGTGGGGAACGGCTTCGACCCGGCAGCGATCTACGCCCGCCGCGCCTCCGGGGTCGTGACGCTCTACGCCGACCTCGGTGCCGATGGTCAGACCCAGGGGTCAGGCTTCGTCGTGGACGCCAACGGCACGATCCTGACGAACGCCCACGTCGTGACCAACGTTGCCGACGCGGGCGGCGCCGGCGTGCATGGGGCCGACAAGCTCTACGTCGAGTTCAGGGATCGCGATCGGGTGCCGGCACGGATCGTCGGGTGGGATCTGTTCAGCGACGTGGCGGTCGTCCGCGTCGATCCGGGTGTCCACCCACTGTCGCCGGTCCCCCTCGGCACCTCGTCCTCGGTCGTCGTCGGCACGCCGGTGGCGGCGATCGGCAGCCCGTTCGACGAGCAGAGCTCGCTCTCGGTCGGGGTCGTTTCGGCGACCGACCGGACGATCGACTCGCTCACCTCCGGCTACAGCGTCTCCGACGCGATCCAGACCGACGCGCCGATCAACCGTGGCAACTCGGGCGGTCCCCTCTTCGATGCCGGGGGACGCGTGATCGGGATCAACGCGCAGATCCGCTCGACGAGCGGGACGGCGGAAGGAGTGGGCTTCGCGATCCCGATCGACACGGTCAGGCGCGCGCTCGACCAGCTGCTCCGGACGGGCAAGGTCTCATACGCGTACATCGGCGTCACGACGCAGGACGTCACCCCGGGCTGGCGCAGAAGTTCAGGTTCGCCACCCGGCGCGGTGCGCTGGTCGCCAAGGTCGAGCCCGACACGCCCGCGGCACGGGCGGGGCTTCGGGGCGGCACGCGTACGGTGGAGTACAACGGCCTCGACATCTCCCTCGGAGGTGAGCTGATCGTGAGGATCGGCGACCCGCCGGTCGCGAGCGCGCAGGACGTCTCGCGTGCCGTCACACGGCTCGCGTGCGGGCCAGCGCGTGGCGGTCACGTGTTGCGCGGCGGCACCGCGCAGGTCGTCCAGGTGACGCTCGGCGAGCGCCTGCCTGAGCCGGCGTGCCGGCGTGCGGCCCGACGGCGTCCCGGCGCGCAGTACGATGCGGCGCGATGACCGATCTCTCGCACGTCGGCCCGGACGGCGCGGTGCGGATGGTCGACGTCGGCGACAAGCCGCTCTCGCGCCGCCGCGCCGTTGCCCGCGCGACCGTGCTGGATGGCGCCCGAGACCGTCGCCCGGCTCGGCGAGCTGCCGAAGGGAGACGCGCTGACGACGGCGCAGCTCGCCGGGATCATGGCGGCCAAGCGGACGAGCGAGCTGATCCCGCTCTGCCATCCGCTGCCGCTGACGGCGATCGAGGTGCGAGCTCGCGATCGTCGCCGAGGGCGTCGAGATCGAGGCCGCCGCCGAGACGACGGCCCAGACCGGGGTCGAGATGGAGGCGCTGACGGCGGCGACCGTCGCCGCCCTGACCGTCTACGACATGGCCAAGGCGATCGACAAGACGATGACGATCACCGACGTCACGCTCGTCGAGAAGACGAAGGAGCGCCGGTGTGAAGCGCCGGCTGTCCTCACGGTGCTCGGACGGCGTCCACCACGGCGACGCGCGAGGATCGCAGCGGCGACACGCTCGTGGAGCTCCTCGAAGGCGAGGGATTCGCGGTCGAGCGGCGCATCGTCCCGGACGAGGCCGGCGAGATCGCCGGCGCGATCGTCGAGCTCGCCGCGCCGGAGCTCCCTTGTGTTGACAACAGGCGGCACAGGGTTCACGCCGCGCGACGTCACCCCCGAGGCGACGCGAACGGTGCTCGACCGCGAGGCTCCAGGCATCGCAGAGGCGATCCGCGCGGATGCGCGCACGCGGACGCCGCACGCGCTGCTCTCGCGCGGCCTCGCCGGCCTGCGCGGGGCAACGCTGGTCGTCAACCTGCCGGGCTCGCCGGGGGGTTGTCGCGACGGCTTCGCGGTGCTGCAGCCCGCGCTCGTCCACGGGCTCGAGCTCGCCGCCGGCGACCAGGCGCTCGCCACACCGCCAGACATGAGCACGCCGCCGCTCTCGCTGCCGCGGCGCTTCGCCTCGCTCGTCAAGTTCGAGCACACGGTCTTCGCGCTGCCCTTCGCCTACGTCGGCGCGTTCCTCGCCGTCGACGGCTATCCCGGCACTGCGAACCTCGTCTGGATCACGCTCGCGATGGTCGGAGCGCGGACGCTGGCGATGGCGCTGAACCGGCTCGTCGACGCCGAGCTCGACGCCCGCAACCCGCGCACGGCCGGCCGCGAGATCCCGGCCGGGATCCTGTCGCGCGGCCAGGTCTGGGCGCCTGTGCGCCGCGCGCTCGCGCTCTACCTCGTGGCGGTGTTCCAGCTCGAGCCGATCGTGCGCTGGCTCTGGCCGATCCCGGTCGTCGATGTTCGTCGTCTACCCGTACCTCAAGCGGGTCACGTGGCTCTGCCACTCTGGCTCGGCGCCTGCACCGGCCTGGCGCCGCTCGGCGCGTGGCTCGCGGTGACGGGACGGCGCCGTGGGAGGCGTGGGCGCTGTTCGCCGCCCAGGGGCTCTGGGTCGCGGGCTTCGACCTCTTCTACGCGCTCTTCGACCTCGAGCACGACCGCGCCGCGGGCTGCGCTCCTGGGCGACCCGCTTCGGTGAGCGCGGGGTCTTCATCGGTGCGGGGCTTCCACGCGGCCGCCGTGGCCCTGCTCGCGGCCGTCGGGGTCGGGCTCGCGGCCGGTGTCTTCTACTGGCTCGGCGTGGCGGCCGTGGCGGCGCTCTTGCTCTACGAGCACTCGCTCGTCCGCCCGGGCGACCTCCAGCCGCCTGAACGCGGCGTTCTTCACGGTCAACGGCGTCATCAGCGTCGTCTTCTTCGTCTTCGTCGCACTCGACACCCTCACCTGAGCGAGCGGCTACCGTGATGTGTCAGCGACCGACCGGGAGGCACGGCCGAAGTGATCGTGGAGGCCTCGAGAAGCGATACGGCCGCAAGCGGGCGTTGCGCGGGCTCTCGTTCACCGTCCCACGGTCCGGGTTCCTGCTCGTGACGGGCCCGAACGGGTCGGGAAAGACGACGCTCCTCCGGCTCGTGGCAGGGCTCGCCGCACCGACGAAGGGGACGCTCACGGTGGAAGGCGAGCGAGGCGATCTCGGGTATGTCGGGCACGAGCCACTCCTCTACCGCGAGCTCACGGCGCTCGAGAACCTCGAGCTCTTCGGTCGCCTCTACCGCGTCCGCGACCGGCGCGAGCGGAGCGGGATGCTGCTCGAGCGGTACGGCCTCTGGGAGGCGCGCGGCGACCGGGTCTCGACCTTCTCGCGCGGGATGACGCAGCGCCTGGCGCTGTGCCGCGCACTGCTCCACGATCCGGCGCTGCTCGTGCTCGACGAGCCGTTCACGGCGCTCGACGAGGAGGGTGCAGCACTGCTCGACCGCGAGCTGGCATCGCTCGCGGGTACGCGCACGATCGTTCTCTCGACCCACGACCCGCGGCGCGTTGCCCCGCTCGCCACCGACGGCCTTGTGCTCGCGTGAGCGCCCTGTCCCTCTATACCGCGGACGTCGTCGCGCTGGCGCGCAAGGACCTCCGCCTCGAGTTGCGCGCCCGCGACACGCTGCCGGCGATGCTCCTGTTCGTGCTCTCCACGCTCGCCGTCTTCCACTTCGCGTTACCGGCGGGAGCCGGCGAGAACGCCGCGTACGGCCTGCTCTGGATCGCGATCGTCTTCACCGCGCTCCTCGGCCTCGCGCGGGCCTGGGCGCCTGAACGCGAAGGCGGTGCGCTCGACGGCCTCGTTCTCGCCCCGTGCGATCGAAGCGCGATCTGGCTCGGCAAGACCCTTGCGACGCTCGCGTTTCTCGCAGCCGCCGAGCTCGTGGCGTTGCCGGCGTTCGCGCTCTTCTTCGCTCCCATCGATCTCGTCGCCGTCGCCGGCGTCGTGCTGGCGAGCATCGGGATCTGCGCCGTCGGCTCGCTGCTCGCTGCGATGGCGGCCGCGAGCAGGGGTCGTGAGGTGATCCTGCCGTTGCTGTTCCTGCCACTCGCGATCCCGCTCGTCGTGGGGGGTGTGGGCGCCGGGATCTCACCCGACGGCGCGGCCTACCTCTCGTTTCTCGGCCTCTACGACCTCGTGTTCGCGATACTTTCGTGGGCCACCTTCGAATATGTCGTCACGGAATAGCCTCCCGCTCCTCGCATTCTCCGCCGCCGGCCTGCTCGGCGCCGCGGTCGTGCTCGCGCTCGTCGTCGCACCCGAGGACGCCGACCAGGGCATCTCCCAGCGGATCTTCTACTTCCACGTCCCCATCGCGCTCACGGCCTACGCCTGCTTCGCCCTGGGCGCCTGGAAGGCATTGCGGCTGCTCTGGGTCGGGGGTGAGCGGCGCGATCTCGAGAGCTACACCTGGATCCACCAGGGGACGATCTTCGGTGCCCTGACCTTGATCACGGGGTCGATCTGGGCCAAGGCGTCGTGGGGGGTGTGGTGGAGCTGGGGCTCGAACCAGCTCGTTCTGTTCCTCGTCCTCTTCCTCTTTTACTGCGCCTACTTCATGCTCCGGTTCTCGGTCGACGAGGGTGCCCGGCGGGAGCGAATCTGCGCCGTCTACGCACTGTTCGGCGTCGCGCTGATCCCGGTCAGCTTCTTCGCTATCCGGCTCGCGAGCGACTTCATCCATCCCACGGTCTTCACACGCGACGGGCCGCAGATGACGGGCACCATGTTCGGCACCTTCCTCGTCTGCTGGGCGGCGATCACCCTCCTCGCCTACGTGATGTATCGCGTCGAGCTCGCCGGCAAGCGGACGGACTCCCACCTTCGTGAGCTCCGCGAGGCACTGTCATGAGCCAGGGTCAGTACGTCGCGCTCGCCTACGGCGTCGTGTTCGTGTTCGTCCTCCTCTGGGTTGCGATCATCGCCACGAAGCTCTCGCGGCTCGAGCGCGAGACCGGCGAGCTCGCCGAGATCGCGCACGGTCGCCGCTCGGATGGCTGAGCTCCTCGTCTGGCCCGCGCTGATCGCCTACGGCGAGGCGGCGCTCGCCTACGCCGGTGCTTTGCGCGGTCCGAGGGCCTCCGCGCGGCTCGGCATCTGGGGCGTACGCATCGGCTGGCTCGCGCAGACGGCCCTCTTGATCGTGCAGGCCCTCGACACGGACGGGTTTCCCTGGGGCACCTGGGCCGGGGCGCTCAACCTCTTCGTCTGGCTCGTCGTCGGCGCGTACCTGATCTGGGGCTGCACCCCGCGCTACCGGCTGCTCGGCCTCGCCGTGATGCCGTTCGCCGCCGCGCTTCTCGTCGCCGCCTGGGCCGGCGGCGGCACGGGCGTCTCGACGCGTGACACGGCAGGCGGCCTGCTCGCCCTGCACGTCGGGTTGATGCTCGCCGGATTTGCGGGGCTGACCCTCGCAGCCGGGCTCGCCGGTCTCTACCTGTGGCAGGAGAGCAGGTTGAAGCGCCGCGACGCCGGAGTGCTCCGCCTGCGGCTGCCACCACTCGACTCGCTCGACCGGCTCGCTGCGCGCACCGCCCTGATCTCGCTCCTCATCCTCTCGGCCGGGATCGTCGTCGGCCTCGCCAGCTTCGAGCGCGGAGACTTCGACGTGTCCATGGCCGTCGCGTTGGCGATCTGGGCGCTCTACACCGTCGGGCTGCTGCTGCGTCGCGAGGCGGGGTTGCGTGGCCGCCGGTTCGCCGTGCTGCTCGTGGCCGGGTTCGCGCTCGTCGCGGTCGTCCTTCCTCTCACCCACTTCGCCTCGTGAGACTCGCCCTCGTCGGCGTCTCGCACCGCCAGGCACCCGTCGAGCTGCGCGAACGGGTCGCTGTCGACCCCGCCGCCGCCGGCGAGCTCGCGCGCGGGTTGGCGGACGGCTGCGAGGCCGTCGTGCTCTCGACCTGCAATCGCACGGAGCTCTACCTCGCGAGTGACGAACCGGGTCTCGACCTGGACGAGCGCGCCGGCGCGTCGCTCCTCGCGCTTGCCGGGGACGACGGCGCAGCGCTCGCCCCCGTTCTCTACCGCCTCGGCGACGACAGTGCCGCGCTGCACCTGTTCCGCGTCGCGGCGGGCCTCGACTCGCTCGTCCCTGGAGAAGGAGAGATCCTCGGCCAGGTTCGCGATGCGTTCGAGGTCGGCGCGACCGGCCCGCTTCTCGATCACCTGTTCCGGCAGGCGCTTCATGCGGGCCGGCGCGCGCGGGTCGAGACGGCGATCGGCGAGAGCCCTGCGTCGGTTCCGGCCGCAGCAGCCGCGCTCGCGCAGCAGGTCTTCGACGACCTGGCCGGTCGGTCCGTGCTTTTGGTCGGGGCAGGCAAGATGAGCGAGCTGACCGCGCGGAACCTTCGCTCGCGCGGCGCCTCGATCGCCGCCGTTGCCAACCGGACAGCGGCTCACGGGGAGGGTCTCGCAGTGCGGATCGAGTCTCGCGCGGTCGGGCTCGCCGAGATCCCCGCCCTGCTCGCGACGGCAGACGTCGTGATCACCTCGACGAGCGCCCCTGGCTTCGTCGTCGACAGCACCACGGCTGCGGCGGCGCTCCGCAGCCGCCGAGGCCGGCCGATCCTCTTCGTCGACCTGGCGGTGCCGCGCGATGTCGATCCGACGTTGCAGGCGATCGACGGGTGCTTCGTCTACGACGTCGACGATCTCGAGGCCGTCGTCGAGACATCACTCGCGGGCCGTCGTGTCGAGGCGGTCCGCGCCGAGCAGCTCGTCGCGGCCGAGGCCGAGCGCTTCCGGGAGTGGCAGGCCTCGCTGACGGTCGTTCCGGCGATCGCCTCGCTACGCGCCCGCGCCGAGGAGATCCGCAGCAGCGAGTTGGCCAAGGCGGAGGGGCGGCTCGGGCGCCTGCCGGAGAGCGAGCGAAAGCTCGTCGAGTCGGTGACCTCGCAGATCGTGGCGAAGCTGCTCCACCTCCCCACGGTGCGCATGAAGGAGGCAGCGGCCGCGGCGGACGGCGTCGTCTATGCTGATGTCGTACGGCACCTGTTCGGACTCGGGGAAGAGGAGCAGTCGTGACGCGACCGGTGATCGTCGGCAGGCCGTTGCCGTTGCAGGCTCCCACGGCGTTCGTCCGCATCCGACCGCGCGGCGGCCGTATCTGTGGCGAGCCGCGCACCACGATCCGCCTCTGTGCTGCTTCGCGTCGGTTCCCGCGGCAGTAGGCTCGCCCTGACGCAGGCCGGGCGCGCCGCCGAGGCTCTGCGCCGGCCGGGTGTCGAGATCGCGCTCGTACCGATCACGACCGCGGGAGACCGCGATCGAACGAGCCCGTTCGGGGAGATCGGCGCCCGGGGCGTGTTCGTGAAGGAGCTCGAGGAGGCCCTCCTCGAGGGCCGGATCGACGTCGCCGTGCACTCGGCCAAGGACATGACCTCGTCCGACCTCGAGGGGCTCGCCGTCGGGGCCTACACGCTGAGAGAGGATCCGCGCGATGCCCTGTGCGGCGCCGATGCGATCCGGCCCGGGATGCGGATCGGCACCGCGTCGGCGCGACGCACGGCGCAATTGCTCGCCCACGAGCCGACCCTGTCGATCGAGCCGCTTCGCGGGAACATCGACACGCGGCTCCGCAAGCGGGGCGAACGAGGGCTCGACGCGATCGTCCTCGCCTCATGTGGTCTAGACCGTTTGGGGCTGGAACGGGAGATCGGCATCCGGCTCGATCCCGCTGTAATGCTTCCCGAGGCCGGCCAGGGCGCGCTCGCGCTCCAGGTCCGAGCCGGGGAGGAGGAGCTCGTCGCGCGCGTGGACGACGCCGAGACCCGTAGCCGCGTCGAAGCCGAGCGGCGTTGCGTGGCGCTCGTCGGCGGAGGCTGCCTGGCCCCGGTGGCCGCATTTCACGACGGCCAGATGCTCACGGCGCTGATCGCGGCCGACGACGGCAACTGGATCGAGCGCCGCTCCGGTCACGACCCGGCGGAGCTCGCGGCCGAGCTCCTCGCCGCCGCGCACTGAGGCGAGGCTCGTGCGGATCGTCGTCACGCGTCCGGCCGGCCAGGAGGAAGACCTGGTCCTCCAGCTCGAACGGCTCGGTCACGAGGTCGTTCACTGCCCGCTGATCGAGATCGAGGCGCTCGGAGACGAGCCGATCGAGGTCGCGGGCTACGACTGGGTCGTCGTCACGAGCGCGAACGGCGCCCGGGAGCTCCGGCGCCGCGCGCGCGGGGTCATGCCGCGGATCGCAGCGATCGGGGCTGCCACAGCGGAGGCGGTCGGAGGGGCGGACCTGGTGCCGGCCGTCTCGACGCAGGAGGGCCTGCTCGCCGAGCTGCCGCGTCCTGCCGGGCGGGTGCTCTTCGCGGCCGGTGAGGGAGCGCGGCGCGTGTTGCCGGACGCGCTCGGGGCCGACGTCGTCGTGCTCTACCGAACCCGTGAGCTGACGACCGAAGCAGCTCCCCGTTGCAGACCTCTACGTGCTGGGTCGGCCTCGACTGCGAGAGCGCTCGCCGCCGCCCGGACGGGTCTGGCGGTCGTCTCGATCGGACCGGAGACCTCGCGGGCGGCACGGGCAGCGGGCCTGGAGGTCGTCGCGGAGGCGGCGGAGCACTCGACCGCCGGGATCGCCGCGGCCGTCGCGACGCTGCGGGCAGGCCCTCCCGGATGATGGGTGCGGCGGCGTAGACTCGGGAACCGGTGTTCATCACGTTCCTCACCGACTTCGGGCTCCAGGACGACTTCGTCGGCACCTGCCACGGAGTGATCAAGCGCCTGGCGCCGGACGCCCAGATCATCGACATCACGCACGGGATTCCGCCCCAGGCGGTGTTGCAGGGTGCGCTCGTGCTTGCCAACACCCTGCCGTACATGCCCGTGGGAGTGCACCTCGCGGTGGTCGACCCGGGCGTGGGGGGTCACCGGCGGGCCCTCGCTCTGCGCGACGCCGAGGGCCGGCTCTACGTCGGCCCGGACAACGGGCTTCTCCTGCCGGCCGCCGAGCGTGCGGGCATCACCGACGCGCAGGAGCTCGCGAACCCCGCGTATGCCCTCGAGTCGATCTCGCGGACCTTCCACGGCCGCGATCTGTTCGCTCCGGCCGCGGCCCACCTCGCCTGCGGCGTGCCGCTTGCGGAGCTCGGGCCTCCGATCGATCCGGAGGCGCTCGTCCGGCTCGACCTGCCCGAGCCGTCGTTCGCCGATGGGGTCGTCCACGCGACGACGCTGTACGTCGACAGCTTCGGGAACATCGCCCTGAACCTGACGCGCGACGATCTCGAGCGGGTCGGGGTCGTCCCGGGGACGAAGGTCGAGCTGGAGCTGGGCGGAGAGCGCTACTACGCCGTCTCGGCGCGGACGTTTGCCGATGCCCGGCGCAGGCGACGTGATCCTCTACGAGGACAGCTACCGGAACATGTCGATCGCGATCTCGAACGGCAATGCGGCGGCGATGCTCCATGCCGTGATCGGCAGGCCGCTCAGCATCCGGGTCCTCTGACAAGGCCCGCAGACGACGCCGACTGGGGCCCATGACGGCTAGGCTCGGGTTCTGATGGACGCAGAGACGCTCACCATCGTCGACAACCGCAACGGCGCCGAGTACACGCTTCCGATCGTCGACGGCGCCATCCGGGCGACCGACCTCCGTCAGGTCACGGGCCCCGACGGGGCGGGACTGATGTCGTTCGATCCCGGCCTACCTGAACACCGCGTCGTGCCGGAGCGCGATCACGTACATCGACGGCGACGAGGGGATCCTCCGCTACCGCGGCTACCCGATCGAGCAGGTCGCCGAGCAGGCGGGCTTCCTCGAGACCTCGTACCTGCTGCTCGAGGGCGAGCTTCCGACCGCGGCTCAGCTCGAGCGCTGGGTCGACGACGTCCGGATCCACACCTACGTCCACACGAACATCAACGAGTTCCTCGAGGGGTTCCGCTACGACGCGCATCCGATGGGGATGCTGCTCGGCGCGGTCGGGGCGCTGTCGACCTTCTACCCGGACGCGAAGCACATCGCCGATCCCGAGAACCGCTATCTCCAGCGCGTGCGGCTGATCGCGAAGCTGCCGACGATCGCCGCGTACATCTTCCGCCACGCGCGCGGCCTGCCCTACGTGCTGCCCCGCAACGACCTCGACTACATCGGGAACTTCGTCAACATGACCTTCGAGATCGGCGGCAAGCACGAGCCGAACCCGGTGTTGCAGCGCGCGCTCGAGATCCTCCTCATCCTCCACGCAGACCACGAGCAGAACTGCTCGACGAGCGCGGTGCGCGGCGTCGGATCGTCCCACGTCGATCCGTTCTCTGCCGTCTCCGCCGGCATCGCGGCGCTGTACGGCCCGCTGCACGGCGGGGCGAACGAAGCAGTCCTGCGGATGCTCGACGTGATCGGCGACAAGAAGAACGTGCCTGCGTTCGTCGAGGAGGTGAAGGCGGGCAAGGGGCGCGCTGATGGGGTTCGGTCACCGGGTCTACAAGAGCTACGACCCGCGGGCGAAGCTGATCAAGCAGGTCGCGGACTCCGTCTTCGCCGAGACCGGACTGAACCCGAAGCTCGAGATCGCTCTCGAGCTCGAGCGGATCGCGCTCGAGGACGAGTACTTCGTCAGCCGCAAGCTGTATCCCAACGTCGACTTCTACTCCGGCCTGATCTACCAGGCGATGGGGTATCCGACCGACTACTTCACCGTGCTCTTCGCCCTCGGGCGCCTCCCTGGCTGGATCGCGCAATGGGAGGAGATGCTCACCGACCCCGAGCAGAAGATCGCCCGGCCGCGCCAGATCTACACCGGCTCCGAGGAACGCTCGTTCGTCCCGATCCAGGACCGCTAGCGCTCCGAGGCGCCCTCCGGCACGCTCGAGGTGCTGCGCCGTTTGCGGCCCGGGGGGTTTAGGGTCGGCGGACGATGATCACGGCGGAGGAGATACAAAGCGTGGGGCTCTTCGCGACGCTGGACCGCGAGACCTGCGAGCGGATCGCGCGGGCGGCGGCCGACGTCAGCCTGATCCCGGGCGAGTTCGCAGCGCACGAGGGCGACGGGCCCGCCTTGTTCGCCGTTCTGGAAGGCCGCATCGAGGCCGTCAAGCTGCTGGACGGAGTTCCGAAAACGGTCGGCGAGCGGCACCCGGGCAACTCTTCGGCGAGGTGCCGATCACGCTCGGGGCCGGCTTCCCGGTCGGATTCCAGGCGGCCGAGACGTCACGCGTGATGCGGCTCGACGCCGCCGAGTACCACGCGATCGCGGTCCTGGCGCCGCAGATCGTGGCGGTCGGTCGGTGATCTCGCCAAGACGCGGATCGGGGGCCTGCAGGGGATCGCGGCAGCGCCGCCGCCGCCTCGGGCGATCGTGGTCGGGGATCGGTGGAACGGCGCGTGCGGCGAGCTGCGCCGGTTCCTCGGGCGCAACCAGATCTCCTTCCGGTGGGTGACGCCCGATGCGCCGGACGCCGAGGAGATCTGGGGCGCCCCGCTCCCGCCCGAGGGGGATCACCCGACCCTGCGCGTGGTGAACGGGAAGACCGTCGTGCGGCCCCAGCTCCGCCGGGTGGCCGAGCTGCTGGACCTCGCGACGGAGGCCGCCGCAGCCGAGTACGACACCGTCATCGTCGGCGCGGGGCCGTCGGGGCTCGCAGCCGCGGTCTACGGGGCCTCGGAGGGGCTGCGGACGATCGCGATCGAGCGCGAGGCGCCGGGTGGCCAGGCCGGGACGTCGTCACGGATCGAGAACTATCTCGGGTTTCCATCCGGCGTCTCTGGCGACGAGCTGGCAAGCCGGGCGCTCCAGCAGGCCCGGAGGCTCGGAGCCGAGATCCTCGTCACGCGCTCGATCGAGCGGATCGACCCCTCCGCGCGGCGCATCTACCTGGACGAAGGAGACGTGCTGCAGGCGCGGACGATCATCCTCGCGTGCGGCGTCTCGTGGCGGCACCTGGACATCGACGGCTTCGAGCGCTTCGTCGGCAAGGGCATCTCGTACGGGGCGGCCCGCAGCGACGCGGCGGGTACCCATGGGCTCGACGTGCACATCGTCGGAGCCGGAAACTCGGCCGGCCAGGCCGCTCTGTTCTTCTCCACCCATGCGCGGACGGTGACGATCCTCTGCCGCGGGGACGGCCTCGAGCGCAGCATGTCCCGCTATCTCGTCGACCAGCTCGCGACCCGCTCGAACATCGACGTGATGCTGGAGACGGAGCTCGGGGGCGTCTACGGCGACGTCGCGCTCCAGGCGATCGAGGTGCGGAGCGCGGCGCAGGGATCGCAGCGGCTCGAGTCGGGCGGGCTCTTCATCTTCATCGGCGCGGACGCTGAGACCGCGTGGCTGCCGCCGGAGATCGCCCTCGACCGCCGCGGCTACGTGCTCACCGGGCCCGAGGTACGCGCGGCAGGGAGGTGGGAGCTCGACCGTGACCCGCTCCTGCTCGAGACGAGCGTGCCGGGCATCTTCGCCTGCGGTGACGTTCGCTCGGGACCGGTCAAGCGCGTCGCGGCGGCCGTCGGCGAGGGCAGCATGGCGATCGCGTTCGTCCACCAGTACCTGCGGGAGCCCGGCTGACAGCCTGGACGGCGATGCGAATGGCGAGAGCCGGACTTGAACCGGCGACACCACGGTTTTCAGCCGTGTGCTCTACCAACTGAGCTACCTCGCCGCGGTCGTGAAGTGTAGCGCGCTCGCGGCCGGCCGCCTGGCCGAGTAGGTTCCGCACCGTGAGCCGTCCCATCTGGATCATCGGTGCGCCTCTCGACCTCGGCCAGACCCGTCGTGGCGTCGACATGGGGCCGTCGGCGATCCGCTACGCGGGTCTCGAGGAGCGCCTGGGGGCGATGGGGCATGCGGTCTCCGACCGGGGCAACGTCGTGGCGCCGGAGCCGGAGGCGATCTCGCTGGGTGACGAGCGCGCACGATTCCTGCCCGAGATCCTCGACGCCTGCGCCGAACTGGCCGCCCTCGTCCAGGCGGCCGTGGCGGAGGGAGCCCGACCGCTCGTTCTCGGCGGTGACCACGCGGTCGCGCTCGGGACGCTCGCGGGCCTGGCCGGGGCCGCCGGACAGGTAGGTGGCGTGATCTGGATCGATGCGCACGGAGATCTCAACACACCGGAGACGAGCCCCTCCGGGAACGTGCACGGGATGCCGCTCGGCGCCGCGCTCGGGCGCGCGTCGGCGTGGTTCGCGCACGAGCGGCTGAGGCTGCCGGCCCTCGATCCGTCCCGGGTTGCGCTCGTGGGGATCCGGTCGCTCGATCCCTCGGAGCGTGCGTTCCTCCGCGAGACGGACATCCGGGTGTTCACGATGAGCGACATCGACCGGATCGGAATCGAGCGCACGATGCGGGAAGCGCTCGACCGGGTCGGGGGCCCCGGCTTCGTCCATGTCTCCCTCGACCTCGACTCCCTCGATCCCGAGGTTGCGCCCGGCGTCGGAACCCCCGTGCGCGGTGGCCTGACCTACCGCGAGGCCCACCTCGCGTGTGAGCTGATCGCCGAATCCGGCATCGCCGGCTCCTTCGAGGTCGTCGAGGCGAACCCGATCCTCGACCGCGAGAACACGACTGCGCTGACAGCGGTGGAGCTCGTCGCGAGCGCGCTCGGCCAGACCATTCTCTGACGTCAGCCGGCCGTCGCGGCGACGACGCGCGCGACCCCCGGGACGGTCAGCGAGCCGTCCTCGGCGATGTACTCCTGCAGGTGACGCTCCGCGCCTGCGCGGAGAGCTCTCGCCTGGTCGGCCGAGATGTCGCCGAGCAGGAGCGCCAGCATCCGGGACGTGTCGCGGGTCGTCTCCCACCACTCGTCCAGTGAGGCACCGACCCATGTGACGGGCACCTCCTCGAGGCGCTCGATCTCGAGCCCGCCCGCGAGGACGACGTTCCCGAGCTGCTCCGGATCCGAGAGCCGGAACGGTCCCGGGGCGCTGCGGTCGGGTGGCTCGGTGAGCCCGAGCTCGAGCGCCGCCCGAGCGGCCGCGGTCATCCAGGGATTGAGCTGTGGGCTCGCCCAGACGGCGAGCACGGCGCGAGCTCCCGGCCGCAGGACGCGAGCGATCTCGGCCGCCATCCGCTCCATGTCCGGGACGAGCATCAGGCCGAAGCGGCACAGCAACCCATCGACCGTGTCGTCCCGAAGCGAGAGGTCAGCGGCATCCTCCACGGCGAAGCGGACGCCGGTGAGGCCGAGCTCGGCGGCCCGGCGCCGCGCCACGTCCACCATCTCCGGCGCAGCGTCCGTCGACAGGAGCGCGCCTCCGGGCTGGATCCGCGGCAGCACCGAGAAACCGGTCTCGCCCGGTCCCGCAGCCAGCTCGAGGACGTGATCGCCCGGGTGCGGGTCGAGTAGTTCCACCATGCGCTCGGACAGCTCCGCCGTCGCCCGCGCGAGCAGGCCGCTCCGCCGCTCCCAGCCCGCCGCCACGCTCCGCCAGGCATCGACCTGCCGGGTCGCCGCCGCGTCTATGCCGTCACGCTTCTGAAGCCGGGGATGATGTGCTCGCCGTAGGCGGCCAGCGTGTCCTCCTGCCCGTGGGTCATCAGGTAGATCGAGTAGTGGTCGACCCCGATCGATTCCAGCTCGCGGAGCTTGGCGGTCGCCTGCTCGACGGTGCCGAGCACCGAGAAGCGGTCGCAGATCTCGTCGGTGACGAACGCACCGTGAGCGGCGCCGACGCGCGAGTGGTCGTCGTAGTCGTAGAACTTCCTCGCTTCGACGTAGTCGGTCAGGGCCTTCGGGACGACCGAGCCGTCGGTGCCGTAGCGGTCGATCAAATCCTTGACGTGATTGGAGACCATGGCCGGGAACCAGCGCGTCTGGTCGCGGGCATCGGCGATGTCGTCGGAGATGTGGCTCGGCGCGCAGACGATGCACTTCAGCGCGGCCGGGTCGCGACCGGCCTCCTCCGCCGCGGCGCGGGCGGTGCCCATGATCCACTGGATGATCTCCGGGTCGGCGAGCTGGATGATCACTCCGTCGCCCACCCGTCCTGCCACGGCGAGTGCCTTGGGGCCGTAGCCCGCGACCCACATCTCGATCTCGGGCAGTTCCGGCCGCACCCATTTGAGCTGGAGCTGCTTGTCGTTCCAGGTCACCTCCTCGCCGTTCATGAACGGCTTCGACCATCCGCAGCGCCTGCTCGAACTCGGCCA
Organism: uncultured Thermoleophilia bacterium; assembly: GCA_963799905.1. Classification (GTDB taxonomy): domain Bacteria; phylum Actinomycetota; class Thermoleophilia; order Gaiellales; family Gaiellaceae; genus Gaiella. Next base: position 96,514 of record CAWCYU010000003.1, read on the forward strand.
CGCGCACGGGCGGCTGGCCGATGTAGCGCCGCGCGGAGTCGCCTCGGCCGATGCCCATCACCATCCTGCCGTCCGAGATGTCGTGGAGCGTCGCGTACAGGCTCGCGAGCACCGTCGGCTCCCGGGTGCCCGGGTTGGTCACGAGGTGACCGAATTTCATCGTCGACGTCGCTTGCGCCGCAAGCGTCAGCAACGGGAACGAATCCTGCCAGAGGACATGAGAGTCGTACGTCCAGCCGATCTCGAAGCCGTGCTGCTCGCCCAGCACCATCAGCTCGACGAGGCGCTGGTAGGGGGGATCGGGCAGAACGGTGACGCCGAAGCTGAGTGCCATCTCGTCTCTCTCCTCCGTCGCTCTCGGGTACGAACCGATTATCCGCTGCGCCGCAGCCCCGCGCCAGCGAACCTTCCGTCGGCGGCGAACCTTCCGTCGCCGGCGACACGGCCTGTGGTCGCCAACCTGGCGTGGCTCTGCGACCGCAACTCCCGCGCGATGCGGGGATCACGCTCGTGCGCGTGTTCTATGCGGTCTGTGCCGCGACCCGCACGATGGTTGCGTCGGCCAGCCGGTCGAGCGCAGCGACCGCGAGCTCGAGGTGCTCCTCCCGCGTGTCCTCGAGCTTCGTATGCGACAAGCCACGCAGGCTCTGGACGAACAGCATCACGGTCGGGACGCCCGCGCGCGAGACCTCGGCTGCATCGTGCAGGGGTCCCGACGGCAGCCGGTGCGACGTACCGGCGACGCTCCGGCACGCCTCGTCGCAGAGGTCGATCAGCGCCGGATCGAAGAGGATCGGCTCGATCGACCAGATCCGCTCCCAGGCGACCTCGATGTCCTCCTCGGCCGCGAAGCGCTCGCTCGCCTCCCTTGCCTGGCGCAGGAGCTCCGCCAGGCTCGAGGCGTCCAGATGGCGCAGGTCGAGGAGCTGCTCTGCCGTCTCGACGACGGAGGTGACGATCCCCGGGCGACAGATGACGCCTCCCGACGTGCACACTGCCCCGTCGCCGACGCGCGCCGCTATCGCCCGGATCTCGAGCGCGAGCTTCGCCGCCCCGGCGAGGGCGTCCCGGCGACGGTCCATCGGCGTCGAGCCCGCGTGGGCAGCCTGGCCGGTCCAGGTGATCCGCCACCGTTCGACCCCATAGGTGCCCAGCACGGCCCCAAGCGGGATCTCCATCGCCTCGAGGACGGGTCCCTGCTCGATGTGGAGCTCGAGATACGCGGCGGCGCTCTCCAGCTCGGCGCGGGCGTCGAGGGCGCGGTCGAGATCGACCCCGTTGGCCGCGAGCGCCTCGGGGAGCGTGACGCCGTCGCCGTCGCGCAACAGCCGCAGCTCATCCTGGTCGCTCATCGAGCCCGCAGCCGCAGACGAGCCGAACAGCGAGCGGCCGAACCGGGCACCCTCCTCGTCCGCCCAGTTGACGAGGCGTACCGTGATCGGTGGCGTGCCGGCCTCCGCGATCCGTCGCAGCACCTCTGCTCCGGCGACGACGTTGAGGCAGCCGTCGAGCCAGCCGCCGTTCGGCACGGAGTCGATGTGGCCTCCGATCAGCACGGCGCGGGCATCGTCGCCCGGGAGCGTCCACCAGTCGTTCCCCGCGGCGTCGCGGTGCCGCTCGAGAGGGAGCCCGTCCAGGAGCCCGTCGAGCCAAGCTCGCGCGGTGTTCCATGTATCCGTCCACGCGACGCGCTGGGCGCCGCCGGCATCGCCGGTGAGCTCTCGCAGCTCGCGCAGCTGCGAGACGACGCGCGCAGGGTCGAGGCTCATCGCCGCGAGACTAGACGATTCGCGCTGCGGCACGAGGCGTGACGGAGCATCCACCCGACAGCAAGCCTCGCGTGGCTGTGGTACGGAATACGCGTGGCGGTGAGCATTCTCAAGCGGGTCGGGGTCGGGATCGCGGTGCTGGCCGGTCTCTGCGCGTTCTACATCGGCTACCGCCAGCTCTACCTCTCGACCGGGTGGACGTGGCCGTTCAAGGTCGACGAGTACGCGATGCCGCCGCTGCAGGACATCGTCAGTCGCCTCTGGGAGCCCGCCGCCACCGGGCAGCCGGTCCTCGTCCGGGTTCTCGTCGAGAAGGCGGCTTTCACGGCCAAGGAAGCCGCCGTCGGCTTCGCGCTCGGTGCGATCGTCGGCATCGCGATCGGCGTCGTCTTCCATTTCTCGAACCTGCTGCGGCGCGGGTTCCTGCCCTACGCGGTCGGCTCGCAGACGGTGCCGATCCTCGCGATCGCCCCCATGGTCGTGATCTGGCTCGGCGGGAAGGGGCTTCCCGTGTGGATGCCGGTCGCGGTGATCAGCGCCTTCCTCACGTTCTTCCCGGTCGCCGTCAACACGCTCCGGGGCCTCGACTCCGCGGATCCGCGCAAGCTGGAGCTGATGCGATCGTACGCCGCGACCGAATGGAGCACGCTCTGGCGCGTCAAGTTCCCGTGCGCGCTCCCGTACATGTTCGCGGCCTTCAAGGTCGCGGCGACGGCGAGCGTCGTCGGCGCGATCATCGGCGAGCTCCCGTCGTCGATCCAGGACGGCCTCGGTGGTGCGATCCTCAACTTCGCCCAGTACTACTCGCTCGATCCTTCGGCGCTCTGGGCGACGAACATCATCGCGGCGGCGCTCGGTATCGCCTTCTTCTGCATCGTCGCGATCGCCGAGAGGCTCGTCGTCCGGCGCGCGCCGGAGAACGTGGCATGACCGCCGCCGCCGTCTCGATCCGCAACGTCTCCAAGACGTTCGGCAAGGGCGGCACGGTCGCGCTCCAGAACATCGAGCTCGACTTCCAGCCCGGGGAGTTCGTCTCGCTGATCGGGCCGTCCGGTTGCGGCAAGTCGACCCTGCTGCGCGTCATCGGCGACCTGATCGACCCGACGGAGGGAGAGGCGCTCGTCGGTGGCAAGTCGGCCCATCAGGCACGGCTCGACCGCGACTACGGAATGGTCTTCCAGGAGGCGACGCTGATGGACTGGCGCACCGTCGAGAAGAACGTCTCCCTGCCGCTCGAGATGATGGGGTGGGACCGGAGCAGGCGCCGCGAGCGTGTCGACGAGCTGCTCGAGCTCGTGGAGCTGGCGGGTTTCGCGAGCCACCACCCGTGGCAGCTCTCGGGCGGCATGCAGCAACGGGTGGCGATCGCCCGTGCGCTCACGTTCAACCCGGCCCTGATCCTGATGGACGAGCCGTTCGGCGCTCTCGACGAGATGACCCGGGATCGCCTGAACCTCGAGCTGCTGCGGATCTGGCAGGCGACGAGCGCCACCGTCGTGTTCGTCACGCACTCGATCGCCGAGGCGGTCTTCCTCTCGTCCCGCGTCGTCGTCATGTCGGCGCGGCCGGGGCGCGTGCAGAGGGTGGTCGAGGTCGATCTGCCCTACCCCCGCACGAACGACACGCGGGAGGACCCGCGCTTCTTCGCCCTCGCGACCGAGGTGCGCGAGCTGCTGCGCGAGTCCCACGACGCGAGAGAGGGAGCGTGACTCGGTTGCGCCGTTTCCTCGCGGAGTGGGCGCCGGCTCTCGTGATCCTCGTCCTCGGCCTCGTCGGCTGGGAGGTGGCGGTGAACCTCTTCGGGATCCAGAAGTTCCTCCTGCCGAAGCCGAGCGAGATCGCATCGGCGTTCTGGAACGAGCGGAGCGTTCTCTGGCCCGCCGGCTGGTACACGTTCACCGAGGCCTTCTGGGGGTTCGTCGCCGGCGTTTCCTTCGGGATCGCGGCAGCGCTGCTGCTCGCACGGTTCAAGCCGCTGGGCTCGGCGTTGATGCCGTACTTCATCGCAGCGAGCGCGGTCCCGATCATCGCGTTCGCCCCGATCGCCAACGCCTGGTTCGGAATCGAGAAGAGCTCGAAGATCTTCATCGCGGCGTTGCTCTGTTTCTTTCCGGTGCTCGTCAACACGCTCCGCGGGTTGACATCGGTGCGGCCGCAGCAGATCGAGCTCATGCGCTCGTATGCAGCCGGCAACACGGCGGTCTTCAGGCGGGTCCGCATTCCTACGTCGCTGCCGTTCGTCTTCACGTCGCTGAAGGTGGCGAGCGTGCTGGCCATGATCGGGGCGATCGTCGGCGAGTACTTCGGCGGCTCGCAGGAGCAACTCGGGATCCAGATCAAGAACTCGGCCGCGCTGTTCCAGTTCGAGACGGCCTGGGCAGCGATCCTCGTCGCTTGTATTCTCGGCATCGGGTTCTACCTGGCGGTGTCGCTGGCGGAGGTCGTCACGATGCGCCGGTACCCGTCGGCGAGGAGGGCCGGACGGTGACGGGACGGCATCGAGAAAGGTCAGCACAATCCAAGGAGGAGGGTGTATGAAGAGGTATCGGATCGTGGGGCTCGCGGCGGTGGTCGTCGCGCTCTCGGCCCTGGTATTCGCGTCGCTCGGCTCGGCGAAGCCCGCGGCGGCCCAGGCCGACAAGGTGACGATCCAGCTGAAATGGGTCGCCCAGTCCCAGTTCGGGGGCTACTACGCAGCAGCGGCGAAGGGGTACTACAAGCAGTTCGGCCTCGATGTCACGATCAAGCCCGGCGGCCCGGACATCACGCCGGAGCAGGTCGTCGCCTCGGGCCAGGCCCAGTTCGGGATCGACTGGCTGCCCTCGCTGCTCGCCACGCGTGACAAGGGAGGCGACCTCGTCAACGTTGCCCAGGTGTTCACGCGCTCGGGCATGACCGAGGTGACCCACAAGGATAGTGGGATCACCGAACGTGGCCCAGATGAAGGGGAAGAAAGTCGGCGTCTGGTGCTGCGGCAACGAGAACGAGCTCTTCGCGGCGCTCGTCAAGAACGGGCTCGACCCCAAGAGCTCGAGCTCGGTGAAGATCGTCAACCAACCGTTCGACATGAGCCTGTTCCTGCAGAAGAAGGTCGATGCCGCAGCGGCGATGACCTACAACGAGCTCGCCCAGGTGCTCGAGTCGAAGAACCCGAACACGGGCAAGCTCTACACGCTCGCCGATCTCAACGTGATCACGATGGAGAAGGCCGGCACCGCGATGCTGGAGGACGGGATCTTCACGACGGGGTCCTTCCTGAAGGATGCGAAGAACCGTGACATCGCAACGCGATTCATCGCCGCCTCCCTCAAGGGGTGGGCGTTCTGCCGTGACAACGTGACGGCCTGCACGGCGATCGTGCTGAAGAACGGCACGCTCCTCGGCAAGGGGCACCAGACGTGGCAGACGAACGAGATCAACAAGCTGATCTGGCCTGCGGCTGGTGGCGTCGGGGTGATGAACGCCAAGGCGTTCACCCGCACCGCGACGATCGCCAAGCAGTTCAAGGTGATCTCGAAGGCGCCGAGCGGCGCGTATCGCACAGACCTCGCGAAGGGCGCGCTCGTCCTCCTCAAGAAGCAAGGGGTGGACGTGAACGGTGCGAGCTACAAGCCCGCCACCGTGAAGGTGACCCCCGGCGGGAAGTAGGTCCGAACGGATCGCGGCCCCGGGGTGTCGCCCCCGGGGCCGCTCCACGGAAAGGAGACCGCGTGTCCGTACTGATCAAGGGAGGCCGACTCGTCACCGCGTCGGACTCGACGGACGCCGACGTCTACATCGAGGGCGAGCAGGTTGCCCTGGTCGGCCGCTCGCTCGAGGTCGACGCCGACATCGTGATCGACGCGACGGGCAAGCTCGTGCTCCCCGGCGCGATCGATCCACATACCCATCTCGACATGCCGTTCGGAGGCACCGTCACGATCGACGACGTCACCTCCGGCCAGACAGCCGCGGCGTTCGGCGGCACCACCTGCCACGTCGACTTCTGCATCCAGGGCCACGGCCAGTCTTTCGCCGAAGCGCTCGCCGGGTGGCATCAGAAGCGAGAAGGCAAGGCGATCATCGACAACGGCTTCCACATCGCGGTGACCGATCTGAAGGACGGCGGCTCGCTGGAGGAGCTCGCGACGCTCCCGGACCAGGGAGTGACGTCGTACAAGCTCTTCATGGCCTACAAGGGCGCGCTGATGGTCGACGACGAGACGCTCTTCAGGACGATGCAGGTCGCCGCCGAGACCGGAGCCCTCGTGATGGTGCACGCCGAGAACGGTGACGCGATCGACGTGCTGGTGCAGGAGGCGCTCGCCGCCGGCAACACCGCGCCGATCTACCACGCGCTGACGCGCCCGCCGGAGCTCGAGGGCGAGGCGACCAACCGTGCGATTCAGCTCGCCCGCATCGCCGGGGCCCCGTTGTACGTCGTCCACGTGACCTGCAAGGAGGCCGTCGATCCGATCGCGCGGGCGCGTGCCGCAGGTTGGGACGTCTGGGGAGAGACCTGCACGCAGTACTTCTTCATCGACCAGACGTTCCTCGAGCGACCCGGCTTCGAGGGCGCGAAGTTCGTCTACTCGCCACCCGCACGCGCCAAGGCCAACCAGGATGTGCTGTGGGATGCCGTGCGCACCGACGCGCTGTCAGCGATCTCGACCGACCATTGCGCCTTCCTCTGGGACGGGCAGAAGACGATGGGCAAGGACGACTTCACGAAGATCCCGAACGGCGCGCCCGGCCTCGAGGACAGGCTGCGCATGATCCACCACTTCGGCGTGCGGGAGGGCCGGATCACGCTCAACCGGATGGTCGACCTGCTCGCGACCGGCCCGGCCAGGCTGTTCGGCCTCTATCCCCGCAAGGGCACGATCGCGCCGGGCTCGGACGCCGACATCGTGGTCTTCGATCCGAACCGGAAGCAGACGATCACTGCGGCGGAGCAGCACTCGAAGTCGGACTACAACCTCTACGAAGGCACCGAGGTCACGGGTGATGTCGACGTGACGCTGATCCGGGGAACGGTCGTCGTCCAGGACGGCGAGCTCAAGGTCGAGCCGGGATTCGGGCAGTTCGTGCAGCGAGCCCGGTTCGAGGAGCTCGCTCCGCGAGCCGACCGCTACGAGCGGGGTAGGCGGGCGCGAACGGCTCCGGGACACTCGAGGCGTCCGGAGCCGTCGCCACCGGAGGCGCGGCCGCCACCTGAACGCTGACGGACGGGCGTCAGGTGCGACGAGCCGTCAGCGGGCAGACCATTGCGCCTAGCCGCCGTTGAAAGGGCGCATGAGAGCGTGGCGGGGATCTCGAGTCCGCCCGACCCGAGGACCTCGATGACGTAGAAAGGGTTGCCCGCCGTCCTGCGGTGAAGCTCCGCGGGATCGACGCCGTGCGGCTCGGCGAGTTGCGTCACCGCTGCGACCGAAAAAGGCTCGAGCCTGATGCGTTCGACGCTTCGGTTCGTCGCCAGCTCACCCAGTGTGATGCGCATCGGATGGCGTGCGTGCAGTTCCTCCTCCGCGGAAGCTCGCGACGACCAGGCTGGAAAGTGCCCCCAGCCGCCGGGCGAGGAGTCGAAGGACGTCGAGCGTCGCTTCGTCCGCCCAGTGCACGTCCTCGAGGACGAGGATGCGCTGATCCTGGCGCACGAGCTCCTGCACGAGTCCCGCGGTGACGTCGTGGGGTCCCGCACCGCTTGCGAGCGCGCTCCGGAGCGCACCGCCGAGACTCTCGCCGATGTCGAGCAGTGGTCCCAGCGGCCTCGGTGTGAACAGCGCGTCGCAGGCACCCCAGGTGACGCGAGCTGACCCACTGTCGTCGCAGAATCGCCGTATCACCGTGGTCTTCCCGACCCCCGCCTCACCGGCGACGAGGACCATCCGGCCGTGGCCGGCGCTCGACCGCTCGAGCGCTGCGTGCAACACCTCGAGTGCAGAATGACGCTCGAGCAGATGCACCCGCTGCTCAGTGGCGGTGGTCATCTCCCTATGGTGGAGCCTCTCTCTGATCCACGCAACCGGGTGAGTTTCGCATTCGATCCCGGGAGGCGTCCGGCCGTCCCGGCTCGTGGGCTGGAGCCGGTCCGGCGAACCGCGCTACGATCGCCGGACAGAGCGACGCGAAGGAGCGAGGCGATGGCCACGATCGAGACGAACCCAACCTCGGCGCCCAGATCGTCGCCGACGCCAAGGAGCACGTCCTCTACTCGTGGTCGGTGCAGAACGCGATCAACCCGATCGCGGTCGCCGGCGCCGAAGGGCGGCTACTTCTGGGACTACGACGGCAAGCGGTACCTCGACTTCGCCTCGCAGCTCGTCAACGTCAACATCGGCCACCAGCACCCGAAGATCATCCAGGCGATCAAGGACCAGGCCGACAAGCTCTGCACGATCGGCCCGCCGATGGCGAACGAGTCGCGATCCCAGCTCGGCCGGATGCTGGCGGAGGTGACGCCGGGCGACCTCTCCGTGTCGTTCTTCACGAACGGCGGCGCGGAGGCGAACGAGAACGCGGTCAAGCTCGCGCGGATGGTGACCGGCCGCCACAAGATCATCGCGCGGTATCGCTCCTACCACGGCGCCACCCACGGCGCGGTCTCGCTGACGGGCGACCCGCGCCGCTGGGCGGTCGAGCCCGGCATGGCGGGCATCGTGAGGGCGTTCGACCCGTACACCTACCGCTGCCCGGCGGGGCATCCCGACCCGTGCCCCGTCTGCACGGGCGCGCCCCACCTCGAGGAGATTCTCGCAGTACGAAGGCGCACACACGGTCGCCGCGATCATCCTCGAGACGGTCACCGGCACGAACGGGATCATCGTGCCGCCCGACGGCTACCTCCAGAGCGTGCGCGAGGTCTGCGACCGCCACGGGATCCTCCTCATCCTCGACGAGGTGATGGCGGGGTTCGGCCGCACGGGCAAGTGGTTCGCCTGTGAGCACTGGGACGTCGTGCCCGACATCCTCTGCGTCGCGAAGGGGATCAACTCCGGCTACGTGCCGCTCGGCGCGATGATCGCCCGTGGCGAGATCGTCGATCAGGTGCGTGACAGGTTCTTCCCCGGCGGGCTCACCTACGCCGGCCACCCGCTCGCCTGCGCGTCGGCCGTTGCGTCGATCGAGGCGTTCCGCGAAGAAGGCGTCGTCGAGAACGCCGCAGCGATGGGCGAGTACTTCCGCGATGCCCTCGGCGCCCTGCAGGAGCGGCATCCGTCGATCGGCGAGGTGCGCGGCCTCGGCTGCTTCTACGGCATCGAGCTCGTCAAGAACCGCGAGACGCGGGAGATGCTCGTCCCCTACAACGCGACCGGTGAGGCCGCCGCACCGGTCTCGCGGCTTGCGAAAGCAGCCCTCGAGCGCGGCCTCTACCTGATGACGCACTGGAACGTGATCATGGTCGTGCCGCCCCTGACGGTGACGCGGGACGAAGCCGAGGAGGGCGTCGTCAGTCCTCGACGACGTGCTCTCGATCGCCGACGAGTACGTGGTGTGAGAGGACGGCTCGGGCGCCCCGCGGACTGAGCCGTCAGGTGCGCAGAAACGCGGCGATCGCCTCGCCGGTCTCGTCGAGTGCGTCCCAGAGCACCGTGTGGCCGCCGGGGACACCGGTGCACCTGAAGCATGTCTCCCGCCGCCGCGCGATGCGCGTCGAGCAAGTGGTCGTACGTGACGTACGACTCGCGTCCCAGTACGAGCAGGGTCGGGACCGAGACGTCGGTGAACGGCGGCGGGGAGCTCGCCATCTCGCCGTAGGCGGCAACGACCGCAGCTTGGCTGTAGCGGTAGCGCCAGCGGCCGTCGGTGTCGTCGGCGACGAGGAAGCCGCGTAGGTCGGCCTCGACGAGCGCGCGCGGTGCCTCATGGAGGACGCTCTCGCTGAAGCGCCGCTCGAGCCCTTCCTCGAACGAGGCATACGAACGGTCGCGGCGGCCGTCCTCTGCCACGAGGAGAGAGACTGCCGGGTCGATCAGGATGGCGGGGTCGAGAAGCACGAGTCGCTCGACGAGCGTGGGGTGCCTGGCGGCGACCTCGAAGGCGAGCCTCCCACCGAACGAGTGGCCGATCCAGACGGCCGGCTCCGGGCCGACGGCGGCCCGGAGGAGCTCCACGTGCTCTGTCGATGCTCCAGGGCGGCTCGTACGGGGAGGATCCGTGACCGAGCAGATCGGGAGCGAGCACGCGGTAGCCGCCGAGCCATCTGCGCGCGAGCTCGGCCGCGTGACGCCCGTGGCCCGTGACACCGTGGAGATAGACGACTCGCGGCGCGCCCTCCTCACCCCACGCCTCGACGTGGAGCGACCGGCGCACCATCAAGCCTCCAGCACGTCGAGCGTCTCGGAAACCATCTCCGTGCGCCGGCCCTCCTTGACGAGCGACCAGATCACGGTCCCATCCTTGTCGATCAGGAACGTGCCGCGGCGCGGGGCGCCCGTCTCCTCGTCGAAGACGCCGTAGGCGCGGGCGGCCGCACCGTGCTCCCAGAAATCGGACGCAAACGCGTACGTTGCGCCGAGCTCCTGCTTCCAGGCCTGTCTCGAGGCCGAGGCGTCGCACGAGACGAAGATCACGTCGGTCTCTGCGTTGTGGAACGACTCCAGATTCGCCTGGAGATCGAGCGCCTCGTCGCGGCAGACTGCCGTCCAAGCGAACGGGTGGAAGACGAGGAGGACGTTGCGCTTGCCGCGGAAGTCGGCGAGTCGCAGGCGCGGGAGGTCGAACGCCTCCTCGAGGTCGAACTCCGGTGCTTGCTCACCCGTCCCGATCGCCATCGCCGCTCTCCTCTCCGTTGCCGGAGGGAACATAGTAGGTCCGCCCTCTGAGACTCTCCGGGAGGTGCTCGGCGGTCGCGTTCAGTGGATCCTCGTGCGGGGAGACGTATCCCTCGCCGTGTCCACGGGTGCGCGCGCCGGCGTAGTGGGCGTCCCGAAGGGCGGGCGGGGGCGGCAGGATGCCTCGTTCTCGCACCTCGCCCCGAGCGCTCCAGACGGCCGTCGCCGAGGCGTTCGACTTCGGCGCGTTTGCGAGATAGATCGCCGCCTGTGCGAGGTTGAGCTGTGCTTCCGGCAAGCCGACGTGCTCGAGCGCCTGCGCCGCGGCGACGGCTACGAGGAGTGCTCGCGGATCGGCGTTCCCGACGTCCTCGGAGGCGAGAATGACCATTCGGCGGGCGATGAAGCGCGCATCCTCGCCGCCCTCGAGCATCGCGGCGAGGTAGTAGACGGCCGCATCGGGATCACCACCGCGCATGGACTTGATGAACGCCGAGATGATGTCGTAGTGCTGGTCGCCCGCCCGGTCGTAGCGCAACGGGCGCTTGCGGGCGGCGTCGGCGACATGGCGCGCCTCGAGCGGTGCGCGCTCCGCTGCGGCGGTCTGCCAGGCGAGCTCGAGCGTCGACAACGCACTCCGCGCGTCTCCCCCGGCCTTGCGGGTGATGGCCCCGGCCACGTCGGCGGAGACGCCGATGCCGAGCTCTGCAGCCCCTCGAGCGACGACGGACGCGATCTCGTCGTCCGATAGAGGCTCCAGCTCTACCACGGCGCAGCGTGAGAGCAGGGCGGCGTTGACCTCGAAGTACGGGTTCTCGGTCGTCGCGCCGATCAGCGTCAGCAGGCCGCTCTCGACGCCTGGTAGGAGCGCATCCTGCTGGCCCTTGTTGAAGCGGTGGATCTCGTCGAGAAACAGGATCGTCCGGGTCGCATTGGCTCCGAGCCGGTCGCGTGCCCGCTGGAGCACGCCCCGGACGTCGTCGACGCGCGCCGAAACGGCGGAGAGCTCCTCGAACGCTGCGCCGGTGGTCTCGGCCACGATGCGCGCGAGCGTGGTCTTGCCGACACCGGGTGGGCCGTAGAGGATCATCGAGGGTGGGCGATCGCCCTCGATCGCGAGCCGGAGCGCGGAGCCCTCGCCGAGCACGTGCCGTTGACCGACGAGCTCTTCGAGCGATCGGGGCCGAATTCGCTGCGGGAGCGGCGCCGTCTGGGGCTCGTGCGTGGCGGCTGCGTCCTCGAAGAGATCCGTCATGGTGTGAGTGTAGGCCCACGACTGCGTCGACTCCGGGGTCACCGGCGTGTCCGGGCGAGACCCCGGTCCCGGACGGTGCTCCGGCTCCGAACACAGCCATCCATGTCGCTCCGTGGACGTGAAGGACCGGGCTTGTGAGAGCCGACGCTCTCCGGAAAGGCTCTATGCTCTGTGCCATGTCACAGGAGACCTGGGAGCCGCCGCTCAACCGTCCGGTCCTCGAGGGTGGGGCGCGGAGCGACTACGAGCGCTACCTCAACACCGACGAGCTCCTTGCCCTCCAGAAGGGCTCCGAGCAGTGGGTGCACCGGGACGAGTTGCTGTTCCAGGTCGTCCACCAGTCGTCCGAGCTCTGGCTCAAGCTCGCCTGGAACGACACCGGCGCGGCCGCGGATCTCGTCGGCGAGGGGAACATCGGTGCTGCGCTGCGTCTCCTCCGCCGGGCGAGCATGTGCATGCGGTTCATCACCGGTCAGCTCGACATGCTCGAGCAGATGTCGCCCTGGGAGTACCAGGAGATCCGCAAGGTGCTGGGTCACGGCTCGGGCTTCGATTCCCCCGGGGTCAAGGAATTGCGTCCTGCGATGGCACGGCTCGGCGAGGCGTTCCATGCGGCGAGGGAGCAGGCTGGCCTCTCCCTCGTCGACGTCTACGTCAATGGGCGCGAGCACGAGCAGCTGTACCAGCTCGCCGAAGCGCTGATGGAGCTCGACGAGTGGATGCAGACCTGGCGCATCCGCCACTATCGCGTCGTTGCGCGCGTGATCGGTGAGCACGTGGTCGGGACGCAGGGCACGCCGGTCGAGGTGCTCGGGCGCCTGATCCACCGGGTCGAATATCCAGAGCTCTGGGACGTGCGCAACGAGCTGACGGCGAAGTCCCAGGCCGAGTCGTGACCCTCCGCGAGGAGGTGACCTCGCTCCTGCAGGAGCTGCTCCGCCTGAACACGGTCAGCCCTCCGGGGAACGAGACGATCGCCGCGGAGCTGCTCCGCGACTATCTCGAGCGAAGCGGGATCCCGTGCGAGCTCGTCGGCCGCTCCCCCGACCGCCTCAACGTCGTCGCGCGGCTGCCGGGGGGCGACGGGCCCTCGCTCGCATTGCTCGCGCACACGGACACGGTGCGAGCGGACCCGGAGGAGTGGTCCCGCGATCCGTGGTCGGGCGATCTCGTGGACGGCGAGGTCTGGGGACGCGGCGCATTGGACATGAAGAACCAAGTGGCCGCGAGTGCCGTCGCCTTCGCCTCACTCTGGCGTGAGGGCTTCCGGCCGGCCGGAGACCTCGTGCTCGCGCTCACCGCCGACGAGGAGGTGAACGACGACTTTGGGCTCTCGTGGCTCGTGCGCGAGCACCCCGAGCTCGTCCGGGCAGACTATTCGCTCAACGAGGGCGCGGGGGAGCGGTGCGTCTTCGGTGGCAATGTGTTCTACCTCTGTGCCGTCGGCGAGAAGATGAGCGCCCCATTTCGGGTTCACGTGCGAGGACGCAGCGGGCACGCGTCGATGCCGTCGATCGGCGACAACGCGCTCGTCAAAGCGGCACCCATGATCGAGGCGCTCGGCCGCTTCCAGCCGCCGCAGGCGATCCTTCCGGAGGTGGCGCGCTTTCTCGAGATCGTGCTCGGTGAGCTGCCACCGCTCGAGGTGGCCCTCGAGCGCGCGCAGCGCTGCACCCGCTCGCGGCGGAGCTCGTCGAGCCGCTGTTGTCGTTCACCCTCGCCCCGACGCTGATCGAAGCCTCGAAGCAGCGCAACGTCATTCCCGCCACGTGCGTCGTCACCGTCGATTGCCGGCTTCCGCCGGGAACGACCCCCGAGGATGCCGATCCACTGGTGCGGGCCGCTCTCGGGCCGGGTGACTACGACCTGGAATGGTTCGAGCGGGACGGCGGCACGCGATCTCCGATGGAGACGCCTCTCTGGTCGGCGCTCGAGAGCTGGGTCGACGCGACCGAGCCCGGAGCGCGGCTCGCGCCGCTCGTCTGTGCCGGCTTCACCGACTCCCACTGGATGCGCGAGGCGTTCGGAACCGTCGCCTACGGCTTCTTCCCTCAGAAGACGATGGACGGTGAGCTCGCTGCGCGGCTCGTCCATTCCGCGGACGAACGGATCCCGGTCGACGACCTCGAGCTCGGCGTGCATGCGCTTCGGGCCGCGGCTACCTCGCTCGGATCCCCATGAGCGGCCTGGCCGTCGTCACGGTGGCGCCGAACGAGGTCACCGCCGACCTGATCTGCTCCTTCCTCCGCGAAGAGGGAATCCTCTGCAATCACCGGATCACGAACATCGGCGCGGGCGCATGGGACGGCGTCCCGAGCGCCGCGGGCCCGCGCGAGGTGGTCGTGGACGTGGCCGACCTCGACCAGGCGAGGCGGGTGTTGGCCGCTGCGGATCTCGGCGAGTTCAGCACCTGAGGCTCGATCGCCCTGGCTCAGGCTGGAAGCTCGGGTCCAGGCCCCGCGCCGGCCCCACCGATCGTCTGCTCGCCGACCGGCTTCTCCTGGTGGCCCCCGAACTGCTTGCGCATCGCCGAGAGTGTCCGGTTCGCGAAGTCTGCCTCCCCTCGGGAGTGGAAGCGTGCGTAGAGCGCTGCGGTGAGCACGTCGGCAGGCACGCCCTCCTCGATCGCCGCGATCGCCGTCCAGCGCCCCTCGCCCGAGTCGGAGACGCGCCCGGTGAAGCCTTCGAGGTCGGGTGATTCGTGGAGCGCCGCCGCAGTCAGGTCGAGCAGCCACGATTCGACGACGCTCCCGCGTCGCCAAACTTCGGTGATCGCCGGCAGGTCGAGGGTGTAGGCATAGAACTCGGGATGGTCGAGCGGTGCCGTCTCGGCGTCCGCGTCCCGCCGGCGGAGACCTGCGTCGGCACCGTGAAGGATGTTCAATCCTTCCGCGAGTGCGGCCATCATCCCGTACTCGATCCCGTTGTGCACCATCTTCACGAAGTGCCCGGCCCCCACGGGCCCGCAGTGGAGATATCCGCGTTCCGCGGGCACAGGGTCGCCGCTGCGTCCAGGCGTTCGCTCCGCCGCGGCGATGCCGGGGGCGAGAGACGCGAAGATCGGCTCCAGCTCTGCGAACGCGTCGTCACGGCCACCGACCATGAGGCAGAACCCGCGGTCGAGCCCGAAGACCCCTCCGCTCGTGCCGCAGTCGACGTAGCGGATCCCTCGCTGCGCGAGCTCGGCAGCCCGTCGGATGTCGTCCCTGTAGTAGGAGTTGCCGCCGTCGATGATCGTGTCGCCTTCGGTCAGGCGCGCTGCGAGGTCGTGCACGGTCGACTCGGTGATCTCACCCGCCGGGACCATGATCCACGCATGGCGTGGGGTGTCGAGCCCTGCGACGAACTCGTCGAGCGAGCTCGCGCCGGTTGCTCCCTCCGCCACGAGCGCCGCGACCGCGTCGGGGTTGACGTCGTAGACGACGCACGCGTGACCGTCCCGCAGCAGCCGTCGCACGATGTTCGCCCCCATCCGGCCGAGACCGATCATGCCCAGCTGCATGGCCCGACCCTATACCCTCGCAAGCGTGGCGCCAGCCGTCCCGAGGAAGCCCGTGCGCGTGTCAGGCCCGAGCCCGACTCGAGCTCCTGCTCCTCCGGGGTCGGCGTGAGGGCCGTCGACGCGATCGAGCTCCACGAGGCCGAGGGGGCGCTCGAGCGGATCGAATCCTGGCTCCGCGAGCGGGGGTTCTTCGCCCCAGGCGGCGAGGATCTCATGGCGGATCTCTACCTGGGCTACGGGCTGTCCTCGACGATCCGGCGCCGGCACTCGCCCCTCCCGCCCGAGCCGTGTCCGCTCCCGTTCGCGGCCTGTGCGGTGCGACAGTCGCCGCCCGCCGTCGAGCGTGACGACGGTGCGACTGAAGCGATCCGCTTCGGCCCGTGGCAGCCGACGTGGGGCGCCGCCTCCTACGGCGAGGTAGTCGAGCGCGTTCGCGAGGCAATCGCGCGAGGCGACGTCTACCAGGTCAACCTCGTGCAGCACCTCTCGGCGACCTTCGCCGGCGACCCGGGCACGGTCGCCGCCCGGCTGGGACGCCTGAAGCCGCGCCACCCCGAGCCCTATCGCGGCAGCGACTGGTCGGTCGTGTCCGCATCGCCGGAGCTGTTCCTCTCGCGACGCGGCCGCCGCGTCTGGACGTGCCCGATCAAGGGGACACGCCCTGCGGGTGGCGCGGCCGAGCTACAAGCCTCCGCGAAGGACGCGGCCGAGCACGTGATGATCGTCGATCTCGAGCGGAACGATCTGTCACGCGTCTGCGTCCCGGGCAGCGTGCGCTGGCCCGAGCTGATGGTCACCCGGCCTCTTGCGGGCGTCGAGCACATGGTCTCGAGGGTCGAGGGCACGCTCCGGGACGGAGTCGGCCTCGCGGAGCTCCTGAGAGCGACCTTTCCCGGTGGCTCGATCACCGGCGCCCCCAAGATCGCTGCCGTCGACCTGATCGCGCAGCTCGAGCCGGTCGGGCGGGGAGCGTCGATGGGCGCGCTCGGCCGCGTCTGCGGCAACGGCGACCTCGATCTGGCGCTGACGATCCGCACGTTCGCGATCGCCGCGGGGCGGATCCATCTCTGGGTCGGCGGCGGGGTCGTCTGGGACTCGGATCCGGCAGCAGAGATCGCGGAGTCGTGGACGAAGGCGGATCCGCTGCTGGACGCGATCGGCGCGCCCCGCGTGACCCCGGGGAGGCACCCGGCGGTCTCCGGGGGTGCGACGCGCGAGCACGCGATGAGGCGCTCCGCGTGAGCGGGACCACGCTTCTCGCCGCGGCTGTCACCGGTCGCGGCCTCGTCGATCCTGCGGAGCCGGTGATCGCCGCCGACGACGAAGGGTTCACGCGTGGCCGGGCGGCCTTCGAGACGATGCGCGTCTACGACGGCCGCCCGTTCCGTCTCCAGCAGCACCTCGACCGGCTCGTCGGGTCTGCCCGACGGATCGGCCTGGAGCTCCCGGACGTGGCCGAGCTCGAAAGCCTCGCGGCCGTGGCGCTCCGAGAGGCGGCGACGCCCGAGGCGGTACTCAGGCTGTACTGGACGCCGGGCCCACCCGGCGGGCAACACCGCGGCGTCGTGCTCGTCGGGCCGATTCCCGCGTGGATCGAGGGTGCGCGGGAACAGGGGCAGCGCCTCGTCTCGCTGCTCCATCCGCGGCGCTCCGCGCCGTGGCTCCTACCCGCGACCAAGTCCACGAGCTACGCGGTGAATATCGCCGCCGAGCTCGAGGCGAGGTCACGGGGCGCGGACGACGCCGTCTTCGTGGACGCGGACGGGATCGTGCTCGAGGGCCCGGTGACGAACGTCTGGTGGCGCGCCGCCAGACGTGCTGATGACGCCGTCGTCCGAGCTGGGGATCCTCGCAGGCGAGACCCGGGCGGCCCTGCTCCACGTCGCGCGCGACCTCGGACTCGTCGTCGAGGAGGTCGCGCTCCCGCTCGAGCAGTTGGCATCGGCGGACGAGATCTTCACGTCGTCGTCGGTGCGTGAGGTGATGCCGGTGATCGCGCTCGACGGCCGGCCGATCGGGCGCGGCGAGGCAGCCGCCGCCTTGCAACGAGGTCTCCGGGCGGCCGCGCGGAGCGAGCCGGCCGCCTGAGCGGCCGCGCTGACCCGTCGATCAGGCGGCGGCGCCCTCCGAGCCGTCCACGATCAGGTGCGCGGACGGGATCGGGTCGTCGCGGTCGACGTAGCGTTCCTCGGAGGGCATCCACACCTCCTCCCAGGTCTGCCGCGCGCCCTCCCCGTCCCGTGCGATCCCGCGCGCGAGCCGCAGCTCGTACGGGGCATCGACCCAGAGGCGCACGTCGTAGGCGTCGCGAAACATCCGGTGGAGGGCGCAGACGCCCTCGATCACCACGATGCCACCTGGCTCGACCACCCGGGCGTGCTCGAACGGCCGGCCGACGTTCCAGTCGAAGCCGTGAAAAACGGCGTCGTTGCCGCTGCGCAACGGCACGAGCACCTCGCGCTGGAGACGACTGAGCTCGAACTCACGGCCGTTCCAGAACTCGTCGGTGCCGACGACCTGCGCCCCGGGAATGGCGCGGGCGAGCGTCGACTTCCCGGCGCCGCCGTGACCGCCGATCCCGACGAGGAGGAAGGACTGCCGGGGCGACGCGGCCGCGATCAGGTCGAGCACCGGCTGGACGTCCATCACCGAACGGTACCCTCATGGGATGGAGAAGCTGCGGCTCGGCGGCATGGCGCTTGCGAACGGCGTGCTCGTCCACGGCCCGACTGCGTGGGGCGCTGCCGTCCGGGCGCAGGACGGATCGATTCGGTCGGCCTCCGGCCGCAAGCGGCGGTTCGCCGAGCACGTGAGCACGCCGTTTGTCAGAGGGCCGCTCCGCCTTGCCGAAGCGTTCGCCGTTCTGCCCGATGTTCGTCGAGGCCTGCCCGAGGCCCGCTTCGCGTTCGAGCGCCCTCGCGTCGCCGCCGCCATGGTCGCCGGAGCAGCCGCAGCGGGAATGGCCCGCCGCTCGCGCCTCAGCCTGCCCGCTCGCGAGGCGATCGCCGCGTTCGCGTCCCTCGCCCCCGCCGCCCTCGCGCTGCGAGGCGGCGAGCTGGCGTCATACCACGGTGCCGAGCACGTCTCGATCGGGACCTACGAGACGGGCGAGCCGGCGACGAAAGAGCACGACCGCTGCGGCGGCCACCTCGTAGGCCCACTCCTGCTGACGAGCGCGACCGCGAGTGTGCTCGCGGCCCGCGCGCCTGCCAGGGCTCGTCCTGCCGCGCGCGCACTCGGGGCGATCGGCGCCGTCGGCGCCGCCGTGGAGGTCTTTGCGTGGATGGGCCGCCACCCCGGCCATCCGCTCTCGCGGGCGCTCGCCCGGCCCGGCCACGAGCTCCAGTCGCGGATCTCGACGGCGGATCCGTCGCCAGCGCAACTGGAGGTCGCCGAGGCCGCACTCGCCGCCTGTCTCGAGGCCGAAGAGGCCGCATGAGCTCGCCGTCGCGCGAACGCGACGCGAGACTCGACCCGAGCGTGTTCGACCTCCCGGTCGAGAAGATGCGCGAGGGCTACTACACCGACGCATACTTCAACCACGCCCGTGCGACGCTGCTCGCCGACGGGCGCCATCCCCGGGTCGTGATGCAGGTGTTCCAGCGCCGAACGGCGATGCTCGGCGGCATGGACGAGGCGATCGCCATCCTCGAGCTGTGCTCCCACGACTGGGCGGCTCTCGACGTCTTCGCCCTTCACGACGGTGACACGATCGAGCCCTGGGAGACGGTGATGACGATCGAAGGCGACTACACCCTCTTCGCCCACCTCGAGACCGTCTACCTCGGGGTGCTGGCGCGCCGCACGCTGATCTCGACCAACACGGAGCGGGTGCTCCGCGCGGCGAACGGAAAGCCGATCATCTTCATGCCGGCGCGGCACGACCACCACCGGGTGCAGACCGGTGACGGGTACGCCGCCTACGTCGCCGGTGCGATGTCGGGGACGGAGATCGGGGTCACCTCGGACGCCCAGGCGTCGTGGTGGGGTGGTCGTGGTGTCGGCACCGTTCCCCATGCGCTGATCGCGTCGTACGGTGGCGACACCGTGCTCGCGGCCGAAAAGTTTGCCGCCTGGGCCCCCTCCGACCTCCACATCACCGTTCTCGTCGATTTCGAGAACGACTCGGTCGCGACCGCGCTTGCTGTCGCAGACGCGCTCGGCCCCAAGCTCTGGGGCGTGCGGCTCGATACATCCGGACAGCTCGTCGATCGCTCCCTGTGGGAGGAGATGGGCGACTTCGACCCGAGGGGCGTCAACGAGCGGCTCGTCAGAAAGGTCCGCGCTGCACTCGACGGGGCAGGTCACACGAAGGTGCGCATCGTCGCGTCCGGCGGATTCTCCGTCGAGAAGATCGAGGAGTTCGAGCGCCGCGGCGTCCCGGTCGACGCCTACGGCGTCGGCTCGTCGCTGATCCGCGGCGAGAACGACTTCACGGCTGACATCGTCGTCACCGACGGCGTGCCGAGCTCGAAGATCGGGCGCCGGCTTCGCCCCAACCCACGGCTCGAGCGTGTCGCGTAGCGCGATCCTCTGGGATGTCGACACCCAGGTCGATTTCATCGATCCCGACGGCAAGCTCGCGGTGCCGGGTGCTGCTGCGGTCGTGCCGGCCATGGCCCGGCTCGTGGGCTGGGCGAGGGCGAGCCGCGTCACGCACGTCGCCTCCGCCGACGACCACGAGCTGACCGACCCCGAGATCTCGGACGAGCCCGACTCCATGAGCACGTTTCCCCCACACTGCCTGCGCGGGACGCCGGGCGCCCGGCGAATCCCCGAGACGGAGCAGGTCGACCCGCTCCCGCTCTCGCACGTCGCCTATCCGCCTGCGCTCGTCCAAGAGCTGGTCGCGGGCCGCCGCGAGCTGCTTCTGCTGAAGAAGAGCTTCGACGTCTTCACGAACCCGAACACCGACGCGGTGCTCGATGCGCTCGACCCCTCCGAGGTGATCCTCTTCGGCGTCGCCACCGACGTGTGCGACCACGCCGCGGTCATGGGCTTGCTCCGCCGTGGTCGGCGGGTCGCGTTCGTCGAGGATGCCGCCCGAGGGCTCGACGAGGAGCGAACGCGAGCGTGCCTCGGCCAGTGGCGCGAATCCGGGGTGCGGTTCACGAGGAGTGAAGCGGTCGCCGCATCGGGCTGATGGAGGCGCCGCCCCTCGTCCGCCGCGCGCAGGCGCTCGCCGAGGCCCTCGGATTCGAACGGTCGTGCCTGCCGGAAACGGGAGCGCTGCTGCACGTTCTGGCCGCGCAGCGCGGGATCAGCCGCGCGGCGGAGATCGAGGCCGGAGCAGGCGTGGGAGCTGCCTGGATCGTGTCGGCCCTACCGCCCCGGACGCCGTTCTTCAGCGCTGAGCCCGATCCCGTGCTCGCCGCGAGCACCGCCGAGCTGTTCGCCGTCGATCCCAACGTGACCATCCTTGCCGGTGCCTGGGAGGAGATGCTCCCTCCCGAGGCCCCGTTTGACCTTCTCTTCGTCGACGGCGGCAGCGCCAAGGACGAGGTCGACACCACGCTCGGCCTGCTCGCTCCCGGCGGCACCGCGGTGCTCGACGACTTCTGGTTCGATCAGGCGCTGCCGGACCCCCGCCGTGACGCATGGCTGAGCCACCCGCTGCTGACCACGATCGAGCTCTGGGTGACACCGAAGCGGCGCGCCCTGGTCGCCGTGCGACGATAACCCCTTCAGACCGGCTGCTGCCATGCCGATACACAGCCAGTGGTCACCTGGCCCCATTCCGTCGATGACATCGGCGGCTTTCTGATCACGTGGCTGCCGATCATTTTCTTCGGCATCATCATCTACCTGCTCCTGCGCACGATGTCGCTCGTGCCGAAAGTCAAGCCCGCGATGGTCGACAGGGACACGGCCGATCCTGTCGGCTGGGATGATGTCGCCGGCGCGGACGAGGCGAAGGAGGAGCTCAAAGAGGTCGTCGAGTTCCTCCGCGACCGGAAGAAGTTCGAGCGGCTCGGAGCCCGCGTCCCGAAGGGCGTGCTCCTCTACGGGCCGCCGGGCACCGGCAAGACGCTCCTCGCGAAGGCTGCCGCCAATGAGTCGGGCGCCAACTTCTACTCGTCGAGCGCCTCGGCCTTCGTCGAGATGTTCGCCGGCCTGGGGGCGGCTCGCATTCGCAAGCTGTTCGAGGAGGCTCGCAAGAACGCGCCGTCGATCATCTTCATCGACGAGCTCGACGCCGTCGGCAGCGCCCGTTCCGGCGGCGCCCACAACCGCGAGCACGATCAGACGCTGAACCAGCTGTTGGTCGAGATGGACGGTTTCGGCGGCGCGGACGAGGTCGTGATCATGGGCGCGTCCAACCGGCTCCAGGATCTGGACCCTGCCCTGCTGCGACCCGGACGCTTCGATCGCCAGGTGAACGTCGCCCCACCCGATCTGCACGGCCGCGAGGAGATCCTCCGGGTCCACACCCGATCGAAGCCGCTCGGAGCCGACGTCGATATCTCCGTGCTCGCGCGAAGGACGGCCGGGCTGACCGGCGCCGACCTGGCCAACATCGCGAACGAGGCCGCCATCTTCGCCGCCCGCAACGATCAGCAGTACATCAGGCAGGAGGATTTCGAAGGTGCGATGGAGCGGGTGCTGACGGGTCTCCAGAAGCGGAGGGTCGTGACCGAGAAGGAGAAGCGGATCCTCGCCTTCCACGAGGGCGGACATGCCCTGGTCGCATACCTGATGGGCGACGTGATGCCGGTGCAGAAGGTGACGATCGTCGGCCGCGGTGACGCGCTCGGGCTCGCCTACTACCTTCCCGTCGAGGACCGCTACCTCCACACGAAGGAGGAGCTCCTCGACGTGATGAAGGTCGCCCTGGCGGGGCGTGCCGCAGAGGAGATCGTCTTCGGGAGGGTCACGAACGGCGCCGCGAGCGATCTCGAGAAGGTGACCCAGATCGCCCGCGCGATGGTGTTCGAGTTCGGCATGTCCGAGGTCGCCCCCTCGCGGACGATGCGGGCCGACAACTACGCGCTGTCCGAGGAGACCAAGCGGATGCGCGACAGCGAGCAGGCACGTCTGACCGATCACGCCTACGAAGAGGCGGTGCGCCTGCTGAACAAGCATCGCGTCACGCTCGACCGGCTGGCGGGCGCGCTGCTCGAGAAGGAGACGATCGATCGCGACGAGTTCCTGGCGATGATGGGCGACCTGCCACGGGAGTCCCGCTCGGCGGAGACCGTCGGCACGGTTCGCGTCGTCGGGGGCGCGTGACGCGTTCGCGGTGACCATCCTCGTCAGGGGTGAGTGCGATCGCCGGGCTCGACGAGGCGCTTGAGCGCCTGTAGCCGATCGTCCCAGGCCGCGCCGACGTCCTCGATCCAGCCTGCCGCCGACGCGAGGGGTGCGGGCGTCAATCCGTACCGGGTCTCGCGTCCGGCGCGGGTCGCTTCGACCAGCCCTGCTTCCCGCAGGGCGGCGAGGTGCTTCGTGACGGCCTGGCGGCTGACCGGGAGCTCTGCGGCGAGCTCCGTCGGCGTGGCCGTTCCGCGCGCTGCCAGCGTTTCCACGACGTAGCGCCGACGCGGGTCGGCGAGCGCGGAGAAGACCAGGTCTACCGGATCGTGCACGAAGCCAGGGCTCGGAACTCGAGCGCGGTCGACCAGGACGGTGCCGTCTCGCGGACCTGGACGACCGATCCACCGTCGGTCGCGAGAACGCGAAGATCGACGATGCCGTCGTCGTCGAAACGGAGCACGATCCGCGAGCCCTCCTCGACCGACTCGACCTCGGCGACGCGAATCTCACCGTTGTCCCAGCGGAAGACGCCGCGCCCGCCGGGCCGAGGGTCGAGCTCGACCTCGTTCGCGAACCACTCCTCGAGCTGTGCCGCCTCGGTGAGGGCCGACCAGACGTCGTCCGGCTCGGCATCGATCTCGATCTCTCGCATGATCTCCATCAGCAACCTCCAGGTTGCGTATAGTATGGGCAACCGAATAGTTGCACGTTAGCGCGAGGAGGCCTGTCGTGCCAGTGATCCCGACCGTGATCGAATCGGACGGCCGCGCGGAGCGCGCGTTCGACATCTACTCGCGACTTCTCCGGGACCGGATCGTGTTCCTGGGCCGCGAGGTGGACGACGAGATCGCGAATCTGATCGTCGCGCAACTGTTGCTGCTCGAGGCAGACGACCCGGAGCGCGATATCGCGCTGTACGTCAACTCGCCCGGCGGCTCGGCGTATGCCGGAATGGCGATCTACGACGCGATGCAGCACGTTCGGCCGGACGTCTCGACGATCTGCTTCGGCATGGGGATGTCCGCCGCGGCGATGATCATGGCCGGCGGTGCCGCCGGCAAGCGCTTCGCGCTCCCGAACGCGAAGCTGATGATTCACCAGGGCAGCGCCGGTTTCAGGGGAGCGCCCTCCGACATTCAGATCGCCGCGCGAGAGGTGGCCGCGACGACGCATCAGATGGCGGAGATCATCGGGCGGCACGCCGGCCGCGATGTCGAGACCGTGATGGAGGACATCGATCGTGACCGGTTCATGACGCCGGCCGAGGCCGTCGACTACGGGCTCGTCGATGCGATCCTGCCGCCGCCTGGCGCCGCAGCCGGGAAGTAGCATCGGCGGCATGCGGTTCGAAGGCATCCATCATCTCGGAGTGGCCGTGCCCGAGCTCGGGGATGCGGTGGACACGTACACGAGGCTCTTCGGAGCCAGGCTGGAGCACCGCGACCTCGTGCCCGACCAGGGTGTCGAGGCGGCATCCGTCCTCGTGGGTGCGAGCCGGATCGAGCTGCTCGCCCCGCTCGCCGCCGACACCCCCGTCGGCCGGTTTCTCGCCAAGCGCGGCCCCGGCATCCATCACGTCGCCTACGAGGTCTCCGATGTCGCCACCGCACTCGCCGATCTCGCCGCGTCCGGGGCGGAGCTGATCGACACCACCCCGCGGCCGGGCCTCTTCGGCCTGCAGGTCGCCTTTGTCCATCCCGACGCCGTCCACGGCGTTCTCACGGAGGTCGTCTCCCTTGCCCGAATCACCTGATTCCGTCCGCATCGAGGTCGCATTCGCGGGCGGCCCGATCATCGCTGCGAACGTCTCGCCGGCGAGCGCCGACGCGCTCGAGCACGCCCTCGCCTCCGGCTCCCAGGGGACGCACCAGCTCGACACCGACGACGGGCGCACGGCGATCGTGCTCAGCCGCGTGGCCTATGTGAAGCGCTTCGCGCGCGACTCGCGGGTGGGCTTCGGCCTCTGAGCGCGATGCGTGCTACAGAGGGCGGCCCGATCCCGTTCTACGAGCGCTACGGGCTCGTCCGCACCGGCCGGATCGTGTTCGCCGGCGAGGTTCTCCTGCAGCTCGCTCTTCGTCCGCCTCCTCCGTAGGAAGGTCCCGGCGTCCTTTCCGGCGCCGCTAGGCTTGGCCGCCATGGCACTCGAGGTCGGCATCGTCGGGCTCCCCAATGCGGGGAAGACCACGCTCTTCAACGCGCTCACGAAGGCCGGGGCGGAGATCACCGCGTACGCATCTCAGACGGACAAGTCGAACGTCGGCATGGCGACGATCGCCGACGACCGGCTGGAGCGGGTCGGCGAGCTCGTCGGCGCGCGGAAGCTGACACCCGCCGCGGTGCGGGTCCAGGATGTGCCCGGCACCGGTCCGGCCCTCCTGGGAGGTCTTCGGCAGGTCGATGCGCTCCTTGCCGTCGCGGACGGCTTCTCCGGCACGGGCGACCCTGCGAGCGACCTCGAGCAGCTCGAGCTCGAGCTGCTCGTCGCGGACACGGACCACGTCGCGAAGCGCCTGGAAAGAGTCGAGAAACAGGCCAAGTCGGGCGATGCCGGAGTTCGCAAGGAGGCCGAGATCCTCCGTGAGGTGCTCGCGCACCTGGAGGCGGGCAAGCCTCTGACCGAGTGGACGGGTGCGCTTCCGGCCGAGCTCGACCCGCTGACGACGAAGCCGTTGATCGCGATCGTCAACGGCCCGGATGGGATCGACTGCAAGCTCGAGGCCGAGCTGGCGGAGCTCTCGGACGAGGAGGCCGCGGCGTTTCGCGAAGGGGCATCCGCGCTCGACGAGATCGTGCAGCGGCTCAAGGACGCACTCGGCCTGATCACGTTCTTCACTGCGGGCGAGAAGGAGACACGGGCCTGGACGCTACGCGCCGGGCAGACGGCGCTCGAGGCCGGTGCCACCATCCACTCGGACATCGCCCGTGGGTTCATCCGCTGCGAGGTGATCCGCTGGAACGACCTGCTCGACGCCGGCTCCCATGCAGAGGCGTCCAAACGGGGCACGCAACGGCTGGAGGGCAAGTCGTACGTCGTGCAGGACGGCGATGTGCTCAACATACGAGGTAACTTCGGCCCTGCGGCCGGCAAGGCGGCGGGATAGCCTCCTGGCCGACGAGCTAGGCGCGACTCTCGACTACAACACCGAAATCGCGCGCTATGACCTTCTCTTGCAGGCGCGCCTGCGACCTCCAACTCTCAGTCGAACACGATTACTGCACGGCCGCGCAGGCCACCGGCCTCCATCTGGCGATGGGCGTCTGCAGCCCGTCCGGGTGGGAACGTCGCGACGACGCGAAGTGCGAGCACGCCCTGACCAGCGAGCCGGCTCAGCTCCAGGAGCCAGTCCGAGCGGTCGAGCGCGTCGGCAACGAGGACGCGGTGGATCGTGATGCCGTCCTCGACATCCTCGCCGTCCCAGGTTCTGAGGAACGCCAGCCCACCTCCGGGGCGAATCGCCGGCAGGATTCCGCGTCCGAGCAATGCCGTGTCGAAGACAGCGTCGACGCCGGCCGGCACGGCATGGCGGACAGCCGTCGCCAGACCCTCGCCGCGCGGCAACACGACGTCGGCTCCAAAGCTGCGCACGAGCTCCTCGTCGGCCGGGCCTGCATCGGCGAGGACGACGAGGCCCGCCCACTTCGCAAGCGGGATCACGTACGACGCAAGCAGGCCCGCTCCGCCGCTGACGAGGAGCGTTTCACCTGCAGGGAGGTCGAGCAGCTCGAGACCGCGCAACGCCGTGAGGCCGTTCATCGGCAGCGTCGACGCCTCCTCGAGAGTCGCGCCGGTGGGAACAGGCGCGACGGATGCCGCCGGCACAACCAGGAGCTGCGACTGCGCACCGCCGTCGGGCCGTCGCGGCGTGACTGCCGCCATCACCTCATCGTCGACGGCGAACTGCTCGACTCCAGCTCCGACCGACTCGACGACGCCCGCCGCGTCCATGCCCGGAACCCACGGCGGCGGCAGCCCCTCGGCGCCGCGCTGCCGCAGCGCGACATCTGTCGGGTTCACCGCTGCAGCCCTGACCGCGAGCCGAACCTCGCCTGCCTCCGGCTCGCGCACACCGCGCTCGACCACGCGCAAAACCTCGGGTCCGCCCGGCTCCGTGATCCCGACCGCCGGCACCGTCGTCACAGCCACGGGAGCATCTCCGCGATGGTGTCGATGGCCAGGTCTGGTCGATTCCTTTCCGGAACGAGGGAGAGGTCGAGGGAGCCGCTGATGCCGCTCCGGACGAGGATTGTCGTCGAGCCGCCGAGACGGCCGAGCGCCACCTCGAGGCGGACGTCGTCTCCGACGACTGCAATCCCCGTCGCCGGCACGCCGAGCCGCCGCTCCATCTCGCGCACCGCAGGACGCGAGGGCTTGCCCACGACGATCGGTTGAGCGCTGCTCGCCTTCGCTATCGCGGCGGTGATCATCGCGCCACGGCTCAGGATCGGCCCATTTGCGCCTGCATAGGCCGGGACGTAGCTCCCGGTGAGCAGCCGTGCTCCGGCAAGGACGGCGCGGGCGGCGAACTCGAGACGCTCGAACGTGATCTCGTCGGTATGGGCGACGAGCACCGCGTCGACGTGCTCGCCGTTGCGACCGTCGACGAGGCGAACGCCCGCCTCCTCGAGAAACGCCCTTGCGGGCTCGGTCGCGAACGGCAGGACACGCGCCTCCTTGCCGAAGCGGTCGAGGTACGACCGTGCAGAGCAGAGCGGCGTCAGGACCTGCTCGTCGTCCACCGGTAACCCGACGGCGCGCAGCTCCCCTGCAAACGCGGCGGGCGCCAAGTGACTGCCGTTCGTGAAGAGCGCGAAGGGTCGCCCCGATGCCGCGACCGCGGCGAGCACCTCTCGAGCCCCGGGGATGACGCGCATCTCGTCGCCGGCGCGGTGAACGACAGTGCCGTCGATGTCGAAGACGAACCCCCGGACGTCCTCAAGAAGCACGGCGCCACACCATCAGGTCGCCGCCCTTGCGGACGCGAAGATACGAGATCGACCGGCGCCGCTCGACCTCGCGGAGAAGGCGGACAAGGGGGACGCCGCCGGTGATCGGTGCCCGCACCGGGCGTTCAGCGATCGGAGGCGCGGCGCGCATCGCGTCAACCTGCTCCTGCGGCATCGTCAGCCGCAACAGGAGCTCCTCGTCGGAGATGCGATCGCCGAATCGTCGGCGTGCTCCCTCGAGGCTGACCGGCTGCGCGTCGCGGAGCGTCTCGACCGTCGGGCGCGAGCGGACGCGGTCGACCACATCTGGGTCGGGTGGCGCGGCGAAATCGCCGTAATGACCGAGGAAGTAGCGCACCGTCTCGTCTGAGACGTTGAGCCATCGCTCCGGATCGATCACGTTGCGCGTCGCCTGGTACGCGACGAGCTGAGAGACGGGCGTGACGAGGATCGGATACCCCATCTCGGCACGTACGCGAACCACCTCGTCGAGTACGGCGTCGAAGAGCTCCGGACGGCCGATCTCGCCGAGCATTCGCCGCGTCGTCGTCACCATCCCGCCGGGCAGCTGATGGTGGTAGTAGGCGGCGTCGTATTCGAGCGGCACGCCCGGCGGCAGGCCCTTGACACGGACGAGCTCGCGGAAGTACTCACCGGCGTCGGCAAGCGCCTCGGCGTCGAGCCGATGCGTGTGCCCCTCGGCATCGAGGTTCCGGAGCGTCGACTCGACGGTCGGCTGGGATGTCCCGTTGCCTGCAGGACCGATCGCGGTGTGAAGAACGTCGAAGCCGGCCTCCAGTCCTGCCAGGTAGACCACCGGCGCAAGCCCGATGGTGCAGTGGCTGTGCAGCTCGATCGTGCGTCCGCTCGCGACGAAGTGGGGGGCCAACTCGCGCACGGCATCGGTCGTCAACAGGCCGCCCGGGTCCTTGAGGTAGAAGCGGTCGATGTCTGCGCAGTCGGCGAGCGCCGAGACCCGCTCGGCGTAGTAGGCGTGTGTGTGCACGGGGCTGATCGAGTAGGTGAGCCCGACCACGATCTCGTCCACCCCTTCCTCGCGGGCCATCCGGGCGACGCGGCGGAGCGCCTCGGGATCGTTGGCCGGCTCGGCGAACTGGAAGCGCCGGATTCCGTTGCGTACGACGCAGCGGAAGGCAAGTCGCATGACGTCCTCGTCACAGGGCTGCCAGGCGATGAAGCGCATCCCTGTCGTGATGAAGTTGAGCAGTGTGTCGGGCATTGCCGCCCGCATCAGTCGGATCAGCTCCCATGGGTCCTCGCGATGAAAGCGCACCGACACCGCCATGTGCGTGCTCGACGTGAAGTCGAGCGCGTGAAAGCCGACGCGCTCGAGCGTCGGCGCAATCGCCAGACTGTCGCCTGCGGTCAGGCCGGTGGCGCCCCAGAGGCTCTGGTTGCCGTCGCGCGTCGTCGTATCGACGATGTCGACGACGCGCGTCACCCGGCTTCCACGCGGAAGAGCGGCTGGCCGTACTCGACGGGCTGTGCATTATCGACGTGGATCGCTGCGATCGTGCCCGTGATGCCGGCGGGAACCGAGTTCATCATCTTCATCACCTCGATGATGCCCACGATCGTATCCGGCTCGACGCTCGTCCCGACCTCGACGAACGGCGCCTCACCTGGAGCCGGAGCGCGGTAGAAGAGGCCGATCATCGGCGACATGATCGTGAGCCCGTCGTCAGGGCTCACCGGCCTCGAGACCTCGGGGATCGGCTCGGGTATTGCAGCATGCCGCTCGGGCTCGGGCGCAGCGGTCGAGGACGCACCCACCGCATCTCCGCGGAGGACGTGCAGGGACAGGTCGCCGGTCTCGATCCTCAGCTCGTCGAGCCCGGACTCGTCGATGATCCGAAGGATCTCGCGGACGTCCTCGTCGGTCAGTGCCACCGCTAGCTCGCCGTCTGGCGAACGCCGAACATGCCCATCACGAGCTCCATCGCAGAGTCGTGACTCGGCGGCGGCTCTCGCCGCGGCAGCGCGGTCACCGGCCGCGACTGGACGATGAAGAGGCTTCCCGGAAGCTCTCGCTCCCTCGCGATGGCCCACTCGATGTCCTGGTGTGAGCCGAAGTAGCGCTCGATCCGTCGGCTGAGCTCGACGAGCGCGTCGAGCGCAGACCGTTCGAGACACGGGATCTCTCGCCGGACTTGGGGCACATTCAGACGGACAGCGCCGCGACCGGCGGCGTCGGGCAGGTACTCGATTTCCTTTGCGTGGATGTGCTCACGCACGACCTCACGCGTCACCTTGCTGACGAGGTAGTCGTCGGGCGTCACCTCGCCGCCGACCACCGCGAGGCCGAGCCCCCAGCTTGCGTTGACGGCCACCATGCTCGGATCGCCGCTCACCGGGTTGCACGTGAACATCACGCCCGAGACCTCGGCGTCGACCATCAGCTGGACAGCGACTCCCATCGCCGGCTCAGCTGAGGCCTCCCCGAGCCGGGCGCGGTAGGTCATCGCCGGTGGGCTGAACAGGCTGACCCAGCAATCGCGCACAGCGTCGCAGACGTGCTCGGCGCCGCTGACCCAAAGGTACGTCTCCTGCTGCCCCGCGAACGTTGCGTTCTGGCTGTCCTCCCCGAGCGCGCTCGATCGAACTGCGA
Source organism: uncultured Thermoleophilia bacterium (assembly GCA_963799905.1). Lineage (GTDB taxonomy): Bacteria > Actinomycetota > Thermoleophilia > Gaiellales > Gaiellaceae > Gaiella. Next base: position 126,623 of record CAWCYU010000003.1, read on the forward strand.
CCGGCGGCTCGTCGATGCCGGTCTCCTGCGCAAGCGCGGCGTACCGGCGAACGACCTCCTCGCGGACGGCGTCCGGCACCGGTGCGAAGCGCATTGCCTCGCTGATGGCGTGACAGGCCGCTCCGACCGAGCCCATGTCCTCCGGCGACATGCGCGCCGTCTGATCGGCGATGAGCGCCCCCAGTCCAGCTTCCTCGACGAACGCGTGGAACGCCGACGTGGACACGGCGAAGCCGGGCGGGACGGGGATCTCCGCCGCAATCAGCTCGCCTAGGGTCGCGCTCTTGCCGCCGAACGAGGCGCTGTCCTCACGGCGAAGGGCGGCCAGACCTTGGGTATGACCGGCGCTGGTCACTCGAGGATCGTCACGGTGCCCACGGTGCCGTCGACGCGGATGCGCTGTCCCGTGCTGATCTGAGAGGTGGCGCGGCCTGTGCCCACGACCGCGGGTAGCCCATATTCACGGCAGACGATCGCCGCATGGGACATGACGCCGCCGATGTCGGTGACCGCCGCCTGGATCTTCGAGAAGATGGGGGCCCAGGCGGGCGAGGTGATGCTGCAGACGAGAATCTCGCCCTCGCGGACGTCGCCGATTTCGCGCGCCGTCTTGACGACGCGGGCCAGGCCTTCGACCACTCCCGGCGAGGCCGCGGTCCCGCTCAGCTCCGAGCCACCCTCCTGGTTCCGCGCCCATTCGTGCACTCGCTGGGTCGTGACGCCCCAGAGCATGATCAGCGCCGGGTCCAGCATCACCTCGGGCACTGCGCCGACCGCGGGCGGCGGCGTCCAGTCGGCGAGCCGCTCGAGGAGCGCGCGCCGCTTCGCGACGATCGGCGGCCAGTACGTTGGACCGCGTGGCCGCCCGCCGGTTGCCCACGTCAACAGGAGCTCGTCGAGTGCGGAGTAGACCTCGAGGCGTGACAGTTGAAAGATGCCGTCGCGGTCGGGAAGGAAATCGTGCGCGACGAGCAGGTCGCCGAATTCGCGGATCTTGTTCCACCAGCTCGTCAGAAACCAGTAGTCGCAGATGAACTTGTGCTCCTCGACGTAGGGGAAGACCGTCCGTGAGAGCCCGAGCAGGTCCTCGAACCCCTTGCGCGCTTCGTCGTCGAGGAGCTCGGCGTACTCGGTTGCGAGGCGATCGCGCTCGAGGGCAATGTGATCCGATGGGCGCTCGATCTCCTCGCCTGCCTTCAACGCGGCGACGTATCCGATCAGCGAGGCATACGGGATCGTGGGATCGTCGAACCACGAGCCATACGTGTGGTAGAGGCCGTCGCCGGTCGCCATGTGGAACCACGGGTCCTTGACGCTCTCGAGCTCCGCGAGCCACACGCGGCCGGCGTCGCTCTCGGCCAGCGCATCGTCGATCTCCGACGGCGAGCGACCCTCGATGAATGCCGCGTCGACTCCCGTGTCGATGGCGAGGCGCGCGAGGCGCCGCAACTCGGCGTCCGGCTTGAAGAGCAGAACGTCCAGCCCGGCAACCATCTGCGCAATGTGCTGATCCGGGATGTCCGGCAGGTTGGCCTTGCAGAGCTCGGCGAAGGTCATATACGCGCCGTAGCCGAGGAGGAGGAACTCGAAGTGGTTCTGCCACATCAGGTCGGCGAGCCGGAGCGCCTGTCGGTACGCGTCGAGGACGGCGCAGTAGCTCGTCTCCTGATCTTCGAAGGCGACCTCGTCCGGCTCGTACTCGAGGAGCTCCGGTACCTCGAGCGCTGCTAGCTCCGCGATCAGCGCGTCCATCTTCGTACGCCACTTCGCATAGAGGTCGTCCCAATTGGCGTAGTAGTACCCCGCGCGCTGCTGGAAGAAGCCCGCACGCTCCGCGATCTTTGCAGGATCGGTGACGGGGTTGCCGGAGATGTAGATGTAGCCGTTGATGCAGCGCCAGTCGATCCCCATCGCCGGCGGCACGGCGAAGACCCGGTTCTGCCACGTGCCGAGCGCCTGGTAGGCGGTATCGATGCAGATCGCGTCGAACGCGGGCATCGGTACCGGGAAGTGCATCGAATTCCAGAACCAGAAGCGGTGCTCGTCGGCGTCGCGCCGCTCCTCGTCGAAGCGGGCGTAGTACGGGTACATCTCCTCCCAGCCCTCGCAGCCGGCAGGCGTCTCGACCTCGTTCGGACTGGGAAAGGATCCAACCTCCGGCGCTGCTGCCATCTGAGCTCCCTCTTGGATCGCCCAGCCCTAGGGCGAGGGCATGCGGCGACGACACTGGCATTCTTCACGGTCGGCGGACCCCTGCCAAGCCTACCCGGCCCGCGGCCCGCTCATCCGTCGCTTCCACGGGTATCGCAGTCGTCAGCCGACGGCGATCAGCGCCGCTCCGCCGAGCGCAACCAGCCCACCCGCCGTCCGGGTCGCCCCCAGACGCTCGTGCAGCACCGCGCGCGCGAGCAGGATCGTCGCGATCGGGTAGAGCGCACTGAGGACGGCGACGATGCCGATCGCGCCCTTGGTGGCGGCAACCGCGATCAGCGCGTTCGCCCCCGTGTCGAAGGCGCCGATGGCGACGACGAGCGGCCAGAATTGGCGTGGGACGCGCGGAACGGTGCGGGTCGCGGCGAGCACGAGGACGAGCGCGCTGACGGATCCGAGGCGTCCGGTCGCGGCCGCCCACGGTGCGCTCTCCTGGGCGGCCTCGCCGAGGCCGACGACGAACAGGCCGAAGCAGAGGGCTGCGACCAGCGCGAGACCGACGCCGGCGGCCACAGGTCGTCCCCGACGACCGCCGCCGCCGCGGGGCTCCCGGGAGACGAGCACCACTCCGAGGAGCGCGAGCACGATGCCGAGCCACTGCACCGCGGCCGGTGACCTCCCGCGCGAGAGGTCGAACACGAGCGGCACCACTGGGGAGGTGGCCGAGATCGGCGCCACGATCCCCATCGAGCCGACGGCCATGCCGCGGTAGAGGCAGCCGAGCCCGAGCGCGCCCGCACCGCCCGCCGCAAGGGCGTAGAGCACGCCCGCCCCGGGGCGGGCCGCGCCGGAGAGGACGATCCAGGCCACGAGGCCGACCAGGCCGACGAGCTGCGACCAGAACAGCACGATCAGGACCGACATCCGACGAGAGGCGAGGCCGCCGAAGAAATCCCCCGTGCCCCACAGCGCTGCAGCGGCCAGCGCCAGCACCACCGGTGCCATGAGGCTCAGTCCTCGCCGACGGGCCGGGTCGCCGCCTGGGCGTCGAGCTGGTTTGCGTGGTAGAGGACGGCGGCTTCCGCCGTGCGGGCCGCCTGCCGGTCGTGATGGACAGCGACTGCATGCAGGAGCTCGCTTCGGACGGCGGCGTCGAGGCCGGCCGCTCGTTCCTCGATCAGCCTCAGGCCGAGGTGGACGTGCCCGAGGAGGCGGCCCTCTTCCGTCTGGCGGAACGATGGCCCTCGGCCGAGCTCGACCGTGCGCCCCACGTCGTGGAGCAAGGCTGCGCCGAGCAGCAGGTCGTGGCGCAGGCGTGGGTGGAGCTGGGCGGTCTCGCGGCACAGCGTTGCGACGCCGACCGTATGCTCGAGCAGCCCTCCGGCATACCCGTGATGGCCGTCGGGGCCGGCGGCCGGAAGTGCGCGGAGCAACGGAGGAACCTCGCCCGCGAGGAGAATGCCCGCGGTGGCCGTTGCGAGCTCGCGGTGACTGATCTCACCGACGAGGAACTCGAGAAATCCCTCGAGCTCGTCTGCGTCCCGCCGCATCGTCGGGGTCAGGCCTGCAGGATCTGCCTCGGGGGCGGCCTCGACCACGCGTACCTGCACCTGGAGCCTCCCGCCGAACCGCTCGACGCGGCCGAGCACGCGCACGGCGTCACCTTCGGCGAAGCGCCCGTCGAGCAACTCGACGTCGTCCCAGATCCGCGCATCGATGCGCCCGCTCGGATCGACGAGCTCGAGCGCGAGGTACGCAGCGCCGTTCTTGGTCCGCCGGCGCTCCTTGCGGCCGACGGCGTAGACGCCTTCGACGGTCCGATCTTCGGCGAGCTCCGCGATGCTGGTCACGCAGAGAGTCTAGGGGGCGAGGTACGCTCGGGCCGTGGCCGATGTCGCCCCGTTTCGTGCGGTTCGGTACGCCCATCCCTCTGCCGAGGTGACCGCACCGCCCTACGACGTGCTGACGCCGGAGGTACGCGACGAATACCGGGCCCGCGACCCCCACAATGTCGTCCACCTGACCCTGAACGACTCGGAGGCGGAGGCAGGCAGGCTCTTCGAGAGGTGGCTCGAGGACGGGACGCTCGTGCTCGACGACGAGCCGTCGGTGTGGGCCGTGGAGCAGGCGTACGTCGGTCCGGACGGCGTCGAGCGACGCCGCCAAGGGCTCGTGGCCTCGCTTCGGGTCGAGCCGTACGCCACCGGCACGGTGCTTCCGCACGAGCGCACGCACGCCGGGCCGAAGGAGGGCCGCCTGCGGTTACTGCGCGCCGCGCGCGCGCAGCTCGAGCCGATCTTCCTCCTCTACGACGGGGAGCCCCCGGTCACCCCGCCCGACCGGGAGCCCGATCTCGCGACGGCTGACACACGACTCTGGCGCCTCTCGGGCGAGGGCATCTCCGAGGCGTTCGCCGATCGGCAGCTCCTGATCGCCGACGGGCACCACCGCTACGAGACCGCAGTCGCGTACGCGGCCGAGACGGGGACTCCCGAAAGTGGCCGGATGATGGTCGTGCTCGTCTCGACCGCCGATCCCGGGCTCGAGATCTTCCCCACCCACCGTCTCTTCCGCGGGCACGAGGGCGCCTTGCCTCCGGCCGGCGTCGGCGACTCTGTCACGCCCGATGCGGCCGTTCATCACCTTGGCACCTTGCCGTACGACCGCGCCCACGCGGTCGGATACCGGAGAGGGACGACCTTCCCCGTCACCGGCGAGGCGGGAGAGCTCGATGTGGAGCTCGTCGATCGGCTCATCGGGCACGAGGGAATCGCCTACACGGCCGACCTCGCCGATGCGGTCGCACGCGTCGACGCGGGTGAGTTCGACGGAGCGTTCCTCCTGCGCGCGACCCGCATCGAGGACGTGTTCGAGCGCGCACGTCGTGGGGAGGTCATGCCTCAGAAGACGACGTATTTCTTCCCCAAGCTGACGAGCGGCCTGCTCTTCCACCCGGTATGACGATCGACTGGCTGGCGCTCTGCCGTGGCTGCGTCGCGGACATCGAGACCGTCCTCGGGGTGCTGCCGACGAGGACGGAGCGAGAGCCGGTGCTGCGGCCGGGCGAAGGGGGCGACGACACGACAGCCGTCGACGCCGCAGCGGAGGAGGCCGTCGTTGCCCGCCTCGAAGCGCTCGATGCGGGCTTCGTGCTCGTCTCGGAGGAGCTCGGTGAGCGGACGTTCGGCACCGGTGGCGCCCTTCGCGTGATCGTCGACCCGATCGACGGCTCGGTGAACGCCAAGCGCGGGATCCCGTACTTCTCGCTCTCACTCGCGGTCGCCGAGGGCCCGTCGATGGGAGACGTCTTCTTCGGGTACGTCTACGACTTCGGCGCGGGAGAGGAGTGGACGGCGACGCGGGGACACGGCGCGAAGCTGGACGGCGCGCCACTCACCGCGCCCGGGCCGAAGGATCCGATCGAGATCCTCTCGTTCGAGGCGACGACGACCGCGTTCGTCGCCGAGCACGCGCCCGCACTCGTCGGAGTGGCGGAGCGCCTGCGCGTCATGGGGTCGCTCGCGCTCTCGCTCTGCCATCTGGCGGCAGGCCGGGTCGACGCGGTGTGCTCGCTGAAACCGGCCCGTTCGATCGACATCGCGGCCGCTCAGCTGCTCGTGCGAGAGCGGGGGTACGCGATCGAGCTGTTCGAGGATCCGCCGTTCGCCGAAGCGGCCCTCGATCTCGTGGGGCGCTCGAGGGTCGTTGCGGCCGCGACCTCGGCACGTTGCGCCGAGGTGGCGGCCGCGCTCTCCGTCTCCCCGCGGGTCTAGAGGCAGTAGGCAGCTCGCCGGCGCTCGGGGAGCCGAGCGGTCTCGGGACGCGGCACAGGTACGCTGAGCCGACGATGGCACCGGAGCGCGACGCGATTCTGAGTGCGCTCGAGCGCGTGATCGATCCCGAGCTGCACAAGCCCGTCACCGAGCTCGACATGGTGCGGGATGTCGTCGTTCACGGTGATGGCGCAGTGGAGGTCACGATCGCGCTGACCGTCGCCGGCTGCCCGATGCGCTCGTCGTTCGAGGACCAGGTGCAGCGCACCGTCGGTGCGGTCGCGGGCGTGGCGTCGGTGCAGCTCCACTTCGACGTGATGAGTGCCGACGAGAAGGCGGCGTTGTCCTCGCGCCTCCGCGGTGGCCGGCCGGAGAAGACGATCTCGCTCGATCCGAACACCCGCGTGCTCGCGATCGCCTCGGGCAAGGGCGGCGTCGGCAAGTCGACGCTGACGGCGAACCTGGCCGCGGCACTGAGCGCGTCCGGCGAACGCGTGGGGGTTCTCGACGCCGACGTCTACGGCCACTCGATCCCCCACATGCTCGGCGTGCAACAGCGCCCGGTCGTCGTGGACACGATGATCGTGCCCCCCGTGCGTGGCGAGCTGAAGCTGATGTCGATCGGGTTCTTCCTCGAGGACAACGCACCGGTGATGTGGCGCGGCCCGATGCTGCATCGGGCGCTCGAGCAGTTCCTCTCGGACGTCTACTGGGGCGAGCTCGACACGCTGGTCGTCGACATGCCGCCCGGCACCGGAGACGTTGCGATCTCACTCGGCCAGCTGCTTCCCCGCGCTGAGGTCGTGATCGTGACGACGCCGCAGCCCGCGGCGCAGCAGGTCGCCGTGCGTGCGGCGCAGATGGCGGAGAAGGTCGGTATGCGGATCATCGGCGTCGTCGAGAACATGTCCTACCTCGTCGGCACCGGGCAGGAGATCTTCGGATCGGGAGGAGGCCGACGGCTGGCCGACGAGGTCGGGGCGCCGCTCCTCGGCAGCGTCCCGCTCGATCCGGTCCTGCGCGAGGCGGCGGACGCCGGCATGCCGGTGTTCGAGGCGGCGCCGCACAGCGAGTCTGCTGCCGCGATCACGGCACTCGCCGGCCGCATCCAGGGGACGCGACGCGGCATCCGGAAGGCCCTGACCGTTCTCTCCTGAAAGGGGGTCGCGGGCAGGCCGCGCGGTTTGATACATTCGAAGCGCACGATTCCGCAAGGCATCGGAGGCTTGGATGGAGGAGAGTCCACCGGATCAGTAGGGCGCAGGTGTAACCTGCAACCGAATCGCCGCAGGCCCGCGGGTTGCGACGATCCGGACATCCCTACGGAGAGAAACCCGGGTGCCCTCCGACTCGCCGCGCCGCGGTTCGAGCGTGACACCCGGGCCGTCTCCGCTACAGCTCCGCTTCCTCAGCCGCAGTTATCGGGGCACCGCGTACATCGAGGAGCGTTCAGAGCCACAGCAGAGCCAGTAGCCTCACGACGAATATGGACGAATATGGGAGCCCTGCCGCCGTCGACACCCGAAGAGGCACGGCTGCGCCTTCGTGCCCTCGGGCTCCGTCCCGCTGACGCCGACGCACTGCTCGCGCATTTCGACGACTCCGAGCGGCGCGGCAAGAAGAGCCACGGCTATGCGCGCATCCCGTGGCTCGAGCAGCAGCCGTTCGATCGCGAGGCCCGCCCGGCGAGGGTCGAATCGTCAGTGGGGCTCGATCGCTGGGATGGGCACGGCGCCCTCGGCTACCTGACGCTGCAGGCGATCTGCGACTCCCTGATCGAGAGCCCACCCGACGGCGCGCGCGTCGTGACGGCGTCGAACTGCTTCCCGACGGGTGCTCTCGGGTACTGGGTGCGGCTGCTCGCAGAGAAGGCGCACCTCGTGGCTCTGCTGACGGCAACCTCCCCGCCCCGGCTCGCCCATCCCGACGGCGGCCCGCCGCTGACCGGCACGAACCCCCTCGCGATCGCCATCCCCGCGGGCGAAGGAGATCCCCTCGTCGCCGACGTCTCCATGGGCGCGGTGACCCACGGTGACGTGCTCGCCGGGCTCGCGACGCCCGAGCAGCTCGTGCCGTTCGGAGGGTCGAACGCGCACAAGGCATTCGCGCTGGCCGTCGGCCTCGAGCTTCTCGTCGGCGCACTGGCGGGCGAGCATCACGGCGCGGTGCTCGTCGTCGCGCGCCCGGGATTCGACCCGGTCCCGGAGTTCCGCGACCGCGCCGCGGGCATCAGGCTTCCCGGGGATGCCTAGCCGGCGTCCGGCTCTGCGGCGACGGGGAATCTCGTGTCGTCCCGGATCGCGTCGAAGTCGGTATCGCCGTGGGCCAGCTCCCTGAACCGCGGCTCGAGCTCGACTGCTCGCGCGAGATGTGAGACCGCCGCCTCCAGACGTCCTCCGCGGCTCTCTGCGCAGGCGAGGTTGTAGAGCACGTTCGCGTTCTCCGGATCGTCGACGAGTTGCGCCTGCAACACCGCGATCGCGCTGTCCCAGTCACCCGTCGTCCAGAAGCGCAGCGCCTCGGCAGAGCGTTCCCAGGGGGAGATGGAGAAGGCCACGCCGGGACGTCCACCGACCACGAGCACCGTCGTGCCTGCCTCGACGGCGACGGCGCTGCGTCGCGCCCGAGGATCCTTGACGAAGACGAGCGACCCCGCCGGTGCGGGGACCGGCTCGCCGTCCACCGTGAACGTCGCGCGCCCGGAGAGCACGAAGTAGAGCTCCTCATGGCCGCCGGCTCCCAGTCCGAGCTCGTCGTGCTCGCCGACGATCGCTTGCCCGGCCTCCGTCGCGCGCCACGCATTGACGCCGAACGACTCGATCCCGAGCACGGCGCGGATCATGTGCCAGCGAGGCCGTCCTTCGTCGGCGTAGCCGTCCACCTCGTCGAGCCGCATCACCTGGAACCGCTCCGTCATCGGGCCTCTCTGAGCGCTGCGAGGACGACCGGGTCGATCCGGTCGCTGCCGTCGACCCGTTCCTCCAGGTTCTCGACCCCGGCCCAGTCCTCGAGCGTCGCATGGCCGAGTGCTGTCGAGCCGTTCGCCGATCTCGGCGCGGAGGTTATCGTCGACCGCGAGCCATTCGTCGCGCGGTGTCTTGCCGAACAGAGCTTCGTGAAGGCCGAACAGGCGCCGTAGCTCCTCGACCGGGCGCTGATGGTCGTCGATCCGCAGGTCTACGAGCGTGTCCGACAGCGACGCGTACCCGCCGTCGCGCTCGACCACGAGCAACGCAGCGGATTGCTGGCCACGCTTGTCTCCTCCCGCCGCCTGGGCGGCCGCGAGGCAGTCGAGCAACCGCACCGCGAGCGGCCTGCCCGCGGTGGAGACGAAGGTGCCCGCCAGGGCTGCCACCGTTGCGTCCGAGACGAGGATGTTGCCCTGTGCCGCATAGCCGTCGCCGATGCGGCCGCCGGCCCAGCCGTGGCATTCCGAGCCCGTGAACGTCGCGGCGCGGCCGCCGGCGTCGACGATGCCGAGCTGCCGTTGTTCGCGCCCGTCGTCGGCCGCCGTCAACCGCTCGACGACCTCGTCGGCCGGGAGGCCCGTCGCGAGGAGCGCGAGCCCGTCCGGCCCGTAGCGCGGATTGGCATAGGACTGGGTTGCGATCGCACCCGCGTGCGGCGCCGCCCACGGCACGACCGAGCCGACGGCGAGGAACTTCGACTGTGTCGCGACCCCCCACTGTCCGGCAGCGAGATCACAGGCGCAGATCGAGTAGGTCGCGACGACCGGGTGACTAGCCATACGTGAGGTCGGCGAGGTCGATGGTGAGCAGCTCCTCGTCGTCGACGAGCACGCACGCGACCTCCGGCCGGGCGAGTGCCGCCGCGACTGCTTCGATCGTCGTCGCGTGGACGACGACCGGTATTCCGTCGGCGTGCGCTGCCTGCAGCGCCTGGACATCGTTCACCCCGTCCAACTCGAGCGCGCCTGCCACGTCGAGCGTGCCGGCGAGGGCGAGCTCCGGGACCTTCCGGCCCGTCGCCCCGAACCAGCGCTCCCGTCCGCTCACAACGCGACCGTCTCGCCCGGCGGCGGAGCGAGGAGCTCGATGCCGGGGGGCAGCAGATCGCGGAGGGCGTCGGGTGTCCCGGTCAGCAGCGAGAACGTCCCGTAGTGGCTCGCGACGATGCGCTCTGCCCCGACGAGCTCGGCGGCGACGGCGGCCTCCCGCGGGCCCATCGTGAAATGGTCTCCGATGGGCAGCACCGCGACGGCGGGGGCGTAGATCCGCCCGATCAGCCCCATGTCGCCGAAGACGTTCGTGTCTCCGGCGAAGTAGATCGTCGCCTCACCCGGAGTCTCCACGACCAGCCCGCACGACTCGCCGGTATAGACGCCGTCGCTCGACGAGGAGTGGTTCGCGTGGGTCAACGTGACGCGCGATCCCAGCAGCTCCGTGCCACCGCCTTTGTTCAGGGCCTGACTCATGTCCGCACCGAGGTCGGCGGCGAGAAGCGCGCGCAGCTCGACCTGCGCGATAACGGGGCACGCGAAAGCTCGCGCGAGCTTCACCGCGTCGCCGACATGGTCGTCATGGCCGTGCGTGAGGAGGATCGCATCGACGCGTTCCGGCTCGAGCTCGCTCGCCGGGCAGGAAGGATTCCCGGTCAGGAAGGGATCGACGTAGATCCGGTCGCCGGAGGGCGTGTCGAACCGGAATGCGGCATGGCCGAGCCAGGTGAGAGCGATCATGTGCCCCAGCGTAAACGACCGTGGCCGGGCGCGCGATCGAGGTCAGAAGGGCAGTGAAAGGACGGCCTTGGCGGCCAGATCGATCAGCGGCTGCACGACGAAGAACGAGCCTACGGTCACGGCGACTGCAGCACCGATCGCGACCGAGAGAGCAGGATCAGCGGGCGGTGATCCGCCCGCAACCACGAGGTCGGCCCGCGCCGAGGCCGGGCGCATGTACATCGAGCGGACGACGGAGAGGTAGTAGTAGATGCTCACCGCCGTCGCGATCACGCCGATCACGACGAGCCACCACCAGCCGGCTTCGTACGCGGCGCTGAAGACGTAGAACTTGCCGATCATCCCGCCGGTGAACGGGAACCCGGCGAAGCCGAGCATGAATACCCACATCGCGGCGGCGTGGAACGGGCGCTCCCAACCCCAGCCCTCCAGCGTCGTCAGCGTCACGGCGCGGCCGAGCTCGCGTTCGCGGGCCGCGACGACCGCGAAGGCCCCGACGGACGCCGCCCCGTACGGGATCAAGTAGAAGAGCAGCGCTCGGCCGCCGAGCTCGTTGTCGGCGGCGATCGCGATCAGCATGAAGCCGGCCTGGGAGACCGACGAGTACGCGAGCATCCGCTTGATGCTCTTCTGGGCGAGCGCGGCGAGGTTGCCGATCACGAGCGAGGCGACCGCGAGCACAGCGATCGCAACCGACCAGATCTCGGCCTGCTCGGGGAATGCGGTCACGAGCACGCGCAGCGTGACGACCAGCGCAACGGCCTTCGTGGCAGCAGACATGAACGCCGTCACGGGTGTGGGTGCGCCCTCATAGACGTCGGGTGTCCACATGTGGAACGGTGCCGCCGACGCCTTGAACGCGAGGCCCGCGATGATCATCGCCATGCCGGCGACGAACAGCGAGTCGTCGGCGCCCGTCGCGTCGCGGATCGCATTGAACCCGAGCTCACCCGTTGCGCCGTAGGTGAGCGCCGAGCCGAACAGCAGGATGGCGGAGCCGAAGCTGCCGACGATGAGGTACTTCAGCCCGGCTTCGAGCGACTCCTTCCGGTGCGTGTCGAGCGCGACGAGGATGTAGAGCGCGATCGAGAACCATTCGAGACCGAGGAAGAGCGTCATCAGGTTCTCGGCTGAGACGAAGAACGCCATGCCGCCGCCGGCGGCGGCAAGCAAGGCGTAATACTCGCCGACATGGTCGCGACGGCGGTCGCCCCACGACACGAGCACGGCGAGCAACCCGAAGCCGGCCACGAGGATCTGCGTCAGGGCTGCGAGCCGGTCGCGCGTCATCGACTCGGCGATCAGAAGCTGCTGCTCCGGGCTCCGATCGAAGACGACGCAGGCCAGGATCCCGGCGGCGACGAACCCGCCCCCGGCGATGATGGCCGAGAACGCGCGGCGCACCGAGGACGGGACGAGCACCGCGCCGAGCAGGCAGACCGCTGCGCCGGCGAGGAGCGCCAGCGCCGGCGAGAGCGCGAGCCAGTCGACCTTCGGCGTCGCGATCGATGCCGCGACGATCATCGAGCGGCCTCGGAGACGACGGCCGACGGCTGGTCACCGGGGAACGAGTGCTCGCTGATCGCGGCGGGCCAGACCGAGAGCGCGAGCAGGATGGCAACGAGCGGGACGACGAGCACGAGCTCGACGAATCGCAGGTCGAGCGACTCCTCGCGGACGGATTCGCCGCGGGAGCGGTGGAGCACGCCCGAGATCAGCCGCAGGGTGTACATGGCGGCGAGCACGATCGCCGCCGCGCCGACCGCGGCGTAGCCCCAGCCCTGCGCGAAGACGCCGGCGAGGATGGCGAATTCGCCGGCGAAGTTGGACGAGCCCGGAACGGCGAGCGTCAACATCCCGACCACCATCACGATCGTGGCGAGAGCGGGGCGGCCCTTCGCGAACCCCCCGAGGTCGGAGAAGCGGTCGGTGCCGGTACGGTGGATCAGCATCGCGGCGAGCAGGAACATCGCAGCGGAGACGAGGCCGTGACTGACCGAGTGGAGGATTGCGCCGTCGAGGCCGAGGTCGTTCGCCGCGAAGATACCCAGCACGATCAGGCTCATCTGGCCCATCGACGAGTACGCGATCACGCCGCGCACGTCCGGTTGGCGGAACGCGAGCAGCGAGCTGTAGACGAGTCCAGCCGCGGCGAGCACGAGCACGACAGTGCGCCAGTCCTCGACAGGAGCCGGAAAGTGCCGGAGCACGATCCAGACGAGACCGAACACGGCTGCCTTCGACACCACGCCCGAGAGGAGTGCGGCCACCTCGGGTGGAGCCTCGGTGTAGGCGGTCCGCAGCCAGCCGTGGAACGGCAGGAGCGGAGCCTTGACCGCGAAGGCGACGAGGAAGCCGAGGAAGACCCAGTCGTTGCCGCTCGTGCCCGCGTCGATCAGGCTGAACGTGCCCTGGGACAGCCCGAACGCGACGATCGATGCGAGCATCAGGAGCGAGCCCGCCATCGTGTAGATCACGAAAGTGACCGTGGCCGAGATCCTGTTGGGGCCACCCCAGACCCCGACGAGCACGTAGATCGGGATCAACATGGCCTCGAAGAAGACGTAGAAGAGGAGGAGGTCCTGCGAGGCGAACACGCCGACGACGGCCCCGACCAGGAACAGCATCAAACCGAAGTACGCGCGGGCACGGTCCCTGCCGATCCACGCCCCGAAGCCGATCGCCGCGGCCCCGACGACGACGGTCAGGCCGGCGAGCCATAGCGAGAACCCGTAGAAGCCGACGTGGTAGCTGACACCGAGGTCGCCGAACCACTCGCGCTCGGACGCATCCTGCAGCGCGGGCGAGCCGAAGTCGAAGCGGGCGAGCGCCACGATCCATAGCACGACCTCGGCGAGGGCGACGACCGTTGCGAGAAGCGCCGTCGCCTCACGTGGCAACGGCAGCGCCCAGACAGCGAGCGCACCGACGAGTGGCAGCACGATCAGCGCATTCGTCAGCATCAGCGAACCGCCAGGAACACGACGATCAGGACGGCGACCGAGCCCGCGATCACGAGCACGTACGACCGCAACAGGCCGCTCTGCAGCCGTGCGGCGCCGCCTGCGAGTTCGCGGACGCCCGTGGCGATCTCGCCCAGCGAGCCCTGGACAACGGGTGCCTCGACGTCGTCGCGCAGACGCGCAGCGATCACCTGGGAGGGACGCGAGAAGAGCGCGTCGTAGAGCTCGTCGAAGTAGAACTTGTGCGCGAACACCTGACGGACCGCGGGCCTGCCCACGATCTCGCGACCGGCCTTGAACGCAATCCACGCGACAGCGGCACCGAGACCGGCCGCGATCACGGCGATGAGGCTCGAGCCGTAGTCCTGCAGCACGCTCGGGTCGACGAGCGGCTCCGCGACGGGGTCGATCCAGTTCGCAAACAACGTGTCGACGCCGGGAATCTCGACGAAGCCACCGATCGTCGCGAGGACGGTGAGCACGCCGACCGGGATCAGCATCGAGCGGGGCCCGTCGCCGTGCCCGTGCGCATCGTGCCCCTCCGCGTTCTGCCCGTGCTCACCGTCGTCAGCCTTCGCACGCTCGCCGGTGTGCTCGAGCACGTAGGCGGATGGCTCGCCCCTGAAGACGAGCAGGTACAGGCGGAGCGCATACATGCCCGTCAGGAGGGCGCCGACCAGGCCGGCGATGTAGAGGAACCAGCCCAGGGCACCACCCGTCGCGAGCGCCGAGGCCAGGATCGCGTCCTTGGACCAGAAGCCCGAGAGCGGCGGGATGCCCATCAGGGCGAGCGTGCCGATCAGGAACATGAAGCCGGTGACCGGCATGATCCTCTGCAGACCGCCCATCTTGCGGATGTCCTGCTCGCCGGCGAGCTTGTGGATCACGATGCCCGCTGCGAGGAAGAGGAGTGCCTTGAAGAAGGCATGCGTCATCAGGTGGAACATGGCGAAGTCGTACGCTCCGACCCCGGCCGCGAGGAACATGTAGCCGATCTGGGACATCGTCGAGTACGCGATCACGCGCTTGATATCCCATTGCACGAGTGCAACGAGCCCCGCGACGAGCAGCGTCACGGCGCCGATGATCGCCGCCAGGTGCTGGACGTCGGGCGCGGCCTCGAAGATCGGGTGGGTCCGCACGATCAGGTAAACGCCTGCGGTCACCATCGTCGCGGCGTGGATGAGGGCCGAGACCGGCGTCGGCCCTTCCATCGCGTCGGGCAGCCAGGTGTGGAGCGGGAGCTGTGCCGACTTCGCGATCGCGCCGCCGAGCAGTCCGAGCGCGACGAGGTTCGCCGTGCTCGATGAGAGCTGACCGCCCGAGGCGGCCTCGAACGTGGTCGAGAAGTCCAGCGAGCCGGTCTTCGCGATCAGCAGGAAGAAACCCAGGGCCATCGCGGCGTCGCCGATCGCATTCATGATGAATGCCTTCTTGGCCGCAGCCACGGCTTCGGGCCGGTCGTGGTAGAAGCCGATCAGGAGGTAGGAGGCGAGCCCGACGAGCCCCCAGCCGACGAGCAGCAGCAGCAGGTTGCCGCCCATCACGAGCATGAGCATCGAGAACACGAACAGCGCCATGTACGCGAAGTAGCGGCGCTCCTCGTCCTCGCCCTTCATGTACCCCATCGAGTACCAGACGATCAGGCCACCGACGCCGGTGATGATCAGCATCATCGTGAGCGAGACGGGATCGACGAGGATCTGCATCGCCACGTCGAACGAGCCGGCCCCGAGCCAGGTGTACGCCGTCGACATGTGCGAGCGGTCGTCGGGGCTCTCCCCCACGACCCCAACGAACGCGACGACCGCGCCGGCGAAGCCGACGAAGACCGACCCGGTCGAGATCCATGCGGCGGTCCCGCGCGAGATCCGTGTGCCCGCGAGCGTGATCAGCAGCGCGCCGGCCAGGGGCGCGAGCAGGCAGAGCCAGGCGCCGGCGATCATCCGCGCAGCTCCGTCAGCGTGTCGACGTCGAGGGTCATGTCGCGGCGGGTGAAGGCCACGATCAGCCCGAGGCCGACACATACCTCGGCCGCTGCGACGGCCATCACCGAGATCGCGAAGACCTGCCCGTCAACGGACGCGAAGTGGCGCGAGAACCCGACGAGCGCCAGGTTCGAAGCGTTGAGCATGATCTCGAGCGAGAGGATCACGATCAGCGGGCTCCGGCGCAAGATCACACCGGTCGTGCCGATCCCGAAGAGCACGGCCGCCACGGCGAGATACCAGGTCGTGTCGGGCCCGAGCACGATTAGACGTCGTCCTCCGCCGACGCCTTCATGCCCAGGACGACCCCTCCGACCGCCGCCACCAGCAGCACGATCGACGTGATCTCGAAGGCGAGCAGGTGGTCGGTCAGGAAGAGCCGGCCGATCTCCGCGGGGCTCCCGAACGAGCGCGAGATCTCGGCCCCGTCGGACAGGCCGCCGCCGGCCTTGGTCGCGAGGGCGACGATCACTTCGATCAGGAGCGCCGCGCCGACGACGAAGGCGCCGAGCTGGAGCCACCGTGGCCCGCCGGCCCAGGGCGCGTCGGCCCGGCCGCCCAGGTAGGCGATCACGAAGAGGAACATCACCATCACCGCGCCTGCGTAGACGAGGATCTGCGCTGCCGCGACAAACTCCGCGGAGGCGAGCAGGAAGAGCACGGCGAGCGAGGCGAGATTCCCGATCAGCGCGAGCGCGGAGTAGAACGGGTTCGTGAAGGTGACGACGGCGAGGCCGGTCGAGACGCACGCGAGCGCGGCCACGATCCAGATCACCCAGACGAGGAAGTTGCCCATCAGGAGGAGGTCTTGTAGGCCGGGATCGGGGTGTCGAAGAGGTCGGGGTCCTGGACCGGAACGCGCTTGATCGGCTCGGTCAGGAGCATGTCCTTCGTGTAGATCAGGTCGTCGCGCGAATACTCGGAGATCTCGAACTGGTTCCCGAGCGTGATCGCATCGAACGGGCAGGCGAGCTCGCAGTAGCCGCAGAAGATGCACCGGCTCATGTTGATCTCGTAGATCCGGGCATAGCGCTCGCCCGCGGAGACGCGGTTGTCTGCGGTGTTCTCGGCGGCCACGACCCGGATGCAGTCGGACGGGCAGGCGGCCGCGCAGAGCGAGCAGCCGACGCATTTCTCGAGCCCGTTCTCGTGCCGATGCAGCATGTGACGGCCGCGGAAGCGCGGATAGACGGCCCGCTTGAACTCCGGGTACTGCTCGGTGATCGGCTTCCGGAAGATCTGCCGGAACGTGACGCCGAATCCCTTCAGGGTCCCGAACGGCTGCGGGCTCACGCGCCCCCCTCGGATCGCGCAATCTGGACCGCGCGTCCATGGGGCGCTGTGCAGCACGCATCGAGCGCGGCGGATCGCGGCAACGCCGCTCCATGAGTCGCGGGACGCAGCACTAGATCGCCACCACCAGGATCGCCGTGATCACGGCATTGAGCGTCGCGACGGGCAGCAGCACCTTCCAGCCGAAGCGCATCAGCTGGTCGTATCGCAAGCGGGGCAGCGTCGTGCGCACCCAGATGAAGACGAAGAGCAGCAGGAACAGCTTGACCAGGAACCAGATCGGCCCCGGCACCCACGGGCCGTGCCAGCCGCCCAGGAAGAGCGTCACGCAGAGCGCCGACAGCGTGATCAGATTGATGTACTCGGACATCGAGAAGAGGCCGAACCGCATGCCGCCGTACTCGGTGTGGTAGCCCGCGACGAGCTCCTGCTCTGCCTCGGGAAGGTCGAACGGCGCGCGCGCCGTCTCGGCGGTCCCGGCCATCAGGAACACGACGAAGCCGACGAACTGCGGCAGGACGTACCAGGTCTCGTCGGCCTGGGCCTGGACGATGTCGACGAGCGAGAGCGAGCGCGCCATCAGGATCACCCCGAGAACGCTCAGGGCGAGGGAGACCTCGTACGAGACGAGCTGGGCACAGGTGCGCATCGAGCCGAGCAGCGCGAACTTGGAATCCGACGCCCAACCGCCGAGGATGAACCCGTAGATGCCCAGTGAGCCGATCGCGAAGATCAGCAGCAGCGCGATGGGCAGGTCGGCGACGTAGCCGTTCACCTGATAGCCGGCGATCGTCCAGCCCGGCCCCCAGGGGATGACGGAGAACGTGCAGAGTGCCGTGAACGCGGCGAGGAACGGAGCGAAGATGTAGAGGACGTCGATCGCCGCCGCCGGGAAGAAGCTCTCCTTGCGAATGAGCTTCACGAGATCGGCGATCGGCTGCAGCAGGCCGTAGGGGCCGGCCCGGTTCGGCCCGTAGCGCAGCTGCATCCGCCCCATCACCTTTCGCTCGGCGAGCGTCAGATACGCGAAGCAGACCAGCACCAGGTTGATCACGATCACTGCCTTGATCGCGGCGATCCACCACGGCTCGCCGTTCGATCCGGACGAGAGCAGCAGGTCGGGAAGCGTCAACGCTTCACCACTTCGACCGTCGGATGGAGGCCGGCGGCGTGCTCCTCGGCTACCCGTGCGACGCCGTCGACGAGCTTGCGGTTGACACGGGCGCGCAGCTCGACCGAGGTGCCGTTCGAACGAACGACGACCGTGTCGCCTGTGGCGATCGTGCGCCGCGCCGCGTCTTCGGCGGAGAGCTCCAGCTCTGCCGGAGGGCGCTGGAACGCGAGCTCGGTGACGCGCTCGACGAACGGGCCCGAGAACAGCGGCCGGTAGCGGATCAGCCGCAGCTCGCCGAGAAAGTGCTCGCCGGCAGGCTTCGGGACGACCGGGGCCGACGGCGCCGCTGCGACCGGGGGAGGCTCGTACGGCGTTCGGGCGGGCAGGTCCGCGGTCCCGTTGAGAGCGGACCCGTCGACCCCGCCGAACGCGCGGGCAGACAGCTCGTCGAAGACCACCACGGCGTGCGGCGACAGCTCGATCTCGAAGCGTGCGGCGAGCCGCGCGATCCAGGCGAGCTCGTCGGGCACGGGGGCATGACCGTTCGGCGCAGCCGTTGCAGCCGTCCCTCGAGGTTCAACAGCGTGCCGTCGCGCTCGAGCGAGCCTGTTGCGGGCAGCACGAGGTCGGCCCAGCCGACCGCCAGCCCGTGAAACATCGTGATCGCGATCACGTTCTCGGCTCGCTCGGCGAGAGCGCGGACGGCTGGGTCGGCAGCGGCTTCGTCACCCGAGACGATCAGGAGCCCGATCGGCTCTGGGCTCGCCTCGTCCTCGTCCGCGGCCGCTGCCCAGGCCGACGCGACACCGCGGCCGTTCGGTGTCGAGGGCAGGTGGAACGCGCCGCTGCCGGGCTTGCCCGCGAAGCCCAGTGCGTGGGCGATCTCTGCAAGCCGTGCGCCGCCGCCGCCTCCACCTCCCGACCACACGAGGATTGCCCGGTCAGAGTCGCGGAGGCGCTCACCCACCTGGTTCCCTGCCTCGGCGAGCGATCGCAACGCCGCCGGTGCACCGCCCGGCGGGGTGGGCACGTTCCCGGTGGGGCCGTAGTGGACGATCTCGGCACCGTTTCGGGCGGCGGCCTTGAGCCACAGGTCGACGACCGGGGCTCGGTCTGCGACCTCGTCGTCTCCGACGATGACGATGATCTCGGCCGCGGCGAGCGACGAGAGCGGGAGCCGGAACGCGTCGAGCGCGTCGGAGGTCGACTCGGGTAGAACGGCTGCGTGGGCACCGAGGCCTCCGCGCAGCAGGCGGGCGAGAGCGTAGGCCTGCTCCAGCGTCTCCGAGCCGGAGAGCGCGGTCACGATCCGCGTCCCGGCGTCGCGAAGCAGCGACTCGGCCATGTCGAGGGCAGCCTCCCAGCTAACCGGCTCGAGCCCGAGCTCCCCGCGCGCGAGTGGCTCGCCGATCCGATCCTCGGCCCGGAGATGGGGATACGTGAACCGTCCCTTGTCGCAGAGCCAGCCGCCATCCACGTCGGGATGGTTGCGAGAGAGGATCCGCTTGACCTTGCCTTCGCGCACCGTCGCGTCGACGTTGCAGCCGACGGGGCAGAGACCGCAGACGGTCGGCACGTTCTGAACGTCCCACGGCCTTGCCTCGAAGCGGAACTGGGTCGACGTGAGCGCGCCGACCGGGCAGAGCTCGATCACGTTGCCCGAGAACGGCGCCCGGTACGGATCGCTCTCGAACGTCGCAATCTCGGTGTGGGCACCACGGTTTCGCGCCACGAGCTGGTTGTCTTCGGCAACGTCCGACGAGAATCTCGTGCAGCGATAACAGAGAATGCAGCGCTCGCGGTCGAGCGCGATCAGCGGCGAAATCGGGATCGGCTTTTCGAGCGTGATCTTCGGGAACGTCATCCGTGTCCTGCCAGGGCCATAGCGGAACGTGAGGTCTTGCAGTGGGCACTCGCCGCCCTTGTCGCACACGGGGCAGTCGAGCGGGTGGTTGACGAGGATGAACTCGAGCGTCGCGTTCTGCCCCTCGGCCGCCCTCTCGGAGAAGGCTGCCGTCTTCACGACCATCCCGTCCTGCGCGGTGAGCGTGCAGCCTGCCTGGAGCTTCGGCAGCCCTTCGACCTCGACGAGGCACATCCGACACGCGCCCACGGCCGGCCCGAGCCGCGGCTCGTAGCAGAAGACCGGGATCTCGATCCCGGCGGCAGCGGCCGTCTCGACGAGCCCTGTCCCCCTCGGCACCTCGACCTCACGGTCGTCGATCATCACCTTCACCGGCTCGGTCATGCAGGCACCGGGGCCAGGACGTGGACGTGCTGGGCGACGGGAGCGAGCAACTGGTCGAGGGAGGAGGCGCCGTCGAACGGGCAGCGCCCCTCGTCGATGTGAGCCTTGAACTCGTCGCGGAACTTGTCGAAATAGCTCATCACGGCGATCGCGTCGGAGTCGCCGAGCGGGCACAGGCACTTGCCGTTGATCCTCTCGGAGACCGAGACGAGCAGATCCATGTCCGACTGGGTTGCGCGACCGTCCTCGATCTTCTGGAGGATGGACGTCAACCACTTCGTGCCGACCCGGCAGGGCGTGCACTTGCCGCACGACTCGTGCTCGTAGAACTGCGAGACCCGTACCGCCAGCTGCACCATGCAGCAGCGATCGTCGATCGCGATCACCGCCGCCGATCCGATCGCCGTGCCTGCGGCGACGAGCGAGTCGAAGTCGAGGGTGACGCGCCGTGCCTCGTCGGCCGTCAGGATCACGGTCGACGAGCCACCCGGGATGACGGCTTTCAGCGTGCGGCCGTCAGGGACCCCTCCGCCGATGTCGTCGATCAGGTCCTTGAGGGGGAACCCGTGCGGAAGCTCGTAGTTGCCGCCGTTGACGACGTTTCCGGACAGTGAGAAGACGCGCGTGCCCGTCGAGCTCTCCACGCCGATCTTCGCGTACTCGGCGCCACCGATCTCCAGCACCGTCGTGGCGGAGGTGATCGACTCCACGTTGTTGACGGCTGTCGGCGAGGCATACAGGCCCGCGATCGCCGGGAACGGCGGCTTGGTTCGCGGCTGCCCGCGCCTGCCCTCGAGCGACTCGAGGAGCGCCGTCTCTTCGCCGCAGATGTAGGCACCAGCTCCGCGGTGGACGACGATCGTGACGTCGCCGAGCAGGTTCCGGGCCCGCATCTGCTCGAGTGCGGAGACGAGCACCTCGAACTCGGCCTCGTATTCGCCGCGGATGTAGATGAAGACGTGCGTCGACTCGATCGCATGGGCTGCGATCAGCGAGCCCTCGAGGAACCGGAACGGGACGCGAAGCATGATCTCGCGGTCCTTGAAGGTGCCCGGCTCCGACTCGTCTGCGTTGATCACGAGGTAGTGCGGCTTCGGGATCTTGTCCGGCTTCGGGACGAAGCTCCACTTGCGCCCTGTGGGGAAGAAGGCGCCGCCACGACCTCTGAGAGTCGACGCGTTCAGCTCCTCGATCACCTCGTCAGGGGTCAGCGACCGCGCCTTCGCGAGCGCGGTGAAACCGCCGACCGCATCGTAGTCGTCGATCTGCGTCAGGGCGCCGCCGTTCGTGCCGGCGAAGACGAGCTCAGGCGTCGAGGTCGGCATGCCCCTCCTCTGGGACGACTCCGCGCAACTCCGCGACGATGGAGGGGACGTCGTCTGCCTGGACGTGCAGGCGGTGGCGGTTGTCGATCGCCACGATCGTGGCCCAGCCACAGCCGCCCAGGCACTCGACGGTGCGCAGGGTGAACTCGGCGTTACCTTCGCCGGCCGCCACGCCGAGCTCGCTCTCGAAGGCCTCCACGACCTGTTGCGCCCCGTTCAGGCCGCACGAGATGTTGGTGCAGACCTCGATCACGTGCTCGCCGACGGGGTCGAGCCGGAACATGTCGTAGAACGACGCGATCGAGAGGCAGTAGGCGGGAGTGAGGTCGAGGGCGTCGGCGACGTCGCGGAACACCTGCTCGGACAGCCAGCCGCCGTTCCTCTCCTGCGCGAGCTGCAGGGCAGGCATCACCGCCGAGCGGCTCTCGGGATACGTGGCCCGCATGACCTGGATCTCGTCGAACAGCGCGCTCACCGATCGACCTCGCCCATGACGCCGTCGAGCGAGCCGACGATCGCGATCATGTCGGCGATCGCCGCATCCGTCATGCAGGTCGCCGTCGCCTGCAACGCGACGAAGCTCGGTGCTCTGAACTTGACCCGCCATGGCTTCGGGCCACCGTCGGAGACGACATAGACGCCGAACTCGCCGCGGGGCGACTCGACGCACTCGTACACCTCGCCCTCGGGCACGACGTACCCCTCGGTGACGATCTTGAAATGGTGGATCAACGACTCCATCGAGGTGTGGAGCTCCTCGCGCGGCGGCAGGACGACCTTGCGGTCGTCGGCGATCCACGGCTCGACGCGCATGCCTTCGAGCCGGTCGAGGCACTGGGAGACGATCCGCACCGACTCGCGCATCTCCGCCATGTGGACGCGATAGCGCGCGTAGACGTCACCCTCGGCGAAGACCGGGATATCGAACGAGACTTCCTCGTAGGCGAGGTACGGCATGTCTCGACGGAGGTCCCAGTCGACGCCCGAGGCGCGGAGCACCGGGCCCGACTGCCCGAGCGCGATCGCGTCGTCGGCCGACAACAGCCCGATTCCCTTTGTCCGCTTGAGCCAGATTGCGTTGCGGTCGAGGATGGCCTCGTACTCGTCGATCGCCTTCGGCATCTTCCTGCACCAGGCGCGCGCCTGCTCGTAGAAGCCCTCGGGGATGTCCTCGGCGAGGCCGCCGGCCTGGAAGTAGCGGGTGTGCATCCGCGTCCCACAGACCATCTCGAACAGGTCGAGCGTCGCGTCGCGGTCGTCGAACGTGTACCAGAACATCGAGATCGCCCCGAGCTCGAGCGCCGACGTTCCGAGCCACACGAGATGGGAGTGGATGCGGGTCAGCTCGGCGAGGCACATCCGCATCCAGGTGGCCTTCTGAGGAACCTCGATTGCGAGCAACTTCTCGATCGCGAGCACGAACGCGAGCTCGTTGGCCTGGAACGAGACGTAGTCGATCCGCTCGGGGTACGTGATGCACTTCCACCAGGTCTTCTGCTCCATCGTCTTCTCGAAGCCCGTGTGCAGGTAGCCGATCACGGCCGAGATGCCGGCGACCATCTCGCCGTCGAGGTCGACGACGAGGCGGAGCACACCGTGAGTCGATGGGTGGTTCGGCCCGAAGTTGATCGTGAGGATGTCGTCGAGGTCGTGCTTGGTCGGGTCGACGAGCAGCGCCGTCGGAATCGGGCTCGGGATCCGCGAGCCCTCGTAGACCTTGGCCGTCGGCTCGATCGCTGTCACCGGGCTACTCCTCCCCCGAGAACCGGACCGGCTCGCCGCCGATCGGATAATCCTTGCGCAAGGGATGGCCTTCCCAGTCGTCCTCCATCAGGATCCGCACGAGGTTCGGGTGGCCGCGGAAGACGATCCCGAACATGTCCCAGGCCTCGCGCTCGAACCAGTCGGCGGTCGGCCAGACCGGTGTGACGGTGTCGATCTCCTCACCGTCGTCGAGCCACGCCTGGACGCGTACCCGAACGGGGTCGGCGCCGAGCCGGAGCAGGTGGTAGTTGACCGCGAACCGCTTGGGCTTCGGGTCGGGCACTCGGGCGAGGCCCTGCGAGCCCGGGTTGTCGAGGTCGCGCCCGCTCGCCGAGCCGAAATAGCCGGCGACCCCCTTGCCGCCCCAGCCGAGGTAGTCGGTCGGGGTCAGATCGGAGAGGAAGTTGAATCCCTCCGTATCTCGCAGGTGGGTGCACGCCTCGACGATGCGCGCGGCATCGACGACGAGCGTCGTCTCGGCGTGCGCGTCGACCGTCTCGACCAGCCCAGGCAGCCCCTGGTACGCCGTCATCGTGCCACCGCCGTCATTGGGCGACGCCGCGAATCTCGTAGGCCGGCGGCACGCCCGCCTTGATCTTCTCGTGCAGACGCACGATGCCCTCCATCAACGCCTCCGGCCGCGGTGGGCACCCGGGCACATGGATGTCCACCGGCACGATCTTGTCGACGCCCTGGAGGACGGTGTAGTTGTTGAACATCCCGCCCGAGCTGGCGCAGGCGCCCATCGCGATCACCCATTTCGGCTCCAGCATCTGGTCGTAGACCTGGCGGAGCGGCGCCGCCATCTTGTGCGTCACGCGCCCCGAGACGATGAGGAGGTCGGCCTGTCGCGGCGACGAGCTGAACCGCTCCATCCCGAAGCGTGAGATGTCGTAGCGCGAGGAGACGATCGACATCATCTCGATCGCGCAGCACGCGAGGCCGAACGTGTCGGGCCACATCGAGTTGGCCTGGGCCCAGGCGACCGCCTTCTCGACGGTGGTGATCCCGAGGGCATCCTCGATCCCGTCGATCTCGTCCTCGAAGACGCCGGGGCCCTTGTTCGGCATCAATACCCGCTCGGAGCTCAGCCCCGCCTTGGCGAGCGGCCGGTCGCTGATCAGGGGCAGCTTCCGGGCTAGTGCCATTCGAGCGCTCCCTTACGCCAGATGTAGACGTAGGCGACGAGCAGGATCGCGACGAAGGCGAGGAACTCGATCAGGCCGAACCATCCGAGCGCGTCGAGCTGGATCGCGAGTGGGTACAGGAAGACGATCTCGATGTCGAACAGGATGAACAGCATCGCGGTGAGGTAGAAGCTGACCGTGAAGCGGCGGTCCTGGCTCGGCGGGCCCTCGGAGACGCCCGACTCGAAGGGGATCATCCGCTGCTTCGTGCGCGACGAGGGGCGCGTTGCGAAGAGGAACGAGAAAGCGATCATCGAGGCGGGAATCACCGCCGCAAAGAACGCGTAGATCAGAAACGGAAGCCAGTCCGAAAGCATGCGGGTCCCTCCCCGTCGGGGAGCCTATGCCCGAAACCTAGCACCTCACCCACCGCTGCACGAAATCATGTGCGATCGGCTTGAGCATCGGGAAACGGGTGTTACAAACTATGCGAACTCGTGGCCGGTACTAGCGCCCGCACGCGCTTTGGCTACTATCAGAGCATGGAGATCACCGAACGCCCCATCGACACGCTTCTCTCGCTCACGCCGACCGCCGCGGAGAAGATCCGCGAGCTGATGGCCGAGGAGCCCGACGGTGAGACGATGGTGTTGCGCGTGGCGATTCAGGGCGGCGGCTGCTCAGGGTTCCAGTACGGTCTCGGGTTCGACACCCAGGCCGCCGAGGGCGATCGCGAGCTCGTGCTCGAGGGCGTCACGGTCGTCGTCGATCCGTTCAGCATCCCGTATCTCCAGGGGCGACGATCGACTTCATGAACGGGCTTCAGGAGTCCGGCTTCAAGATCGAGAACCCGAACGCCTCGTCCTCGTGCGGGTGCGGGCACTCCTTCCAGGTGGAAGAGGGTGCCGAGAGATGCCGACGCACACGTCGGCGGCTGCGGCTCCGGCTGCTCCCACTGAGCTAGGCAAGGCCAGCTCTGTTCCGCGCCGCAGTGCGTGGGCTTGTGATCGTCTTTCGCACGTCGTACGCTTCTCCCGCTTGGTTCCACGATGAGTGAGGAGGGCACGTGCAGGCTCTGTACAAGTGGTGGTCGGGACTGCTCCTGGTTGCCGTCGTCCTGCAGATCGGGTTCGCCGGCTACGGCGCCTTCTACGTCGCCAACAAGGTCGACGAGGACGGCAAGACGATCGACATGAACGGGTTCGAGGACGGCTTCGGCATCCACATGGGCTTCGGGTACATCGTCTGGCTCATGGGGATCGTCTTCCTCGTCATCGGGGTCGCGGCCGGAATCGGACGCTGGCGGCTCGGCAGGCACGGCGTGCTCGCGCTGCTGCTCACCCTCCAGGTCATCCTCGCGTGGTTCGGGAGTGCCGTGCCCGCGATCGGCTTCTTCCATCCGCTGAATGCCTTGTTGATCCTCGGGATGCTCGTGTGGATCGTGCACGACACCTGGCGCGGCAAGCAGATCGCCGCGGCGACACCCGCCCCGTCAACGGCAGTCTGAGCGGCGGCGCACCTGTCGAGCTCGGGAGGGGGACAGCCGCTGTCTCCCTCCCGGTCATCCTGGTCGTCATTCGGGGTGGTTGTGCGCCGCGCCGCCCGTCACGAAGGGCGTCGTCACTCCCATGTAGGCGACGTGCATCGTCAGCCCTGCCGCGGCGTGGTTCAGGTTGTGACAGTGATCCATCCAGATGCCGGGGTTGTTCGCGCGGAAGGCGACCTCGTAGCGCTCGTCCGGCTCGACGTTGAGCGTGTCGCTCCACCAGGGGCTGCCCGACACCGGCTTGCCGTTGCGGCTCAGCACGAGCATGTGATGGCCGTGGAGGTGCATCGGGTGGACGGCACCCGTCGTGTTGCTGATCGAGATGCGAACGAGGTCGCCCTCGGCGACCATGAACATCGGGACACGCGGGAAGATGGCGCCGTTGATCGACCATTGCAGTCCCGGCGAGCCATCGAAGAAACCGGGCTTGCGGCCCACCTCGAGCTCGAACACTCGGTCGAAATGACTCGAGGCGTCGAAGGGCGTCGGCGCGGGCCGGCCGTAGGCGGCCGGATCGAATTCCGGCCCGCTCGGAGGCGACGGCGGGTCGGCCGTCCCGTCCGAGCTCAGCGCCAACCCGACGAGCGTGTTCTCCACCGCGAGCTTCACGGGCGAAGGCGGCATCGTGAAGGCCACGTCGTAGCGGCCGCCTGCTGCGAGCACGAGCGTCCTGCCCGCGAGTCGGGTCGGGCCGACGAGATCGGTCCCGTCGATCGCGACCACCTCGAACGGCGTGCCGCCGATGTCGTAGCGATGTGGCGCGCTGTCGGTGTTGATCAGGCGTAGGCGCACCGGCGTCCCCGCGGTCACGGCACGCCGTTCGACGCCGTCCGTCGAGTTCACGAGAGGGGTGCCGTTGAGCGTGTGAACGGCGAGCGTGATGTCGCCGGTGCCGGGTGGCGGTGCGGTCGCCGGCGCGATCACGAGGGCGCCGTAGAGCCCGCGGCGGACCTCGGAGGCCGACGCCTGGTGCGCGTGGTACCAGAATGTCCCGACCTGGGTGGCCCGGAAGCGATAGGTGTAGCTCCCGCCTGGAGCCACGGCATCCTGCGTCACGCCGGCCACGCCGTCTTCGCCGTTGCGGACGTCGACCCCGTGCCAGTGCACCGTGACGCCGCCGGAGACGTCCCTGTTCCGGAGTGTCACTTCGACAAGGTCGCCTTCTCGCACGCGCAGCTCCGGACCGGGCACGGTGCCGTTGAACGAGAGTGCCGCAACCGTCCTGCCCGATGCGAGCCGGACCAGCCCCTGCTCGGCCGTCAGCGTGAACCGCCGCCGCGGGACCCCGACCGGACCGCGCAGGTCGGCGACCGACGTTTCACCGTGTGTGTGGCTCATCCCCGTTCCCATCTCCATCGGGGCTCCGCCGCCGTCGTCGGGGATCGCGTAGTCCATCACGCTGTAGGTCGCGGGCAGCCGGCTCTCGTACCAGGCCCAGCCGAGCCACCCGAATGCTACGGCGGCGAGTCCGCCGCCCACGATCGCGGCCATGATCGCAAAGGATCGCTTCATCCCTTCGCCTGCCGTTGGACTCCTCGTGGCCGCATCCAACGGTCATTATCCTGGTCGGGTGGCCTCCGAGCATCCCTTGCGTGTGGCGGTCGTGGGCTCGGGGCCGGCGGGGTTCTACGCGGCGGGTGCGCTGCTCGCGAGCGAGGAGCCGACCGTCGAAGTGGACGTGTTCGACCGGCTGCCGACGCCGTGGGGGCTGGTGCGGCTGGGTGTCGCTCCCGACCATCCGAACATCAAGGCCGTCTCGCGGGTCTTCGAGCGGATCGCGTCGCGACCGGGTTTTCGGTTCTTCGGCAACGTCGAGGTCGGCCGCGATCTCGCGCACGACGAGCTGACGCGCCTCTACGACGCCGTCGTCTACGCGGTCGGCTCGCAGACCGACCGCCGGATGGGCATTCCCGGCGAGGATCTGCCGGGCTCGTGGCCGGCGACGGCGTTCGTGGCGTGGTACAACGCCCACCCGGATTTCCACGGCCTTCCGTTCGACCTCTCCTCCGGTCGAGCGGTGGTGATCGGTAACGGCAACGTCGCGGTCGACGTGGCGCGGATGTTGGCGCTCACCTCCGACGAGCTCGCCCCGACCGACACCGCCGACGACGCAATCGCCGCGATCGTCGCCGCGGGCGTCGAGGAGATCGTCGTCCTCGGTCGCCGTGGGCCCGTCCAGGCCGCCTTCACGACACCGGAGCTGATCGAGCTGACCGAGCTCGCCGGTGCGGACCTGATCGTCGATCCGGCCGATCTCGAGCTCGACCCGGCGAGCGCCTCGGCCCTGGAGGACGACACCGCGCTCGGCCGCCGCAACCTCGAGGTGCTGCGGGAGGCGGCGGCGGCGCCGCCTGCGGGGAAGCCGAAGCGGGTCGTGCTTCGCTTCTGCGTCTCTCCGGTCGCGATCCTCGGCGACGAGGCCGTCGAGGCCGTCGAGGTCGTCCGCAACGAGCTCGTGGCCGACGCGGCGGGACGGATCTCGGCCGTGGCGACCGACGATCGGGCCGTGATCCCCTGCGGTCTCGTGCTTCGCAGCGTCGGCTACCGCGGCGTCCCGATCCCGGGCGCGCCGTTCGACGAGGCGCGCGCGACGATGCCGAACGACGCGGGCCGCGTCCTCGACGAATCGGGTGCCGTCGTCACCGGCCTCTACTGCGCCGGTTGGATCAAGCGCGGCCCGAGCGGCGTGATCGGCACCAACAAGAAGGACGCCAACGAGACGATCGAGCTGCTCCTCCATGACGCCGCGGCAGGGCTGCTGCACCATGACGGCGACACCGACGTTGCAGACCTGCTCGCCGAGCGTGGCGTCAACCCCGTCACCCACGCCGGCTGGCAGGCGATCGACACCCACGAACGCGCCCGCGGCGGCGAGCACGGGAGACCGCGCATCAAGCTCGGACAATGGGCGGAGCTGCTCGACGCAGCCGGGATCGCCTCCCCCTCGAAGGACTAGGCCGACAAGGCCGACAGAGCCCGGTCGACGTCCTCCTCGGTGTTGTAGACGTGCCAGGACGTCCGCAGCATCCCGTTGCGGACGGCAGCCCTGATCCCTGCCCGTTCGAGCCGCTCACGTGCGCCCGGCGCATCCACGAAGACGAGCGCCGAGTCGGCCGCTGCCAGGCCGATGCCCGCCCGAAACCGGTTGGCGAGCCGAAGGTCGTGATCGTGGATCGCGTGGACGCCGATCTCCTCGATCAGGCCCAGTGCAGGTGCTGCTCCGACCCAGCTGTGCCACGCCGGGGACGTGTCGAGCCGCCGTGCATCGCGCGCGAGGCGCAACGGCGACCCGAAGTAGGTGGCGTGGATGTCCTCACCGGCAAACCATCCCGCTGCCGTGGGCACGATGTCGGCCAGCCGGTCGGAGCCCACCGCCATGTAGGCGGTCCCGCGCGGTGAGAGGAGCCATTTGTACCCCGCTGCGACGACGATGTCGAACCTGGTCTCGTCGAGTGGCAGCCAGCCGCAGGCCTGAGTGACGTCGACGACGGTGAGCGCCCCGACCCGACGCGCTGCGGCGGCGATCCCCATCAGATCGGCCACTTCGCCGGTCGCCATCTGAACGGCGCTGAATGCGACGACGTCCGTCGTCTCGTCGATCGCCGCCTCGAGTTCGGCCGCCGGAACCGTTCGAACGCTCACCCCTCGCCGCTCCTGGACGAGGAACGGAAACAGGGTGGAGGTGAACTCGATCTCGGGGGCCAGGACACGCGACCCGTCGGGGAGCGAGGCTGCGACGAGCCCGACGAGCCCGGAGACGGTTGCACCAACCGCGACCGACGACGACGCGCAACCGACGAGTCGTGCGTACGATTCACGCGCCGCTTCGGTGGCATCGCCCCAGTGCTCCCAGCTCGTCCGCCCCGTCCGCCAGTCGTCGAGGGCCGACTGCATGGCGTCCCACGCGGGGCGCGGCGGCAGCCCGAAGCTCGCAGTGTTCAGGTACGTGCCTGCGGGCTCCCAGAGCCCCTGCGCGGCGGCGATTGAGAGAGACACAGCGGGCATTGTCGCGCTTCGAGGCTCTGCGCGCGTCGCGTCCAGTCGCGGGCTCAGCCCACCAGCAGGCCGGTTAGGTACATCACTGCGATCCCGGCGAGGTAGCCGCCGATCACCCACCCGGACCGCAGGCCGCCCGGGGCACGCCTCGCGACGAAGCGGCCCACTTCGACCACGACCTGGAGCGCTGCTCCGGCCGCGGCGCCGAAGAACAGCACCCCCAGCACGTCGTTCGAGGCGTAGCCGCCGATCCAGGCGCCGAGGACGGCCGGCCCTCCTGCGATCACTGCGAGGCCGAGGAGCTGCGCGATCGTCGCACGGCGGCCTTCGGCGGCCGGCGCGGCGATCCCGAGGCCCTCGGTCACGTTGTGCACCATGAACCCGACGATCAGGAACGTGCCGAGCTGGAGCTCCCCGAATGCGAACGAGGTCCCGATCGCGAGGCCCTCACCGAGGTTGTGGACACCAATCCCGATCGCGACGAGCAATGCGAGCGCGAGCCCGGCCGTGCCTCCCCGCCCGCGGGCGAGCCGGTTCGAGAGGAACGTCATCCCGAGTGCACTGACCGCGACGCCGAGCAGGACGAGGCCGGCTCCACCGAGCGCACCGGGCAGCAGCAGCCTGGAGCGTGAACGCCTCGGCTGAGAGATTCGACACCGAGGAACGAGAGCAGGCCTGCAGTGAGCGCCATGAACGCGGCGAGCCATCTCGGGTCGGCGCGGCGGAGGGAGGGCAGCCAGAGCAGACCGAGCGCCACCGGGACGACACCCACGAGGAAGCCGATCACGCCGTAGCCGAGGAAGCCGCGCGCCGAGGCGGTCGGCGTCTCGACTGCCGCGGCGACATCGTGCACGGTCTCGATCCCGGTCGAGCTCGTCACGCCCACGTTCAGTGGCTCGTCCGGCGACCCAGTCGTACGGGACGACGATCGTGCTCGACCGCAGGCGCTTCAGCGTCGCGGGCCCGTCGAGGCTGAAGCGGACGATCGCATCGTCGACCGTGACCGAGGCAATCGTGAGCTCCTCGGGTTGAGGGTTGCGAACCCTGATCCGGATCTCGCCCGGGTGGAACTCGACGCGGCTGACGTCGAACGCATCCGGCGGAGGCGGATTGCGTCCGATCAGGTCGACGAGCGATGCTCCGCCGGAGACGAACGCGCCGACGACGAGAGCGAGCAGCAGGATCGGCGCCAGCGCCCAGAGCCGCCACGCGATACCGCCGCGGGGAGCGGGGCCGGCCTCCATCAGTCGACGACCTCGAAGTAGCCCATCCAGCCGAGCTCGGTGAACTCCGACTGATGGGCGTGGAACATGAACGTGCCTGAATGCGAGAACTCGATCTCGAGCATGCCGCGTTGCCCCTGGCATTGCATGACCGTGTCCGTGTACTCGTACTGGTCGGTCGAGCCGGTCGGGTAGTAGCGGAAGAAGTCCGCGTGCAGGTGGAACGAGTTGACCAGGTCGAACTCGGTCAGGTTGACGAGGTAGAGGCGGACGAGCTTCGAGCGCTCGACTCTGATCGGGTAGCGCGCGTAGTAGAACGTGCGGCCGTTGACCGTGTAGAAGTTGTTGCTGCCGTCGCCGTCGGTGTCGTAGCCGTTCATCACCATCACGAGCTCCTGCGCCGGTGCCCGTGGCTCCTTCGGATCGATGATCAGCGCGCCGTAGAGCCCCTTGTGGATGTGCTTCTTGAGCGGGGTGGCATGGCAGTGGTAGAGCTGCATGCCGTACGGCCTGGCCTCGAACTCGTAGGTGAACTCGCCCCCGGCCGGCACCACCTCGAAGACGCCGTCCATGTTCGTCGGATGGATGCCGTGGAAGTGGATCGTGTGCGGATGCGAGCCGGCGTTGACGAAATTGACGCGCAGCACGTCGCCCTCGGTGGCGCGCAGGACAGGGCCCGGGACCGTGCCGTTGTAGGTCCAGGCAGGGAAGAACACGCCGGGAGCGACTTCGATCTCGCGTGTCGGTCGCCGTGAGGGTGTATTCGCGGCACGCGGCCCGGCTCGTACGGCAGCGGCGGCGGTGGGTAGAGCAATGCGTCGAGGTCGTTCGGGCCGCCGACCGCAGGCGCCCCGGCGCCGATCATCGCGGCATGCCCGGTTGCTGCTCGTGTCACCGCCGAGTGCGTGCCGGCGTGGCCCGCATGATCGGTTCCGGCGGCCTGGGCCGAGCTGCTCGAGGGCATAGCGTGCCACGGCCGGAGCCGCCGCGAGCGGCGCGGCGGCGGCCAGAAGCCGTGCGGCGGGTGAAATGATGTTTAGCCACTACTAATATCCAATTCGCAGTGTACTGTGATCTCTGGGATCATGGGAGATCCGAGCAGGAAGGAGCTGACGAGCGCGGTCGAGGACTACCTCAAGGCGATCTACGCGCTCGATGCCGAAGGCAAAGCGCGCAACGACGTCGGCTCTCGCCGAGCGGATGCAGGTCAGCGCGCCGTCGGCGACGGCGATGATGAAGCGCCTCGCAGAGCTCGGGCTCGTCGAGCGGGCACCGTATCGAGGCGTCGTGCTTGACGGAGCAGGGCCGGCTCTGCGCGCTCGAGGTGCTGCGGCACCACCGGCTGCTCGAGCGCTACCTGGCCGACTCGCTCGGCATGTCGCTCGACGAGGTGCACGCCGAGGCCGACAGGCTCGAGCACGTCCTCTCGGAGGAGCTCGAGGCGCGGATCGACGCCGCGCTCGGCTATCCCACCCACGACCCTCACGGCGACCCGATCCCCGACAGCGAGCTGCGGATCGCGGCGGACGACGCTCCGGTCACGTCGCCGATCTCGGGCCCGGCGACAGCGCCGTCGTCGTGCGCGTTCCCGACGGTGACCCGGCGCTGCTCCGGTACCTCGCGGAGATCGCTCTCGTGCCCGGGCAGGCGCTCGAGCTGACGCGGTCGGCGCCGTTCGGCGGTCCGTTGACGGTGCGCACGGGCAACGGCGAGCACGCGATCGCCCGCGAGCTCGCGGCGGCCGTGGGGATCGCGTAGCGACGAGCGGCGTCGCGGCCGGGTCGCCGATGAGACTCGCGACAGATGGGCGGCCGAGCAAGCTCTGGGGTGGCGAGACCGACAAGGCGGTCGCCAACTTCCCCGTCTCCGGCGAGCCGATCCCGGCCGCCGTCGCGCACTGGCTCGGCCGGATCAAGGCCGCGGCCGCCCGCGCGAACGCCGATCTCGGACTGCTCGACTCCGAGATGGCGGGCCGGATCGCCGCCGCCGGCGACCGCGTCGCGGCGGGGGAGTTCGACGACCAGTTCCCGATCGACGTCTTCCAGACCGGCTCGGGCACGAGCTCGAACATGAACGCGAACGAGGTGATCACCGCGCTCGCCGGCGACAGGCGTGCACCCGAACGACCACGTCAACATGGGCCAGTCGTCGAACGACGTCTTCCCGTCGGCGGTCCATCTCGCAGCGCTCGACACGGCCGTGAACGACCTGCTGCCCGCGATGGAGACGCTGGCCCGCTCGCTCGAGTCGAAGGCCGCCGAGTTCGACGACGTGATCAAGTCGGGCCGGACGCACCTGATGGATGCCGTCCCCGTCACGCTCGGCCAGGAGTTCGCGGGCTACGCCGCGCAGGTGCGCCAGGGGATCGCCCGCGTGCAGGACGCGCTTCCGCGGCTCGGCCAGATCCCGCTCGGCGGCACCGCCGTCGGGACCGGCATGAACACCCATCCGGACTTCGCCGCCAAGGTGCGGGATCTGCTGCACGCGGAGACCAACCTGCCGATCTCGGCGCCGGCCGATCCGTTCGAGTCGCAGGCGGCGCGGGACGGCCTCGTCGAGCTCTCGGGCGCGCTGAAGGTCATTGCCGTCGAGCTACACGAAGATCGCCAACGACCTGCGGCTGATGGGCTCCGGCCCGCGCGCCGGGCTGGCCGAGATCTTCCTGCCCGAGTTGCAGAAGGGCTCGTCGATCATGCCCGGCAAGGTCAACCCGGTGATCCCGGAGGTCGTGACGCAGGTCGCGGCCCAGGTGATCGGCAACGATGCGGCGATCACGGTCGGCGGAATGCAGGGGCATTTCGAGCTGAACGTGTTCATCCCGATGATGGCCCGGAACCTGATCCAGTCGATCGCGCTGCTCGCGAGCGCCTCGCGGCTGCTGGCAGAGAAGTGCGTGGACGGGATCGAGGCCAACCGGGAGCGGTGCGAGAGCTATGCCGAGCTGACGCTTTCAGCGGCGACGGCGCTGAACCCGTACATCGGCTACGACAAGGCCACGGAGATCGTCAAGGCCGCGGCCGCGAGCGGGAGGTCGCTGCGCGAGGTCGCCCGTGAGGCGGGCGTGGAGGAGAGCATTCTCGACGAAGCCCTCGACTACCACGTGATGGCGAAGCCGCACGGCTGAGCGGCGCCTGCCCGTTCGGGTGCCGAGGTTTTCCCCGGTGAAGCCGGGAAGCACGACCCGTGAGAGCCGGACAGCCGGGGACATGACGTGGCCGGTCGCGTGGATGCCGGCCACCGCCCGCACCCGGCGGCCGTCAAGCCGGAGCAGGGGACGGTCGGAGCGGTGCCGCGCAGTTGGGCAGGTTCTGGTGCCAGAGCACGAGGTCGCGCCCCGTCACCTGTGCAGCGATCACGACGCCGACGCCGCAGCGGAGGGAGCCCGTGAGTTTCAGACGGACGACCTCCAGCCGGAAGCTCCCGAGCGCGTCGGGGCGCAGCGTGCGCCGCTCCGTCATCGTTGGCGTCCGCACGATCACCGTCACGTCTCGATCGGTGGCAAATCCACGCCCGCGGATCGTCAGCGGCGTTTGATCGACGACGACGAGCGTCGGGGCCGTCGCTGCCGCGGGAGCGGCCGTCGGAAGCACGACGAGCGCGGCGACGGCGAGCATCAGAGCTCTTCCCATGCCGCTAGTGTGCCAGGCGTCCGATGCGGCCGGACCTTGTTTGTTGGACAGCATCGAACCGTCGACCTAGGGAGGACACGTGAAGTACGGATTCTCGTCCGTGATCGTTCTGCTGGTCTCGGCCGCCGTGACCGCAGCGGCAGCAGGGGCGCTGCCGAAGCCCGTCGACGTCGGCGTCAAGCACGCAAGCGACGCCGTCGAGCGGGGAACCCTTCCCGTCGAGCCGACCAAGAAGGCTCCGTCCGCGTCGTTCAAAACGCTTGCCGCTCAGAGCGCTCAGGCAGCTGCTGCGGCGGATCCACCCATCGGAACGGTGAGGTTGATGCCCGTTCTCGATGATGCGTTCGACACCTACCGATTCAGGGGCTTCACCCTCCGCGCGGTCGGGGAGCACATCGAGGTCTGGGTTCAGCAGGGGGTCGTCCGCCGGATTTCCCGCCACGACGGTGGGCACACTGGACTTCCCGGCGGGCGACTGCCGCAACGACGGCGTGCGCAACGTCGTCACCAACGAGCAGATCGCCTCGCTGATCCACGAGTTCGACACCAACATCTATCCCAAGGAGTCGGCGACGTTCAGCGTGCCGCCGACGCGGACGGCACCGAGGCGCAGCTGCCAGGGCTGCTCGGCCTGCCGGACGACTACTACGTCGGCGACGGCGACAAGATCGTCACGCTCATCTCCAACGTGCGAGGACACGAACTACTACGACACGAACAACGCCAGCCGGCTCACGTACATCGCCGGATTCTTCTCGTCGCAGATCAACGGGTTCTTCGATCGGAACGTGATGACGATCGATGCGTTCGACTGGGCGCATCGCACCGGCGCCGAACCCGCCGGACGACCCGTCGACCGACGCGTGCGCGAGCGCCCCGGCACGGCCGCATCTCTACGAGGGCGTCTTCGCCCACGAGTACCAGCACCTGCTCGAGAGCTACGAGGACCCGGACGAGGTCAACTGGATCAACGAGGGGCTCTCCGACTGGGCGCAGACGCTCGTCGGCTACGTCAATCCGGCCCTGCCGATCACCGACACGGGCTTCGACAGCCACATCCAGTGCTTCTTCGGCTGGCTCTCGGTCGCGACGCCGGTGAACCCGAACCCGCGGGCCGCCTGCGGGCCGGAGAACTCGCTGACGCGCTGGCTCGACCAGGGCGACCCGGAGATCCTCGCCGACTACGGCGCGGCGTACTCGATGATGGAGATGCTCCAGAGCCGGTACGGCAACGACTTCATGACGGCTCTCCACCGTGGCGACGCGCAACGGCCTCGGCAGGGCTCCAGGAGGCGCTCGATGCACTACGGCCGTCCCGCGGCAACCACAACAAGCACGGCAACCACGATGACGGCGACCACCGCTCGAAGATCCGCGCCCAGGACGTCCTCCACGACTGGAGCCTGATGGCGGCGCTCGACGGGCTCGTCGACGACGGCTACCGGCTCAGGGGCCCGCGTGAGTGAGCGGCACGTCACGGCGGCGACGCTGGATGCCTCGGTGAACTGGGACAACCCGAACGCCTACGACTCGCCGGGTGCACCGTCGAACGGCGCCGACTACGTCCGGCTGCGGGACGCGGCCGGGCGACTACGTCTCCGGCGCGCGACATCGACTCGCTCTCGTTCGGTGCGTCGAAGACCCTGCCGACGCAGCCCGTGCAGTGGACGGTCGACGCCAATCCGCCGCTCGACGCCGGGCGACCCGGCGCTCTTCTCGGGCGCGGCAGACCTGAGGGACGAGGCGATCGTCCGGCCGATCACCGTCCCGAGCGGTGGGACGTCCGCAGTTGACGTTCAACGCGTTCTGGAACGAGGAGCAGGGCTGGGACTTCGGTTTCGCCCAGATCTCGGACGACGGGGGCTCGACGTACACCAGCCTCGCCTGCACGGACACGACGTCGGATCACGACCCGGATGCGCTCCCGACCGCGGTCGAGAACGTCCCGGGCTTCACGGGCTTCTCCGCGACGTTCAAGCCGCAGACCTGCAGCCTTGCCGCCTACGCCGGCCAGACGGTGCTGCTCGCGTTCCGGGCGTTCAACGACCCGGGCACCCTCGGCACCGACGATGCGACCGCACCGGGCTTCTGGGTCGACGACGTCAAGGTCGGCGGCACCCTCGTCTCCGACGGCTCCAGCCTCGACGGCTGGAAGTCGTTCACGGAGACGAAGCCGAACACCGTCGCCGGCTTCACGGTGTGGATCCTGAGCATCGACAGCTCGAAGCACAGCGATCAGTGTGAAGCCGCTGCGGTTGACGGGCGACTTCTCGATCAGAGGCAAGGCCAGGGCCCAGAAGTACGTCGACGAGCAGGCCGACTTCGTCGCTGCGATCGTCTTCTACGACGATCCGTCCGAAACGAGCGCCCAGTACGCCCCGTACACGCTCACCGTTAACGGCGTCACGCAGCCGGGCGGGAGCTAGCCGGGGCCGTCGTAGACCTGGTGCGGTCGAGGGCCCGGGAAACCGGGCCCTCGACCCGTCGGGCGTTCCTCTCCGTTGCCCGAGAGAACAGATGCCGCGGATCGAAAGACCGGTTCGAGGGATACCCACCGGGAAGAGGGCGGACGATTCACACCGTGCGGCGCGCCCGCCGCTCGGCAAGGTGAGGTGGTCATTCGTGCGTAGGACAACAGCCGTTCTCATCGCGCTCGTCGCGGCGGTCGCCCTGGCCACGGGTGTCGCCCGCGCGATCACCTACGGCGACCTCGACGGAACCGCTCATCCGTACGTCGGCCTCGTGGCCCTCTACGACGACAACGTCTACAAGGGTCGCTGCAGCGGCGCCTTGATCACGCCGACCGTCGTGCTCACCGCAGCCCACTGCATCCTTGACACGAACGCGGACCGGGCCCGGGTGTACCTGGAGCCGACCGTCACGGACGATCTCGCCGCCCCGTCTGCCGGTCTCGCGGGTACCCCGCACGCCCATCCTTCGTTCACCGATCTCGGGGCGCTGCCGAACACGAGCGACGTCGCCGTCATCGTGCTCGACAAGCCGGCGTCCCCTGCCCGCTTCGCCTCGCTCGCACCGGTCGGGTCCCTCGACGGCGGCAAGGGCTCGCACCTCGTCGTCGTCGGCTACGGGCTGCAGGGCGTGAAGCCCCGGATCCTCGACGAGAAGTCTCGCTTCGCCGCCACTCCGAAGGTGAAGGCGCTCGAGAACAAGATCACGGACGGCTGGAACGTGAAGACCTCGAACAACAAGAAGAACGGCGGGACCTGTTTCGGCGACTCCGGCGCGCCGTTGCTCCTCGAGGGCACGGACAGCATCGTCGCCGTCAACTCGTTCGGCAAGAACGACTCGTGCACCACGGCGGACTTCTCCTACCGGGTCGACACGGCGTACGCGCAGAGCTGGCTCGCCGGCTATCTGAGATAGTGCGACGCTCCGACGGTGGTCCGATCGATCGGCGCAGCTCAGTATGCGACGGCGCCACGACCGTCTGCGGCGTGCTTCTGCTCGTCGGCGCGGTAGCTCGAGCGCACGAGGGGGCCGGCGAAGACCGAGCCGAAACCGAGTGCCTCGCCCTGCTCACGGAGCCAGGCGAACTCGTCCGGATGCACCCAGCGGTCGATCTCGGCGTGGCTGCTCGATGGCTGCAGGTACTGGCCGATCGTGACGACGTCGACGCCATGGGCGCGCAGGTCGCCCATCGTCTCCACCACCTCGTCGTTCGTCTCCCCGAGCCCCACGATGATCCCCGATTTCGTCAGCACCGGATACGGCGCGATCTGCTTCGCCCGTTGCAGGAGCTCGAGCGCCCCGTCGTAGGACGCCTTCGCTCCGCGCATGCGCCGGTGTAGCCGCCTCACCGTCTCGATGTTGTGGTTGAACACGTCGGGCCGTGCCCCGATCACCGTCGCGAGCGCCTGCTCCTCGACCCCGAGGAAGTCCGGGGTCAGCACCTCGACGGAGCAGTCCGCCACCTTGGCCTTCAGGGCCCGGATCGTCGCCGCGAAATGGCCGGCGCCGCGATCCTCGATGTCGTCACGGTCGACGGAGGTGACGACGACGTGCTTGAGCCCCATCTGCGCCGCCGCCTGGGCAAGCCGCAGTGGCTCGAGCGGATCCGGCGCCTGCTCGGGCCGGCCGGAGTGGACGTAGCAATAGCGGCACGCCCGCGTGCACGTGTCGCCGAGGATCTGGAACGTCGCGGTGCCCTTCCCCCAGCACTCTGCGATGTTCGGGCACCGGGCCTCCTCGCACACGGTATGCAAGTGCGCCCCGTGGATCAGCTTCTTGACGTCGAAGTAGCGCCCGTCGGGACTCGGCGCTCGCACCTTCATCCACTCGGGCCGCCGTGGGCGCTCGGCGACGGGCAACGACGTCTCCATTCCACCAGTCTACGAGCACGGGCCGTCGGGAGCCGGTGAGATCCGACGACGCACCTCACGCGGGTCGACGTGCAATAAAGCACTTCTTTCGAAATGCACGTTGAGCCCGCTCGTCGTGCCGGCGTGGCACGACGCCGACGAGCGACCGGTGCAGGCGACCTGGCTCTGGCTCACCGTGCCGCGAGCTTCTCGTGCACGGGCTGCGGCCAGAGCGCGGCGCCGTCGTCTGCCGGCAACGTCTCGAATGCCAGCCCGAAGACCTCGCCGAGCGCTGCGATCGCTGCGGGCTTGACCTCGTCGACCGACAGGGTGCGGCCGAGCTCGCGGCTCATGGTCGTGAATCGGGCATCTTCGAGCCCACAGGCCGTGATCCACGTGCTGAAAGGGGCGGTATCGAGATCGACGTTCAGCGCGAAGCCGTGGGTCGTCACCCACCGCGAGACGTGGACCCCGATCGACGCGAGCTTCCGGGCCGGTGGCTCGAGCCAGACGCCCGTGAGGCCCTCGATCGTCACCGCCTCGAGGCCGAATGGCGCCACGGTGCCGATGATCGCCGTCTCGAGCTCGCGGACGTAGCGCTTCAGGTCCTTGCCGTGACGGTTGAGGTCGAGGATCGGGTAACAGACGAGCTGGCCGGGGCCGTGGAACGTCGACTTCCCGCCACGGTTGGTCTCGACCACGTCGACGTCGATTCCCACCGGAAGGTGCAGCTCGGCCGAGTCGGTGCGCCGTCCGGTCGTGACGACCGGAGGATGCTCCAACAGGACGACGGTCTCCGGGATCGCCCGTTGAGAGACCGCCGCCGCGAGCGACTGCTGGAGCTCGAGCGCTTCCCGGTACGCGAGGAGGCCGGCATCGATGAGATATGCCCCACTCGCCACGCGGGCCGTCAGCCGTTCTCTTCCCAGGCTTCGAGCCGTTGCCGGAGGTCGCGGAGGAAGGCCCCGCTGTAGGCGCCGTCGATGAGGCGGTGGTCGTAGGTGAGTGTGATGTTCATCATTGGCCGGATCGCGATCACGTCCTGGCCGAGCTCGTCCTGGACGACCCAGGGCCGTTTGACCATCGCGTAGGTGCCGAGGATCCCGACCTGCGGTTGACTGATGATCGGGGTTCCATGGAATGTTCCGAAGCCGCCGGGGTTGGTGATCGTGAAGGTGCCGCCCTGGACGTCGTCGGGCAGCAGCTTCTTCGTACGCGCACGGGTGGCGAGGTCGGCGATCGCACGCGCCGTGCCGAGCAGGTTGAGGTCCTGAGCGTTCTTGATCACGGGCACGATCAGGCCCTTGCCGTCCTCGAGCGCGACCGCGATCCCGAGGTTGACCCACGCCCGGGTGACGATCTTCTCGCCTCGGAGCTCCCCGTTCAGCCAAGGGTAGTCCTTCATCGTCTCGACCGTTGCGTGGGCGATGAACGCGAGGTAGGTCGGGTTGACGCCGTACGAGGCCTCGTACTCCTTCTTCAGCCGTGCCCGGGCAGCGACGATCCGGGACATGTCGACCTCGATCGCGCTGGAGACGTGCGCCGAGGTGTCGAGCGAGCGGCGCATGTGCTCCATCACCCCACGGCGCATCGCGGTCATCGGCTCCTCCACCTCGCCGGCCCGCAGCGAAGATGCCGCGGCGCCGGGCGCAGGGGCAGCGGCTGCCGGAGCGGGCGGAGTCGGCTGGGCGGCGACCGGCGCAACGGGCTCGGCGACCGCGCGCAACGGGCTCGGCCGCTGCCGCGACGGGCTCGGCGTGCCGCAACGGGCTCGGCGGCCGCAACGGGCTCGGCGGCCGGTGCCTGCGCCGCCGACTCGATGTACGAGAGCATGTCCTTCTTGGTCACCCGTCCGCCGGTGCCCGTCCCTGTCACTGCGGCCGGGTCGACGCCATGCTCGGCCGCGATCCGCGCCACGACGGGCGAGACGAACGTGCGGCCGTTCCCTCCGGCCGCGTCACCGGCCGGCACCTGCGGACGTTGTGGCTCCGAGCCACTACCTGCCGTGACCGCGGGTTCCGCTGCGGCCGGAGGCTCGACCGGGGCGGGCGGCGCGGGAGCAGCGGGCACCGGCGGCTCCGGGGATACCGGCTGCGAGGGCTCCACGACAGCTGCGCCCGCAGGAGCGATCACCGCGAGCAGCGTCCCCACCTCGACCGTCTCCCCCTCGGCCACGAGGATCTCGGCCACGACGCCCTCGCCCGGGCTCGGCACCTCGGTATCGACCTTGTCGGTCGAGATCTCGAGCAGAGGCTCGTCCTGAGCGATCGCCTCGCCCGGCTGCTTGAGCCACTTCGTGATCGTCCCTTCCGAGACCGAAACACCCATCTGGGGCATCACGACCTCGATCTGCGTTCCCGTAGCCACGGCTCGTCCTTTCTAATACGCCGCGAGCTCTCGGAGCCCGGCGACGACGTCGTCGACCTGCGGAATGAATGCGTGCTCGAGCGGA
The DNA here is from genome assembly GCA_963799905.1 of uncultured Thermoleophilia bacterium. Lineage (GTDB taxonomy): Bacteria > Actinomycetota > Thermoleophilia > Gaiellales > Gaiellaceae > Gaiella. The sequence continues at coordinate 168,233 of CAWCYU010000003.1, forward strand.
GGCGAGAAGGGCACGGGCGTGTCGGGTGCTGCGATCCGCTTCACCGGTGCGTCCAGATGCTCGAACGCCTCCTCGGCGATGGTGGCTGCGATCTCGGCCCCGAACCCGCCCGTCCGCGTGTCCTCGTGCAGGACGAGCACCTTCGACGTCCTGCGGGCGCTGTCGAGGACAGCGTCGCGATCCCACGGGATCAGCGTCCGGAGATCCAGCACCTCGACGGAGACACCGTCGCGCCTCGAGCTGTTCCGCCGCCTCTGTTGCGGTATAGACCATTGCCCCCCAGGTCACGACGGCGATGTCCTCGCCCGCACGATGGACGCGTGCCTTGCCGAAGGGCGTCGTATACCGCTCGTCGGGCACCTCACCCTTGATCCGGCGGTAGAGGTGCTTGTGCTCGAAGAAGAGAACCGGGTTCGCGTCCTCGATCGCGCTCACGAGCAGGCCTTTGGCGTCCTCGGGGGTGGCCGGGCAGACCACCTTGAGCCCCGGGATGTGCGCAAACAGGCTCTCCGGGTTCTGCGAGTGGAACGGCCCTCCGGAGAAGCCGCCGCCCGACGGCAGGCGAAGCACGATCGGGATCGGCGTGCCTGCGCGATAGTGCTGCTTGGCCGCCACGGTGACCAGGTGATCCCACGCGCACGAGACGAAGTCGGCGAACTGCATCTCGGCCACCGGCCGCATCCCCATCAGGGCCGCACCGGTTGCGCCGGCCACGATCGCCGTCTCCGAGAGCGGCATGTCGATCACGCGCCAGGCACCGAACTCTTCCTGGAAGCCATGGGTGACCTTGAATGCGCCGCCGTACACGCCCACGTCCTCGCCGAGCACGAACACGCGCTGGTCCCGGCGCATCTCCTGCCGGAGCCCGTCGCTGATCGCCTGGAGGTAGGTCTTCTCGGCCATTACTTGTGGTGCGGCGTATCGAGCTCTTCGGCCGTCGCGAAGACCCCGTCCAACAGGGTCGAGGGGTCGGGCAGCGGCGACTCCTCGGCCCGCTGCAGGGCATCGTTCAGGAGCTTCTTGACACCCGCCGTGACCTCGTCCTCCTCGGCATCGGTCATCGCGGCGTTGTCGCGCAGCCAGGTGCGGTAGCGGTCGATGGGATCGCGGCGCGACCACTCCTCGAACATCTCGCGCGGCACGTACGACGCATCGTCGTGGACGGCGTGACCTTCCATCCGGAGCGTCAGCGACTCGATCAGCGTCGGGCCGCCGCCTTCACGCGCCTTCTCGATCGCGCGCTTTGCTTCACGGTAGACGGCGAGCACGTCCGTGCCGTCGACGACGACCCCGTCGAACCCGTACGCAGAGGCCCGGTCGGCGAGGTGCTCCACGGCGTAGCCGAGGTGCGTGGGGGTCGAATAGGCCCACTGATTGTTGTCGATCACGAACACGACCGGCAGCCGGCGGACGCCAGCGAGATTCATCCCCTCGTGGGCATCGCCGCGCGCAGCGGCGCCCTCCCCGCACCACGCGATCGCGACGCGCCGCTCCTCGCGGATCCGGAAGGCGAGCCCCATCCCGACCGCGACGGGGAGCATCGCAGGGAGATGGCTCACCATTGCGTGCAGGCCGAGCCGAGCGTCGCCGATGTGGACGTTCCCGTCGCGCCCGTGCGTCGGCCCGTCGGCGCGGCCCATGTACTGCGCAAACACCTTCCACGGCTCGACACCCCGTGTGATGTGCACTCCCATGTCGCGCTGCAACGGACAGCCGACGTCCTCGGCCGACATCGCGGTGGCGACGCCGACCGCCGAGGCCTCGTTGCCGCGGCCCGTGTAGAACGAGCCCGGGATCTTCCCCTGCTTGTACAGGATGTGACCGCGCTCCTCGATCCCGCGCGCGGTCAGCATGTTGCGGTAGATGCCGAACAGGTCCTCGCGGTCGAGGCCTGCCTCGTGTACTTCCTGAAGCGAGCCGATGGGCTCAGCTTCCCGTACTGCCATGGGATCCCTTCGGTCCGTTTGTCGCCCTCACTCTACCCACCGGGGTCGGAAGCCAGACCCCGCTTGCAGCGCTGCAGCGGGCGATCGAGCGCTGAGGCTGGCCTCCCCCGGACGTGCGCGCGCTAGGCTCGCTCGATGGGAGCACGTGAGCGGCCGAAGCGAAACTGGATCCAGGAGGAGCGGCGCAAGACGCTCGGGGACTGGGTCGCGTTCTGTGTCGGCTGCGGCTTCACCGTTCGCTATTTCGTCGAGCTCGAAGCGGAGCTCCCACGCACCTGCCCGAGCTGCGCAGGCGAGGTGCGCCATCTCTGCCCCGCGTGCGGGGCCCGGTTCCCGTCGGCGTTCCTCGTCGAATGCGAAGAATGCGGTGCCCCCGTCCGGCCGGCCGAGCTCTTCGGCGGCCCGATCCGCAAGCGCGGCAGGTAGGGACGCGGTCGCTCCTCCTAGAACATGCTGCCGATGATCTGCGAGAACCGGATGATCGTCACCGTCTCGCTCTCCGGCACCTCACGGTTGTAGAGCTGCCCGAGCCAGCGCGCGAGCTCGTCGACGCGCCTGATCTCCGGGTTGTCGTGCTCGATCTCCCGTGGGGAGAGCTCGCCGAGCGGCTTGACCTCGACCTTGTCGATCACCGCGTCGAAGATCTTCTCGCGCTGCCCGTATCGCGTGCCGACGAGAACCGTGACGATCATCCCTTTCTTGTACTTCGGGGACTTGTCACCGAGGCGGATCGTCGCGGTCTTGCGGCCCGTTCGCAGTTGGTCGGCAACAACGGGCGAGTAGAAGTTGAGCGCGAACATCGGCATTGCGTCGCAACTATAGAGGTCTGGCGGACCACATTTTGCACGGCGGCTGCCCTGTGCTACGTTGCAGGTGTTGGCACTCTTGCCTGATGAGTGCCAAAGATCGTCGTTTTATAGTTGACAACGCTTCACAGGGAGGCACGTGCATGAATCTGCAGCCCCTTGGTGACCGCCTGATCGTGGAGGTCCTCGAAGAGGAGGCGACCACCGTCGAGCGGCATCGTGCTGCCCGACACCGCCCAGGAGAAGCCGCAGCGCGGCAAGGTCCTGGCGGTCGGCCCCGGCCCGCGCGACGAGGACGGGAAGCACATCAAGATGGACGTCGAGAAGGGTGACGAGGTCATCTTCTCCAAGTACGGCGGCACCGAGATCAAGGTCGGCGCCGACGAGGTCCTGATCCTGCGCGAGTCGGACGTGCTCGCGAAGGTCGTCTGAACAGCGAGCTTACAGGAAGGAATTGAGAAGACACATGGCTCACAAGGAGCTCAAGTTCAACGAGGATGCGCGCCGCTCGCTCGAGCGGGGCGTCAATATCCTCGCCGACGCGGTCAAGGTGACGCTCGGCCCGAAGGGTCGTTACGTCGTCCTGGACAAGAAGTTCGGCGCGCCGACGATCACGAACGACGGCGTCACGATCGCGCGTGAGATCGACGTCGAGGACCCGTTCGAGAACCAGGGCGCACAGCTCGTGCGCGAGGTCGCGACCGCGACGAACGACGTCGCCGGTGACGGCACGACGACGGCGACGGTGCTGGCGCAGGCGATCGTGCGCGAGGGCCTGAAGAACGTCGCCGCGGGCGCGAACCCGATGGGTCTCAAGCGCGGGCATCGAGCAGGCCGTCGAGGCGGTCGTCGACGGACCTCAAGAAGCAGTCGACCGAGATCTCCGGCAAGGAGGACATCGCCCGGGTCGCGACGATCTCGTCGCGGGAGCGCGAGATCGGCGACGTGATCGCGGATGCGATCGAGAAGGTCGGCAAGGACGGCGTCGTCAACGTCGAGGAGGGCCAGACGTTCGGCCTCGACCTCGAGTTCACGGAGGGCATGCAGTTCGACAAGGGCTACCTGTCGCCGTACATGATCACGGACGCCGACCGCATGGAGGCCGTGCTCGACGACCCGTACATCCTGATCGCGAACCAGAAGATCGGCGCCGTCAAGGACCTCCTGCCGGTGCTCGAGCAGGTGATCCAGGCCGGCAAGCCGCTCGTCATCGTCGCGGAGGACCTCGAGGGCGAGGCGCTCGCGACGATCGTCGTCAACAAGCTGCGCGGCGTCTTCACGGCCGTCGCGGTCAAGGCCCCGGGCTTCGGCGACCGCCGCAAGCGGATGCTCGAGGACATCGCGATCCTCACGGGCGGCGAGGTCATCACCGAGGAGCTCGGGCTCAAGCTCGAGAACACGAAGCTCTCGCAGCTCGGCCGCGCCCGCAAGCGTCGTCGATCGACAAGGACTCGACCACGATCATCGACGGTGCCGGCGACGGTGAGGCGATCAAGGGCCGGATCAAGCAGATCAAGGGCGAGATCGAGAACACCGACTCCGACTTCGACCGCGAGAAGCTGCAGGAGCGGCTCGCGAAGCTGGCCGGCGGCGTCGCGGTCGTCAAGGTCGGCGCGGCCACCGAGACGGAGATGAAGGAGAAGAAGCACCGCGTCGAGGACGCCCTGCAGGCAACGCGGGCGGCCCTCGAGGAGGGCATCGTCCCGGGCGGCGGCGTCGCGCTCCTGAACGCGGCCGACAGCCGTCAAGAAGGGCTTCGACGACTGCTCGAGGGCGACGAGGCGACCGGGGCGCGAGCATCATCCTGCGCGCGCTGGAGGAGCCGCTCCGGCAGCTCGCCCACAACGCGGGCCTCGAGGGCTCGGTCGTCGTCAACCAGGTCCGCTCGGCCAAGAAGGGCCAGGGCCTGAACGTCGACACCGGCGAGATCGAGGATCTGGTCAAGCGCGGGCATCATCGACCCGACGATGGTCACGCGCTCGGCGCTGCAGAACGCCGCGTCGATCGCGAAGAACATCCTCACCACCGAGGCGATCGTCGTCGACGCGCCCGAGAAGTCGAACGGCGGCGGCATGCCCGACATGGGCGGCATGGGCGGGATGATGTAGAGCAGAGATTCGCTCCGCGAATTCGTTGGATCGTGCGGGGGGCCGGCATCCGCCGGCCCCTCGTGCTCTTTCGGAAGCGGCTCTTCGGCGCGCGCGACGGACGAGCGTTCTCTGGATCGTCGCCGCGCCGGACGAACGTTCACCTGATGCGCCCGGCACGATTCGAACGTGCGACCTCAGCCTCCGCAGGGCTGCGCTCTATCCCCTGAGCTACGGGCGCGGGGAGGGTGAGTGTAGCTGTGCGGCCGCGCGCGAGCCGAGCCGGAGCACCGCTTCGGCCGGCACCTCGCGGCGGACGTACGCCAGTGCGAGCACGCCGCCGCTGCCGTTCGCGACCGCGCTCGTGACCCGCCCGACCGCCTTGCCGGTCTCGTCCGTCAGCTCCGCGTCGTACGGCGGCAGCTCCTCGCCCTCGAGCTCGAGCACCCGCAGGCCGCGGTTCGGGTGGCCGCGGTAGTGGAGTCGCGCCACGGGCTCCTGTCCCGGGTAGCACCCCTTCGTGAAGCTGATCGCGCGCTCCTCGAGACCGGCCTCGGCGGGAAGGACGCGGTCGTCGAGCTCGCGTCCCCACGCCGGCGTGCGGGCGAGGATGCGGAGTCGCTCGAGCTCGTCCGCGTCGATCGCGCGCGGCGCGCGGCTCGTCGGCGTCGAGGAGCTCGTAGGCGGGGACGCCGTAGTCGGCGAGCGGGATCGCGCCCGCCGGGCGGGTCGTCGCCGAGGACGACCGTCGAGGTGTGCTCCTCGGGCTCGATCGCGCACTTCGCGGCGAAGCGGAAGCGGGTCAGCTCGCGCGCCACGACCTCCCCGAGCGTCGGCTCCGTCAGCAGGAGGAAGTCGTCGGCGACCGGCGCAGGACGACGAGCGGCGCGATGATCCGAGCCTTCGCGGTCAGCAGGAGCGCCTCGCAGGACTCGCCCGGCCCGAGCGCCTCGACGTCGTTCGAGACCATGCGCTGCAGGTAGTCGGCGGCATCCGGACCCGCGACGCCGACGTACGACCGGGCGGCGCGCGATCGCCTGTAACGCCGTCGCGCTCATGCGGTCTAGTGTAGGAACATGTTCCGGGGTCGGGCCGAGAAGAAGATGCGCGAGGCGGGATACGACCCGGCCCGCCTGCCGCCCGGGCCAGTATCTGACGGAGAAGTGGCCCGTCCTCCACGCCGGCTCCGTCCCCTCGTACCCGGCCGAGCCTCGACGGCTGGGACTTCCGTGTCACGGGCGAGGTCGAGAGCCCGGTCACGCTGACGTGGGCGGAGCTGAACGAGCTGCCGCGCGTCGAGGTGACGCAGGACATCCACTGCGTCACGCGTTGGAGCCGGTTCGACGCGACGCTTCTGCGGGGATTCCGTGGTCGGCGGTCGCCGAACTCGGGCGGCCCGCGAGCGGCGGGCGCGCTTCGCGATCGCCCACGCCGAGGCGGGCTTCACGACGAACGTCCCGCTCGAGTTCCTCGAGCGCGACGGCGCGATGCTCGCGACACACGCGGACGGCGAGCCGCTCACGGCCGAGCACGGCTGGCCCGCTGCGGCTGATCGTGCCGGGGAAGTACTTCTGGAAGAGCGCCAAATGGCTGCGCGGGATCGAGTTGCGGCAGGACGACGAGCCGGGCTTCTGGGAGCGGCTCGGGTACTCGAACGACGCCGACCCGTTCCTCGAGCAGCGCTTCGCGTTCTGACCCGAAGACCCCCATTGACGAGGGATCGGCCCGTCGGGGCGAGGGTCCGTTCCAGCTGGAACGGCCCCCCGAGGGTCGTTTCGAATGGCCGTCCAGCACCATCCTGGCCGTACGACTCGGACGAACGCGCGGCCTTCCCCCATCGGCCGGTGAAGCTTCGCGCGTGCCCGGATCAGGTGATGCGACGCCTTGGTCGCCTCGACCATGTCGCCGCCGACCGCGTGGAGGATCTCGGGGCGGTCGAGCAGGCGCGCGCGCTGCTCCGGCGACGTGAGCCGGTTGACGACGTACTTGTCCTCGAGGATCTCGTTCAGCGAGCGGCCGCGGTCGTGCTCGCGGATCACGTACTGGGCCACGCGCTCCTCGCTCGTGGAGCGCTGGAAGAGGAACGAGAAGAGGTCGCGGAAGGCCATCGACTCCATCCTATCGGCGCCCACCGCGGCGGCCTCGCGCAGCGAACGCGGGCGTCGCGGACGTGCCGCGTCGCGCGGGAGCGGGGTGCTACCGTCCGCGACTCCATGCGGATCCGAGTCGGCCACAGCCCCGATCCCGATGACGCGTTCATGTACTGGGCGCTCACGACCGACCTCGTCGACCCGCGCGGGTTCGCGTTCGAGCAGGTGCTCGCCGACATCCAGACGCTCAACCAGTGGGCGCGTGCGGGGCGGCTCGAGGTGACGGCGATCTCGCTCGCCGCGTATCCGTTCGTGCAGGAGGACTACGCGCTGCTGCCGCACGGTGCGAGCATCGGCAGCGGCTACGGGCCGGTCGTCGTCTCGCGCGTGGAGGGTGAGGCGTCGACGATCTTCGCGGCAAGGAGATCGTCGTCCCGGGCGCGCTGACGACCGCGTTCCTCACGCTCCGGCTCGTGCTCGGCGACATGCCGTTCCGGGAGCTCCCGTTCGAGCAGATCCCGGACGAGGTCGCCTCCGGCCGGGCCGACTACGGGCTTCTGATCCACGAGGGCCAGCTCACGTTCTCCGACCTCGGGCTGCACAAGGTGCTCGACCTCGGGGAGTGGTGGCTGCTCGAGACCGGCCTGCCGCTGCCGCTCGGCGTCAACGTCGTGCGCCGCGACGTCGAACGCGTCGGCGAGCTCTCCGAGGTGCTCGGGGAGGCGATCCGGTGCGGGCTCGAGAACCGCGACGAGGCGCTCGAGTACGCGCTGCAGTTCGGCCGCGGGATCGACGAGGCGGTCGCCGACCGGTTCATCGAGATGTACGTCAACGAGCTGACCGAGGACTACGGCGAGGAGGGGCGCGCCGCCGTTCCGAGCTACTGCGCCGCGGCGAGGCGATCGGCGCGTTCCCGCGGCCCGTCGTCGTCGACTTCGTGTGAAGGACGGCGGCGCAGCCGCTTCCCTCTGGTGAGAGGCTTGCAGCCTCTCTCCCGGGTTCAGTCCTCCCGGAAGACGATCTCCTGTGCGCCCTCCCAGAGGAACTTGACGCCGAGCGGGCGCAGGTTCTCGTTCCCCTCCACGACGGTCGCGAAATGGTTCCCCGCGAGCTGGCCGGCCTTGGAGGCGAAGTTGACGTAGCCGTAGGCCAGCAGGATCTCCGTCTCCGAGACGCCGCCCGGGTAGAGGACGATCTCGCCCGGGTGCGGGTAGCAGGTCGCGTTCTCGGGGCCGAGGCCGAGGTCGAGGTCGCCGAACGGGATCCAGCCCGGCCTCGCCGCTCCAGCGCACGTGGATGATCTTCGACTCGAGGGGCAGCAGCCGCCGGAAAGCCGCCACGGTCTCCGGGGCGTCCTCCTCCTCGAGCCGGGCGGTGAACTCGAACCCTCCTGCGGAGATCCTCAGCATCGTGCGCTCATCCCTTCGTCGAGGCGCCCTGGTCGACCCAGGCGACGACGAGGGCGCGTTCGTCGTCCGTCATCTTCGTGAGGTTGCCGAGCGGCATCGCCTTCGTGGAGACGAGGCTCTTGATGTCCTGTGCGCGCGCCGCGATCTGCTCGGGCGTCTCGAGCACGAGCCCCGCGGGCGGGCTCGAGAAGCCCGGCTCGGTCGGGCTCTCGCGAGTGGCAGGGCTGGCAGCGCTGCTCCACGATCGGCGCCACCTGCGCGAACGAGACCGTGCGTCCCGCCGGCGCCGCCGCCGCTGTCGTCCGGCTTGATCGCGATCGCGAGCAGGATCACCGCGACGCCCCCGCCACGGGCAGCGCCCAGATCGTCCGCCCCTGGTGTCGCAGGTTGAAGAACACCCGCGCGAGGACGCCGAGCAGCATGATCAGGATCAGCACGAGCCAGGCGCGCGTCGCCCCGTAGACGAAGGCGAAGTGCCCGGAGAGCATCGTGAACAGCACCGGCAGCGTGAGGTAGTTGTTGTGCACCGAGCGCTGCTTGGCGACGATCCCCGGCGTCGGGTCGGGCTCGCGGCCGGCCTTCTTCGCGTTGATCAGCTCCCAGTGCGCCGGGATGATGTTGAAGAAGACGTTCCCGGCCATGATCGTGCCGAGCATCGCGCCGACCTGGAGGAACGCGGCGCGCGGCTGGAAGAGCTGGATGCACCCCCATGCGGCGATCGTGGTCAGCACGAGGATCAGCGTCCACAGCGCGGCGTCGCGGCCGACGAGCACCCGGCAGAGGCCGTCGTAGACGAGCCACGCAGCGACGAGGAGCGCGATGCTGATCGCGACCGCCTCCCACGACGAGAGGTCGGCGACCGACGGGTCGATCAGGTAGGCGCTCGCGTTGAAGTAGTAGAGGACGACCATCAGCGCGAAGCCGGAGAGCCAGGTCGTGTAGGCCTCCCACTTGAACCAGGCGAGGTGATCGGGCAGCACGGGCGGCGCCACCTTGTACTTCTTCACGTGGTAGAAGCCGCCGCCGTGTACCTCCCAGAGCTCGCCGCCGACCCCGTCGCGGATGTCGTCCTTGCTCTTCGGCTCGCGCAGCGACTGGTCGAGGAGGACGAAGTAGAACGACGCGCCGATCCACGCCATCGCGGCGATCACGTGCAGCCACCGGAGGAGGAGGTTGAGCCAGTCGGTGACGTACGGATCCAGGAAGGCGGCCGTCATCCCCGCTGCCATCTGTCGATCGCGATCGCGACGAGCTCGTGCAGCGCCGTTTCCAGCTCCTCGTCGGTCGGGTTGTCGATCCGGCTCTGCAGGACCTCGAGGATCTCCGGCTTCGGCCGCCGGTCGACGAAGACCACGAAGCGGAAGCCGTGCCGTGCCTCGTACTCGGCGTTCAGGCGCATGAGCTCGGCGATCACGGCGGGGTCGTAGTCGGCGCCCTGCTCCGCCTTCGAGTGCTTCGACAGCTTCTTCTTCTGCCCGATCGCGGGATGCGCGTCGAGCACCTCGTGCTTCTCCTCGTCGGTGAGCGCGTCGACGACCTCGCGGGCGTGGTCGAGCGGGTCCTCGCGCTGCGCGAGGAGCTCGACGAAGCGCGTGCGCCCCTCGAAGAGCTCCGCCAGCTCGTCTGCGCTCAGCTGCCGCGGTAGCTCGCGCACGAGAACGGGGAGACGAGAAGCGGGACGTGGTAGTGGCCGTCCGTGAGCTCGACCTCGAGCTCGACGCGGCGGAAGAACGGCGACGGCGGGTGGAAGACGAGGCTGTACACGCCCGGCTCGAGCGCGTCGGCGAGGCGGGCACGGCCGTCGGCGTCGGTATCGGCGTTCGCGACCGACACGCCGCCGTGGAGCAGCTCGACGCCGACGCCCGCGGCCGGCCGTCCCGCGGCGGTGTCGAGCACGTGGGTGGAGACCGAGACGCTCACGGGAGGAATCTACGCGCCTCCGCGCGGTGGGCTCGCGCGATCTCGGCCTCGTCGGCCCGGGCGAGCTCGCCCTCCCTCACGATCGACTCGCCTCCGACGACGACGAGAGCGGGCCGCTGCGGCCCGGCGAAGACGATGCCCGCGACGGGGTCGTCGGCGCCGCCGAGCTCGAGCCCGTCTACGCCCCAGGCGACGAAGTCGGCGCACTTCCCCGGCTCGAGCGAGCCGATGTCGTCCCGACGCAACACGGCCGCGCCGCCGCGCGTGCCGAGCCGGATCGCCTCGCGTGCGGTCATCGCGGTGCCGCCGCCGCGCCCGCGCGCGACGAGAAGCGCCTGCTTGACCTCGAAGAAGAGGTCGCTGCGCTCGTTCGAGGCCGAGCCGTCGACGCCGAGGCCGACGCGTACGCCGGCGTCGAGCATGTCCCGCACGGGTGCGACGCCGGCGCCGAGCCGGAGGTTCGAGGTGGGGCAGTGTGCGACACCCGTGCCGGTCCCGGCGAACTGTGCGATGTCGTCCTCGGTGAGGTGGACGCAGTGGGCGCACCAGACGTCGTCGGCGAGCCAGCCGAGCCGCTCCAGGTACTCGACCGGGCGGCAGCCGTACAGCTCGAGGCAGTACTCCTCCTCCTCGACGGTCTCGGCGAGGTGGGTGTGCAGCGGCAGTCCGAGCCGCCGCGCGAGCGCGGCCGACTCCTCCATCAGCCGCCCGGTGACCGAGAACGGCGAGCACGGCGCGACGGCGAGCTGGACGCGCGCTCCGGGGCCGGGCTCGTGCAGCTCCGCGGCGAGCCGCTCGGTGTCGGCGAGCACGGCGTCGATGTCCTCGACGAGCTCGTCCGGCGGCAGGCCGCCGTCGGAGACGCCGAGATCCATCGAGCCGCGCGAGGCGACGATGCGGACGCCGAGCTCCCGCGCCGCCTGCACCTCCGCCTCGATCAGCCCTTCGCGCCCGCGCGGGAAGACGTAGTGGTGGTCGAAAACGGTCGTGCAGCCGGAGAGCGCGAGCTCGGCGAGGCCGGTGCGGGCGGCCGCGTACTCGGACTCCGCATCGATCCGCGACCAGACCGGGTAGAGCGTGCGCAGCCATGTGAAGAGGTCGGCCTCCTGGGCACGGGTGCGGGTGAGCGTCTGGTAGAGATGGTGGTGGGTGTTGACGAGGCCGGGCGTGACGACCGCACCGCCGAGGTCGACCCGCCGGTCGGCGTCCGGCTCGGGCCCGCTACCGACCGCGGCGACCGTCTCGCCGTCGACGAGCAGCCAGCCGCCCGCGTGCTCCGCGCCGGCGTCGTCCATCGTGACGACGTGTGCGTTCGCGTAGAGCGTGCGTCACGCGCTACCCGGGTGCGACTCGCGCTCGCCCGCCTCGGTCTGCCGTACGAAGCTCGCCTTCTCCCAGAACTCCGGGATCGTCGACCGCGTCGACGTAGCTCATGCCGCTGCGCAGGCCGCCGTGCAGCTCCTCGACGATCCCTGCGACCGAGCCGCGGAGCGGGAACTCCATCTCCTCGCCCTCGGCGACGTACTGGTCGAGCGCGTCGCCGCGCCCCTCGATCGCGAGCCGGGCGGCGGCGGCCGAGCGCGAGGCCATGCCGCGGTAGACCTTGAACAGCTGACCCTGCCGGCGCACGACGTCGCCGGGGCTCTCCTCGCGTCCGGCGAAGAGGCTGCCGACCATGACGGTGCTCGCGCCGGCCGCCATCGCCATCGCGACGTGCCCGGCGCGGCGGACGCCGCCGTCGGCGATCAGCGGGACGCCGCGCTCGCTGCGCCGCCGGCGGCGCAGTCGAGCACCGCCGTCAGCTGCGGCACGCCGACGCCGGCGACGAGCCGCGTCGTGCACGCGAAGCCAGGGCCGATGCCGACCTTGACCGCGTCGGCGCCTGCGGCCGCGAGGTCGCGCGACGCCGTCGGCCGTCGCGACGTTGCCGGCGACGACCTCGACGTCGGGCCAGGCCGACTTCAGCTCCCGCACGGCCTCGATCGCGGCGTCGGCGTGCCCGTGCGCGATGTCGAGCACGAGCGCGTCGGCCTCGGCCTCGAGCAGCGCCTCTGAGCGCGAGCGAGGTAGTCGCCGCGGATCCCGATCGCGGCCGCGACGCGGAGCCGCCCGCTGCCCGTCGCGCGTCGCGCGGGGGTAGCGGTCGGCGAGCGCGAGGTCGCGCAGCGTGATCAGACCCTGGACGCGGTCGTCCGCGTCGACGAGCGGGAGCTTCTCGACGCGGTTCGACGTCGAGCAGGCGTCGCGCCTCCGTCGAGCCCGATCTCCGGCGTCGGCGGTGACGAGCCGCTCGCGCGGCGTCATCAGCGCGTCGACGCGGTCGCCGTCCTCGCCGGCGAGGAGGTCGCGGGCCGTGAGCAGGCCGAGCAGCCGCCGCTCGGAGTCGACGACGACGAACCCGGTCACCTGCGAGGCGCTCGGCCTCCTGGCGCGCATGCGTGATCGTCCGGTCCGGGTCGATCACGTACGGCTCGACGACGACGTGCGAGAGGAAGCGCTTGACGCGCCGCACCTCGGCCGCCTCCTCGTCGACCGGGAGGAAGCGGTGGAGCACGCCGATGCCGCCGAGCTGCGCCATCGCGATCGCCATCGGCGCCGTCGTGACCGTGTCCATGTTCGCCGACACGATCGGCACCTCGAGCTCGATCGCCGGCGTGAAGCTCGAGCGGGTGGAGACGTCCTGGCGGGAGCGCACGCGCGAGCGGCGCGGCACGAGCAGGACGTCGTCGTACGTGAGCCCGTCGCGGATGTCGGTCATGCGCCGGCCGTCAACGGCACGAGCTCGAACCGGTCGACGTCGACGAGCCCGCGATCCGTGATCTTCAGCGACGGGATCACCGAGAGCGCGAGGAACGCCATCGTCAGGAACGGCGTCGCGCCCGTCCAGCCGAGGTCGTGCGCGGCGGCGTTCGTGGCGGCGCTCTGCGCGATCACCTCTGCGAGCGGCGCGTCCGAGAGCAGGCCGGCGACCGGGCAGCGGGCACTCGGCGACGACGCGGCCGCCGTCGACGACCGCGATGCCGCCGCCGATCTCGGCCAGGTGGCTGGACGGCGAAGGCCATGTCCTCGTCGGTCATGCCGACGACGACGAGGTTGTGCGCGTCGTGGGCGACCGTGGAGGCGAGCGCTCCGCTGCGGAGACCCGAGCCGGTGACGAACCCGAGCCCGATCGCGCCCGGTCGCGAGGTGGCGCTCGACGACCGCGATCTTGGCGAGGCCGGCATCTGCGTCGGCGACGGCGTTGCCCTCGACGACGACCGGCTCGCGCTCGAGCGACTCCGTCACGACCTGGTCCTCGATCAGCCCGATCGCGCGGATCGGCGAGCCGTCCGAGGGGATCGCGAAGTCGGCGGCGGTGACGGGCTTGATCCGCACCGTCTGCCGCACCCACTCCGGCACGGCGACCGAGCGGCACATCCTCGATCGGCCGCCCGCGCTTGAGCACGAGCGTCCGGCAGGAAGCCGACGAGGTCGGGCAGCAGCAGCAGGTCGGCCTGGTAGCCGGGCGCGACCGCGCCGAGGTGGCGGAGCCCGTGCCACAGGGCGGGGTGGAACGACGCCATCAGGAGCGCGTCCTCCGGCGTCGCGCCCATGCGCGACCGCCTCGCGCACCATCCCGTTGATGTGGCCGTTGTCGGCGACGTCGTCGGGGTCGCGGTCGTCGGTGCAGAACGCGATCCGATTCGGGCCGTACTCGAGCGCGAGCGGGAGGAGCGCCTCGAGGTTGCGCGCCATCGACGCCTCGCGGATGAGGAGCCACATCCCAGCCCGCAGCCGCTCGCGGCCCTCCTCGGCGGTGAGGCACTCGTGGTCGGAGCGGATCCCGGCCGCGGCATACGCCTGCAGGCCCTTGCCGAGCAGCCCGGGCGCGTGGCCGTCGACGTGCTCGGCGCCCTCGAGCGCGAGCTTCTCGAGCTCCGACGGGAGCCCGGCGACGACGCCGGGGAAGTTCATCATCTCCGCGAGCCCGAGCACCCGGCTGCGGCGCATCAGCGCCTCGAGATCGCCCGGCGGTGAGCGGCCGGCGAGGCGACTCGAAGGGCGAGGCGGGCACGCACGAGGGCGCCATGAAGTAGACGTCGAGCTGGAGCCCGTCGCAGGCGTCGAGGAGCCAGTGCACGCCGTCGGAGCCGAGCACGTTCGCGATCTCGTGCGGGTCGGCGACGACCGCGGTCGTCCCGAGCGGGAGGACGAGGCGCGCGAGCTCGTCGACGAGGAGCTTCACCGACTCGATGTGCATGTGCGCGTCGACGAAGCCCGGGCACGACGAACCGGCCGGACGCGTCGACGACCTCGCTGCCGTCGTAGTCGCCGACCCCGGCGATGACCCCGTCGGCGATCGCGACGTCGCGCGTCGAGCCACTCGCGCGTGAAGACGCAGAACACGCGCCCGCCGCGGACGACCGGTGTCGGCCGGCTCGTCCCCGCGGGCGACCGCGAGCCGTCGCGCCAGGTCGGTCATGGCTGCGAGCGTAACGCCTTCACGCCCGGCACGAGAAAGGCGGAAGGCTCCGCACTGCTGCGGAGCCTTTCGCTCGGTGCCCGGGCTTCCGTCCGGGAGGGCACTCTCAGACGGGGAGGCCCGGGTTTGGGCGCCGCGCGGTTGCGGATCACGAGCGCGCCCGCGAGGGCGAGGAACGCGATGCCGGCGGTGACTGCGGCGCCGATGCCGGCGTCCATCCAGCGGAAGCCGTCCACGGATGTCGTGCTCGGGGCCACGGTTCCGTAGCGCTGTGTGAGGTACCGGTTGATGTGCTTGAAGCCGGTCGCTTCGGTTTCGGCGCCTGCCTGCGCGGTCTGCTCGGCGTAGCGCTGTTTGAGGTACCTGTCGATGCCCTTGAAGCCGGTCGCTTCGGTCTCGGCGCCCGCCTGCGCGGTCTGCGCGGCGTAGCGCTGCTCGAGGGACCGGTCGATCCCCTTGAAGCTAGTCGCTTCGGTCTCGGCGCCTGCCTGCGCGGTCTGCTCGGCATAGCGCTGCCTCAGGTACGTATCGATCCCCTTGAACCCCTGCGCCTCGGTCTGCGCTCCGAGGCGGACGGTCTGCGCGGCCGTGAGCGGCGAGGTGCTGCTTCCCTCCGCGATCGGGGCCGCGAGGGCGACGGACGTGATCGCCAGAGCCGTGATCTTCGTGAAGCGCGTCATCTCATTTCCCTTTCGTCTCCCGATCGCCTGGTGCGATCGCTGTGGGAACGAGAGTGCGCTCGCACGCCTACGGTGCCCTTACGATCCGCTTACGGCGATGGAGTTCCGCATCCTCGGGCCGCTCGAGGTCGTCGACGACGGGCAGCACTCTCCCGCTCGGTGGGCGCGAAGCAGCGGGCGCTGCTCGCGATCCTGCTGCTGCACGCGAACGAGGTCGTCTCGACGCGACCGGCTGATCGACGAGCTCTGGGGCGAGCGGCCGCCGCCGACGGCGGCGAACGCGCGTCGCAGGTGCACGTCTCGCAGCTGCGCAAGGCGCTCGGCCGAGCGGGCGGATCGTCGCACGCAGCCGCCCGGCTACCGTCCTGCGCGTCGAGCCCGGACGAGCTCGACCTCGACCGCTTCGAGCGCTGCTGGCGAGGCGGAGGGCGCCGCGCCGGCGCGAGGCGGCGGCGAGCGCTGCGCGAGGCGCTCGCGCTCTGGCGCGGCGCCGCCGCTCGCCGACTTCGCCTACGAGCCGTTCGCCCAGGCCGACGATCGGGCGGCTCGAGGAGCTGCGGCTGCGCCGCGCTCGAGGAGCGGATCGACGCCGATCTCGCGCTCGGCCGCCACGCCGAGCTCGTCGGCGAGCTCGAGGCGCTCGTCGCGCGAGCATCCGCTGCGCGAGCGGCTGCGCGGCCAGCTGATGCTGGCGCTCTACCGCTCCGGCCGCCAGGCGGAGGCGCTCGAGGCCTACCGGCAGGCCCGCCAGCGCTCGTCGACGAGCTCGGGATCGAGCCCGGCGCCGGCGCTGCAGGAGCTCGAGCGGGCGATCCTCCGCCAGGATCCTTCCCTCGACCTGACGTATGAGGTCACGCCCGAGCGGTCGATCCTCGTCGCTGCGTTCGACGATGCCAGGCTGCAGTCACTTGTCGAGCTCGCGGCCCCGCTGGCTCGAAATCCGTCGCGCGAGGTGATCCTCGCACGCGCGCTCGACCCGACCGGCGACCTCGCTGCCGCAACCGCCCTCCTCCACGAGGCGCGGGAGCGCCTGCTCGCGGGCGGGCTCCCCGCGCGCGCTGCCGCGTTCCGCTCTCCCGACCCCGGCGGCGACCTCGTACGGCTCGCTACCGAGCAGGACGTCGATCTCATTCTCGTCGACGCGCCGCCCGCGCTGATCGAGAACGAGGTCATCGCGACATTGCTCGCGAGCGCGCCGTGCGACGTCGGCGTGCTGACCGCCGGCGACGGCTCCAAGCAGCACGTCCTCGTGCCGTTCTCCGGCGCCGCGCACGACTGGGCCGCGATCGAGCTCGCCGCCTGGATCGCGCGGGCGCGCGAGGTGCCATTGCGCCTGGCCGGGTCGTCCGGGGCGGCGGAGCGGCCGGGATGCGAGCCGGCTGCTCGCGAGCGCTTCCCTCGCGATCCAGCGGGCGCTCGGCGTCGCAGCCGAGCCGCTGCTCGTCGAGCCGGGAGCCGAGCAGCTCGTCCGTGCCGCGGACGACGCCGGGCTCGTCGGTGCTCGGCCTCTCCGAGCGCTGGCAGCAAGAGGGGCTCGGAGTCGTGCGTGGCGAGCTCGTGGCGGGCGCGAAGCCGCCCGGTGCTCCTCGTTCGCCGCGGCCTCCGCCCAGGGGCGCTCGCACCTCCCGCGAGCATGACACGCTTCACCTGGACGCTCGCGCCCGGTGCCTGAGGCGTCTACCTCCCCCAGCTCGGCGGCGTCCTCTTCACGCAGGCGGGGGTCGTCTTGCTCGGCGGCGGGTCGGTCGGCTTGAAGTAGCCGCCGAAGCTCGCGTCGACGCGCGGGATCGTTCTGATCATCGCGAGCCGTGGTGGGCGTCAGCGTACCTCGCACAAGCGCGTTCGGCGCGATCGCCCGCTGGCTTCGCGTCGAGGGTCGTGCGGCCGTTCGGCGCATCGAGCGTCACGCGCGCGAGCGCGGCCATGAACGCCGCTCGCCGTGCCGGACAGGTCGCCGTGCACGCGGTCGAGCGCCTGCAGCGTCGCGGCCATCGCGTCGTAGTACGCATAGTCGAAGGCGACCCCGAGGTAGATCCTGCGCGATCTCCGGGAACGCCTTCGCGGAGAGCGGCGAGGTACGCGCGGGAGGATGGGGCTGGCGAACCGCCCCAGACGATCCCGCGCATCCGTCCGCCGAGCTTGGGCGGGGAACGACCGTCGTCCCGCTGACGACCTTCCGGCCGAGGTCGCCCCGGAGCCCCGGATAGTCTCGTGCGAGCGTCAGCAGAGGGCCCGCCCCCTGCGCCTCGACGAGGACGCCGTCGACCCCCGAGCGCGGAACCTGGGCGACCAGTCCCGAGAAGTCCTGCGCTCCCTGGGGGAGCCAGATCCGCTTCACGATCGTGCCGCCGAGCGAGCAGAACTCGGCGTCGAAGCCTGCGACCTGGGCCCAGTCGAACGTCGTCCGCTCCGCCGACCGTGACCGCCGTGCGCCAGCCGAGCTGCCTGGTAGGCATAGGCGCCGACCCCGGCCATCCACTGGGCGCCGTCGTACCAGAAGCTGAAGAAGTTCGGCGCAGGGTGGAGCTGCTGCGACGACGACGACCCGTTGACGAACGCGATCTCGGGCTGCCGCCGCGCGTACTCCTGGAGCGCCAGGCCCTCGTCCCCGGCCAGGGGCCCGATCAGGACGTCGACTCCGGCCTGCTCGACGAGCCGCCGCGCCTCTGCGAGCGCGCCGCCGGTCGTGCCGTCCGCGCAGCCGAAGACGAGGCGAACCGGGCGGCCGCCGATCGAGACGCCGTTGACCCCGTCGGCGATCGTCCCGGCCCGCGCTGCCGCCGCGCTCGATCAGCGGCAGCTCCGCCGGAGCGAACGGTGTCGTTGTACGCGGAGCGCCGAACGTCCCCTCGCAGTCCGAGAGCACGCCGATCTCGATCGAGCCCGCGGCGCGCGGAGTCGGCCGCCTTCGGCCGTCGTCGACCCAGACCCCGCCGCGCGCCGGCGGCCACCTGCATCGGGCGTTCCGCCGACCGGGATCCGTCGCCACCACCCTGTTCGTCGCGCGGATCGATCCGCGAGACGGTGCCGTCGAACGAGTTCGCGACCCAGACCGCGCCTTCGCCTGCGGCGATCGCCGTCGACGCCGCGTCCGACCCGGATCGGTCGCCGACGACCCGGTTCGTCGCCGGGTCGATCCGCGAGACGGTGTCGTCGAGCAGGGACGTCACCCAGACCCCCCCTCGCCGCGGCGATCGCCCCGGGAACGAACGGCAAGCGGGATCGTCGCGACCGCCCGCCCGTGTCGCCGGATCGAGCCGCCAGACGGTTCTGCTCCCGCGCGTCGCCGGCGACCCAGATCGCCCGTCTCCCGACCGCCAGGCCGTCGAAGGAGAAGTAGGCGGAGACGAAGCCTCTGCGGTCGGGCGGGATCGGAGATCTGCGCTGCTCGGCGAGCCGACGGTCAAGGGTGTCGTCGACCTTGCCGGCGATTCCTCGCCGCGGCGTCGGCGAACCAGACGCCGCTCGTCCCGCCGGCGATCTGGAGGGTGCCGTTGCTCGGCCCGCGCAGCGTCGCCGTGTACAGTCGGCGTTCCGGTCGTCGCGTCGAACGCCGTCAGGTTGTGCGTCGGCGCCGTCGGCGACCACCGCCGACCCTGCCGGCGACCGCGATACCCGTCGGTTGCGCCCTGCGCCGACGATCGTGCAGCACCTTCCCGGTCTTCGGGGTCGACCACGCGAGATCGTCCCGTCGGCGAGGTTCGCTGACCCAGACGTGGCCGCCTCCGACCGCGACGCCGCTGGCGTTCGCGTCCGACCGGCGATCCGTCGCGCGACCGTGTTCGTCGCCGGGTCGATGCGGACGAGCGTGTCGGCGCTGGGATCGCGGTGCGGCGCCGCCGTCGCCGCGGGTGAGGAAGAAGCGCGAGCGAGGGCGGCCGCGATCAGGGCGACTCCGACTGCGGCGACGGCGAGCGGCCAGCGGCTGCGGCTTGGGCTCGGCGATCCCGAGCGCGTCGCGGGCGGCCTCGATGAGCTCGCGGCAGGTCTGGATAGCGGTCGTCCGGCTCCTTCGCGAGCGCGCGTGGCGGCATCGATCGTCCTCGGCAGCTCGGGCGCGCGCTGCGGCGGCGGTCCTCCTCCGAGGTGGGCGTAGATGGCGGCGACCTCGGTCGGCCGCGCGAACGGCGGCTTGCCGGTCGAGGCACTCGTAGAGCACGCAGGCGAGCGAGTAGAGGTCGGCGCGGCCGTCGACCTGCTCGCCGCGGATCTGCTCGGGGGCGACGTAGTCGAGCGTGCCGAGCGACGGGCCGGCCTCGAGCGGCCAGGGCGCCGGCTCGCCGAGGCGCTGCGGTGAGGCCGAAGTCGGCCAGGTAGACGTGCTCGCCGCCCTGGCGTCGGCGAGCGAGCACGTTCGACGGCTTGACGTCGCGGTGGACGAGCCCGCGCGCGTGGGCGGCGTCGAGGCCGCCGCCGACCTGCGCGACGATCGCGACCGCCTCGCGCCGGCTCGCAGCGGCCCCTGCTGCGAGCAGCTGCTTCGAGGTCCGTGCCCTCGACGTAGCGCATCGCGATGAACAGCCTGCCCGTCGGCCTCGCCGGCCTCGTAGACGGGACGATGTTCGGGTGGTCGATGCGAGGCGGCGAGCTTCGACTCGGCCAGGAACCGCTCCCGGAAGCCCGCGTCCTCGGCCAGCCCGGGCGCCAGCAGCTTCAGCGCCACCTTCCGCTTCAGCCGCAGATCCTCGGCCAGATAGACGACGCTCATCCCACCCCGGCCCAGCACCGCCTCCAACCGATAGCCGGCGAGGTCGCTGCCGATTGGGGGGTCGTCGGTGATGGACAAGGCGACCGACAGTCTGTGTGACAGGAGGCATCGACGCTACGCGGACCGGCGACGGCGTCCATGGCGCCCACGAGCCCTCAGTGCCACGATCCGTGTCCCGCTGCCCGTACGATCGGCGTGTTGCCGTGCATCGCGCTGCGGACACTCCTCCACGGAATGGAGCGCCCTTGAGCAGGTTCGATCTCGTTGTTCGCGGTGGAACGGTCGTCACGTCGGCGGGGGCCGGTATGTGCGATGTCGGCATCGTGGACGGCCTCGTCGCGGCAATCGAGCCCGAGCTGGGCGGGCCGGCCGCGGAGACGATCGACGCGACCGGTCTCAACGTCTTCCCCGGGGTTGTCGACGCGCACGTGCATTGCAACGATCCCGGCCGCAGCGACTGGGAGGGACTTGCCCACGCGACCCGCGCGCTGGCAGCGGGAGGGGCGACGACGTTCGTCGACATGCCGCTGAATGCGAGCCCGCCGACGGTCGACGGCGCGTCCTTCGACCTCAAGCTTGCCGCCGCACACGAGGCTGCGGTCGTCGACTTCGCCCTCTGGGGAGGGCTCGTGCCCGGGCCGGTAGACCGCCTCGACGAGCTCGCCGATCGCGGCGTCGTCGGCTTCAAGGCGTTCATGTGTCCGACCGGCGTCGACGACTTTGTGATGGCGGACGACGAGACACTCCGCGCGGGGATGGCGCGTGCCGCACAGCTCGGGCTCCCCGTCGCAGTGCACGCCGAGGACCCGGAGCTGACGGCGCGGCTCGCGGCGCGGGCGGTTGCGGAGGGACGCGTCTCGCTCCGCGACTACCTCCACTCGCGGCCGGTCGTGGCCGAGCTCCGTGCGATCGGCCGAGCGCTCGAGCTGGCGGAGGAAACCGGGTGTTCCCTGCACGTCGTCCACGTCTCGAGCGCCGCGGGCGTGCGGCTCGTCACCGAGGCGAGAGCAAAGGGCGTCGACGTCACCTGCGAGACCTGCCCGCACTATCTTGCGCTCGACGAGGAGGACGCTGTCGCGATCGGGATGGTGGCGAAGTGCTCGCCGCCGATCCGCGAACGCGAGGAGGTCGAGGCGCTGTGGCGCTCCGTCCTTCACGGCGACGTCGATCTGATCGCCTCGGACCACTCGCCGAGCCCGCCCGAACTGAAGCAGGGAGACGACGCCTTCACCGCCTGGGGTGGCATCGCCGGCGCGCAGACGATGCTTCGCGTCCTTCTCACCGACGGGCCACCTCGTGGGTTGACGCTGCCGGACGTCGCCCGCCTCACGAGCGCGGCGCCTGCACGTCGCTTCCGCCTCGACGGAAAGGGCGCACTCGAGCCCGGCGCCGACGCGGACCTCACGATCGTCGACCTCGAGGTCGAGTCACGTCTCGTCGAAGGTCGAGCTCCACTCCAGGCATCGTCTGAGCCCGTTCCTCGGGCGGGCCTTGAAGGGCCGCGTCGTGCGCACGATCGTACGCGGCTCGACTGTCTGGCTCGATGGCGTTATGGTCGCCCTACCCCGGGGCCGGCTCGTGCGCCCGGCCGCGGGAGCGTCGACGGAGGCGAGCTCGTAGGACGAATCGGCTGCCCCGGGAGGGCGGCGCGAAAGGAGCAACGTGGAGAGGTTCGGTGTTTCAAGCAGATGGAGCCGGCGGACAGCGGGGGTTGTCGTGCTGCTCGGCTCTCTCGTCGTCGGTGGCGCTCGTACTCGCGGGCGGGACTTCGGCGAAGCCCCAGGCGACGCCGTTCAAGGCGGCGTGGATCTACGTCGGCCCGCACAACGACGGCGGCTGGTCGCAGGCCCACGACAAGGGCCGGCTGTACGTGCAGAAGGAGCTCGGCGGCAAGGTCAAGACGACGTTCAAGGAGAACGTCGCCGAGGGGCCGCAGGTCGCGCAGGTGGTCGAGAGCCTCGTCCGCGACGGCAACAAGATCATCTTCGCGACCTCGTTCGGCTTCCTCGAAGAAGCTCGCGCGCGAAGTACCCGGACGTGCAGTTCGAGCAGGCGACCGGCACCGACAGGCGAAGAACCTGGCCGAGTACTTCGGCGCGGGCGAGGACGCGATCTACCTCTCCGGCATGGCCGCCGGCGCGGCGACGAAGAAGGGCGACGATCGGCTACGTCGTCCCGTTCGCGATCCCCGAGGTGATCCGGCACGCGAACGCGTTCGCGCTCGGCGCGCAGGCGACGCACCCGAGGCGCCAAGGTGAAGCTCGTCTGGACGAACTCGTGGTTCGACCCGGCCAAGGAGAGGAAGGCGGCCGAGAGCCTGTCACGTCGGCCGGCGCCGACGTGCATCGGCCAGAACGTCGACAGCCCGGCGGCCGGGCCAGTACGCCGAGTCGAAGGGCATCCCGTGGGTCGGCTACGACTCGAACGCGAAGAAGTTCGCGCCGAAGTCGTGGCTGACGGCGGCGGTCTACAACTGGGGCCCGTACTACCTGAGCCGCGTCAAGGCGGCGATGAACGGCACCTGGAAGACCGGCTTCTACTACGGGAACATCAAGGACGGCTTCACGGACCTCGCCCCGTACGGCCCGAAGGTGACGGCGGCGACGAAGGCGAAGATCGCGGCGAAGCGGACGCCGATCGTCACGGCACGTTCTACGAGTTCGCCGGGCCCGCTCTACGACCAGAGAGGGCAAGCTGCGCGTCCCGAAGGGCAAGACGGCTCAAGGTCGCCGGACCTGTACGCGATGGACTGGCTCGTCAAGGGCGTCGTCGGCAGCGCCAAGGGCTAGCGGCACGCGGCGGGGCAGCGGCTCGGAGCGCTCCGCCGCGGCTCGACCCGATGGAGCCGACGGCGAGCGACGGCCGCCCCCGCCGCAGGGCGGCCGTGATCGCCTGCGCGGGATCACGAAGCGGTTCCCGGGCGTCGTCGCCAACGACGGCGTCGACTTCGAGGCCGCCGAGGGCGAGGTGCACGCGCTGCTCGGCGAGAACGGCGCCGGCAAGAGCACGCTCTCGAACATCCTCACCGGGCTCTACCGGCCCGACGAGGGCGAGATCGAGCTCTACGGGCGAGCCGGTCGAGTTCCAGCTCGCCGCGCGACGCGCTCGACGCCGGCATCTGGATGGTGCACCAGCACTTCCGGCTCGTGGCGCCGTTCACCGTCGCCGAGAACGTCGTCCTCGGCGACCACCGCGGCGACGGCGGCACGTTCCGGCTCCACCCGCGCGCGATCGAGCGGCGCGTCGCCGAGCTCGGCGAGCGCTACGGGCTCGCGGTCGACCCGCGCGCGCGGATCTGGCAGCTCTCGCGTCGGCGAGCAGCAGCGGGTCGAGATCCTGAAGGCGCTCTACCGCGAGGCGCGGATCCTGATCCTCGACGAGCCGACGGCGGTGCTGACGCCGCAGGAGGCGGAGGCGCTCTTCGAGACGCTGCGCGCGATGGCCGACGAGGGCCGGACGGTCATCTTCATCTCGCACAAGCTGCACGAGGTGATGGCGGTCGCCGACCGCGTCACCGTGCTGCGCGGCGGCAGGTCGGTCGCGACCGTCGCCGACCGCGGGCTCGACGCCGCAGTCGCTCGCCGCGCTGATGGTCGGCCGCGAGCTCGACGATCGCGCGGCCGCGAGCGAGCACGGAGCGCGACTCGGGCGAGGTCGTGCTCGAGGTCGACGGCCTCTGCGCCGACGGCGACCGCGGCGCGACGGCGCTGCGCGACGTCTCGCTCGCGGTCCGCGCGGGCGAGATCCTCGCCGTCGCCGGCGTCGCCGGGCAACGGCCAGCGCGAGCTCGCCGAGGCGGTCACCGGGCTGCGGCCGCCGACGCGCGGGACGATCCGGGTCGACGGGGACGGCGCTGCGCGGCGGCGACCCGCGCGCGGCGATCCGCGCGCGGCATCGCGCACGTGCCCGAGGACCGGCTCGCACACCGGCGTCGCGCCGAGCCTCAGCATCGCGTCGAACGTCGGCGCTGAAGTCGTACCGCGGCGCGCGAGAGCTCGCGCGGCCCGTTGCTCCGCTGCGGCGCGATCCGCGACCGGGCGGCGACGCTGATCCGCGCGCTACGACGTGCAAGGCGCCCGGCCCGCGGACGCCCGCGCGCCAGCTCTCGGGCGGCAACCTGCAGAAGGTCGTGCTCGCGCGCGAGTTCGCCGGCGAGCCGCGCGTGCTCGTGATCGCGGCGTCGCCGACGCGCGGGCTCGACGTCGGCGCGATCGAGACCGTGCACGCGCTACCTCCGCGAGGCCGCCGCGCGACGGCGTCGCGATCCTGCTGATCAGCGAGGACCTCGACGAGATCCTCGCGCTCGCCGATCGCGTCGTCGTCATGTACGAGGGCGCGGCTCGTCGGCGAGGTCGACGCGGCGCACGGCCGACGGTCGAGCGAGATCGGGCTGCTGATGGCCGGCGGGCGCGCCGCGTGATGACGGTCCGCATCGAGCGCCGGCTCGACGCAGCCGCGCTGGCTGCGGTCGCCGTGCCGATCGGCTCGCTCGTGCGTCGCGTTCCTCCTCGATCGCGGTCGTGCTCGTCGCGACCGGCCACAACCCGTGGACGACGTACCGCGGCTGTTCGACGCCGCCTTCGCGGCGGACGGCGCGCTCACGCAGACGCTCGATCGTCGGCGACGCCGCTCGTCTTCACCGGCCTCTGCGCCGCCGCCGCGTTCCGCATGAACCTCTTCAACATCGGCGGCGAGGGGCAGCTCTACTTCGGCGCGATCGGCGCCGCCGCCGCGGGCGCTGCTACCTCGCCGGGCCAGCCGGCGCCGTCGCTGATCGCGGCGATGGTGCGTCGCCGGGCTCGCCGCGCGGCGCCGCCTGGGCGCTCGATCCCCGGCGTGCTGCGGGCGTTCCTCTCGACCAACGAGATCATCACCTCGCTGATGCTCAACTACGTCGCCGGCGCTGATCCTCAACTACCTGATCTTCGACAGCCACTCGTACTGGCGCGACACGTCGTCGCCCGAGGCGGAGGTCTTCCCGCAGGGGAAGACGCTGCCGGACGCGGCGAACTGGCCGACGTGGTCGGCATCGGCGCGTCGTCGTCCCGCTCGGCTTCGCTCGCTCGGCGTCGCCGTCGCGCGCTCCTGTGGGTCGCTCTACTCGCGCACGCGCTTCGGCTTCGAGGTGCAGGTGATCGGCGACTCGCCGCGGGCGGCGCGCTACGCCGGGCATGCGGACGCGCCGGAAGATCCTCGCCGTGATGTGCCTCTCGGGCGCGATCGCCGGCATCGGCGGCGCGAGCCAGGACGGCGACTTCCGCCACCTGCTCGACCCGCGCGGGCTGCCGCAGGCCGGCTACGGCTACACCGGGATCGTCGTCGCGGCGCTGGCGCGCTACAACCCGTTCGCGCGTCGTGCTCGTCGCGTTCCTGCTCGGCGGGCTCCAGAACGCCGGCTACACGCTGCAGGGCGCCGACTTCCCGTCCGGGCTCGTCGGCGTGATGCAGGGGCTGATCCTCTTCTGCGCGCTCGGCGGCGAGCTGCTCGTCCGCTACCGGCGTTCGCGCTGGCGCCGCGCGCGGCGCGCCGCGCCGCACCGAGCGCCGCGCGGAGGCCGCGCGTGAACAACTCGATCCTCGTCGTCGTGCTCGCGCTCGGCGTCGCTCTACGGGACGCCGCTGCTCTTCGCCGCGCTCGGCGAGCTGCTCGCGGAGCGCTCGGGCGTGCTCAACCTCGGCGTCGAGGGGATGATGCTGGTCGGCGCCGTGATGGGCTTCTGGGCCGTGCAGCGCGATCGGCGGCTCCGGGCCGGTCGTGCTCGTCGCTGGCGGTCCTCGTCGCGGCGCTCGCCGGCGCGGCGATGGCGCTGATCCACGCGTTCCTCGTCGATCACGCTGCGCGCGAACCAGATCGTCTCCGGGGCTCGCGCTGACGATCTTCGCCGGCGCGGCCGGGCTCTCGTCCTACCTCGGCAACGACCTCGAGCCTCGCCGACTCGCCGGCGAAGCACCACGTTCGACGCCCGTCGACCTGTTCGGCCTGGCCGACGCTGCCGATCGTCGGCCCGATCGTGTTCGGCCAGACGTCGCTCGTCTACGTCTCGTGGGTGCTGCGTCGTCGCTGGTCGCGCTCTACCTCGTCGCGCACGCGGCCCGGGCCTGAACGTGCGCGCGGTCGGCGAGTCGCCCGCGGCGGCCGACGCGATGGGGATCAACGTCGCCGCGTACCGCTACGCGCACACGCTCGTCGGCGGCGCGTTCGCCGGCGTCGGCGGCGCCTGCTTCAGCCTCGCGATCACGCCGCAGTGGGTCGACGGGCTCACCGGCGGCGCGGGCTGGATCGCGATCGCGCTCGTCATCTTCG
Source organism: uncultured Thermoleophilia bacterium (assembly GCA_963799905.1). Classification (GTDB taxonomy): domain Bacteria; phylum Actinomycetota; class Thermoleophilia; order Gaiellales; family Gaiellaceae; genus Gaiella. Next base: position 194,645 of record CAWCYU010000003.1, read on the forward strand.
CCTTCTGGCGGCCGGAGCTCTGCCTCGTCGGCGCGTACTTCTTCGGCGCCTTCCAGGCGCTCCCGTTCACGCTGCAGGCGCGCGGGCGTGCACGGTCGCGCCCGAGCTCTTCCAGGCGCTGCCGTACGTGATGACGATCGTCGTGCTCGTGCTCGTCTCGTCCGGGATCGCGAAGCGGCGGCTCGGCGCCCCGGGCGCGCTCGGCGTGCCGTACGTGCGCGAGGAGCGATGAGCTGGCCATGGACGTCCTCACCCCCCACCGCTCGACGAGGCGCTGCGCCTCAAGGCCGAGCTGCCCGACGCGCCGCTTCGTCCAGGGCGGCACCGACGTGCTGGTCGAGCTCAACTTCGACCGCTCGCGCCCGCCCGCGCTGATCAACCTGAACGAGGTCGCGCGAGCTGCGCGGGCTGGTCGCGCGCGAGAACGGGACGCTCGTGCCTCGGCGCGGGGCTGACCTACACCGAGGCGATGCACGGCGCCGCTCGCGCGAGGCGCTGCCGGCGCTCGCGCGAGGCGTCGCGGACGGTCGGCTCGCCGCAGATCCGCAACCGCGGCACGATCGGCGGCAACCTCGGCACCGCCTCGCCCGCGGGCGACGCGCTCCCGCCGCTCCTCGTCGAGGGCGCCGAGGTCGAGCATCGCGAGCGTGCGCGGCGAGCGGCGGCTGCCGCTCGCGCGACTTCCTCGTCGGGCTGAAGCGGAACGCGCTCGAGCCGGACGAGCTCGTCGTCGCGGTGCGGCGTCGCGGCCGAGCCGGCGCCCCGCAGACGTTCATGAAGGTCGGGCCCGCGGAACGCGATGGTGATCGCCGTCTGCTCGCTCGCGCTCGTGCGTCGACCGCGAGCGCGGCGAGCTGCGGGCGGCGTTCGGCTCGGCCGCGCCGACGGTGCGCCTCGTGACGGCGCCGCTCGCCGAGGCCGACGGCTTCCCGGAGCTCGTCGCCGCGGCCGCGAGCCCGATCGACGACGTCCGCGGCACGGCCGCCTACCGCCGCCACGCGCTCGAGCGTGCTCGCGCGCCGCGCGCTCGAGAGGTGCCTGGCGTGAAGATCGAGCTGACCGTCAACGGCGAGCGGCACGAGGCCGACGTCTGGGGCGGCGAGAGCCTGCTCTACGCGCTGCGCGAGCGGCTCGGGCTGCCCGGCTCGAAGAACGCGTGCGAGCAGGGCGAGTGCGGCTCGTGCTCGGTGCTGCTCGACGGCGCGCTCGTCTGCGCCTGCCTCGTCCTCGCCGCGCAGGCGACGGGCACGAGGTCGTGACGGTCGAGGGGCTCGCCGCCGGACGGCTCGCTGCACCGCGTGCAGGAGGCGTTCGTCGAGGCCGGCGCGGTGCAGTGCGGCTTCTGCACGCCGGGCCTCGTCGTGGCGACCGCCGACCTGCTCGAGCACACCCCGAGCCCGACCGACGACGAGATCCGCGAGGCGCTCTCGGGCAACCTCTGCCGCTGCACCGGCTACCAGAAGATCTTCGACGCGGTGCAGGCCGCGGCGCGCGCCGTGACGACCGTCCAGACAGCCGCCGGGACCGACGCTCGAGGTCGGGCGTCGCGACCGTCGTCGCGCGGCCGGACGTGCCGCCGAAGGTGAACGGCGAGTTCGCGTACTCGAGCGACCTCAGCGCGGCCGGGATGCTCTGGGGCCACACGCTGCGCAGCCCGCACGCGCACGCGCGCGATCGCGTCGATCGACATCTGCGACGGCGCTCGACGATGCCCGGCGTCCACGCCGTGCTCACGCACGCCGACGTCCCGGGCGCGAAGACCTACGGGCTCGAGTTCCCCGACCAGCCGGTGCTCGCGATCGACCGCGTCCGCTACTACGGCGAGCCGGTCGCGCTCGTCGCCGCCGAGCATCCCGAGCAGGCGCGCCGCGCGGCCGAGGCGATCGTCGTCGAGTACGAGCCGCTCGAGCCCGTCGTCGACCCCGAGCGCGCGACCGAGCAGGAGCCGCTCCACCCCGACCGGCCGACGATGGGCCACGGCTACCGCGACGACCCGCGGCCGAACGTCGTCCGCTCGATCGTGATCCGGCACGGCGACCCCGACGCCGAGGGCGAGGTCGCGCGTCGAGGGCGACGTACGAGCTCGGCGAGCCAGGACCAGGCCTTCCTCGGGCCCGAGTCGGGGCTCGCCGTGCCGGACGGCGAGGGCGGCGTCGACATCTACGTCGCGACGCAGTGGCTCCACGTCGACCGCGACCAGGTCGCGCCGTGCCTCGGCCTCGCGCCCGAGCAGGTGCGGATCCACCTCGCCGGCGTCGGCGGCGCCTTCGGCGGCCGCGAGGACCTCTCGATGCAGATCCACGCCGCGCATGCTCGCGCTCCACACGGGCCGGCCGGTGAAGATGGTCTACAACCGCGAGGAGTCGTTCACCGGCCACGTCCACCGGCACCCCGCGCGGATCTGGGCGGAGCACCGCGCGACGCGCGACGGCCGGCTCGTCTGCGTGCGCATGCGGATCCTGCTCGACGGCGGCGCCTACGCGTCCAGCTCGACCGCGGTGATCTCGAACGCGTCCGCGTTCGCGCTCGGGCCCTACCGCGTCGACAACGCGCTGATCGAGGGCACGTGCGTCTACACGAACAACCCGCCGTGCGGCGCGATGCGCGGCTTCGGCGCCGTGCAGACGTGCTTCGCGGCCGAGGCGCAGATGGACAGGCTCGCCGCGGAGCTCGAGATCGACCCGGTCGAGCTGCGGCTGCTGAACGCGCTCGAGCCGGGCGACACGCTGCCGACCGGGCAGGTGCTGACGGGCTCGCTGCCGGTCGCGGAGGTGATCCGGCGCGGCGGCGGCGATCCCCGTGCCCGAGGCGGAGCCGCTCCCGCGCGACCCGATCCGGCTCCCGGGCGGCGCCGGCAACACGACGCGCGGCGAGGGCGTCCGCCGCGGCGTCGGCTTCGCGGTCGGCTTCAAGAACATCTGCTTCTCGGAGGGCTTCGACGACTACTGCGCCGCGCGCGTGCAGCTCCACGCCGACGGCAGCGCCGACCGTGCACTGCGCCGCCGCCGAGGTCGGCCAGGGCGTCGGCGGGCGTGATCCTCGCAGGTCGCGCGGGCCGAGCTCGGCACGAACGACGTCACGCTCGCGCCGCACACGACCGCCACGGTCGGCTCGGCCGGCTCGACGTCGGCCTCGCGGATGACCTGGATGGCGGCCGGCGCCGTGCGCGACGCCTGCCGGGCCGCGCTCGAGGCGCGCGCGACGCGCGGCGGCGCCGAGGTCGACGTCGAGCGCGTCTACCGGCACCCGCCCGACCTGGGGCCTCGACCCCGAGACCGGCCAGGTGCTCGGCGAGCGGGCGCACGTCGCGCTCGCGACGTGCGCGATGCGGGTCGTCGTCGAGGTCGACGTCGAGCTCGGGCTCACGCGCGTCGTCTGGATCGGCACCGCGCAGGACGTCGGCAAGGCGCTCAACCCGCAGGGCGTGACGGGCCAGATCGAGGGCGGCACCGCCCAGGGGATCGGCCTCGCGCTGATGGAGGAGATCCAGATGCGCGACGGCCGGATCGTGAACGCGAGCTTCACCGACTACCTGCTCCCGACGGCGCTCGACATGCCGCCGGTCGAGTCGGTGCTGATCGAGGATCCCGCAGCCCGACGCGCCGTACGGCGTCAAGGGCGTCGGCGAGCCGCCCGACCGTCGTCTCGACCGCCGCCGTCGTCGCGGCGATGCGGGACGCGACCGGAAAGCCGCTGCGGCGGGCGCCGGTGCGGCCGGACGAGATCTGCCTCGTGGCTGAGAGGGTGCGAGCCTCTCCGGCTCCGACTTCATTCCGCAAACGGCTCGACCACCCGCTCCGCCTCGCTCCTGATCACGAGCGCGACCGACGCGAGCACGACGGCCGCGCCGACGACGATCTGCCAGCGTCACGCCCTCGTCGAGGAAGATCACGCCCGAGCAGGATCGCGACGACCGGGTTCACGTAGGCGTACGTCGCGACGGTGCTGATCGGGAGGTTGGCGAGCAGCCACACGTAGGCGGTGTAGCCGACGAGCGAGCCGATGAGGACGAGGTAGACGAGCCCGACGAGCGAGCGCCACGACCACGTCGACGGGTCGAGCGACTCCGCTGCCCGGGAAGGCGAGGCCGAGCGGCAGCAGCACGGCTCCTCCCGCGAGCATCTCGAGCGCCGTCGCGACGAACGCGTCGTCTGGCAGCGGCAGCTTCGACGAGAGGAAGGAGCCGGTCGCCCAGATCAGCGCCGAGCCGAGCACGAGCAGGATCCCGCCGAAGCTCGCGCGCCTCGGCCGGCCGCACGAGCACCGCGATCCCGGCGAAGCCGGTCGCGACGCCGACGAGCGCGACGCGGCTCGGCCGGTCGCCGGTCGCGGTGCGCATGAGGACGATCCAGAGCGGCACGGACGCGATCAGCAGCGAGGCGAGCCCGATCGGCACCCGGCGCTCGGCGACGAAGAGCAGGGCGTTCGCGCCGAGCAGGAGCACGCCGACGAGCACGGCCGAGCCGAGCTCGCTCCGGCGGACGCGGAACGGGACGCGCCCGCGGCGCAGCGCGACGAAGCCGCCCATCAGCGCTCCGGTCAGGAGGAAGCGGACGCCGGCCGCGAAGATCGGCGGGATCGTCTCGCCCGCGAGCGCGATGCCGAGGTAGGTCGAGCCCCAGACGATGTAGACCGTCCAGAGCGCGAGCCACGCGCGGCTCGTCATCGCTTCAGCGTCAGCGCGGCGCCCGCTGCGAGCAGGACGAGCCCGAGCACGCGGGGCCAGCCGAGCGGCACCTGCTGGACGCCGAACCAGCCGAGCGGTCGATCGCCGTCGCGAGCCCGAACTGCCCCACGATGAGGAACGCCGTCGTCGCGACGATGCCGATGCGCGGGCCGGCGATCGTGATCGAGAGGACGATCACGACGCTCATCAGCGCCGCCGACGAGCATCCACTTCGGGCCCGTGAACCCCTCGCGGACCCGTCGAAGCTGCGCCGGGCGACGAGGAGCACGGCGAACGTCACGCCGCGCCGACGACGACGGCGCAGGCGAGCGCCTCGAGGCTGCCGACGCGGTCGCCGAGCCGGCCCTGCGTCGCGATCTGCACGGCTCCGCCCAGCCCGGCGAGGAAGGCGAGCGAGGCGGCGAATCCGGTCGAGCCCATGGCCGCCGTGGACGGCTACCGCACTCGCCAGCGGCGCCCGACGCCGCGCGCTAGGCTCGTGCGATGAGCGAGGTCCTGACCTCCCGCGAGGGCGGCGTCTTCACGATCACACTCAACCGCCCGGACGTCTTCAACGCGTTCAACCGGGACCTCCACGCGGCGCTCCGCGGTGCGCTCGAGGAGGCTGCCGATCCCGCCGTGCGCGCCGTCGTGATCACCGGCGCCGGGAGGGGGTTCTGCGCCGGCCAGGACCTGCGCGAGTTCTCCGAGCTGCAGGGGTCGATCGGGGAGGCCCTCGAGGCGACCTACCACCCGACCATCCGGCTCATCCGCGGGCTCGAGAAGCCCGTCATCGCGGCGGTGAACGGGCCGGCAGCGGGCGCGGGTCTCTCGCTCGCGGTCGCCTGCGACGTCCGCGTCGCATCGAGCGCCGCGACCTTCGTCCCGGGCTTCGTCGGCATCGGCCTCGTGCCCGGACTCGGGCGGGAGCCTGGTTCCTGCACCGGCTGCTCGGATTCGCGCGGGCCTTCGAATGGATGAGCTCGAACCGGCGGCTCGACGCGGACGAGGCGCTCGCGTGGGGCCTCGTCTCGAAGGTGATTCCCGCCGACGAGTTCGCGGAGCAGGTGGCCGGGATCGCCGAGATCTGGGCGGCAATGCCGACGCGCGCCGTGGGCCTGACGAAACGGCTGTTCGAGCGCGCACACACGGCATCGCTCGAGGAGCAGCTCGCACTGCGAGGCGGAGCTGCAGCAGGCGGCCGATCTCGTCGGCCGACTTCGCCGAAGGAGTGAGCGCGTTCCTGGAGAAGCGACCACCGAACTTCACCGGCGCCTGACCGGCGCCGGCCCTCACGCCAAGGAGCACCGATGTCCGAGCAGCTCCCCACGGTCGCCCTCCCCGACGAGCCCGCCGCCGCACCCGATCCACCTCGTCGTCACCGACGACCTCCGACGCAGCCGGCTGACCGTCTTCTTCCGACTCCTGCTCGTCATCCCGCACTTCATCTGTGCTGTACCTGTGGGGGATCGTCGTCTGGTTCGCGGTGATCGCCGCCTGGGTCGTCGGTCATCTTCACGGGACGGGTGCCGGACGGCCTGCACGACTTCATCGCCTCGTACCTGCGCTACCTGACCCACGTCTACGCGTACTTCTTCATCGCGGCCAACCCGTACCCGGCGTTCACCGGCGACGCCGGGCTATCCGGTCGACGTCGAGATCGCGCCGGCCGAGTCAGCAGAGCCGGCTGACGATCTTCTTCCGGCTCTTCCTCGCGATCCCGGCCTTCATCGTCCTCTGGGTGCTCGGCTACGTCGCGCGAGATCGTCGCGTTCTTCGCCTGGTTCTGGGCGCTCTTCGCCGGCACGCTCCACCCGGCCTGCGCGACGTCCTCGCGTACTACCTGCGCTACAACGCGCAGACGTTCGGCTACCTCTGCCCTGCTGACGCAGCGGTACCCGACCTTCTCCGACGACTGACCGGCGGGCCGTGCCGACGGCAATTCGGACGGTCGACTACCACACGGGCGGAGAGCCGTTCCGGATCGTCGTCGGCGGAGTCGACCGACCGCGGGGAACGACGATCCTCGAGCGGCGCCGAGACGCGCTCGAGCGCCTCGATCACGTCCGCCGCCTGCTCGTCCACGAGCCACGTGGGCACGCGGACATGTACGGCTGCCACGTCGTGCCCGGAAACGACGAGGGAGCCGATCTCGGCGTCGTCTTCTTCCACAACGCCGGCTACTCGACGGCATGCGGTCACGGGACGATCGCCCTCGTCACGTGGGCGCTCGACGAGGGGATCGTCGAGCGACGCGAGGGCGAGAACCGGGTCGTCGTCGACGTGCCGTCGGGCCGGCTCGAGACGACGGCCGTGGTCGAGGGAGGAAAGGTGCGGTCGGTGACCTTTCGCAACGTCCCCTCGTTCGTCTGGGCGACCGGCGTCCGGGTCGGCGAGCGCACGGTCGACGTCGCGTTCGGCGGTGCCTTCTACGCGTCCCTCGAGGAGCGGGTCGAGCCCGCGGAGCTGCCGCGGCTGATCGAGCTCGGGCGGGAGCTCAAGCGCGCGCTCGAGGCGGAGCACGAGATCGTGCATCCCCTCGAGCCCGAGTTGCGCGACGTCTACGGCGTCATCTTCTGGCAGCACGAGGGCGAAGCACCGTTCACGCAGCGGAACGTGACCGTGTTCGCGGACGGCGAGGTGGACCGCTCGCCGTGCGGCTCCGGGACCTCCGCCCGACTCGCGCTGCTCGACGCGTCGGGCCGGCTGCGGCGCGGCGCGGCGCTCCACCATCGCTCGATCGTCGGCTCCGAGTTCGTCGCGCGCGTCGTCGCGGAGGAGGAGGTCGCGGGACGACGGGCGTTGGTCACCGAGGTGACCGGCAGCGCCTATCGCACGGGCGAGAGCTCGTTCACGCTCGACCCGGACGACCCGCTCGGCGAGGGCTTCCTGCTCCGGTAGCGCCGCGCTTCCGTACGCTGCGCGCGTGGAGACCGCTGAGGACCCGCTCGTCATGTACCTCGTCGTCAGGCAACGGACGACACGAGCCTTTGCCGAGCTCGCGCGGGCGGCGGCCCTTGCCACCCGCCGCTGCGCCGCGCGCTTCCGTGACGACGACCGCTGGCGCGACGGCTTCGAGCACTGGTGGCGGGACTCGTTCCGGAAGGTCTGCCTCCGCGCGGAGCCACGCGAGTGGGAGGCCGTGCGCGAGCTCGACCACGAGCGCGTGGGGGACATCGCCTGCCTGCCGCCTGTGCGGCGCGGGTTGCGCGATCGCGTGCTCGTGCGGATGCAGGCGCTGAGCGACGAGGCCGGCGTGCTCCCTCCTGCGCCGCGGAGCCCCTTCCGAACGGGCTCACACTCGCCGTCGCGACCCATCTCGGGATGAGCGCCGGGAAGGTGCTGGCCCAGATCGGGCACGCGGCGCTCATGGCCGACCCCGATCCGGGGCTCGACGTCAACGTCGTCGGCGCGGGCGACGCGAGTGGGAGAGGCTCTCGAGGTCGGCCGTCGCGATCGTCAGGGACGGCGGGCTCACCGAGCTCGCACCCGGCTCGGAGACCGTGCTCGTGCTGCGATGAGGGCGCTGATCGTCAACCCGTTCGCGAGCGGCGTCACGGAGGCAAGGCTCGCGGCCGTCGAGGCCGTGCTGCCGGCCGGAACCGAGACGCTGCTCACGGCGGGGCGGGGCGACGCCACCGACTTCGCGGCCGAGTGGTCTCCGCGAGTGGAGGCGATCTACGTCTTCTCCGGCGACGGGACCTGCAACGAGGTTCTCAACGGCCTCCGCGCCGACGTCGCCGTGGGTTTCGTCCCGGGCGGCGGCCGAGCGTCCTGCCCCGTGCGCTCGGGTTCCCGCGGGATCCGGTGCGCGCAGCCGAGCGGATCCGCTTCGGCAAGCCGCGGCGCATCTCCCTGGGACGGATCAACGGGGGACTGTTCGCGTTCAACGCGGGTATCGGACTCGACGCCGAGCTCGTGCGGCGGGTCGAAGAGCTCGGCCGCCGCGAGGACGGCAAGCGGCCCGGGCGACCTCGCCTTCGGGATGGCCGTTCGCGCGCGCGCTGGCGCAACGCCGCTTCCGCTATCCGGAGTCGCTCGAGGTGGAGGGGCTCGGACGGGCCGCGTTCGCACTCGTCGCGAACTGCTCGCCGTACACCTACGCGGGCCGCGTGGGCCTGCGCTTCGCCCCGAACGCGACCTTCGAGGGAGGCCTGGACGTCAGCGCCGCCCCCGTCGACGTCCGCGCCGCGCGGATCCCGCGCCTGGCCGTCCAGGCCGTTCGCGGCAGACCGCACCCGGGCTTCGCCCTCCTCGGCCACGACCTCGACCGGATCGTAATCCGCTGCGACGTGCCGCTTCCCCGCGCAGGTCGACGGCGAGGACATCGGCGACGTCGAGGAGGTCGAGATCGTCGCCGAGCGCGACGCCGTGACCGTGCTCGTCTA
>CAWCYU010000004.1:0-21393 GCA_963799905.1 uncultured Thermoleophilia bacterium
TCGTCTCTACGCCTCCGTGGTCTCATCTGCGTCCGCGACGTCGTCCGCCGCGGGGGTCGCCTCTGTCGCTGCGACAGCCGGCCCGTCAGCCGCCGGCTCCTCTGCAGGAGCCTGGTCGGTCGGAGCCTGGTCGGCCGGAGCCTCCTCGGCCGCGTCCACCGCGACCTCGGCCACCGGCTCCTCCTCAGCTGCGCTCTGCGCACCCGGAGCCGATGTATCGCCGCCTGCTTCGAGTTGTGTGATCCGGGCGTCGATCAGGCCCACCAGGTTCTGCAGCGGCGCGTTCAGCACCGCGGCGAGCTGGGTCAACGGGGCAACGATCACCCCGACGAGCTGAGCCTGCAGGACATCGAGCGGCGGCAGCTTCGCGAGCCTCTCGATCTCGTCCCCCGTGATCGGATTGCCCGACAGGACACCTCCTCGCAGGGCGAGGATCTTCGTGTCCTTCGCCGCGTCGCTGAGTGCCTTCGCAACGGCGACCGGATCGCCCGCCGCCTCGACGAACGCGATCGCGGTCGGCCCTTCGAGCAGCGCGAGCAGCGCGTCCGCGCCGGCCGCCTCGGCTGCGCGGCGCGTGAGCGTGTTCTTCACGACGCTCAGCTTCGCCCCGTGCTTCAGGAGCTCCACCCGCAGGCTTGCGAGCTGGCTGTTCGTCAGCCCTCGATAGTCGGCGACGAGCAACGCGTCCGCCGAGCGCAGCCGCTCGGTCAGTTCGTCGATCACCCGTTCCTTGTCTGCTTTATGCATCTTCCACCTCCTCTCAAGCATCGAGCCCGCTCGGAGGCGGGCTCGAAAGAAGAAGCGGCCGGGGTGTCTCTCCTTCGGGAGAACACCCTCGACTCAGCTCTACTCGTCGAGGTCCACCTCGGCCGGGCTTCTGCTCCGCTCTCGCGGGCTGCCGGCTGTCTTCGGCGACGGGCATGTCGGTCATCAGGGCTGGAAAGGCCTCGCCTCTCCCCTACAGGGCTGCAGCCTCCTCGAGCTCGTCGACGATGCCCTTCGTGCGAGCCGGGTCGATGTGCAGGCCTGGGCCCATCGTCGACGTCAATGTGATGCCCTTGATGTAGCGACCCTTCGACGCGGACGGCTTCGCCCGCACGATCTCTTCCACGAGGGCCGCGTAGTTCTCGACGAGCGAGCGCTCGTCGAAGCTCTTCTTCCCGATCGCGACGTGGACGTTGGCCCCCCGGTCGGTGCGGTATTCGAGCTTGCCCGCCTTGGCGTCGGAGACCGCCTTCGCGACGTCGAAGGTCACGGTCCCCGTCTTCGGGTTCGGCATCAGGCCGCGCGGCCCGAGCACGCGGCCGAGCTTGCCGACGTTGCCCATCTGGTCGGGCGTCGCAATCGCGACGTCGAAGTCGACGAAGCCGCCTTCGATCTTCGCGGCGAGATCGGCCGACCCGACGATGTCGGCGCCCGCTTCCTCGGCTTCGCGGGCCTTGTCGCCTTCCGCGAAGACGGCCACGCGCATCGTTCTGCCCGTGCCGTGCGGGAGCATCAGCGTGCCGCGCAGCTGCTCGTCCGCGTGGCGGACGTTCAGCCCGAGCCGAAAGTGCACCTCGACGGTCTCGTCGAACTTGGCCCCTTCGATGTCCTTGAGGATCTTGATCGCCTCCACCGGCGAGTAGAGATTCTCACGATCGATCTTGGCGCGGGCGGCCGTGTATCGCTTGCCGTGGCCGCTCACGACTCCACCTCGACGCCCATCGAGCGCGCGGTGCCGGCGATCACCTTCATCGCCTGCTCGACCTCGTGGGCGTTGAGATCGGGCATCTTCGTCTCGGCGATCGACCGGAGCTGAGCCTGGGTGAGCCGGCCCACCTTCGTCCGGTTCGGCTCCGCCGAGCCCGACTGGAGGTTCAGGACCTCCTTGATCAGCACCGCAGCGGGCGGAGTCTTCGTGATGAACGTGAACGATCGGTCCTCGAAGACCGTGATCTCGACCGGGATGATCCGGCCGTTCTCGTGTGCGGTCTGGGCGTTGAACGCCTTCGTGAACTCCACGATGTTGACGCCGTGCTGGCCCAGGGCAGGACCGACGGGCGGCGCCGGGTTGGCCTGGCCACCCGGGATCTGGAGCTTGATGAGTGTGAGTACTTTCTTCGCCATATGCGTGAGTGCAGTCGGGGCTGCGCGCCCCTCCTCCCGTCTTGTCGTGGTTCCGTGTCAGTCGATTTTCTTGACCTGGTCGAAGCCGAGCTCGACCGGGACCTGGCGCTCGAAGATGTCGACGAGGACCTTGAGCTTCTGCGCATCCGAGTTGACGTCGACGATCTCGCCGTCGAAGTCGGAGAGCGGCCCCGACGTGACCTTGACCGACTCGCCGAGCGAGAACTGCGCCTGCGACTTCGCCGCGGGACCGCCACCGACACCTGCCGTGTGGAGAATCCGGTCGACCTCGCCCTGGGAGAGCGGCACCGGCTTCGCGCCGGCGCCGACGAACCCCGTCACCCCAGGCGTCCCCTTGACGACCGTCCAGGCCTCGTCGCTGAGGTCCATGTTGACGAGGACGTAGCCGGGGAGCACGCGCTTCTCGATCTGCACCTTCTGGCCGTCCTTGGTCTCGATCACCTGCTCGGTCGGCACGACGACGCGACGGAAGCGGGGCGACTGGTTCATCGAAACGATGCGGTGCTCGAGATTCGTCTTGACCTTGTTCTCGTGCCCGGAATAGGTGTTGATCACATACCAGAGAAACATGTCAGCCTCACTGCCCGAGAAGGACGTCGCGAACGAAGGGGCGCACGACCTGGTCGACGCCCCAGAGGTAGGCGCCGACGATCAGGACGGCGATGATGACGACGACCGTACCCTGGATCGTCTGAGCGCGATTGGGCCAGTCGACCTTGCGGAGCTCGGCCGCCGACTCGCGGATGAAGCCGCCGCGGCGCCTGCCCTCGTGCTCGACCGGTGCGATCGGGGTGCCGCCCGCGCCCGCCGGCTGCGGGACTCCCGCCGCTTGCGCGCCGGACTGCCTGGGCTCGCTCGCCGACTGCTCGCCGAGCGCGCGGCGCGCGTCGCGCCTCTGCCTGCGGGTCTCGTCGGCCACCTAGCGGGTCTCCCGGTGAATGGTGTGTGAGCCGCACCAACGGCAGTACTTCTTGAACTCGACCCGGTCGGGCGAGTTTCGCTTGGATTTCTCCGTCTGATAGTTCCGCCGCTTGCATTCGGTGCAGGCGAGCGTGATTGCGACTCTGACTCCGGTTGCCATGGCTTCTTCTCGTGTGGTGGGAAAGGGCGTGCGAGGTAGCGGCGGTAGGACTCGAACCTACGACACGCGGATTATGATTCCGCTGCTCTAACCAACTGAGCTACGCCGCCGAGCGGTCCCGCACTCTAGCAGCGGTGCAGTCTAGCAACGCGATTCGAAAAGCGTCCGTCCGGGTCGGGACGTGCTCAGACGCGGAGCGTCGGCGCCGCGTGCGCAGGTTCACCGACCCGGGCGCAGATCGCGGCGCCGGCGAGCCGGAACGCGGCCTCCGCGAACGGATCGGCGCCGGGCCGGAGGGCGTACTCCTGCGTGAACTCGACCGCTCCGTTGATCTCGGCCACCGTCCACCGGCCGCACCCGTCCGGGAGGAGGTCGACCCCGACCAGAGCCGCGCCCGTCGCCCGCGCCGCGGCCAGCGCCAGGGCGCAGGCATCCGGCGGAGGCGTCGCGACCCGGCGCTCGGCGCCGAGCGCGACATTCGTTCTCCATTCCCCCGGGGCCGCGACCCGGCTGATCGCCCCGACCACGTGGTCGAGCGCAACCACGATCCGCAGATCGAATCCGAGCGGCGGCACAAGATCCTGCACGAGAGCCCCGTGGGCCTGATACCACGGCTCCTGCGGCAACCCCGCCAGCAGCGCGGCCAGCGCCTCCTCGTCGTCGCAGCGCTCGACGCCGAGCCCCCAGCTGCCGAACCGTGGCTTGACGACGACGGGCGGGCGCAGAGGCGACGAAGGTGCGTCGCCCGTGATCAACCGCGTGCGCGGGTGTGGCAAACCGGCGCGGCGGAGCAGGCGCGCCGTGAGCAGCTTGTCGTGCGCCGCGAGCAGCGCAGGCGCACCGTTGAGCACGGTGACACCCCGCGCAGCGAGCGCTCCGAGCACCCAGATACCGTCGTCCACGCCGTCGAGCGTCGGCAGGACGTCGATCCGGCCGATCGCGGCGTCTCCAGGAGAGAGCGTCGCGAGCGCTTCGGACGGTGTCATCAGGCACCAGTCGGCCCCGTGGCAGCCAACGCGTGCGAATGCTTCGTTGGCGGGCGTGGCGGTCTGAGCGACGACGGCGATGCGCATGTCGCGCCATCTTTCTCCCCTCCGACCACGCCGCGCAAGACCATTTACCATCACTTAACGCAAAGGACGTCCGACCGACACGGGATGTAGCCTGCCGCACCGTGATCCGCATTCCCCCACAGCGTGGCGGTTGGCTCGAGGTGATCTGCGGGCCCATGTTCTCGGGCAAGAGCGAGGAGATGATCCGCCGCCTGCGGCGAGCCGAGATCGCCGGGCAACGGGTCGTCATCTTCAAGCCTCGGATCGACGACAGATACGACGCGACCGACGTCGTCTCACATGCGGGCGCGCGGATGCGCGCCGTTGCGGTGGAGAGCGTGCCGGTGCTCGTCGGTCGCGCGAGTGGTCACGACGTCGTCGGCATCGATGAGGTGCAGTTCTTCGACGCCTCGATCGTCGCCGCGGCGCTCTCGCTTGCCGACAGCGGGGTCAGAGTCATCGTCTCGGGCCTCGACCAGAACTTCCGCCGGCAGCCCTTCGGGGTGATGCCGGAGCTGCTCTCCCACGCCGAGTTCGTCGACAAGCTGCAGGCCGTCTGCCACCGCTGCGGCGGCACCGCGACGACGACCCAACGCCTCGTCGCCGGCGAGCCCGCCCCGTACTCGGGCGAGACGATCGTCGTCGGCGCCGTCGACTCGTACGAGGCCCGCTGCAGGGACTGCCACGAGGCGGGCGCGGACGCGATCAGCCTCGTCGCCTGAAACCCGGCTGACGCAGCAGCACCCGGGAGCGCAGCGTCATGCGGGCCGTGCGCTGATCCCGGCGGCCGACTCGTCGAGGACGAGGATCGATCGTGCCCCCGCACCGTGCCGCAGTCGATCGAGCGCATCGTTGACGCCGTCGAGCACGGAGACGTTCGTGACGACCCCCGCGAGGTCGATTCGTCCGTCCAGAGCGAGCGCCGCGAGCGCAGGCAGGTCTGCCGCCGGGTCACCCGAACCGTAGTACGAGCCCCGAATCCCCTTGTCCGAGAGGAATTCGATCGCCGGGAGGGAGACCTCGACCCCCGCGGGCGCGAGACCGACCACGACGACCATCCCGCCGGGACGAATCGCGTCCCAGGCGAGCCGCATCGTCTCCGGCCGGCCGACGACCTCGATCGCGTGGTCGGCACCGCCACCGGTCAGCTCGGCGACCTGCCCGACCACTTCCTCGATCTCGGAGTTGAGAACGTGCGTCGCTCCGCGGCGGTGCGCCAACTCGAGCTTGGCCGCGTCGCGGTCGACAGCGATCAGCGGATTGGCGCCCGCGAGGCGTGCTGCCGCGAGGACCTGGAGCCCGACGCCGCCGCAGCCGATCACGACGACGCTCTCACCCGCGGCGACGGCGGCGACGTTGCGGACGGCGCCGAAGCCGGTCATCACCCCACAGCCGAGCAAGGCCGCCTGCCAGAGCGGCAGGGCCTCGGGGATCGGGACGGCGCTGTTTGCAGCGACAACCGTGCGCTCCGCGAAGCACGCGGTCATCAGGCCGTGCTGCAACGTCGTGCCGTCTTGGAGGTGCAGCCTCGATGTGCCGTCCATCAGCATGCCCTTCGAGCCGTTCTCGCCCGCCGGCCCGCACATGTTGAACCGGCCGGCCCGGCATGCCTCGCACGATCGGCACGAAGGGACGAAGCAGAACGCGACGTGGTCCCCCGGGACGACGTGGGTCACGCCCTCGCCCACCGACTCGACGATCCCGGCACCTTCGTGACCGGGCACCATCGGCCAGCGGCCCGCTCCGAGCGCGCCGTCGACGAGGTGGAGATCGGAGTGACAAACGCCGGCGGCCGCGACGCGCACGAGCACCTCATCGGACTTGGGATCATCGAGCTCGACCTCCTCGAGGACAAGCGGGGTGGCCGGCTCGTGCAGCACGGCCGCCCTGGTCCGCATCAGCCGACCCTCCAGCGCTCGAGGGCTTCGAGGTCGGGCTCGACCCCGAATCCCGGCCCGTCCGGCACGGTGATCGTCCCGTCGGCTGCGATCGCGAGCGGTGCCGGCAGCAGCCAGTCGCGCCTCTCGGCGGACCACGCCGGCGGGTCGAAGGGCACCTCGACGTACGGCACCGTCGAGAACGCGAGCGCCGCGTGCAGGTTGACAACCAGGCCGTACCCGTTCGACCAGGTGTGGGGCGACCAGGCGCGCCCGGCAAGATCGGCGAGCGCGGCCGCGCGGCGACAACCGCCGATCCCGAGCGAGAGGACGACATCGCTCTGCAGCACATCGATGCCTCCACGGAGGACCAGGTCACGGGCCTCCTGCGCCGTGCGCACCATCTCGCCTGCTGCGAGCCGCAGGCTCGTCAGGCTCCGTAGCGCCGCGTACCCCTCCAGGTCGTCAGTGCGAAGCGGCTCCTCGAGCCAGTAGACACCGAGGGGCTCGAGAGCACGCGCGACCTGGGCCGCGGTCGCGACATCCCAGCGACGTTCGAGATCCCCGGGCATGCGCCAGCCCTGATTGCAATCGACCATGATCTCGAGATCTGACCCGACCGCAGCCCGGACGGCCTGGACGACCTCGACGTCGTCCCGCCAGTTGCCGAGATGGAAACGGATCTTGACGGCCTTGACGCCGGCGTCGCGCAGCGCGACGCAGCGGCGCGCCCGCTCTTCCGGGTCGACCAGCTCACCGCTCGACGCATACGCCAAGAGACTGTCCGAGCGGCCCCCGAGGAGCTTCCAGACAGGCTGCCCGGTGGACTTGCCGATCAGATCCCAGACGGCGGCCTCGGCAATCCACGGGCGCCCCCCGTGAAAGTCCACTGTCTCTCCGAGCTCGCGGACGACCTCCGTGCGGAAGGGATCGAGCCCGATGAGGAACGACTCGAGCGCAGCGCGATCCGGCAGGTGGTCTCCGCTCGCCCACCCCGTGAGGCCGTCGTCGGAGTGAACGGCGACGAGAGTCGCCTCCTGGTGATCCCGAGGCACCGGATCCCACGCGGCACGGAAAGGTGGGTCGAAGGGCACCCGGTAGCGGCGTGCCTCGATCGAGCTGATCCGCATCACTCGCCGCTGTAGAAGGGATTACGCAGCGCGTCGCGCTCGTCGACGAGCCGGGCCGCTGCGACGGGATCGCGACCATCGACGCAGACGCCGATCGCCTTGCGCACGGCGGCACGGTTCGCCTCGCGGACGGCGGTCTCGTTGTCAGCCCGCTCATCGACCCAGACGGCAACGAGCACGTAGAGATCGCCGGTCGCCTCGATCACCCCGTCGGCAACCGCGTCGAGCACGCCCTGGCCGATCCCGAGCTGGGCCGCGCCCCACGTGATGGTCTGGTGCCGGTCGGTCGTGGCCGTGGCCTTGTTCATCATCAGCGTCGGCGGCCAGATCGGCTCGTACTCTCCCTGACTCGGGCCGACACAACACAGCACCGGCGTGTGGCCGGGCGAGGGCTGCGCGAACATCGTCAGCGCCGCGGCAGCCGTGGCGCTCCCGCGGCGTGCCAGCACCACATTGACGTGGCTCCCGTTCGGGACCTCGCCGCCCCACCCCTCACCGATCCGCCCGTCGAGTTCGTCCAGGTTCATCCGCTCTCCTCGGTTGTCGTAGGTGTGTCGTGCCTCAGACGTTCAGATCGAGCACGACGCGGAGGGCATCTCCACTTCGCATCAGCTCGAACCCTCGCTCGACCTCGTCCAGCGGCAGGTGATGGGAGACGAGCCGGTCGAGCGGCAGGCGGCCCGAGCGATACAGCTCCAGCGTCGTGCCGAAGTCTCGCTCGGGCCGAGACGAGCCGTAGATCGAGCCGAGCACGCGCCGCTCCATTCTCGGGATCGACAGCGCCGGGAGTGTCACGGTCGCGTCGGCGCGAGGAATCCCGATCAGCACTGCCGCGCCTCGGGCGCGCGTCGACAGGAACGCGGCCGTCATCGCTTCGGGCCGGCCCGTTGCCTCGATCGCATAGTCGACTCCTCCACCCGATGCCTCCCTGATCGCCTCGGCGGTGGCCTCGGCCGTGCCGGCCCAGAGCACTCCTGCCGACGCGCCGAAGCTCGCGGCGGTCACGAGCTTGCCCGGCGCGGCGTCGACCGCGATCACGGGCTCGGCGCCGACGGCGACGGCAGCCATCAGCGCGGAGAGACCAACCCCGCCGCAGCCGATGATCGCCACGCGGTCGCCAGGGCGCACGTTCGCCGTCCGCCAGACCGCTCCGACGCCGGTCGTGACGGCACAACCGACGAGGCCCGCGACGTCGAACGGGACGTCCTTCGGGATCGGGACGCAGGACTTCTCCGGCACGACACACGCCTCTGCGAAGGTCGAGAGGAACGAGTAGTGGTAGACGGGCTCGCCGCCGCGCGAAAGCCGTGTGGTGCCGTCCATCAGCCCACCGGTTCCCATCGCGGGCCAGGCGGTCGAACAGAGCTGCGGCAGATCGCGCAGGCACTCCGCGCAGGTTCCACACGACGGCGCCCAGGACAGCGCGACATGGTCGCCGACGACGACGCGTGTCACCCCGGGGCCGACCGCCTCGACGACGCCTGCTCCTTCATGGCCGAGCACGGCGGGGCAGCGAGTCTCGGCCGTGCCGTCGATCGCGTTGAAATCGGAATGGCAGACGCCGCTCGCCCCGAGCCGCACGAGCACCTCGCCCGCCTGCGGCGCCGCGAGCTCGAGATCGTGCACCTCGTGCGGCCCACCGGTTGCCTCCAGCACAGCGGCGCGAATCTTCACCGGCGGCTGCTCCTTCGAGCCGTTCCATGACGAGCCTCGGGCCTCATGTGCGTGCCGGCGCCTCCACCTGCAATGCGCGCAGCTCCTCGATCGGGATGTGGCACCGCATCAGGTGATCCGGCTCGACCTCGACGAGAGGCGGCTCGACCTCGTCGCAGACGGCACCGATTCGCCGCGGGCACCGCGTATGGAAAACACAGCCGGAGGGCGGATCGGCTGCGCTGGGGATGTCCCCCTCCAGCCTGATGCGCTCGCGCTCGGAGCCGTCGATCGTCGGCACGGCGGAGAGCAGCGCCTCCGTGTAGGGGTGGTGCGGCCCCGAGAAGACGACCTCGGAGCTCCCGAGCTCCATCAGCCGTCCGAGATAGAGCACGGCGATGCGGTCGGAGACGTACCGCACGACCCCGAGGTCGTGAGAGATGAAGAGGTAGGAGACACGCTCCTTCGCCTGCAGCTCGACCAGGAGATTGAGGATCGCCGCCTGGACGGAGACGTCGAGCGCCGACGTCGGCTCATCGCACACGACGAGTTGTGGATCGCCGGCGAACGCCCGTGCGATAGCCAGTCGTTGCTTGAGACCGCCCGAGAGCTGGCTCGGGCGGGCGCTGACGTACCGCTCGGCGAGCCGCACCGACTGCATCAATTCGAGCATTCGCGTCTCGGCCTCGGCGCCCGTCTTGCCGGCGAGCTTCTTCAGCGAGCGACGGAGGATCCGGCGCACCTGGTGGCGCCGGTTGAGCGCCGAGTCCGGATTCTGGAAGACGATCTGCAACGATCGCAGGTCGTCGCTCGTCCGCTTCGCCAGGGTCCCGCCGAGCTCGCGCCCGTCGAGCACGACCGCGCCGGAGGTCGGCTGGACGAGACCCAGAAGGCTACGGGCAAGCGTCGTCTTGCCACTGCCCGACTCACCCACGAGACCGAGCGTCTCGCCGGGCCAGATGGCCGCCGAGACGCCGACGAGCGCGTGCACGTCGTGACCCTGCTGCTTGAAAACCTTCCCGAGATCGTCGAAGCGAAGCAGCGGGTCGATACCACGGTCGATCCGTCGGCAGCTCGAGCTCGGCGGCCTCCTCACGAGGCAGCGTCTGGGCGCGCTCGTGGAAGTGGCACCGGCTCATGTGGGTGCCGCCGATCAGGTGGGGAGGCGGCTCCTCGGTGTGGCAGATCGCCTCCGCGAGAGTGCACCGGCCCGCAAAGACACAACCGGGCAGCTCCTCTCCGACGTTCGGCATGAAGCCCGGGATCGTGTCCAGGCGGCCGTGGTCCTTCCGAACACCTCCCCGTGGGACGCAGCGGAGCAGGCCGACCGTGTACGGGTGGCGCGGGTCGCGCAGCACCGTTTCGGTATCGCCCTCCTCGACCAGCCGACCGGCGTACAGCACGCCGACGCGATCGCACATCTTGCTGATGATCCCGAGGTTGTGGCTGATGAACAACACCGAGGTGCGGAGCTCCGCCTGCAGACCGGCCACGAGGTCGAGGACCTCCGCCTCGACGGTCGCATCGAGCCCCGTGGTCGGCTCGTCGAGGATCAGGAGCGCAGGCTCGGTTGCCAGGGCCATCGCGATCACCACGCGCTGCTGCATGCCACCGGAGAGCTGGTGTGGGTACCGCGCCATGACCGAGCCCGGGTCGGCGATCTGCACCCGCTCGAGTGCGTGACGGGCGAGATCGGTCGCCGTATCACCCTTTTCGCCACGGATGCGGAACACCTCGGCGACCTGCTTGCCGACCCGGATCGACGGGTTCAGGGCGGAGCCGGGGTTCTGATAGACCATCGAGACGGACTCCGAGCGAAGCTTCCGCAGTTGAGCCCCGGACAGCGAGAGCGCGTCCCGGCCGTCGATGCGAAGGCCGCCAGATCGCACCCGCCCGTTTCGCGGCAGGTAGTTGACGATCGCGAGAGCCGCCGTCGACTTGCCGCAGCCCGACTCGCCGACGAGACCGTAGGCCTCCCCCCGCTTCACGCTCAGCGTGACGCCGCGGAGCACCTGGCGGTCCTTGCCACGCACCTGATAGACGACATCGAGCTCCTCGAGCTCGAGCGCCAACGTGGCGTGCTCGGTGATCGCCTCCGCGGTGCTCACCGGTCGACCACCTGCTGCAATCCGTCCGCGATCAGGTTGACGCCGATGATCAGCGTGGCGATCGCAAGCGCGGGGAAGAGCACCGTCCACCAGTACGTGCCCGCGTTCAGCAAGGTGTAGTTGTCCGCGATCTGGAGAGACCAGTCGGGTGAGGGCGGCTGGACGCCGAAGCCGAGGAACGTCAGGCCTGCAACCGCGAAGATCGCATAGCCGAGCCTGACCGTCGCCTCGACGACGATCGGCCCCATCACGTTGGGCAGGATCTCCTTGCCCATGATGTACGGCGCCCGCTCACCGCGCAGTCGTGCCGCTTGGACGTAGTCGAGATCGCGCTCGCCGAGCACGGTCGCTCGGACGGTGCGGGCGACGATGGGGGTGAAGACGAACCCGATCACGACGATCAGCGTCGAGTTCGAGCTGCCGACGGCGACGAGTGCGAGCACCGCGATCACGATCAGCGGCAGCGCGAGGACTGCATCGATCAGCCTGCTGATCGCGTCGTCCGCGAGCCCCCCGCCCCAGAAACCGGTGATCAGCCCGATGATCGTGCCGGCGATGATTCCGAGCAGCGTGGCCAGCGGCGCCACGCTGAGCGTGTCCGAGGCGCCCGCGAGCACACGCGAGAAAACGTCGCGGCCGAGCTGGTCGGTGCCGAACCAGTGCGCCGAGCTCGGCCCCAGGAGCACTGCATCGCTCTGCTCGAGCGGATCGTCCGGCGTCAGCGCCGAGCCGGTGATGCCCCAGAACACCCAGAACAGGACGACGATGCAACCGAGGACGAAGGTCTTCGAGCGGACGAGCTGACGCACCATCTCGCGCCGCGCGATCCTCGCCTCGGTGGGGACGAACCCGAGAGTCGGCTCGATTCCGGCCGCATCGTCGATCATGCCGCTCATTCGGCACCCCCGAAGCGGATTCGCGGGTTGAACACCGAGTAGAGAATGTCGGCAACGAGCGTGGCGATGAGATAGACGATGCCGACGATCATGACGCCGCTCTGCAGCATCGCAAAGTCCTTGTTCTGGGCGGCGGTGTAGATCCGCTGGCCGATGCCGTTGTAGTTGAAGAGCTTCTCGATCACGAGCAGGCCGCCGATCAGGTAGCCGACCTGGGTGGCGACGACGGCGATCGTGGGCAAGAGCGAGTTGCGCAGCACGTGCTTGCCGACGACCTGCCGCGGCGAGAGACCCTTCAGGTACGCCGTGCGGGTGTATTCGGCATCGACCGACTCGATCACACTCGAACGCGTGATCCGGGCGATGTACCCGAAGAGCACGGCGACCAGCGCGAAGCTCGGTAACAGCAGGTACTTGATCTGCGTCGCGACGTTCGCCCCTTCGGGTGCGGTTGCCGACACCGGCAACCACTTCAACGTGATCCCGAAGATCAGGATCAAAACGATCGCGGTGACGAACTCGGGAATCGCCGTCAGCGACAGGCCGGTGATCGTGATCACGCGGTCGGTCGGGCGGCCGCGGCGCAGGCCGGAGAGCGTGCCGCCGATGATGCTGAGCGGCACGACGAGCACGAATGCGACTGCCGCGAGCTTGAGCGAGTTGGCGAGCGACGGTCCAAGGAGGTCGGAGACAGGCACGTGGTACTGGAACGACGTACCGAGGTCGCCCCGCAGGAAATGGGTGATCCAGTCCCAGTACTGGACGACGAGAGGCCGGTCGAGCCCCAGCGCCTTGTTATACGCATCGACATCCCTCTGGCTCGCGAGGTTGCCGAGCACGTTGCGCCCGATGTCGCCCGGAAGCACCTGTGCGGCGAGGAACACGATCATGCTGAGGAGCCACAGCGTGATCAGGGCGAACGCAAACCGTTTCAGCAGGAATCGGGCGATGACCTTCCTCCATCCCCACGCCACCGGGCCGCCGCGACGGTGCGCGGCGGCCCAGACGGACGTGGGACGTCAGGCGAGCGAGGTGTGGCTGAGGAACATCGTCCCCTGGGCGTCTGCTTTGTAGCCCGTGACCTTCTTCGAGCCGGCCGCGAGGTAGTTGTAGAAGTACGGCAGGACGACCGGCGTGTCCTTCAGCAGCAGCAGCTGCATCTGCTTCTCGTACTTCCTCTGATCCGACAGTGCGATGGCGCCGAAGAACGCATTGGCCGCCGTATCGAACTTCTTGTTCGAGTAGTGAGCGGCGTTCCAGACGCCCTTCGACTTGAACGCAGAGCCGATGAGCACGTTCGGCACCGCCCGGTGACCCCAGTCGGTGATGTTCATCGGGGCGTTCAGCCATGGTGTCGTGCCCCAGCCGAGCGGCGGTCCGTCCTGCGAGCCGGCGAAGTACGCCGTCGAGGTGAGGATGACCAGCTTCATGTCGATCCCGATCGCCTTCACGGAGCGCTGGATGATCTGGGCCAGCTGCGGGATCTCGCCCACCTTCTCCGTCGTGAGCGTGATCTTGAAGCCCTTGGGGTAGCCCGCCTTGGCCATCAGCTGCTTGGCGAGCGGGAGGTTCTTCCTCCGCTGCGGCACGCTCCTGTCCGTTGACGGATAGACGGGGGCGAACGGTGAGTCGTTGCCCACGTCGGCGAGGTTGTTGAACAGGGTCTTGACGATCGCCGGCCGATCGAGCGTGAGTGCGATCGCCTGGCGCACGAGTGGGCTCTTGAGCGGGTTCTTCGCATCGACCCGCATCGGCACCTGCCGGTGTGTTGCCCCGCGGGCGGTGAAGATCTGGGCGTTCGAGTTGTTGAACAGCGCCCTGCCCGTCGCGAACTGGATCTGGTTGATGAGATCGATCTGGCTTCCCAGCAAGGCCGAGATCACAGCCGAGTCGTCCGAGTAGAACGTAACGTCGACGCCGTCGAGGGCCGCCGTGCCACCCCACCAGGCCGGATTGCGGTCGAACTTTGCGCTGACCCCGGGGGTGTACGCAGTGAGCCTGAAGGCTCCGGTCGTCTGCGGGGTCTTCTCGAAGGTGCCGAGCTTGTAGTTCGCGGGCAGCAAGATCCCCTGGTATGTCGTCGAGCTCGTGAGGTAGGGGAAATTGGCGGTCGGGGCATCGAGATGGAACTCGATCGTGAGGTTGTCGATCTTCTTCGTGCCTCCAGGCGAGAGAACGCCCTTGAGCGCGGAGAGCGCCTTCGACCCGGACGCGGGGTCGCAGAGCCGGTCGTAGGTCACGACGACGTCGTCGGCGCTGAAGCTCTGCCCGTTCTGGAACTTGACGTTCGGGCGCAGCTTGTAGGTCCACACGGAGGCATTTGCGTTCGGCTTCCAGCTGAGCGCCAGCTCCGGGACGAGGGTCAGGGTCTGCGTCGCCCGGGTCAGGAACTCTCCCGCGATGCCGCCGGTCGTCAGACCACCCTGATCGAGGTAGGTGTGGGGATCGAGGCTGCCCACCGGGGGCGGGATGATGCCGACGCGGAGCCGGCCGCCCGCCTTCGCGGCCGTCGGAGCGCCGAACGCGAGCGGCGTGCCGTAGGCGGCGAGCACCGAGCCGATGGCACCGACCGAGAGGCCCAGCACCGTTGCCCGCTTGATGAACTCCTGGCGGTCCATGCCCCCTTCGGCCAGCTCGTCGATCAAGTCGTTCTCGAGCGGTCCTGCGTGCGCGAAGCGGTACTCGTCGAGCCGCCTCATGTTGTCGCGGTTCATGCAACTCCTCCCTTGCACCGTGGAATCCTGACTCGCACCTGCTATCGACGTCGACCGCGACCGGAAGTTGAGCCTGCCGGTACGCACAGCCGTCGTCCTGCCGGTGGATCGTCGTTCCATTGAACATGGGTTTTATCCCACGCAGACCCTGGCTGGTCAAGGCAGACGTCCTCGATCTGGGCCGGCATTCTCGACAGAGGTCACGAACCGCTCTATCCTTCGCCTGTGAGCACCGTCGCCCGCGAGACGCTCCGCAGTCGGGGTGACGAGAGTACAGCCGGTCGCTCGGCGTCCACGGGTGTGCATGCGACGCTGATCGTGCTCGACGCCCTCGCAGGCGCGCCGGGACCGATGCAACTCTCGGATCTGACGCGCGAGCTGACCGTCCCGAAGAGCACGATTCATCGCATCTGCGCCGTCCTGGTCGAGCGCGGCTGGGCGGTACGCGGCGACGAGGGGGGCTACTCGCTCGGGATCAGGGCGCTGCGGCTCGGCTCCCGCTCGAACGACCTGCCGATGGTGACCGCGTTCCGCACCGTTGCCGCGGAGTTCCTTACGCGACACGACGAGATGCTGGCCCTGGCCGTGCTCGACGGAGAGGAGTCGCTGTTCATCGCGATCGAGGAGACGTCTCAGCCGGTGCGGCTCGTCACTCATATCGGCTCGAAGACGCCGGCCTTCGCCTCCGCGAGCGGGCGCGTCATCCTGGCGACGCTCCCCCCGGCACAGATCGACGCACTCTTCGCAGGGCGGCCGCTCGTCACGCCGACGGGACGGCGGCTGAACGGCGTGCCCGAGCTGCAGATCTTCCTGGCTGAGGTGCGTCAGCGTGGGTACGCCGAGAACATGGAGGAGACGGCGATCGGGCTCTACGCCGCGTCCGTCCCCGTCACGAACGCGGCCGGGATGACTCTTGCCGCGCTGACGACGTGCATCCCTACCTCCCGCATGACCGAGGAGCGGCGCGGCGCCATGCTCGACGATCTGCGCGCCCAGGGCCGAATCCTGTCGGAGCTCGTGAGCTGGCTGCCGGCGTTCAACGCGCGCAGGCCCTGAGCGATCCTCTAGGTTGGTGCGGTGCGCGCAGTCGTCTTCACAGGTGCAGGCGGGAACGAGGTCGTCCAGCTCGAGGACCGGCCCGACCCGGCTGCAGTCGGTGAGGACATCCTCCTGCAGGTGCGGTACGCGGCACTCAACGGCGCCGATCTCGCCCAGCGCGCCGGCCGGTATCCGGCTCCGCCGGGCTCGCCGGCCGATGTCCCCGGGATCGAGACCTCCGGAACGGTGATCGCGCGCGGCGCAAATGCGCGGCAGTTCGAGATCGGCGACCGCGTCTTCGGGATCGTCGGCGGAGGCGGTCTCGCCGATCGGGTGCTCGTGCACCAGCGCCACGTCGTGGCGGTGCCGCCGAATCTGGATGACATCGAGGCTGCAGCCGTGCCCGAGGTCTTCATCACGGCGCACGACGCGGCCTTCACACTCGGCCGGCTCAGGCTCGGCGAGCTGCTGGTGGTGACCGGTGCCAACGGCGGCGTCGGCACGGCGGCAGTCCAGATCGGAGCGGCCGCCGGGGCTCGAGTGCTCGCGACCGTGCGGTCCGAGGCCGTCGTCGAGCGCGTCGCCGCCCTGGGCGCGGAGGTGATCGTCCCCGAGGATCTCGTCGCACGGGCCAACGAACAGGGCGGCGCGGATGTCGTGCTCGAGCTCGTCGGGGCACCGAACCTCGAGAGCGACTTCGGCGCTCTCGGGATGAAGGGCCGGATCGTGATCGTGGGCACCGGCGCAGGCGCTGACGCGGCTCTCTCGCTGCGGGCGCTGATGGGCAAGCGGGCGCGCCTGATCGGCACGATGCTGCGCGCCCGTCCACTCGAGGAGAAGGCGGCGGCCGTGCAGGCGTTCGGGCGCGAGGTCGTCCCGCACCTCGCGACGGGACGAATCGTGGCCCTCGTCGACCGTGTCTTTCCGGCAGGCGAGGCACGGGCTGCGTTCGACCGGATGCAGGAGCAGGGGAAGCTCGGCAAGGTCGTGCTCGACTTCGGGGCGTGACGTGGCGAAGGTGGCGTTCATCGCGCATTGCCTGCTGAACCAGAACGCGAAGGTGATCGGTGGCGCCAAGCGGCCGGGAATGTGGGAGCCGGTCATCGACCTCCTCGTCGAGGAGGGTTGGACGATCCGCCAGATGCCGTGCCCCGAGCTCGCCTTCGGCGGCACCCGCCGGTTCTGGTGGGTGCGGGACCAGGCAGATACGCCAGTCTTCCGCGAGCACTGCCGGCGCCTCGCGGCGATGGTCGCAGGCGTCATGACCCCGAGTCTCGAGGCAGGGGACGACGTCGTCCTGATCGGGATCGACTCGAGCCCGACGATGGGGGTGGACTTCACGCCGACGTCCGACACGTGGGGCGGTGAGCCGAACATCGGTGAGGACGACTCGCGACTCGTCTACGGCGAGGGCATCTTCCTCGAGGAGCTCCGTGCCGCTCTCGCGTCCCGAGGGCTGACGTTGCCGAGGCGCACCGGCATCCGCCACTGGTTTCCGGACTACGACCCGGCGGAGGAACGGGAGCGCCTGCTGGCGCTGCTCGCGGGCGAAGCGGCCACATGACAGTAGATCCGAGGGCCTCCCGCGTCGCGGTCGTCGCGGACTCGTTGTTCCTGGCCCGGCTCGCAGGAGCTTCGCGACGGCGGCTACGGGGTGATCCAGCTCCCTCCCGCTTCCCTCGATCGCGAAGTGGCACGCGAGTGGATCGCGGAGGCCGCAGACCAGGTCGCCGAGTATCGCCGCACGGGGTACTGGGTCGGGCTCGTGGGTGACGGAGCGTGGAGCGACGAGCTCGCGGCGGCAGGGCTCGCCACGCTGCCGGCTCTCGGCGACGGCTAGTTCCCTCCTCGGACGAGCCTCGCCGGGAACCCCGGCGCGCGCAGCTCCACGCCCACCTCGTCCTCGAGAAGCTTGACGATCATCGTCGACCAGGCGCCGCCGCCGTAGGCGCGCGCGGCCGCGCGCGAAGATCTCCTCGACGAGGCTCCCGAGCTCGAGCGGCACCCCGAGCTCGTCTCCGAGCTCGCGGGCGAAGCCGAGATCCTTGAGCGCGAGATCCATCGTGAAGCCGACGTCGTAGCTGCCGCTCAGGATCAGCTGGCTCTCCGTCTCGTGGACGAAGCTCGAACCCGAGCTGGCCTTGATCACCTCGTAGGCCTGCGCGAGATCGAGCCCGCCGCGCGCTGGCGAGCATGAGCGCCTCGCCCACGGCGACGACGTGGACGAACGCGAGCATGTTCGTGATCACCTTGATCGTCGATGCACTGCCGAGGGGCCCGATGTGGAAGACCGGGTCACCGATCGCCCGCAGCAACGGCAGGTTGGCCGCGAACGCCTCCGCGGTTCCACCCACGAGCACCGTGATCTCTCCGGCTGCGGCCTTGTGGACGCCGCCGGTCACCGGAGCCTCGAGCACGCCGCCGCCCTGCTCGGCGACGAGCGCCGCGAGCCTGAGCAGCTCGCGGCGATCGTTCGTGCTGGTATCGATCCACGTCGAGCCCTCGGTCAGGCCGGCGAGGAGCCCGTCGGCGCCGGCGACCACCTCCGCCGACAGCCGCCGGTGAGGGCAGGCACGTGATCACGCGCTCGCACTGCTCGGCCACCTCGCGCGGGGAGCGCAGCCCACGCGGCGCCCGCCGCGAGCAAACCGGCCGCAGCGTCCGGGCTCGCGGTCGTGCACCGTCAGCGGGTAGCCGGCCCGCAGCACGCTCGCTGCAAGGTGGGCGCCGAGATGACCGACGCCGACGAACCCGACGGGTCTCACGGACCGGGCTCTCCGGTCAGCATCTCCAGATGCAGCGCGTCGTCCTCGTAGGGGTGACGGGCGGCGACCTCCTCGTCCAATTCGACGCCGAGGCCGGGACCGTCGGGCGGCAGAACGTATCCGTCCTCCCACGTGATCGGCGTCTTCAGGATCTCGGCGTGGAAGCCCCGCCAGGTGTGGATTCCCTCGAGGACGAGGAAGTTCGGCGCGCAGAGGCTGAGCTGGATGTTCGCCGCCCCCACCACCGGCCCGCTGTAGAGGTGCGGCGCGATCGAGGCATAGTGCACTTCGGCGAGGGCGGCGATCTTGCGGCCTTCGAGCAGGCCCGCCGCACCGACCGAGGTTGAGCTGCAGAATCGACGCCGCACCGCTCTGGAGCACACGCGCGAACTCGTGCTTCGTCGTCAGCCGCTCGCCGGTGGCGATGGGGATCGACGTTGCCCGCGCGACACGGGCCATCTCCTCGGGACGCTCGGGCGGGACGGGCTCCTCCAGCCAGAGCGGGTCGTACTGCTCGAGGCGACGGGCGAGCCGGATCGCGCCCGACGGCGTGAGCTGACCGTGCGTGCCGACGAGAAGGTCGGCCCGGTCGCCGACCGCCTCGCGGACGAGCCGCACGTAGCTCTCGGTGCGCTCGAGCGACTCGAGCGACGGCTGCCGAGGGTCGAGAGTCGCGTAGGCGCCGAGTGGATCGAACTTGACCGCCGTGAAGCCCTCGGTCACGTACTCCGCAGCCCGTCGCGCGGCGGTCTCGGGATCGTGGTAGACGTCAGCCGCGTCCCCGTCCGCGGGGTAGAGATACGAGTAGGTGCGGAGCCGCTCGCGCACTCGGCCGCCGAAGAGCGCATGGACCGGACGATCGAGCTCCTTCCCGACGATGTCCCAGCACGCCATCTCGATCCCGCTCAGAACGCCGACCAGGGAGACATCCGGTCGTTGGGTGTAGCCCCGCGAGTAGACCTCGCGCCACAGCTGCTCGATCCGGCCGGGGTCGGCTCCGATCACGTGGCGCTCGCAGACGTCCTCGATCATCCGCGCGACCGTGTGAGCCCCGAACGTCGCCGCGTAGACCTCCCCGATGCCCTCGATCCCGGCGTCGGTGGTCAGCTTGACGAACACGAAATACCGCCCCCCGTACGAGGGCGGCGGATTCGCGACCACGAACGTCTTCGCGTCGACGACCTTCATCAGTACGCCATCCAGCCGCCGTCGACGAGCAGGTTCGTCCCACTCACGTAGCCGGCGTCGTCGGAGGCGAGGAAGAGTGCGGCCCCGGCCACGTCGTCGGGGCGGCCGAGCCGGTGGAACGGCGTGCGCGCGTGCGAGTACTCGAGCAGCTCCGGCCGCATCCCCTCTGGATTGCCGGTCAGGATCTTGCCGGGCGCGACGGCGTTGACGAGGACACCGCGTGGGCCGAAGTCCACTGCGACCTGGTGGACGAAGTTGACCACGCCGCCCTTGCTCGCGGCGTATGCGACGTGGCCCGGGGGACCGATCATCCCGTGCTGCGACGAGATGATCACGACGCGGCCGCGCACCTCGCCGACCGGGTCCTGCTCGACCATCTCCGCGACGGCGCGACGGGTGCCGAGAAAGACGCCCCGCAGGTTGACCGCCATGATCGTGTCCCAGTCCTCCTCGGTCGTCTCGAGCAGGCCCTTCGACCAGCGGCCGGAGACGCCGGCGTTGCAGACCATCACGTCGAGCCGGCCGCACCGATCGACGGCAGTGCGCACGAGCAGGTCGACGTCGGCGGCCGACGAGGCATCCGCCGAGAGAAGACGCCGCGGTCGCCGAGCACCTCGGCGATCGGATCACCACCTTCGCGCGGCGCCTCGCGGAGATCGCCGACGACGACCGATGCGCCCTCATCGGCGAACCGGGAAGCGATGGCGCGCCCGAGCCCCGAGGCTCCGCCCGTGACGACGACCGACCGTCCGGCGAGGCGCCCGTTCATCGGCGTAGCCTACGCCGATGCCGAACGTCACCGCCGTCATGGGTGGCAACGTCGTCCTGCCGGACGGCGTCCGCGCGGCCGACATCCTGATCGACGGGGCGAGGATCACCACCGTCCTCCGGCCGGGCTCGGCGTCATCCCCGCCGTCGGCCGGGGTGATAGACGCGGGTGGGTGCGTCGTCCTGCCAGGCGGCGTCGACCCCCACACGCATCCCCTCGCGAACCTCGGGTCGGCGACTGCCGCAGCGCTCGCGGGAGGGACGACCACGATCGGCGCGTTTACGGACGAGCGGCCCGGCGAGGGTCCTGTGGACGCATTTCGGCGCGCGAAGGCCGACGAGCTGCCGCAGGCGAGGATCGACGTCTTCCTCCACCCGCTCATCCGCGATCCTGATCACCTCACACGCCACGATCTCGAGGAACTCGGGAAGCTCGGCGCGCGGAGCGTGAAGCTCTTCCTCGCCTATCCCGAGCTCGGGCTGATGACGTCGGACCGCGTGCTGTTCGAGACGCTGCGCAGCGCGGCGGAGCTCGGCCTGATCGTGATGGTGCACTGCGAGAACGGCGGCGTCGTCGCAGCGCTCGAGGCGGAGCAACTCGCCGTCGGCGGGCGCGGGCCGAAGGGATTCGTCGCGACCCGCCCCGGCGCCGTCGAGGAGGAAGCCGTCGCGCGCACCCTGGCGCTCGCACGGCTCGCGGGCGCCCCGGTCTACCTGGTCCACCTCACGACGGAAGGCTCGCTCGACCTCGTCCGCGAGGCGCGAGCGAGGGGCCAGCCGCGGATCGTCGCCGAGGTCTGCACGCACCACCTCCTCTTCGACAGCGACCGCTACGACGGACCGGAGCCGTGGCGCTATCTGACGGTTCCCCCGCTGCGGTCGCGCGCGGACGTCGAGGCGCTCTGGAACGGGGTGGTCGACGGCACCGTCGACGCAATCGGCTCGGATCACGCCGAGGTCAGCTTCCAGCCCGACGTCCCCCCGGGCGACTTC
>CAWCYU010000005.1:0-164447 GCA_963799905.1 uncultured Thermoleophilia bacterium
GCGGTCGTGATCTCCTTCTCGCGCCGCGCGATCCTCGAGACGCGGCGACATCGGCCGTCTCTGCGAACCGTGCAGCACGTCGGCTTCGGCACTTCGATTCGTGCGGCTGCGGGCTACGCTTGGGCGGCAGGCTTCGACGCCGCCCGGGTGACATCGCGCGGGATCGCCAGGGCCCACGCACAGGGGCTACAGGCGCTCGTCTACACGGTCGATGAGCCGGCACGCCTGCTCGCACTGCGCGCCATGGGGGCAGACGGCGTCTTCAGTGATCGTCCGGATCGAGCGCTGGCAACTCTTGCTGGTCGGCCAGGCTGAGCAGCCGGGGGCTGTCCGGCGGGAAGGTCGCAACGACCCGCGTGCCGACAGTGAGCGGCGCAGCCTGGGTGGTGGAGAGGTCGCCGGTGAGGGTTCGCTCGCCGGTGTCGTCGATCACGCGGACGCGGGTCGTCGCTCCGAGGAAGGTGTGCGAGATCACCTCGCCGGCAACCCCGTTCTCCGGGGTGGCGCCGTTCGCGAGGACGATGTGCACCGTCTCGGGCCGCACGAGGCACAGAACGCGCTCACCCCGCGGGAGGCCGCGCGCGGCGTCGACGCGAAGCGGCAGCCCGGCGTAGTCGATCGTGCCGTCGTCGCCGATCGTGGCGATGAGCCGGTTCATCGTGCCGATGAACTCCGCCACGAACGGCGTCGCCGGGTTGCCGTACATCTCGGGCGGGGAGCCGATCTGCTCGATCCTGCCGCCGTACATGACGGCCACCCGATCGGAGATCGAGAGCGCTTCCTCCTGATCGTGCGTGACGTAGATCGTGGTGATCCCGAGCTCGAGCTGGATCCGGCGGATCTCCTCGCGCAGCTGGACGCGCACCTTCGCGTCGAGCGCCGAGAGCGGCTCGTCGAGCAGCAGCACGCTCGGCTCGATCGCGAGGGCCCGCGCGAGTGCGACGCGCTGCTGCATGCCGCCGGAGAGCTGGTGGGGATAGCGCTTGCCCGCGTCGGCGAGCCCGACGAGCTCGAGGAGCTCGCTCACGCGGGTTCGGCGGCCGTCCTTCGGCTGCTTGCGGATTCTGAGGCCGTACTCCACGTTCTGCTCGGCAGTCATGTTCGGGAACAGGCTGTAGGCCTGGAAGACCATGCCCATGTCGCGCTTGTTCGGAGGCATGCCGGTGATGTCCTTGCCGTCGACGACGATGCGGCCGGCGTCCGGGCGGTCGAAGCCCGCCACGAGCCGCAGCGCGGTCGTCTTGCCGCAGCCGCTCGGCCCGAGCAGCGACACGAACTCGCCCGTGCCGAGCGCGAGGTCGATGCCCTGGAGGGCGGTCACGGACCCGAAGGAGCGCCACAGCTCCTGGAGCTCGACGTGGGCGGCCACTATCTGCCGATCCCCACGCGCACCGTGCGCTGACCGCCGCGTCGCCCGATCAGAAGGATCGAGAGCATCGCAGCCCACGTGATCATGAAGCTCATCAGCGTCGCCGCAGCAGCGGGATAGGCCTTGCTCTGGTTGATCTGCTGCAGGTACGTCGGGAACGTGTGGAAGGCCGAGAGGCTGGCGATCGTGAATTCGCCCATCACGATCGCGAGCGTGAGGAACGCACCGCTCAGCGCTGCCACCCTGATGTTCGGGAGGATCACGCGCGTGAGCGTCGTGCGCCACGAGGCACCGAGATTCCGCGATGCCTCGGTCAGCGTGTGCACGTCGATCGCGCGGAAGCCGGCGTCGAGGGAGAAGTAGATGTAGGGGAAGGCGAGGATCACGTAGGCGCCGACGAGGAACAGGTCGGGCCTGCCGAGAAACCAGAACGGCATGTGGAGCGTGTCCTTGAAGAACTTGAGCAGCCCGACGACGAGGATGATCGGCGGGATCACGAACGGGATGAGCGCCATGAAGCCGACCACGGGACGGAGGCGTGGCACCTTCAGGTGCACCCAGTAGATGGTCGGCACGAAGAGGAGCAGCCCGACCGCGATCGTCTCGAGCGCGAGCCTGAACGAGATCTTGATCGTCGACCAGAACTGCGGATCGTGCAGGATGTCTCCGTAGGCGGAGAGGGAGCAGCACTTCCCCGTTTGGGCGTCTCTGAGGCTGAAGAGCAGCGTTGCGATCAGCGGGATCAGGAAGTAGACCGCGCCGATCCCGAGCCACACCACCGCCGAGAGTGCGATTCTCGGCTTCACTTGGCCCACCGCGACGCGCGGCGCTGCAGCGGGACGTAGAACAGCATCATCGCCGCGAGCACGACGAACATCCCGAACGCGAGCGCCTGCCCCTCGTGCGGGTTCGAGAGGACATCGCCGGAGAGATCGTTCCCGATCAGGATCGGCACGAGCGGGAGGCCGGTTCCGCTCGTGAGGGAATACGCCGTCGCGTAGGCGGCGAACGAGTTCCCGAAGAGCAGGATCACGGCGCCGAGAATCGACGGCATCAGCACCGGGACCCGATGTGGCGCCAGTACTGGAACCGGTTCGCGCCGAGGTTCGAGGACGCCTCGCTCCACTCGGCACGAAGCCCGTCGATCGCGGGAGCGATCACGAGGATCATCAACGGGATCTGGAAATACAGGTACGTCAGCTCCACGCCGCGCCGCGACCAGATCGCGAAGCCGTGCTGGTAGATGTTGACCCCGAACACGTTCTCGATGAACTGGGTGACGATCCCGATCGTCCCGAGGGTTGCGATGAAGGCGAAGGCGAGTGGGATGCCGCCGAAGTTTGCGGCCACCCCCGAGAACGTCCCGAAGGCGGAGCGAATCCAGCCCGGCGTGCCCTTGCGACTCGCCGCGTACGCGATCAGAAGGCCGAGCAGCCCGCCGAGGAGCGCCGTGGTGAGGCTGATCCGGATGCTCTCCTCGAACGCGTCGCGAAGATTCGACGTCCGGACGATGGATGTGACGTTGTCGACCGTAAAGCCTCCGCCGTCGCTCTTGAACGCGCCGATCATCACCGTCGCCGCCGGCAGGACGAGGAACACGGTCGCGTAGGCGAAGAACGGGACGACGCCGAGCCAGGCGAACGAACGACGTCTCCGGCCGGGTCGTGGACCCGGCCGGAGACCGTCGTGAGTTACGGCGTGCGTTGCCAGGGCTTCAGCTCAGCCGACCTTGGCCGGCCACTGGCTGTTGATGACCACCTTCGCAGCCGCCTGCTGGGAGAGGCTCGCGAACTTCGCCGTGGCGTTGAGCCAGCCGGCCGGGAGCGACGCCGTGAGCGATTTCGGGATCACCTTGCGCGCCACCAGATTGGCGAACCGCGCAGGGTGGGCATACCCCTTCAGGTAGAGGATCTGCCCCTGGTCCGAGTAGATGAACTCCTGCCACAACCTGGCCGCCCACGGATGCGGCGCGGTGGCATTGATCGCCTGGGCGTAGTGACCGCCGTACTGGCCATCTGATGGAATCGTCACCTTCCAGTTCGCCGACGGGAACTCCTTCACGTACGCGAAGTTGTTGTAGTCCCAGTCGATCGAGATCGGCGTCTGGCCAGACGCCACGGTCTGGGGGACCGTCTGCACCGGGATGAAGTTCCCGGCCGACTTGCACTTTGCGAACCAGTCCACCCCTGGCGCGACGTTGCTGAGCGAGCCGCCGTTCGACAGCGCGGCGGCGAACACGCCGGCGATCGCCGAGCCCGACGTGAGCGGGCTTCCGTTCAGAGCGACCTGGTTCTTGTACTCCGGCTTCAGCAGGTCGGCGAACGACTTCGGCGGGTTCTTGACGAGATTCCCGTTGTACCCGATGGTGACCGAACCCCAGTAGTCGCCCATCCACAGGCCGCGCGTGTCCTTGATCGCCCGCGGGATCGTCGGGTAGTTCCTGGGGTAGTACTTCGCGTACAGGCCCTGGACCGTGCCGGCGACCGCGAACGTCGGGTTGACGTCGAGGACGTCAGGGGCCCGCGGGTCGCCCTTGAGCGAGACGACCGCCTGGTTCTCCTGTGCCGAGCTGCCGTCGGGGTTGTCATTCGTGATCGCGATGCCGTACTTCTTCGAGAACGTCGACATGACCTCGCCGTAGTTCGCCCAGTCGGGCGGCAGCGCGATCGTGTTCAGATGCCCTTCCTTCTTGGCCTCCTGCACCATCTCCTTGAGGTTGGCGAGCGTCCCTCTCGTTGGCGGGGTCGCGAGTACCTGCTTCCGTGCCGCCAGCGCGGACGGCGAGAGCGAGAGCACGGTCAGCCCGACACCGGCGGTGATGACCCCTCTTGACAAGCGTCCGCCGGCCGATCCGCTCATCCTCGAGCCTGCGCAGGAACTCGTACTCTTGCTCCTGATAGTCCTCCACATATCCTCCTTCGGACCCGGCTGTGCCGGGAATTGTGAACGCCGCGATCGTACGTCGCGCCGGGAAGGCAGTGCAATAGGGTGCGCCGGATATGAACAATCCCTGGTCGACGTCCGGATCCTGGCTCCGGTGCGCCCTGCACGCGCATACGACGAATTCCGACGGCGAGCTCGCGCCCCGCGCGCTCGTCAAGCACTACGAACGGGCCGGCTACCAGGTGCTCGCCGTCACGGACCATTGGTGCCGCAGCGACCCGCCTTCGACGGACGGCGTTCTCGTGCTGCCGAGTGCGGAGCTGAACTGCCTCCTGCCGGGCGATCGCGACGGGCACGTGCTCGCGTTCGGGATCGCCGATGCGCTCGGCGAGCTCGAAGGTGACCGCCGCGACCTCGCCAGGCACGGCGGCATGGATCACAGCGAACGGCGGCGTCGCCTACCTCGCCCACCCGTACTGGACCGGAGTCACGCCCGCGTCGTTCGAGCTTCCGGAGACCGTTTCGGGCCTCGAGGTCTACAACGCCGGCTGCGAGCTCGAGATCGGCCGGGGGGTCTCGACGGTGCATTGGGACGAGCTGCTCGCCGCGGGCCGAATGTGCTTCGCGCTCGCCACCGACGACAGCCACCATCCGGGGTTCGACTCGGATCGCGCCTGGACCTGGGTTCGCGCCGACAAGACCGTCGAGGGCGTGCTCGACGCCCTCCGGACCGGCTGCTTCTACGCCACCACGGGCCCCCGGATCCTCGACGCGGCCACGGGTGGTGGCTCCGTCGAGGTGCGCTGCGACCCGTGTCGGAGCGTCACCGCCGTGTTCGGCGTCTCGAGCGGCGCCGCGGTCCACGCCGGCCGGCTCGGCTACCGCTACGGCGGCGAGATCCTCGAGGCGACTGCCGGACGGCTGGATCACCGCCGCCCGGCTCGACCTGCCCGGAACGGCGGCGTATGCGCGCGTCGAGGTGACGGACGCGCGTGGAGGAAAGGCCTGGACCAATCCGCTATGGCCGTGAGCCCAGGCCGCGCCGCTGCGCGCGCCGAGCTCGCACGGGCCCCGTACGACCTCCTCGTGATCGGCAGCGGGATCATCGGAGCAGGGCTGGCCAACGAGGCAGCGCGAGCCGGTCTGCGCGTCGCGCTCGTCGACCGCGCCGATTTCGGCGGCGCCACGTCGAGCGCCTCGTCGAAGCTGATCCACGGCGGCCTGCGCTACCTCCGGCTCGGCGACGTGAAGCTCGTGCGGGAAGCCCACACGGAGCGGCGGGCGCTGCTGCGTGTCGTCGCGCCGCACCTCGTCAGGCGCATCCCGTTCCTGTTCCCGGTCTACCGCGGCGGCCCATATCGCCCTGCCACGATTCAGGCGGGGTTGTGGACGTACTCGACGCTCGCCGGTGAGAAGCTCGGTGGACTCGTCAGGCCCGAGCGGGCGAGGCGAAGCGTTCCCGGCCTCCGGCTCGACGGCCTTCGCGGCTGTGGCGTCTACCAGGACGCCTGGACCCACGACGGCCGCCTCTGCCTGGCCAACGTGACGGCGGCGGCGGAGGCAGGCGCCACGGTGCTCAACTACGCAGAGGTCGTCTCGCTCCGCACCGTTGCCGGCCGGGTCAGGGGGGCCGAGGTGCACGACCGGCTCTCCGGCGAGATCGTCGCCGTCGAGGCCCGCGCCGTCGTCAACGCGACGGGGCCCTGGCTCGACACCGTGCGAAGGCTCGAGGACCCGACCGTCGAGCCGTACGGGCGACTCTCGAAGGGAGTCCATGTCGTCCTCCCGCTCGACGAGCCCTGGTCGTCGGCCCTGACGATCCCGCACGACCAGGTGCGCGTCACGTTCGCGTACCCCTGGGAGGGACATGCTCCTCCTCGGGACGACCGACACGCTGTACGAAGGCGACCCGGGCGAGGTCACGGCCACCGATCACGACATCGAGACAGTTCTCGCGGAAGCAGGCGTCGCCGTCGAGCCGGCCTTGCTCTGCAAGGAGCGCGTGCTCTCGACCTACGCCGGCTTGCGCGTGCTGCCCGCCAGCGACGGATCGACCGTCGACGCCCGCCGCGAGACCGCCTTCCTCACCGGCAGCGGTGGGATGCTGACGGTCGCCGGCGGCAAGCTCACGACCTATCGCCGGATCGCCCTCGACGCGCTCGACTACCTCTCGGCCGAGCTCGGGCTGTCCGAGGTCGACCGGCGGCCGGTGCCGCTTCCCGGAGCAACGGATGCGACCAATGTCGCCGCGCGCCTCGTCACCGGCTGGGAGCTCGAGCCCCAGGTCGCCGCCCATCTCGCCCATTTCTACGGATCGAGGGCGGACCGGGTCGTGAGCCTCGCGACCGACCGCGGCGACCTCCTCGAGCGCTTGCACCCCGACGCCCCCGACATCGCGGCTCAGGTCGTCTTCGCCGCCCGGGAGGAATGGGCGACGAGGGCCGACGACGTCGTTCACCGACGGACGTCCCTGGCGGTCCGAGGTCTCGCGACGCCCGCGGTCGTCGCGCGCGTGACCGAGCTGCTCGGACAGCCCTGACCCGGTCGCAGCCGAAGGCTGCCCGTCGCACCGCTCTCTGATTGGATAGAGGCACACACGGACACGAAGGAGACTGACGGGTGGCCACGGTCGAGGAAGCGCGGACGTTCGTCCGGCCCGACGGCAAGGAGAAGGTGACGGGAACAGGCCGCTACACGGCCGATCTCGTGCTCGCCGGGGAGCTCACCGCGAAGTTCCGGTACGCCGACCACACCCATGCGCGGATTACGCGCATCGATACGACGAAGGCGCGCGCGCTCCCCGGCGTGCTCGCGGTCGTGACGCACGAGGACGTGCCCGACGTCCTCTACGGTGGCATGGTCAAGGACCGGCGCCTCTTCGCACGGGACACGGTGCGCTTCGAGGGCGACATCGTCGCGGGCGTCGCGGCAACGACCGCCGAGATCGCGGAGCAGGCGGCAGCGCTGATCGAGGTCGACTACGAGCCACTCCCGGTCGTGACCGACTTCGTGGCTGCCCTCGCCGAGGATTCCACGCTCCTCCATCCCGACTGGGAAGCATACGAGGCCGACGAGGCGCTCGGCCGCGACCGCAACACCCTCGGGTATTCGACGATCGTGAAGGGAGATGCAGACGCGGCGCTCGCCGGGGCCGACGTCGTCGTCAAGGGACGGTACGTGACCGATCCCGTCCAGGGAGTCCCGATCGAGCCGCGCGCGGTCGTCGCGCAGTGGCAGGGTGACAAGGTCACCGTCTGGACGTCCACCCAGGTCCCGTACGCGGCGCGCGCAGGCGTCGCGCACACCCTGCAGATCCCGGAATCGCACGTTCGGATCGTGGTGCCGCTGCTCGGTGGAGGCTTCGGCGCGAAGTGCGACTTCCACTTCGAGGGCCACGTCGCCGCGCTCGCCAGGGCGGCGCAACGGCCCGTCAAGCTCGTCTTCTCGCGTCGCGAGGAGTTCTTCGCCGTCGGTCACCGCCGCGAGGGAATGGTGATCGAGCTGGAGACCGGCGCGCGTGCGGACGGCACCCTCGTCGCCCGCAAGGCGCGCCTGGTGCTCGACAAGGGCGCCTACTGCGGCGAAGGAGGCTTCTTCGCCCAGATGGCCGCGATGCACGCCCTCGGGCCGTACGAGCTCGAGAACGTCCACGTCGAGTCGTCCCTCGTCTACTCGAACAACCAGCCGTCGTCCTCGATCCGCGCCCCGACGGCGCCCCAGATGTGCTGGGCGCTCGAGCAGCACATGGACGAGCTCGCCGAGGCGCTCGGGATCGACGCGGTCGAGCTCCGGCGGCGCACGCTGATCGAGAACGGCTCGATCACCGCGACCGGCCAGGTGCTGGAGCGGGTTGCGATGAAGGAGACGCTCGAGCGGGCCGTCGAGCTGATCGGCTACGGTCGCGAGCTGCCCGAGGACGAGGCGATCGGGGTCGCCGTCGGCTGGTGGCCATGCTTCGCCGCAAACAGCGGTGCCTACGTGAAGCTGAACCACGACGGGACGGGCACGATCGTCACGGGTGCGCAGGAGAACGGCACGGGCGCAGTGATGGCGATGCCGGCCTACGTGGCCGAGCAACTCGGGATGCAGCCCGAGGACTTCTCGCTCCTCTACCAGGACACCGATGCGGCGCCCTGGGACATGGGCTCGTGCGGCTCCCAGACGACGTTCAACAGCGGCCGCGCCGTGATCGCGGCAGCGGTCGACGTCCGCGACCAGCTGCTCGATGCGGCGGCCGAGCAGCTCGAGGCATCCCGCGACGATCTCGAGCTCGCAGGAGGCGCCATCTTCGTCAAGGGCTCGCCCGACAAGTCGGTCACGATCGCCGAGCTCGCGAGCGAGGGCACGTTCCACGGCAAGGGTGCGGGGGAGACCCCGTCGGCACCCGAAGCGCCGGCGGAGGGCTGCGTCGGCCGCCTGGGCCTCGAGTCGTTCCATGCGCCGCAGCTGATCGCGCACGCGGTCCGGGTCAGGGTCGACCGGGGCACGGGCGTCGCCCGGGTGCTCCAGGTCGCCGCCGCCCACGACTGCGGGGTGATCCTGAACAAGCTGGGCGCCGACGGCCAGGTCTACGGAGGGGTCGTGATGGGGATCGGGCAAGCTCTGTCGGAAGGCACGCAGCTGGACGGGGAGGGCCGCCAACGCAATGCGCACCTGACCGACTACAAGCTCGTGACGGCCTCCGATGCCCCGCAGATCGACATCGCCTGGATCGAGACCGACACACCGAACGCCGGGCCGAAGGGCTCCAAGGGCGTCGGCGAGCCCCCGTGCGTGCCGACGGCGGGGGCGATCGCGAACGCGATCGCGAAGGTGATCGGGGCTCGCGTGCATGCGCTGCCGATGACACCCGAACGCGTCTGGGAAGCCTGCTCGTGAGCGTGCAGGCCTTCACCAGCCCGACGACGATCGCCGACGCCGTTGCCGCGGTCGCTGCCGGTGCCCGGCCGGTCGCAGGTGGCACCGATCTCGTCGTCGGGGCCCGGTCCGGCAAGAAACCGCTGCCTGCGGGGATCGTCGCGATCCACCGCATCGCGGAACTGCACGGCGTCGAGCCGCTCGAAGACGGGGGCCTTCGGGTCGGAGCACTGGCGAGCCACGCGGAGATCGTGGCGAGCGAGACGGCCGCCCGCCGGTTCACCGCGCTCACCGACGCGTGCGCGATCGTCGGCTCGCACGCGACCCGCGCGCAGGGCACGATCGGCGGCAACCTGATGAACGCCTCGCCGGCGATGGAGACGGGTGGCCCGCTCGTCTGCTTCGGTGCGTCGGCGACGCTCCGCTCGCCCGCCGGCGAGCGCTCCGTCGCGATCGAGGATCTCTGGACAGGCCCGGGCACGACCACCGCGGCTGCCGACGAGCTTCTGGTCGCGATCGAGATCCCCGCTCCCGCTCCAGGACCGGCAGCGCCTACCTGCGGCTCGAGTACAGGCGCCAGATGGAGATCGCGGTCGTGGGTGCATCCGCCGTCGTCACCCTCGCGGACGGCGTCGTCACCGCTGCGCGGATCGCTATGACCGCCCTGGCGCCCACGATCAGGCGCGTGGCGGACGCCGAGGCCGCGCTCGTCGGCAGCGACGGCGGGGCCGCGGCGATCGACGCCGCCGGCGCTGCCGTCTCCGCTGCGGCGACCCCGATCTCGGACGTCCGCGGATCGGCCGATTACCGACGCGCGATGGCCGCGGTGATCGCCGGGCGCGCGCTCGAGACGGCGCTCCGGCGCGCGCGAGAGGAGACGGCATGAGGGTCGGCGCAACGCTGCTCGTGAACGGGACGTCGTACCCCGTCGAGCTCGATCCCGGCACGAACCTGCTGGCGGCCGTGCGCGACGTGATCGGGTTGACGGGCTCGAAGGAGGGCTGCGACGACTCCGAGTGCGGCGCCTGCATGATGCTGCTCGACGGGC
This sequence comes from uncultured Thermoleophilia bacterium, assembly GCA_963799905.1. GTDB lineage: Bacteria > Actinomycetota > Thermoleophilia > Gaiellales > Gaiellaceae > Gaiella. The sequence continues at coordinate 10,158 of CAWCYU010000005.1, forward strand.
AGCCCGTGAATTCGTGCTCCTACTTCGCCCTGCAGGCCGAGGGCCGCGCGATCACGACCGTAGAGGGCCTGGCCGACGGCGAGTCGCTGGCCCCGCTGCAGGCGGCGTTCCTCGAGCAGGGGGGCGTTCAGTGTGGCTTCTGCACGCCCGGTATGCTGATCTCGGCGACTGCGCTCCTCGCCGCCAACCCGACGCCGACCGAGGACGAGGTTCGCATCGGCCTCTCGGGCAACCTCTGCCGCTGCACCGGGTACGACGGCATCGTCAAGGCCGTGCTCTCGGTTGCCGGCGCCTGACGGCGAACGCCCGCCGAGGCGCAGAGCCCGGGAGACAGGCTGAAGCCTGTCGCCGGGCCGGTGACAGGCTTTCAGCCTGTCTGCTGCGTTTCGTGCCGATAGAACGGCACGTGCTCCGCCGGGAGCGGTGTCGCACCCAGGATCAGGTCCGCGGCCTTCTCCGCGACCATCATCGTCGGCGCGTAGATGTTGCCGTTCGTCACGTAGGGGAACACGGAGGCGTCGACGACCCGGAGCCCCTCGACGCCGTGCACCCGCATCGTCTGGGGGTCGAGCACCGACATCTCGTCGACGCCGAGCCTGCACGTGCACGATGGGTGGAGCGCCGTCTCCGCGTCGCGCGCGACCCAGGCGAGAATCTCCTCGTCGGTCTCGACGGACGGCCCCGGTGAGAGCTCGCCCGCGTTGAACGGGTCGAACGCGGGCTGGGTCAGGATCGTCCGTGCCGATCGCACGGCCTCCAACCACTCGCGCCGGTCCTGCTCGGTCGAGAGATAGTTGAACCGCAGCGCGGGATGTACCCGGGGATCCTTCGACGTGATCTTGACCGAGCCGCGCGCGTCCGAGTACATCGGGCCGACGTGCACCTGGTAGCCGTGGCCGCCCGCAGGCGACGATCCGTCGTAGCGGATCGCGACGGGCAGGAAGTGGAACATCAGGTTCGGGTAGGCCACGTCGTCGTCTCCGCGGATGAACCCGCCGGCCTCGAAGTGGTTCGTCGCGCCGGGGCCCGACCGGAAGAACAGCCACTTGAATCCCACCCAGGGCCGGTTGCGCCATTTCATCGCAGGTGCGACGGAGACTGGTTGCTTCGAGCCGTACTGGATGTAGACCTCGAGATGGTCCTGCAGGTGCTCACCGACGCCGGGGAGGTCATGGACGACCTCGACGCCCAGGGCCTCGAGCTCCCGTGCATTCCCCACCCCGGAGACCTGGAGCAGCTGCGGCGAGTTGATCGCGCCGCCGCAGAGGATCACCTCGCCCGCCTCGATCCGCTCGGGCCCGACCTTGCCCATCACCTCGACCCCCGTCGCGCGCGTGCCGTCGAACAGCACGCGGTTCACGAACGAGCGGCAGCGCACCTCGAGGTTCGGTCGGTGCAGCACGGGATGGAGGTAGGCCCGCGCGGCACTCAGCCGGCGCCCCCGGTGGATGTTGCGATCGAAGGCAGCGAATCCCTCCTGCCGGTAGCCGTTGACATCGTCGGTGAGGGGATAGCCGGCCTGCTGGACGGCATCGAAGAACGCCCGGAAGAGCGGGCTCGTGGCCGGACCGCGCTCGAGCACGAGTGGCCCGCCACCACCTCTGAACTCGTCGGCTCCGGCAAGGCAGGTTTCCATGCGCTTGAAGTACGGCAGGCAGTGCGCGTAGTCCCAGCCCTGCATCCCGGCGTCCGCCCCCCACCGCTCGTAGTCGAGCGGGTTGCCGCGCTGGAAGATCATCCCGTTGATGCTCGACGAGCCGCCAAGGACCTTGCCGCGCGCGTGGTAGATCCGGCGCCCGTTCATATGGGGCTCGGGCTCCGACTCGTACTTCCAGTCGTAGTACCGGTTGCCGATCGGAGTCGCGAGGCCGGCGGGCATATGGATGAACACGTCCCAGCTGTAGTCGGGCCGCCCTGCCTCGAGCACCAGCACGCGCGTCGACGGATCGGCGCTGAGCCGGTTCGCGAGCGCACACCCCGCCGAGCCGCCGCCGACGATGACGATGTCGTAGCGGCTCATCGCCGCGCCTCGGGTCGCTCGAACACGGGGGCCTGTCAGCCGGCCAGCCTGCGCTGCCGCCACGCCTCGGTGTCGGCCAGGTCGTTGAAAGTGAAGATGTGGAAGCCTGCGATCTTCCGCTCCGGGTCGACGAGCGCCGGCGCGAGGCCCTCGATCAGGCGGTCGGGGCTGAACCCGCCGGGCCGCAGGAACCGCGCCGCGAAGTCGCCGTGCTTGCGCACGTAGCGAAGCGATTCGCCGATTCCGATCCGGGTCGAGACGCGCACGAGCTTCCCGCGGGGCACGATGCCCGGGATGCCCACGAGGATGGGCAGCCGCGTCCCGCGAGCCCAGACGTTGTCGATCCAGCCGACCGTGACCCGCGAGTCGAAGCAGATCTGGCTCGCGATGTAGGTCGCATGACGGGCCTTCTCGAACATGGACGCGATCGTCGTCTCGTCGTCGATCAGCGGATGGCTCTCCGGATACCCCGTGATCCCGATCTGGTCGAACGGATGCCCGACCTCGTTCATCGCGTCGAGGAGTGCGGACGCGCCCTCGAACGCGCCCGCGGGCCGGTCGGCGTCTCCGGCCACGACGAAAACGTCGTGCACACCGAGCTCTGTCAACCGGGCGATCAGCTCGGTCAGGTGCGTGCGGTCGACGACCAGGCGCGCCGAGAGATGCGGCACGACGGGATACCCGTGGCCCGCGAGCCTCGCGACGAGGTCGAGCGTGTGGTCGAGCCCTTTGACCGGCGAGGCGGTCACGGTGAGCGTGACGTCCCGGGGGACGTGCTCGAGCACCTGCTCCTCGGCGCCGGCGAGCGGGATCACCTCGTAGCGCGACCGCGTCAGGAGCTCGGCGACGGTCGCCGCCTGGCCGACCGGCATGGAGGTTGCCGCCATCAGGCGTTCGAGTCCGGGAAGGAGGCCTTGGCCCGCTCGATGAACTCGCGCAGCTCCTCGTCGACCGCGTCGTCGATCGGCGGCGGCTCGTACGCGGCGAGCATCTTCTTCCAGGTCGCGTTGGCCCGCACGTTCGCGTCCTTCGCGCCATCGAGGTCCCACTGCTCGAAGCTGCCGTTGTCGGCATTCGACGAGCGCCAGAAGGCGCTCTCGAAGTTCGCGAGCGTGTGCGGGTGGCCGAGGAAATGCGTGCCGGGCTCGTTCGAGAGAATCGCGTCGAGCGCCTGCCCGTTCGGCGACATGTCGACACCCTTGGCGAACGCGTGCCAGGCGGCGGCCTGATCGACGTCGAGGATGAACTTCTCGTACCCCATCGCGAGCCCGCCCTCGAGCCAGCCGGCCGTGTGAAGGACGAAGTTGACCCCGGCGAGCATCGTCGGCTGCATCGTGTTGGCGGACTCGTAGGCGGCCTGCGCGTCCGCGATCTTGGACGCCGTCAGGGCTCCCCCGGAGCGGAACGGGACGCCGAGACGACGGGCGAGCGCAGCCATCACGTAGAGGATCAGCGCCGGCTCTGGCGTCCCGAACGTCGGCGCGCCCGACTGCATCGACATCGACGACGCGAACGAGCCGAGGATCACCGGCGCTCCGGGCCGGACGAGCTGGCAGAACGCCATCCCCGCGAGCGCCTCTGCGAGCGTCTGCGACGCAGCCCCGACGACCGTGGCCGGGCTCATCGCGCCTGCGAGGATGAACGGCGTGATCAGCACTCCCTGATTCGCCTCGGCATACGCCTTGGCGGCGCCGAGCATCGTCGAGTCCCACACCATCGGCGAGTTGGCGTTTGCGAGCGAGACGATCACCGTGTTCGTCTCGAGGAAGTCGCCGCCGAAGAGGATCCGGGCCATCGCGACGGTGTCCTCCGCCCTGCTCGGGTGCGTGACCGAGCCCATGAACGCCTTGTCGGAGTACCGCATGTGCGCGTAGACCATGTCGTAGTGCCGCTTGTTGACGGGGAGGTCGACGGGCTCGCAGACGGTGCCGCCCGAGTGGTGCAGGTACGGCGTCATGAAGGTCAGCTTCACGAAGTTGCGAAAGTCCTCGATCGTCCCGTAGCGGCGGCCGTTGTCGAGGTCGCGCACGAACGGCGACCCGTATGCGGGCGCGAACACGGTGCTCGTGCCGCCCATCTCGACGTTGTGCTTCGGGTTCCGTGCCACCTGCGTGAACCGTGACGGCGCCGTTGCCTGCACGATGTGCCGCGCCAGACCGCGGGGGAACCGGACGCGCTCGCCGTCGATCTCCGCGCCCGCCTCGGCGAACAGGCTCAGCGCCTCGGGTGTGTCGCGGAAGTCGATCCCTACCTGCTCCAGGATCGTGTCCGCGTTCTCCTCGATCAGGGAGAGGTGCTCCTCGGAGAGCACCTCGAAGGGCGTCAGGGCTCCGCGTGATGTAGGGGACGCTGACTGCGTCGGAGACGGCCCGCGCGGCCTGACGTGCGGCCCGGCCGCCGCCGCGGCGGCCGCCCGTCGTCTCAGTCATGGGGGGTCGTCTCCGTCATGCGGGGCTCCTTTGGGCGGAATCGGGTTGATTGCGACGGCGCCGCCCGCGGCCTTCGGCCGGGTCGGCGACGCGGCGGGGAGGGAGAGCGACGGCCGCGCGCAGCCTCTCGTAGGGATCGGTGTCGTGGGGGATCGCCATCGCTCCGACGAACAGCTCCTGGAAGCGTGGCTCGACGGCGGTCTCGATCTTTTCGACGCGACGGACGACATCCTCGATCTCGGCGCGTGCCGAGCGGTCGAGCAGGGCGATCCTCGACCCGGTGCCTGCGGCATTCCCTGCGGACGTGACGTTCGCGGGGTCGCAATCGGGGACCAGGCCGAGGACGAGCGCGTAGACCGGGTCGATGTGGTTGCCGAACGCGCCGGCGAGGCGGATCCGGTTCACGCGCTCGATGCCGTAGCGCTCGAGCAGCAGCGTGCAGCCTGCGTGCAGGGCAGCTTTCGCAAGCTGAATCTGGCGGACGTCGTTCTGCGTGATCGTGAGCTCGGGCTCTCCGGCGGAGAGCACGTAGGCGAAGGTGCGGCCGTCGGCGACGATCCGGGGCGAGCGGGCCGCGAGCGCGCCGTCGATCGTGCCGTCCGTCGTCAGGATCCCCGCGAGGTGGAGCTCGGCGACCGCCTCGATGATGCCGGAGCCGCAGACGCCGGTGACGAGGGTGCCCCTGAAGGCCGGATCGTCCGACCAGACGTCGCTGCCGATCACCCGGTAGCGCGGCTCGAGCGTCACCGGGTCGATGCGCACACGCTCGATCGCGCCGGGTGCCGCCCGCTGGCCACAGCTGATCTGCGCCCCTTCGAACGCCGGCCCGGTGGGGCTCGATGCGGCGAGCAGGCGGTCGCGGTTCCCGAGGACGATCTCGGCGTTGGTGCCGATGTCGACGATCAGGTTGACCTCGTCGCCGAGGTACGGAGCTTCCGACAGGATCACGCCCGCCGTGTCGGCGCCGACGTGACCGGCGATGCACGGCAGAACGTACGCGCGCGCGCCCGGGTGGACCGGCAGTCCGAGCTCGACCGCCGGCCGGCGCACTGCCTCGTCGATCGCGAGCGCGAACGGCGCACCCCCGAGCTCGGTCGGGTCGAGCCCCAGGAGCAGATGGTGCATGATCGGGTTCCCCACGAGCGTCACCTCGAGGATGTCGTCACGCGACACGCCTGCGTCGTTCGCGAGCTCGGCGGTCAGCTTCGCGAGGCAACCGCGCACCGCCCGGGTCAGCTCCTTCTCCGAGCCGGGGTTCATCATCACGTAGGAGACGCGGCTCATCAGGTCCTCGCCGAACCGGATCTGCGGGTTCATCTCGCCGGCGGATGCCAGCACGTCGCCGCTGCCGAGGTCGCACAGATGCCCGGCGACGGTCGTCGAGCCGATGTCGAAGGCGATCCCGAGCATCGTCTCGTGCAGGCCGGGCCAGACGCCCGTGATCACGCCGCCATCGTGAACGGCAACGGTCACGCGCCACGCGCCGGCACGCAGCGTCGTCTGGAGGACGGGAAGGACGTGGGTGTCGCATTCGAGGCCACGCAACTGCCATTCGCGCTCGAGCGCGGCGCGCAGGCGACCGAGATCGCTCGTCGGGCTCGCCAGGTCGGGCTCTTCGACCTCGACGTAGTGGAGGCGCACGACCGGATCCACGTGAATGGGATGCGCGTCGGCTTCCTTGCGCACGACCTGTCGGTGCACCTGGCTCTCGGGCGGCACGTCGATCACGAGCTCACCTTCGACGCACGCGGTACAGCCGAGGCGGCGGCCAGGCGCCAGGCCCCTGTCGGCGGCATAGGCCTTCTCGACCTCGCTCACCGCCGAGAGGTGGGAGGCCGCGGAGACGATCGCATGCTTTGCGTGCTCACCCTCGCTCACCTCGACCTGGCAGCGGCCGCAGATCCCGCGCCCGCCACAGACCGAGTCGATGTCGACGCCGAGCCGCCGGGCGGCCTCGAGCACCGTGGTGCCGCTCTCGAAGCGACCGCGCCGGCCCGAGGGCGTGAAGACGACGAGGTGATCAGCCACGGCGCAGGCTCTTCCCGGTGCCGGCTTCAGCCTCACGGCTCTCACTCCTGTCACCCGGCCGCCCTCCGCCTGCCGTCGCGGCCTCCGCGCCGGCCGGACTGTGCGCCTTCACCCGAGTCCCCGTTGCGGGCGATCCAGGTCGCGCAATGCTCGTCGTTCCCGTTCATCACGTCGGCGGCCCAGATCGCGTGCCGCACGTCGGCGTGCAAGGGGCTCGTGATCGCGGAGGTCAGGCCGGACGCGATCGCCATCGGCAGGAACGCCGCATTCAGCGCGGGCCGGTTCGGCAGTCCGAAGCTGACGTTGGATGCTCCGCATGTGGAGTTGACCCCGAGCTCCTCCTTCAGCCGGCGCACGAGCCGGAACACCTGCCTGCCGGCGGTGCCCATCGCTCCGATCGGCATGACGAGCGGATCGACGACGATGTCCTCCTTCGGGATCCCGTAGTCAGCGGCCCGGGAGACGATCTTCTGGGCCACCGCGAACCGCACGTCGGGATCCTCCGAGATGCCGGTCTCGTCGTTCGAGATCGCGACGACCGCTGCGCCGTACCGGGCGACGAGCGGCAGGACCCGCTCCATCTGATCGTCCTCCCCGGTGACGGAGTTGACGAGGGCCTTCCCCTGATAGACGGAGAGCCCCGCCTCGAGAGCCTCGACGATGGACGAGTCGATCGAGAGCGGCACATCCGTGATCGACTGGACGAGCTCGATCGTCTGCCGCAGGATGCCGGGCTCGTCCGCGAGCGGGATCCCGGCATTGACGTCGAGCATCTGGGCGCCTGCCTCCACCTGTGCGATCGCGTCGGCGATCACCGTCTCGAAGTTGCCGTTCTTCATCTCCTCGGCGAGCTGCTTGCGGCCGGTCGGGTTGATCCGCTCTCCGATCACCACGAACGGGCGGTCGAACCCGATCACGACCTCCTTGCAGGCGGAGCGAAGGATGGTCTCCGTCACAGGGTCTCCTTCTCTCCGCTCGCGCGGACGAGCTGCTCGAGCCTCTCGTCCGGGTAGTCGCGCTCGAGCTCCGCGGCGGCAGCCGCCACCTCGGCTTCGAGGTCGTCACCGCACGGTCGCGCATCGCGGCGCCACTGCTCCAGGTAGGTATCGGTGCCGATCAGCCCTGCACGCATCGCGGCGGCATCGATCGCCTCCTGGAAGCGCTCCGACAACTGCACGCGGGCCGCCTGCCGGCCCTTGCCCGCCGTCACCTGCGCCGGAATCTCGCGCCAGGAGATGACCGTCAGCTCAGGCACGGGACCCCACGTTCACGAACCGGACGAGCGACGGCTGGAGCTCGCCGTAGCCGGTGCGGCGATGCTCGAAGGGAAGCCCGAGAAATGTTGCCGCCGCCTCGGCGCGCTCCCTCAGAGCAGGATCGTCCGTCTGCGCCAGGTAGATCAGGCGTGTGTAGTTCCCGAACATCATCGGCAACAGCTCGGGGTGCGTGTCGAGCTTGAACGGCCGCACGACGAGCGACTCGAAGTGCCGGGCCAGGAAGTCGGTCAGGTAGAAGGTGCCGAGCTCCTCCTCCTGCATCGCATCCCAGGCATCGTTCCCGGCGAGAAAGCCGTAGCAATGAGCGCCCGGCAGCCGTTCGACACCGTGCCGGTCCAGCACCCTGTCGAGGGCGCCGCCGGTGCCGCAGTCCGCATAGGCGACGAAGACGCTCTCGTAGCGCCCTGCGAGCTCGGTCAGCTTCGCATCGACCGCACCGGCGATCTTCTGCGGGGTCGAATGGAGCTGGGCCGGCAGACAGCGAACGTCGACGTGCGTCCAGCCGTTGAGGTCGATCACGGCGAGCACCTCGCGGGCGATCGCACCGCAGGCGAGAACGAGCACCTCCGGCCGAGCGGCGGCCTCGAAGGCGACTTCCCCCTGGAGGAGGTCGATGCCGCGGCTCGCGCTCAATTCGCCTTTGCCGCTGCACGCCGCGCGAGCACGAGTGCCTGCGCCGTCTCGGCCGCGACGGCTGCGTCACGGCAATACGCGTCCGCGCCGATCGCCTTGCCGAACTCCTCGTTCAGCGGGGCGCCGCCCACGAGGACGATGTAATCGTCACGGAGCCCCCGCTCCTCCAGCGTGTCGATCACGACCTTCATGTACGGCATCGTGGTGGTGAGGAGCGCCGAGAGCCCGAGGATCTCCGGCTGATGCTCCTCCAGCGCCTCGAGATACTGCTCGACCGGGGTGTTGATGCCGAGGTCGATCACCTCGAAACCGGCACCCTCGAGCATCATCGCGACCAGGTTCTTGCCGATGTCGTGGATGTCGCCCTTGACGGTGCCGATCACGACCTTGCCGATCCGCTCGACGCCCGTCTCTGCGAGCAACGGCCGGAGGATCCCCATTCCCGCCTTCATCGCGTTCGCCGCGAGCAGCACCTCCGGGACGAACAGGATCCCGTCGCGAAAGTCGATCCCGACGATCCGCATGCCGGCCACGAGCGCATCGTTGAGCACGCGGTCGGGCGCCCAGCCGCGCCCGAGCAGGATGTTCGTTCCCTCCGCGATCTCGTCGGCCAGGCCGTCGTAGAGGTCGTCGTGCATCTGCGTCACGAGCGCGTCGTCGGACAGAGCGCTCAGGTCGATCTCGGGCTCGGGCTCGCTCATGCAGCACCTCGTTTCACGTCGTAGCCGATGCGGGAGGACAGGGTGGCAGCCTCGTCGCGGACGAGTCGGCCGAGCTCGTCCAGGAGACCATCGCGCAGGCGGACATTCGGTCCAGAAACGCTGAGCGCAGCGACAACGGTACCGCCGGCGTCGCGCACAGGCGCCGCGACGGCCCAGAGGCCCGGCTCCAGCTCGTCGACGGCCGTTGCGTAGCCGCGGGCACTGACCCGCTCGAGGTCTCGGCGGAGGGCATCCGGATCGGTGATCGTCCGTGGTGCGAGCGCCTCGAGCGCCCCGTCGGGCACCGGGACGGCACCGTCGGCGAGAAAGACCTTGCCGATCACCGATCCGTGATGGGGCACCCGCTGGCCGACCCAGTTCGTCGAGCCGAGGATGTGACGGCTGTCCCGCTGATCCAGCATCTCGACGGCTGCAGGCGTCGCGACACCGAGGTTCGCGGTCTCCCCGCTGAGCCGGGCGAGCCGCTCGAGTGCGTCTCCGGCGAGCTCGACGAGGTCGGTCCCGGAGATCGCGCGCCGGGCGTAGCGCAGCAGAACGGGGCCCGGCTTGAGCGCACCACGCGCGGGGTCCCGCTGGACGAGACCCTGACGCTCGAGCGCCGAGACCAGGCGGGACGTGGTGCTCTTGGGGAGGCCGGCGAGCTGCGCGAGCTCGCCCACCGTCGGCGCCTCCTCCTCCTCGACGATCCGCACGAGCAACTGCGCTCCGCGCTCGATCGACTGCGTGCCGGTCTGCGCCGTCAACGACATGACTTCCCGCCCATAATATGGAACGGCTGTTCCACAATATGAGTCTAGGCGGAGAGCGGCCGGGTGGCAAGGGTCAGGCATCGAGCGCCGCGCGCACACCCTGCGCAGCAGCGATCGCCGTCTGCACCGCAGTCTCCGTGTACCACGTGCCGAGGTAGTCGCCCGCGAGCCAGATCGGGGCTAGCGGTCGCGTCAGCGCCGCCTGCAGGCCGGCCCGACCGACCCGCGGGAACGGGAGCCCTCGCTCCCACCGCCTGATCACGACCTCCTCGACGATGCCCCTCGTGGCAGGGAGGACGGCGTGGAGATCCGCGAGGAAGAGATCCCGCACCGCATCGTCCCCCAGCGAGTCGAGGCGACGGGCAAGACCTGCCGCGGCGTAGACCATGAGACTGCCGCCAGGCGCCCGTGGCGCTCCCGCGCTGCGCAGGACGTTGGCGGTGTTGAAGAGCATGCTGAACGAGCGCTTCGGCGTCGCGAGCGCGTAGACGTCGTCCCAGGGCATCGGTGCGGTTTCGCGGGTGAGAAAGGCCCCCACGACGTAGGGGCCGTAGGGAATCGCGGCGAGTGCTGCGGCGGTGTCCCCCGGCAAGCCGGTGACGATCTCGCCGGTCGCGTACGCGGGGGTCGCGACGACGGCGGCGCGTGCCTCCAGCCTCCGGACGCCGCCCGGAGCGGCATAGGCGACGCGCACCCCGTCCGCCGTGCGCTCGACCCGGGTGACGGCGGCCCCCAGGCGGACCCTGTCTCCCAGCGCTCCGGCGAGCGCGTCGATCGCCATCCCGGAGCCCCCGATGACATTCCGCGACAGGCCGCCCTTGCGATCCCAGACCAGGTGGAAGTACCCGACGCCGTACCCCGCTGCGAGCTCCTCCGGCTCGCCGGAGGATCGCGTCAAGGTCGAGCGGAAGAGGGCGTCGACGTCCTCGGGAAGAGGCCCGGCGAACGCGGCGAAGGACCGGTCGTCGAGGAAGTCGAGCATCCGACGCTGGCGGTCGGCGGGATCCTCACCCGGCCTGGTGGCGGCGATCCGGGCGTAGCGCCGCACCGCGAGGCGCAGCTTGAGCCCGGTGCGGAGGAGCGCGACGCGGGAGCGCAGCGGCATCGGCAGCCGCAGCGGGAAGCTCTCGACCGGACCTCGTGCGACGAGCTTTCCGTTGAGCGACACGGCCGCGAGCCGGCCCGGCACGGGCTCCACACGAACGCCGAGCTGCTCGAGGAGCCGGCCCGAGGCGGATTCTCTCCCTCCGAACACGTGGGCACCGAAGTTGAGCCACACCCCGCCACGCGGCTCCGAGAGGATCCGGCCGCCGGCCCGCTCGCCGGCCTCGAGCACGACGACGTCCCGGTCGCGGAGCGCGTGAGCCGCGGTCAGGCCGGCGATCCCCCCGCCGACGACGACCACCTCACGCTGTTCGACGTTCACGTCACGATCTGGCGAGGCCGGAGTCAGGTGCCCGGCGTGCGGCTCGCCCAGTCGACGATCTGCTCTGCCGAGATCGGCAGCGAGGTGACCGTGACGCCGTACTCGACGAGCGCGTCCTCGATCGCGGCGCTCAAGATCGCAGGGGTCAGCATCCGCCCGCCCTCCCCCGCTCCCTTGATCCCGTACGCGGTGTAGGGCGACGGCGTCTCCTGGTGACCGACCGTCATCGTCGGGACGTCCAGTGACGACGGCAGGTGGTAGTGGTCGAAGTTCTCGTTGCGGACCCTGCCCTCCGCGTCGTAGAGGATCTCCTCGTACAGCGCCGTCCCGAGCCCCTGTACCGTGCCGCCGATCACCTGGCCGTCAAGCGTCCGCGGGTTGACGATCGTGCCTGCGTCGTGAACGGCGGCATAGCGGAGGAACGTGAGCCTCCCCGTCTCGACGTCGACCTCGATCACGGCGATGTGCCAGGCGTGACCGACGAAGGGATAGAAGATGCCCAGGTCGGAACGGTCTGCATTCGGCAGGGTCGTGAGGGGGTGGTCGTACGTCGACTGCGCCGCGAGGCCGCTCGGCATGTCCGGCGGCAGGTCGAGCCGAAACATGTATGCGGTCAGCGCGATCTCTGCGAGCGTCAGGTGCCGGTCGGGCACCCCGACGACACCGACTCCGGCGTCCCTGAACTCGAGGTCGGCCTCCGCCACCTCGAGCTTGTCGCTCGCGATCCGGCGGATCTTGTCCTTCAGCTCCGACGCCGCACCGGCAACGGCGCCGGAGACCATCACCGTGTAACGCGAGCCACCCGGCCCCGTGCCCGGCAACGCGTTCTGCGAATCGGCGTAGGTGACGACGATCGACGCCGGGTCGACGTCGAACTCCTCGGCGACCACCTGCGAGACCACAGTCTCGGGGCTGTTTCCCCACATCGACTGCGAGTGCAGCGTCACGAGGATCTGCCCTGTCGGGTCGATCATGACGCTGGCGCTCTCGGGGCTCGAGGTCGGCGTGAACTGCGGGTCGTCGAACCAGAACCAGAACTCGGTCGAGCTGAAGACGCTGCGCTCCTGCGAGGCGACGACGCCGATCCCGACGTGCCTGCCTTCGGCCCGCGCCCTGGCGCGATAGTCGACCCAGTGGTCGTAGTCGACCTCCTCGAGCACCTTCGCCAGCACCCCCTGGTAGTTGCCGCTGTCGTAGATGTTCCCGGTCGGCGTCCGGTACGGAAACGAGCCGGCGGGGATCAGGTTGCGCCGCCGGATCTCGACACGGTCGAGATCGAGGTCGCGCGCGGCCATGTCGACGAGCCGCTCGAGGATCCAGTTCGAGACCTCGGCCCCGAAGCCCCGGTACGCGCCCTGCTGGTTCTTGTTCGTCAGCACCGCGGCCAGCGAGTACTCCACGTGCTGGATCCGATAGGGCCCGACGATCTGGGAGAGGGCGTTGCCGTGGGTGCCGGTGCCGAACTGGAGGTAGGCGCCGTAGTCGTCGATGCAGGAGATCCTCAGAGCCTTGAACTCGCCGTCGTCGTCGAACGCGAGCGATGCCTCATAGCGGCGGTCCGAGCCGCAGTGATCGTTGTTGACGATGTGCGTGATCCGGTCCTCGACGTACTTGACCGGCTTGCCGACGAGCATCGAGAGGAATCCTGCGAACGTCGGCACCTTGTGCATGAAGAACTTCGAGCCGAAGCTGCCGCCTGCAGGCACGGGCACGAGCCGGAGCTTGCTCGCCGGGATCTTCAGCGAGCCCGCGATCAACCAGAGGAAGTAGGTGAAGTTCATCGAGTTGGCGTGGATCGTGACGACGCCCGTGCCAGGGTCGTAGTCGCCGATCGCGCCGTTCGTGTCCATCGGCATCCCCGTCGAGCGCGGCCAGTACAGCTCGGCGGTGACCGAGCGGTCCGCGTCGGCAAACGCCTGGTCGACGTCACCGAAGGAGAACGTGCGCTCGTAGGCCGTGTTCGTGCCGAGCGCTTCGTGGACGAGCGGCGCGCCGTCCTCGCGCGCTGCGAACGGGGTCGAGCACGACCGGCAGCTGCTCGTAGACGACCTCGATCAGGTCGCAGGCGTCCTCGGCGATGTAGCGGTTCTCGGCGATCACGGCCGCGACCGTCTCGCCGTAGTGGCGTACCTTCTCGATCGCGATCATGTCCTGCACGATCGGGCCGGCGCCGAACGAGGGCAGCGGGCCTGCATGCGCCGCGACGTCCTTGCCGGTGACGACGCGGACGACACCGGGCAGGGCCTCGGCCTTCGAGGTGTCGATCCGAGACGATCCTCGCGTGCGCATGCGGGCTGCGGAGGACGGCGGCATGGAGCATCCCGGGGAGCTTGATGTCGTCGAGGTAGCGGCCCTGGCCGCGGAGAAAGCGCGGGTCTTCGACCCGGTTCAGGCTCTTGCCGAGCCAGCGGCGCGGCACGTCGGTGCCGGCCGTCTCGCGGGCGACCTTGGCTGCGTTCGGATCCTGCTCGGCGATGCTCATCCGGCTCCTTCTGCGGCTGCGCGGATCGACTCGACGATGTGCTGATACCCGGTGCAGCGGCAGAGGACGCCGCTGATCGCGTCGCGGATCTCCTGGTCGGTGCCGCCGTCCGGATGTGCGTCCAGGTACTCCTGCGCAGTCAGCAGCATCGCGGGCGTGCAGAACCCGCACTGCAGGCCGTGGTTGTCGTGGAATGCCTGCTGAAGCGTGCCGAGCGTCCCGTCGGCCGCGGCGAGCCCCTCGACGGTCGTGAGCGAGTGGCCGTCGGCCTGGACGGCGAACATCAGGCAGGCGCGCACGGTCTCGCCGTCGAGCAGCACGTTGCAGTTGCCGCAGAACCCGTTCTCGCAGGCGACGTGGGTTCCCGTCAGGTCGAGATGCTCGCGGAGGAAGTCGGCCAGCGTCAGCCGCGGCTCGACGACGCCGTCGCGCGCGCGGCCGTTGACCTCGACCGTGATCGCCCGTTCCCCGCTCATCCCGCGTCCGCCTGATCGCCGGCGTCGCGCAACGCGCGCCGGGCAAGGGTGACTGCGACGCGGTGGCGGTGTCTCCCGCTGACCTCGACGTCGTCGGGTGGATCAAGGTCGGCGAGCGCATCGCCGAGGTGCTCGAGCGAGGCGGCGTCGACGCGGCCGCCGAGAAGGAAGGAGACGTCGATGCGGCGGGGTGTGGGCGCAACGTGGAGCAGGACGAGCTCGGCGTCTGTGCAGGATCCATGCTCGTCCACGGTGATCGTCGCCGCGGCCGCGACCTGCGCGTAGTCGTGACAGCGCGCGCTGACCTCGTGAAAGCCGACTCCCGTCCGGGGTGCCGCACGGGGGACGTGCACGGCGGTCAGCAGCTCGTCCGGCTCGAGTGCCGTCTCGTGCGGGCCGTGGAAGAACGACCGGGCCGGGACGGTGCGCGCACCACGGTTGGAGCTGATCTCGATCCGGGCGTCGAGCGCCACGACAGCGGCTGTGAGCTCTGCCCATGGGGCGGCGTACGCGAGTGATCCGCCGACCGTGCCGCGATGGCGGGTGGCGAGGTACCCCGCGTGCAGGCCTGCCGCGTGAAGGAGCGGCTGGGCGTCGCGTGCGACCGGACTGTCGAGGAGCGCCTGCTGGCGGGTGAGCGCACCGATCCGCAGCCCGTCGCTGTCCTCCTCGATCGCGTCGAGGCCCGGGATGCGGTTCACGTCCACGAGCACCGCCGGCTTCAGCGTGCGGAGCTTCAGGAGCGGGACGAGGCTCTGGCCGCCGGCGAGCACCCTCGCATCGTCCCCGCGCGCGAGCAGCGCGAGGGCGTCGTCGATCGTCTCCGGAGCGTGGTAGTCGAACGGGGCAGGCTTCATGCCGCGGACGGGACGTCGTCGAGGGCCTGCGGCTCGTTCGCGCACGAGAGGTACTCGATCGTCGTGAAGATGAGGTCCCCGGCGCCGGTGTTCTCGAGGTCGTGGATCATCGACTCACCCGGCCCGAAGGAGAGCCGACGCGTCTCGCCGACGGCGTAGGTGACGGCCAGCGTCTCGCCGTCGCCCGTATGACTGACCGCCGAGCCGCCGCTCACGCACGTCCAGACGTAGTCGAGCACGTGCCGGTGGAAGCCGATTCGCCCGCCGGGAGCGAGGCGGATCTCCCAGTGGCGGGCGACCTCGTCCTCGAGCAGGAGCCGGGTGCCGACGGCGGGGTTGACGGCGTTCGCGTGGAGCTCGTCCCGCAGCTCTGCAGTCCATCCATCGAACGGCGTCGCCCGGGTCATGGCGCACAACCTACGCGGCGATCGTGGTCGCCGCAACGACGCAGTCGTTGCGGATGGGGTCGGCCCGCGCCCGGCCGTCACACCGGGAAGCCTCGTCCGGGGATCAGGGACCGTCCGCCGACGGCGACGCGTCGAGCGCCTCCGCGAGCAGGGTCGCCACGTCTGCGACCCGCAGGTCGGAGCCGTTCTGCTTGACGCCGTCGTCGAGCATGATCGTGCAGAAGGGACACGCGACGGCGAGCGTCGAGGCCCCGGTGGCTGCCGCCTCGCGTGCTCGCTCCTCGTTGATCTGGCTGCCCCGCTCCTCCATCCACATGTGCGCGCCCCCGGCGCCGCAGCAGAAGGTGCGCTTGCCGCTGCGCGCCATCTCGAGCGGCTTGCCGATTCTCGAGACGATCTCGCGCGGCGCCGAGACCACGTCGTTGTGACGGGCGAGGTAACAGGAGTCGTGGTAGGTGATCTCGTCGGTACCGGCGACCGGTTGCAGCCGGCCCTCCTGGAGGAGCTCGCTCAGCAGCTCGGTGTGATGGACGACCTCGTACGCGCCGCCGAAGTCGGGGTACTCGTTGGCGAGCGTGTTGAAGCAGTGGGGGCAGCTGGCGACGATCTTCGTCACGCCCGCATCGTTCATCGTCTTGACGTTCTGCTCGGCATACGACTGGAACGTGTACTCGTTGCCCATCCGCCGGGCGGGATCACCGGTGCACGACTCACGCGGGCCGAGGACGGCGAAGTCCACCCCCGCCGCCTGCAGCAGCTTCGCGGTCGACCGGGCGGTCGTGCGGGCCCGCTCGTCGAAGGACGCGGCGCAGCCGACCCAGTAGAGCACCTCGGGCGGCGGCTCGCCGGCCTGCAGCACGCGCACATCGAGCCCTTCGGTCCAGTCGGCTCGCTCGGCCTGCGGCTTGCCCCACGGGTTCTGCGAGCGCTCGACGTCGCGCAGCATCGTCTCGCCGTCTGCCGGAAAGCGCCCCTCGACCATGACCAGATGGCGGCGCAGGTCGACGATGTGGTCGACGTGCTCGATCGCGACGGGGCACTCCTGCACGCACGCTCCGCAGGTGACGCAGTCCCAGACGACGTCGTCGCTGACCGCGTTCGGCACGAGCGGCGTCGGCTCGAACGCCTCGCCGCCGTTCTGGGCCGCGAGCAGCTTCGGGCCCTCGGCGAAGAGCTGATCGCGCAGCCCCATGATCAGGAGCTTCGGCGACAGCTCCTTGCCGGTCGCGTAGGCGGGGCAGACGTCCTGGCAGCGGCCGCACTCCGTGCACGACATCGTGTCCACCATCTGCTTCCACGTCAGGTCGGCGACCGTGGCGGCGCCGAAGCGCATCGCGCTCTCGTCCTCGACGGTGAAGTCGAGCGGCTCGAGCCGGCCGCGCCTGCGGGTGCGGCCGAACCAGACGTTGATCGCGGCGGTCGCGATGTGGAGGTGCTTCGAATGCGGGAGATACGCGAGGAAGCCGACGACGATCAACACGTGCGCCCAGACGAGCAGCCGCTCGCGCACCTCGGCCCAGGTACCCGTGCCGAACTCCTGTGCGATCGCGTTCGAGAGCGGTGACCAGCCGGCAGGCCACTCGTTCAGCCCTGTCGCGATCAGGGCCGCGTGCCAGAGCAACAAGGTGAGCACGATCAGCGCGATCAGGCCGAGGATCAGGTCTGCCTCGCCGAGGTGGCTGCCCTTGAAGCGCTCCGGCCGCTGCACCTTGCGAATCCAGAACGCGGCCGTGACCCCGACGAGCACGAGCACGACGAAGAGGTCGACGAGGAGCGCGAACCACCCCTGGTGCCCGAGCCACGGCAGGGTCGCGCCCTTCGCGACGGCGGCGATCAGGGCCATCACGATCGTCGGGAACAGGACGAGGAAGCCCCAGAAGATGAGCGCGTGGATCAGGCCCGGGACGAGCCGCTGGAACAGCTTCTTCTGCCCGAGCACGACGACCGCCTCGTTGCGCACCCGGAGGGGCACATCGTCGAACCGCTGCACCGGCTTGCCCATCCGGACGAGCCGGAACAGCAGCAGCGCCCGGCGCCCGAACAGCAGGCCCGCTGTCCCGAGCACGAGGACGAGCGCAAGCGCAGAAACCGCGGTCACGGGAGGCGGTGACAGGCTTCAGCCTGTCTCCAGGGTTTCCCGGCGGTCCTGGGCTTCGCTGACATCACGAGCCGCGCCTCCGCAGCTCGGCCGAGATCGCCGGCAGCACCTCGTGCAGGTCACCCACGACCGCGTAGTCGGCAACCGACATGATCGGCGCCTCGGGGTCGGTGTTGACCGCGAGGATCCGCTTCGCGCCCTTGCATCCCGCGATGTGCTGCGTCGCCCCCGACACCCCGCAGGCGATGTAGATCTCGGGCGCGATCTTGTTGCCCGTCTGCCCGACCTGATCGGTGTGCGGGCGCCAGCCGGACATCGTCACCGCGCGCGAGCAGCCGACGGCACCGCCGAGCAGTGCGGCGAGCTCCTCCACCGGCGGCGAAGCCCTCGGCAGAGCCGACGCCGCGCCCGCCCGTGACCACGACCTTCGCGTCGGCGAGCGACACGCCGCCGGCGGGTGGTGCGACGCTGTCCCGAACCCTGACGACGAGGTCGGCCTCGGCGAGATCGGGCGTGAACGGCTCGACCGAGCCCGGTGTGCCCGGCCCGGCAGCGGCCACCGTGTGCGGCGCCACGGTCAGCGAGCGCCCGACCTGCGTGCAGGCGCGCCTCCTCGAGCAGGCTGCCGCCCCAACGGATCCGCGTCAGCGTGACGGGATCGCCGGCGGTGACGGTGGTGCAGTTCGCCGCCAGGGGCTCGCCGAGCCTTACCGCGGCGCGTGCCATCGCGTCGGTCGCATGCGCGGATCCGGGGGCGACGATCGCCGTCGCGCCGATCCGCTCGGCCACCGCACAGACGATCGCCGCCCAGGCGTCGGGCGCGAACGCCTGGAGCGCGTCGTGCTCTGCGACGTGAGCGACTCCGACGGCCAGGTTCTGCGCAGCCGCCGCCCCGCCGGGGCCTATCAGCACTGCATGGGTCTCTCCCCCAGCCCGGCCGCCAGCGTCGAGCGCCTGCAGCGAGACGTCGGTGGCGACGCCGTCGGCGTGCTCGACGAGGACGAGGTTCACGACGCCACCCCGATCCGCTGCAGGAGGTCGACGACCGCGCCCGCCGCATCGGGGCCGTGGCCGAGGACCTCGGCCTGCCTGGCGTCTCCTTCCGGGACGACGAGCCGCAGGCGCTCGAGACGCGATGCCGGCCGCGTCGGAGTCGTCGCCTCGAGAGGCTTGCGCCCCGCGCGCATGCGGCCGGGCACAGACGGGTAGCGCGGCAGATTGAGCCCCTCGAGCACGGTCACGACCGCCGGGAGAGGCAACTCGTAGACGTCGCGGCCGGCTCCTATCTCCTGCTCGCAGCGGACGGCGCCGCCCTCGACGACGACGGCCTTGAGCCCGGTCGCACAGGGTCGGCCGAGGGCGTACGCGGTGCGCAGCCCGATCTGGAAGCCGCCGGAGTCGGCAGATTCGTTCCCGAAGAAGACGAGGTCGAACGGGCCCGAGGCGGCCTCGTCGGCGGTGATCGCCTCCACGATCGCACCCGCTGTCGCCTCGGGGTCCCACTCCTCCCCGTCGGTGACGAGGTGGAGCGCTCGATCGATCCCGATCGCCATCGCATCACGCAGCTGCTCCTCCGCATCGGCGGGGCCGAGGGTCAGCACGACCGACTCGCCGCCCTGCTGCTCCACGATCCGGACCGCCTCCTCGATCCCGCATTCCTCGTGCGGGCTGATCGCGAAGCCGAGGTGCCTGGTCTCGATCGCCTGGTCGTCCTCGGTCAGGACGATCCGACCGCCGGTCATGGGCACGCGCTTCACGCAGACGAGCACCTTCACGACCGGATCCTCGCATTCTCGGGATCGAAGGGAGCGGTCGAGCCGGCAACGGCGACCGTGACCGGGAAGCGCTCGTTCATGTACTCGACCGCGAGCTCGGCGGAGCCCTCGACCGCGTGCTCGGGGGGCAGGTAGGCGAGCAGGATGTAGGTGCCGAGCGACGGGCCGGCGCCGGCGCTCGTCACGTACGAGCGGCGGCCCTTGGCGTCCGTGATCGGCGTGCCGTCGCGCAGGGTGATCGGCTCACGGCCGAGTGGGTAGCGCTCGACTCCCGCCGCAGACGTGTGATCGGCGACCGTGAGCGTACACAGGATCGCGGCCGGATCCTCTTCGCGGTGGCGCAGGTGCGCCTCCTTCCCGACGAAGTCCTGCTCCTTCACCTTCGGCCGCTGCATACCCGCCTCGACCACGTTGTACTCGGTCTCGAGCTCGGCGCCGTAGGCCCGGTAGGCCTTCTCGAGCCGGCCCGTCGTGCCGTAGACACCGATCCCGCAGGCGGTCAGCGAGTGCGGTGCGCCGGCCTCCCAGAGCACGTCCCACAGTCGCGCTCCCTGCTCGATCGGTACGTACAGCTCCCACCCGAGATCGCCGACATAGGAGATGCGGGAGGCGAGGGCGAGCTGTGAGCCGATCTCGATCGTGCGGCAGCGGCCGAAGGGAAAGCCGTCGTTGGAGACGTCGTCGGAGGTCACGCTCGCGAGGATGTCGCGCGCCCGCGGCCCCCACACGCCGATCGTCGTCCAGGCCGTGGTCACGTCGACGAGGCTCGCCGAGCCGTCGCCGGGCAGGGCGTCCAGGAACAGCTTGCGGTCGGCCATGCCGTGTGCGCCGCCCGTCACGATGCGGAACTCCTGCTCGCCGAGACGCATGATCGTCAGGTCCGACTTGAAGCCGCCGCCTTGGCTCAGGACGGGGGTGTAGACGACGCGCCCGACCGGCACGTCCATCTGCGCCATGACGGCGTGCTGGAGCGCGTCGAGCGCGCCCGCGCCCTGCACGTCGAAGATCGCGAAGGCCGAGAGATCGAAGATGCCGGCGTGCTCGCGCATCGCGAGGTGCTCGGCGTTCACGATCGGCGACCACCAACGGGCATCCCACTCCGCCCCGCGGGACTCGACCCCGTAGCGCTCGACGAGCGGCGCGTTCGCCTCGTACCACTGTGGGCGCTCCCATCCGACCGCCTCGTAGAAGGCCGCTCCGAGCGCCTTCTCCTGCTCGTGCATGGGCGAGCGCCTGATCCCGCGCTCGCTCGCCCACTGCTCGCCCGGGTGCACGATCCCGTACGTCTTCGGGAACGCCTCGAACGTGCGCGCCTTCACATGGGCCCGCGTCTTCTGGTGGTCGTGGAAGCGGCTCGCGTCGGACGTGTGCAGGTCGATGTGGGACTCGCCGAGCACCATCCACTCGGCCAGGGACTTGCCGACACCGGGGCCCTCCTTGACCCACACCGCGGCCGCGGACCAGAGGCCCTTCACCTCGGCCGTCTCGCCGAGGATCGGCATCCCGTCGGGCGTCAGCGAGATGAGGCCGTTGATCGCGTACTTCACGCCGACCGACTCGTCACCGACGATCTCGGGCATCAACTCGAGAGCGTGCTCCATCTGTGGCCCGAAGTCGGCCTGCGTGAAAGGGAACTCGGTCGGCGAGAGCGCCGCTTCCTCGATCGACGGGATCTCCTCCGGGTCGTGGAGGATCGAGCGGTGGGCGTAGGAGCCGATCTCCAGCCCCACCCCGTCCTGCCGCTCGTACATGAAGACGTCCATGTCGCGCACGATCGGGAACTCGATTGCGCTAGACGAAGCCTCGAAGCGCGGCACCGGGCCGACGTCGATCATCTGGTGGACGGCCGGCGTGAGCGGGATGTGCGCTCCTGCCATGCGCGCGAGCAGCGGGCTCCAGACGCCGCAGGCGATCACGACGGTCTCCGCTTCGACCGTTCCCCGCGAGGTGTGGACGCGCGCAATCCGTCCGCTCTCGACGTCGAGTCCCGAGACGTCCGTGTTCGCGAACACCTGCAGGCCGCCCGAGTCGATCCCTCGCTCGCGCATGATCGTGCCCGCGCGCAGCGAGTCGACAACGGAGACGGTCGGGCAGTAGAAGCCGCCGAGCAGGATCGACTCGTCGATGTACGGCACGAGCTCCTTGATCTCCCCGGGGGTGACGAGCCGCGCCGAGTCGACGCCCCACGACTTCGCCGACGCCATCCGGCGCCGGAGCTCCTCCAGCCGCTCCTCGCTGCGTGCGACCTCGATGCCGCCGCACTCCGTGTTGACGCCCATCTCGACGTACTGGCGCTGCGACTCGAGCGTCAGCTGCGTCATCTCCTTCGAGTGGTCGACCGGAAAGATGAAGTTGGAGGCGTGGCCTGTCGAACCGCCCGGGTTGGGCAGCGGCCCCCTGTCGATCTGGACGACGTCGGTCCAGCCGAGCCTCGTGAGGTGATAGGCGAGGCTGTTACCGACGATGCCGCAGCCGATCACAATGGCTCGGGCGCGGTCTGGGAAGGTGCTCATGGCGGTGGTCTCCTCAGGGGTGTGGGTCGTGATCAGAGCGCAGCGCGAATCGCCCGTTCGAAGCCTTCGATGTGACGGCGCATCACGTCCTCGGCCCGCTCGGCCTCGCCGGCGGAGATCGCCTGCAGCAGGTCGCGGTGCTCGGTGACGGCGTCGTCGAGCCTGGCCACGCGGTCGAGAGCGAGGAACCAGATCCGGAGTGTGAGGACGTAGTACTCCTCGAGCGTCGACTCGATGAAAGGGTTGTGAGCGCACCGATAGACGTGACGGTGGATGCGCTGGTCGAGCTCGATCAGCGCCCGTTCGTCGCCGGCATCGCCGACGCCGGGTAGCTCGTCCAGCAGCGCCCGTGCGATCGCCCTGTCCTCGGCGCTCGCGCGTTCGGCGGCGCAGCGTGCGGCGAAGCTCTCGAGCGCGAGACGCGCCTCCGACAGTGCCCCTAGGTCACCGACGTCGACGGGCGAGACGACGATCCCGCGACGCGGATACACCGTGACGAGCTTCTCCTGGGCGAGCGTTCGGAGCGCCTCCCGCACCGGTGTGCGACCGAGCCCAAGCCGCTCCATCAGCTCGCGCTCGCTGACCGGCGAGCCCGGCGCAAGCTCGAGTGTGACGATCAGCTGGCGGATGCTCTGCGCTGCCCGATCGCTGAGGGAGATCGGTTCGGGCGAAGCAACGTCAAGCGGATACGGCGCGGCTGATATACGACGTGTATATCACACTGGTGGGGCTGCCGCGTGGATCACGGAAAGGTCGGTGGCCGCGGTGAGATCTCACCGCGGCCACCCGAACGTCTACTTCGCGAGCCAGGCGTTGACCTTGCCGGGGTTCGCCTTCACCCACTGCTCGGCGGCCTTGTCCGGCTTCAGCTTCTTGCCGGCGATCAGGTTCGCGACCGTGTTCTGGTCGGCCGAGGTCCACTTGAACTTCTTGATCACGGAGACCGCCGGCGAGCCGCTCTTGGCGAACTTGCCGCTGATCACCTTGTCGAGCCGGTAGGACGGGTAGGCACAGGCGTACGCCTTCGCGTTGCCTCCCGCCTTGAGCTTCTTCTCGTCGTCCTGGCAGCCCTTGAAGCGCGCGGGCAGCTGCACCTGCACCAGGTCGTACTGGGCGTTCAGGTACTGCGGGTCGTACCAGTAGAAGAGAACCGGCTTCTTCTGCTTGTAGAGCTGGCTCCAGCGTGCGACCTGGGCCGGCTCCGCGCCCGCGACCACGTGCTTCAGGTCGAGGCCGAGGCCCTTGATCAGCGCCGAGTCCTTCTGCACGTACGACGGGTCGCCGCCGAGGAACATCCCCTGCGAGCCGGACTCGGGAGACTTGAAGACGCTCTCCTTGCCCTTCAGGCCCTTCCACGTCTTGAACTGCGGGTACTGCTGGAGCAGGTAGCGCGGGATGTACCAGCCGATCACGCCCGTGATGCCGTTGCTGCCCAGGTTGACCAGCGAGCCGTTCTTCGTGTACTGCGGGAACGAGGCGAGGTTCTGCCAGTCCTCGAGCACGGCGTCGATCTTGCCGTCGGCCATCGCCTGGAAGTTCGGCTGCCCCTCGGTGATGTCGGTCACCTTGACCTTGCACCCGAGCTTCTTCTCGAGCACGTACTTGACGACGTACACGTTCGATGTCGAGCCGGCCCACGCGTTCTCGTTCAGGTTGACCGTGCCGCAGGCGGTGGAGCGTGCACCACCGGCGAGCGCCCCCGTGACGACGACGAGCGCCACGAGCGCCATGCCGACGAGCGCCGTGACGCTGAACCCCGTGAGGCGGGCGCGCCTCGAACCGAGACGATCCCTCATTTGACCCTCCTTGTGTAGTTCTGCCGTGTGTGTTCCGAGTGCATCTTCATCCAATGCTGTCCTTCCGTGCGCGCCTGGTGCCCTGCGTGACGCGGTCGAGGGCGATTCCGAGCGCGAGGATCGCGAGCGATGCGATCACGCCCTGTCCGAACTGGCCTCGGACGAGACCCTGGGCGACCTCGTACCCGAGGCCGCCGGAGCCGACGAGGCCGCCGATCACGACGACGGCGAGCACCATCACGATCCCCTGGTTGACACCGAGCATGATCGCATCGCCCGCCAGCGGGATCTTGACCTTCGTCAGGATCTGCCACCGGGTAGCCCCGAACGCCCCCGCCGCCTCGACGGCTTCGGGAGCGACGTCGCGGACCCCGCGCTCGACGAGGCGGACGACCACGGGGAAGGCGTAGAGAACACCGGCGATGATTCCTGGGACGATGGAAACCGGCATCAGATAGATGAACGGGATGATGTAGACGAGCTGCGGCAGCGTCTGCAGCACGTCGTTGATCGGCCGGAGCGTCTTCGACACCGCGGTGCTCTCCGCCGCCCAGACGCCGAGCGCGACGCCGATCACGACCGCGAGCACGGTGGCGACGAGCACCTGCGAGAGCGTGTCCATCGCGAGGGCCCAGACGCCCATGACGCCGATCCAGGCGAGCATCAGGAACGTGGTGATCGCCGGCCGGAGGCCGCTGATCAGGTACGCGATCAGCGTCAGCCCGCCGAGCGTGACGAACCACGGCGTCTCGATCAGGAATCCCTGCAAGCGGCAGCAGCGCCTTGGTGAGCAGGAAGTTCCCGATCGGCTCGGTGATCTGGAAGACCCACGACGTCGGGTTCTGCACGTAGTCGAGCACGCTCTGGATCTGGGTCAGCAGCCAGGCCTGGACGTGGCCGACCTGCCGCCCGGCGTCTCGTCCGGATAGATCGACGAGACGCCGAGCAGCTTGCGAGGCCGCGACGACGCCGCGCCGACGACGACGACGAGCGAGCGAGAAGCGGCGCAGCCGCGACGCGCGTGGCATCGTCGAGGTGCCGCTTCGTCGGGTCCGTGCGGCTCGCCATCGCCTCGGTCGAGCGGTCGAGGGCCATCGCCATGATCACGATCGCGATCCCGGCGAGGATCGCGAGCGCGGGGTTCGTGTACAGCCCGCTCGTGACGACCGCACCGAGCCCGCCGCCGCCGATCAGGCCGGCGATCACGACCATCGAGAGCGCGAACAGGATCGTCTGGTTGACGCCGAGCAGCAGCATCCGGCGCGCGAGCGGCAGCTGCACCTTGCCGAGCATCTGCCTGCGCGTCGCGCCCATCGAGGCGGCGGCCTCGACGGTGTTCGTCGCGACGCCGCGGATCCCGAGCGCGGTGATCCGGACGGCCGGCGGGACGGCGTAGATCATCGTCGTGACGACCGCGGCGGCCGGGCCGACCGAGAACAGGATCACGACCGGCATCAGGTACGCGAAGGCCGGGATGATCTGCATCGCATCGAGCACCGGCGAGATCGCGCGCCTGGAAGCGGTCGGAGCGGCCGGCGACGATGCCGAGCGGCATCCCGACGAGGAGCGAGAGCGCCGACCGCGGCGAGCATGAGCGCGAGCGTCTCGCATGCTCGCCTCCCAGAGCCCGAGCAGCGCGAACGAGGCGAAGGCGCGAGCCGACGACACCGCGGCCGCGACGCCGCCGAAGCGGAGCGACGACGAGCGTGCCGACGGCGGCCGTGCCGAGCCAGGTCAGCCAGAGGAGGAAGCGCGTCGAGCCAGGCGACGAGGTCGTCGACGAAGGTCGCGAAGCCGTTGAAGATCCTGAAGAACGAGGCTCTCGGTGCTCGGCGGTGCGCTGGTCGAGCAGCCAGGACTGGAACGCGTCGAGCTTGGCCGAGAGCGCGTTCCAGGCCAGCGACGTCGGGCCAGGGATGGTCGCCCGCCGAAGGCGCGATAGACGATGCACCATCGCGGCGACCACGACGGCGACCTGGACGATGCGCCCGCGCCACCACGGGCGATGCGAGAGCCCGGGACGACGGTGACGAGGTCGGTCGCGATCGACATCAGCGAGCTCGTCCGGAGCGGGCGCTAGCGCTCCTCGCCGGCGATCGCCTTCAGCACCGCGACCCGGTCGACGACGCCGACGGCTGCGCCGTCCTCGCACCGCGACAGACCGGCTTCTCGCTCGCGGCGAGCACCGGCACCGCGTCCCGCACGGTCGTCGCCGACGTCGAGCCGCGGCCCGTCGAGCGGTCGCCCGGGCCAGGCTCGCGCATGATCCAGCGCAGCGTCAGCACATGGCTGCGCGGGATGTCGCGGACGAAGTTCGCGACGTAGTCGTCCGCCGGCGAGCCGACGAGCTCCTCCGGCGTGCCGAGCTGGACGATCGCGCCGTCGCGCATGATCGCGATGCGGTCGCCGAGCCGCAGCGCCTCGGGGAGGTCGTGGGTGATGAAGACCATCGTCTTGCCGGTCTCGTGCTGCAGCCGGATGACCTCGTCCTGCATGTCGCGGCGGATCAGCGGGTCGAGCGCGCTGAACGGCTCGTCGTAGAGCATCACCTTCGGGTCGCCGACGAACGCGCGCGCGACGCCGACGCGCTGCTGCATGCCGCCCGAGAGCTGGTCCGGGAACGAGTTCTCGACGTCCTCGAGCCCGACGAGGCGGAGCATCTCCCGTGCCTTGGCGAGCCGCTCGGCCTTGCCGACTCCGCTGGATCTCGAGGCCGAACGCGACGTTGTCGATCACGCGGCGGTGGGCGAGCAGCCCGAAGTGCTGGAAGACCATCGAGACGTTGTGGCGGCGCAGCTCGCGCAGCTCCGGCGGCGTTGGCTGCCGATCACGTCCCGTCCGGCGATCTCGATCGCTCCCGCGGTCGGCTCGATCAGCCGGATCAGCGTCCGCACGAGCGTCGACTTGCCCGAGCCGGAGAGGCCCATGACGACGAACACCTCGCCGGGCCACACCTCGAGCGAGACGTCGCGCACGGCGGCGACGCAGCCCGTCTTGGCGCGGAGCTCGGCAGCGCGGGAGGTCCGCGTCGGGCGTGCCGATGATCCGGTCGGCCTTGGGGCCGAAGATCTTCCAGATGTTGCTGGCCCGGATCACCGGGGTGCCGGCGTTGCCGTCGGGCACCGGAGCGGGAGGCGAATCGGGTTGGGATCGGGACCGAGTGCTCACGAACCCGTCGATCATCGTCGTCCGGTCGGCGCGGTGCAACCCGGCCCGCACGCAGCGGTGTCTCGCACCGGCCGGCTACGGCCCATTGCCACAGCCCGCGCTCGGGGTTGCGAAGCAGCGCGAGGCCGACAGCGCGGGCGTCCGCGCGCGATGCTCCGTCGAGGAACTGGGCCGGTGACTTGCCATCGGTTCGGGCGAGCACGAGGCAGCCGGTGTGCGCCGTCACATCGTCGTCGTCGCCCGCGAAGCGACCACCCGCAGCCTCGGCGTAGCCAGCCCTGAATCCGTCTGCGAGGGAGCGCAGGTCCTGCTCCAGCGCGGGCCAGCGAACTGCCGAGAGCACGACGAACGAGAGGAAGAAGCCGAGATCGAAGATCGGGTTGCCGTAGTGCGCCACCTCGAAATCGAGCACCCAGTTCCGGTCGCGCCCCACGAGCATGTTCTTCATCGCGAAATCGCCGTCCACGAAGCAGCGTCGCACGTGCAATTCCTCGAGCCGACGCGCAACGTCGTCGGCAGCCTCGGGCAGGCGCTCGATCACGGTCTCGTAGAACGGGCTCAGGCGCTGTTGCTCGAAGGACTCGAAGTCGTCGAAGGCTGCGGCGACCGCGGGATCGCCCGCCGTCTGCGCGTGCCACAGCCCGAGCGTCTCCCCCGCCCACGACCCGACGCCGGCGTGCGCCCGGCCGGCGGCCACCTCCGCCTGCCAGTTTGGGGCGTCGTCGGGAAGGAGCTCCATCACGATGACGTGCGCCGACGGATCGTGGTCGAGAAGGCGCGGCACTCGTCCGGGCGTGAGCCGAGCACAGAGCCGCAGCGCGGCGGCCTCGATCTCGGTCCGCTCCTGCTTCGCCCGCCAGTCGGCCTCGACCTTGAGCCGCGGCGAGCGACTGCTTGACGACCACGGCCGTCCCGGTCGACGGGATCCTCGCAGCGATCACCGTGGCGGACACCCCGCCGGCGAGCTCGGCCACCTCGATCCCGAGGCCTGCCGGGACGATGCCGCGACGAGCGAGGTAGTCCGGCGCGTTCGCAGCTGTCAGCTCGAACATCGCACCGGACGCTACCGATCGGCAGAATCGATCGATGCCCGACCTGCTGCTCGACCCGGATGGAACCGCCCGCTGCGGCTGGTGCGGAGACGACCCGCTGTACCGCGCCTATCACGACGACGAGTGGGGCCGTGCGACACGCGGCGACGACGCAATGTTCGAGCTGCTCTCGCTCGAAGGCTTTCAGGCGGGGCTCTCCTGGCTCACGATCCTGCGCAAGCGCGAGAGCTTTCGGCGGGCGTTCTCCGGCTTCTCCATCGAGCGGGTCGCGCGACTTCGACGAGCACGATATCGACCGCCTGCTCGGCGACGCGGGGATCGTGCGCCATCGCGGGAAGATCGAGGCGACGATCGGCAACGCTGTCGCCGCGCTCGAGCTTCCCGGCGGGTTGTCGGACTTCGTCTGGGCGTTCGCGCCCCCGCCACGCTCCGCCAGGCCGGCGAGGCTCGGCGAACTGGAAGCGAAGACGCCCGAGTCGACCGCGTTGTCGAAAGAGCTGAAGCGGCGTGGGTTCCGCTTCGTCGGCCCGACGACGATCCAGGCGCTGATGCAGTCCGCCGGGCTCGTCGACGACCACCTCGCCGGCTGCAGCGCTCCAGGCCCGGATGGTGCGTCCGCATGACGGACTTCGCTGCGATCGACGCGGCTGCGCGGGTCGTTCTCGCCGACGCCCCGTCGGCTGTCGTCTCGGACGCGCTCGACCGGCTCGGGCGCCACGAGCAGGTGCTCGACGGCTCGATCCGGCCGCTCTGGCCTGAAGCCCGGCTCACCGGTGTCGCGGTTCCCGTCGTGGTGGTCTCCGACAGCTCCGCGCCGGAGAGGCCCTACGACGGGGAGATCACGGCCCTCGACGGCCTCCGCCCCGGAGACGTCCCGCTGTTCGTCGTCGAGGCCGGTGTCCGGGCGGCCTCGTGGGGTGAGCTGTTCTCGTGCGCCGCCCTCGGACGTGGAGCCCATGGGGTCGTGATCGACGGTTTCGTTCGCGACGCTGCCGCGATCCAGGAGCTCGGTTTCCCGACCTTCGCACGTGGGCTCTCCCCACTCGACACGTTCGCGCGCGCCGTCGTGACGGGGATCGGCGTCGAAGCACGCGTCGGAGGTGTCGAGGTCGCGCCGGGCGACCTGGTCGTCGGCGACCGTGACGGAGTCGTCGTGATCCCGCGCGCGCTGGCCGCCGAGGTCGCCGAGGTCGTGGGCACGAAGCACCGCCTCGAGGGAGAGGCGCGCTCCGACCTGCTTGCCGGGATGAGCCTTCGCGAGGTGTGGAAGAAGTACGGCGTCCTCTAGCGCGTGCCGAGGGCCGCGGAGATCCGGCACGAAGTCGGCACGGGCACGGCACACATCGGTCGCTACGTTGTCTCTCATGACGACAACCACGACGCCACCGGTCTGTTCATCTGTCTCGACGCCTTGGGGTCGAGCGCAATCGCTCGAGCGGGTCAACATCGCACAGCGGGCCGGCGAGCGGCAGTTCGAGACGATTGTGGAGCTCCTCGAAACCGCCGACGGCGAGCGCCTCGTGCGGTTCGCCTATGCAACGGGTGGGAGCGCCAGACGAGGGCCGGTCACGCTGCGGGCGCGCGACGTGAAGAAGCTGCTGGCGCTGCTCGAACGCACACCGGAGCTGCGGGCGGCGCTCGGGCGGTGAACGAGCCTGCGGGGCGCTAGACCTCCTTCCAGAACACCGTCGTGTCGCACGGCCGTCCGTCCGGGTAGAGGGCGTAGCCCGGAATGACGCCGACGCGCGTCCATCCGAGGCGCGTGTACAGCCGTTCGGCGTTGTCGCCGGTCACGGTGTCGAGCACGAGCAGCGACTTGCCCTCCGCCTTCGCCTCGGCCTCGGCGCGGGCCATCAGCAGTTCGGCGACCCCGCGTCGCCGTGCCGAGCGGCGGACGAGGAGCTTGGCGATCTCGGCGCGGTGCGGTTGGTTCGGCGGCACCGCGAGGATCACCTGCACGGTGCCGACGAGCTCGTCGTCCAGAAATGCCGCGACGAGCAGTCGCCGTCCCCGTTCGACCTCGGCCGCGAAGGCCTCGAACTCGAGCCGTGCTTGCTCGTGTGAGAACGGTGCCATGTAGCTGACCGAAGCGCCGCCGGCGACGCAGTCGTGCAGGACGGCCGCGAGGCCGTCGAGGTGCTGTTGGAGGTCGGCAGGGCCGAGCCGACGAACGTCGATCGGTCGCGTCGCGGACATCGGCGGCGTCATGGACATCGGAGCCAGTCTTGCATGCTCCCGGTTCGCCCCGATGCACCCAGGAAGCAGCTCCTCTGCCGACGCGGGGCGCGAGCGAGATCGGTTCCGACGAGCCTGCGAACAGTATCGCCGGGACGACGGCTGTCTCGTCGGGATCGGGAGCATAGGGAGAGCTCGGCGGGCCGGACACGCCCCGAGGATACGCAGGCGCCTCCAGCCGACGGCGCGGCGGCGGCCCGTGCTCAGCCGACAGGGGAGGGCGCGCGTGCCGCGTCGATCAGCCCACGAAGAACGGCGACGCCGCCCGTCGGCCCGAGCAACGGATCGACCGCGTGCTCGGGGTGCGGCATCAGGCCGAGGACGTTGCCGGCCGCGTTCGTGACACCGGCGATGCGCTCGACGGCGCCGTTCACGTCCTCGGTGTAGCGGAACGCGACCTGCCCGCCGGCCTCGAGCGAGCGGACGAGCTCGGCACCGCCGTACCAATTGCCCTCGCCATGCTTGATCGGGATCACGAGCTCCTGGCCCGGCTCCCAGTCGGCGGCGAACAGGCTCGAGGTGCTCTCGACCGTGACCGTCACGTCGCAGCACAGGAACTGCTGCTGGCGGTTCAGGCGGAGGACGCCCGGCAGCAATCCGGCCTCGCAGAGGATCTGGAAGCCGTTGCAGATGCCGAGCACCGGCCCCCCGGTAGCCGCGAATGCGGCGACCGAATCCATCACCGGCGCAAACCGGGCGATGGCGCCACAGCGCAGGTAGTCGCCGTACGAGAACCCGCCGGGCAGGACGACCCCGGCGGTTCCGTCGGGCAGCGCACCGTCCGCGTGCCAGGCACGCACGGGCTCGGCGCCCATCAGCTCGAGGGCGAGCAGCGCGTCACCGTCGTCGTTCGAGCCGGGAAACGTGACGACCGCGATCCGAGGAACGGCCGAGTCCGCCGTGTCGCTCACGCTCCCTCTCCGAGCTCGATCGTGAACGACTCGATCAACGGGTTCGCCAGGAGATCGCGGGCCATCCGGTCGAGCGCGGCCCGCGCCTCCGCCGGGTCCTCGGTCTCGAGCTCGACGTCGACCAGCCTGCCGACGCGGGCCCCGGACACGCCGTAGCCGAGCTTCCGCAATGAGCCTTCGACCGCTTCACCCTGGGGATCGAGAATGCCTTCTTTCGGACGGATCAGCACGGTCGCTTTCACAGCACCACCCTCGGGTCGGAGAGATAGACGTCGAAGCCGATCCCGGTGAGTCGCTCGAACGCCTCGACGTACCGGCGGCGCGTCCCGGCCACGACATCGTCCGGAACCTCGGGGCCGGGATAGGTTCTGTCCCATCCGGTCGAGAGGCAGAAGTCCCGCACGTACTGCTTGTCGAAGGACGGCTGCGGGCCGCCCGGCCGGTACACGTCACCCGGCCAGAAGCGGGACGAGTCGGGCGTGAGAGCCTCGTCGCCGAGCGTCACGATGCCCTCCCGGTCGATGCCGAACTCGAACTTCGTGTCGGCGAGGATCAGGCCGCGCGTCTCGGCGTGCGCCGAGGCGTATGCGTAGAGGCGAAGTGCTGCCTCCCGTACGACGGAATAGTGCTCGACGCCGCACAACGCCTCGGCCTCCGCTT
Source organism: uncultured Thermoleophilia bacterium (assembly GCA_963799905.1). Taxonomy (GTDB): domain Bacteria; phylum Actinomycetota; class Thermoleophilia; order Gaiellales; family Gaiellaceae; genus Gaiella. Next base: position 41,872 of record CAWCYU010000005.1, read on the forward strand.
CCGTGATGTTGAGGTCGTGGCCCTCCTCCGCCTTCGTGGCCGGCGTCACGATCGGCTCCGGCAGACGGCCTGATTCCTGGAGACCGGGCGGCAGTGCCTGGCCGCACACCGAGCCCGAGCCGCTGTAGTCGACCCAGGCCGAGCCTGACAGGAACCCGCGCACGACGAGCTCGACTGGCAGCATCTCGAGTCGCCTGCAGACGGTCGAGCGGCCGTCGTCACGAAGCTCGAGCAAGTGGTTCGGCACGATCTCGCGCGTCCGGGCGAACCAGAACGCCGACATCGCCGTCAGCACGCGTCCCTTGTCGGGGATCGGCGTGGGCAGGATCACGTCGAACGTGGAGATCCGATCGGAGGCGACGAGGAGCAGCCGGTCCTCGTCGAGCGCATAGATCTCGCGGACCTTCCCGCTCGCGAGATGCACGCCGTCAGACACGCGCGCCCTCTCGTCGTGTCGCAACGAGGGCGCGCAGCCGCTCGAAGACGACATCGACGTGCGCCGTGAAGGCGCCGGGATCGAACACCTCGTCGAGGTCGACTCGACCTCCGATCTCGGGGTCTGCTCGGACGAGCTCACCGAAATCGAGGCTCTCGTCCCAGGCCCGCATCGCGTTGCGCTGGACGAGGCGGTAGGCGTCGTCGCGCGAGAGCCCCGACTCGACGAGGGCGAGCAGGAGCCGCTGGCTGAAGTAGAGCCCGTGGCTCGACTCGAGGTTCTCGCGCATCCTGTTCTCGCGGACGACGAGGCCCTCGACGAGCCACGCGAACCGGTCGAGCATGTAGTCGACCGCCAGGAAGGAGTCGGGCAGGACGATGCGCTCGGCTGACGAGTGCGAGATATCGCGCTCGTGCCAGAGCGCGACGTTCTCGAGCCCGACGAGGGCGTTCGCGCGAACCACGCGCGCGATCCCGCACAGGCGCTCGGCCGTGATCGGATTTCGCTTGTGCGGCATTGCCGACGAGCCCTTCTGGCCCTGACCGAACGGCTCCTCGACCTCGCGCACCTCGGTGCGGGCGAGGTGGCGGATCTCGGTTGCGAAGCGGTCGAGCGACGAGGCCACGAGCGCCAGCGCCGACAGCAGCTCTGCGTGGCGATCGCGTTGCAGGATCTGCGTCGAGGTGGGGGCGGGCTCCAGGCCGAGTTGCTCGCAGGCGATCCGCTCTACCTCGGGCGGCGCGGACGCATAGGTGCCGACGGCGCCCGAGAGCTTGCCGACCCGCAGGCCCTCGATCGCGTGGGCAAGCCGCTCCCGGTCGCGATCGAGAGCGAAGGCCCAGCTCGCAAGCTTGAGCCCGAACGTCGTCGGCTCGGCGTGGACCCCGTGCGTGCGGCCCATACATGCCGTTGCCCGGTGCTCCTCCGAGCGGGCGACGACGACGGCGAACGCGCGGTCGACACCTTCCAGGAGGAGCGCCCCGGCGTCCTGCACGGCGAGCGACAGCGCCGTGTCGAGCACGTCAGAGGAGGTCAGGCCGTAGTGAAACCAGCGACCGTCCTCTCCAAGGCCCTCGGCGACGGCATCGACGAACGCCGCGACGTCGTGATTCGTCTCACGCTCGATCTCCGCGACCCGCGCCGGAGTCGGCGCAGTCGCATCTTCACGAATCGCGCTCGCCACAGCGGCGGGGATCACGCCCGCCTCGGCCCAGCCGTCGAGCGCCGCCAACTCCACCGCGAGCCATCGCTCGAGCTTCTCCTCGTCCGACCAGATCCGGCTCATCGCCGGGCGGGAGTAGCGGGCGATCACCGCACCCAGTCTACCCGGGCTGTAGGCGGTGACAGGCTTCAGCCTTGCGGCCGGCAGATCCGACCCTGGAGACAGGCTGAAGCCTGTCAGGGTCCCGCTTTCACGCGTTCCGGGTTTCGCCCCCGAGGCTCGCCGCGAGAGCGATATCGTTCCGTCGCCGGACACCCTCCCACGAGATCAGGTCCGCAGCGGCATAGGCTGCGTGGCGAGCGGCCGAAAGCCCGGCACCGGTCCCGGTGACGTTGAGAACGCGGCCGCCGTTCGTGACCACGGCGCCGCCCCGCAAGGCAGTGCCCGCGTGGAAGACGAGGGCTCCGGCCGCTTCGGCGGCCTCGATCCCGGCGATCGGAGAGCCGCGATCCATGCTCGCCGGGTAATCGGCTGCCGCCAGGACGACGGTGACGGCAGCACCATCCTTCCTGCCGATCTGCGCATGACCGAGATCTCCGGCGGCTGCGGCTGCGAGCAGCGGCAGCAGGTCGCCATCGACGAGCGGCAGCACGGACTGGGTCTCGGGGTCGCCGAAGCGGCAGTTGTACTCGAGCACGCGGGGTCCGCCCGCCGTCAGCATGAGCCCGGCAAAAAGTGTCCCGACGAAGGGATGGCCGCGGGCAGCGAGCTCCGCGAGGACGGGACGGCAGGTCAGGTCGACGAGCTCGTCGACCTGCCGCTCGGAGAGGCCGGGAACGGGGGCGAACGATCCCATGCCTCCGGTGTTGGGGCCGTGGTCGCCGTCCTCGGCGCGCTTGAAATCCTGCGCCGTGGGGAGCGGGACCGCCGAGACGCCGTCGCACAGCGCGAACACCGACACCTCGGGGCCTTCCATGAGCTCCTCGATCACGAGGGGGCCGGCGAGACCGTCGAGCTCCTCGAGCCCGGCAGCGACCTCCGCTTCCGTCGTGCACACGACAACACCCTTGCCGGCCGCCAGCCCGTCGGCCTTGAGCACGCACGGAGCCGTTGCTTCCGCGAGCGTCTTCGCCGTCGGGACGCCCGCAGCAGCCATCACATCCTTGGCGAACGTCTTCGATCCCTCGATCGCCGCTGCCGCCCGCGAGGGACCGAACACCGAGATCCCGCCCGATCGCAAGACATCGGCGAGCCCCGCCACGAGTGGCACCTCGGGGCCGACGACGACGAGGTCGGCCTGGAGCGCGCGCGCGAGCCCGAGCACGGCCTCGAGGTCGTCGGCGCGAACGGGGTGGCATTGCCCGAGTGCGGCGATGCCCGGATTTCCCGGCGCCGCGTGCAGCTCGGTCAGCAGTGGTGACTGCACGAGCTTCCACGCCAGCGCGTGCTCACGGCCACCGGATCCGACGAGGAGGACCCGCACCTCAGCGCATCGTCAGGACGGCTTCGCGACCCTGGCCGGTTCCCACGAGCGAGACGGGCACGCCGAGGGCATCCTCGACGAAGCGGACGTAGCCGGCCGCTGCATCGGGAAGCTCGGCGTCACCGAGCTCTTGCTCCCAGCCCGGCAGCGTCTCCCAGACGGGCCTGCAATGGTGGAAGTCGGACTGGTGGGCCGGGAAGTCGTCGGTCTCGCTGCCGTCGGGCAGTGCATAGCGCACACAGATCGGGATCTCGCTGAAAGCCGAGAGGACATCGAGCTTCGTCAGAGCGAGCGAGGTGATCCCGTTCACACGGACGGCGAAGCGAAGTGCCGGCAGGTCGAGCCAGCCGCAGCGGCGCTCGCGCCCCGTCACGGTTCCGAACTCGCCGCCGAGCACACGCACGCGCTCCTGCGCCTCGCCCTCGATCTCCGACGGGAAAGGGCCCTCTCCCACCCGCGTCACGTAGGCCTTGGAGACACCGAGGATCTCGTCGATTCGGTTCGGCCCGATCCCGAAGCTCACCGCCGCGCCGGCGGCAATCGGGCTGGACGAGGTCACGAACGGGTACGTGCCGTGGTCGAGATCGAGCAGCGTTCCCTGCGCACCTTCGAACAGGACGTTCTCGCCGTTGCGGAGCGCCCGGTCGACGAGCAACGAGGTGTCCGCGACGTACGGGCGTAGCCGTTGCGCATAGCTCTCATAGGTCTGGGCGACCTCGTCCAGGTCGAATGGCTCGATCTCGTAGACCCGCTCGAGCCAGACGTTCTTCTCGGTGATCGCGAGCTCGATCTTCTGGTGCAGGATCTTGGGGTCGAGCAGGTCCTGCACGCGGATTCCGATCCGCGTCGCCTTGTCGGCATACGCAGGCCCGATCCCTCGCCGGGTCGTCCCGATCTGAAGGTTTCCGAGCTTCCGCTCGCGCGCGCCGTCGAGCGCGACGTGCCACGGCATGATCAGGTGGGCATTGCCCGACAGGAAGACGAGGCCGGCGGTGACGTGCCCCCGCGCTTCGAGGTCGTCGAGCTCTCCGATCAGGACCTTCGGATCGACGACGCAGCCGGCTCCGATCGCGCAGGCCTTGCCCGTGATGATCCCCGACGGGACGGCACGGATCTTGTAGGTCTCGCCCCCGACGACGATCGTGTGCCCTGCGTTGGGCCCACCCTGATAGCGGCAGACGAGGTCGGAGTCCTGGGCGAGCAGGTCGACGATCTTGCCCTTGCCCTCGTCGCCCCACTGCGCACCGACGATCACGGTGGCGGGCACGTGGGACAGTCTTGCACAGGCGCAGGAGCGCAGCCGCAGCCCGTGGCGCGGTGCAGATCCTTCGGGAACGAACCATTAGTTATAATAGAGTTCGTGTCCGAGCGAGCAACTCCCCCCGTGGTCGGCCGGCATGTCTGGCCGCTCGCGACCGTCGTCGTGGCGGGCGCGATCATGTCGATTCTCGACACGACGATCGTCAACGTGGCGCTCGAGACCCTCAGCGTCGATCTCTCGAGCCCGATCGGATCCGTGCAGTGGGTCGTGACCGGGTACATGCTCGCCCTCGCCGCGGTGATACCGGTCTCCGGCTGGGCGGCGCGGCGGCTTGGCACGAAGCGCCTCTACGTGATCTCGCTCGTCCTGTTCACGCTCGGCTCGCTCCTCTGTGGGTTCGCGTGGTCGATCGACTCGCTGATCGTCTTCCGGGTACTCCAAGGACTCGGCGGCGGGATGCTGATGCCCACGGGGATGATCATCCTCGCCCGCGCTGCCGGCCCCGAGCGGATGGGGCGTGTCCTCAGCGTCGTCGGCGTGCCGATGGTCCTCGCGCCGGTGTTCGGGCCCGTCATCGGAGGGCTCTTCGTCGAGCATCTCGGGTGGCGTTGGATCTTCTTCGTCAACATCCCGGTCGGGATCGTCGCGGTCGTGCTCGCGCTGACGCTGCTCCCGGCCGGACGGGCCGAGGCGGCCGGCCGGCTCGACTGGCTGGGTGTCGCCCTGCTCTCGACGGGCCTGCCTGCGCTGACCTACGGCCTCGCAGAGGCGGGCAGCGGTGCCGGGTTCACGTCGGCGTCGGCATTCGTGCCGGTCCTCGCGGGCCTCGGCCTGACGGGGGCATTCGTCGTCCACTCCCTGCGGAGCCCTGCGCCCCTTCTCAACGTGCGCCTCTACGGCAACCGCGCTTTCGCGGCGGCCTCCGCGACGACGTTCTGCCTGGGCGCGTCGTTGTTCGGCGCCATGATCCTGCTGCCGCTCTACTTTCAGATCGTGCGCGGCGACTCGGTCGTGCGCACGGGGCTGATGCTCGTCCCCCAGAGCCTCGGCGCCGCGCTCGCGATGCCGTTCGCAGGGCGCCTCGCCGACCGGGTCGGCGGCGGGCCGCTGGCGCTGGCGGGCGTCGTGCTGACAGCGGTGTCGACGATCCCACTGGCGCTGATCAGCGCGGATACAGCTGTGTGGCAGATCGAGGCGTCGCTCCTGCTGCGTGGCCTCGGGATCGGGATCGCGATCATGCCCGCGATGAGCGCGGCGTATGCGGTGCTACGCCCCGAGCAGATCGCGGACGCCACTCCGCAGCTCACGGTCGTGCAGCGCGTCGGAGGCTCGATCGGGACCGCCGTCCTCGCGGTCGTGCTCGGAGCGAGCCTGGAGGGAGCGGCTGATCCGGCAGGGGCCTCCGCGGCGTTCTCGTCGGCCTACTGGTGGGCGTTCGCGATCACCCTCGTGGCCGTGGTGCCCGCCACGATTCTCCTCCGCACGGAGCGCAAGGCCCGACGGGCGCACGGTGCCCGGGCCGATCTGGCGGCGACCGAGGCCGCGCTCGAGGCCGCATGAGCGCGGCAGCCCCGACTGTCGGCCGTGACGTCTCGCTGGAGGAGCTCAGGCTCGCCCTGCACGGGATGCTCGCCGCGCACCGGAGGCTGCGCAACCGCGACGGACGGCTCGCGGGCTCCGTCGGCTTTGCGCAGTACCGGTTGCTTTCGGCCCTGCGACGCGAGGGCGAGCTGGCCGCCTCAGCCCTCGCGGCTGCTGCCGACCTCGCGCCCCCGACCGTGAGCGAGATGACCGACGGCCTCGTCGCCGCGGGGCTCGTCGAACGCCGGCGCGATCCGGCCGACCGCCGACTCGTCCTGCTCCGCCTCACACCGCTCGGCAGGCGGGAGTACGACGCCAAGCATGCGACGTTCGTCGCGGCCTGGGATCGTGAGCTCGCCGACCTCGACGGCGATGCGCTCGCAGGTGCGACCGCCGTGCTCGAGCGGCTCACCGCCTTCTTCGACACCCTCTGACCGAGGCACCCCCGCCCCGCGCGGCGCAGCTTCTATGCTCCCGGGGTGGCCGACGACTGGAGAGTGCGGATCGAGCTCGCCGACGAGCATGCGCGCGAGACGTTCACCAAGCTGCTCGAGGAGGGGCTGAGCCCCGCCGGGGAAGCGCACGCCGAGCCGCTCCAGGGAGACAAGCTCAGCGTGTCGGGCGACGACGCAAATCTCTTCGTCTACGCGAATGCACCGGCCCAGGCGGAGCGGGCCCACACCGTGATCCTGGCCGAGCTCGAGCACCACGGGATCGAGGCCAGGACGAGCGGCGTCGAGCACTGGCTGGCGGACGAGGAACGGTGGGACAACGAGCCGGCCGGCGACACGTGGGAAGAGGACGCGGTCGAGCAGGGATACGCGCCTTGGGAGGTGCGGCTCACGTGCCGTTCGCGCCACGACGCGATCGCCCTCGCCGAGCAGCTCGAGCGTGAGGGCTACACGCCCGTCCGCCACTGGAAGCACCTCGTCGTCGGGGCGGCGAGCCGTGAGGATGCCGAGTCGCTGGCGGCGCGGCTGCACGGCGACGTCGAGCCCGGCGGCGCTGTCGCCTGGGAGGAAGCGATCGACTCCCACGTCGTACGCCCGTTCACGTTCTTCGGCTGAGGCGAAGGCGACAGCCGCCTGATGGCCGACGACCTCGATCCCCTCGAGCAGCATCTGCTGACGGCGATCCAGGGCCTCGAGCCGGGCGGTCGTCCTGGCGTACGCGAGCCCGAGGCAGAACTGCTCTGGCGGGCTCAGATCGAGAGCCGGCATTGCGACTTCGCCGCCCGGTGGCTCCAGAAGGAAGGCCGCAGCTTCTACACGATCGGCTCGGCAGGGCACGAGAGCAATGCGGCTGTCGCCCTGGCGCTGCGCCCCACCGACCCGGCCCTCCTCCACTACCGGTCGGGAGCGTTCTATCTGGCACGCGCCGCCCAGACCGGGCGGGACGGCGTGCCGGACGTGATGTCCGGGATCACGGCCGCGAGCGACGAGCCGATCGCAGGCGGGCGCCACAAGGTGTTCGGACACCACGACCTCGCCGTCATTCCCCAGACCTCGACGATCGCCTCGCATCTCCCGCGCGCGGTCGGGGTGGCGATCGCGATCGACCGCGCCCGCAAGCTCGGCGTTCGGTCGACGTGGCCGGCAGACGCCGTCGTCGTCTGCAGCTTCGGTGATGCGTCCCTGAACCACGCGGCTGCTCAGGCCGCGCTGAACACGACGGCTCACGCGGCCTACCAGCGGCTGCCGGTGCCGCTGCTCTACGTGTGCGAGGACAACGGCCTCGGGATCAGCGTCCCGACTCCCTCCGGCTGGGTGGCGGAGGTGCTCGCCGGACGCTCGGATCTCCGCTACGAGAGCGCAGACGGCGACGACCCCGAAGGCACGCTCGAGGTGGCACGGCGGCTTACGGACTGGGTCCGGAGCACGAGGCGACCGGCCGTGCTCCACCTCCGTACCGTCCGCTTCCTCGGTCATGCCGGCGCAGACGTGGAAACCGCCTACCGCGCACCCCACGACGTTCGTGCCGACCTCGCCCGCGATCCTCTGCTGGCCACGGCGACCTGGCTCGTCGCGACCGGCGCCCGGAGCCCCGAGCAGCTCGTCGACGAGTATCGGGAGACGCGGGCACGCGTGCGCGAGGTCGGGCTTGCCGCAGCCCGCCGGCCTCAGCTCCAGAGCGCCGCGGAGGTGATGCGCCCGCTCGCGCCCCGCTCGAGCACCGCCGTAGCCGAGCTGGCACGCTCGGAGGGAGGGGCCGCGGAACCGTTAACGCTCGCGCTCGCGATCAACGGGGCCCTCGCCGAGGCACTCGACCGCCACCCGGAGACGCTCCTGTTCGGGGAGGACGTCGCAGCCAAGGGCGGTGTGTACGGCGTCACACGTGGGCTCCACGCACGCTTCGGGGCGGGCCGCGTCTTCGACACGCTTCTCGACGAGACGTCGATCCTCGGCCTCGCCCTGGGGGCGGCCGTGACAGGCTTCGTCCCGCTCGTGGAGATCCAGTACCTCGCGTACCTCCACAACGCCGAGGACCAGCTCCGCGGCGAAGCCGCGACGCTGCAGTTCTTCTCGCAGGGGCAATACCGGAACGGCATGGTCGTGCGAATCCCCGGGTATGGCTATCAGAAGGGCTTCGGAGGCCATTTCCACAACGACGACTCGGTCGCCGTCCTGCGCGACGTCCCCGGGCTCGTGATCGCCTCCCCGTCACGGCCGGACGATGCAGCGGCGATGCTACGAACCTGCGTCGCCGCGGCCAAGGTCGACGGCAGCGTCTGCGCCTTCCTCGAGCCGATAGCGCTCTACCACACGCGTGACCTGCACGAGGAGGGCGACGAGGGCTGGCTCGCACCACCGACGAGCGACCACGTGCCGGTGGGCTCCGCACGCACCTACGGCGGCGGCGAGGACCTGACGATCCTCACCTGGGGCAACGGGCTCTTCCTCTCCCTCCGCGCCGTGCCGCGACTCGAGGCACGGGGCATCGCCGCACGCGTCGTCGACCTCAGGTGGCTCGCGCCTCTTCCGATCGAGGACATCGCGCGGGAGGTGGCGGCCACCGGCAGGGTGCTCGTCGTCGACGAGACCCGGCGGACCGGGGGCGTCTCGGAAGGCATTCTCGCGGCACTCGTCGACGTCGGCTTCCAGGGCCCGATGGCCCGCGTGGCGAGCAAGGACTCGTTCGTTCCCCTCGGCGATGCGGCTCGGCTCGTGCTCGTCTCCGAGGAGGAGATCGAGACGGCGGCGGCCGCGCTCCCCTGAGGTCGCGCTCCCGTGCCGACGACGAGGCTCCCGGCCGACTACGACGCGGCGAGGTCGGTGAACTTCGCGTACCGCTTCAGGAAGCTCAGCTTGACCGCGTCGGTCGGGCCGTTGCGGTGCTTGGCGAGGATGATCTCGGCGAGCCCCTGGCTGTCGGACTCCTCGCCGTTGTAGTACTCGTCGCGGTAGACGAACGCGACGAGGTCGGCGTCCTGCTCGATCGAGCCGCTCTCTCGCAGGTCGGAGAGGATCGGCCGCTTGTCGTGTCGTTGCTCGACGGCGCGCGAGAGCTGCGAGAGGGCCAGGATCGGGACCTCGAGGTCACGCGCCAGCACCTTCAGCGAACGGGAGATCTGCGAGACCTCCTGCACCCGGTTCTCGGGGTTCGAGCCGGAGGTCATCAGCTGCAGGTAGTCGACGATGATCATCCCGAGCTTCGGCTCGCGCGATTTGAGTCGCCGCGCCTTCGACCGGAGCTCCATCATCGTGATCGAGCCGGTGTCGTCCACGTAGATGGGAGCCTTCATCAGCTTGTCGCAGGCGGCCGTGAGCCGTGGCCAGTCGTCCTGTGCCAGCCGCCCCGAACGGAGGCGCTGCGACTCCACCTTCGCCTCGCTGCACATCAGCCGCTGGGTCACCTCGGACTTCGACATCTCGAGGGTGAAGAGCGCGACCGGCGTCTCGTGACGCACGGCCAGATTGGCGGCCGCGCACAGGGCGAGCGCCGACTTCCCCATCGACGGCCGGGCGGCGAGGATGATCAGATTGCCCGGCTGGAAGCCCGAGGTGAGCTTGTCGAGCTCGCGGAACCCCGACGGAATGCCGGTGATGTCGACGCCTGCTTCGTACAAGTGCATGATCCGCGCGAAGCTCTCGTTGAGCAGGTCGTGGATGTGGGCGAAGTCTCCGCTCACCCGCTCCTGCGCGAGCTCGAACACCATCTGCTCGGCGCGATCGACGAGATCCATCGTTTCGCCCGGTCGTGTCTGACCCAGCCGCTGGATCTCCTGCCCGACCCGGACGAGCCCCCGCAGCGTCGCCATCTCCTTGACGATGCGGGCGTAGTGCTCTGCGTTCGAGGTCGCCGGCACGACTGCAGCGAGCTCGGCGATCTTGGCCGTGCCGCCGACGCGCTCGAGCTCGCTGCGCTCGTCGAGCTCGTTGGCGAGGGTGATCGCGTCCACCGGCTCGCCCTTGCCGTAGAGCGCCAGAGCAGCGCGGTAGATCGTGCCGTGCGACTCGCGGTAGAAGTCCGAGGCCTCGAGCACCTCCGTGACGGCCCCGATCGCGGTCGCCGACAACAGCATCGCACCGAGAACCGACTCCTCGGCCTCCAAGTTCTGCGGGGGCACGATCGCCGAGGGGATGCTGGGGGCAACGGTCACCGGAGCAGTCAACCTGTCCCCACGGGACAGGACAAGAAGAGGGTGAACGTGCGCCTCCAGCAGGGCAAACAGAACATGTGTTCCTATTCTATCCCCTGCGCCGGATGTCTTCTCCCCCGCGCCACCGGGCTTCTCCCCAGCCCATGACCGGTTGTCCACCGCCCGATCTTCGCTGCGAGCGGGAAGTTCGGCCAACGCTCCACAGGCACTGTGGATACATGACCCGCGAACGGGGTGTCTCCTCTGCTCGTGCGGGAGACCCCCGTCGCAGTCGAGCCCCGCGCCTTCGACCCGGCGCGCGCCCGCGGTTACGCCTCGGCGGCCGGTGTGTCCGCCTCTGCCTCCGGCTCGGCCGCGGCAATCCCCGTCACGTCCACGTCGTCGACGTCCGAGGGCGCATCCGCCTCGCCCTCGACCTCGGCCACCTCGACCACGTCGGCGTCCTCCAACGCCTCCCAGTCGACGTCGGCCGTGGCGGCCTCGGCCGTCGCCCCGGCGGCCTCGGCCGCGGCAGCGGCCTCGGCTGCCTCCATCGCCGCGAGCTCCTCCTCCGGCGGCAACTCGCCACCCTCGGGCACGACCAGCAGCTTGAGCTCCGCGGTGACGCCCTCGAACACGTCGACCGGCACCGTATAGCGGCCGATCCGCTTGATCGTGTCGATCCCGATCTTGCGCCGGTCGACGCGGATCTTGCGCGTCCGCCAGATCTCGTCGGCGATGTCTGTCGGGGTGACCGAGCCGAACAGCGATCCGGTGGGACCGGACTTGACGTCGAATCGCAGCACCGTCTTGCCGAGCGTGGCCGCGATCTCCCCCGCCTGTTCAGCGGTTCGGGCCTCGTTCAGCGCCTTCTGAGCCTCGACGCGCTTGACCTCTGCGACCTTGCCGGCCGTCGCCACTTCGGCGAGCTGGCGCGGCAGCAGGAAGTTACGGGCATACCCGCGCGCAACGTTCACGACCTCGCCCCGCAGGCCGAGCTTCTCCACGTCCTTGAGCAGGATCACGTTCATCGCAGTCTCCTAGCTCGCGACGTAGGGCAGGAGCGCGACCTCACGGGCCCGCTTGACCGCGACCGCGACCTGCCGCTGGTGGCGGCGGCACGCGCCGGTGATGCGGCGGTTGCGGATCTTGCCCTTCTCGGAGATGTAGCGCCGTAGCTGGTTGACGTTCTTGTAGTCCACTTCTGTGATCTTGTCCTTGCAGAAGTGGCAGCTCTTGCGCCGCCCGGGGGCGGAGCTGGAACTGGGGCGCTTGCGCGCCGGTGCCTTCTGAGCCATGTCGTCAGATCTCCTAGAACGGGATGTCGTCGTCGGTGGGCGATGAGGGGAAGTCCGCGGCGGTGGTGGCGCTGCCCTGCGCGGCACCCGCGGGAACGAACGAGCCCCCGCCGCTGCCGTCGCCGTCTCCTCGGCTACCGAGGAACTGGACGTTGTCGGCGACGATCTCGACCGCCTGGCGCTTGCCGGAGCCGTCCGTGGCCTCCCACTCACGCCACTCGAGCCGGCCGTCGATTGCCACCGGGCGGCCCTTGGCGAGGTACTGGGCGCAACTCTCGCCCTGGGCACCCCAGACGGAGACGTCGAAGTAGTTCGGCTTGTCCGTCCATTGCCCCGACTCGTCCTTGCGCCGCGTGTTGACCGCGACGCGCAGCGAGCACAGCGCCGTGCCGGACGGCAGGTGCTTCATCTCGGGGTCGCGCGTCAGGTTTCCGACCAGCACGACGCGGTTGATGTTTGCGGCCATCAGTCCTCATCCTCCTCTGCGAGATCATCGATCACAGCATCGTGACTCGCGGGGGCTCCGACGGGAAGTGGCTCACTCGGACCTCCCTCGGGACGACGTGTCGCGAGGTGACGCATGACGTTGTCGTCGATCTTCAGGACCCGGGCGATCTCGTCGAGGGTCTCCGGCGGAGCGCTGAAGAGCAACAGGTGGTAGTTGGCATCGGCCTTCTTGTCGATCTCGTACGCGAGCTTGCGCTTGCCCCAGGCATCGTGGCGCGTGAACGTGCCGCCGCCCTTCTCGATCAGGCCGCGAACGCGCGAGACGACCTCCACCTGAGGTTCCTCGGCGAGCTCTGGGTCCAACAACAGCAGGATCTCGTAATCGGTCACGGGTTCCCTTTTCTCCTTCCTTCGGTCTTAGGCGGCCTCACCGGCAAGCACGAGCTGGGAATGGCCCGGGCGTGGAGAGGCAGGAAGCGCGACCCACGGTAGCTGACGCCGAGGGGACGTCGCAGGTGACGCCCGCCTCGACGCCGACGCCGCCGACCCACTCCGCCGGTCGCGATACCATCGCTTCGTGAAGCGCGCGCTCGCATGGTTCGCCGGCCTCGCCGGCATCGCGGCTCTCGGCCGCCTGCTCTCGCAGCGGAGCCACCATCCCGACGGGAGCGTGGCAGAGCCGCCGACCGAGGTGAACGGCGATCCGGCCGACGAGCTGCGCCAGAAGCTCGCGGCGCAGCGCGACCCGCAGCCCGAGGACCAGCCGGCTCCCGTGGACGAGACGCTCGAGGAACGCCGCGCGCGCGTGCACGCGAAGGCACGGGAGGCGATCGACTCGATGCACGACGACGGGCCTGCGGCATGAGCGCGACGGAGCGCACCGCCCACGGAAGCGATCCGGAGCCGGAGACCAAGGCGGAGCCCGAACCAGAGCTCATGACGGTCGTTCGCGACCTGGCCGACCGGATCGAGGCTTTGCAGGCCGATGTCCGCCGGCTCGGTGGGCCGGGCCTTCCCTCCGGCGACCCCGGCTGGAGCGGCGACGAGGCACGCCCGGCGGTCGCACCCTCCTACGCGTGGGTCGGCTCGGTCACGGCCCCGGTGCGGCGCCGACCGGGCATCCCGCGGGTGCTCCTCGAGGTTCTGTTCCTGGCCGCAGTCGCAACCGCGGCGGCGCTCGCCGAGCTCGACGCCGGCGCCATCGCCGGCGTGATGGCCGGGTCGTGGGTGCTCGTGGCGCTGATCGAGTGGGCTGCGTCCCGGGCAGACCGTCGTCGGGATGCAATCCCCCTCCTCGCCCCTGTCGCTCCGCCCGAGCCCATGCCGGCGGATCCGTCGTGGTTCGTGCCGCCGGTCGAGCACACGATGCTCGAGCCCGCCCCGGACTCGCCGACCGCGATCACGAAGCTCCCACCCGCCGATCTCGACGACACGGGCGAGCGGCCGCTCGGGTCCTGAGGACCGTGCCGAGCGCCGCCGCGCCAACGGCGCGGCTGACCCTCAGCCGCCGACCGTCCAGGGCTCGGAGCTGACCGGGAAGGTCTCCAGCACCTCCGGAGCGTCCGACTTGAACACCATGAAGCTCCGGGTGAACTCGATCACCACCTCGGTTCGTTGGTTGATCCCACGGGTCCGGATCGAGACGATCCCGCAGGAGGGACGCGAGCGCGACTCCCGCACCGCGGTCACCTCGCTCTCGGCCCAGAGCGTGTCACCCGCGAACACCGGCCGCGGAAGCTTGATGTCGCCCCAGCCGAGGTTGGCGACCGCGTTCTCGGACGTGTCCGCGACGGAGAGCCCGATCACGACCGCGAGCGTGAGCGTCGAGACCACGAGCGGCTCGCCGAACTCGGTGCGAGCGGCGTACTCGCGATTGAAGTGCATCTGATTCGTGTTCATCGTCAAGCACGTGAACCAGATGTTGTCCGTCTCCGTGATCGTCCTCCCGAGACGGCTGCGATAGACGTCCCCGACCCCGAAGTCCTCCAGGAACCTGCCGCGCCGGTGCACGGTCATCAGTCCTCCTCCTCGTTGGCTGCCCCGAAGACCCCGGCTGCTGCAAGCCGGCGGATCCGCTCCTCCCCGTAGCCGCACACCTCTCCCAGGAGCTCGCGCGTGTGCTCGCCGAGCATCGGCCCGCGTGTGGTCGGAGGCAGCAGCCCCTGCGAGGCGAAACGGCGAGGCCGGGCCGCGGACGACTCCGAGGGTGGGGTGCTCGTACTCGACGACGTCCCCTCGCGCGACCGCCTGGGGATCGTCGAACGCGGCCTGCACGTCGTTGACGGGCCCGCTCGGCACGCCGTGCAGGGCCATCTGCGCGAGCCACTCGGCCGTCGGGCGGCGGCGAAGGATCTCCTCGAGCATCGGGACGAGCACGTCCCGGTTGCGGTCGCGCCCGGCGAAGTCGGCGAAGCGCTCGTCGCTCGTCAGCTCGGGCGCACCGATCGCGTCGCAGAAGCGCTCCCAGAGCTTCTGCTTCGGGCACGCGACCATGATCCACCCGTCCGCCGTCGGGAACGCCTGGAAGGGCACCATCGTCTGATGGGCGGAGTCCGGCATCCGCCGCGGCTCGAAGTCCTCGGGAGGCCACCCAGGTCGCCGATGTAGGTCAGCTGCGCGAGCGCCGTCTCGAAGAGCGAGAGGTCGGCGTCACAACCGCGACCGTCGCGCCGCGCCTGCCAGACGCCCGCGAGCGTCGCGATCGCCGCCACGTACCCGCCGCCGAAGTCGACGAGCGAGAGCCCGCTCTTCGTCGGCGGCTGGTCGGGGCCGCCGGTGAGCTGCATCCAGCCGGTCAGCCCCTGGACCGTGTAGTCGTAGCCGCCCTCCCCCGCCCGCGGGCCTGTCATCCCGAAGCCGGACAGCGAGACGCAGACGAGGCGTGGGTTGACGTGCTCGAGGTCCGCGAAGCGCAGCCGCAGCCTGTCGGGCTGGTCGCCGCGCAGGTTCGAGACCAGCGCGTCCGAGTCCCGGACGAGGTCCTCGAGCACGCGCCGCGCCTCGGGATGCCGCAGATCGAGCGTCACGCGATCGCTTGTTCCGGTTGAAGCTCTCGAAGAAGAGCGAGTCGGTGCCTTCGCTGGTACGGCGGCACGTAGCGGCGAGACGTCGCCGCCGACCGACGGATCCTCGATCTTGATCACCTCGGCGCCGAGGTCGGCGAGCTGCATCGTGCCCGCACGGCCCCGCCCCGTACTGCTCGACCGCGATCGACGCGGACGTCGTGCGAGCGGCCCGTTCATTCCCTCGCTCAGCCCGGCCGCACGACCGCGGGCGAGCGATCTGCTCGGCCATCCTCCGCGAGGCCTCGTCGATCATCTCGCCTTCGAACATCACCGCGCCGACGCCGGCTCGCTCGCGGTCGGCGTCGCGTAGCGCCTCGAGCAGCCGCTCGGCCCGCTCGTATCTGGCCGCCGCTCGGCGTGTAGACCCCGTTGCACGCGCGCGATCTGGTCCGGGTGGAGGACCCACTTGCCGTCGAAGCCGAGCAGCGTGCGACCGGCGCGCCGGCCTCGGCGAATCCCTCCACGTCGCGGATCGCCGCGTACGGGCCGTCGATCGCCTGCGAGGCCGTATGCCGCGGGCCGTCGTCAGCGATCCGCATCAGCGCGTAGTGCCACTGGTCGCCGGGGTAGTCGGGGTCGACTCGCGCCGACGGAGAGCTGCGGCATCCCGAGCGAGGCGGCGAAGTCGCCGGGCCCGAAGATCAACGTCTCGTAGCGCGCCGCTCGCCGCCGCGATCTCCTCGATCGCGAGGAGGCCCCGCGCGCTCTCGATCTGCAGCTCGAGCCCGATCCGGCGCTCGAGCCCGAGCTCCGCCTCGAGCTGGGAGAGCAGGTCGTCGACGAAGTGCACGTGGGCCGCGCTCTCGACCTTCGGCACCACGATGCAGTCGAGAGCACGTCCCGCGCCCTCGCACGAGCGCGGTCGATGTCGCGGAAGCACCAGGGGTGGAGACCGCGTTCACGCGAACCGCGCGGGTGGGCGCCGCCCACTCCTGCTCGGCGCAATGCCTCGACGACGCGCGCCCGGGTCGCGTCCGTCTTCTCCTGCGGAGCGACGGCATCCTCGAGATCGACGAAGACCATGTCGGCCTGGAGGGTGGCTGCCTTCGCGAGCATCTTCTCACTCGACCCCGGCACGGCGAGGCAGGAGCGCCGCAGCCTCGCACCACGGCCGCACTCACTCGAGGCCGTCATCGCAGCGCCTCCAGCACGCGGCCCGCCGCGGCCGTGACGAGCGTGTCCGCCCCCGGGCTGAACGGTGAGATGTCGATCTCGTAGCCGCCGCGCGGCCGCTCCGCGTCGGTCGGCAGGTAGTTGCGATACCCGTTCCAGTACCCGCTGACGAGGGTCGGCCGGAAGGGCGAGCCGTCACGAATCGCGGCACCGATCTCGCCGAAGATCTCGACGGGGACGCCGAGCAGCGCCACGGGGCCGAGGCGGATGCCGTGGACGAGCAGCGGGTAGGCGTCGAGCCCCGCCAGCGCGTCACCGCGCTCGGCGCGCATCCGCGCGAACTTCGTCCGCACCGTCAGCTCGCGCACCTCGGCGGCCGGCGCTCCGGCAGCGCGAGCCGCGTAGGCCTCGTCCTCGCAGCGCTCGGCGTCGCGCCGCCAGGCCGCAGGATCGCCGAGGTCGTCCCGCAGGGGCAGCGGGAGCACCTCGTGCGCGACCTCCACGGACCCGTCCGGCTCGGCGTCGGGCTCGTACTCGAAGGACGCGATCCAGGCCGACGCTTCGCCTTCTCGCAGGCGCTGGCGATAGCCCCTCCACGACGATCGGAAGGCCGTCGCCGCTGCCTCGTGGCCGATCATCGCGCCGAGCCGCCGGTACGTCGCGAGGTCCGGCACGAAGAGCTCCCGCGGCCCGACGTCGCCGCAGGCACCCTGGACGAACAGGCAGTGCCCGCCGAGCGCTGCCTCGACGACGCGTTTCACGATGCCCGGGTACTCGGGTGTCACATGTGTGTTGTCCGGCCCGAGAATGATCGGGTGGCAGGCGTAGTGGACGATCGTCGCAACGGGCGCTCCGTCCTCGCCGTCGAGGCGGGCGACCGTCAGCGTGTGGTCGACGACCCCTTCGGGGTTGAGCCCGACCGCGGCTTGGCCGTCCGGCCGCGTCATCCGCCGGTTCACGGCCAGAGGGGAGCTCCCGACCCCCGCTCCCACCCGGACCGGGCGCAGTGCGGCGGCGGCATCGGCGGCAGCCCGGCCGATCCCCGCGAAGACCGACTCCACATACGGGCCGACGAGCTCGCGGTTCCGGCGGATCCAGGCTCCGCCGAGCTCGACCGTGACCGGGACGGAGTGGTTGTGCGTCGTGCCGACGGCGACCCGCTCGGCCGGCAGGCCCGCCGCCTCCGCAATCAGGGCTCTCGCACGTGTTGCCTGGGCGTCGTCGAGGATGCAGAGGTCGAGATCGGCGATCGCCGCGCGGGCGCCGTCGGCTCCCTCGACGACGAGGACGGTTGCCCACAGCTCCAGGTCGTTGCCCGCGGAGATCTCGTGGTACTGGTTTCCCCACCCTGCCGCGGGGATACCGACGGGGGGCGTGATGTCCGCTCTCCCGACCCCGGCGCGCATGCCGGTCATCGAGGCAACCTGCTCATCGAGAGGGGGCGCCGCAGCTCGGGCGCGCGACGAACTCCGTCGGGAGGACGACATCCGACGGCGCCGACTCCTCGCGCATGCGGGCCAGCAGGAGCTCGGCCGCCGCGCGGCCCATGGCGAAGTTGTCGCGGCGGACGACGGCGACGGCAGGCTGGAAGAGATCCGTGATCGCGACGTCGTCGCACCCGACGAACGACAGCTCGCGGCCGAGGGTGACTCCCCGCTCCGAGACCGTCCTGAGGGCCCCGAGCATCAGCTGGTTGCCGCCGGCGATCACCGCCGTCGGTGGCTCGGGAAGGTCGAGTAGCCCGCGCATCGCCGCAACGCCCTGCTCGACGGACATCGACCCTTCGTCGACGATGTAGGTCGCCGGCAGGCCGCGCGAGGCAAACGCCTCCTCGAGCCCCGCCCGCCGCTCGAGCGCGGGCCTGACCCCGGTGCCGCCGATCAGCGCGATCCGCCGATGGCCGAGGTCGAGCAGGTGCAGGGTCGCCGCCTTCATGCCGCTCCGATGATCCGACAGCACCCGGCTGACCGTCACCTCCTGCGGCAGGCTGCGGTCGAGGACGACGATCGGGATGTCCAGCTCGGCCAACCTGTCGATCGTCTCGGGGCTCGTCTCGTCCAGCACCGAGATGACGAGGCCGTCGACCCGCCGCTGCGAGAGCAGGGAGATGTGCGCCGCCTCGAGCAGCGGGTCGCCGAGCGAGTTCGTCAACAGCATCGAGTAGCCGTTCGAATGGAGCGTCGACTCGACGCCCGTCACGATCTCGGCGAAGAGCGGATTGGAGATGTCGCCGACGACGAACCCGACCGTGTGCGTCTCCCGTCGGCGGAGGCTCTGGGCGAGCATGTCCGGCTGGTAGTCGAGCTCGGCTACCGCTTGCATCACCTTTTCGCTCATCGCAGGGCTCACGTCGGGATGACCCGAGAGGACCCGCGAGACGGACGACATCGCGACGCCGGCCCGCTCTGCGACCTCGCGCATGCTGGCCCGCCCTCGCCCTCGTGAGACGCTGCTCACCGTCGCGGCCTCGAGCCCCGCCGGCCCGCGGGCGAGAGCAGGCAGGCCGCGCGGCACGCGATCGGGCTACGGCGCAAAAATGTCCTCGTACACGGACTCGGGGCCGGGAACGGGGGCGCGCTCGGCTTCCTCGCGCACCGCCTGCATCTCGGCGCGGATCTCCACGTCGAGCAGGTCGAGGTCGCTCTCGCTGCCGACTCCCCAGGCGACGAGCGACTTCCGGAATCGGGGAATCGGGTCGACGCGCTGCCAGGCGCGGCGCTGCTCGCCCGGATCGCCGCCGCCCGCCGAGAACGCGGAGTGACGCTCCCAGCGCACCGTCTTGCATTCGACAAAGCTCGGGCCACCGCCCTCCCTGGCACGCGCGACGCCCTCGGCGATCGCATCACGGACCGCGAGCACGTCGTTGCCGTCGACGATCGCCGCCGGCATGCCGAAGCCGCGGGCACGATCGGCGATGTCCGGCGTCGCCTGGCTCTTGGAGGTGGGCACTGAGATCGCGACGCCGTTGTTCTCGCAGACGAAGACGAGCGGCACGCTCCAGAGCATGGCCATGTTCATCGCTTCGAAGAACTCGCCCTCGCACGAGGCGCCGTCGCCGAAGAAACAGAGCACGACCTGGCCGGTCCGCCGGAACTGGCACGACAGGGCGGCGCCGCCGGCCATCGGGATGTGGCCCGCCACGATCGCGTTCGTCGAGATGAGGCCGACGGACGGATCGGAAAGATGCATCGAGCCGCCCTTGCCCTTGCAGATACCCGTCGAGCGACCCATCAGCTCTGCCATCATCGCCACGGGCTCGATGCCCTTGATCAGCGCCTCGCCGTGGCCACGGTAGGTCGCGAAGACGAGGTCGTCCGGCCGAAGGGTGGAGAGCGCGCCGGCCTTGATGCCCTCTGCGCCGATGCACGGGTGCGTCGAGCCCGGAATGAGGCCCTTGGCGAAGGCATCGATCACCTGCTCTTCGAACGCGCGCACGCCCATCATGTCGCGGTAGAGCCCGAGGAGCGCATCGTCGTCGAGCGCATCCGGGCGGGAGCCGGGAACGGCATCGGCCACAGGGACGGGAGCGATGGTCATGCGGGCCCTCCTGGGAGCAGTGCGATCTGGCGCTCGAGTGCAGCGAGCAGGCGGCCGCCTGCCTCGCCGTCGGCAGCGCGGTGGTCGATGGCGACGTTGACCCACATGCGAGGGCGCACGCCCACCCAGCCGCTGTCCGCGACGACCCTCTCCACCACTCGGCCCGTCGCGATCATGGCGACCTGCGGCCCGGAGACGACGGGGGCGAAGAAGTCGACGGGGTAGGCGCCGAGATTCGAGAGCGTGCAGGTGCCGCCGACGAGGTCGCGGCCCTCGAGTGTCCCCTGCCGGGCGGCAGCGACGAGGCGACGGCGTTCCTGCGTGACCTCCGCGAGCGTCCGCGAGCCGGCATCGCGGATCACCGGCGCGACGACGCCGTCGGCTGACGCGACCGCGAGCGAGAGATGGACGGCGCCGTCGCGCTCCACCGAGCCGTCGCTTCGCCGCAGCCCGTTCAGCTCCGGAACATCTACGAGGGCGCGGGCGAGGGCTACCACGAGCAGGTCGGTGACCGTCAGCCCGCCTTCGGGCGGAGCTGCCGCCGACCGCGCCTGCACGAGCCCGTCGGCGGCGAGCTCGCCGCCGATGTGGACGTGGGGGATCTGTTGCCAGCTGGCGGTGATGTTGGCGACGACCGCCTCGCGGAGCCGATCACGGGCGACCGGCGCAGGATCCCCGCCGAGAGGGGCGGGAGCCGGGGCGGCGGTCCCGGCGGAAGGCACGGGAGCGGCTCCGACGTCGCGGGCGACGATCCGGCCCCCCGGGCCCGTGCCGGCAACGGTCGCGATGTCCACGCCGCGTTCACGCGCGAGCCGTCGGGCAGCGGGGGACGCGATCAGCCCCGCGCGAGCCTGGCCTCCGGCGACCGAGGCCCCGTTCGCGTCCGACCATGCCGGCGACGGCGGCTCGGGCTCGGTGACCGCTCGTCCCGCCGATGGGGTCGGCCCGTTGCCGTCGTCGAGCTCGGCGAGCACGCCTTCCACCGGGACGATCGCGCCCTCGGCCGCGACGATCCGCAGCACGCCGGCCGCGGGTGCCTCGATCTCGACGGTCGCCTTGTCGGTCTCCACCTCGACGAGCAGCTGCCCGGCGCGGACGGGCTCCCCGTCCTCGACCAGCCAGCGGCTCACCTTGGCCTCCTCCATCGAGATGGAGAGCTGAGGCACCGTCACCGCGGTCATGCGACGAGGCGCTCCACGGCCGCGACGACATCGTCCGCCCCGGGGTAGACAGCCTCGATCCCGCTGGGCGTGCAGGGGATCGGCACGTCCTTGCCGGCCACGCGCTGCACGGGCGCGTCCAGGTAGTCGAACGCCTCCTCCATGCAACGCGCTGCGATCTCCGCGCCGAAGCCGAGGGTCCTGTGGGCGTCGTGCGCGACCGCGAGCCGAAGCGTCTTGCGCAACGAGCCCAGGATCGTCTCCATGTCGAGCGGCGCCAGCGTGCGTGGATCGATCACCTCGACCGAGATTCCGCGCTCCGCGAGCCGATCGGCTGCCACGAGGGCCTCGTCGACCATGCCGGACAACGCGACGACGGTGGCGTCCGTCCCCTCGCGCACGATCCGCGCCTGCCCGAAGGGAATGGCCGCCGCCGTCGTGTCGACGTCCGCCCGGCGGCCGTAGAGGCGCACGTTCTCGACGAACAGGACGGGGTTGTTGTCGACCAACGCGCTCGACATCAGCCCGTAGGCGTCCGCCGCGTTCGACGGAACGGCGATCTTGATCCCCGGGACGTGCATGAACCACGACTCGAGGCTCTGCGAGTGCTGGGGGCCCATCCCCATCCGGGCCACGATCGGGGTTCGGATCACGAGTGGGACGGTCAGCTTGCCGCCCGTGAAGTAGTGCAGCTTGGCCGCCTGGTTGAAGATCTGGTCCATCGCGACGCCGACGAAGTCGAAGAACTCGATCTCGCAGACGGCGCGAACGCCGGTGATCGCGAGCCCGATCGCATAGCCGACGGTGCCGGACTCGCAGAGCGGGGCGTCGCGGACCTTCTCGTCGCCGTACGTCTCGTGCAGCCCACGGGTGACCCCGAATGCGCCGCCGTAGGGCCCGATGTCCTGCCCGATCAGCATCATCGGCTCGGGCCGCGCGAGCGCCTCCGAGAGCGCCTGGTTGATCGCCTCGCTCATGGTCAGGCTCGTCGTGCTCACGTCGGTCATCACCTGTGCAGGAGCGGTGCGGGTCGGAGATCCAGTACCGTTTCCAGGCTCGATTCCAGGAACGTACCACAGCCGCTGCTGAGAGAGTAGGATCGCTGGAACCGATGCCAGAAGATGCCAGAACGTGTGCCACCGGCCGTCGGCAAAGACGATGGCGCACCGGCCCTCGGGCAGGCCGGGCCGCATGACGGGAGCGCTGGGAGAGCACCGGCTCGGCGAGGTGGTCGATATCGCGCGCGTCCCCGCCACGGGCGATGCGACGACCGCGGTGCTGCAGGTGCCCACGGCCGTGGCGACCCGCGAGATCGAGTGCGAGGTACTCGTCGTCGGCGGCGGCATGGGGGGCGTTGCCGCCGCCCTGGCAGCGCTCCGGCGGGGCCGAAAGGCGTGTCTCGTCGAGGAGACCGACTGGCTCGGCGGGCAGTCGACGGCGCAGGGCGTCTCGGCGCTCGACGAGCATGACCTGATCGAGACCTTCGGAGGCACCGCGAGCTACGCGAGCCTGCGCCGGGCGATCCGGGCCCACTACGAGGAGCTCGGGCTGGATCGAAGCGCGGCCGGAGGCAATCCCGGGTCGTCCTGGGTGACGCGGCTCGCCTTCGAGCCGGCTGTCGCCGTCGAGGCGATCGCGAACATGCTCTCCCCGTATGTCGAGTCCGGGCGGCTGGAAATCCTGCTGCGGACGAAGACCGTCGCGGCGCGGATCAGCGGCGACAGGATCGAGACGGTGACCGTCATGAGTCTCGACCGGGCGGAGCTCCTTTGCGTCCGGCCGACGTTCGTGATCGACGCAACCGAGCTCGGTGACCTGCTCCCGCTCGCCGGGATCGACTACCGGGTCGGTGCCGAGTCGATCGCGGAGACGGGCGAGCCCCATGCCCAGCCGCTGGAGCCGAAGCCTGGCTGCGTGCAGAGCTTCACCTACGTCTTCGCCCTCGAGCGTGCTCCGGCGAGCGAGAACCACCTGACCCGCCGGCCCGAGAAGTACGAGCACTACCGGGACTCCCAGCCGTACAGCCTCACGATCGAGGTCCACGGCGGCGAGATCTACGGAGAGGAGAGCGGCTGGCTCTCCTACCGCCTGTTCGAGGAAACGCCCGGCACGAAAGGCCCGTTGTGGACCTACCGTCGGCTCGTCGACGCCTCGGCACTTCCCCGCGCCGCTGCACGCGACATCACGATGTTCAACTGGCCGGGAAACGACTACCGCGACCAGAGCATCCTGGACGCTCCCGCGCGATCCGTCGCCGCAGCGCTGCAGGACGCAAAGCGCGTCAGCCTCGGCTTCCTGCACTGGCTGCAGACCGAGGCGCCCGCAGAGGCCGATCGCCTCGGCGCGCCGGAGCTCCGGCTGCGGCCCGACGTGATGGGCTCGGACGACGGCCTGTCGAAGCACCCGTACATTCGCGAGGCGCGCCGGATCCGTGCTCTCCGGACGGTGGTCGAGCAAGACGTGTCGGCGGAGTACCAGCGCGGCCCGCGAGCGGCCCACTTCCCGGACTCGGTGGGCCTCGGCTGGTACCCGATCGACATCCACCGTTCCGGCCCGGAGGATGTCGGCGTCAGCACGCGCACCCGCCCCTTCCAGATCCCGCTCGGAGCTCTGATCCCCACCGAGCTGACGAACGTCGCCGCCGGCTCGAAGAACGTCGGCACGACGCACATCACGAACGGGTGCTACCGCCTGCACCCGGTGGAGTGGAGTATCGGCGAGGCCGCA
Source organism: uncultured Thermoleophilia bacterium (assembly GCA_963799905.1). Taxonomy (GTDB): domain Bacteria; phylum Actinomycetota; class Thermoleophilia; order Gaiellales; family Gaiellaceae; genus Gaiella. The sequence goes on from CAWCYU010000005.1 coordinate 65,721, forward strand.
GGAGCGCTGGCCGACTGGTCGCTTCGCCGGCGTCTGACGCCGTCGCAGATCTGGCGTGACAGCCGCGAGACGCGGCGCTTTCAGCAGAGCCTGCTCGAGGAAGGCTCCCCGCTCGCCTGGATCGTCGACGTGCCCGCCGAGCACCCCGCGTTCGTCGCCGTCCAGCTGCTCGCGATCGACGGAGCGCCGCTCGCGCCGGACGGTCTGGAGCTCCTCCCCGACGCCACGCTGTCGGCAGAGGACTGGCATGCCTGGGGTGGAGTGGGAGAGCGACCGCCGTCGCGCGCGCAGGGTGCGGAACGGCTGCTCGCGACCACCGAGCGAGAGGCGCTCTGATGCCGAGCCTCGTGGGCGTCGACAGCTATACCTACCACCGCCTACTGGGCGAGGTCCGGCCCGGCGAGATGCCGCCGCTGCACCGCTTTCCGCGCGGTTCCCTCGATGTCGTCGCCGAGGCGCGCAGGCTCGAGCTGGACTTCGCTCTCCTGCAGACGGCCTTCCTCGGCGAGCCCGCGTGCTTCTCCCCGGATGGGTACCGCGCCGAAGCCGGGGGTGTCACGCTCGGCCTCTCATGGGGAGCGCCCGAGGGCCTCGAATTCGGCGAGCGCGCCGACGGGCTCGAAAGCCTGCTCGCCTGGCTACCCCATGCGAGGGCGCTCGGGCTGCCGGTCATGCGCATCGTCGCGGGCGGCCCGGCGCATCGCGGTCAACCGCTGGGGCCCGTTGCGGCCTTGCTACGCGAAGCCTGCGACCGGGCCCGGGACCACGACCTTCGACTCGCGCTCGAGAACCACGGCGATCTCACCGCCGAGCAGATCGAGCAGCTGCTCGAGGAGGTCGGAGACGATCTTCGCGTCTGCTTCGACACGGCCAACGCCCTTCGGGTCGGAGACGACGTGGCGTCGGTGGCACGGCGCCTCGCGCCGGCGATCGAGATCCTGCACCTGAAGGATTGTGCCGGCGTGTGGGACGACCCCGCGACGGGCCCCGTGTCTGTCCCACTCGGCGAGGGCGTGATCCCGATCGAGGCGGTGCTCGACGCATGCCCGCACGCCCTCGTGTGCATCGAGCTCGGCCAACTGACCCCGACCGCGGGCGAGCGGGCGCTCGTCGGAACCTACGTCGAGTACCTTCGCGCACGATGACGCCCTCGCTCTTCGATCTCTCGGGCCGTCGCGCACTCGTCACGGGCGGGGGCGGCGGGCTCGGGGTCGGGATCGTCCAGGCGCTGGCCGGGGCCGGCGCGCGAGTCGCGGTGCTCGGACGCTCGATCGCGGCGGACGAGGCTGCCGCCCTCGTCGACGGAATCGCCGTCCGGGCCGACCTCTCTGACCGGGGCGACCTCCGGCGCGGGTTCGACGATGCGGTGAAGGCGCTCGGAGGCCTCGACATCCTCGTCGCGAGTCATGGCACGCTGCACGCGGGGCCGGCGCTCGAGCTCACGCTCGACGACTGGGACGACACCGTCGAGGTGAATCTGACCTCCGTCTTCGAGCTGTGCCGGCTCGCCGGCACCTCGATGGTGCAGCGCGGCGAAGGCAAGATCGTCACCGTGGCATCCATGCTGAGCTTCCAGGGCGGCTTCCGCGCCGCCGCCTATGCCGCGACGAAAGGTGGAGTCGCGCAGCTCACCAAGGCGCTGGCGAACGAGTGGGCGCCGCACGGAGTCAACGTCAATGCGATCGCCCCGGGCTACGTGAAGACGGGTCTGAACCGGCACATCTGGCGGGACGACCCGGTCCGGAGCGAGGCAGTCCTCGCTCGCCTGCCGGCGGGCCGCTGGGGCGACCCGACGGATCTGGCGGGTGCGGTCGTCTTTCTCGCATCCGCCGCGTCCGACTACGTCCATGGCATCGTGTTGCCGGTGGATGGTGGCTGGCTTGCCCGATAGCCGACCGGATGCCCCGTGGCTGGCGGGGCTCCGGATCCTCGTCACCGGCGCCGCCGGTGTGCTCGGCAGGGCTCTCGTGGCCGAGGCCGACCACCAGGGAGCAAGGGTCGTGGCGACGGGGCGCCGCCCGACGATCGACGACGCGGAGCTTCCAGCCGCCGCGATCCGGGTGGCGGCCGACCTGCGCCTGCCCGACGAATGCCGTAGCCTCGTGCACGAGGCTGCGCAGCACCTCGGTGGGCTCGACATCGTCGTCAACAACGCGGCCACGTTGACGCGGACGCCGTTCCGGGAGCTCCAGCTGGAAGACCTCGAGACCGTCTGGCAGGTGAACCTCCGCGCTCCAGCGCTGATCATGCAGGAGAGCTTCGAGTATCTCCGCAACGCGGAGGCACCCGCGATCGTCAACGTCGTCTCGACCGCGGGGGTGTCGGGCGGCATCGCGACCGTGAGCGCCTACGGAATGAGCAAGGCGGGCCTGATCGTCCTGACGAAGGCTGTCGCGCGCGAGTACGGGCAACACGGGATCCGTGTCTTCGCCCTGTCGCCGCCGTCGCTCGACTCCGAGATGCAGCGCTCGCTCCCCGAGGCCGACCGCGAACGTGTCCGGGCCATGAACGTGCTCGGCCGGCTCGCCTCTCCCGAGGAGGTGGCGCGCTTCACGCTGCTCACGGCGAGCGCGGCCGGCGGGCTCGTGACGGGGACGATGGTCGACCTCACGGCGATCGCGTATTGACGACCCCGTGACCGGCCGTCTCACAGCCGGCGCCGCTCGCCGCACGATCAATCCTCCACTCGGCACGCGGCAGACGGGCTTCAGGCTCTTCGGCAATCCCGTGCAGGCGATCGAGAGCGACCTCACCGCCACCGCCGTGGTGCTCGCGGACGGCGTCACGAGGGTTGTCGTGATCGGGATCGATCTCTCTCTCGTCGGCATCGATCTCTCGCTCCGCGACCGTCGGCCTGGTCAGGAGCTGCGCGCCCGGGTCGCTGCTGCGCTCGCGATACCCGTCTCGCACGTCCTGCTCAACACGAGCCACACCCACGCAGGAGTCGCATTGCCGGACTACATGCCCGACACGCCCGAGCAGATGATCCTCAAGGGCCGCTATCGGTCGTGGTTGCTGGAGGCGCTCGTCGAGGCCGCCGTCGAGGCGAACGGCCGTCTGCAGCCGGCGCGGATCGGCTGCGGCTGGGGGGAATGCACGATCGGCGTCTACCGACGCGAGACCCGTGAGGGGCGCGACGTCCTCGGCGAGGTGCCCGACCACCCCATCGACCCGAGCGTGGGCGTGATCCGCGTCGACGACCTCGACGGCAACCCGATCGCGACCCTCTTCCGCTACTCCTGCCATCCGGTCACGATGGGCCCGCGCTCCGCCGTCGCCTCGGCGGACTTTCCCGGGGTCGCGAGGCGCGTCGTGGAGACGAGCCTCGGTGGGCTCGCAGTCTTCCTGCAAGGCGGCGGCGGCAACATCAACCCACGCGCGGGCATGGGCCTCGAGGTCGACTGCCGCGACACCAAGGAGCGCGTCGGCCTGGCGCTCGGGGGCGAGGCCCTCAAGGTCGCCGCAAACATTCGCACCGACACCCACGCCGGGGAGCGGCGACCGCTCGGCAACGTTCCCGACATCCTCTTCACCCCCTGGGAGCGGGTTGAGGGCGCCCCCCGCACCCACCTCGCCGCAACCGAGACCACGGTCGCGCTCGACTACGTCGACCTGCCGTCGCTCGACGATGCCGAGGGCTTTCTCACCGCCGCCCGGCGCACCCTCGACGAGCGACGCGCCGGCGATGCGCAGGAGTGGGAGATCCGGGTCGCCGAGAAGCGCGAGGACTGGGCGCAGCTCCTGGTGGAAGCCGCCGGGCGCGAGCGCCCCACCTGCGATCTCTTCGTGCAGGCGATCAGGATCGGTGAGATCGTGCTCGTCGGGCTGAACGCCGAGATGTTCTTCGAGACGGGCCTCGAGATCAGGGCGCGGTCGCCGCTCCCCGCGACGACCTTCGCGCTCGGCTACGCGAACGGCACGATCGGCTATCTGCCGCGCGCGGAGGACTACCCCTCCGGCGGGTGGGACCTGGAGGCGTCGTACGCGGTGCCGGATCTGATCTTCCAGGTCCATCCGCACCCGGTAGCCCTCCACCCCGACTCGGAAGGGCGTGCCGTCGAGGCAAGCCTCGCGCTGATCCACGAGCTCCTGAGCCGCGACTCCCGCGATCCGCCCAGCGCGACGGAGTCGCCGCCGCGAACGCGTCGTTGACAGAGGTCGAAACGGGGATCGACGCGGCCGGCGCGCTTGGCGGGAGGCACCGCCGGCCGCTTGACTTTTCGGGTGGCATGCCCGATTCTACAATCGATTCCTGAAACGATTCCTGATCTGGTTGTCGCTCCCGCACGAGGCGTCTCGGCGCGGGTGGCACGGAAGCGGGGCGGCCCGACGCATGTTCGCGGCCGGCTTCCAAACTTCCAGGTCGAATGCCCGTCTAGTACAACGAGATCCAGGGTGAGCGTCCCCTGCGTCGGCTAGATCCCAAACGCGAAGGAGGGTCGTACATGTCAGAGGAAATGCCCGATACCCAGGCAGAGGGCGAGCTCAGCCGGCGTCACCTACTCGCCAAGGCAGGCGCGATCGGCGTCGGCGCCGTCGCCGCCGGCTCGCTCGCCGGTGGGGCAAAAGCGGCCAAGAAAGCCACGTTTGCGACACCGAAGATCCGCTACGGCGGCAGGCTGGTCTACGGCCTCGAGTCGGACCCGGTGGCCGTCGCCCCGTTCGGGATGGCGCCCGGCGCAGCCCACTGGGGCAAGGAGCACACCTACGACTCGCTGGCCGAGTTCGACAAGGCGCTGAACATCAAGCCGGCCCTCGCGACATCCTGGAAGGTCGAGAGCAAGACGTCGATCCTGTTCAACCTGCGCAAGGGCGTCAAGTTCCACAACGGCAAGGAGTTCACGGCGGACGACGTCGTCTACTCCGTCAAGAACATGAAGAACCCGCCGCCGCCCGGCAGCCTGACGGTCGCCGCCAACGTGCCGGCCACGATCATCGAAGCGCAGGCCGTCTCGAAGTACGTGGTACGGCTGAAGATGTCGGCGCCGGACGCCCGCGTCGTCGGCTTCTTCGCCTGGCAGCGCTACGGACCGATGGTCCCCGAAGGCCTCTACGACCAGATCAACGTGAGCCGCAACGCGATCGGTACCGGCCCTTACAAGATGGTCGGCTTCAATCCCCTCGACCGCGTGGAGCTCGTCCGCAACGACAGCTTCTGGAAGCCCGGCCAGCCGTACATGGACGCGATCACGATGAAGGTGATGACCGACGAGCAGGCTCGCGTCGCGGCCCTCCGGGCCGGCGCGATCGACCTGGCGACGCTGTCGGTCGACACCGCCCGGTCGCTGAAGAACGAGAGCAGCCTGCAGGTGCTGAGCGCATTGAACGCCGCCTTCCGCGAGCTGCAGATGTCGCTCAAGCCCGGCAAGAACGAGCCGTGGGCCGACCCGCGCGTCCGGCAGGCGGTCAACTTCGCGCTCAACCGCAAGCAGATCATCGACACCGTCTACAGCGGCGAGGCGAGCTACACCTCGTACGTCCCGCCCGGATTCGGCCAGTGGCCGCTGACCGAAGAGCAGCTGAGGACGAAGTACGCGAAGTTCGACCTCCCGGCGGCGAAGAAGTTGATGGCCGACGCCGGGTCGAAGGGCTTCTCCGTCACGATGACGATCGTCAGCCTGCAGGACTATCCGTCGGTGGCGGCGCTGATCGTGCAGCAGATGAAGCAGATCGGCATCGACGTCAACATCAAGGGCACCGAGATCGGCACGTTCGCGGCGCTCTACAACGCCGGCAACTACGACTGGTTCCTCAACGGGCGCGGCATGCGCGGTGACGTCGACGGCTTCGTGCAGGAGTTCCACCCGGCCTCGGCGACGTTCAAGATCCAGACGCCCGCCTACAAGAACCTGAAGGCGTGGAAGGACATCGGCAACGGCCGCATTCAGCTCGACGAGAAGAAGCGGCTGCCGATGTACAAGGATGCGCAGGCGCAGCTGTGGAACAACCCGATCCAGATGCCGCTCGTGGCGATCCGGAAGTACCAGGTCGCGTCCAAGCGCGTGCAGAACATGTACGTCGCCTTCAGCGACTTCAACACCGGCCTGCGGACGGCTTGGCTCAGCTCGTAGCCGGCAGCAGTCGGATCTGACCCGGAGAGGCGTCGCTGCGGCGGCGCCTCTCCTTTCACTCACCCGATCGGTCGATGAACGGAGCCCTTCACGCCGGCGCCGCGCGGCGCACGATCAACCCGCCCCTTGGTATCCGCAAGATCGGGGGCAGGCCCTTCGGAGAGCCGATCCAGGCGATCGAGAGCGACCTCACCGCCCCGATCCTCGTCCTCGCGGACTCGGAGCAGCGGGCACTCGACGCGACCGTGGCGCTGACTCGTCAACTGACAGGCTAAGGAGGCCTCATGGGACGCACACTTCAAGCCGGCGCCGCGCGCCGGACGATCAACCCCCTGCTCGGCACGGGCAAGGCGGGCCTCAGGCTGTTCGGGTCGCCGATCCAGGCGATCGAAAGCGATCTGACTGCGACGGCTCTCGTCCTCGGCGACGGCGACACGAAGGTGGCGCTGATCGCGACCGACCTCTGCGTGCTGAGCATGGCCGAGGGAGGGCGACTGCGCACCGGCGTCGCGGATGCGCTCGGCATTCCCGTGTCACACGTGCTCCTGAACCTGAGCCACAACCACAGCGCCCCTGCGCTGCCCGAGTTCATGGCGATGACCGATACGGCCGAGGACATCCCGTTCAGGACCCGCTACGAACACGACCTGCAGGCCTGGCTGGTCGAGGCGGCGGTCGAGGCGGACGGCCGACTGCAGCCGGCGCGGATCGGCAGCGGCTGGGGGGAGAGCATGATCGGCGTCTACCGGCGCGAGACCCGGGACGGGCGCGACGTCCTCGGCGAGGTGCCCGACCACCCCATCGACCCGACCGTCGGCGTGATCCGCGTCGACGACCTCGACGGCCAGCCGATCGCGACCGTGTTCCGCTACTCGGCCCACCCGGTCACCGTCGGGAGCCGGTCTCTCGTCGCGTCCTCCGACTACCCCGGTCCCGCGCGGGAGGTGCTGGAGCGCAACCTGGGCGGCCTCGCCCTCTTCCTGCAGGGCTGCGGCGGCAACATCAACCCCCGCGTCGGGATCGGCTACGAGGTCGACTGCCGCGACACCAAGAACCGGGTCGGCATGGAGCTCGGCGGCGAGGCGCTCAAGATCGCGGCCGGGATCCGCACAGCCACGCGCGCCGGCGAACGGCGACCGCTCGGGAACGTGCCCAACATCCTCTTCACCCCCTGGGAGCCCGTCACAGGCGACACCTGCACCCACCTCGCGGCGACCGAGACCACCGTCGGTCTCGACTACGACCAGCTGCCGTCGCCCGACGAGGCGCGAGCGATCCTCGAGCACTGGCGCCGGACGGCGGAGGAGCGGCGCAACGGCGACGCCCTCGACTGGGAGATCCGCGCCGCCCAGAAGTACGAGCACTGGGCCCGGAAGCTGGTCGCCGCCGTCGAGGATGGGAACCCGACCCACGATCTCCACATCCAGGCGATCCGCGTGAACGACATCGTGATCGTGGCGATGAACATGGAGGTCTTCTTCGAGACGGGGCTCGAGATCCGCGATCGCTCGCCCCTCGCCGACACGTTCGTGCTCGGCTACACGAACGGCTGCTTCGGCTATCTCCCTCGCGGCGAGGACTACCCCGAGGGCGGCTGGAAGGTCGACGCGAGCTACGCCCTCCCCGACCTGCTCCCGCAGGCCTGGGCGATGCCGGTGATCCTGCGGGAGGACTCGGCGCAGCGGGCGGTCGAGGCGAGCGTCGAGCTGATCCGCGAGCTCTAGCGTTCGGGCGGGTCGGGGTGGAGGAGCGGCAAGGACGCCGGTAGCGCGCCCGACGCCGTCCACCCCTGCTCCCAGTCCCACGGCGTGGCATCGCGAAAGAGCTGCTCGGCCGCACGAACGCCCGTCTCGATCAGGGTCCGCTCGCAGTCGGGCGCAACGTGCGGTTGACGAGGATGCCTGCAGGGTCGGCGCCGGTGGCAGCTGCGATCCGGTCGAGGAGGACCGAGTTCTCCGGCTCGCCGATTCCGACGATGTCCACGCCGCAGAGCACGACTCGCAGGCTCCCTGCTCAGCGCGATCGCCGACGTCTCGAAACCGACGAGCAGCAGGTCGAGCGTCGGCTCGAGTCGGCTCGAGCGAGCGCCGCGCGGCACCGACGAGGAGATCACCACTCACAGGCTCGCCCGGAACAGGTCGGAGAGGACGGCGGCGTCCACCGGCACCGGCGAGCAGGCGAGCAGACGCTGCTGCTTCTCGGCGCCGGCGACGAGGTCCGGCACGTCGTCCTCGCCGTAGCCGACCTCGGCCAGTCGCGTCGGGATGCCGACGCGCTCCATCAGCGAGCGGACGGCGTCGCCGAGCGGATTCGGATCGCTCGTGGCCGGATCGCGCCCGGTGAGCAGGCGGGCTGCCTCGCAGTGGCGCTCCGGCAGCGCCGCGTGCGTGATCCCGAAGGCGGCCGGGGCGGTCAGGGCGCAGGCGATCCCATGGGGGACGAATTGCGCCTCGCCCGGATATCCGGGCGCCTTCCACCCGTGGCGAAGCCCGGCGATCGGATACGAGCACGCATGCGGGACGTGGACGCCGGCGTTGCCGAAGCCGATCCCGGCTGCCGTTGCTGCGAGCATCATCCCGGCGCGAGCTTCCCGATCACTGCCGTCGCGAACCGCCCGCTCGAGGAAGCGCCCGACGAGCTCGATCGCGTGGCGCTCCCAGATGTCGGCAAGGGGCTGGGAGCCCTGGTAGTTCGGCCGCTCCCCCGGCGTCGCGGGCGCGGGCCGGAGCGTATACGGAACCGCGGTGTACCCCTCGACCGCGTGCAGGAGCGCGTCGATGCCGGTCGCGGCCGTCACCGCGGCAGGGACACCGAGCGTGAGATCCGGGTCGCAGAGCGCCACGAGCGGGCGCAGGAGGGGATGCGCGATTCCCGTCTTGACCCGCTCGTCGGGCAGGTCGAGCACCGCGACGGCCGTCACCTCGGACCCGGTCCCGGACGTGGTGGGGATCGCGAGCAGCGGCAGCAGCGGCCCCGGAGGTGCGAGGGCGCGCCCGAGCGGCGCGTTCACGTAGTCGCGCACGGCGCCGCCGTGGGTGGCGAGGAGGGCCGCCACCTTCGAGGTGTCGAGCGCCGAGCCCCCGCCCAGTCCGATCACGCCGTCGACGCCCTCGGCGCGCGCCGCGGCACCCGCCGCCGCGAGCGTCGCCTCGGTCGGCTCACCCACGGGAATGAGGTGGACGACGACATCGAGGCCTTCGGCCCGGCAGCCGGTCACGACGTGCTCGTGCAGCCCCAGCTCGGCGAGCGACGCGTCGGTGACGAGAAAGACCCGCGAGACTCCGAGGCGGGCCGCCCGCCACCCCGCCTCGCGCGAGGCACCGGGGCCGAGCACGACGCCGGGCATCACGAGCGAGCAGACCATTTCGCCGGACACCTCGGCGGCGGCTCCCTCCCCGCCGGCCGGGACGGCACTACCCACGTGCGCTCAGCTCCGCGACGCGGACGGAGCGCGCCGACTGGACGGACTTCCAGGCCGCCTCCATCACCGCGACGGTCCGGACACCGAGATCAGACGGCGCCCGGTTGACCGTCGTACGACCGAGGCAGGTGTCGACGAGGAACTGGGCGGGCCCGTCACACGTGTAGACCCAGTCGTCGTCGACGGGCTCGGGCACCGGCTCGTGATAGACAACCTCGGCGAGCTCCTTGTCTCCCTGGAGCTGGAGCTGCGCCTGCACACGGTCGAAATCGAGCACGAGCACTCCGTCTTCGCCGGCGATCCGGAGGTCGCAGGCGTGACGCCGGACCCAGGGCTGGTGGCCGTGCCCGCTGAAGGAGCCGATCACCCCGCCCGCGAGACCGACGGACACCTGGATGTCGAGGTCGACGCCGTTCTCGAGCAGATGTGCGCGGGCGAAGATCTCCTCAGGCTCGTTCGGGACGAGCCAGAGCCCGAGGCCGAGCAGATGCGAGAGCTGACCGTAGAGGTAGCCCCCGCCCGCGTCGGCCTTTGCCCATGTCTCGGTCTCCGCCTCGACCGGGAACCCGGCGACCTCGATCACCCCGTACCCGGACCGCCCGGAGAAGAGATCGGTCAGGCAACTCGCCATGTACCCGGTCACCGACGTGACGCGCCCGACGCGCTCCTGCTCCATCATCTCCTTCGCCCAGTTCGTGAGCCGCGAGTAGTTCCAGCCGTGGGCAACTCCCACCGTGCGACCGGCCTGCGCGGCCGCGTCGGTGATCAGTCGTGCGTCCGCGAGCGTGACCGCCATCGGCTTCTCCACGAGCACGTGCGCCCCGGCCTCCAGCGCGGCAACTGCGTGCTCGCGATGCAGGCTGTGGGGAGACGAGACCACGACCCCGTCGACGCCCGCCGCGAGCAAATCGGCGACGGAGCTCGTGGCCACCTCGAGCCCGAACTCCTCCCGGAACGCGTCGAGCCCCTGGTCGTCCTTGCGGACCGCGCCGACGAGGTCGACATCGGGGTGATCGCGGTAGAACGGCAGGTACTGGTATGAGGCCCAGAACCCGGCGCCGATGACGCCGATTCGCGCGCGGCTCACGATGCCGTCTCGGACGCCGGCCGGGAGGGGTGCTCGAGCAGCGTGGGCTCGAGCCGCGGTAGCTCGCCCCGCGCCGTCCAGCCTTTCGACCCGTCCCACGGCGCGGATTCGGGGAACAGCTGCTCGGCGAGCCGCACTCCCGTTTCGACGCAGATCTGCTCGACGCTCGGATCGAAGAGCGACGGCAGTCCGACGCTCTTGTAGCCGTACCCGGCCTCGTAGCCGCCGTACTGGTACTCGTTCGCGGTCGGCAGATAGCCGAGGATCTCGTTCGTGTAGCCCGAGTACAGGGTCGGCGCCCCGGGTGAGCGCTCCTTGACGGCGATCCCGTACTCGGCGAAGGTCTCCCCCGGTCCCGTCACGATCACCCCGTCTCCGATCCTGACCGCATGGACGGGGCCGTGCACGTGGGTCGGCGCGGTGCCGTCCCGAAGCTGCGACTCGATTCTCCGGGCCCAGGCCGCCTGGTAGTAGGCGAGCTTGACCTTGCCCCGATCGCCCGACGCCCGCGCCTCGTCGAGCGCTGCGTCGTACTCCTCGCGCAGCTGCTCGATCTCGGCGAGTGGGGGATGCGGCAGCAGCGGGACCGAGATCGTCTCGCTCACCGCGGCGAGTGCCGGTGCCTCGCCCGGCTCGATGCTGCGGCGGTAGCGCGTGATCGGGGTGACGGATCCTTCCTTCTCGGCCACGACCGTCACCGGGTTGCTGAACCGGTCGGCGACGGCCTCGAGCGCGGCGAGGCCGAGCCGCGTGCCCATCCGATGCGCCTCGACCTCCGAGTCCGTGAAGGCGAACTTCGGCAGCACGTTGCCCGCGGCACCCTGGAAGTAGATGCACTCGCCGCCCGACACCGCTCGCACGACGTCACGCATCGGACCGGGGAAGTCTGCCGAGTAGACGTCCATGTCGTATCCGGTCGTGACGGGGTGACATCCGAAGCCGACGACCGAGGCGATTGCCGACTCGTCCGGCCGTCGCACCTGCAGGACGGTCACCTGGTTGTCCACGAGCTCGTCGGGGTTCCACCCGAGAATCGAGCCGCCGTTGAACCCATCCGTGGTCCGCTCGCGCCGGTTGACCGCGAGCTCCACGTCGGCCTGGCCCCAGACCACCCCGGCGGGCTCGAGTCGCTCGGCGGCGAGCCGGCAGACGGAGACGATCTTGTCGTGGAGCACGCGGGCGAAGGCATCGATGGACGCGGCGACCTCCTCCTCGACGTCACCGTAGACGGCACCGTTCGCGACCCCGCCCGGAGGCGCCAGGTGCGTGTGGCTCAGGTTGAGCAGGATGCCCGCCGGATCGGCGCCGGTCGCCGCTGCAACGCGGTCGAGCAGCGGCTCGATCTGCGGATGGATGATCCCGACGACATCGACGCCGCAGAGCACCACACGCTTGCCGTCCCGCTCGAGGACGAGCGCCCCGGCCTCGAGCGGGAGCCCGTAGCCTCGCGCGTTCCACGGCTGGCGGATGAATCCGACCATCGGGAGCCCGAGCGGCGGCTCGAGCGGGAGGGATGCAACGCCGGCGCGAAAGTCGCTCATGGTCGAGTCTCCTCGGTCTGATTGGTGTCCAGTGTGTCGAGCAGCTCCGCCAGCCCTTGGCATGCGGCGCCGACGAACTGCTCGCCGGCGGCGGCCGAGGCTGCCGACGGGTCGCCGAGCACGCCGCTCGCCCCCATGTCGGGCAGGAGGAATGGGTCGTTTTCGCGCAGGATCGGCTCGAAGCCGGCCGAGAGCGGGCCCACGAGCCCCGGCGCGACGGCCAGCATCGCGGACGTCTCGGCCTGTCCGGCGTGACCGATCGATCCGAGATCGATGGGGAACAGGTCGCGCAGGACGGACTGATCCACGAGCTCCCAGTAGTGGACGAGCGGACACTCCTCGGCGAGTGCGAGCGCGCCGAGCCAGCCCCTGTTCCCGCCGTGACCGTTGACGATCACGACCCGCGGGAACCACCGGCGCAGAGAGCCGAGAATCGAGCGGCTGAGCTCGAGCAACAGCTCCGGCTCGAGCGTGACGGTCAGCCCGAGCCGAACGTGGTGCGGGCTCAGCCCCGTCCAGACGGTCGGCGCCACGACGACGTCGCGGTGGGCCAGTCCGGCCGCCCGGAGGCAGACCGTCTCGACGAGCAACGAGTCCGTGCCGACGGGAAGGTGCTCGCCGTGCTGCTCGAGCGAGCCGACCGGAAGCAGGCATACCGCACCGTCTCGGCCCCGCGCCGCCGCCTCGGCCCGGGAGATCTCGAGGAGTCGTGGGTTCACGCTGCCCCTACCCCGGCGAGGAGATCGATGCGCATCTCAGGAGACCCTCGACATCCCGAACACGGCGGTCGTGCCGGTCTCGCCCACGCTCATGAAACTGTGCTCGACGTTCGCCGGCAGGTACACGACGTCGCCGGCTTCTGCCTTGAGGACGTCCATCGTCCCCGTAATCGACGTCACGAGCGTGCCCGACGTGACGCGGATGACCTTCTCGTAGGGCCCCGACTCGGGCTTCGTGTCGCGCCGTACCGGTAGCCGCATCTCGCCCGTGCGAATACGCTCGTCGCAGTACCAGAACGACGTGAGGTAGGCCTGCCGCGGCTCGTCGCCCGTGATCAGGTGCAGCCAGGTGGAGCGGTCGAGCTTCATCATGTCGATCGCCGTCTTCGGCTCACCTGGCCACGAGCGCAACTGGTCGAGCCGGGAATCGAATCCCTCGTTCCGTTCATGGGGGCCGTTGAGCACCACGGGGCTTCGCTCGTACCACCCGAGCTCGTACAGGGTGTCGTTCTCGACCTTTTGCTTGAAGAGGTCGGTGTGCATCTCGCCCGGCACCCACCAGGCGATCAGGCAGTCCTCGTCGCCGAAGTTGCGGCTCCCGCCGCGCCACGCCTGAGGATCTCGGTGCGCGTCATCCCTCGATCGAACACGTCCATACGAACTCCCTCCTTGCTGACGTTCCAGGTAACGATTCCAGTCCGGACTTCCGCACCGTTCCCGGAAGCACCACGACCACCCTCGACGGTTTATTGGTCTGACAAGCGATGCTCGTAAGAGCCGATTCAAGAGGATTCGAAACGGGTTGTCAAGCCTTGGTCAGACAAGCTTCCGAGAGGCCAACGGCCCCCTTCTCGCTGCCGGCGGCGGCGGACCCGAAGGTCAGTACATCAGCCAGCCGCCGCTGATGTTCAGCGTCGCACCGGTGACGTAGCTCGCGTGCTCGGAGGCGAGAAACAGGACGGCCGGGCACATCTCCTCGGGTGCTGCGAGGCGCCCCAGGGGAACCTGGTCGACGAGCGCCTGGAGCTTCTCGGGGTCGAGGTCTTCGCTCAACATCGACGTATCGACGAGCCCGGGCGCCACCGCGTTGACCCTGATCCCGACGCCGGCATACGTCCGCGCGAGGCCACGCGTCATCGTGACGATGCCGCCCTTGGTCGCGTTGTAGACGACCGAGCCGCCGAACCCGCCCGTCCACCAGCCCTGGGAGCTGAAGTTGACGATCGCGCCACCACGCCCGGCCGTGCGCAGGTGCTCTGCGAAGGCTCGGTTGAAGAAGAACGTCGCTTTCAGGTTCACGTCCGCCTGGAGGTCCCAGTCGGCCTCGTCGATCTCGCGGATGTCGTGGCGGCGATGGAGCACCGCGGCCAGATGAGCGAGCGCGACGAGGGGGCCGACGGCGTCCTCGGCCCGTTGCACGAGCGCCTCGTGACCCCCGACGTCGGCGATGTCGATGCCGAATCCTGCGTGCCCCTGCCCCGGAAGCGAGGCGGCAAGGGCCTGCGCGCCTTCCTCGGACAGGTCGATCGCAGCCACGCGCGCCCCACAGTCCGCGAATGCACGCGCGACCGCGGCGCCGATGCCCCCCACGGCACCGGTGACGACAACACCCTTCCCTGCGAGGCCCTGCCCGAGCGCCGGCGGCGGGCTCACGGGCGCTGCGGGATCCGATGCGCTTCGATGTAGGCCTCGTCGAGCTCCCAGCCGAGGCCGGGACCGTCCGGCAGCGTCATCCTCCCGTCGACGATCGGCGGGCGGTTCGCGACGAGGTTCCACCAGATCGGGTCGCGCTCGGCGCTGAACACCTCGAGGAACGTGCCGTGCGGGATCGAGGCGAGCAGATGCGACGCGATCTGCGGCTCCTCGTGATGAGCCATCGCCACGTCGAACGCGACCGCTGCCGCGGCCACCCGCCGCCATTCGGTCGCACCGCCCGACCAGGACGAGTCGAAGTTGCAGAAGTCGATCGCGCCCTCGACCATGAGGTCGCGGCAACCACCGGCGGAGAACTCGCTCTGGCCCGCGCAGACGCGCACGCCTCCCGCGAAGCGGACGTCACGCATGGCCCGGCGGTCGTTCGACCAGATACAGGGCTCCTCGAACCAGTGCAGGTCGAGGTCCTCGACAAGACGCGCGAACCGGACCGCCTCGGTCGGCGTCCAGCCCTGGTTCGCGTCCGCGCAGAGGACGAAGTCGGGCCCGGCGGCGGCACGCGCTGTCCGGAACCGCGCCGCGTCCTCCTCCGGCGTGAGCCCGCCCACCTTGAACTTCATGCCGGCGAGGCCGCGCTCGCGCAGCTCCGCGGCCTCCTCGGCGATGTCTCGCTTGTCGTAGTAGCCGCCGATCGTGATCATCGGCAGGCTGTCGCGGTAGCCGCCCCAGAGCCGCTACAACGGCTGGCCGAGCGCCTTGCCGACCGCATCCCAGATCGCGGCGTCCGACGCACGCGATGGCAACCAGTCCGAGGCGCCGGTCGCGGAGGATGTCGAAGGTGGCCGGCCGCGCGAGCTCCCAGCAACGCTCCATGCGAAAGGCGTCCTCGCCGATCAGGCGCGGCGCGATCTCGCGTGCGCAGGATCTCATCGATCTCGAGCAGCCCTGCGTCCTCGTCGCCGCAGTAGGCCTCGCCGACGATCCCTTCCTCGGTGCGGATCCTCGTCACGATCGTCGACCGGTGCGTCATCTTGTAGTCGCTGCCGCGATAGGTCTGGGCGAGCGGGACGCGGATCGCGATCGTCTCGATCTCGGCGATCGTCAGGCTGCCGGCCTCCCGGATCCCACGCGCTTCCAGATCGATGTCGAGCTCGGCCACGAGCATTCTCCAGCCACGCAGAGTGGGAACGGTTCCAGCGCACTGTAGGGGGCCTGTGCGGGTTGTGTCAAACGACGCCTCGGACGGCCCCAGGCCGCCTCAGCAACCGTTCCTGCTAACGATTCCGCCTGCTTCGGGCTAGAAGCGGTACGCCTCGACGACGTCCTCGCGGACGTCGATCCCGAGGCCGGGGCCGGGGAGCGGCTCGATCCAGCCACCCGCTTGGGTGATCGGCCTCTCCACGAGCTCGTGCTGCATCGGGTTCTCCTCGGCCTTGAACTCGAAGACCAGCACGCGCGGCGTCGTCAGGGAGAGGGCCAGGCTCGCAGCGGTCGACGATCGCGCTCGACCAGGCGTGAGCGTTGAACCAGACGCCCGCCTCCTCGACGAGCTCGATCACCCGCCGCCCACCCGTGATCCCTTCCGCCCGGCCCGGGATCGAAGCCGATCACGTCCGCGACGCCGGCATCGATGAAGCCCCGGTAGCCCTCGACGTTCCATTCGCGCTCACCCGAGCCGAGCAGCGTCGACGAGCGCGCCTTCAGCCGCCGGAAGTCGATCGAGGTCGCCCGGCTCGAACGGCTCCTCGATCCACGTCAGGCCGTGCTCCTCGAGTGCGTTCGTCAGCCGGATCGCGAAGGCGGCGTCCCAGGTCAACGTGTTCACGCCTCGGTCCCACATCAGCATCGGCTCCGGGCCGACACGCTCGCGCAGGAGGCGCATGAACTCGACGTCCCGCTCGACCTCGCGAGCCGAGCCGGGCATCGCCCTTCTTGCCGAGGCCGAACTTGCAGCCCTGGAACCCGAGCTCGAGACGTACCCGGCGTGCCGATCGGCCTCGACCTCGAGGCTCGCGTCGTTCGGATGGGTGCTCGCGATCGCGGGCAGGCGCTCGTGGTGTGCGCCGCCGAGGAGCTGCGTGACGGGAACGCCGAGCAGCTTGCCCTTCAGATCCCAGAGCGCGATGTCGATCGCCGAGAGCGCGAACGACGAGATGCCGCCGCGATTGCCGTACCACCAGGCCCGCCGCCTGCAGCCCGCCAGATATCGACGTTGTCGAGCGGGTCGCGGCCGACGACGAGCTCACGCGCCGATGCCCTCGATCATCGCCTCGGTCGCCCGGCAGACCTCGGGCCACGAGGTGACCGCCTCGCCCCATCCGACCGTGCCGTCGTCGGCCTCGATCCGGCACAGCGTCAGGTGCCGGATCGCGCCGCCATCGTTCGGCTCCGGATATCGGACCGAGATGGGCGTGACGCGAGCGGATCGACGTCATACCCGCACCTCCTGGATCCCGAGCGCCCGGGCGAGGACCGGGATCTCCACGTCCAGCCGCCCACCCGCAAGCGCGTTGTGGTGCGTCGCGCCGGACGCGATCCAGCGTGCGCCGGCCTCGAACGCCGAGCCGGAGTCGAAGCGGAACATGCCGTTCGGCCCGCCCATCGTGTCGTACCGCGCCTCGACGATCTCGCCGGTCGCCCAGGCGAGCCGCCAGGTGTCGCGCGACGGGCGAGAGCGACAGCACAGTCGCGGGGCCGCGGCTCGAGCCGGAAGGAGAGCGACGTACCGTCGCCGTGCTCGCCGGGGTAGTGGTCGTTCGGCTCGACGACGACGGGGTGGGCGGGGTCGGCCCAGGCCGGGTCGCCCTCGCCGCCCGCGGCGAGGAGCATCAGGCCGGTCTCGCGCTCGGGCGTGTAGAACTCGCAGTAGAGCGCGCGGCCGGAGAGCGCACGGGCGAACACGAGCGCGAGCGCAGTCGGCAGGTCGCCGGTGCACGACAACGGGGACGCCGTTCGCGGTCAGGAGCGAAGCGCCGAGGCAGGCGGTGATTCCGACGGCGGGGTTCCAGCGCAGCATGTCCGAGTGGCAATTGACCGTGGCCGCGACGGCGTTCGTGGCATGCGCGAGATCGTGGAGGGCCAGCGCGAGACGCATGCTCCGCTCGTCGGCGGGCCCCTCGCGCCGCGACCACCCGCGGGTCGAGAGCTCGACGAGGCCGCTGCCGATCCGATCCGCGTCCACGTCCGAGAACGCCTCGGTCGAGCTGGTCGACGGTGACCGCGTTCTCGGTGACTCCGAGCTGCGCCAGCTCGGCCCCGGTCGACTCGACGTCCAGGTAGCCCGGCAGCCAGCCGCCGACCCGGAGCACCGAGGCGCCGCGGAGGAGCGACGCGGCCGCCGCCGCCCGCACGGTGCGGGCGAGCATGCTCGACGCCGGCGGGATCGGCGGGAGACGCGGTGATCGCGACGAAGGGGCGGCGTTCCCGGACGAGGGGGTTCGCGAGCATGACGGCCGCCACCTGCGACGAGTTGATCGTCGCCTCGGACTGCGTGAGACCGTCCGGCAACCTGTCGATCGTCGGGCCGTTCCAGACGACGAGCGGCGCGTCGATGCCCGCAAGAGCGTGCATGGCGTAGCTCGGAGGCGCCGCCATCGACGGGGCGTACACGACGACGTCCGGTCGTGCCTCGCGCAGCACCACGTTCGCGCTGTCGCCGTCGGCCTCCGACGCCAGCATGCCGGCGTCGATCACGTCGAAGTCCCGCCGCAGCAGCTCGGCGTAGCCACGGGCGGTGGCCTCCCGGTCGTCGCGGAATCCCGCGGGCATCTGTTGCTCGAAGAGCGGGAAATAGCACGAGACGATCCCGACCTTCGGACGCCGGATCTCAGTCAAGGTGCCAATCCTCCCCGTAGCGGACGAGCTGCCCGTTCTCGTCGGTCAGGTCGAGCACGAGACCCTCCATCGACGCCTGCCACCGCTCTCCGACGCCGAGCTCCGCGAAGCGCGCAAAGCACGTCTCGACGTCCGGATCGCACTCGCACACGGCGATCACGTCCCGTCCCCGCCTGAACAGTGTGTAGTTCGCGAACCCTGCCGCCTTCATCGCCTGGACCATCTCCGGCCAGATCTCGACATGCCGGCGGACGTACTCGTCCTCGCGGCCGGGTGCGACGCTGAAGACGTGGCACAGGCGCTCCATCAGGTCACCCCCAGCTCGTTCAGGGCCCGACGCGCGGCGATCGCCTCCGTGACGACGTCGAGCTCGTCGCAACGCCACTTCGGCATCGGGACGTATTCGACACAGTAGGCGCCCGGGTAGCCGGCCGCACCGAGGGCACCGACGAGCGCTCCGAAGTCGGTCTCGTTGTCGCGCCAGCGCACCTGAATCGCACCGGGCTTCGCGGCCCGGGCGTGCACGTGGCCGGCGAGGGGCACGAGCGTCAGCATCCGGTCGAGCGTCACCGCCTGCACCTCGAAGTGCGAAAGGTCAAGCGTCAGCCGTAGGCCCGGAACCTCGTCGCACAGGCGCGTGACGAGCTCCGGCAACGGGGACGATCGACCCCGCGTGCGCCTCGATTCGCACCTCGACTCCGAGCCTGGCCGCGGTCTCGACCCGCCACGCGAGCTCGTCGACGCAGAGCTCCCACGAGCCCGTCGGGTCCTCCGCCCACGTCACGCCCGGCAAGATGGTGATCCCGGGGATCCCGAGTGCCTCGGCGACGCGCACGGCAGCGGAGAACTCGAGCCGGGCCTGCTCACGGCGAGCCGCGTCGCGCTGGTTCGGAGCGATCTCCTCGACCGTGGCGCCGACGGACAGGAAGAGGTCCTCGCATCCCAGCTCGTTGGCCGTGAGCGACCCCCGCAGCTGCGCTGCGATCGCGTCGGATTCCGCCACGAGCTCTGTGCCGTCGGCGAGGAAGAGGGCCAGATCGACCAGCTCGAACCCGAGCAGGCGCACGATTCCGATCCGCTCGTCCTGTCCCGGCACCGCGGGGAACGAGTACTCGCTGCAGGAGATCCGGCTGCCGGTCATGGCTCACGCACCGACACGGGCACCGGTCGCCGCCGACCCCACGAGGCGCGCGTACTTCGCGAGGACTCCGGTGGGGTAGCGGGAGGGCGGGTGCTCGACGACGGCGAGCCGCGCGGCGATCTCTTCGTCGGGCAGGTCGACCCGCAGCCGGCTGGCCTCGGCATCGATCTCGACCACGTCTCCGTCCCGGAGGATCGCGATCGAGCCTCCTGCCTGCGCCTCCGGCGAGATGTGCCCCACCGAGATTCCTTGTGTGCCGCCGCCGAATCGCCCGTCGGTGAGGAGGGCGGTCTCCTCGACGAGGCCCGCTCCGACGATCGCCGAGGTGAGGTGCGTCATCTCGGGCATCCCGGGTCCGCCCTGCGGGCCCTGGTAGCGGACGACGACGACATCGCCGGAGACGATCCGGCCGGCGGAGACCGCGTGGAAGGCGTCCTGCTCGCTGTTGAAGACCTTGGCGGGACCTCGATGGCGGTTGGCCGCCTGGTTCGCCACCTTGATCACGGCGCCGTCCGGCGCGAGGTTCCCCCACAGCACGGCGTACCCGCCCGACCGCTTGACAGGGTCGGCGACGGTGTGGAGCACCGGGGTCTGCGGGTCCGTGGAGCGCTGCACCGCGGCAAGTGCCTCGCCGATCGTCTGCCCCGTGACGGTCATCGCATCACCGTCGAGGAGACCGGCGTCGAGCAGTTCGCGCATCACGACCGGGACGCCACCCTCGACGTGGAGGTCCTGCATCATGAAACGCCCGGCCGGCCGCATCTCGGCGATCTGCGGCGTGCGGCGCGAGATCCTGTCGATATCGGTGAGCCCGAACTCGATGCCCGCCTCCCCCGCGAGCGCCGGCACGTGCAGGCATGCGTTCGTCGAGCCGCCGAGTGCGGCGGCGACGGTCATCGCGTTCTCGAATGACGCCTTCGTGAGAATCATGGACGGCCGGCGGTCGTTCTCGAGCGCGTCCACGAGGGTCGCCGCGGCGCGCCGCACGATCGCCTCGCGCGCCGGGTCGGCTGCAGCAGGCGATGCCATCCCGGGCACCGTCAGCCCGAGCGCCTCCGAGATGCTCGCCATCGTGTTCGCCGTGTACATGCTCGCGCACGAGCCCTTGCCCGGCAGCGCGACACATTCGAGCTCCGTCAGGTCGGCGAGGCTCATCTTGCCGGTGGCATGGGCACCGATGCCCTCGTACACGTCCTGGATCGACACGTCCTTGCCGCGGAAGCAGCCCGGCTTGATCGAGCCGCCGTACGCGAATACGGACGGAAGATCGAGCCGGATCATCGCCAGCATCATCGCCGGGAGGGTCTTGTCGCAGCCCGCGATCGTGAAGAGACCGTCCATCCGCTCTGCGTGGACGACGAGCTCGACCGAGTCGGCGATCCAGTCGCGTGAGGGAAGTGACGAGCGCATTCCCTCGGTCCCCATCGCGATGCCGTCCGAGACGGAGATCGTGTGGAAGACCAACGGCAGGATCCGGAGCGACTTCAGCTCGTCGGCCGCGGCCAGCGCCAGCTCGTCGAGATGCATGTTGCACGGAGTGACCGCGTTCCACGATGCAGCCACACCCGCCTGCGGGAGCTTCAGGTCGTCCGTCGTCCAGCCCATCGCCCGCAGCATCGAGCGCGCCGCAGCCTGGGCAGGGCCTCCGGTGACCTCGAGGCTGCGCTTTCTTCCCCGATCCGTGCCGCTCATGTGTCCTCCTCGATGATGACGTGCTCCTCTGCGAAGAACACCTCGACGGATGCCGCAAAGTCGTCGCGCGTCCGGCGCAAGCCTTCGCCGAGCTCCGGGTCGGCAAACGCCCGCTCGGCATCCTCCCGCGAGTCGAACGTCGTGATCGCGATGCCGTCGAACGGGGGGTCGGCGCCGTCGAGGATGTGGATCACGTAGCCGCGCAGCCCGGGGAGCCGGCGCGCGTAGTCGACGTGCTCGCCCTTCCAGGCGGCGACGAACTCCTCCCGCGACAGACCTGGCAGCTTGCGCACGAGGCTGAAGCGCCTGATCATCGGCCATCCTCGCGGCCTGGAGGCCGAGTAGCGGCGCGCGACGTCGAGCATGTGCTCCTGCGCGAGCCGCGCGGCCGTCTCGACGTCAGAGGTCGAGAGGGCGGCCACGATCCGGCCGTGCTGCTCGAGAGAGCCCGCGGCCGTTTCCGGGAGCGAGTAGACGGCATAGGCGCCCTTGCGGCTCGCATCGATGAGGCCGTCCATCAGCGCCCGCAACGCCCCGTTCTTGGTGTAGGAGCCCAGGAGGCGATGGAACGCTGCGTCCCCGTCGGCCGCTGCCACCGGGTCGTCCCGCTCCAGCGCCTCCGCCTGCTCCCGCAGGATTGCGCGCCGACATCCCGGCGGCCTCGATCGCGGCCCATTCCGACATCGAGCGAATCGCGTGGGCCTCGAGCACCGAGCGGATCTCGTCGACCTCGAGGATCTCCTCGACGTGCTGGTTCAGCCATGCCGCGACGAGCGTTCGGCTCCGCTCGGACGAGCCTCCCGCCGCGACGAACCGCCCCCGCGTTCCGCGCGTCTCGAGCAGTCCGAGAGCCTCCAGGCTCGAGAGGGCCTCGCGGAGCACGGTGCGCGAGACGCCGAGCTGCTCGACGAGCGCCCGCTCGGTGGGCAGCCTGTCTCCCGCAGCGAGCTCGCCGTGCAGGATCTGCGCGCTGATCGCCTCGGTCGCCGCCTCGACGAGGGAACCGTCCCGGCGCCCGGGCCGGGCGGGCTCAGCGTCAACGGCAGCCGGGGCGAAGAGCTCTTCCGTGAGCTCGAGGGAATGGCGGACGAGCAGCTCGCCCGCCTCCGGGGCAAACGGCGCCGGTCGCCCGAAGTGGCGCTGGGCAACGACGGGCTCATAGCCCGCCGAACGGGTATTCGGCGCCGGGTCGGCGACGTAGCCGACGAGGTCGTTGGAGTAGCCGAGAGTGACCGGGAAAGGAGCGAGCGACCGCTCCTTCACCTCGAGGCCGAGCTCGCAGAACGGCTCGCACGGCCAGGCCGTGATGCAGGCGCCTCCGATTCGCAGCGCCTGCATCGGCACCTCGACGGAGCGCTCGACGGTGCCGTCGGCGACGCGCTGCTCGATCGCCTTCGCCCACCGCAGGTGGAGCACGACCGGATTCCAGACCGTCCGTGGCTCGCCCGCCGCCTCGAGGTCCGCGACGTCGCTGCTCGAGCTCCGCGCGGATGCGCCTGGATCTCCTCGAGCGTCGGCGGTTCCAGCAGCGGCAGGGCCAGCCGGCGCTCCGCCGCGGCGAGCGTCACATCCTGCTCGCCCGTCGGCAGATGACGCCAGATCGCCATCGGGATCGGCGGAGGCGAACGGCACCTGCTCCGGCGCGGTCGGCTCGAGGCGTCGCAGCAGCGCGCGCCGGCAGTGCAGCGAGAGCGAGCCGCTCGCCGAAGAGTCGCTCGGGCCCCGACGCGGTATGGAAGGACTCGAACGGGACGATGTTCCCCGCGCATCCCTGGAGGAACACGCACTCGCCCCCCGTCCAATCCCGCACGCGCGCCCGGAGCGGGCCGACGAAGTCGGACGATGCCTCCGGCACGTCCGGGCCCGACGACGACGGGATGGGCGGCGAACGCGACGACCGTGCAGATCGCACCGCCGTCTCGCCGTCCACCCGGATCACCGCGACGTCGCGGTCGCACTGCTCCTCGGGGTTCCAGCCGAGGATCGTCCCGCCCTCGTACCGCTGGCGCCGGTTGACGGTCAGCTCCTCGGCGATCGTGCGGCCGAGCCCGAGCCGCGCCGGGCGCAGCCGGCGGGCAGCCTCGACGGCGGCCGACACGAGGAGGTCGCCGACCGCGTCGGCGTAGCGGGTCTCCTCGTCGTTCCACTCCGCGTCGCCGCCGATCTTCGCCCAGCCGGGCGTCGGCGGCGCGGCGTGGGTGTGCTGCGAGTTGAGCAGCACGTGGTGCGGCGGGAGCGCCGACCGCGGCCGCCGATGCGCTCGCGCGATCGCCTGCGCCCACGTGCCCGACGCGCCGACGAGGTCGGCGCCGACGAGGACGATCCTGGTCGCGCCGTCGTCGAGGACGAGGGCCGTCGCCTCCATCGGCTCGCCGTAGCCGCGCGCCGGCTCGGAGCGGCGGAGGTAGCCCATCAGGTCGACGCCGACGGGCGGCGCGATCGGAACGGACGCGGCTCCTGCCGCAGCAGCGCGCGGAGCGCGTCACAGGCCGAAGGCGACGTCGAGCTTGACGCCCCCGCCCGAGACCATCTGCTCGTTCACCTCGGCCACGCTCTCCTCGAAGATGTCGGCGATCTCGGTCACGTCGGCCGCCGTCACGACGAGCGGCGGAGCGAGTGTCGCGTTGTGCGGCGAGGCGCGGACGAGCAGCCCGCGCCTGCCTGGCGGCCGCTGCACCGCCGTCCCGACGCGGCTGGTCGGCGGGGAGCGGGCCTCCCGTGGCCGGGTCGACGAAGTCGAGGCAGTAGAGCAGGCCGCGCCCGCGCAGCTCGCCCGCGATCGGGTAGCGCGCGGCGATCTCGCGCAGCCGCGCCTCGAGCTCGGCGCCGCGCCCGCGGACGTTCTCGAGCACGCCGTGCTCCTCGACGTAGCGGATCACGGCGAGGCCGCACGCGGCCGAGACGGGGTTGCCGGCGAAGGTGTGGCCCGCCTGGTACTGGAGCGCCGTCGGCGGCCTCGCCCCAGAACGCGCCGCCGACCTTCTCGGTGAGCAGGACGGCCGAGAGCGGCGCGTAGCCGCTCGACAGGCCCTTGCCGACGCAGAGGATGTCCGGCCACACGTCGGCCTGCTCGGCCGCGAACCAGGAGCCGAGCCGGCCGAAGCCGGTGACGATCTCGTCGAAGACGAGCAGGACGCCCGGTCTCGTCGCAGAGCGCCGCGCAGCCCCTGCAGGTACTCGGCGGAGAGGGCGTGCACGCCCGCGGTCAGCATCACGGGCTCGACGATGATCGCCGAGACCGTCCGCGGCCCCTCGTGCTCGATCACGTCGCGGAGCTGCGCGAGGCAGCCGAGGCGTGCAGCAGCCGGCGCACGACGCGGCAGGCGCCCGGGATCGGCGCGTGGGCGTGCAGGCCGCCGGTCAGGAACGGCTCGTACGGCGTGCGCAGCTGGGGCCAGCCCGTCTGCGTCAGGGCGCCCATCGTCGCGCCGTGGTAGGAGCGGTAGAAGGAGATCGTCTTGTAGCGCTCGGGGCTGCCGCTCTGGCGGTGGTACTGGCGCGCCATCTTGAGCGCCGCCTCGGTCGCCTCCGAGCCGCTGCTCATCTGCTTGACGACGTCGTAGCGGCCGCCCGTGAGCCGGATCAGCTCGGCGGCGAGCTCGAGCGCCCGGTCGGTGGTGGTCATGATCGGCGAGGAGAACGAGAGCCGGCGGTGCTGCGCCGTGATCGCGTCGATGATCTCCTCATTGCCGTGCCCGAGGCTGACGGCGAACACGCCGGATAGGCCGTCGATGTAGCGTCGTCCCTCGCGATCGGTGAGCGTGATGCCGTCGCCCTCGACCATGATCAGCGGGTCTGCGGTGAACGTGCTTCATCTGGTTGAAGTCGACCATGACGTGCCGCGTCGGTATCGCGTGAGGTCGAGGGAGTCGAGATGGGTGCGGGAGAGCTTCGGACATGCCGCACAGTTTTCCTTTGTCAGACCAGGAAGTCAAGTCATGCCTCGACGACCCCGTGCCGGCGCCTGCGCGACCTCGAGCTATGGGTTTGCGCTCCCTTGACTTGTCTGACCAAGCGCTCCTAAGATCAGAGGGCATGCTGCCCGGCGCTCGCCTCACGCGGCTGCCGGACGGCTCGGACACCGATGACGGCCCGGGTCGCCCGGATGCGGATCTCGACCGTGGCACCACGTCCCCGGCCGGCGTCGAAGGGTCTGCGGCCGGCCCGTCGGAACGCCGCTCACCGCGCTCGAGGGGTTCGTGGACGCACGCGGGACCTCGACCGCCGGCCTCGCGCCGGGACGCACCTGGCTCGTCGTCGTCGAGCTCGACGACGATCGACGGCGTCACCGGGGTCGGCACTGCCGGATTCGGCAACCCGGCCAGCGTCGAGATTCTGCGCCAGCTCGAGCCGCTCGTCGTCGGCCGCTCGCCGTCCGAGGTCGCAGCACGTCTGGGAGTCGATGTACCGGGCGACTCTGAACATCGGGCGGCGCGGCGTCGTGATGCACTCGATCAGTGCCGTCGACATCGCGCTCTGGGACCTGTTCGGGAAGCAGCTCGGCGTGCCGGTGTACGACGTTGCTCGGCGGCAAGGTCCGGCCCTCGCTACCCGCGTACGCGAGCTGGCTGTACGCGACGGAGGACCTCGACGCGCTCGCCGCCGAGGCCGCCGCGTGGGCGGCGCAGGGCTTCACGGCGGTGAAGCAGCGGCTGCCGTACGGCCCGCTGGAGGGGAAGGAGGGGATGCGCCGGAACGCCGAGCTCGTGCGAACGGTGGTAGACGCGGTCGGGCCCGACGTCGACGTGATGGCCGACGCCTACATGAGCTGGGACGTCGGCTACGCGATTCGCTGCATCCGCGCGAATCGAGGACGCGGGGATCCGGCTGCGCTGGCTCGAGGAGCCGGTCATCCCCGATGACGTCGCGGGGCTCGCGCGCGTCCGCGCCGCGGTCTCGACACCGATCGCCGCCGGCGAGCACGAAGCGACCCGCTACGGATTCCGCGAGCTCGTCACGGCCGGAGCGGTCGACGTGCTCCAGCCGGACGTGAACAGGCTCGGGGGGATCACCGAAGCCCGGCGCGTCTGGGCGCTCGGCGAGACCTTCGGCCTCGACGTGGTCCCGCATCTCGGGTTCGCCCACAACGCCCACCTGGCGATCACGAGCCTTGCGACGCCGATCCTGGAGTACATGCCCCCGGCAGCAGATCCGGACGAGGCGGACGAGGATCAGATCTTCTGGGTGGCATTCCCGGACGAGCCGCGGGCAGAACGCGGGCGGGTGACGCTCTCGGGGCGACCCGGCCTCGGCGTCGGAGTCGACCGTTCGGTGCTCGAGAGCGCTGCCCCACTGTGACCGCGACGGAGCCCATCCGGGTATCGGAGGACGAGCTCGCGACACTCACCTCGATCGAGCGTCGGGTGCTCTGGCTGGCGGTGCGGATCGTGGACTACGCGAACCGAGAGCGGCCGAAGGGCGACGCCCTCAAGGTCGGCGGCCATCAGGCGTCGTCGGCCTCGATGGTGACGTTGATGACGGCGCTCTACCTCGCCGACCTGCGCGCCGAGGACCGGGTCTCGGTCAAGCCCCACGCCTCGCCCGTGCTGCATGCGATCGAGTACCTCCTCGGGCAGGCTCGACCGCTCCTACCTGACCCGGCTGCGCGATTTCGGGGGCCTGCAGTCCTATCCGTCGCGCACCAAGGACCCCTACCCGGTCGACTACTCGACCGGATCCGTCGGCCTCGGCTCCGCGGCGCCGCTCTTCGGCGCGCTCGCCGATCGGTTCACGGAGTCGAGGCTCGGCGCCTCGACTGGGGGCCGCTTCATCTCCCTGCTCGGCGACGCCGAGCTCGACGAGGGGAACATCTGGGAGGCGCTCGCCGATCCGCTGACGCGCGGGCTCGGGAACGTCCTCTGGATCGTCGACCTCAACCGGCAGTCGCTCGACCGCGTCATCCCGGGGATCCGTGCGGCGGAGCTCGAGGCGCAGTTCAGGACGAGCGGCTGGGACGTGATCGAGCTCAAGTACGGCCGTCGGCTGCGCGAGGCCTTTGCGCAACCCGGCGGCGACCTGCTCCGCCGCAGGATCGACGAGATGCCGAACGAGCAGTACCAGTCGCTCTTCGGCGCGAGCGAGGAGGTCGTGCGCGCCACGTTGCTCGACGGTGCTCGGGACGGATGCGCGGACAGAGCTCGAGCAGCTGCTCGACGGCTACCCGGGGACGGTCGGCGCGCTCGTCCGCGACCTCGGCGGCCACGATCTCGCGGACGTCCTGGACGCGCTCCGGCAGGCTCGCGACTTCACCGGACCGGCCGACGGTGATCTTCGCCTACACGATCAAGGGCTACGGGCTCGAGATCGCGGGGCGGCCGCAGAACCATTCCGCCCTCCTCACGCAGGCGCAGATCGACACGCTCCGTGCGGAGACGGGACTCACGCCCGCCACCGAGTGGGACGCGTTCGGCGACGACACGAGCGAAGGCGCGCTCCTCGCAGCAGCCCGCCGCCGCCTGGACCGGCCGACCCGGCCTCCCGCCGCACCGGTCGAGGTGCCGATCGACGCTTTCTCGGCGCGATCCGGCCAAGACGTCGACCCAGACGGCGTTCGGGCGCGTGCTGCTCGACCTCTCGCGCGTCGAGGGCGTCGCCGAGCGACTCGTCACGGTGGCGCCGGACGTCTCCTCGTCCACCAACCTCGGCGGCTTCATCAACAAGGCCGGGGTCTGGGGCCCGGACGAGACACCCGTCTACGACGCCATGGAGGACTCGCCGCTGAACTGGCGCGTCGGCCCGGGTGGCCAGCACATCGAGATGGGGATCGCCGAGATGAACCTCGTCCTCCTGCTCGGTCAGCTCGGGCTCAGCTGGGACTTCCAGCGCGAGCGCCTCTTCCCGATCGGAACGCTCTACGACCCGTTCGTGATGCGGGCACTGGAGGGAATCGTCTACTCGGCCTACTCCGGCTCGCGATTCGTCCTCGACCGGGACGCCTTCCGGGATCTCGCTGTCGCGGGAGGGAGGTGCACACCAGTCGATCTCGACCCCGGGGATCGGGATCGAGACGCCCGGGCTCACGTATGCGGAGCCGTGCTACGCCCGCGAGCTCGAGTGGCTGCTCCTCGACGCGCTCGCGCGCATGCAGACACCCGAGGGCGAAGCGCTCTACCTGCGGCTCTCGACGACGCCGATCGACCAGGAGCCCTTCGCGCGCCGCAGCAGCCCGACTCGGCGAGGAGCGCCTGCGGGCGGACGTCGTAGCCGGCGGCTTCCGCCTGCGCGAGCCGGGACCGAGCGAGGACCGAGTGCTGCTCGCGACCTGCGGCGCGATCGTCCCCGAGGCGCTCGCCGCAGCGGCGCTGCTCGCGGAGGAGGATGGGGTCGAGGCGACGGTGCTCTGCCTCTCGTCGCCGGACCGGCTCTACCGCGACTGGCAGGCGCGCAGCACTGCACCGCTGCGAGGTGAGCCGGTCGCGACCTCGCATCTCGAGAGCCTCCTGACGCCGAGCGAGAGAGGCCTTCCCGTCGTGACCGTGATCGACGGCGCAAGCCACGCCCTGTCGTTCGTCGGCAGCGCTCTCGGCGTGCGCTGCGTGCCGCTCGGCGTCGACCGGTTCGGACAGACCGGCAGCCAGCCCGAGGTCTACGCCGAGTACGGGATCGACGCGGGCGTCGATCGCAACGGCGGCGCTCGTCGCGCTCGAGCCCGGTTCCTGAGCTGTAGGAGCCACGGGAGCGGCCCTCGGCGCCGTCGTCGCCTGGGGCGGGCTCCCCCGACGGCGTTGAGTACGCTCGCCCGATGCTCTTTCCGACCGCCACGTTCGCGATCTTCTTCCTGATCGTCCTGCCGCTGTCGTGGCTGCTGATGCCGAAGGTCGACCGCTGGCGACCGTTCATCATCGCCGCGAGCTACGTGTTCTACGCGTGGTGGGACTGGCGGTTCGTCTTCCTGCTCGCGGGCTGCACGCTGTGGAACCAGGCGCTCGCCGGACGAATCCACCGCGCAACCGTCCCGTCCCGGCGAAAGGCGCTGCTCTGGCTCGCCCTCGCCGGCAACCTCGCGGTGCTCGGCTATTTCAAGTACTACGACTTCTTCGTCGACTCGAGCGACAACCTCCTCTCGGTCGTCGGCCTCGATGCCCCCGTCGGCCTCCGTTCGATCATTCTCCCGGTCGGCATCTCGTTCTACACGTTCATGGCGATCAGCTACGTCGTCGACATGTATCGCGGGGAGACTCGTGCCGACGACGCTCGAGAAGTTCGCGGTCTATCTCTCCTTCTTCCCGCACCTCGTCGCCGGGCCGATCGTCCGGCCCGGGCGAGCTGGTCCCGCAGCTCGACACTCCCGCGCGACCCGCGCCGGGTCGACACGAGCCGCGCCTTCTATCTCATCGCGCCGGCCTGTTCAAGAAGGTCGTGATCGCCGACTACCTCGCCGCGCACATCGTCGACGCGGTCTTCGGCGCGCCGGGCCAGCACTCGTCGCTCGAGATCCTGATCGCGATCTACGCCTACGCGGTCCAGATCTACGCCGACTTCTCCGGCTACACCGACATCGCGATCGGGATCGCGCTCCTGCTCGGGTTCACGTTCCCCCAGAACTTCAACTCGCCCTACGCCGCCCGCTCGCTCCAGGACTTCTGGCGCCGCTGGCACATGACGCTGTCGCGCTGGCTGCGCGACTACCTCTACATCCCGCTCGGCGGCAACCGCAAGGGGACGCTGGTCACGTACCGCAACCTGATGCTGACGATGCTGATCGGCGGCCTCTGGCACGGCGCCGCGTGGACGTTCGTCGTCTGGGGCGGCGATCCACGGCACGGGGCTCGCGCTCGAGCGGTGGCGACACGAGCGGCCGGGCTATGTCGCCCCGTCCGACACCCGCCCGCGTCGCGTGCTGGAGCGCTTCGTCACCTTCCAGGTGGTCTGTTTCGCCTGGGTGTTCTTCCGCGCCGATACCTTCGCGACGGCGCGGGACATGCTGACCGGGCTGTTCACTGACTGGGGCGGGCCGTCACCGCTCGTCACGTCCGGGGTCCTGCTCGCGATCGCGGCCGGCATCGGCTCGCAGTACCTTCCCGCCCGGTTCCCGTACGCGGTGATGGAGCGCTTCGGCCGGCTGCCTGTGCGTGGGCAGGCGCTCGTGCTCGCGCTGGCCCTGACCCTGACGAACGCCCTCGGGCCCGAGGGCGTGGCACCCTTCATCTACTTCCGGTTCTGATGACGACGCCTTCCGGCCCACCTCCCACCCAGCCTCCGACGACGGAGCGCCGCGATCGCCCTCCGCGCAGCGCGCCGCGGATCGGAAACGATGGACGACGCCTCTCGACCGCGGGCCACGCGCTCGTCGTGTGCGCACTCGCTCTCGTGTTCGCCGCATTGCTGACCGCACCCGGGATGCACAAGTCCGCCTTCAACCGGCAGCCGGGGACACAACGCGACGTCGCCCTCGCGCTCACCGCACCTCTCGCAGATGTGAGCCATGCGCTGCTGCTCGACCGGCCACGCCATCTGCTCCAGAGCGCCATCGGCCGCGGCTCCGCCGACGAGATCGACACCGCGATCGAGCTGCCACCGGCGACGACCGGCACCACCGCGACGACGCCCGGCACCACCGCGCGCCCGCCACCACGACGACGGGTGGCACGACGACCGTCCCGGCCCCCACGACCCCGCCGCCGGCGCGGCCAAGCTCGCGTTCACGCCGAAGAAGAAGCTGCGGCTCTGGGTCGCAGGCGATTCGCTCGTGATCACACCCGGGTACTCGATCGTCCGCGCCGCCGGCGCGAGCCCCGTGATCCAGTCGGTCGGAGGCGTGGACGGCCACGTCGCCACGGGCCTCACGCGTCCCGACGTGTTCAACTGGTTCACACACATAGCGGCGGAGATGAAGAAGCTGCGGCCGAAGGTCGTCGTGCTCAACTTCGGTGCGAACGACGATCACGGCTACATGACGGGGCTGCCGCCGGGAGCGTCGATCGGCTCGTTCGCAAGCCCCGCGTGGAGTGCCGAATATCGCCGGCGCGTCGCGGGCGTGATGGACACCGTCAACCGCGCCGGAGGGGTCGTCGTCTGGATCGGCCTGCCGATCACACGCAGCGAGGCGCAGACGCAGCGGTTCGACGCGATCAACGCGATCGTCCAGAAGGAAGCAAAGGCCCGACCGGGCAAGGCGATCTTCGTGGACACCTACACGATGTTCGCGGGCGACAGCGGTGGATTCGTCGAGTACCTGGAGAACGGCGCCGGCGATACGGTCAAGGTGCGCGCCGGAGACGGCGTCCACTTCGACACGGCCGGCGGCGACATGATCGCGCGGGTTGTCCTGAAGCAGCTGAACGTGCTGTTCGACCTCACGAGCTGGCGGAAACAGAAGCCGGCGTGACGCCCTACGTGGCACTGCTTCGCGCCGTCAACGTGGCGGGCAAGAATCGACTCCCGATGTCCGAGTTGAGAAGGGTTCTGATTGCGCGCGGCCTCGGCGACGTCTCCACGATCCTGCAGAGTGGCAACGTCCTCTTTCGCTCCGGAGAGCCGGAGCGCGCTGCGGCGGCGGGCGTCGCTGCCGCGATCGAGGACGCGTTCGCGCTCCAGGTCGGCGTCGTCGTCCGCTCGGCGGGCGACCTCGCAGTCGTCGCCTCGCAAAATCCGTTCCTCGCGGAGCACAGCGGCCACGATCCCTCGACGCTCCATGTCGCGTTCCTGGCGGAACGCCCGGCCGACGCCGCGATTGCGACCCTGGAGCCCGATCGCTCGCCACCGGACGCATTCGTCGTCAGCGGGCGCGAGGTGTACCTCAGCTACCCCAACGGATCGGGCCGCTCGCGCCTGACGCTCGACTATCTCGAGCGGCGGCTCGGGACGCACGGAACGGCGAGGAACTGGCGCACGGTTCAGCGCCTCGCAGACGCGCTCGCCGCTGCGTGACACAGGACGCCCCCGGATCGGGGCCGCCTCGGCTCAGACGACCCCGTGGTAGGAGTCCTCGAGGTAGGACTGCTCGTCCTCGTGGCTGCGCTCCGAGCGGAGGAAGCGGCCCCAGGCCTGCTGCTCGTGCCAGACCGCACCGAGCTCCCAGACGCAGAACGTCGGAACATGCGCGCCCGGACGCGGCCACGGGCGGAAGGCGGCGTCGCCCGAGCCGTTCTTCGCCCAGACCGTCTCCCAGATCTCGTTGTCGCCGGCCCACGTTGCAAGCAGCAGGAAGTAGAAGGAGTCTCCGCAGCGGTGGAGGATCGCGAACCCGAGTCCACCGATCTCCAGCTCACCCGCCTGCCACGCCTCTCCGATGCCCTCGCGGGCCAGGACACCGATCGGAGGCGGGACCGGCGCGTCGGCCACAGCGACGTCGTACCACTTGAGGATCGCCTGCTCTCCGAGCGTCACGCCGGCCCCGGCGAGATCACCTTCCTCAGGTGCCGGTAGTCGGGTCGGACACCCGCGAGCCGTAGGGCGCACATCAGTGACCCTCAGCCGGCGTGAGCTCCATCACCCAGTTCGTCTCCCAGGTCAGGCCGCCGTCGTCCGAGAAGGCCTGCTCCCACCGAGGCGCGGGGTCGTGGTTCGTGACCATCTGAACCGGACGACGATCGGCCGTCCCTCGAAGGTGTCGTCGCCCTCGAAGATCCCGATGTCGCCGTCGAAGCCGCCGAACACCGGCGGATCGAGAACGCCGCAGCGCCTGCTGTCGGCCCAGTAGATCGACCAGCGGTGCTCGACCGCATCGAAGAAGCGGAACGACATCGCAACGATGCCGCCGTCGTGGCTCGTGCGGTACTCGTCCTCGTTCCCCCTGCCGTCCAGGATCGGTCGGGCAACGCTCGTTGCCGCGAATTCCTCCCATTCCTCCGAGCCGGCGAGCCGCCGGCGCAGGCGCCGGTTGTGGACGTGCCAGCTTCCCATCAAGAAGTCGAAGTCCCTCGCCGTCGAGCCGATCGTCGCCGTACTGCTCATCCCGTCCTCCTCTGCGTCGTGCGGATCGGTGTGACCATAGCCTTCAAATAGGGCGGATATCGCCCTCTATAACTGCTCTACTGCAGAGCGTGATCACACCGACCGCGCGACTCCTCGAGCTGCTCGAGCTGTTCCAGTCCCGGCCGCTCGTCACCGGGAGCGAGATCGCCGACCACCTTCGTGTCGATCGGCGCACTGTCCGCCGGTACGTCGAAGCGCTCCAGGAGCTGGGCATCCCGATCGAGGGCCAGCGAGGCGTGGGCGGCGGCTACCGTCTCCGGCCCGGCTACCGGCTGCCGCCGCTGATGCTCAGCGACGACGAGGCGGTGGCAGTCGTCCTCGGGCTCGTCGCCGCGCGCAGGCTGGGGCTCGACGCCGGTGGGGAGCATCCGGAGGCGGCGCTCGAGAAGATCCACCGCGTTCTCCCGGCGACGCTCCGGCGCCGGGTCGAGGCGCTCGAAACCACGCTCGCGTTTACCGAGGCGGCGACCACGGGCGTGCCGGTCGCCGGCGAGACCCTCCTCGAGCTCGCCGATGCGATCCGCCGCAGGCACCGACTGCGTACG
The DNA here is from genome assembly GCA_963799905.1 of uncultured Thermoleophilia bacterium. GTDB lineage: Bacteria > Actinomycetota > Thermoleophilia > Gaiellales > Gaiellaceae > Gaiella. Next base: position 99,341 of record CAWCYU010000005.1, read on the forward strand.
TCGTACACGTCGTTCGCGGGCGAGCGCAGCAGTCGCGAGCTCAGCCCGTATGGGCTCGTCGTGCACGCGGGGCGCTGGTATCTGGCCGCGCACGACCACGGCCGCGAGGCGATGCGCACGTTCCGCGTCGACCGGATGCGCCGGACGTCGATGACCGAGGACGCTTGGAAGCAGCCGGCCGGCGACTTCGATGCCGTCGCGCACGTCGCCCGTTCGCTCGCGAGCGTTCCGTGGACGTGGGAGGTAGAGGTGATGGTCGATCTGCCGCTCGCAGACCTCGCGGCGCGGATCCCCTCGACCCTTGCGGAGCTCGTCGATCGGGGGGGCAGCGACCGTGCTGCGCATGCGCGTCGGCTCGCTGGACTGGACGGCCGGGTTCTCGCCGGCCTCGGCTGCGACTTCGTCGTCGAGCGGCCGATGGAGCTGCGGGAGAGTGTGCGCGGGCTCGCGAAGCGCCTGGCCGCACAGGTTTCCTAACGGATCGCCGACAGGGCGCATACACGGGCGCCGTACGATTCCAGGCGATGAACAGGCTCACGGTGCTCGGCGTGATGCTCGCCCTCGCGCTCGCAACCACAGCGGGTGCCGCGACGCGCCCGGTCGTGCCGCGGCCGGTGCAGCTCCAGATCCTCCACCGTTCGCCGGGTCTCGCCTATGCCCCGACGCGGATGGCACGTGGCTTCCGCTATACGAGCTGGGGGAAGACCGCGGTGACGGTCGAGACCACGTTCGACAACAGGGCGGGCTGGGAGATTCGATTCGTGGCGCTGCGGCAGACAGGCCCCTGCCGATCGGGGATGGAGAAGAGCTTCCAGCTCGACGGCAACAAGGTCTACTGGTCGCACACGGCTGCAGAGCAGCAGGCGTGGCGCTGTGTCACCGGCCGGCAGGGCAAGCAGGTGCGGCTCGTCGCATCGAGCCCCCAGCCGCCGACCAAGTTCGCCGACGTCGGCCTCGGGCTCGTCGTGGCGTCGGGCAAGCGCATCGCTGCCTGAGGCGCCGCGACGGCCTGCGTGCGGAGGCAGGCTGCTCCGGCTCCCTACCTGTCGGCAGTTCCGGGCCGAGGACACCGGCTCACGCGCTGAAGCCGCCGATCGCGTCGCCGATCAGCTTGGCGCCGATCACGAGGCAGAGGACGGCCATGATGACGCCGTTGTTGTGTGCCATCCAGGTCTTGAGCCGGTCGAGAACCGGGCCGGCCCGGTCGCCGAGCGCGAAGACACGACCGGCGTCGCGACCCCGATCGTCCCGATCACCGCGAAGACGGCATAGGCGACCGCCTGTTCGCCGCCTGCGATTCCGGTCTGAGCGATCGCAGCGGCGGCCCCGGCCGAGAGCAGGAGGTTCTTCGGGTTCGCCCCGGCGAGCAGGGCTCCGGCGCCGAACGCCTTCGGTGGCGCGAACGCCTCGATCGCGCCCATCCATTTCGGCGTTACCGGCTCCTCGTCACCGCGTGAGGCCGGCCGCGCCACTGATCAGCGTGCCCGTCGTCGTCGCATCGGCAGAGCCGGCGAAGACGAGCACGCTGCCGACGACCGCGAGACCGAGCGCCGGCAGAAACGTACAGCATTGACCCTCGCCTTCGCGGAGCGCGTGTCCGACGGCTGATCGAGCTCCGGGTGGCTCCGACGTCTCCCGCGCCGCCCTGCGCGTCTGCGGCTGCCGTGACCGACCGGTCGTCCCGTCGTCCAGCGCGAGCACCTCGGAGAAACGGCGATCGGAGGCTGCCCCGAAGAGCGGGTCGCGCGTCAGCTTCGACCGCATCGTCGCCGGGCTCGTGATCCCACACAGGAAGCGCGCCCGTTGCCTCGCGCTGCCGAGCGCAACGGGTTGAGACCCGGCGAGCGCAGCGAGAGCATCCCGGTCGACGACGGATTCGAGCGGCGGCGGTGCTGCGGCCGCCGGAAGCCGCTGGGCGAGCCCGGCGAGGCAGAAGCTGCAGTGACCGCACGGCTCGGTGCGCATCTCGCCGAAATAGCGCGACGAGCGCGTTGACCTGGCAGCCGTCGTGCGTGACGAGCGAGACGACCCGCGCGATCCGTTCGATCTCGGCCCGCTCACGTCGCTCGAACCGCTCGACGAGCCGGCGCCAGCAGCTCGTCGCCGGAGGTGGGCCGCGCGACGAGGGTGTACCGCAGCCGGGCGTCGGCCGCGCGGAGCTCGATCGAGGCCCGCTCCTCGAGGTGAGCCGAGGGCGGCGACGATCCTGCTGCGCTCCTCCCCGAGCGCGACGGCCGCCTCGTCGGGGTCGAGGCTCGTCCAGCTGCGTCCGCGTCTTGCCGCTCGCCACGAGACGCCGCAGGAAGCCTGCACGCCCGGGATCGAACGGTGCGAACACTTCCTCGAACGAGCCTCGTCGGCGTCGGCTCCGAGCGGCCGGAAGCTGTAGCCGGCGTAGAACGGCGTTCCCTGACGCAGCAGGCCCTCGAGCTCGAGGTAGGTGAGGATCGTCTTCAGCACGAGCGGTCGGACGTCGAGCCGCCCGGAGAGCTCGTACTCGGAGACGGCGAACTGCGCTCCTGGCTCGTGCGCGAGGATCTCGTCGAGCAGGCCCGCGACGCGCCTCGCGGCGTCGGCGTGTCGCCGAAGGCGAAGTTCTCGAGCGTCGGGGACGTCGTCCGCGCACGCGAAGCAGCTCGCAGGTGCTGGCGCCTCCGTCGCGGCCGGCCCGGCCGATCTCCTGCGAGTACGACTCGAGCCCCTTCGGCAGGTTGTAGTGGTAGACGTAGCGGACGTCCGCCTTGTCGATGCCCATGCCGAAGGCGATCGTGGCGACGACGATGTTGTGGTCGGAGCCCGTCCACCATTCCTGCACCGCGACGCGATCGTCGGCGCTCATGCCCGCGTGGTAGGCGCGGGCGGGAAGGCCCGCCGCCGCGAGGAGCGAGGCGACCCGGAGCGCGGTGCGCTGCAGCGTGACGTAGACGATCGTCGAGCCCGGCGGCCGCTCGCGCAAGCGATCGATCAGCAGCCGGTCTCGCTCACCCGCCGCGTGCCGGCGTCGTGAGGAGCGTCAGGTTGGGTCGGTAGAAGCCCGTGACGACCGCGTCGTGCTCGGCGATCCCGAAGCCGGCGCAGATGTCGGCGACGACCGCCGGCGTGGCGGTCGCCGTCAGCGCGAGCACGCGCTCGGCCCCGAGCTCGCGCGCCCGGGCGGCCAGCTTCAGGTAGTCGGGCCGGAAGTTGTGCCCCCACTCCGAGATGCAGTGCGCCTCGTCGACCGCGAACAGCGAGATCGGCATCGCGCTCGAGCTGGGCGAGGAACCGCTCGTTGTTGAAACGCTCGGGCGCACGTAGAGGAGCTTCAGGCGGCCGTCGCGTAGTCGGGCGGACACCTCGCGCGCCTCGTCGGCGCCGAGGCTCGAGTCGAGGCGCGCGGCCGCGATCCCTGCGAGCCGAGAGGACGTCGATCTGGTCCTTCATCAGCGCGATCAGCGGCGAGACGACCACCGTGACGCCGTCGAGCAGCAGCGCCGGGAGCTGGTAGCAGAGGCTCTTGCCGGCTCCGGTCGGAAAGACCGCGAGCGCGGAGCGACCGGCGAGAAGCGTTTCGACGACGCGCTCCTGGCCGGGCAGGAATCCGTCGAATCCGAACCGCGAGGCGAGGATCTGCCGCGCCGATCCCTGCGTCGTTTCCATTCGAGACAACATAGCAGGACTTACTCGGGGATAGGGTCGGCCCGACACCGGACCATTGCGTACCGAATCCTTGAAACCGTCGGCCGGATATGACATGGTGCCTCACTGCCACAAGGGGACATCTGACGGATGTCGGCAGACGGGATTACCGAAGACAGGGTGATGGACACACGCTGAGCGGGCACCGGCGAGGGTGTCGCGAGGAATGTTCCGGGTTCGGCCCGGAAAACCATCGGGGAGTACATGCCGGCTCGGAGCTGGGATGTAATCGAAGCGCAAGGCCCGTGCTCGACCTAGCGAGCCCGCGATGCCGTGCGTACGGGAAGTCGGCATGGGCCAGCACCTGCGCCACCTGAGCCTCGCCATGACCCTCGTGATGGTGGCGCTCGCCGCCGCCACGAGCGCACGTGCGGACGTGACCGGCGACCAATCCGCTGCGCTGCCGCCGACGGCAAGCGCAGATCCGCCGCCGGCGGCTGCGACACCGACAGGCGGCCCACCACCGGCCGGCTCGACACCGGCGGGTGCTCCGGCCGCAGTCGTGCTCACGATCGGCTCCGCTGGAGCGGCGACCTCCGCCTCGCCGGGCGTTTCGCCGCAGCAGACGACCGAGCCCGTGTCGTCCAGCGGTGGGGCACCAGGCGAGCAGAACGGGACCGCGACCGGCTCGACCGGCGTCGCCGGCGCACCGGATCAGGGGACAACAGCCGCGCAACCCGCGACGGTCAGCGGCGCGGGCACGGGCCCGGCCCAGACGGCCTCGGGCGTTGCGGTCTCCGTGCAGACCACGCCCGGGAACGACTCGGTCACGGTGACCGTCGCCGGTGCTGCTCAGACGCAGGGCACCACACAGGCGAATACCTCGGGTGCCACAGCTACGGCAAGCGCGGCAGCCGGGGCGTCCGGGCCCGGGACGGCCTCAGCGCCGACCGAGCAGGGTGCGAACGGCACCGATTCGGGTGGAGGTAGAGCCGCAAATGAAAGTGAAAGTTCACATCCGAATTCGACAGAAACCCCTATTCACAGCGCACTTCCGAGCACTGGCTCCGAGGCGCAATCGAACAACGGGCACGCGGCCGACGGGAACGGAAACGGGCCCGGCAATGCCAACGGGAACGGCAACGGCAGCGAGAATCAGGCGGATCTCGGCGAGCACGGCTCGTCTGCTCAGGCCTCGGCGTCCGCACATCAGACACGGCCGAAGAACCGCAACGTCGACGTTCGTGTCGGCGCCGGGGGCGAGGGCGGCCCGGTCACACAGACGAACGCTGCGACGGCGACCGCCTCGTCAGCCGGGACGGGGACAGCGAACTCGACGGCCACGGCAGTGCAGGAGGCACCGAGCAACACGAACGTGGCGATTCGCGTTGCGAGCCCCGGCGACAACGGAGCCGTCACCCAGCTCAACACCGCCGCCGCGACTGCGACGAGCACGGGCTCGCCGGTGTCCGGGACGGGCGACGCAACGGCATTGGCGACCCAGACCGCACCGTCCAACACGAACGTGTCCGTTCGCATCCAGAGCCCGGGCGCCGACGGCGTCATCACCCAACAGAGCACCTCCACCCAGAGCACCCAGGCGGGTGCAGCGAACGCCCCCGTCTCGGTGGCAACCACCGGGGCCGGCAACGAGGCGATCGCGATCCGCCTCGGTGACACGGCGGCGACGAGCCCGACGCTCGGCTCGAACTGGCAGTGGGACTGGACCTGGGATTGGCAGTCCGGGGACGACTGGCAGAGCGCCGCCGCCGCGCTCGAAGCGCAGATTGCCTCGTGGGAGTGGCAATGGGGCGCTTCGACCCCGCCTGGTTCTGGTCTGGAGCCCGGTGCTGCTCCCAGTGCTCGTGCGCCGGAGGCGGCAGCCGCGGGCACAGCCGGCCCGGCCCTAGCCCCCGGCAACAACGGCGCTGCAGCGCAGACGGGCTGGCAGTGGACGTGGACGTGGGAATGGCAGCGCGACGACCAGACCGCCTGGAACTGGGATTGGAGCTGGAGCCAACCATGCGACTGCAGCTGGTCATGGGATTGGGACTGGAACTGGGACTGGCGCACGCCGGCCCCGGCGCTCAACGGCACCGGAGCCCCGCCGGTGCCGGCCGGCGCCACCGTCGATCCCACCGTCCCACTCGTCGCGAACGGCCCTCCCCGCGCGGCGGATGCGGCGCAGGTCGTGCTCGGCCCGGTCGCGCAGGCGAACACCGCCGAGGCGTCGGCCGCGGCCGGCGCTCAGAACCAGGTGACGCGGATCACCCTCACGGTCGCCAACGCGCAGTCCCCGGACATCGTCCAACAGGTCGCCACAGCGAGCCAGCGAGCAGAAGCCACCGCATCGGCCACTCAGACCGCCGCCGACAATGCGAGCATCCGGCTGGGGAACGGCGAGACGCCCCAACCCCTCGCCGCGACTGCGTCGGCCGCACCGGTCGTGTCGACGGGCTCCGTCGGCCAGTCGAACGCATCGACCACTGCGTCGGTCGCGACGACAGCGAGCTCAGCGGTTCAGTCCGTTCTGCAGGCCGAGGTCTCGGGTGGCCCGACCGCCGGCATGCCGTCGGTCGACCAGCAGCTCCACCTCGGCCAGGTGGCGGTCGCGACGAGCACCGCGGCGCAGACCGGGGTCGCAAACCTCGCGATCGCCGATCTCTCCGCCGGCGGGCCGATCAGCATCGAGCAGTCGAGCTCCGCAACCGCGACGGCATCGGCGGCCGACACCTCGACGGTCTACCAGGGCAGTGAGCAGGCGCAGGCGGGGAGCGCATCCGACCAGGGCGTCACACAGATTGCTCTCGTCGGGCAGACCGGGTCGGCATCGGCGTCCGTCGAGCAAACCGGCGCGGCGAACACGGCGGTTGCCCGCGGAACCCATGCGGCCCCCACGAGCGCTTCTCAGCCACCGGTGGCGGCGCCGAGCACCTCGGTGGTGCAAACCAACCAGGGCGAGGCCGACGCCAGCGTTGCGAACGGCAGTGAGATCGAGCAGACCGCCGCCCAGCTCGCCGTCTCGAGCTCGGGCAGCGAGCAGTCCGGGGAGCGCACCGACGTGGGTCAGGCGGCCACGGCGAGCGCCGCGGCGGCGCAAACGAGCACCGAGAACATCGTCGTCCCGAAGCTGCTCGTCGAAACCCAGGCCCCGTCGGGCCCGGTCACGACCACCGGTCTCGAACTCGCCCAGGTGAACCTCGCCTCCGCGACCGCCGCAGCCGCTGACAACTCATACGTCGCCCAGGCGTCGCTTCAGATCCAGGTCGACTCGGACGGTTCCACCGCACAGGCCGAGCAGGTCGCCACGGTCTCCCAGTCCGCCGTGGCGACGAGCTCCGCGACGCAGGCAAGGTCGATCAATGCGGCCGACGACACCTCGCTCGGCTCCGCCGGCTCGTACCTCCAGGGAGAGGCCGCGGTCGCCGACGCCTCGTCGGGGAACGGCAGCGGCATCGCCCAGAGCGTGAGCCAGGAACAGCGTGGGATCGACGGCCTCGAGGCCGACGCTGCCAACAACACCGACGTCCACCAGGCCAACACGTCCGGCTCGAGCGCCGCGATCAACGACGTGGTCAACAGCGGCCCGTTCGCCGACGGCCGCGCGATCACCGCGGCCGTGTCCGGGCCCGCGAGCGCGATCAACACGTCGGTCGTGGAGCAGAGTGTCGAGCAGACCCAGGCAGCCCCGCCCAGCGATCGGGAGCTTCCCGACCCCGGCGACGGGGGCGGCCCGGGATCCGACGAACCGGGCGGCGGCGGATCGGACGGCGGCGGCGGACCGCCGGCGGCGGCGACCGTCCGGCGGCGGCGGACCGTCCGGCGGGCATCCGCCCGGCAACGGGGTCAGCGGCAGCACATCTCCCTCGACCTCTGGCCGGCCGAGCTCCGGAACCACGGTCGGCGGCCGTCCGCTGCCGTCCGGCGGCGCGTACACGACCAAGGAAGTCACGGCGAGCCGAACGTCGTCGGGCCCGGCGGAGGGACAGAGCAGCGTCGCCGTCGACGCCTACGCGCAGTCCTCCGAGCGAGCCTCCGACCAAGCCTCCGCGGAAACCTCCGACGCGGCCGGCGCTGGATCCTTCGAGCCGGGGCCCAACCCGACCGAGAGCTACGGGCCGTCCGTCTCCTTCCTCCTCCAGCAGGACGCCACGTCCGAGGAGGCCGCTGCCAGCTCGACGTCGGTCCTGATCCTCGCCGTTCAGTCGCGCGCGGCGGCGCTGCTCGGCACCGAGACGTCGTCTGCACACGCCGATGCGCCCGTGGCCCGGCAGGCCCGTGCCGCCCCGCCCACGGCGAGCGACGACGCGCCAGGCGGTACTCCCGCCGAACAGGGCATCGCGTGCGGCTGCGGCGCGGCTGCGGGCGCAGCCGGCGGAGGTGCGGGCGCGGGCGCGACGAGCGCGCTCTCGATCACGTTTTCCTCTTCTCCTTCCGACGGCGGCGCGATCCAGGATCCGCCAACCATCCTGGAGCCTCCAGGAGCCGTCGTCGAGCTCCTCACCTCGCCTGGGTAGGCCCTCCGCCAAGGGCCTCAACCCCGCCGGCGCTTGGGGTGCCGGCGGTGCGCGGGCAAGCGCCCGCAGTCCAGGTATTCGAGAAAAAGGAGCATGTTTTGCAACCCAACGTCCGATTGCTAGGGGCAACCCTTGCAGCCGTGGCCGCGGCGCTGGCTCTCTCATCGGGAGCACTCGCCGGCGGGATCGGCAATGTGGGCGGAGAGGTCAACAACTGCGGGGAGAACTCCTCCGCAGTCCTCGATCCTGCCTGCTTGCTGAAGCAGAAGGCAAAGAACAAGGCCACCGTGACCCAGACCGGCACCGCCTCGAGCGGGACCGCGACGGTCAACGGCGGCTCCGCGACCGGTGGCACGGTGACGTCGACCGGTGGCTCCGCCAACAGCGGCAACGCACAAGGTGCGGCGCCGTGGTACGTCGGCACGAAGAGCACGGCCAACGGCGGGGCGGCGACGAACACTGCCCCGACCACCGGTGGCAGCTCGACGAGCTCGTCGTCCGGCGGCTCCCAGACCGCGAACACGACCGGCAACGGCGGCACGAACAGCGCCGGTGACGGTGGTACGTCGACGGGTGGGAACGGAGCAGCTGGAACCGGAAGCGGTGGAAGCGCCACTGGAGGGAACGCCAACGGCGGCACCTCCAACGGTGGCTCCGCAACCGGTAGCAGCGGCAACGCCAACGGCGGCACCGGTGGAGGGAACGCCGGCGCCAGCCAGGTGAACGGCGCGGTCAGCTCCGGATCGGCCACGAGCGGCGCCGTCGGCGCAGCTTCCAGCTCGAGTGGTAGCTCCTCCGGCAGCGGCGGCAGTGGCGGTAGTGCAGGGAGCGCCACGAACACCGGCACAGCCACCCAGAGCGCGAGTGCGAACGGTGGCGGAGCCACCGGCACGAACACCAACGGGCTCGGTGGCAACGGTGGCGGCGCAGGCGGCGCAGGCGGCACCACGACCAACGGTGGCAACCTCGGCGGAGCCGCAACCAGCGGCCCAGGCACCAGCGGGCCCGGTACGGGCGGTGCTGGAGCTGCCGGCGGTGCCGGCGGTGGCGCCGGAGCAACCGGCGCTGCAGCTGGCGCTGGCACGGGCGGCGCCGGCGGTGCCGCCTCCGACTCGTCGGCTGGTTGCAACCAGAACAGCAGCGGTAACTCGGGCGCCACGACCCAAACCGATAGCTGTCCCGATGGCAACACGACTGGTGGGGCGGCTGGTTCGGGTACCGGCGGTTCGAGTGGATCCACATCTGCTTCCGGCGGTTCCGGCGGGAGCGGCGGGTCCGGCGGGTCCGGGTCCAGTGGTCCAGGCACGAGCGGCGCTGCAACCGGCGGTGCCGGTGGCGGTGGCAACAGCGGCAACACCGCAGACGGTGGCGCAGGCGGAACGGGTGGAAACAACTCCACCGGTAACCAGACCAGCAATCCGTCGAGCGACGGTGGCATCGCAGTCCCGATTGCGGCGAACCTCCAGTCCGCAGCCGTGGTCGGCGGAGCCGGCGGGGCCGGAACAGGTGGCAGCACCGGGTGGCAACCCCGCAACCGGCGGTAACTCGGGCGCGGCGGGCTCGGGTGCGGCAACCGGTGCAACGCAGACCACGTCGGCCGGCAGCGGCAACACCGCTGACGGTGGCTCGACCGGCGGCAACGGCGGCAACAACGCCAACGGCGGCGGAGCCGCCGGCGGCACCGTCGGCGCGTCGACCGGAGGCAGCGGCAGCGGCACCGGCGGAGCCGGCGGCAGCGGCGGGCCTGCCAATGGGTCGGGCTGGGCCGACGGCGGCAACGCCGTCGGTGCCGTGATCGACAAGAGCGGCAACTCGGTCTCCGGGAGCGGAGCCGGTGGCGCTGCGACGGTCACGCCGACGACCAACACGACGAGCGGCAGCGCGACGTCCACCTACTCCGACAGCGGCAACGCGCTCTCGGCGGGTGGCACGGGCGGCGGCTCGAGCGCTGACAACAGCGGCAACGCGAACGCGACCACGTCCGGCAGCGCCACGAGCGGTGCCGCGACGCAGTCGAACGCGTCGACGCTGAAGCAGTCGATCTCGCAGAAGCAGCAGGTCGGCAACAGCGCCAAGAAGAAGACGATCCTTCCGTTCTGGAACTAGGGATCGTCACGAGCAGAGGAGTCGATACGAGCACCAAGGCCACCATCGGACATGTCTCCCCCGCGGAGGGCGCCCAAGCGCTGCCCAAGGAGAGTCGTTCCATGGCGGCCGAAGACCGAGTTGACGAGATCGAGAACGTGGCCGGCCCCGACCTCACCGCGCGCGCCTGCCCGTGCCGGGAAGGTGCCGCCATCCTGGAGCGTCACGAACCCGATCACGGGCAACCCCGTGGCGAGTCTCGGACGGTCACCTCTCGTCTCACCGGGAGCGGCACTGTGGCCGCCGCTCTCGGCGCGGTCGCGGGCTCGTTCGCTTCGCTGCCCGAGAGCCCGCCGGCGCACAATGCCCCGGTGGGTACCACCGAAGAAAGCAATCCAATGACACATCGTCCGCAGCGCATCGGGAGCCGCCCTCGCGGCGGCCTCCCGGTGCGCTGTGCAGGGGCGAACATCCGGACACCACAGAACCAACCGCCGGCGGGCGAACCGCCGGCACCGGAAGCAGGACCGAATGCAACGGCAGTCCATCGACAGCGCACCGGGGGCCGCCCTTGTGGCCTCCCGGTGCGCTGGGCGAGGAGAGCCACATGGTCACTCGTGATCGGGGTGGCGCTGACGCTGTCGGCGCCACCCCCGACCGGGTGGGCGGCGGGAGGGGCGGCCGCAGCAAAGCCGACGGTCGCCCCGGAACCACCGCGGTACACGCTCGTCTCGCTCGGCACGCTCGGGGGCGAGACGAGCCAGGCCCTCGCGATCAACGCGCAGGGAGATGTCGTCGGCGACTCGCGCCGCGCCGACGGCGCGACGCACGGGTTCGTCTGGCGCAACGGCAAGATGGCAGACCTCGGCGTCCTCCCGGGCGCCGACTTCTCGTCGGCCCAGGACATCAACGACCGGGGCGAGATCGCGGGCGTGTCCGGCATCACCGGCGGTGCCCGCTCCGCCGTGCTCTGGAGCAACGGGCGGATGCGGCCGCTCGGCACCCTGCCGGGAGGCAAGGTCAGCATCGGGCTCGCGATCAACGCGGGAGGGACCGTCGTCGGCGTTTCGCAGTCGAGCGACGGCAACCGGGCATTCACGTGGCGTAACGGCACGATGCGCAACCTCGGCATCCTGCCCGGAGGCTCGTTCAGCCTTGCCCGTGGAATCAACAGCGCCGGCGTGGTCGTGGGCCAGGCCGACGCGGAGGACGGGACGGTGCACGCAACGCGCTGGACGAACGGCGCGATCGAGGATCTGGGGCAGATCACGACCGGATCGGGAGCCGCCGCAGCGAGCATCGCATACGCCGTCGGACAGGACGGCCTCGTCGTCGGCTACGGCGCCACCGACAGTGGGACGCTCGGTGCCGTCTGGACGGGAACGAAGCCGAGCCCGGTCTCCGCCCTGACGGGATACGCCGTCGCGGAGCTCGTGGCGCTCAACGGCTTTCGCCAGGCCGTCGGCGATGCCACCGACTCGGACGAGAGGAGACAGATAGGAGTCATCGTCGACCTGCGCCGCGTCCCCCGGGCGGTCCCGGCGCTCTTCGACCTCAACACTCTGGTGATGAACGGGGCCGGGTGGACGATCCGCACGGGAGCGGATGTCAACAACGCCTGGGAGATCGTCGGCACGGGCACCTACAACGGGCCCCAGCGGGCCATCCTGCTGCGGCCGCGCCCGTTCTCGGTCACGATCGACCGCACGGGCAGCGGCTCGGTCACGGGGCCGGCCACGATCGCATGCGGGGCCCGGTGCGTCGCCCGCATGGCTCCCGGCTCGAGCCTGACGCTGCGCGCGCGCCCCGCGAGCGGCTCGCGCTTCGTCCGCTGGCAGGGGAGCTGCACCGGGACGAAGCCCACGTGCACGCGCTCCGTCGACGGAGCGATCACCGTGGGCGCGGTCTTCGCTCCGGCGCCTCAACCGTGCAGGTGCACGGCGATCACCACCACCGCATCGCTCCTCAGCAGCACGGCCACCGCCGGTGGTGGACTGCGCGTGCGCCTCGCGATCGACTGGCGCATGCGTTGCGCGGCCGGAGTCGCCGCCCGCTGCCAGGGACGGCTACGTCTCGAGCTGCCTGCCGAGGGGGTGACGCTCGTCTCGCCGGGAACCGCGCTCATCGCGTGCGACGGACGCTGTCCTGCCTCCGGCGAGCGTCCGGTCGACGGGCGGTCCGAGGTGACGCTCGACGTGAGCGCCGCGTCGCGCCCGGCAGTGATCGCGCTGCGACTGCACAAGGGGTGCCTGCAGGGGGCACGTGCTCGCGAGGCGGGCGTCGACCGGATCGAGCTCGCCCTCGTCCGGCCAGGCTAGGCGCCGCTGCTGCCCCGCACGCGGCGCGGGCCGCAGCTACCAGTCCCCGACGCTGCCGTCGCGGTAGAACACGCGCTGCGGGAGCTCCGGCTCGAATGGATGGCGGGCAACGACGTCCAGGTCGATCTCGATCCCGAGGCCCGGACGGTTGCTCGAGCGGGCCAGCATGCCGTCGACGTCCACCGGATGCGACTCGGGCGCGACCTCGCTGCGCCACGGCACATCGGAGGTGACCGCCTCGCAGATCACGTACGAGGGCGTTGCAAGCCCGAGCTCGATCGACGCTGCGGTCGACACGGGACCCTGCGGGTTGTGCGGTGCGAGCGCGACGCGATGGACCTCGGCGAGGGCTGCGATCCGGCGTACCTCGGTGAGACCGCCGCAATGGGTGATGTCGGGCTGGATCACACTGCAGGCTCCTTTGGTCAGGAGCTCGGCGAACGCCTGGGCACCGACGAGCCGCTCGCCGGTGGCGATCGGGGTGCGCACCGCCCGTTGAATGGCGGCGATGTCCTCGACGCGCTCCGGCCAGCACGGCTCCTCGAACCAGTAGAGGCCGAACTGCTCGAGCGCGCTCGCGAAGAGATGTCCCATCCGCGGGCTCGGGCGGGCGTGGCAGTCGACCATGATGTCGATGGTCTCACCGACCGCATCGCGCATCGCCGCGACGCAGCGCTCCGCGAGACGGATCGGAGCCAGGCCCTCGAGCGGCATCGTCGGCGGGACCGCCATCGACTTGAACGCGGTGAATCCCTGCCCGACCATCGCCGCCGCCAGCTCGCCGAAGCGCTCCGGCTCGCTGCTCTCGTAGAAGTCCTCCATCCGCCCGCCGCCGAGGTGGCCGTAGAGGCGGACGTAGTCGCGCACCGGCCCGCCCCACAGCTTGTGGCACGGGACGCCGTGCACCTTGCCGAGGATGTCCCAGAGCGCGATGTCGATCCCGCTCATCGCGGTGCCGCGCACGATGTCGTTGCCGTGCCAGAAGTGCTGGCGGAACATCATCTGCCAGAGATGCTCGATCCTCGTCGGGTCCTCGCCGACGAGCAGGTCTGCCAGGTCCTCGACGGCGCCGACGACGGCGCGCGTGTGCCACTCGAGCGTCGCCTCGCCCCAGCCGTGGAGGCCCGGCTCGTCGGTGAGGACGCGGACGAAGACCCAGTTGCGCATGCGGGCGTTGCAGACGTGCGCCTCGACAGCCGTGATCTTCATGCTGTCACCGCCCAGGGCATTCAGCAGCTTGCCGCTCTCGTCGATCAGACGGTCGACCTCACCGCGCTCGACGTTCGAGGTCGTGATCCCGTACGCCCAGCGGTACTCGGTCCTGGTCGAGGACCTCGTCGAGCGGGAGGCCGGCGACGAGGTCGAGATCCTCGCTCGCGGGCAGGTACCCGGTGTAGTCGTTCGTAGTAGCCGCAGGGTGAACGTCGTCGCGAACGGGCTCAGCTCCCTGATCCGCATGCCACACTCGTTGAAGAGCTCGAACGGGTTCGCGACGATCGCTGCATCGCCGATTGCGAGCGCCTGGATCTCGGCTCGAACGGGCTCTGCAGAGCGGCGCACCATGTCGGCGTACATCGTGCACGACGAGCGCTGGTAGAAGGTGGGGAAATCCTGTGCCGACGTTGCCGTGTGCACGCTCTCCGGCCACACCTCCGGGAAACTCCGGCTTCGGGCAGCGCGTCGATCGCCCCGATCCGCGCCTCGAGCTCGTCGAGCGTGTACGGAATCCTGCGGCGCTGGAGGTCGAGCAGCTTCGACCGCGCGCCGAGGCGCGCGTCCGCCGATCGTCGTGATCGCCGGCAGAGTCGTCGAGCACCGCGGCGGCCGATCGCCTCGCCGAGCTCGTCGCGGCCCTCGTAGGAGTGGCGCCTCGCCTCGCAGTTCCCGAACCAGTAGTCCCACGCGGCGACATCACCGCCGCACGCCTGCAGGAACAGGACCTCGGCTCCCGGCACGCCACGCTCGACCGCCGCACGCAGCGGCCCCGGGATACTCGGCATTCCACTCCAGGATCTGCCCGCCCATCAGCGTCGGATGGCAGGCGAACCCGGCGACGACCGCGATCGTCGTCCCGTCCTCACCGTCGACCCGGAGCACCGGGACACTGTCGTCGACCGGCCGCTCGCGCCGCACGCGGTTGACGGTGATGCCCGGCGCGCGACCGGCGCCCGAGCCGACGCGCGCCGGACGGCGATGCCGCCAGGCGGAGTAGACGGCACCGGCGAGCTGGTCGGGGAGGGCGTCGGCGTAGCGGTCGAAGGCAGGTACGTCGGCGAGACCTCCGATCGTCGCTCCGCGCGAGATGCTCGGCGCGCTGTGATTGTGCGCCGCGTTGACGAGCACGGCCTCCGGCGGGATCCCCGTCAGCTCCTGCACGATCTCGCGCGTCCTCGCGGTCAGCTCGGCGCCGGCGAAGACGAGGTCGAGCGCGATGATCGCGACGGCGGTGCGGCCGTCGTCGAGGACGAGCGCCTGCGCGATCATCGGGTCGTGGATGCCGTCGGCCAGGCCCGTGCGGAGCGACCAGCAGCCGGGCGGCAACCCGGACGGCGGGGTGATGTCGACGCGTGCGACGCCTGCGGTGAACGTGGTCATCGGAGCGCTCCCTTTCTCGTTCGGTCTCTCATAGCCGGGCCGTCAGCTCGGCGTAGGCCTCGGGCCGCCGCTTCTTGAGCGCGAACCACGGATTCTCGCGGGCGCGTTCGAGCAGCGCGGGGTCGAGCTCGACGCCGATCCACGTGTTCTCCGGTGCGAGGGCTCCGACCGCTCGAGCATCGACCCATCGGGCGCGAGCACATACGCGCCGCCGACGTGCGTGCTGTGACCGTCGAAGCCGACCATGTCGGAGAAGACGGCGAAGACGCCGTTGTCGCGGGCCAGGAAGTCATGGAGGCGCGGCGGGTCCGGCCGTCGCTCGACCAGCTCCTCCTGGGCGACGAGGATCTCGTCGTCCGAGAGGCGGTTCTCGCGCCCGTCGAACGTGAGCACGCCGCCGCCCGCGGGCATCGTCCGGTTCGCGTGCGGCAGCAGGATCACCTCGGCGCCCTTGAGCGCCAGGATCCGCCAGCTCTCGAAGAAGTCGCTGTCGTGACAGATCGCGGTGCCGACGGTGCAGAAACCGAGGTCGTACACGCCCCACTCGTACGCCTGGCGGAAGCGGAAGAACTCGTCGTAGGACGCGTGCACCTTCCGCTGGAGCCCGATCAGGCCGTCCGGGCCGACGAGCGCCGACGTGTTGTAGTGCGTGCCGCGGAACTGCTCGCAGAATCCGTAGGAGACGACGATCGCGCAGTCGCGCGCCTGCTCCTGGATCGTGCGGAAGATGCGGCCGTCGAGTGGCTCGGCGAACCGGGTCACCTCGGGGCTGCCGTTGTTCCCGGTTGCGGAGGTCTCGGGGAACACGATCGAGGTCGCAGCCCGCCTCTGCGGCCTCCGCGATCAGGCGCAGGTGCATCTCGAGGTTGTGCTCGACATCCGTGTGCCGGACGTCGACCTGGGTTGCGGCGACCTTGAAGCGCTTCACCGTCAGTCGAGCTCCGCTCGAGTCGCCTCGCGCGCGACGACGACGACGTTGTCGCCCTGCTCGGTCGTCGCGATCGCGCGGACGACACAGACGATCCCGGCGGTCTTGCTCAGGATCACCTCCGGCTCGCGGTCGGGGCGCTCGAGGAAGTGGATGCGCCCGACCGGCTCGTCCACCTCGACCCTCTGACCCAGGTCGACGAGCGTCTCGAACAGACCGGACTCGGGCGCGAGCAGGTAGTCGTCGAGCTCGGTCGCCATCAGGAGCACCTGCTCCTGCAGGCCGAGTGACGCGCGCGTGACGACCTCGCCCTCGAGCATGCCGAAGCGGCGCAGAACGTTCCGAAGCCCGCTCGCGGCAAGCCGGTGGATCTCTGCCGTGACGTGGCCGCCGCCGCCGAGCTCCGTCGAGACGACGATCTTCCCCTGCCGTTCGGCCTCTCCCACGAGCAGGCCGGAGCCCGCAATGTCGATGTACACACAGCACCAGTCGGCGTTCCAGTGGAACATCCCGTCGGCCATCTGGCGCCGCTGCTCGACATCGTCCACCCAGTGCATCTCGGACCAGGGCAGGCAGAGACCGGTTCGCCCGCCGCTGTGCATGTCGACGACGACGTCGACCGGAGGGAACAGCGTCGTCGAGATGAAGTGCGCGAGCTGCTCGTCGGGCGAGCCGGTGGCCGAGCCAGGGAACGAGCGGTTCATGTTCGCGCCCGACGGCCAGAGCCGCGTGTAGGCGCGGGAGGCATCGATCGAGACGCACGGGATCACGGTGACGCGCCCGTTGACGTGCTCGGGGAGCAGCTCGCGGGCGAGGTTCAAGGCGGCCACTTGCCCCTCGGGCTCGTCCCCGTGCACCCCGCCCAGCACGAGGGCGCTGGGCCCCTCGCCGCGGGCCACCGAGACGATCGGGACGTACTGATTCGACCAGCCGCTCTCGTTCGAAGAGCGGGGAACCTGGAGCCTGCCGAACTGCTTTCCGGGCGCCTCGAGGTCGATCGTGCAGAGGATCGGAGAGTCGCTCATCGTCGCGATCGGCATCCTAGAGGATTGTTGACAATTTCGCTATAGTCGACAATCCTGGCCTCGGTCCGACCGCCCCCGCCAACCCTCCAGCGCAGGAGATCCCCCGTGAAGATCACCGATGTCGAGGCCATCGTCCTACGACAGGCGGTCGTGGACGACGGGATAGCCGACGGCAGCCAGGACGACCTGGTCGTCCGGATCCACACCGACGAGGGCATCACCGGGATCGGCGAGGTCGACTCGTCACCCGAGCTCGTCCAGGCCCTCGTGCAGGCGCCCAGCTCGCACGCCGTCGCGACGAGCCTGCGCGACGCGCTGATCGGCGAGGATCCGACCGATGTCGAGCGCCTGTGGCACAAGATGTACCGCGGCCTCATCTATTTCGGTCGCCGCGGGATCGCGGTCCACGCGATCAGCGGTCTCGACATCGCGCTGTGGGACATCAAGGGCCAGGCGCTCGGGAAGCCCGTCTACGAGCTCCTCGGCACGCCCGTCCGGGACCGCGTCCGGGCGTACGCGTCGATGCTGATGCCGAACACGACCGACGAGGTCACAGCCGCGGTGACCGCGCTGCGCGACCAGAACTTCACCGCCGTGAAGCTCGGCTGGGGGCCACTCGGACAGGATCCCGACCACGACGTCGAGCTGGCCGCTGCGGCTCGCGCGGCGGGGGGCGAGGGCGTCGAGATCATGATCGACGCCGGGCTCGGCTACGTGGCGGACGCTGCGACCGCGATCCGGGTCGCCCGCGAGTTCGAGCGCCTCGGCATCTACTGGCTCGAGGAGCCGTTCGAGCCGGACGAGTACGAGGCGTATGCGGAGCTCGCCGACACGGTCGAGCTCCGGATCGCAGCAGGCGAGCAGGACGCGACGTGGTGGGGCTTTCGCGAGCTGATCGAACGCGCCCACGTCGACGTCGTCCAGCCCGACGTCACGCGCTGCGGCGGTATCACCGAGACGCTGCGGATCGGCGCTCTCGCACGGGAGCACGGGGTCGCGACCGTGCCGCACGCGTGGAAGAGTGGCATCATCAAGGCGGCCTCACTCCACTGCAACGCCGTGCTCCCGGATGGGATCTGGCAGGAGTACTGCGTCGCCGAGACCCAGATCAACACGGCCCTGACCGTGCAACGCCTGCCGATCGAGGAGGACGGCTGCGTCGCAGTCCCGAGCACGCCCGGCCTCGGCGTCGATCTAGACGAGGACGTGCTCGAGAGCCTCAGGATCGACCGGTGAGCCACGCCCTCGACCGATGACACGGAGGAGCGAACGATGACTTCGACCACAGCCGACACGTCCACCGGCCTCGCCGCCCGCGCGGCAGCCGTGATTCCGGGCGGTGTCAACAGCGGCCAGCGCCAGGTTCCCGGCCTCGAGGACCTCGTGATCGCCGGCACGGGCGGCTCGACCTTCACCGACGCGAACGGACGCGTCTTCACCGACTACCACGCCGCCTTCGGGCCGCCCCTGCTCGGGCACAACGACCCCGACGTCGACGCGGCCGCCGCGGCAGCCGGCCGGTCCGTCGACCTGATGGGCGTCGGCGTCTCCCGGGTCGAGGTCGAGCTCGCAGAGCGGCTCGTCGGTGCTGTGCCTTCGCTCGAGAAGGTGCTGCTCACCTGCACCGGGAGCGAGGCGACGTTCCACGCCCTTCGGCTCGCTCGAACGGCGACCGGCCGCCGCTACGTGATCAAGTTCCAGGGCTGCTACCACGGCTGGCACGACGCGGTCGCGATGAACGTCATCTCGCCGGCGGAGCGCGTGGGCACGAAGGACCCGCTCTCCGGCGGCATGCTGCCGGAGGTGATCGAGGCCACCATCGTCTGCCCGTTCAACGACCCGGAGGCTGTCGAACGCGCGCTCGACGAGCACGACGGAGACGTCGCCGCGATCATCCTCGAGCCCATCCCGCACAACATCGGCGCCGTCCTGCCGCAGCCCGGCTTCCTCGAGCGGCTGCGGGAGCTCGCCACCAAGCACGGCACCGTGCTCGTCTTCGACGAGGTGATCACGGGCTTCCGGCACGGGCTCGGCGGCTACCAGGCCGTCGCCGGGGTAACGCCCGACCTGACCACGCTCGGCAAGGCGATGGCGAACGGCTGGCCCGTCTCGGCGATCGGCGGCACGTCCGAGCTGATGGATCTCTTCTCCACCACGCCGGGCAGGCCCGCCTTCTTCGCCGGCACGTTCAACGGCCATCCGGCGACGAGCGCCGCGGCGCTCGCGACGATCGAGAAGCTCGAACGCGAGCCCGTCCACGAGCACGTCTTCGCGCTGGGCGAGCGCGCCCGCACGGGACTCCAGGCCCTCTACGACCGCCTCGGCGTGCCGGCCGTCGTCGCCGGGTTCGGCTCCGTCTTCGTCAGCTACTTCCTCGAAGGGCCCGTCGTCAGCTACGACGACCTGCTCCGGAACGACGTCGACCTGTTCGTCGGCTACCGCCGCGAGCTGATGAAGGATGGCATCTTCGAGCTCCCACTGAACCTGAAGCGGAGTCATTTCTCGTACGCGCACACCGACGAGGACGTCGACCGGCTGATCGCGGCGACGGAGGGTGCCGTCACGCGCTACCTGGAAACGCGCGCGTGAGCGCCCCCTCCCCGGTCTCCTGTTCGATCGACCTCACCGCACCCGGCAAGCACGTCGGGTACCTCGCCTTCCCGAAGATCACGAATACGGCAGGCTGGGCGAGCACGTTCGTCCACATCGCGTCGATCGCGAACGGCGAGGGGCCGACCGTGCTCGTCCTCGCAGGAAACCACGGCGACGAGTACGAGGGCCAGGTCGCCGCACTCCGGCTGCTCCAGGAGCTGCAGCCCGAGCAGGTCTCGGGCAGGGTGATCGTGATCCCGGTGCTCTCGCCCGGGGCGTCCAAGGCGAACACGCGGAACTGGCCCTCGGGCGCCAACTTCAACCGCTCGTTCCCCGGCCGCCCGGACGGGCCCGCGAACGAGCAGCTGGCCGACTTCCTCACCCGCGAGCTCTTCCCGCGCGCGGACGTGATCATCGACATGCACTCCGGGGGGCGCAGCGCCTGGTTCATCCCGTGCTCCCACATGCACGTCGTCGACGACCCCGCTCAGCGCGCGTCGATGCTCGAGGGCATGGAAGCGTGGAACAGCGACTGGCACTACCTCTACATCGACGTCAACGGCACGGGCCTGCTCCCGGTCGAGGCCGAGAACCAGGGCAAGCTCGTGATCACGACCGAGCTCGGCGGCGGCGGCCGCGTCCCTGCACCGGTGCATCGGCTCGCGTGGAGCGGTCTCACCAACGTGCTCCGCCACGTCGGCGTCCTCGAGGGTGAAGTCCAGACGCGCGCCTCCCTCGGGCTTCCGCCGGCGGTGATCCTGGACGGGCGAGATCCGGCGAACATCGTCGTCTCGCCGGAGGACGGGTTGTTCGAGGCGATCCTCGAGCCCGGCGATCCCGTCGCCGCCGGCGATCCCGTCGGACGTCTCTGGTTCATCGACCGGCCCGACCGGCCGGCCGAGGTTCTCCGCGCGCCCCTCGACGGGTTCGTCGCCGTGACGAAGGCGATCCCCGTCACCGAGCAGGGAGACTGCGTCTTCGTGCTCGGGCAGCCGATCGACCGCGCAGCGCTGCTGTAGTGAGGCAGTAGCCGAGGATGGCCGCCGCTCCGCTCACCGCGCTCGGCGACCGCACCTTCGGCAGCCTGCGGCGGCACCGGAACTACCGCCTCTACTTCGTCGGGAACGGCATCTCGTTCATCGGCACGTGGATGCAGCTGATCGCGGCGTACTGGCTCGATCCTCGACCTGACCAACTCGCCGGTCGCGGTCGGTGCTCTCGCGCTCGTCCAGACTCTGCCGGTGACCGTCTTCGGCCTCTCGGGCGGGTCGATGGTCGACCGGGTCGACTCCGGCGGATGGTGATCGCCTGCGAGGCGGTGCTGCTCGCGCAGGCCGCTGTCCTCTGCCGTCCTCGACGCTGACCGGGCACGTGGCCGCCTGGCAGCTGTACGCGTTCGGGCTCGTCTACGGGATCGCCGTCGCGCTCGACGACCCGGCACGGCACACGCTCGTCTTCCGGATCGTCGGTAAGGAAGACATCACCAACGCGGTCGGGCTCAGCTCGAGCCTCGGCACGACCGCGCGGATCGTCGGCCCCGCCCTCGGCGGCCTCGTCGTCGCGACCTTCGGCCCGGCGTCGCGTTCGGCCTCAACGCGCTGAGCTACGCGATCGTGATCGCTGCCTGCTCGCGATCCGGCTCGTTCCTCGCCCGCCGCGGTCGGAGCCCCTGCCCGAGCATCCTCACCGGTCGCCGAAGCGCTCCGCTTCGCGGTCAGCTCGCGCGGGTGGCGGTGGCCTTCTTCACGGTTCTCTCGTTGAGCACGTTCTCGTTCAACTTCGACGTGCTGCTCCCGCTGCTCGCGAAGCTGACACACTCGACGCAGGGCGCGCGGACGTGTCGGGCTGATCGCGTCGGTCTTCGGCTGCGGCGCACTCTGCGGCGCGCTGATTCCTCGCGACCGTGGGCAAGGCGCGCATGCGCCTGCTCGTCGGCGGCGCGCTCGGCTTCGGCGTGCTCGAGCTCGTGCTTGCCCCGCAGACGAGCTCGCTGCTCGCGATCTGCATCCTGCTCTTCCTGCGGGCATCTGCTACGTGCTCTGGGGCTCGAGCGCCCTCGCGACGCTGCTCCTCGCCGCACCGGAGCACCTGCGCGGGCAGCGCGGCGAGCCTCTACATCTTCGCGTTCCTGGGCGGGGCGCCGCTCGGCGGCCTGCTCGCCGGCTGGCTCACCGCACGCGGCGGCACCCAGCTCGCGTTCGCGTTCGCCGGCACGAGCGCCCTACTCGTCGTCGCCACCGGCGCAACCGTGGTCATGCTCGCTGGGCCGCCGGCGCAGCACGAAGCGCACGTCCGACGACACGAGCAAGGGAGAGGGCATGACCGGAACAAGACCTTTAGCGACCACGCATTGCCGATTCGGCGTTGCGCCCGGGACGTCACGCCGCCGGTCGGGATCTACGCCCGCTGCTGGGGCGCCGCCACGCACGACGTCGCCGAGGGGGTGCACCGTCCGTTCGACCGCCACGGCCGCCGTCTTCGCGCCGCTCGACGGCGACGGGCCGACACTCGCGCTCGTCGCGGTCGACATCGGCTGGTTCCAGTACGTGCCGGACGAGCAGCAGCTGCGCGCGACGCGTCATGGAGCGCACCGGCCTCGACGATGCCTCGCTGTTGATCCACATGTCGCACACGCATGCGGGCGCGAACGTCAACTCGCAGCTGACCGGCAAGCCCGGCGCCGAGCTGATCGAGCCCTACATCGAGCACCTGACCGAGCAGGTCGGCGACAGCGATCCTCGAGGCGCGCGAGTCGGCTGCGCAGGCGTGGGTCACGTACGGCACGGCCGCTGCGCGCTGGCCGCGAACCGGGATCTGTGGGACGCCGCGGCGGAGCGGTTGGGCCTGCGGCTACAACCCCGGACGAGGCGGCCGACGACACGCTGCTCGTCGCGCGGGTCACCGGCGAGACGGGTGAAGTGCGCGGCGACGCTGTTCAACTACGCCTGCCATCCGACGACGCTCGCGTGGGCGAACCGACTCCTCTCGCCCGACTACATCGGCGCGGCGCGCGAGGTGCTTGGAGACGGGCGTTCGACGCCCCGGCGCTCTTCCTCCAGGGCGCGTCCGGGGAGCTCGCCCCGCGCGACGACTACGTCGGCGACGCGGCCGTCGCCGACAGCAACGGCCGCCAGCTCGGCCACGCCGCGGCGGCCGCGATCGAGGCGCTGCCGCCGGCCGGCACCCAGTTCGTCTACACGGGGATCGTCGCCTCGGGCGCCAATCTCGGCGCCTGGGAGTACCAGCCGTGCGACGCCGGAGCAACTGCGTGCCAGCGAGCAGCTCGCGGCCGTGCTGAGCCGCCGTCGAGCTCGCGCGCAAGGAGGACATCGGCGTCGTCGAGAGCGCCTCCGAGCGCGACGCCCGACTCGCCGCAGGAGCGGGAGAAGGCGCTGCGCCGCGAGTTCCTCGCTCTGGCGCTCGGAGACGGCCCGTCTACACGATGCCGCTCTGGGTCTGGCGGCTCGGCGAGGCGCTGCTCGTCGCCGTTCCGCAACGAGCCCTACTCGGTCTTCCAGCGAGCTGCGGCGGCGCTTCGCGGGGACGCCGCTGCTGCGTGCTCGAGACGACGAACAGGACGATGTCGGCTACCTGCCGCCGCGGGAGACCTACGGCACCGGGCCGCTACCAGGAGCAGCAGTCGCCGTTCGCGCCCGGTTGCCTCGAGCAGTCGATTGCGAGGTCGCGGCGTCCACGCTGCGCGCGAGCTGCGGCGCTAGGTCAGTAGTCGCCGACGCTGCCGTCGGGCCAGTAGCGCTGGGGAGCCGTGCGTCCCGCGAGACGGGCGCTTGCGCGCCTCCGCCTCGTCGAAGTCTCGAGGCCGAGGCCCGGGCCCGGCAGGCGGCGACGACGTAGCCGGCGTCGGCGCCGCGGCGCGTTCGGGAAGAGCTCGTACAGCGGCTCGAGCTCCATCCACTCCTGGATGCCGAAGTTCGGCACCGCCATGTCGACGTGGAGGCAGGCCACGCCGTTGACCGGAGAGCTCGCGTGGTGGAGGGCGGAGCGCTGCCCGTGCATCTCGCCGCTCGCGAGGATCTTCTTCGCCTCGGTGATCCCGCCGGCGTGCACCATGTCGATGCGCAGGTAGTCGACCAGCTCGTTCTCGATCAGCGGCTGGAACTCCCACTTGTGGGCGAGCTGCTCGCCGGTCGCGATCGGGAGGTTCACCTTGTCGCGCACCAGTCGCAGCGACTGCGGGTTGAGCGGCCGGATCGGGTCCTCGTAGAAGTAGAGGCGGTACGGCTCGAGCGCGTGGCCGAGGTAGGCCGCCTCGGCCGGGCTGAACATCGTGTGCGCGTCGAGGAGCAGGTCGACCTCGTCGCCGACGGCGACGCGCAGCGCCTCCGTCGCCTTGATCGTCTGGACGATCGACGCCTGCGGATCCCAGTGCGTGAGCGAGTGGTCGTCGAACGCGGCGAGCGGGCCGAAGCGGAGCGCGGTGAATCCCTGCTCGCGCCAGCGGAGCGCGTCCTCGACCAGCTCCTCGGCGCGTGTCTCCCGCGAGGTGCCGGTAGACGCGCACCCGCTCGCGCGTCGGGCCGCCGAGGAGGTCGTAGACCGGAACGCCGAGCCGCTTCCCCTTCAGATCCCAGAGCGCGATGTCGATCCCGGCGACGGCGCTCATGATCACCTGGCCGGTCGACCAGAACGTGCCGCGCACCATCTCGCTCCACCAGTGCTCGATCCTCGCCGGGTCCTGGCCGACGAGCAGCTCGCTCGAAGTGGTCGAGGATCCCGAGCACGCCGCGCCCGCGGCCGGCGAGGCTCGCCTCGCCGATCCCCGTCAGGCCCTCGTCGGTGCGGACGAGCACGATGATCACCGCGTAGTCGTAGCCCGGACCGACGCTCACAGGTAGCGTCTCGATCGCCGGTGATCTTCATCTGCCCTCCTCGCCCGTCGCCGCCGTGATCGTCGACATTCATACACACGTCGGCGAGTACCCGGCGCACATCAGCGAGCGGTTCGCCGCCGAGGCGCGGGCCGCCTGGGCCGGACGTCACGCTCGGCGGCACGCTCGACGAGCACTACGCCGACGCGCTCGCGGACGTCGACCGCGCCGTCGTGCTCGCGTTCGACGCTCCGGCGGCCGGGTTCGTCGTCCCGAACGACTACGTCGCGTCGTACGTCGCACGCGACCCCGCCCGGCTGGTCGGCTTCGGCTCCGTCGACCCGGCCTCCCCGACCGCGCTCGACGAGCTCGAGCGGATGAAGGGCGACCTCGGTCTCGTCGGCTGCAAGCTCGGGCCGATCTACCAGGACGTCGACCCGCTCGGGCCCGAGTTCCTGCGTGTCTGCGAGGCGCTCGAGCGGCTCGAGCTCCCCATGCTGATCCACCAGGGCACGACCTTCGCGCGGGCCGGCTCGCTGCTCCAGGCACGCCCGATCCTGCTCGACGAGATCGCGCTACGCTTCCCGGAGCTGCGGATCGTGATCGCCCACATGGGCCATCCGTGGTTCGACGAGACGATCGCCGTGATCCGCCGCCACCCACACGTCTACGCCGACGTCTCGGCGCTCGTGGGCCGGCGCTGGCTCCTCTACCAGGCGCTCGTCTCAGGCGGTCGAGTACCGCGTCGGCCACAAGCTGCTGTTCGGAACCGACTTTCCGTTCTTCACCGCCCGGGAGACGATCGACGGCCTGCGCTCGGTGACGGGCGAGGCGTTCGGGCCGCACCTGCCGGCGATCGACCCGGAGCGTGGTGGAGGAGATCATCCACCGCCCCTCACTCGAGCTGCTCGGCATCTGACCGCCGCGCGGTCGGTCGTTCCGCCTCGTCCTCCTCCCAGTCCGCCGCCTCCAGCGCCTCGACCCAGGCGAGGTCCGGTAGCTCGGGCGGCGGCACCGCGTTCCGCTCGACGACCTCTGCGACGATGGCCGCGGCCCGGTCGACGTCCTCGTCGCCGATCAGGCGATGCGTGACGAACCGGATCCGGCTCGTGTCGCGCTCCATCACCCGGACACCTGCGGCATCGAGCAGCCCGACGAGCTCGGCCGGCGAGATTCCCGTCTCTGCTGACGTCGGCGAGAACGATGTTCGTCTCGATCGTCGCGGGGCGCAGAGCGATGCCCGGCACGGCGGCCAGCAGCTGACCGAGATCGCGGGCCCGCCGATGGTCGTCGGCGATCCGGTCGACCATCGTGTCGAAGGCGACGAGCCCCGCCGCCGCGGCGATCCCCGCCCGGTGCACGGTGCCGCCGCCCAGGCGGTGCAGCATCACCTCCGCCTGCTCGACCACGGCCTCGCTGCCGGCGAGCACCGCGCCGAACGGAGCCGAGAGGCTCTTGTTGAGCGAGAAGACGACCGAGTTCGCGGGCGCGGCGAGCTCTGCGAGCGGGACACCGAGCGCCACGGCCGCGTTGACAGCCGGGCGCCGTCGATGTGCACCCGGCAGTCGTGCCGCTTCGCCGCAGCCGCGAGGGCTTCGGTCAGCGCCGGCGAGAGGACCGTCCCGCCGGCACGCGTGTGCGTGTTCTCGACGATCAGCAGGGCGGCGTGGTGGCGCGCGACGAGCTCCTCGACCTCCGCCGGGTCGAGTCCGCCCGTCTTCCGCCCACAGGGGCGACGGCCTCAGCCGCGCGATCTCCACGATTCCCATCGACTCCGAGGTGAGGACGTGCGAGGCGGCCTCGAGCACGACGTGCTCGCCGGGCCGGCAGAACGTCAGCATCGCGGCGAGGTTCGCCATCCCGCACGTCGGCACCCACGTCGCGGCGGCCTTGCCGAGCAGCGCGGCAACCCGCTCGCAGAGCAGGTTGACGGAGGCGTCCTCGCCGGAACTTCGCCCAGCCGAGCTCGGCCCTCCGCATCGCGTCCCACATCTCCTCCGTCGGGACGGAGCAGAGATCGGAGCGGAGGTCGATCATCGCTGCCGCAGCAGGTGCCGCCCGGGTCGCGCGCCCGTGTGCTCGCCCTCGTCCACGACGACCGTACCGTTGACGAGCACGTGCTCGACGCCGCGAGCGTAGCGCGTGCGGGTCTGCTCCGTCGTCGAGACGTCGTCGAGCTCGTCGTAGTCGAACACGACGACGTCGGCGGCGTAGCCACTGCGGAGGAGGCCGCGATCCCAGAGGCCGAAGTGCGCGGCCGGCATGCTCGTCATCTTCCGGATCGCCTCCTCGAGCCGCAGCGTGCCGTTCTCGCGCACGTGGTGCGTGAGGTAGTGGACGTGGCCGGCGTAGCCGAGCGGATGGCGGAGCACGTCCGCGAGCGGCCCCTCGAGGGTGACCGTGAACGTGTCGACGCCGAGGCAGAAGAGCGGGTGCGAGATCATCTCCGCCATGTGCTCGTCGGTGAAGAGCCTGCCGACGACGAGGATGCTCTCGTACGCGTCGCCGGCGTCGGCGAGCACGTCGAAGTAGCAGTCCCACGGGTCGACCTTGCGGAGGTCGGCGATCTCGGCGAACGTGAGGCCGTCCCAGTCCGGATGCTGCTCGCTCGCCTGCAGGCGCACGCGGTCCCACTCGCCCTTGTGGATGAACCGCCAGTAGCGGTCGCACTCGGTGCGCAGGCGCTTCCGGGTCTCCGGGTCGCGCAGGTGGGCGAGCGCGGCCTCGGGGCCGTCGGCCGCGACCCAGGGCGGCAGGATTCCGGACGAGCTGGCCGAGCCCGTCGAGGAACGGCGTCGTGTCGGCGAGCACGTCCATGCCCTCCTCGCGCGCGGCGGCCATCATCTCGACCGCGCGCTCCCAGCCCCGGTCGGGCGCGCCCGTGTTGTGCCGGACGTTGAGGTGTGAGATCTCGGCGCGGATCCCGCCGGCGCGGGCGACCTCGAGGAACTCCGCGATCGCGTGGAGGATGCCCGAGTCTCGGTTGCGGACGTGGCTCGTGTAGATCCCGTCGTACTCGCCGGCGATCGCGTTCAGGCGCACGAGCTCCGCCGTCGTCGCCTCGCGGCCGGGGTTGAACTCGAGCCCGGTCGACATCCCGAGCGCGCCGGCCTCCATCGCCTCGCGCATGAGGCGGTCCATCAGCGCTGCCTGCAGCTCGGTCGGGTGCGAGCCCGAGACACCCGCCGCGAGCCTGATCGAGTTGTGGCCGACGAACCAGGCCAGGTTCGGGGTGTGGCCGACATCCGAGAGGAAGTCGAGATGCTCGCCGAACGTCGTCCACGGGATCACGGGCCCGTCGAAGCCGAAGGTGTGGAGCCGTCCGCTCATGTACTCGCGCGAATGGTCGGAGACCGGCGCGTAGCTCCAGCCGCAGTTCCCGACGACCTCGGTCGTCACGCCCTGGCGGATCGTGCTCTCCGCGGTCGGGTTCGCGAGGAGCGAGAAGTCGCTGTGGCTGTGCGGGTCGACGAAGCCCGGGCAGACGACCTTGCCCGAGGCGTCGATCGACACGCGTCGCGGTCGCCGCCGCTCCGAGCCGCCCGACCTCGACGATCTCCGCCACCCTCGATCGCGACGTCTCCGAGGAACGGCGGGCTGCCGGTGCCGTCGGCGACCCAGCCGTTTCGGATCAGGACGTCGAGCACGGGCGCCTCACTTCTTTTCGCGCGCGCCGACGTGCGGCCCGAGGCGCGGGTCGAGGATGTCGCGCAGGCCGTCGCCGAGGAAGTTGAAGCCGAGCACCACGATCATGATCGCGAGCCCGGGGAAGATCGAGAGCCACGGATCGATGTCGAGGTAGGAGCGGGCGCTGTTCAACATCCCGCCCCACGACGCCTCCGGGGGCTGCGTGCCGAGCCCGAGGAAGCTGAGCGCCGCCTCGCTGAGGATCGCGGTCGAGAGGTAGACGGTGACGAGCACGATCAGCGGCGCGGCGATGTTCGGGAAGACGTGCCGGACCATGATCCGGCCGTGCGAGGCGCCGAGCGCCCGGGCCGACTCGACGAACGGGAAGCCCATCACCTCGAGCACGGCGCCGCGGACGACCCGCGCGAATGCCGGCGCGATCACGATGCCGATCGCGATCATCGCGTTCCGGCGGTTCGGCCCGAGCAGCCCGGCGATCACGATCGCGAGCACGAGCCCGGGCAGCGCGAACATGAGGTCGACGAAGCGCATCAGCACGCTGTCGAGCCTGCCCCCGAAGAACCCGGCGAGCAGGCCGAGCGTGACGCCGAGCACGAGGGCGATGCAGACCGAGATGAGCCCCGACCTGGAGCGACACCTGGGCCCCGTGGATGATCCGCGCCAGCGTGTCGCGGCCGAGCTCGTCGGTGCCCATCGGGTGGGCCCAGCTCGGGTCCTGCAGCCGGGTCGCGACGAGCTCGTTCGGGTCGATCGTCCAGATGAAGCGGCCGAAGAGCGGCGATCAGGACGTTGAAGCTGACGATGATCGGCCCCGGCGATCCCGATCGGGTTGCGCCACTTCGCGAAGCGGGCCGGTCGCCGCAGTCGGGGCGTAGACCCAGGCGCCGGTGCCGACCTCGCTCGGCCCTTCGGGCGCGAGCACCGGGCCTTCGAAGTTCGCGGAAGTTGCTCATTCCTGCGAGATCCTCGGGTCGAGCACGCCGTAGAGGAGGTCGACGAGCAGGTTGGCGAAGATGAAGATGAACGCGAGCATCATCGTCGCAGCCTGGACGACCGGGTAGTCGCGATTGAAGATCGCGTTGATCAGCGTGTTGCCGATGCCCGGCAGGCCGAAGATGATCTCGACGATCGCCGAGCCGCCCATCAGGATCCCGATCTCGAAGCCGACGACGGTGACGACCGGGATCAGCGCGTTCCGCAGCGCGTGCCGCGAGATCACGACCTTGCGCTTCACGCCCTTCGCCCGCGCCGTGCGGACGTAGTCCTGCCCGAGCACCTCGAGCATCGTCGCCCGCACCATCCGCATCACGATCGCGAGCGTGAAGACCGAGATCGCGAGCGCCGGCAGGATGAACTGGCTCAGATTCTCGATCGGGTCCTTGTAGAACGGCACGTACGTCAGCGGCGGCACCCAGCCGAACACGCGCGAGGTGAAGAGGAGGAGGAGCGTCGCGAGCCAGAAGTTCGGGATGCTGACGCCGATGAGGCCGCCGATGCGCGCCGCGTAGTCGTGCTTGCTGTCGCGCTTCACGGCCGAGAGGATGCCGAGCGGGAGGCCGATCACGACGGCGATCAGCAGGCCGAGGAAGACCAGCTCGAAGGTGATCGGGAGCGCATTGAGCAGGACCTCGGAGACGGGCTGGGTGTTGCGCAAGGAGAAGCCGAAGTCGCCCTGGACGAAGCCGCTGATCCAGCGCCAGTACTGCTCCGCGTAGGAGCCGTTGAGACCGAGCTGCTCGCGGGCCTGGTCCTTCAACGTCTCGTCGGCGCCGATGTCGGCCCCCGTGAGGACGTCGATGATGTCGCCTGGCAGGAGCCGCACCATGAAGAAGATCACGATCGAGATCCCGAGCAGCGTCGGGATCATGAACAGGATGCGCTTGAGGACGTAGCCGCCCACAGCCTTACCGGTGCGCCGAGGCGGGAGGGGCGCCGAAGCGCCCCTCCCGGCCCAGGGGACGAGGTGCCGTCACGAGGCGAGCCACACCGTGTTCCGGAGACCCGTGTTGAAGTCGTCGAAGGCGACGTACATGCCCTGCACGCGCTTGTTGACGACCTGATACTTGTTCACCTGCACGAGGCCGATCTGCGGTAGGTCGTTCTGGAGCTGCACCTGGGCGTCCTTGTAGAGCGGAAGCCGCTTGGCCGGATCGAGCGTGATCTTGCCGTTTCCGACATCGCGCCAGACCTTCTGGTTCTTCCAGAGCGGGTACCACACCTTGTACACCGCGTTGGCCGGATTGTACTCGTTCAGGTAGCCGTCGACGTCGCCGCGCATGCCGCGGGCGGTGAGATCCCACTCGAAGTTGCCGATGCCGTTGTTCGAGGCAAAGGTGCCCGGCTCCTGGGCCACGATCTCGACGTCGATGTTGATCGCCTTCAGCTGCGACTTGATCACCGACGCGACTTGCTGGAAGTCGAGCGGCGTCGAGAACGTCGACAGCTTGACGGAGAAGCCCTTCGACTGCCCGGCCGCCGCCATCAGGGCCTTCGCCTTGACGAGGCTCACCTTCTGGTACTTCTGCTTCAGCTCGGCCTGCGTGAACGGCCACGGGCCGTACCCGGGCGGGACGATGCCGGAGAAGTTGCCGCTCCCGTTGTACACCGTGTCGATGATCGCCTGCCGGTTGATCGCGAGGTTGACCGCCTGCCGGACACGGACGTCGTGCCATGGCTTCGGATCGCCCTTGATCGTGATCTGCAGCTCGCGGAACGCCGCCGTGCCGCCCTTCAGGGTGACGAGGTTGCTGTCGTTCTTGACGGCCGCTGCGCCGTCGCTCGAGAGCGTGGCGCCGTCGATCGCGCCGGCGCGCAGGGCGGCGATCCGCGCCTGCTCGTCGGTGAGCGTCTTCAGCGTGATCGCGTCCATGTAGGGGAGGCCCTTCTTCCAGAAGTCCTTGTTGGCCACCAACTCGACGCGGTCGTTCGGGTTGAATCCGACCATCCGGTACGGGCCGGTCCCGATTGCGTTGCGGCTGACGTTGATCTGGTCGTAGAGCCCGGCGGGAACGATCGGCGAGTACCGGCCCCAGGCGAGGAAGCCGAAGACGCGGGCATCGCGGGCCTTCAGGTTGAGGCGGGCGACGTACTTCGAGACGACGTCGACGCCGAGGAATGCCGGCACCTGACCGACCGTCGAGATGCTGCCCGGCAGCGGCGGGTTGAGCATCTTCTCGACGGAGTACTTGACGTCGTCGGCGTCGAGCTCCTTGCCGTTGTGGAACTTGACGCCCTTGCGCAGGTTGAAGGTGATCGACTTCTGGTCGGCCGAGATCGTCCACGAGGTGGCGAGCGCGGGCTTGAGGTTGAGGCTCTTGTCCCATTCGACGAGCGAGTCGTACGACGCCTGCTTGCCCCAGTGGTTCGACGTCAGGATCGCGCCGAACGGAGCGACGTGAACGGGGTCCTGCTCGAGCGCCCAGACGAGCCGGCCGCCGTACTTGGCCTTTGATGTCGCGAACGTCGACTTCTTGCCCGCGGCGGCCTTGGCCGTGCCCGCCACGGAACCGGCCGCTACGGCGCCGGCTGCGACAACGCCCGCCTTGACGAGCGCGTCGCGGCGAGTGACCCCGCCGCTCACTGCAGTCTCGGGAGTTTCTTTGTCGGACACAGCACGTTCCTCCTTTGGTGTGAGCCGGTCAGAGGATCTGACCGACCCTGGGAGCCTCACCCTGGATCTCGTCATAGAAGACGGACTCTCGTACTTGGATGTTTGCGAGCCTGTTCACAGCCTCGCGATCGACGTCGACCCCGAGGCCCGGCGCGTCCGAGAGCTCGATGAAGCCGTTGCTCATCTCGACGGGCTCGGAGAGCACGTCGAACTCCTGCAGCGGATAGTGCGTATCGCTCGCAAACGGGAAGTTCGAGGACGCCGCCACGAGATGGGCGTTGGCCATCGTCGCGGTGCCGAGCTCGGCCCAGCTTCCGATCGCACACCACTTCCCGGCTGCATCGGCGAGCGCGGCGATCTGCCGGGCCCGCGTCAGCCCGCCCGCCTCCGACGGGTAGACGACGAACACGTCGCAGGCCTCCGCCTTGATCAGCTCGAGCGCCGAGCGGATGTCGGTGCAACCCTCGTCGGCGGCGATCGGGACACCCACTGCACGACGCACCACCGCCATTCCCGCCACGTCGAAGTCCGGCACCGGCTGCTCCACGTACTGGAGATCGAAGTGGTCGAGCCCCCGGATCCACTTGATCGCAGCGGGAACGCTCCACATCATGTTCGCGTCGATCCGGATCTTCACGTCCGGCCCGACCTCGTCGCGGATCGCCGCGATGGTGTCGTGGTCCTGAGCGAAGTTCCGCCCCACCTTCAGCTTCAGCTCCGAGTACCCGGCGTCGACGAACGCGGCCGCCTTGCGGGCGTTCGCTTCCGGCTCGTCGATGAAGAGGTAGCCGACGACCGGCACCTGCCGGCGGCAGAAGCCGCCGAGCAGCTCTGCCACAGGGATGCCGAGGGCCTTGCCTTTCAGGTCGAGGAGGGCGATCTCGACCCCGGCGATCGCGTAGGAGCCGATCCTGCTCCAGTTGCGCGTGAACTCCTCCATCCGATGGACGAGCCACTCGGTGCGGAGCGGATCCTGACCGACGAGGAACTGCGCGAGCTCCTGGTCGATGATCGTCCTGATCGTCGGCAGCGTCGGCCCCGGCGCCTCCCCGACACCGACGATGCCCTCGTCGGTATGGATCTCGACGAGGAGCCCCGAGGCGGAGAGACGCGTCCCGCCCGGCCAAACCAGAGGCTCGCGCATCGGCGTGCGCACGGAGACGGTATCGATGCTGGTGATCTTCACCGAGCCGCAAGACTAGGGCTGGCTTCCAGGATTGTCAACCATTTCTTGATTGTCGACAATCTTGGTATGATCGGCGCGCGAATGGCCGAGAGCGTCGAACGCATCGCGAGCGTGGTCGCCGATCCTGGAGCGGGTAAGGGTGGCCCGCGTGGGCAGCAGGTCGTCGAGATCCTTCGCAGCGCGATCATCATGGGCCACTACGAGCCGGGCGAGCGGTTGATCGAGGCGACGCTGTCGACGGAGCTCGGGACGAGCCGTGGGCCGGTGCGCGAGGCGCTCCGCCAGCTCGAGAACGAGGGTCTCGTGATGTCCTTTCCGTACCGCGGCGCCGTCGTGCTCGGCGTCTCGGACGAGGAGGTGCAGGAGGTCCTGATCCCGATTCGCCTCACGCTCGAGCGCTACAGCTTCGTCCATGCGCTCGCCCGGATGACGGACGAGGACTTCGCGGAGCTCGGCAAGCAGGTGTGGCTGATGGAGCAGGCGGCCACCGCGGATGATCTCGCACATCACGTCGAGGCCGACCTCCGCTTCCACGAAATCGTCATCTCGGCCTCCGGACAGACGCACACCGTGCAGATCTGGCGGACGATCTGGCCCCGGATCCGCGCCTACTTCTACCGCTACGGTCGCGGCCAGGATCTCGCGGCGATGGTAGAAGAGCACCGTGACCTCCTCGCCGCGCTGCAGACGCGCGATCCGGACCTGATGCTGGCCCAACTCGAGCGGCACATCGCCGTGCCGGTCCCCGCCACGGCCCCGCCGACCCCGAAAGGCGAACGCGAGGGGAAGAGCACGCGGCGGGCGGAAGCCGGTGCAAGAGGCGGTACGCCATGACGGAGCTCCTGACCGTGACGAATCTGCGCACGGGCTTCCACACGCACGGCGGCGTCATCCGCGCGGTGGACGGGGTCGACTTCTCGATCGAGAAGGGCGGCGCACTCGGCGTCGTCGGCGAGTCGGGCAGCGGCAAGTCCGTGACGGCGCTCTCGATCATGCGCCTGATCGATCCGCCGGGGGACATCGAGCCCACGTCCGAAATCCACTTCGAGGAGCGTGACCTCGTCGCACTCGACGAGGACGAGATGGCGAGGATTCGCGGCAACGAGATCTCGATGATCTTCCAGGAGCCGATGACGTCGCTCAATCCCGTCTTCACGGTGGGAGAGCAGATCGCCGAATCCGTCCGCCTGCACCAGGGGGTCGGCAACAAGGAGGCCGCCGAGCGCGCCGTCGAGATGATGCGGCTCGTGGGCATCCCCTCGGCCGAGAAGCGCGTGCGGGACTACCCGCACCAGATGTCGGGCGGCATGCGCCAGCGCGTCATGATCGGCATGGCGCTCAGCTGCAACCCGAAGCTCCTGATCGCCGACGAGCCGACCACCGCGCTGGACGTGACGGTGCAGGCGCAGATTCTGGAGCTGATGAAGGACCTGCGCGAGAAGCTGGGCATGGCGATCCTGCTGATCACGCACGACCTCGGCGTCGTCGCCGAGATGGTGGACGAGGTTGCGGTCATGTACGGCGGCAAGATCGTCGAGCGAGGGCCGGTGAGGGAGATCTTCGCGAGCCCGCAACACCCCTATACCGAGGCGCTGCTGCGCTCGATCCCGTTGCTCGGGATGCGCTACACGACGCCGCTGAAAGCGATTCGCGGCATGGTTCCGAGCCCGCTCGACTGGCCCCCCGGTTGCCGGTTCGCCCCCCGCTGCGACTATGCGTTCGACCGCTGCCAGACCGAGCTGCCGCCCTTGCTCGACGTCGATGAGCAGGAGGTGGCGTGCTGGCTGTGCGAGAACGGTCGCCGCGCGGTCCAGGGCGTCGAGGTGCCGACGTGAGCGACGAGCGGGTGGTCACCGAGACGAGGGCCGAGTCGGCCGGGGACGGCGATGACGTCCTCCTCAGTGTCCGAGGCCTGAAGAAGTACTTCCCGGTCAAGCAGGGCATCCTCCAACGTACGTCCGGCTACCTCCAGGCGGTCGACGGAGTCGACCTCGAGGTTCGCCGCGGCGAGACGCTCGGCCTCGTCGGCGAGTCCGGCTGCGGCAAGTCGACCCTTGGCCGCACGCTCCTGCGCCTGATCGAGCCGACGGCGGGCGAGATCACGTTCGACGGGGTCGAGCTCCTCGGCCTCGGCCCGACGGCGATGAAGGAGATGCGCCGGCACATGCAGATCGTCTTCCAGGACTCGGTCGGCTCGCTCGACCCGCGAATGAAGGTCGGCGACCTGATCGCGGAGGGACTGACGATTCACGGGATCGGGGCACGGAAGAGCCGCGACCGCGTCGTGCACGAGATGCTCGAGCGCGTCGGCATGCCTCCTGAGGCGGCCGGCCGCTATCCCCACCAGTTCAGCGGTGGTCAGCGGCAGCGCATCGGCCTGGCGCGGGCGCTCGTGCTGCAGCCGAAGCTGGTGGTCGCCGACGAGCCGGTCTCGGCGCTCGACGTCTCGATCCAGTCGCAGGTGCTGAACCTGCTCGTGGAGCTGAAAGCGGAGTTCGACCTCACCTACGTCTTCGTCGCCCACGACCTCGCAGTCGTCGGCTACATCTCCGACCGGGTCGCCGTGATGTACCTCGGCCGGATCGTCGAGATCGCTCCCTCCGACGAGCTCTTCGCTCGGCCGCTGCACCCGTACACGATGGCCCTGCTGTCCGCGAACCCGGAGCCTGTGCCCGGACGCAAGAGCAGCAGGATCGTGCTGACCGGAGACGTCCCGAGCCCGATCGACCCCCCGTCGGGGTGCCGGTTCCGGACGCGCTGCCCGATCGCGCAGCAGATCTGCTCCGAGGTCGACCCGATGCTCGAGGATCACGGCCCGGAGCACAAGGCTGCCTGCCACTTCCCGGGCTCGTCGCTCGCGGCCGCAAGCGCTCACCCTTGATGAGCGGCGGGTCACAGCCGACACACGACGTCAGGCTGCTCCACGACTGCCGCGTGCCCACGCGGGACGGCATCTCGCTCTCTGCCGACGTCTATCTCCCGCTGGGCGGCCAGGGCCTCCCGACGATCGTCCAGTGGACGCCGTACGAGTCGACGCGCGAGCGCTTCATCTCGTGGGGCATCTGGTTCGCGAGCCGGGGCTATGCCGCGGTCGTCGTCGACGTCCGAGGCCGCTACGAGTCGGAAGGACAGTTCATCGCCTGGACCTACGACGGCCAGGACGCTCACGACACGCTCACCTGGGCCGCCGACCAGCAATGGTCGAACGGGCGCATCGGCACCTGGGGTCGCAGCTACGGCGGTCTCGTGCAGTGGCAACTCGCGCACCTCGGGCACCCGAACCTCGAGTGCATCGCTCCGCAGGTGATCCACGACGACTACTTCTGGGACGGCTACTGGACGGGGGGCGCCTTCCAACTCGCGCTGACGCTCGGTGCCGCAGCTCTGTGGACGAGCGCCATGACGCTGATCACGGGGCCCGGGGCCCGGGACGTCGTCCTCAACGACCGCATCTTCGGGCACCTGCCGCTGATCGAGCTCGACGAGGTGACGATCGGACGCAAGGTCGACTACTGGCGGCTGTGGTGGGAGCACCAGGTCAACGACGACTACTGGCAGGCGTTCCGCCATCGACCGGAGAAGGTGAACGTGCCGATCTTCCAGCAGGGAGGCTGGTTCGACCCGTACTCCGGGTCGCATCTGAGGTCCTTTGCCGCGATCGGCACGCGCGTGCCGAACCGCGTCATGATCGGGCCGTGGTCACACGAGGAGGAGGTCGACAACTTCACTGCGGACATCGACCTCTCGCCGGCTCTGACCGTCATCCGCGACCACGAGCTGGACTTCTTCGACCGGTACCTGAAGGACGTGGAAAACGGCTGGGAGGACAGGGCGCCGGCGGAGCTGTACGTGCTGGGAGCGGACGCGTGGCGCGGTGAGCAGGAATGGCCGCCCTCCGGCATGCAGGTCACACCCCTCTACCTGCGCCAAAGCGGCGGCCTGACGTTCGACGAGCCGCGCGCGGACGAGCCGGGCGACCACTACGACTACGACCCCGCGGATCCGGTGCCCACGATCGGCGGTGTCAACTCGGTCCTGACGATGACGCAGGGAGCCGAGACGCCGATCCGGCCGGGACCGATCGACCAGCGCGTCCTCGAGCAGCGGGCCGACGTCCTCACCTACACGAGCGACGCGCTCGACGACGACCTCGAGGTGATCGGTCCGGTGGAGATGGTGCTGTACGCCGCCTCATCGGCGCGGGACACCGATTTCCTCGTGCGCCTGTGCGACGTCTACCCCGACGGGAAGTCGATCCTGCTGACCGAAGGGATCATCCGGGCGCGGTACCGCGGCAGTGTCGAGGGCGAATCCGTGGAGCTTCTCGAGCCCGGTGAGGTCGCCGAGTACCGGATCCGCCTCTATCCGGCCGCGAACCGCTTCCGGCACGGCCACCGGGTCCGAGTCGATGTCACGAGCTCGAGCTTCCCGCGCTTCTCGCGCAACCTCAACACCGGAGAGGACGTCGGAACAGGGACACGGATGCAGGTCGCCCACCAGACCGTCCTGCACACGAGCCGGTATCCCTCGCGCGTGCTGCTGCCCGTGATCGGACCGTGACAGGCTCCGGCGGCTTCCCGACCTACGAGGCCGAGAGACGGCTCCAGGCTGCCCGCGCTGCGGGCGTCGAACCGGTGCCGCTCCACGGCTCGCCCTCGCCGGCGCTCCCTCACCACGTGGTCGAGGCCGTCGCCAAGGCGATCGGCGGGCCCATGGCGGCACCGCCTTCCCGCGGCCTTGCATCGTTGCGAGAGGCCTACGCTCCCGAGCTGGAGCGGTCGACCGGCCGCAGCGTCGATCCGGAGACCGAGATCCTCGTCACGAACGGTGCCATGCACGCACTCGGCATTTGCATGCGCGCCCTGCTCGAGCCGGGAGACGAGGTCGTCGTCCCGGCACCCTGCTTCTTCTTCGACGGCCCGATCCGTGCGGCCGGTGCCGTCCCGATCTACGTGCACGGATCGGAGGCGGACGGCTGGCGCTGGGACGCCGACGCCGTCGAGCGCGCGACCGGGGCGCGCACGAGGGTGGTGCTCCTTTGCAACCCCGGCAACCCGACCGGCTACGTGCCCGCGGCCGACGACGTGGCGGCCGTCGTCGCGTGCGCCGAGCGGCACGGCCTCCTGGTCGTCGCCGACGAGGCATACGAGGCGGCGCTCTGGGGAGGCGCGAGCCTCACCTCCGCCTTCGGCCTCGCGGACGACGTCGTCGTGATCCGCAGCCTCGGCAAGAGCCTGTCGCTGCCCCAGCTGCGGCTTGGAATCGTTTCCGGACCCGTCGCCCGCCTCGGTCGCTGTGTCGACACGCTCGAGTGGGACTGCCTGCGCGTGGGGGTCGCGACGCAGGAGGCGGCCGTCGCCGCTCTCCGAGGCCCGCGGGACTGGCTCGACGCCGTGCACGCCGGGCTCGTCGCCGACCGGGCGGTCGCCCTTGCCGCCGTGGCCGCGACGCCCGGCCTCTCGGCGACGCCGCCCGCTGCGGCGCCGTTTCTCTTCGTTCGCGCCGATGCTGGAGGCGACGTCGCCGCCGGTCTCCTCGACGCCGGTCTTCCCGTTGTCGACGGTGCCGCATTCCAGGCCCCCGGCTACGCACGGCTCGTCTTCGGCGGCGCCGCGCAGGCGGAGAGCCTGCTCCTCGATGCGCTCGCGCGCTGGGCCGCCGTCAGCGCGACGTGAGCATCGCGGTCGCAACCAGGCGACACACGCCGCGGCGCACGCTGGCGCTGATCAGCGCGAACAGCCTCACCGCCGCCGTGCAGGGTCAGTTCATGTTCGTGCTCCCCTGGATGCTGCTCGATCGCGGCAGCTCCCCCCAGGTCGCCGCCCTCGCCGGCTCCTTCATCTACGTGCCGCTGCTCATCACGGCTCTGCCGGCCGGCGCCTGGTCGGACGCCGCCCCACCGCTGCGACTGATCCGCACCGTCACCACGATCGCGCTCGTGGCCTGCGCCCTCTATCCGCTGTCCTCGCTCGCGGGAAAGGACTGGTTCGTGCTCGTCCTCGTCGCGGCCGTCGTCGTCGGCGTCACGCGCAACCTCACCGAAGGATCGGTCTTCCGCGGCCTCGCCGACACGACGAAGGGTGACGGCCTCCTCCGCGCCCACGCGATCCGCACGACCGTGAACCAGGCCGCGTTGTTCGGCACCGCCTTCGTCGGCCTGCTTCTCTTCCACTTCGGCGGAGCGTCCGCCGTGCTGGTCGGAATCTGCGTGCTCTATCTCGTCGCGCTCGCGATCCTCGCAATCGTGCCGTCCGAATTGGGCCACGAGGCGGATCCCGAGACGCTCGTGCGGGAGCGCATGGCCGGGGGGATCGCGTCGCTGAGGGCCAACGACCGGCTCCGCAAGATCGGCTGGGTGACACTCGCCTGGAGCGTCTTCGGCGGCGCCGCTGTCGGCATCATGCCGGCGGTGCTCCGGGAGCACATGGGAATGGACGAGATTCGGGCCAGTGCGACGTTCATCGCCGCGACGATCGCCGTCGTCTCGCTCACACTCCCGCTCGTGCGGATCCTGCAGGCGCGCGTCGGCGCCCTCTCGACGTTCGTCGGTGCCACGGTCGTGCAGGGAGGTGCGGTCATCGCACTGGGCGACGCGCGCGTGGCGGTGGTGGCGCCGGCCCTGTACTGCGTCTTCCTCCTCACGAACAGCACGGCGGCCGCCTCGCTCGGTGGGGCGCGGGCTGCCGCGGTCGAGCACGCCCACCAGGGTCTCCTCAACCTCTTCGTCGGCACGCTCGGCCTGGCGGGCTTCCTCTGTGGCGTCATCCTCGCGGCGGGCCTGCTCGGCCCGCTCGGGTTCGGCGGCGTCCTCGCGCTCCTCGGAACCGGGATGGCCGTGACGGCGCTCACGTTCCGCCGGTCGCTCGCCACCGCCTAGCCGTGCTCGACCTCCTCCTCCACCGCGCCACCGTCTACCCGGGCGACGCGCCGCCGTTCGTGGGCGACGTCGGCGTGCGCGGGAGCACGATCGAGCTCGTGACGACGAGCGACGCGGATCGGACGGCGTCGGCACGCGAGGTCCTGGACGCGCGGGGGCTGATGCTGTGCCCTGGGTTCATCGACCTGCACACGCACTCTGCGCTCCGCAGCTTCGACG
This sequence comes from uncultured Thermoleophilia bacterium, assembly GCA_963799905.1. Lineage (GTDB taxonomy): Bacteria > Actinomycetota > Thermoleophilia > Gaiellales > Gaiellaceae > Gaiella. The sequence continues at coordinate 139,388 of CAWCYU010000005.1, forward strand.
ATCCCTTCCTCACGCCCAAGCTCGCGCAGGGGTTCACGACCGAGGTGATCAACCCCGACGGGCTCGCGCCCGCGCCGGTCGACCCTGCCCGGCGGGCCGAGCGGCAGGCGTACCTCCGGCCGCTCGAGGGCTCGGGGCCGGAGCACTGGCCGTGGTCGACGGTGGCGGAGTATCTCGACGCGCTCGATGCGACCAGACCCGCCCTCTCGCTCGTCCCGTCGATCGGCCACGGCGCGGTGCGCGACGTCGTGCTCGGTGGCGGGCGCGTGGATCCCACGGCCGAGGACCTGGTGGCAATGCGCCACGAGGTTCGGCTCGGCCTCGACGCGGGCGCACGGATGCTGTCCTTCGGGCTCGTCTACCTCCCTGGTGCCTACGCCGCGACGGGCGAGCTCGTGGCGGTGGCCGAGGAGGCGGCACGTGCGGGCGTGCCGCTCGTACCCCATGTCCGCAACGAGGGCCACGGCCTGCTCTCGGCGGTCGACGAGATGATCGACGTCGCTCGCCGGTCGGGGGCTTCCCTCCATCTCTCCCACCTCAAGTCCCTCGCCGACGAGCGCCTCGTGGAGCCGCTCCTCGAGCTCCTCGAGGGTGCCGCCTGCGAGATCGACCTGACGTTCGACCAGTACCCCTACGGCGCGGGCAGCACGCTGCTCGCGAGCATCCTGCCCTCCTGGGCCCAGGAGGGCGGCGCTGCCGCGACCCTGCAGAGGCTCGGCCGGGGCAGCGAGCGACGACGGATCGCCGCCGACATCGAGGACGGCCTGCCGGGCTGGGAGAACATCCTCGGCACGCTCGGACCCGACCGGATCGAGATCGCCAATGCCGCAGCGCCGAACGACGACGTGATCGGCCTCTCGCTGACGGCGATTGCCGCGCGGCGGGGATCGGACCCGGTCACGGCGGCCGTCAGCCTGATGCTCGAGTCGGCGCTCGACGTGACCATGGTTCTCCACTACGCGTCCGACGACGCCGTGCGCGCGATTGCAGCGCACCCGCTTCAGCTCGTCGGCTCGGACGGGATCTTCGGCGCCCGGCCGCACCCGAGGCTCTACGCGACAGCGCCCCGCTTTCTCGGGCGCTTCGCGCTGCGGGACGGGCTCCTGCCGGTCGAGGAGGCGGTCGCGCGGCTGACCGCGCGCGCCGCCGACCGGCTCGGGCTCGGCGACCGCGGGAGCATCGCACCCGGCAAGCGCGCAGATCTGGTCTTGCTCGATCCCGCCCTCTACGTCGACACGGCGACCTACGCCGACCCCAACCGGTCGCCGGAGGGAGTCGCCGGGGTCTGGGTGGCCGGGGTCGCCGTCTGGCGGCACGGGGCGCCGACCGGCGCCCGCCCCGGCGGTGTCGTCCGCTGAGCTACCCCCGGGTGCCCGAGAAGAGCCTCCGCCCCTCCTCGATGCAGCTCTCCGTCAGCGTCGGCAGGGCGTCCTTCGAAAACGGTGTCTGCCAGACCTGGTAGAGGTCGAGTCCGTCGAGCTCGGGCGGGTAGAGGTAGCCCATCTCGGCACCGCTCGTGTTCATCACCACCACGGTCGAGTCCGGGAACGCCGCGCGGAGGTCCTCCTGAAAACACGAGTACGCCTCGTTGGCGTGCGCGACGAGGAGGCTGTCCCCGGCCCGCCAGACCCAGGCGGGGAAGACGTGGTGATCGCCCGAGCTCAGGTTCTTCACGATCTGGATCTTGCGGAAGAGGCGCTCGGCGAGCGGACGATCGTCGGTCGCCGCCGCGCGCTGCGCCTCGAGCTCGTCGACCGACGGCATCGGCTTGAGCGGCAAGGGAACGTCCACGAGGCCGCCGTCGAGCACCCGCGAGGGCTCGAAGGGCCCGGGCAGCCAGACCGCGAGCGGGGCACCGGACTCGACGACGGCGTCGAATCGGAGCGCGTGGCCCGGCGGCAGCATCCCCTCCAGCGCCGAGAGCGCCCCGAACCCGAGCCGGCGCCCGTGCTGATCCGCGACCGCCGGATCGCCGACGTACTGATGGGCCGGCCCGAGCTCGCCCGACGCCCCCTGGAGGAAGAGGCACGGCGCGCCGCCGGTGTGCGCCTCGACGACCTCCCGCATGGCGCCGATGTAGTCGGGGGAGATCAGCGTGTTCTCCCAGGCGAGGGTGGTCGGGTGACACGCGTAGTTCACGATCGTCCCGAGGATCCGACCGTCGCTGTCGGCGGTGACGCGTCCCACGACGAGTGTGTCGTCGGCCTTCGCGGTGGGGTTGAAGCCGCATACGAGCCTGCCGTCGTCGCTCCTCGGGTCCGGCAGGTCGCGGTTCCGCGCGAGGTCGCACCGACCCGTGGCCCAGGTCAGCGTCGCCGGTGCGAGCAGGTGGAGCGCCTCCTCCCCGGCGGCCAGGATCGCCGCACTGAGCTGGTCGAGGTAGGGACCGATCAGCTCGCCACCAGGCATGTCGCTTCGACTCATCGCCGCCCAGGGAGCGCTGTGCGTATGCGAGCAGTTGACCAGCAGCTCACCGCGCTCGAGCCCGAGCGCCTCACGGACCGGCGTGAGCACTCGCTCGGAGTCCGAGGTGCCGCCGAGATCGCCGAGCAGCGCGATATCCAGTCCCACGAGCAGCCGCGGCCGCGCCCCGCCGGCCGCTGCCTGCAGCGCCATGACCGTGACCGAGAGCGGCCGGTGCACCCCTTCCGCGAAGTCCCATGTAGCGGCGCCCCACATGCGGGCATAGATCCCCTCCGGTGGCGTCGTGTCCCGGCGGGCCACGCCGGCCAGCCCGGCGAAGGCGGACGGGGCGACTTCGAGCGGCACGGATGCGTTCATGGGGCCCTTTCCAAGCGGTGGAATCGTTTTCAGGTCGGTGCTCGACAGCCTACGAGGTGCCGCTCCGCCGTGTCAAGCGCGATAAGCTGGCAACGATTCCGAGGGCCTGTCTCCCGAGGCACGGCCGAAACCCGAGCGAGGCGAGGAGCATGGGATGCTGATCCTGCAGCTGAGTGACCTCCATCTCTTCGCCGACCCCGAGGAGCGGCTCTTCGGCATCCCCACCCGCGAGCTCTTGCAGGATGTGCTCGCGCACGTCGAGGCCTCCGGCGTCCGACCCGACCACGTCGTCGTCACCGGCGACCACACGCACGACGAGCTGCCGCAGAGCTACGAGGCCGCGCGAGGAATGCTCGACCCCTGGCTCGACCGGCTCTGGCTTCTGCCCGGCAACCACGACGACCGGGCCGCCCTCCGCTCCTCCTTCCCCGATCGGATCGGCGGCGGGGGCAGCGAGCGGGTGGAGTTCGCGTTCGGCACGGGCGGGTGGCTCTGCATCGGGCTGGACACGCAGGTCCCGGGCGAGGTCGGAGGGCGGATCGATGACGGCCAGGTCGAATCGATCCGGGAGCAGGTGCGCGAGCAACAGCCGGACGCCGTCATTCTCTTCACGCACCATCCGCCCGTCGACCTCGGCCTGCCGTGGCTCGACCGGATCGGGCTCGAGGGGAAGGAACTGCTTCACGAGTTGCTCGCCGAGGAAGCGCGGATCCGGCTCGTCTGCAGCGGCCACGTCCATCACGAGTCGTCGCACCGGGTCGGTGCGGCAGAGATCGTGACCACACCCTCCACCGGGCTGCAGTTCAGCCCCACGAGCCTCGAGGCGGCGTTCGTCGCCGCTCCCCCGGGGTACCGGCTCGTCGAGCTGGACGGGGACGGGTACACGACGCGGGTCGTGCGCCTGCCGGAAGCCCGATACTCCCCCACCCGATGACGAGGTCGCGATGAACGAGGCCAAGCGGCGGGTGGCGCTGGTGACCGGAGGCGGGCGAGGAATCGGCCGCGCCACAGCCCTCGCGCTCTCGGCGGCGGGAACCCCTGTCGTCCTCACCGCCCGCACGACCGGCGAGTTGGACGACGTGGTCGCCGAGATCACAGCAGCCGGTGGCGAAGGGGCGGCACTGACCTGCGACCTGGGCGACCGGGCCGAGACCGTCACCCTCATCGAGCGTGCGTCGGCGGCCTTCGGCCCGATCGACATCCTCGTCAACAACGCGGGAATGGGCAGCAGCGCCGATCCGCGCCCGCTGGCCGAGTTCAGGGACGCGTTCTGGGATCAGACGCTCGAGCTGAACCTGACGGCGCCGTACCTGCTCTCGAAGGCGGCTCTGCCGCACATGCGGGCACAGCGGTGGGGGCGGATCGTCACGGTCGCGTCGATCAACGGCCGTATTCCCTCGCCCCACTCGGGGGCGTACGTGGCGAGCAAGCACGGTGTCATCGGTTTGATGCGCACACTCGCACTCGAACTCGCAGCCGAGGGGATCACGGTCAACTGCGTCTGCCCCGGCCCGGTCCACACGCGGGTCAACGACGCGCGCATCGCCTACGACGCGGAGCGCCTCGGACGCGAGGTCGGGGAGTACGAGCGAGGGTTGACGCCGATCGGCGGCCGCCTCGAACCCGAGGACATCGCTTCGATGATCGTGCACCTCGTGGGGGACGGAGCCCGCATGATCACCGGCCAGGCCTACAACGTCGACGGAGGGGTGAACATGGCATGAGCGGCGTTGCGCTCGTCACCGGAGGAACGCGCGGGATCGGCTGGGCCGTGGGGAAACATCTGCGCGACGAGGGGTGGCAGGTGGTGGCGGCCGACCTCGCGCCGGGCGAGACGGAGGCCGGGGGGACGGGCATCGCCTACCGGGAGATGGACGTCTGCGACCGCGAGCAGGTGAGCTCGACGCTCGCGGCCGTGGTCGACGAGCACGGCGGCCTCGACCTGCTCGTCAACAACGCCGGGATCACCCGCCATCGGCCGCTCGTCGACCTCACGTGGGAGGACTGGTCGGCCGTCGTCGACGTGAACCTCAACGGGGTCTTCAACTGCCTGCAGGCGGCCGGGCGGATCATGATCGAGAGAGGCAGCGGGGTGATCGTCAACATGGCGTCCGTGGCGGCGGAGCGCGGCGCCGCCGGGCGCGCGCCGTACGCCACGACCAAGGCCGCGATCGTCGGGCTGACGCGCTCGGCCGCGGTCGAGTGGGCGCCGCACGGCGTGCGCGTCAACGCGGTCGGCCCGGGGTACGTCGCGACCGGCGTCCTCACCGCAGCCATCGCCGCAGGCACGCTCGACCCGGCCGAGGTTCTGCAACGGATCCCTGCCGGCCGGCTCGCCGACCCGGACGAGATCGGCGCGATGGTCAGCTTCCTCGCATCTCCCGGGGCCGCCTACGTCAACGGGCAGGTGCTCTACGTCGACGGGGGCTTCCTCGCCGACTACGGCGTCAATGTGAAGCGATGACCTCCACGGTCGCTCGGTCCGGGCGGGCACCGCGACATCCCGCTGCCCGCGCCGCTGCGGCTCGGACCGATGGAGATCCGCGAACGCGAGTACGCCGCAGTGCAGGTGGAGACGAGCGACGGTCTCGTCGGCAAGGCCTACTGCCTGACCCGGAACGCACCGGTCGCAGCGTGTGTCGAGCGACTCGTCGCTCCGGTCGTGACCGGCCGCGAGATCGATCCGGTGGCCTCCTGGGAGGCATGCTCCCGCGCCACGGTCGCAATCGGCCGTAGTGGGTCTCGTCGTACGCGCACTCGGGCTCGTCGACGTCGCCCTCTGGGACATCGCCGCCCAGGCAGCAGGGGTGCCTCTCTGGCGGCATCTGGGCGGCAACCGCTGCTTCGGCGCCGTGCCCTGATGGTGGCCGCCTACCCGCTCGCCGACCGCACCCCCGAGTCGCTCGCCGAGGACGTCGTTCGCTACGGCGTCGCGTGGGTTCGAGCTGCTGAAGATCGCCCGCGACCCCGACGCCCGGCGGCATGCGCCGCTTGCTCGAGACTGCCGCTGCCGGGCTTCCGGCCGGCGCGCGCCTCGTCGTCGACGCGGGCTTCGGCTGGCGCTCGAGCGAGGAGGCGCTCGCCGAGCTTCCGGGGTGGGGCGAGACGCCGCTCGCCTGGCTCGAGGACCCGCTCGTGCCGGAGGATGCGCAGGGCTGCGCGGAGATCCGACGTCGCGGCCCTTATCCCGTCGGAGCCGGCGACGAGGTCACGCACATCGGGACCCACCGCGCGCTGCTCGATGCCGGCGCGCTCGACGTCCTTCGCCTCGACGTCCTTGCGATCGGCGGCATCACCCCGGCCCGGGAGGTGCAGGCGCTCGCGGCCGAGCGGCAGGTGCCGTTGTCGTTCCACGTCTACCCCGAGGTGAGCGTGCACCTTGCCGCAGTCGAGCCCGGAGGCATCGTCGAAACCTTCGACCCGGACGTACCGGGCGGCAATCCCCTCGACCCCGCCCACCTGCTCTACAGCGGCGGCCCCACGTTTACCGGAGGGAGCGCGACGGCGCCCGACGTCCCCGGGCTCGGCTTCGAGCTGGACTGGCCGCGCTTCACTCAGTGACCGTCGTTCCGCTCGGCCTCCAGCCGCCGAAGCTCGGCGCGGCGAATCTTTCCCGTCACCGTCAACGGCAGCTCGTCCACGAACTCGACCGTCCGAGGCACCTCGTACGGCGCGAGTCTCGTGCGGACGTGCTCCTGAAGCTCTCCGGAGAGCTCCGCCGAGCCCGTCACGCCGGACACCGTGACCACGAACGCCTTCACGATCTCCCCTCTGATCGCGTCTGGGGTCCCGATCACTGCAGCGATCGCAACCGACGGGTGCCGGATCAGGCACTCCTCGATCTCGCCCGGACCGATCCGGTGGCCGCCGCTCGAGATGAGATCGTCGACCCGCCCGATGCTGCGGTAGTTCCCCTCGTCGTCGACCTCCGCCAGGTCGCCCGTGTGCAGCCAGCCGTCTCGCACCTTGGCGGCCGTTGCCTCGTCGTCACCCCAGTAGCCGAGGAAGACGACAGGGTCTCCTTCGACGCGAACCGTGATCTCTCCGGCGACGAGACGGACCTCATGCCCCGGGTAGGCCCGACCCATCCAGCCTGGCCGCGCGGGCCAGGCGGCGCAGTTGCCGATCACGAGGTTCGCCTCCGTCTGTCCGTAGAACTCGTTCAGCCGCACGCCGAAGCGCTCGCGGCACCACGCCGCGGTCTCCTCGCCGACGGTCTCGCCGCCGCTCGCGAGGGTGCGGAGCGAGACGGGCACGCCGCCGGCGCGGCGCATCATCCGCAACGCCGTGGCGGGCATGAAGACATTGCGGATGCCGGCGCGTGCGATCACCTCGAATGCCTGCTCCGGATCGAACCGGCGCGACCGGAAGGCGACGACGGGCACACCGTGGGCGAGCGCCGGCATGAGGACGTCGTAGAGACCGCCGATCCAGGCCCAGTCGGCCGGCGTCCAGATCCGGTCGCCCGGCCCGGGAAAGAAGTCGTGCGAGAGCTCGAACCCGGGCAAGTGCCCCGCGAGGACGCGGTGGCCGTGCAGGGCGCCCTTGGGCGGCCCGGTCGTGCCTGACGTGTAGACGAGCAGAGCAGGCGTGTCGGGCTCGGTCTCCGCTGCTGCGAAACGGGGCGACGCCTGGGCGACGAGCCGGTCGAGATCGTCGTCGACGTCGATCGCGAGGCCGTCGTAGCCGAGGGCGGCCACGCGCTCGAGCGAGCTCCGCTCCCCGAGAACCGCTCGTGGCTCCGAGCCGCGAAGGCGCATCTCCAGCGCGTCGGCGCCGAACGCCGCGCTCAGCGGCACGGCGATCGCCCCGAGCTTGTAGATCGCGATGTGCGCAATCGCCGTCTCGGGTCGCTGCGAGAGGATCAGAGCGACCCGGGCGCCCTCCCCGATCCCCTGCGCGGACAGTGCGTTCGCCAGCCTGTTCGAGCTCTCGCTCAGCTCACCGAAGCTGACCGTCCGCGTGATCTCGCGCCCGTCGGTGACGAGGATCGCCGGGTCGGTCCCCCGCTGCCGGTCGGACACCTCGACGCCGATGTTCACGCGCTCGGGGTGCGCCCAGCGATGCGCCTCCCGCAGCTCCGCATAGCTGTTCATGCCCATAGGTAGTGGAGCATCCTCAGGTAGACCTGCGTCGCGCGGACGAGCTCCGCCACCGGCATCAGCTCGACGTCGCCGTGGGCGCCGCTGCCGGCGGGGCCGTGATAGACGGCCGGGATGCCGCACTCGCCGTGGAAGAAGGCGGCGTCTGCGACGAGCTTGATCCCGGAGATCCCCAGCTCGTGCCCCGTCACATCCGCATAGCCGCGGCGCAGTGAGACCGAGAGCGTGTGCTCGGGGTCGATCTCGTAGGCCTCGCGCACGAGTCGCAGGTCGAGCTCGATCGTGCAGCCCGTCTCCTCCGCCACCTGGGCGAGCAGCGCGCGAAACTCGGCCTCGACTGCAGCGAGGCTGTTGCCCGGCGCCCAGCGACGGGTACCGACGAGACGGCAGGTGGTCGGGAAGCGGTTGTAGAAGTCGCCGCCGTGCACCTCGCCGAGGAAGTACGTCTCCGAGCCGACCAGAGGGTGCTCCGTCGTCGCGAGCTCCGCGTTTCGCGCCGCGATCGCCTCGATCAGGTTGGCAGCGGCCATGATCGGGTGCGGGGTACCGGCCGCCGTCTTCAGCTCGTGCGTCGCCGTTCCGTCGCGTCCGACGGCGAGCTCGAACGTCGCACAGCCCGTATGTGCCGCGATGAACCTGTCGCCACCGAGCTCGCAGACGACGACGGCGTCTGCGTGGAAGCCGTGCTCGCCCAGCAGCCACGCGAGGTCCTCGCCCCGCCCACCCGGCGACTCGTGGAGCCCGGTCGCGAGCACGACGAGCTCCCCGGGAAACGACCCGGACGCCTTCACCACGCGCGCCACCTCCGCCGCGCAGGCGAGCGCGCCCTTCATGTCCGCGCTGCCGCGCCCGTAGACGACACCGCCCTCCACCCGGGCGGGCCCGTGCGGGATCGGCACCGTGTCGAGATGGCCGTTGAGGACGATCCTCGGCCCGGGCTCGCCGCCCTCGAGACGTCCGATCACGATCGGGGTGGCAGGGAAGACGTCGTCGAGGATCTCGACGTCCATTCCGACCTCCTCGAGCCGCTGCGCGTACCGGCGCGCGACCTCGGCTGTGTCGCCGGTCGGGCTCGCGATCTCGACCAGCTCGAGGGTGAGGTCCCGGAGGCGGACGGCGTCGACGTGCTCGATCATCGGGTGACCGCGCTCCGGGCAGGCCTGAAGCCGATGTGCGGAGCCAGGCGGCCACCGAAGCTGCGGCTCCTCGCGGCGCAGCGCAGATGCCGCGGCGGGCTCGCGTACGAGCCACCACGCAACACGCGCTCGGACGGCGAGCTCTCGTTCTCGCGGCCGTCCCCCGCCCGATAGGGATATGGCGCATACGTGCTCCCGACCCACTCCCACACGTTGCCCGCCAGATCGAGGATGCCGTAGGGGCTCGCGCCCGCAGGATGGTCCCCGGCCGGGGTCGTGCCCGCCGCCTTGGCACCGCGGCCGAAGACGGCCCGTGTCGCATCCGGTGCCGCATCCCCCCACGGATACAGGCGTCCGTCGTCGCCGCGCGCAGCCTTCTCCCACTCCGCCTCGGTCGGCAACCGCGCGCCCAGCCAGCCGCAAAATGCCGTGGCATCGGTTGCATCGACCCACGTCACGGGATGAGGGCCCGTCCCCGCGGGCACCTCGCCCTCGCTCCAGTGCAGTGGAGCACGGTGGCCCGTCTCACGCACGAATCCGGCGTACTGGTCGTTCGTGACCGCGGTCAGCGCGATCTCGAACCCCGGCAACTCGAGGGTCGTCTCGGGCAGCTCGTCGGCGGCGAGTGCCGCACCGCCACCCACGATCGGGTCGCGCCCGATCAGACATCGGGCACGCGGGACGTCGACGAGGTCGTGTCCCGTGCCGCCGCCCGGAGCGGTGGCGAGGCGGAACCCGACGTAGGGGTCGACGGCGCCCGGGAGCAGCGCGTGACGGTAGGCGCAGCGAACGGCCTCGGCGCCGTGGATGTACGAGCCGCCGCGAACGACCCGAGGCTCGGGGGAGGATGGATCCTCGCGGCCGTCGCCCGCCGCCCAGGGGTACGGGCGGTAGGTGCTCGACACCCACTCGGCCACGTTTCCGGCCATGTCGAGCGCGCCGCAGGGGGCGGCAGAGGCCGGCAGTCGGCCCGCCGGCGAGGGCCCGCCGATGCCGGCGCAGAAGACCGCCCGCTCGCCGTCCGGAGGCACATTGCCCCAGGGCCAGAGCCGGCCGTCGCCGCCGGTTGCCGCCGCCTCCCATTCCGCCTCGGTCGGGAGCCTGCCCCCGGCCCAGTCGGCGAATGCGCGCGCGTCGTGCCAGGAGACGTAGGTCACCGGAACGTCTTCCCGGCCGGCCGGGATCCTGCCGTCCGGCCAGGAGGCAGGCGGGCGGTGGCCGGTCTCGTCCACGAACCGTCCGTAGTGCTCGTTCGTGACCGGGAGCCGGCCGAGCCGGAACGCCTTCACGTCGACCAGGTGGCGCGGGCTCTCGTCGGGCGCTGGGAGATAGGCGCGACGCGGGTCGCTCCCCATCCGAAACGGCCCCGCCGGGACGACGCGCCACTCGAGGGCGGTGGCGGATCGGGCGCTCAGCGCGGGATCACCGGCAGGAGGATGCGGGACGGCCGCTCCGCGTCCGTGTACACGGTCTGCTCGGCCACGACCTGACGGGTGTGGCGCCCGATCGGCTCGCCCGTGTTGGGGTTCACGTCGAGGCGCGGCCAGTTCGACGACGAGATGTCGACGCGGATCCGGTGGCCGACGTCGAAGAGGTTGCTCGTCGGCGGGAGCGCGATCGTCACCGGCACGGGCACCCCCGGCTCGAGCAGCACCTCGCGCTCGAAGCCCTCGCGGAAGCGGCAGCGGATGACGGAGTCGTTGAGGAGCATGTCGTACCCCTCCGGATAGTCGTCGTTCGCGGGGTGCACGTCCACGAGCTTGGCAGTGAAGTCCGTGTCGAGCGCGGTCGAGGAGATCCACAGCTGCACCGTCATGGGTCCCGTCACCTCGACCGGCTCCGTCAGCGGCTCGGTCTGGAAGGCGAGCACGTCGGGCCGCGCCGACAGGCGCGGGTAGGGCTCCTCGGAGCCGAAGTAGGCAGGCGACTCCTTCTGGTCGGCGGGACCCGGTGTGAGCAGGTCGCGCAGCCGCAGCACCGGGCTGAGGAACCGCGCCCAGGCCTGCTCCATCCCCGCGCCCTCGGCGGGCAGCTCGCCGATCGAGCAGTAGAGCCCCCCGACCGTCGGCACCGGATGCGCCGGGTCGAACGTGAAGCGGCTCGGCGTCGCACCGGCCGGCGGCAGTTCCGTCGAGAGCGAGCCTCCGGGCTGGAGGTAGAAGGCGGTCTCGACGCGGCGGGCGATCGGCCACTCCAACTCGTCCCGCCACACTCCGCCGTGGTCGAGCTTGCCCTCCGCCGTCCTGCGACCGCTGCCGCCGCCCATCACGAAGATGCGCACGGGGGCCTCGCCCGTGGGCTGGCCCGTCGCACCGTCCGGCAGCCAGCGCTCGAAGAACTCGAGCTGCTCGTCGAAATACCTCTTCACACCCCAGGTGCTCCGCGGCCCGAAGTCGACGTCATGGCAGAAAGTTGCATCGCCGCGCATGCCGACATGGCTCCACGGGCCGATCACGAGGCGCTGGGGCGCGTCGTTCTTCGCGGCCATCGCCGCGAAGTACTCGCTGTCGGCTGCCGGGAACGGGTCGTACCAGCCGGTCGAGAACGTGCCGGGGATGTCGGCGTGCTGGTCCCAGAACTGGGTGAAGTCGTGCTCGATCCGGTTCCAGTACTCGTCGTAGGCTCCGCGCGTGTAGTAGTCGATCAGCGTCTCCTCGAGCGGCGGCACGTGCCGGAGCGCGGTCTGGCCCCGTTGCCACGGAGTCGCCCGGAAGAGCCGGCGGAGGTTCTTCAGGTCCTCCCAGACGTCGTCCACCTTGCCAGGGTCCTCGCGCACGTCCTGCGCGTCCTGGGCGTGAATGAAGAGCGCCCAGAACATGTGCCCCTGCATCGCACCGCCCTCGCGGCACTGGTTCTGGAAGCTGTTCGTCGGCACCACGTCGGGCCAGATCGCGGTCAGGTGCGGCGGCCGCTCGAGCGCCGTGCGCACCTGGGTGATCGCCCCGTAGGAGCTGCCGACCGTGCCGATCCGGCCGTTCGACCAGGGTTGGGCTGCGACCCACTCGCAGATGTCGTAGCCGTCACGGCCGGTGTGCGGCGTGGCGGCGTGGTAGTAGACGCCGGAGGCCTCGGAGCAGTAGCGGTCACGCAGGTCGACCAGGACGACGTTGTAGGCCCTCGGGACGAAGTAGTCCGCGATCTCGGTGTAGCGCTTGTCGGTCTTGTCGTACGGGGTGTGGAGCATGATCGTCGGGAAGCATCCCTCCACGAAGTCGCCTTCGCGTGCGGGGCGGTAGATGTCGAAGGCGAGCCGCACGCCGTCCCGCATCGGGACCATCACGTTCTTCGATACGACGATCCCGAAGTCGGTGACAGGCTTCAGCCTGTCTCCCCGGTCGACTGGGTTCCGCTGCGTGCTCACACTGCCTCCCTCTCGATGATCAAGTTGCCGACCTCGTCCACCCGCACGGTGAAGCCCGGGTGGACCACGGTGGTCGAATCGAACTCCTCGACGACCGCCGGACCGGCGAAGGTCGCGCCCGCGCCGAGCGCGTAGCGGTCGTAGATCGGACAGTCGACGTAGTCGCCCAGCTCTGCGAAGTACACCGGACGGCGCTCCTTGGGCTCGGAAGGGCCGCCCGGCTCCAGGCGCCGCGCGGGCGGCTTGGCGATCCGCCCGATACTCGTGAGGCGGAGGCTGACGACCTCGACCGCCTCGCCCGGAGCGCTGAACCCGTAGGTCCGGTCGTGCTCGGCATGGAACCGATCCAGCAGCTCGTCACCGGCCGCGATCGTCAGCTCGTAGCTCTGGCCGACGTAGCGGAGGTCGATCTGACGCAAGAACCCGATCGACCCGCTGCCCAGCCCTTCCCGCTCGAGCTCGGCTCGGCCCGCCTCCTCGAGGCGTGCGAAGGCCGTCGCGACCTCGTCGTGGTCGAGCTCGTCGAGGCGGCGCATGACCGTCGTCGCAGTGTCTCGCTTGAGGTCGGTCGTGAGGAGCCCGGTGGCCGAGAAGATGCCCGGGCTGCACGGGATCAGCAGGGTCGGCATCTCGGCGTCTCGGGCGAGCGCGTTCGCGTGGACGGGTCCTGCGCCGCCGAACCCGACGAGGACGAAGTCGCGTGGGTCGTAGCCTCGCTGGACGGAGATGAGGTGCAGCGCGTTGACCATCGCCGCGTTCGCGATCTCGACGATGCCGTTCGCCGCCTCGGTGACGCCGAGCCCGAGAGGGGCGGCGCAGCGCTCCTCGATCGCGCGGGCGGCGCCCTCGACGTCGAGGCCGATCTCGCCGCCGAGGAAGTACGCCGGGTTGAGCCTGCCCAGCACGACGTTCGCGTCGGTGACGGTCGGCTCGACGCCGCCACGCCGGTAACACACGGGGCCTGGGTCGGCGCCCGCACTCTGGGGGCCGACGCGGAGGAGCCCGCCGGAGTCGACCCATGCGATCGAGCCACCGCCGGCGCCGATCTCGACGAGGTCGACGACGGGCGTGCGCACGGGATACCCGGAGAGCGACATCCCTCCGATGCCCGCCCCCGCGTGGCCTCCGACGTTGTAGTCCTTGGTCACCGAGGGTCGCCCGTCCTGGATCAGCCCCACCTTGGCCGTCGTGCCGCCCATGTCGAACGAGAGGATGTCGGGCCTGCCGAGCGTGGCGCCGAGGTGGGCCGAGGCGATCACGCCGGCGGCCGGGCCGGACTCGACCATGAAGACGGGCCGCACGCTCGCCGCGTCCGACCCGAAGATGCCACCGCTCGATTGCATCACGAGGAGCTTCGCCTGCACGCCCGCCGCCGCGAGGCGGGTTTCGATCCCCTGCAGGTAACGCTCGACGACTGGTCGGATGACCGCGTTGATGACGGTGGTCGATGCCCTGAGATACTCCCGAAACTCGGGAGCGACGTCCGACGAGAGCGAGATCGGCACTCCGGGAAGCTCCTCCGCGAGGATCGCTCCCACGCGCTGCTCGTGCTCGTCGTTGACATAGGCATGGAGGAGGCAGACCGCGACCGACTCGACGCCTTCCCGCCTCAGGATCGCCGCTGCGTCGCGCACCGAGTCTTCCTCGAGCGGGCGCAGCACCTCACCCTTCGGGCCGAGCCGCTCAGCGACGACGACGGCGCGGTCGCGCGGAACGAGCGGCTTCGCCTTCTCGAACTGGGTGTCGTAGAGGGTCGGCCGTACCTGCCGCGCGATCTCGAGCAGGTCGCGGAAGCCTTCCGTGGTGACGAAGCCGCTGCGCGCGATCTTCCCCTCGATGATCGCGTTTGTCGCGACGGTGGTGGCGTGCACGACGAACGTCACGTCACCCGCGTCGACCGCTCCCTCGGCGAGCGCCCGTTCTGCTGCCTGCATGAATCCCTCGGACGGATCGGACGGCGTCGTCAGGACCTTGGCGATCGAGACCTCGCCCGACTCCTCGTCGATCAGGGTTGCATCGGTGAACGTGCCTCCGATGTCGATCGCCAGTCGCACGCTCATATCGCTCGTCTCCTCAACTCGGTCGTGGCCTCTTCGTTCACGCGACGATCCTCGATCGCGACCCCGTACTCCCCGCGCGCCCGCTCCACGCTGACCTTCCCCTCCAGCACGTCACGGAGCACGCGGGCAGGCTCGCGCTCGCTCGGCACCCCGTAGCCGCCGCCGCCACAGCTGCGAACGCTGATCACATCGCCGGAGACGAGGTCGACCGTGCTCTTCGAGCCGAGCCTGATCTCGGCCCCATCCCTGAGCAGCAGGTATTCCGCCACCCGGCCGCTGCCACCCCCGGCCGCGCCCCAGGGCCCGAAGCGGTCGCGATCTGCGAGGATGGTGAACGTCGTCGGCTGGTCGAACCGGTAGTCCTTACGCAGTCCGAGGCCACCCCGAAAGCGGCCGGGCCCGTCGGAGTCCTCGACGAGCGCGAGCCGGTCGATCATGACCGGGTAGTTGAGCTCCGTCTCTTCGATCGGGGCGTTCTCGGTGTTCTGGCCGTGGGCCTGCACGGCGTCCGGGCCGTCGCTCGCGAACCGCCCGCCGTACCCTCCGGCGAAGGTGTCGTAGAAACACGTGTAGGTGCCCGCCGCCACGTCGAGCGAGCCGAAACCTGCCTGGCACATCATGCCCTTGGTGCCGGCGGGGAGCCGTTCCGGAAACGCCGGCAGGAGTGCACGAAACATGACCTCGACGAGCCGCGTCTGCGTCTCCCAGCCGCCGACGACCGCGGCCGGCCACGTGCAGTTCGTCACGCTTCCCGCCGGTGCGTCGAGGTGCACGAGCCGGTAGAAGCCGTCGTTGACCGGCAGATCTGGATCGACGAGGCACTTGAGCGCGTACGCGCAGGCCGAGAACGTCATCGCGTACGTCGAGTTGACCGGCGCCCGGCGCTGCGGGTCCGAGCCGCTCGTGTCGAAGCTGACGCCGTCGGGGCCGATCTCGATGCGCACCTGGAGGCGCACGGGCTGGTCCGTGTAGCCGTCGTTGTCGACGACGCCCTCCGCCTCGTACACGCCGTGGGCGAGCGCGGCCATCTCGGCGCGCGTGCGCCGCTCGGTGTACTCGAGCAGCTCGCTCATCGTGGCGAGAATGGTCTCTCGTCCGTGCCTCGCGACGAGCGCCTGAACGCGGCGGACGCCGGTTGCGTTGGCGGCGATCTGCGCGCGAAAGTCGCCGGCCGTCTCGTGCTTCGAGCGGATCTGCGCCAGGATCAGCTGGAAGACGTCGTCGACGATCGCCCCGCCCGCGACGAGCCGAACCGGCGGGATGATCACGCCCTCCTGGAACACCTCCTGAAAAGCGCCGATGCTCGCGGGTGCTCCACCGCCGACGTCCACGTGATGCGCGAGGTTCGCGACGTACCCGAGCAACTCGCCCTCCACGAAAACGGGCGAGATCAAGCTCACATCGTTCAGATGCACTCCGCTCGGGTGCGGATCGTTCGTGACGATCACGTCACCGGGGCCCAGGTTCGCCGGCCCGTAGCTCCGGATCGCGTGCGGCACCTGCTCCACCATCGAGCCGAGATGCACCGGCTGCGCGAAGCCCTGTGCCACCGAGCGGAGCTCCGCGTCGAAGAACGCGCACGAGAAGTCCGAGCGCGTCTTGATGTTCGTCGAGTAGGCGCTCCGCTTCAGCGCCAGCACCATTTCGTCCGTCGCCGCGACGAGGGCGTTTCGGATCACCTCGAACGAGATCGGGTCGACGCCGGCGCTCACGCTCGCAACTCCTCGGTTGCAGCCAGGTCGAGCTCACGGCCGGCGACGGCGACCTTGTAGACGTCGCGTGCGCGCTCGACGCTCACCTTCTCTTCCAGCACATCACGCAGCACCCGCTCCGGATCGCGCTCCTCGGGAGGCCCGTAGCCGCCTCCACCGCAGGTGCGGTAGCTGACGAGGTCGCCCGCCTCGAGCGACACGGTGGCCTTGGCTCCGAGGCGCGTCTCCACGCCGTCCCGGATCAGGACGTACTCCGCCACCCTGCCGTCGTGACCGCCGAAGGCACCCGCAGGACCGGCGAGGGTGCGGTCGGAGAGAACGGTGAAGGTCGTCGGCCGGTCGAAGAGGAAGTCCTTGCGGAGACCGAGCCCGCCGCGAAAGCGACCGGCACCCTCGGAGTCGTCGACGAGCGAGAGCCTTGCCACGCGGACCGGATAGTTGAGCTCGGTCTCCTCGACGGGTGCATTCTCGGTGTTCTGGCCGTGTGCCTGCACAGCGTCGGGACCGTCGCTCTCGAGCCGCCCGCCGTAGCCGCCGCCGAACGTCTCGAGGAAGCAGACGTACTCGTTCGTGACGGGGTCGACGCCGCCGAAGCCGGCGTGGCACATCATCGCCTTCGTGCCGGCGGGGAGCGCCGCCGGCAACGCCGGCAGGATTGCCCGGAAGATGACGTCGACGAGACGGGTCTGCGTCTCCCAGCCGCCGACGACCGGCGAGGGCCACGTGCAGTTCGTCACACTTCCCACCGGCGCGTCGAGGTGCACGAGCCGGTAGAAGCCGTCGTTGACCGGCAGATCGGGATCGACGAGGCACTTCAGGGCGTAGGCGCAAGCGGAGAAGGTCTGGGCGTAGGTGGAGTTGACCGGCGCCCGACGCTGCGGGTCGCTGCCTGCGAGGTCGAACGACACGCCCTCGGCCGTGATCTCGATCCGCGCCCGGAGGCGCACGGGCTCCTCCGAGTAGCCGTCCGTGTCCACCGTGCCTTCCGATTCGTAGACGCCGTGCGGCAACGCCGCGATCTCCGCGCGCGTGCGCCGCTCCGTGTAGTCGAGCAGCTCCTCCATCGCCACCACGATCGTCGCGTGGCCGTGGCGGGCAACGAGCGCCTCCAGCCGTCGCGCTCCCGTCGCGTTCGCAGCGATCTGGGCGCGGAAGTCGCCGGCCGTCTCGTGCTTCGAGCGGATCTGCGCCAGGATCAGCTTGAAGACGTCGTCGACGATACGCCCGGCCTCGACCACTTTCACCGGCGGGATGATCACGCCCTCCTGGAACACCTCACGGAACGCACCGATCGACGCCGGTGCGCCTCCGCCCACGTCCACGTGGTGGGCGAGGTTCGCGACGTACCCGAGCAAGGCGCCCCCGGCGAAGACGGGCGAGACGAGGCTGACGTCGTTCAGGTGAACGCCGCTCGGGAAGGGATCGTTCGTGATGATCACATCGCCGGGCCCGAGGTTGGCAGGACCGTAGCTCCGGATTGCCTGCGGCACCTGCTCCACCATCGAGCCCAGGTGCACCGGCTGCGTGAAGCCTTGCGCCACGGCCCGGAGCTCCGCGTCGAAGAACGCGCACGAGAAGTCCGAGCGCGTCTTGATGTTCGTCGAGTAGGCACTGCGGCGCAGGGTGAGGACCATCTCGTCCGTCGCCGCGACGAGCGCGTTCCGGATCACCTCGAACGTGATCGGATCGAGGGTCATGCGCGATTCCCGGGTCCCCAGACGGAGCCGAACGTCCGACCCTCCGAGAACCGCGAGCCGGAGAGGCTCGAAATGTCGATCGCGGGCGTACGACCGGCGATCGCATCGGCGAGCGCCTCACCGATCGCAGGCCCGAGCTTGAACCCGTGGCCGCTCCCGCCGAAGCAGGAGTAGTAGCCCCCGACCTCCTCCTCTCCGACGATCGGGTACCAGTCCTCGGTGATGTCGTAGACGCCGGAGTAGCCGGTCACGAACGTGCCCCCGTAGTTCGGCTGGGTGATCACCGGCGCGAGCGCGGGCAGGCGGTTCACGAGCCTCGGCACCATCTTGCTGACGTGCGCCTCGTCGGTTCCGTCGTCGTAGGTCTCCGGGTCGACGGGCTCTTTCTCCTTCGGCCACCCGTCCCCGACCAGGATCTTGCCGCCGACATACGGCCGGCAGTAGAGCCGTTGCGGCACGTCGGAGATGACGGGGAAGTCGGGGAACTCCTGGCCGTTTTCGAGCGTCGGCGCATCGAATATGGCCTCGTGCTCCCGGCTGAACGTAATCGGGTAGTCGACCCCGACCATGCGGCCGATCCGGTCGCCCCAGGGACCGCAGGCATTGACGACGACGCTCGTCGCAATCTCCCCATCGCCCGTCACGACACCGGCGACGCGCCCGTTCACGGTCGGGATGCCCAGCACCTCGCAGCCCTCGTAGACGAGCAGTCCGTCCCGCTCGGCGGAGCGGACGAGCGACTCGACCGTGAGCACCGGATCGGCAAACCCGGACGTTGGCTCGTGGCACGCGAGCGCCACTCCGTCGAGTCTGAGCTGCGGCCAGCGCCGGGTCACCTCGTCCGGCGCGAGGAGAGAGGTCTGGACACCGAAGCCCTGCTGGACGGCGACCACCTCGCGCAACGCCTGCTCGCCCTCGGGCGGGGCGAACAGCATGTAGCCGATCTGGTGGAACCCGGCAGGCCCGCCGAGCTCCTCCTCGGCGTTGGCGATCATGGAGGCACCACGGAAGGCGAGCCTGATCCCGACCTCGTTGGAGTAGTGCTGCCGCACGTGTGCGGCCGAGTACTGGGTCGAGCCGCCGCAGATCTTCCGCTTCTCGACCAGGACGACCTGCCCGAAGCCGCGCTTGGTCAGAAAATGGGCGGTGCTCGCCCCCATGATCCCTCCGCCGATCACGACTGCGTCGGCTTTCCCGATCACGTGTGCCTCCTCTCTCTTCGTAGGGCCGCTGTCGCCTCGAGCTCCGCAGCGCCGTCGACGCCGATCACGACGCCGTACAGCTCCGACGCAGCGGACAAGCTCACCTTCTCATTCGCGACGTCCTGGGCGACGGCCTCGGGGTCGCGCTCGAACGGGTCGCCCCAGCCGCCGCCGCCCGCCATCTGGTGCGCGTAGACGTCACCTGTCTCGATCGTGGTCGAGAACATCGCGGGCAGCACCTCCTCCGTGCCGTCGGGCCGAAGGAGCAGGTTGCTCGACCGTCCGCCCTGTCCTCCTCCCGCGAGCCCGTAGGGTGGTCGGTCGGCGCGATCGGAGCGAACGATCAGCGAGGTCCCGGGCGTGAGGCAGCGCCACACTCGCTCGATCGCGAGGCCCCCTCGATGCTCGCCTGCGCCGCCAGTGTCGGCGACCAGCCCGTACCGCTCGACGACGATCGGAAACTCCGACTCGGCCACTTCGATCGGGATGTTCGCGGCGAGGCTGGCGGGGTTGGTGAGACCGTCGTTGCCGTCGGCGACCGGGGTGCCGCCCCAGGTCCCGACGACGAGCTCGTAGAAGACGAAGCGGTCACCGTGCGGACGCTCGGCACCGAAGATGGCGAGTGTGTTCCCGCCCTCGCCTGCGGCGGGGATCCGGCTCGGGATCAGCTGGGCGAGCGCCCCGTTGAGCGCGTCGAGGATGCGGAACCCGGTGACGCCACGCATCGACGAGGCGCCGGGCATCACGACCTCGGCCACCGTTCCGGGCTTCGTCAGCACGTGGATCGGCCTGAACGCACCTGCCGTGTTCGGCACCTCCAGGGTCAGGGCGCAGCGGACGGCCTGGTAGACGCACGCCATCACGAACGACCGCGTGCTGTTCAACGAGCCGCGCACCATCGGGGCCGAATCGGTCAGGTCGGCGGTGACCTCGTCGCCGGCGATCGTGACCCGCGCCGTGATCGGGACGTCCATCGCCTCCACTCCGTCCGATCCGAGGTAATCGGTGAACGAGGCGGTGCCGTCCGGCCAGGACCTGATCTCCTGGCGGACGAGGCGCTCCGTGTAGTCGATCAGGGCGATCATCAACTCCGCGAGTTGCGCAGGCCCGTGACGCTCGGCGAGTGCCTGTAGTGCGCGCTCGGCCACGGAGCACGCAGCCACTTGCGCACCAAGGTCGCCGAAGGTCATGCGCGGGATCCGCATGTTCGCCTCGATCAGCTTGTGCACCTCTTCGACCGGCTCGCCCTCGGCGTAGAACCGGAGCCAGGGCATCCGGAGCCCCTCCTGGAAGATCTCCGTGTTGTCGCAGGCGCTCGATCCGGGCAGCCGCCCGCCGACGTCACCGTGGTGGGCGGTGGTGACAGCCCAGCCGATCAGGTGACCGTCGAGGTGCACGGGCTTGACGATGAAGATGTCCTGCAGGTGCATGCCCCCGTCGAAGGGGTCGTTCATGATGAAGACGTCGCCGGGGAGGGCGCGATCCCCGTAGTGGCGGAGGAGCGACTCCATCGCAGTCGGGATCGAGCCGAGATGGAAGGGCACGCTGACCGCCTGGGCGACCGTCTCGCCGTTCGCGTCGCACAGCGCGGACGAGAAGTCCATTCCGTCGCGGACGACCGTCGAGTGCGCGGTGCGAATGATCGTCGTCGCCATCTCGTCGGAGATCGACTGGAGGGCGTTCGCGACGATCTGCAGCGTCACGGGATCGGGCGTCGAGGAGGGCCGCGTGGTCACGTGCGCGTCTCCCGCCGGAGCACCAGGGTGCCGGTCTGGGGGTGGCGGCTGACGGTCCAGCCCGCGGGGACGACGACGGTCGTGTCGTATTCGTCGACCAGCAGCGGGCCTGCTTCGGCAACGGCTCCGATCGACGCCCGCGCGCGCACGGGCACCGCGGACGCCGTGCCGCCGAGCCACATCGGTCGCGTGGCCGGCCGCTCGCGCACGAGCACGTCATCGACGTCGAATGAGAGGCCGGCGGCCGATCGACCGAGTGCGGCGAGACGGACGGCACGTATCTCGACCGGGGAGCCAGGTTGTCCACGCACGCCGTAGAGCTGCTCGTGCTCGTCCTCGAAGCGCGACCGCAGGCCGGCGAGGAGCGCCGGGTCGACGGGCCCGTCGGGGAGCGCTACCTCGATCTCCCAGCTCTGCCCCCCGTAGCGGAGGTCCGCAGTCTGCGCCCACGTCGGCTCGTCGCGCCCCGCGAACGCTCGGGCGAGCGGCGCCCGCATCTCGTCGAGCAGCGCGGTGACGACGGCGGGATCGGTCGTATCGATGTCGAGGTGACAGGACCGAACCTCGTGGAACTCGGGGCGGGCGAACAGAAGGCCGACGGCGCTGAAGAGACCAGCGACCGGCGGCACGACCACCGTTGTGACACCGAGCTCGTCGGCCAGCCCGCCGGCATGGACAGGCCCCGAGCCGCCGTAGGCGATGATCGCGAACTCGCGCGGGTCGCGGCCCTTCTCGGACGAGACGGAGCGCAATGCCCGGGTCATCCGTGCGTTGGCGATGCGGTGGATCCCGTCGGCCGCCTCGAGCATGGTCAGGCCGAGCGGCTCGGCGACGCGTCGCACCGCTTCCTCGGCGAGCTCTCGCACGATCGCGATCTCTCCGTCGGCGACCTGGCCCGCGGGCATGAAGCCGAGCACGACGTTGGCATCGGTCACCGTCGGCTCGACGCCGCCTCGCCCGTAGCAGGCAGGCCCCGGATCGGCGCCTGCGCTCCTCGGCCCCACCTGGAGGCCGCCGGCGGGGTCGAGCCAGGCGATGCTGCCACCGCCGGCCCCTACCTCTGCGATGTCGATCGTGGGGATTCGCAACAGCTCACCGGCACCGCGGATCAGCCTGCTGCCGGCCGAGATGGAGCCGCCGACCTCGTACTCGCGGCCCCTGGCGATGGCGCCGTGCTCGATCAGCGATGCCTTGGCCGTGGTGCCGCCCATGTCGAAGGCGATCAGGTTCTCGAGCCCGAGGCGCTGCGCCATCCCGAGCGCCGCCACGACGCCGGCGGCTGGACCGGACTCGAGGGCGAACACCGGGCGCAGCTTTGCGTCGTCGGAGGTCATCACACCGCCCGACGACTGCATGATCTGGAGCGGCGCAGCCTGCAGCCCGATCCCGTCGAGGCCGGTCCGGATGCGGTCCAGGTACGAGGCCATCAGCGGCCTGACGTACGCGTTCACCACTGTCGTCGCGGAGCGCTCGTACTCGCGCTGCTCGCGGAGGATCTCGCTCGAGATCGAGACGCTCGCCTCAGGCAGCTCATCCGCAAGGATCGCCGCGACCTCTCGCTCGTGGTCGGGATAGAGGTAGGCATGCAGGAAGCAGACCGCGACCGAGTCGATTCCCGCCGCCCGCAGGCGGCCTGCGAGCAACCTGACCTCGCCCTGGTCGACGGCTCTCACGATCGTGCCGTCGGCTGAAACCCGCTCGTCGATCTCGAACCGCAGCTGCCGCTCCACGAGCGGAGGCGGCTTGCGCCAGAAGAGGTCGTACATGTGCGGGATCCGGAGCCGGCGCAACTCGAGCACGTCGCGAAATCCTTTCGTCGTGATCAGTGCCGTCTCGGCGCCGAGCCGTTGCAGGACGGCATTGGTGGCGACGGTGGTTCCGTGCACGACCTCCTCGACGGAGGGCGCTCCGGCACGTCCCGCAAGCTCCGTGACCGCTTCGACCACGGCCCGGTCGTAGTCCGGTGGCGTCGACAGGAGCTTGCGCACCCGCACCCGCCCGTCGGCGCCGTGCAGCAGCACGTCGGTGAACGTGCCGCCCACATCGACCCCGATGCGCCCCGGCGCCTGCACGTTCGGCCCCGTGCTCATTTGCGATTTGAAATATCAAATTGCATTGTCGGCGACCTTAGAGCAAACTGTCCGGAAATGGAAGGACTGGTCACACCGATCTCCCCGCTCGAGGAGCGCGAATCGATCGAGCAGCGGGTGGCGCGGGCGCTGCGGGACCTGATCGTGGGCGGCGCGTTGCCCGAGGGGACGCCGCTCGTCCAACGCGATCTCGCGAAACGACTCGGCGTCTCCCCGACGCCGGTTCGCGCGGGGCTGAGCCAGCTCGAGCGCGAGGGCCTCGTCGCGGTGAGCGCGACGGGACGGGCGCTCGTCAGCCGGCTGTCGCGTGAGGACTTCGAGGAGATCTACGCCGCCCGGCTGGGCCTGGAAGGCCTCGCCGCGCGACTCGGTGCGGCCGCGGTCGGCAAACCGGAGATCGTGCAGATGAAGGCGCTCCTGCAACAACTGCGGCAACTCGCCGAAGAGCGTGACGTGGACGAGTACCTGCGCCAGCGCTGGGAGTTCCACGCGACGGCCTACCGGACGAGCGGGCGGCGGCGGCTGCTCGATGAAATGGAACGGCTCTCCTGGCGCGCCAACCGCTACAACAGACTGTTTTCTTCGACGCTCGAGCGCTTCCGCGAGTCCGTCGGCAACTATCGAGCGTTCCTCGCCGCCTGCGAGGCAAACGACGGTGACCGCGCCGAGCAGGAAGTTTTCGCGAGTATGAGGTGGCGGTCGAGCGGACGGCGCCGAGCCTGCCGTCGGAGGCGGCGTCGCAGACATGACCGCCCTCCCCGAAGCGACACGCGCGCTTCGCGAGACGCTGAGCGACGAGCAGGTCCGGGATGGCGATTCCGAGCGCGATCTCCATGCGGAGGACCTCACCTTCCATCCAGCTCACCGACCCGACCTCGTCGTCTATCCGGGCACGACGGCAGAAGTGGCGGTGGTACTCGCGATCGCGAACAGGCGTCGGATCGCGGTGAC
Source organism: uncultured Thermoleophilia bacterium (assembly GCA_963799905.1). Taxonomy (GTDB): domain Bacteria; phylum Actinomycetota; class Thermoleophilia; order Gaiellales; family Gaiellaceae; genus Gaiella. Next base: position 163,216 of record CAWCYU010000005.1, read on the forward strand.
GCCGTTCGGGGCCGGCACGAGCCTCGAGGGGCACGTGATCCCCGTGCAGGCGGGCATCAGCCTCGACCTCACCCGCCTCGACCGGATCCTCGAGATCTCGCCCGACAACCTGACCGCGACGGTGCAGGCGGGCGTGACCCGCCTCGGGCTCGCGCGCGCGGCCGGTGAGCACGGCCTCTTCTTCCCGGTCGACCCGGGAGCCGACGCGACTCTCGGCGGCATGGCGGCGACGAACGCCGCCGGAACGACGACGGTGCGCTACGGGAAGATGCGCGCGAACACGCTGGCGCTCGAGGCGGTGCTGGCCGACGGTCGGGTGATCCGTACGGGTAGCCGGGCCGCGAAAACGTCTGCGGGGTACGACCTCACCGGGCTCCTCGTCGGCTCGGAGGGCACGCTTGCGGTGATCACCGAGGTGACCGTGCGGCTGCACGCGATCCCCGAGCACGCCGTCGCCGTGCGGGTGTCGTTCGCCGACGTCGAGCGCGCGTGCCGCACGGCCGCAGGGATCGTCGCGGCCGGGTCGGGCGTGACCCGCATCGAGCTGATGGACGCCTGGATCGTCTCGGCGATCAACGCCTACTCGGCACGTCGTACCCGGAAGGGCCGTGCCTGATCGTCGAGGCGACCGGGCAGCGAGGCGATGGTCGTCGCGGACCTCGAGCTCGTGCAGGCGATCGCCGAGGCGGAGGGCGCGCTCGAGATCGTGCACGAGCGCGATCCCGACGCACGTGCGCGTCTGTGGAGGGCGCGCCACGACGCCGCCCACGCGACCGCCGCGCAGATGCCGGGCACGAAGGAGCGGGCGACGGACGTCTGCGTGCCGGTGACCGAGCTGGCGGCGGCCGTCGCTTCGCCCGCGCCGAGATCGACCGGCTGGGGCTGCATGCGGGCATCGTCGGGCATGCCGGCGACGGCAACGTCCACGTCGCCGTCTAGGTCGCCGACGACCCCGCCGAGCTGGCGCGGTCGGAGGAGTTCGTCCACAACGTCGTCGACGACGCGCTCGCGCGCGGCGGCACCTGCACCGGCGAGCACGGCATCGGCCTCGGCAAGATCGGCGCCCTCGAGCAGGAGCACGGCGACCTGATCCCGCTCATGCGCGGGATCAAGGACAGCTTCGACCCCAACGGGATCCTCAACCCGGGCAAGGTGCTGCCGGCGGCGGCCGTACGTACCAGCTGAACGCGTTGGGATCCCAGCTCACACGCACCTTCCGCCTCGGCGTCGAC
>CAWCYU010000006.1:0-266458 GCA_963799905.1 uncultured Thermoleophilia bacterium
GACGCCATGGAGCGGCGCGGCGTGGTGCCCAACGTCGCCTCGTTCGTCGGCCACTCCTCGGTGCGCACCTACGTGCTCGGCGCCGACGCCACCAAGCGCGCCGGCCACCGACGGCGGAGATCGCGGAGATGCGGCGGATCGTGCTGGAGGCCGTGCGCGCCGGCGCCATCGGCTTCGCGACCTCCACCGCTCGAGCAGCACAACGGCGAGAACGGCATGCCGATGCCCTCGCGCCTGGCCGACGAGCGCGAGATGATGGCGCTGACCGGCGCGCTCGGCGAGGCCGGGCGCGGCGTGTTCATGCTCACCAAGGGCATGACCTCCACCATGCCGTGGCTGGAGAAGATCGCGGCCGCCAACGGCCGGCCGGTGATGATCGCCGCGATGTTCGTCGATCCCGGCGATCCGACCCGCGTGTTCCGCGAGCTCGGCGAGATCGAGGCGGCCCGCGGCGCGCGGGCGCGAGCTGTGGGCGCAGGTGGGCTGCTTCCCGCTCGGCATGGAGTTCACGCTGCGCCATCCCTACCCGCTCGAGGCGTTCCTCGCCTGGCGGCCGGCCATCGTGGCCGGCGGACGAGGCGCGCTACCGGCGCGTGCTCGCCGATCCGTCGTTCCGCACGGGGCTCAAGGAGGAGATCGGCCGCGCCCGGCGTGCCCAACCGCTTCAGCGACAAGACGTGGCCGCACCTGACCATCGCGGAGGTGCACGCGGCCCGAGCATCGCCACCTCGAGGGCCAGACCATCGGCGGCGCTGGCCGAGCAGTCCGGGCCGCGCATCCGTGGGACGTCTTCCTCGACTTCGGCCTCGACGGCGAGCTGGACGCGATGTTCGACTGCCGGCTCTTCAACACCGACGAGAACGAGGTGCGCAAGCTGCTGCGTCATCCGAACGCCGCGGTCGCGCTGTCCGACGCCGGCGCGCACCTGTCGTTCCTCTGCGACGCCGGCTTCGGCCTGCATCTGTTCGGCCACTGGGTGCGCGAGCGCGGCGATCTCACGCTGGAGGAGGCGGTCAAGCGCGTGACCAGCGACGTGGCCGCCGCCTATCGCATCCCGGACCGCGGCCGCCTGGCGCCCGGCGCCTGGGCCGACCTGATGCTCTTCGATCCCCGCACGGTGGGCCGCGGCGCCAAGCGCCGCGTGAACGACCTGCCCACCGGCGCCACGCGCCTGGACACGCCGGCCGTGGGCCTGCACGGCGTGTGGGTCAACGGCGTGCGCACGGTGGACGAGCGGGGCGTCATCGCCGACTGCGGCCGGCCCGGCCGCGTGCTCCGCGAATTCGCGCCGTGAGGGCGAGCTCTTCCAGGACCCCGGGGCGGCTTCTTCTTCGGCAGCGCCGGCGACTTCCGGCGCGATCAGCTCGGCTTCTACGTCAGCGTGCGCGCGGCAATACGGCGACTTCGTCCAGACGCGGATGGGGCCGTACCGCATCTTCCTGGTCTTCCACCCGGACGCCATCGAGGAGCTGCTCGTGGCCCGGAACCGCGACTTCATCAAGAGCCCCGGCGTGCGCCTGCTCGCGCCCGGTGCTCGGCGACGGGCTGCTGCTCTCCGAGGGCGACACCTGGCTGCGCCAGCGCCGGCTCGTGCAGCCCGCCTTCCATCGCCAGCGCGTCGCCGGCCTACGGCGAGGTGATGGCCGCCTTCGCCGAGCGCCACGTGGCCGCCTGGAAGGACGGCGACGTCGCGGGACGTGAGCGCGGAGATGATGGCGCTGACCCAGGCCATCGTGGCCAAGACGCTCTTCGACGCCGACGTCTCCGGCGACGCCGCACGAGGCCAGCCAGGCCGCTGGAGGTCCTGATCGCACGACTTCGGCGTCCGCGCTGCGAGCTTGCTGGGTCGGCTCCCGCACTGGGTGCCGACCCCGGCCAACCTCCGCTCGCGCCGGGCGATCCGCCGCCTCGACCGGATCATCTACGGCATCATCGCCGACGCGCCGCGCCAGCGGCGAGGACCGCGGCGACCTGCTCTCGATGCTGCTGCACGCGCAGGACGCCGACGACGGCACGCCGGATGACCGACGCAGCAGGTCCGCGACGAGGCGATGACGCTGTTCATGGCCGGCCACGAGACCACCGCGAACGCGCTGGCCTGGACCTGGTACCTGCTCGCCCAGCACCCCGAGGTCGAGGCCCGGCTCGCCGACGAGCTCGACGACGTGCTCGGCGGCCGCGCGCCCACCGTGGCCGACCTGCCCGGCGCTGAAGTACGCCGAGATGGTCGTGACCGAGTCGATGCGCCTCTATCCGCCGGCCTACGGCTCGGGCCGCCAGGCGGTGCGAGCCACCGAGATCGCCGGCCACCCCGTCCCGCGCAGGCGACATCTTCATCGCGCCCACGTGGGTGGTGCACCGCGACCGCCGCTGGTTCGAGGAGCCCGAGGCGTTCCGGCCCGAACGCTGGGCGAGGCGACCTCGCCCGGCGGCTGCCGCGGTTCGCCTACTTTCCGTTCGGCGGCGGACCGCGGCAGCTGCATCGGCAACAGCTTCGCGACGATGGAAGCCGTCCTGCTGCTGGCCACCATCGCGCAGCGCTTCCGGCTGACGCCTGGCTGCCCGGCCAGCGCGTCACGCCGACGCCCTACGTCACGCTGCGACCGGAGCCGGGCCCGCGGATGCTGCTGCGCGACGCTGAGCGACCTCAGCCCTTCTTCACCTCGGCGAAGACTTCCTTGGCCGTGAGCATCGCCTCGCGGATCAGCGGCACGCCGACGTAGCCCGAAGGTGCAGCAGCACCTCCGATCAGCTCGTCCTCCGTCCATCCCTGGCGCAGCGCCATGCGCAGGTGGATGGCCAGCTCGGGCGTGCGCGCCGGTGGCGGCGTCGGAGACCACGCAGATCAGCGTGCGCGTCTTCAGATCGAGCCCCGGCCGCGTCCACAGCGCGCCGAAGACGGTCTCGGTCGCCACGTCGATGAACTTCTTCATGCGCGGGTCGGCGTAGGTCGTCTGGTTCGTGCGATCGGCGTAGGCGTCGCCCAGCAGCTGGCGGCGCATCTGGGCGCCCTTGCGATAGGTCTCGGTCTCGGCCATGGGTCGGTCTCCTTGTCGATGAGCTGCGGTGCGCGGATTCTGGCACATTCCTCGGGCGAATCGCCCGGGGATCATCGGGCCGGTCGCCGCGAGCAGGTCCTGCGCGTGCAGCAACGATCACGAAACAGCGTGGCTTTCACGCTCCGTCGCAACCGGCAGACTGGCGAGTTTCGTGCTTTGCCGGCCCGCGGAGGGAGGACCGTATGAAAAAGAGCAAGGCGAGCAAGGGGACCAAGGGGTAGCGTATCCGCCGGCGTCTTGACAAGCCGCCGCCCGGCCCGCAGCATGACGCCCGCACCTGAGAGGAGCGGGCCATGGGAATGCTGGACGGCAAGGTGGCGGTGGTGACGGGCGGCGGCACGGGCATCGGGCGGGCGGTGTCGCTGGGGCTGGCCGCGAACGGCGCCGCGGTGGTCGTCAACGACTACGGGGTCAGCGTGGACGGGCGCGATCCGTCCAGCGAGCCGGCCAACGAGGTCGTCGAGCAAGATCCGCAAGGCCGGCGGCCGCGGCGTGGCCATCGCCGAGAGCGTGGCCACCATGGCCGGCGGCAAGGCGGTCATCGACCTGGCCCTGAAGGAGTTCGGCGACCTCAACATCCTCGTCTGCTGCGCCGGCATCCTGCGCGAGCGGATGATCTTCAACATGTGCGAGGACGAGTGGGACGCCGTCATCGCCGTCCATCTCAAGGGCCACTTCACGGTGATGCGTCCGGCCACCGCGCACATGCGCGAGAAGAAGGCCGGCAGCATCGTGACCTTCACCTCCACCGCCGGCCTCGAGGGCAGCCCGGGCCAGCCGAACTACTCCTCGGCCAAGGAAGGCATCGTCGGCCTCACCCGCTCGGTGGCGCTCGGCATGGCCAAGTACGGCGTGCGCTGCAACGCCATCTCGCCGACGGCGGACACGCGCATGACCCAGCGCCTGCCCAGCGAGCGGCGCGGGATGGCCACGGCCACGCCGCCGGAGGCGATCGCCCCGGTCGTGGCGTTCCTGGCCAGCGATCGCGCGGCGCCACATCACCGGCCAGGTGATCGGCGTGCGCGGCCCCGAGGTCAGCATCTACTCGCACCCGGCGCCGATTCGCACCGCGGTGGCCGCCGGCGCGTGGACGCCGGAGGCGCTGGCCGAGTCCTGGGACCGCACGCTCGGCCAGGACCGCCTGCGCCGACTCGACGCGATGAACATTCCCTGGCCGCCCGCCGCGGCGAAAGCGTGACGACATGACTTACAAGTGCCTGCTCTTCGAGCTCAAGGACGGCGTCGCCACCCTCACGCTGAATCGCCCCGAGCGCCTGAACGCGCTCGGCGACACGCTGCGTGACGATCTGCACGACGCCATCCTCAAGTGCAGCGACAATCCCGAGGTGCGCGTGATCGTCATCACCGGCGCGGGCAAGGGCTTCTGCTCCGGCGGCGACGTCAAGGCCATGAACGAGGCCAAGGAAGGCCGGCGCGAGCGGCCGCTCGGGCGAGAAGATCGCGCCCAATCGCGACCTGACGCTGCTGGCCATGCGGGATGCGCCGCAGCCGATCATCGCCGCCATCAACGGCGCGGCGGCCGGCGCCGGGATGAACCTGGCGCTGGGCTGCGACATCCGCATCGCCTCGACGGCGGCGAAGTTCTCGCAGGCCTTCGTGCAAGCGCGGCCTGCACCCGGACTGGGGCGGCACCTACTTCCTGCCCCGCGTCGTCGGCATGGCCAAGGCCGCCGAGCTCATCTTCACCGGCGAGCTGATCGACGCGCAGGAAGCGCTGCGCCTGGGCATCGTGAGCCAGGTGGTCGCGCCGGAAGAGCTGATGAGCACAGCGAACCAGCTGGCCCGCCGGATCGCCGCCGGGCCGCCGGTGGCCATCCGGCTGGCCAAGCGCTCGCTCTACGACAACGCCGAGCGCGATCTGAAGTCGTCGCTCGAGCGCGAGACCTTCTCGCAGAACATCGCCTCCGAGACCGAGGATGCCCGCGAGGGCATCCGCGCCTTCGTCGAAAAGCGCGACCCGAAGTTCCAGGGCCGCTGAGACCCCAAGAGGAGACCATGGACCTTCGAGCGTCCGCTGCCCACTCCGATCACGCCCGAAGCCAAGCCCTACTGGGACGGCGCCGCGCGAGGGCAAGCTGATGCTCCCCAAGTGCAAGGCCTGCGGCAACGCCTTCTTCTATCCCCGCGTGCTGTGCCCGTTCTGCGCCTCGCGCGACATCGGGTGGATCCAGGCGAGCGGCCGCGGCAAGCTCTACTCCTTCGAGATCGCGCACCAGATCTTCAACAAGGCGTTCAAGGTGAAGACGCCGTTCGTGCTGGCCATGGTCGAGCTGGAGGAAGGGCCGCGGCATGCTGTCGAACCTGATCAACGTGCGAGGCCGATCCCAAGAAGCTCCGGTGCGACATGCCGGTGGAGGTGGTCTTCGAGAAGCTAACCGACGAGATCACGCTGCCGCTGTTCCAGCCGGCGGGAGGGCCCGATGATGACAGAGCTGCAGCGAACAACGCGTCTGCATCGTCGGCGTGGACGAGAGCGACGAGATCGGCACGCTGCCCGGACAAGAGCCAGCTCATCGCTGCACCTGGAGGCGATCGCCAACGCCGTCCGCGACGCCGGCCTGAAGGTCTCCGACATCGACGGCATCTTCACCGCCGGCCAGCACTCGCCCGCCACCATCGGCGAGGCGCTCGGCGTCGATCCCGCGCTACGTCGACGGCACCACCGTCGGCGGCTGCTCCTTCATCATCATGGTCGGCCACGCGATGGCTGGCGCTGCACCACGGCCTCTGCGACGTGGCCGTCGTCTCGCACGGCGAGTCCGGCCGCTCCGGCGTCGGCGTGACGCCCGCGGCGCGACACCGCGATCCCCGGCCAGTACGAGGCCCCCTACGGCTTCGGCGGCGCGCCGACCTACTTCGGCCTGATCACCACGCGCCACATGCACGAGTACGGCACCACGCTCGAGCAGTGGGCGCAGGTGGCCGTCTCCACGCGCAAGTGGGCCGCGCTCAACCCCAAGGCGCGCAACCGCGAGCCGATCACCGTCGAAGGACGTGCTCGACTCGCGCCCGGTCGTCTGGCCGTTCAACGTGCTGAACATCTGCCTGGTGACCGACGCCGGCGGCGCGGTGGTGCTCACCCGCGCCGACCGGGCGAAGGACTGCGGCGAAGAAGCCCGTCTACGTGCGCGGCGCCGGCGAGGGCGCCGAGCACGTGAGCCTCACCCAGATGCGCAACCTCACGTTCAGCGAGGCCACGCGCGTCTCCGGCGAGAAGGCCTTCGCCATGGCCGGCGTGGGCCCGCGCGACTTCAACCACATCATGCTCTACGACGCCTTCACCTCGGGCCCGCCGATCATGCTGGAGTCGCTCGGCCTGGCCAAGCGCGGCGAGGGCGTGCACTTCTTCGAGGAAGGACGCTCGACGCCGGGCGGCTCGCTGCCGATCAACACCAACGGCGGCGGACTCTCCTACACCCACAGCGGGCATGTACGGCATCTTCCCGATCATCGAGGCCGTCCGCCAGCTGCGCGGCGAGTGCGGCCCGCGCCAGGTGCCGAACGCCAAGCTCTCGCTCGTCAACGGCATGGGCGGGATGCTGTCGGCGGCCGGAACGCTGGTGCTCGCGAACGAACGCTAGACCGCGGCACGCCGGCCGACCCGCGTGAGCACAGCGGCGCCGCCTCTCGTCCTGCGCGGCCCGACGGTGACGCTCCGTCCGCTCGCCGAGAGCGATGCCGTCGCCCTGGCCGCGGCGGCGTCCGAATCGCGCCAGCCCTACGGCTACACGCGCGTTCCCGACGGCGCCGACGACGCGCGGCGCTACATCGAGCTCGCGCTGACCGAGCGCGGACGCGGGCCGCCGGCTCCCCTTCGCCATCCTGTGGCAGGATCGACTCGTGGGCTCCACCAGCTATCTGGAAATCCAGCACTGGCGGTGGCCGGCCAGCTCGCCGCTGCAGCGGACCGACCAGCCCGACGTCGTCGATATCGGCGCCACCTGGCTGGCGGCCTCGGCCCGGCGCACGCGGTGCAACAGCGAGGCGAAGCTCCTCATGCTCACGCATGCCTTCGACGTGTGGCGCGTGCACCGCGTGGCCTTCAAGACCGACGAGCGCAACGCCGCCTCGCGACGCGCCATCGAGCGGCTGGGCGCCCGCTTCGAGGGCGTGCGCCGCGGCGACATGCCGGGCCAGGACGGCTCCGTGCGCCACTCCGCCTACTACTCGATCGTGCAGGCCGAGTGGCCCGCGGTGCGCCAGACGCTCGAAGACGCGCTGCGGTAGGGCTCGCGCAGCGAGCGCGCGGCTCTGTGCTATCGTTCCGCGCCAAGGAGGACTGAATGGAGCTCGATCGCCGTGACTTCCTCACCCTCAGCAGCGCGCTCACCTTCACCATCGCCGCCGGTGGGTGCGCGACGTCCTCCCCGACGAGCGCGACGAGTGCGACCGGGCCGGCGGCCACCGGCGGCGGCAAGGTCGAGGTCCACTGGCTCGGCCAGGCGACGACCAAGGTCACCTCGACCAGCGGCAAGGTGATCGTCATCGATCCGTTCCTCACCAACAATCCCAAGACGCCGCCGCAGTACAAGAACCTCGACGCGCTCGGCAAGGTCGATGTGATCCTCGTGACGCACGGCCACGGCGATCACGTGGGCGACGTCAAGGTGCTGGCCGAGCGCACCGGCGCGACCGTGCTCGGCCCCGCCGGCCTCATCGCCACGATGGTGGATCTCGGCTGGGTGAGTCCGGACAAGGCCGTGCGCTTCGGCAAGGGCGGCCACGTGAATCCCACCGGGCCCGAGATCACGATCACCCAGGTGCGCGCGGAGCACTCGTCGGAAATGACCGTCACCGATCCGACCGACGCAAGAAGTCGACGACCTATCCCGGCGGGGAGCCGAGCGGCTTCATCATCGAGTTCGAGAACGGCTTCAAGCTCTATCACATGGGCGACACGGGGCTGTTCGGCGACATGACGCTCATCGGTGAGTACTACAAGCCCGACCTGATCATGATCCCGATCGGCGGCCACTTCGTCATGGATCCGCGCGACGCCGCGTACGCCACCAAGCAGATGCTCAAGCCGAAGTACGCCATCCCCTTCCACTACGGCACGTTCCCCGTGCTCAAGGGGACGCCCGCGGAGTATCAGCAGTTCCTCGGGCAGACGACGACGCAGGTCTTCCCGATCAACCCCGGCGACAAGCTGATGTTCTAGTCGGCGTCCGGCGGGCGCCGTACCGCCGGGGGCTTCATCGGACCAAGGTCGTATGGCAACCGGAGCGGGTCGGATTCTACTGTTGCGGCCATGTCCAAGACCATCACCGGCCTGATGCTCGTCGCCGTCCTGAGCGTGGCGGGGTGCGCCACCTCTGATATGCCTCCGGGCTCCATGCAACCGATCGTTCAGTTCGGGGCCCCGCCGCCGCCACCGCTACCGCCGGTCGCACCGGTCGCGCCGCCGCCCAAGTCGTACATCTATCCCAACCGTGGCCAGAGCGCGCAGCAGGAGCAGTTCGATCGCGGGCAGTGCTACAGCTGGGCCGTCCAGCAGAGCGGCTTCGACCCCGCGAATCCCCGCGTCGCCACCGCGCCGCCTCCCGCCCCGGGAGCTCCGCAGGGTGGTCTGTTCCGGGGGGCCGCGGGCGGTGCCGCGCTCGGCGCCGTCGGAGGCGCGATCGGCGGCAACGCCGGTGAAGGCGCGGCCATCGGGGCGGCCGTCGGTGGCCTGTTCGGCATGATGCGGCGCGCGGAGTGGTCGGAACAACAGCAACAGCAGCAGGCAAACTACTCGGAGCAGCAGCAGTGGGCCCTGAACCAGGGACACTCCAACTACAACCGCGCATTCGGCACCTGCATGGCGGGACGCGGCTACACCGTGTCCTGAGTCACGACGCCAGACAGACCACGGCGCGGATGTTCCCGGTCAGCCCGGAGGACAAGCAGACGTGCTCGCCCTCCTGGGTGACCGGGAATGACCGTGCGCGGCCTGGGTAGCTGTACCGGTTGTTTGTGGGGGAGTGTACTTAGCTCTTGCGAACGTTCGTCGGCCTGCAGGCCCTTCGGGCCGCGGGTGACCTCGAACTCGACTCGATCGCCCTCGGCCAGGCTCTTGAAGCCCTGGGCCTGGATGGCGCTGAAAGTGGACGAACACGTCCTCGCCACCCTCTTGCGTGATGAACCCGAAACCCTTCGCGTCGTTGAACCACTTCACTTTTCCCTGAGCCATGTACCTATTCCTTGTGTGGGGCCGAAGCCCCGTGATGTTCCCTGCCGGTGTTGCCTCCGGAACTGGAGGACAAAAAAACGCCGCGCGAACTGGTCTCGCGCGGCGTATCTCTCGGTGTCTGTGCCCGAGCAACCTAACAAGGTGAACCAGATCCGTCATGGAGTGTGGCATAGACCGCCGGCGGCGTCAAACCTATTCTCTGAGGATCAATCGGCCAGTCGATCAGTCTGGGAGGCGCCGGACGGAGGGGGTCCTGAGCCGCGCTCCGGGCGGACAGCTTGATGGCGCCGGCCGGCGCGGGGTATAACCACCGCGTCGCCACGGAAGGAGACCACGCGTGACACCCGAGACCATCGACGCCACCGCCCGGTCGTGCTTCGAGACGCACCGCACGCGCACGCGCTACGGGCCGCTCGATACCGCCGTCCGCAAAGGCGCCGCTCGACGACGCCTATCGCGATCCAGGACGCGCTGCACCGGATCATGGCCAAGGCCGGGCGGGGCGAGATCGTCGGCTGGAAGATCGCGCTCACCTCCAAGGCCATGCAGCAGATGACGGGCGTGGACCAGCCCGCCGCCGGCGCGATCTTCTCGACGGTCGTGCACCCCTCGCCGCACCGGCTCGCGCTCGCCGCCTATCACCACCTCGGCGTCGAGTTCGAGGTGGCGGTCCGGCTGGGCGACGACCTGCCCGCGAGCGGTGGGCCGTGGACGCGCGCGTCGGTGGCGAGCAAGGTCGCGGCCTGTCTGCCCGCCTTCGAGCTGGTCGAGGACGGCGACGCGGACTACAAGACCCTCGACGCCTTCACCCTCATCGCCCAGAACACCTGGAACGGCGGTGTGGTCCTCGGCGCGCCGGTGACGGCCTGGCGCCGGATCGACCTGGAAGCCGCGGTCACACGCTGCTGGATCAACGACGCGCCCAGCGGCCAGGGCAAGACCGGCGACGCGCTCGGCCATCCCTTCGAGGCGGTGGCGTGGCTGGCCAACCTCCTCAACCGACACGGCCGCCAGCTCACCCGCGACATGATCGTCATGACGGGCAGCAGCATCACCACCAAGTTCCCGTCGCCCGGCGATCGCATCCGCTTCGCCATCGACGGCCTCGGCGAGATCGCGCTCGAAGTCACCCGCTAGCCGCCGCCTCTCCCGCGGTCGCCCGACGCGAGCGCGTCGTCTCGACGCGCCTGAGCCCGGGGCACGCATCATGGCGAGCCGTCGTCGCCGTTACGAGTGCAGGGCCCGGCGAGCGAGCCGACGACGCTCGCGGTTACGGGTGCGCGTTGTCCACGAGCGTGGCGATCTCGGCGAACTGGATGGTGGGCCGGACGCCGTAGAGGCCGGTCACCCGCTCGACGAGCTGCTCGTTGAAGAACGCCCTGGCCGCCGCGTCGGACTCCCAGATGTAGAAGTTCGTCGCCTCGCGCTGCTCGGGACTCACGGTGAACGCCTTGGAGCGGAGCCCCGGCATGCCCTCGAACATCGTGCGGGCGCCCGCGGCGATCTTTCGCACCTTGGCCGCGTCGAAGCTGCTCTCGTAGCGGAACGTGACGAACACTCCAAGCATGTCATTGTCCTTTCCGGGCCGCTGGCGGCGCGGCGACGGACGAATCTCTGGGCGCCGTCACCAGCGAGATCACTCCGGCCACTGCGAGCAAGGCTCCGAGCGCGGCGGCGACGACGACCACGGGCAGTGTCGCGCCCACGAGCGCCGGTCCGAGCACGGCACCACCCAGCGTGAGCACCGCGGCTCCCGCCACGCCGAGCGCGACCATCGCCAGCCAGTGCCGGATCTGGGCGGCGACGACGCCTGGGCCGACCAGCGGCGCCATCACGGCGTGCCGAACGTGCACGAGGGCCAGCAGGAGCACGAGCGTGCCGCCGAGGACGACGCAGGTCAGGGGATCGGCGGCCGGCCGGGCCATCGTGAGCGCCACCGCATACGCGATCAGCGCGAGCGAGGCGCTGGCGGTCACGAGCGACACCGACAGCACCAGCGCGCCCGCCGGCCGGTGGCGAGCGCGGCCACCGCCAGCCAGGTGACAGGCGCCGCCGGCAGCGATCGCCGAGCGGAATCGCGGCGACGACCGCGACGAGCGCGGCGCGGCCAGGCGGCATCATCCCGCGAGCACGCGCGCGTGGCCGCCGCCGGCCAGCGAGGCCAGGGCGACATCGAGCGGCTCGACGCCATCCCAGTCGAGACGGTCAGCCCGTGCGCGGCGCAGCTCGTCGAGCTGCGCGCGGCGCTCGAGCGCCCACAGCCGCGCCGGCGACGTCGGCGACCGGCTCCGGCGGTCGCGGCGCGCGCGCGCCGCGGCCACCGGCGAGACGGCGATACGACCACGTCGAAGCCGCGCGCGGCGAGGTCGAGCGCGGCCTGCACGAAGCGCGCGATCGAGCAGCGGCGCTGAGCGCGAGGACCAGCGCCTGCGGCGGCAGCATCGCGCGGCGGGACCCGGTCGAGTCCTTGGTCACGTAGGTGAAGACCACGACGGCCCGCAGGAGCGCGTCGGCCAGGCGCTCGTACTGGCGCGCGGCCCGAGCCGGGCCGCACCCAGCGCATCACGCCGCCGTAGCTCGATCAGCCCGACGCGATCCTTGCGGGCGAGATACGCGGTGGCGAGCGAGGCGCGCCCGCGCGGCGACGTCGGTCGAGCGTGGCGCCGGCGGGCGCCGACCTCGGCCAGCGTGTCGAGCATGCAGCACCACGTCGGCGTTGCGCTCGCGGTGATGCTGGGTGACGTGAGGCTGCCCAGGCGCAGCGAGGCGCGCCAGTTGACGTGCGGATCCGGTCGCCGGGCGCGAACGGGCGGATGTCGCCGGGCTCGATGCCCTCCCCGAGCGCCGGGGACACGTAGTCGCCGACGACGTCTGGGTGCGCAGCGGCCGCGGCAGCTGCGCAGCGGCGACGATCTGCGGATAGACCGCACGCGATCGTCGGCTCCGCGTGGCGTCCCTCGGCGCAGGCCGAGCCGGTCAGCGGACCCCAGACGCGCAGCGTGCGGCCGCCGAGCTCGCAGGCGCGGCGCCGGCGCAGCTGAGCTCATACTCCAGCGCGCTCCTCGCCCGGCGCGCAGGGTGAAGAGCGCGTGCGGGCGGCCCGCGCTCGAGACGCCACGCCGGGCGGCAGCGGCTCCAGCAGCTCGACGAGCGGCGACCGGCGCCGTCGGCGCGGACGGTGACCGTGACGGTCAGCGCGCTCGCCCTCGAAGAGCCGGTCGCGCCGAGATCCGGTGGTCGATCGAGCAGCGCCGGCGCGGCGCCGCGCGCGGCCGGCCACGAGTGGCGAGCGACGAGCGCGGCCGGCGAGCGACGACCAGGAACGGCCCGGCCGGCGAGAGACGCCGAGCGAGAGCGCCCAGCCCACCAGCGGTCAGGAACGAGAGCGTCGAGCGGCGTCGAGCCGCCAGGTCACGCGCGCTCGGCCGCCGGCGCCGGCACCTGCTGCGAGCAGGCTCTCGACGACCTGCGCCGGCGACGATCCGCGCCACCCACAGCTCGGGCTTGAGGATCAGGCGATGCGCGAGCGCGGGCACCGCCATCGCCTTCACGTCGTCGGGCAGCACGAAGTCGCGGCCGCGCAGCGCGGCCTCGGCGCGCGCCAGCTTGAGCAGGGCGAGGCTGCCGCGCGGCGAGGCGCCGAGCGCCACGCGCGGATCGCGACCGGGTGGCCTGGACGAGGTCGACGATGTAGCGCTCGATCGCCGTCGCCCACGTACACGTCCTCGAGCGCGCGCCTGCATGGCGAGGAGCTCGGCGCGCGCGAGATGCACCGGCACGGTGCGCGGCGTCGGTGCGCCGCTGCGCGGCGGCGCCGGCCAGGATCTCGCGCTCGTCGTCGGCGGTCGGGATAGCCGACGCCGACGCGCATCAGGAAGCGGTCGAGCTGCGCCTCCGGCAGCGGATAGGTGCCCTCCAGCTCGATCGGGTTCTGGGTGGCGATGACGAGGAACGGCGGCTCGAGCGGGAAGCGACTCGCCCTCGACGGTGACCTGCGACTCCTGCATCGCCTCGAGCAGCGCCGCTCTGCGTCTTGGGCGTGGCGCGGTTGATCTCGTCGGCCAGCAGCAGGTTGGTGAAGACCGGGCCGCGCCGGAACTCGAAGCGGCCCTCGCGCTGGTCGTAGAGGAAGCTGCCGGTGATGTCGCTCGGCAGCAGATCGGGCGTGAACTGGATGCGCCTGAAGCCGAGGTCGAGCGCCTGGGCGAGCGAGCCGGGCGATGAGGGTCTTGGCGAGCCCCGGGTAGTCCTCGATCAGGATGTGGCCGTTGGCGAGGATCGCCGGCCAGGATCCGCTCGAGGACGTCGTCCTTGCCCACGACGATCTGGCCGAGCGCGGCCACCACCTCGCGGACCCGCTCGGCGACGGCGGCGATCTTCACGGCTGCCGCTCGATGCGCGGCGATCACCCCGCGCAGGCTCGCCAGGCTGGGCCCGCGGCCGGGCCGGGCGGCCGGGCGCGGCAGCGGCCGCGGTGCCAGCGCGGTCAGCCGCGGCCACAGCACCTTGTCGAAATAGCGGCGGCTGCGCAGCGCGGTGCGCACGTCGCTGGCCAGGTCGTGGAAGTGGTGCGGCACGCCGGGCTCGGGCTCCGGACGGCGCCGCGCGGCATCGAGCGCGGAGGCGCCGCGCTCGGCCGAGCCGGTCGAGCAAGGCGCGCCGGAACTGCAGGAGCGCGACGCCGAGGACGAACGCGCAGGCCAGCGCGCGCCACCAGCGGCCCGCCACGAGGGCTTCGACGTAGACGTACACGGGCACGCTGGCGAACAGCACCACGGCCCCCAGCGTCGGCGCTGCGCAGCGGCCACGCGGCCGAGCGATCGGTCAGCGAGCACGCGGGCGCCTCGGCGTCGAGCGCGGTGGTGATCGCGTCCAGGCAGTCGCAGGCCGCGTCGCGCGGCCTCGGCGCCGAGCGGTCGGTCGCTGAAGCGCGCGAGCTCGAAGAGCGCGGTCAGCCGCTGGACGGGCGCGGCCGGCAACGGCAGCCGCACGAGCGTCGTCCGCATGAACTCGGCCGGCGTCTGCCACGGCGACGCGCGGCGCGCGCGCGGCGGCCAGCGCCCGCTCGAAGCGCGCATAGGCCCGGACGATCGCGCGCCGCGGATCCGGCTCGGCGCGCGGATCGCCGTCGGGCGCGTCGAGCCCGTCCGGGGTCGGCAGCCGGCCGGGCGGCCGCATGCCGGGCGGCCCACCACTTCTCCAGGCGATCGGCGAGCGCGACCAGCACCATCAGCGCGAAGAGCGCCGAGCGGCGAACAGCAGCACGAGCAGCGGCGATCGTCAGGTCGAAGAACGGGACCGAGGTCGGCGGCTTGCGGTAGTGCGCGATGAGGTCCAGGAGCCCGGCGAGCGCGGTGAACGCCCGCTCGATCGGGTGCTGCGGCTCCTCCGGACCAGCGGTTCGCGACACGAGATACCAGCGCCGCCGCCAGCAGCAGCAACGAAGCGGCAGCAGCGGCAGCACCACGGCAGGTGCGGCGCCGCGGCGGCACGCGGGCGGCGAACGGATCGTCCTCGGTCGAGGCGCCGCGGGCGCTGCACCGCGAGCAGCAGGACCGCGGACAGGCCGAGGAGCGCGAGCACGATCGATCCGCACCGCGTCCGGCAGCCGGACCGCCAGGCTCGCGCCCGGGCTCGCGGCCGGGCGAGGGCAACGGACCGACGGTGGCGGCCAGGGCGAGCAGCAGCCCGACGCCAATCACCACGCCCGCTCGAAGCTGCGCGCGCCGCTCGTCCCCCACGCGGCGCAACCGTAGCGCCGCCTCGGCCGGCCCGTCAAGGCCGGGTCGTCTCGATCGAAACTGCTCGATCCGCCGAGCCCCGATTTCATCTTCATCTCGCACAAGCTGCATGAGGTGACGGCAGTCGCCGACAGGGTCACCGTCCTGCGCGGGGGCCGCTCGATCGGGACGCTCGAGACCGCCGATGCGACGTCGCAGACACTCGCTGCGCTCATGGTCGGCCGAGACGTCGATGTTGCGCGGCGTCACGAGAGCCACGTGACGATCGGCGAGGTCGTGCTCGAGCTCGACGGGCTCACGGCCGTCGGAGACCGCGGCGGCGAGGCGCTCCGGGACGTCTCCCTCGTGGTGCGCGCAGGCGAGGTTCTCGGTATTGCAGGAGTCGCCGGCAACGGCCAGCGAGAACTGGCGGAGGCAGCGACAGGCCTCCGACCGCTCGTCGCCGGCACCGTTCGCGTGGCGGGTACCAGGCTCCGGACGGGCGACCCACGCATCGCGATCACCGCCGGCATCGCTCATGTGCCCGAGGACCGCCTGCACACCGGTGTGGCGCCGAGCCTGAGTATCGCCTCGAACATCGCGCTGAAGTCGTACCGAACCGACGCGGCAGGGCCGTTCTTGCGCCTGCGGCGCCTGCGCGATCGAGCGGTGGAGATGATCGGCCGCTACGACGTGAAGGCGCCCGGACCCGACACTCCGGCCCGCCAACTCTCGGGAGGGAACCTCCAGAAGGTCGTCCTGGCACGGGAGTTCTCGGGAGGGCCTCGGGTGCTCGTCGCTGCGGCCCCGACCCGAGGGCTCGATGTCGGCGCGATCGAGACGGTGCACGGCTACCTCCGCGAGGCTGCAGAACGAGACGTCGCCGTCCTGTTGATCAGCGAAGACCTCGACGAGGTGTTGACGCTGTCCGATCGGATCGCGGTGATGTACGAGGGCGCAATCGTCGGCGAGGTCGAGGCGCGTACAGCCACCGTCGACGAGATCGGATTGCTCATGGCCGGGATTCGAAACAGCACGGCGCCGGCAGATCCGCGGGGCGACGGGGCGCAGGACGACGCAGCGGAGACCGCTCGGTGATCGTGCCGGAGGTACGGATCGAGAAGCGCCTGCACCAGCGGCGCTGGCTGATGGTCGCGGTCCCGTTCGGGTCGCTCGTCGTCGCGCTCGCCGCCATCGCGGTGCTGCTCACCGCCACCGGCCACTCGCCGCCGACCACATTTCGGCGGTTGTTCGACGCGGGTTTCCTGGCGGACGGTGCGCTCGGAAACACGCTCATCGCGGCGACGCCGCTGGCGTTCACCGGGCTCGCCGCGGCGGTCGCGTTCCGGATGCGCCTGTTCAACATCGGCGCCGAAGGCCAGCTGTACCTCGGCGCAATCGGCGCCGCAGGCATGGCGCTGCTCCTCGCGGGTCAATCAACGCTGGTGCTGGTCGTGGCGATGGTGATCGGGGGCGCCGCCCTCGGCGCCGCGTGGGGGGCGATCCCCGGGCTCCTCCGTGCCTTCCTTCACACCAACGAGATCATCACCTCGCTGATGCTCAACTACGTCGCCGCGCTCGTCCTCAACTACCTGATCTTCGACAGTCTCTCGTACTGGCGAGACCAGTCGGCCACGGGCCTCGTGTTCCCGCAGGGGAAAATGCTCCCCGACGCCGCAACGTGGCCGGTGACGATGCTCGGCTCCGTCCCGATCCCTCTCGGCTTCCTGCTCGCCGTCGCCGTCGCCGCGTTGATCTGGCTGCTCTACGCACGCACACGATTCGGCTTCGAAGCCCAGGTGATCGGCGACTCCCCGCGCGCCGCGCGCTACGCGGGAATGCGGACGCGCCGGAAGATCGTGGCGATCATGTGCCTTTCCGGAGCGATCGCGGGAATCGGCGGTGCGAGCCAGATGGGTGACTTTCGCCACGTGCTCGACGCTCGAGGGCTACAGCAGGCGAATTACGGCTACACGGGCATCGTGGTCGCTGCGCTTGCGCGCTACAACCCGTTCGCGGTCGTTCTGGCCGCCTTCCTCATCGGGGGGCTCCAGAACGCTGGCTACACGCTTCAGAGTGCAGACTTCCCGTCCGGGCTCGTCGGAGTGATGCAGGGAATGATCCTGTTCGCGATGCTCGGCGGTGAGCTGCTCGTGCAGTATCGGGTCGGCTTCGTCCGACGGGTTCGCCACGACCACGCGGCAAGGCAGGTTGCGTGAACAGCAGCATCGTCGTCGTGGTGCTCGCCTCGGCCGTCGCGTACGGCACACCGCTCCTGTACGCGGCGCTGGGAGAGCTGCTCGCCGAGCGCTCGGGCGTGCTCAACCTCGGCGTCGAGGGGATGATGCTCGTCGGTGCCGTGATGGGGTTTCTCGCCGTTCAGCGGATCGGAGGACCGGTGGGTCTCGTATTGCCTCTCGCGATCGGGATCGCAGCGCTCGCGGGGGCCGCGGCTGCTCTGATCCTCGCGTTCCTCGTGATCACGCTTCGTGCGAACCAGATCGTCTCGGGGCTCGCGCTGACGATCTTCTGCGGGGCGGCCGGGCTGTCGTCCTATCTCGCCAACGACTTCAACCTGGCGGACAATCCGGCCCGGTTCTCGTTCGAGCCCGTGAATGCGTTCGGGCTCGAGGACCTGCCGATCGTCGGGCCGGTCGTCTTCTCCCAGACGTGGCTCGTCTATGCGTCCTGGCTCTGCGTCCTCGCCGTCGGGTACTACCTGTCGCGGACACGTCCCGGGTTGAACGTACGCGCGGTCGGCGAGTCTCCTGCAGCCGCCGACGCGATGGGCATCAGCGTGACGCGGTATCGGTATCTCCACACCATTGCGGGGGGAGCCTTTGCAGGAGTTGGCGGAGCGTGCTTCAGCCTCGCTCTGACTCCGCAATGGGTCGACGGGCTCACGGCGGGGGCCGGCTGGATCGCGATCGCACTCGTCATCTTCGCGTTCTGGCGCGCCGACCTCTGCCTCGTCGGCGCCTACGTCTTCGGAGCGTTTTCGGCGCTGCCCTTTACCCTGCAGGCGCGAGGTGTCACGATCACACCGCAGCTGTTCCAGGCGCTGCCGTACGTCATGACTATCGTCGTGCTCGTGATCGTCTCCTCAGGCCTCGGCCGCCGCCGGCTCGGCGCCCCCGCCAGCCTCGGCGTGCCCTATGTGCGCGAGGAGCGGTAGCCGGGCATGGACGTCCTGACACCCCGGAGCCTCGACGAAGCGCTGCAGCTGAAGGCCGAGCTACCCCGATGCCCGCTTCGTGCAGGGTGGCACGGACGTGCTCGTCGAGCTCAACTTCGACCGCTCCCGACCGCCCGCTCTGATCAACCTCAACGAAGTCGGCGAGCTGCGCGGGTTCACGCGTGAGAACGGGACGCTCGTCCTCGGATCGGCGCTCACCTATGCCGACGCGATGCAGGATCCGCTCGCAGACCGGCTGCCGGCCCTGGCCGAGGCGTCGCGGACGGTGGGATCACCGCAGATCCGTAACCGCGGCACGATCGGCGGCAATCTCGGCACGGCCTCGCCGGCCGGTGACGCGCTGCCGCCTCTGCTCATCGAGGACGCCGAGGTGCAGATCGCGAGCGTGCGGGGGGAGCGTCGCCTCGCGCTTCGCGCGTTCCTGCTCGGCGTCAAGCAGAACGCGCTTGCTCCCGACGAGATCGTCGTGTCGGTCCGGATCGACCCGAGCGGTTCGGCGCAGACCTTCATGAAGGTCGGGCCGCGGAACGCGATGGTGATCTCCGTCTGCTCCCTCGCCTTGCGGGTCGATCGCGAGAGCGGGGAGCTCCGCGCGGCGATCGGATCGGCAGCGCCGACCGTCCGGCTCGTGACGGCTCCGATCGCCGAGGCAGAAAGCTTCCCCGAGACGGTTGCCGGCGCCGCGAGCCCGATCGACGATGTGCGCGGCACGGCCTCCTATCGCCGACACGCCCTGCGCGTGCTCACGCGTCGTGCCCTCGACCGGTGCCTCGCATGAAAATCGTCCTGAGCGTCAACGGCGAGCGCCGTGAGACGGAGGCCTGGGGTGGGGAGAGCCTGCTCTACGTCCTCCGCGAGCGACTGAGCCTGCCGGGCTCGAAGAACGCGTGCGAGCAGGGTGAGTGCGGCTCGTGCTCCGTCCTGCTCGATGGGACGCTCGTGTGTGCCTGCCTCGTGCTGGGGGCTCAGGCCGACGGTCACGAGGTGACGACGGTGGAGGGGTTGGCCACGGACGAACGGCTGCATCGCGTGCAGGAGGCGTACGTCGAGGCGGGAGCGGTGCAGTGCGGGTTCTGCACGCCGGGCCTCGTCGTGGCGACGGTCGATCTGCTGGAGGCGAATCCGGCGCCCTCCGACGACGAGATCCGCGAGGCTCTCTCCGGCAACCTGTGCCGCTGCACGGGGTACGCCAAGATCTTCGACGCCGTTCGGCAGGCGGCCGCATCGTGAGCGCGACGGTGACGACCCCGGTCGCCGGCAGGGTGGGCGATCGCGTCGCCCGGCTGGACGGGCCACCGAAGGTGAAGGGGGAGTTCGCCTACTCGAGCGACCTCCAGGCGGCGGGCATGCTCTGGGGGCACACGCTCCGCAGCCCCCATCCACACGCCCGGATCGTCGAGATCGACATCACGCCGGCGTTGACGATGGCCGGTGTCCATGCCGTTCTCACGCATGACGACGTGCCCGGCCAGAAGACCTACGGCCTGGAGTTCCAGGATCAGCCGGTTCTCGCCTCCGACCGGGTCCGCTACTACGGCGAGGCGGTCGCGCTCGTCGCAGCCGAGCACCCCGAGCAGGCGCGGCGAGCGGCAGAGGCGATCCACGTCGTCTACGAGGAGTTGCCGGTCGTGTCCGACATGGAGCGCGCGACCGAGCTCGAGCCGCTCCACCCGGACCGGCCGACGATGGGACACGGCTATCGCGACGACCCGCGGCCGAACGTCGTCCGGCACATGGTGATCCGGCACGGCGACCCGGAGGCGGAAGGCGACGTCACCGTGACGGGCGTCTACGACGTCGGAATCCAGGATCAGGCATTCCTCGGGCCGGAGTCGGGACTCGCGATCCCGGACGGCGAGGGCGGCGTCGACATCCACGTCGCAACGCAATGGCTGCACGTCGACCGCGACCAGGTGGCGCCCTGTCTCGGGCTCGCGCCGGAACAGGTCCGGATCCACCTCTCCGGTGTCGGCGGGGCGTTCGGCGGCCGCGAGGACCTCTCGATGCAGGTGCACGGTGCCCTGCTCGCCCTCCACACGGGCAGGCCGGTGAAGATCGTCTACAACCGCGAGGAGTCGTTCGTCGGGCACATTCACCGCCATCCGGCCCGGATGTGGTGCGAGCACCGCGCCACCCGCGACGGCCGTCTCGTCAACGTGCGGATGAGGATCCTGCTCGACGGTGGCGCGTATGCGTCGAGCTCCACGGCGGTCGCCTCGAACGCGGCGTGCTTCGCGGTGGGGCCGTACCGGGTCGACAACGCGCTGATCGAGTCGACGGCGGTGTACACGAACAACCCGCCCTGTGGCGCGATGCGCGGCTTCGGCGCCGTGCAGACGTGCTTCGCCGCCGAGGCACAGATGGACCTCCTCGCCGCCGAGCTCGAGATCGACCCGATCGAGCTGCGGCTGCTCAACGCGATCGGGCCCGGCGACATCCTGCCGACCGGACAGGTGATCGAGGGCTCGTGCCCCGTCGCCGAGACGATCCGAGCTGCCGCGGCGATCCCGATCCCACCGGCCGAAGGATTGCCGCGAGACCCGATCCGGTTGCCCGGCGGTGCCGGCAACACGACCCGCGGCGAGGGCGTCCGTCGCGGCGTCGGCTTCGCGGTCGGGTTCAAGAACATCTGCTACTCGGAAGGCTTCGACGACTTCTGCGCCGCCCGCGTGGTGTTGCATCCCGACGGCAGCGCCGACGTTCATTGTGCGGCCGCCGAGGTCGGGCAGGGCGTCGTCGGCGTGATCCTCCAGGTGGCCCGCACAGAGCTCGGCACCGACGCCGTCAGGTTGATGCCGCACACGACGGCAACCGTGGGGTCGGCAGGCTCTGCGTCTGCGTCACGGATGACCTGGATGGCCGCCGGAGCGGTGCGTGACGCCTGCCGGGCGGCGCTCGAGGAGCGACGTTCGTCGGGCGCCACCGAGGTCGACGTCGAGCGGATCCACCGGCACCCACGCACGACGCCGCTCGATCCGGAGACGGGGCAGATCACCGGTGAGCGTGCCCACGTCGCCCTGGCCTGCGCGGCCATGCGGGTCGTGGTCGAGGTCGACGTCGAGCTCGGCCTGACGCGGGTCGTCTGGATCGGGACGGCACAGGACGTAGGCCGCGCCGTCAATCCGCTCGCGCTCGAGGGCCAGATCGAGGGAGGGATCGCGCAAGGGCTCGGGCTCGCCGTGATGGAGGAGATTCAGACGCGAGACGGACGGATCACAAATGCGAGCTTCACCGACTACCTGATCCCGACGGCCCTCGACATGCCGCCGGTCGAGGCGGTCCTGATCGAGGTGCCGGAGCCGAGCGCGCCCTACGGCGCCAAGGGCGTCGGCGAGCCCCCGACCGTCGTCTCGACGGCAGCCGTCGTGGCGGCGATGCGCGACGCCACCGGCAGGCCGCTGCACCGCGTGCCCGTGCGCCCGGACGAGATCGTCGGCCTCTCGCCGCCGCTCTAGGACTCGACGAGCGGTGGGATCACCTCACCTGGCCGCCGCGGCACCTCCCTGCGGATGACGACGGCAACCGAGGACAGGATCACCGCCGCCCCCAGTGCGATCTGCCACGTCACCGCCTCATGGAGGAAGACGAGGCCGAGGGTGATCGCGACGAGCGGATTGACGTACGCGTAGGTCGCGACAGTGCCGAGCGGCACGTTCGCGACCAGCCAGACGTACGCCGTGTAGCCGAAGATCGAGCCGAAGACCACCAGATAGAGCAGCCCGAGGAGCGAACGGGTCGACCAGTCCGCCGGGTTGAGAGACTCGCCGTCGGAGAGCGCCATCCCGATCGGGATCAGGAGCAGCCCGCCCGTGAGCCCCTGGATGCCCGCCGTCGTGACCGCGTCTCCAGGCATCGGCAGCCTCGAGGAGAGGAAGGTGCCGATCGCCCAGGAGAGCGCGGCGGCGACGACGAGCAGCACCCCTGACGCCGTGGCGTCCCCGCCGGGCCGCAGGAGGAGGGCGACACCGATGAACCCGACGGCCGTCCCTGCAAGCGAGGCGCGCGGCGGTCGGTCACCGGTGGTCGATCGCAGGACGACCAGCCAGAGCGGCACCGACGCGAAGATCAGCGAGGCGAGCCCGATCGGAACCCGGCGCTCGGCGACGAACAGCAGCGCGTTCCCGCCGATCAGCAGGAAGCCGCAGAGAACCGTCGACCCGGCCCTCGTCCAGCCCAGCCTGAACGGCGTTGTCCCGTGGCGGGCCAGCAACCATCCGCTCAGCACGACCCCGACTGTCGTGAACCGGATGCCGGCGGCGAAGAGTGGCGGGATCGTCTCGCCGGCGAGCTCGATCCCGAGGTAGGTGGACCCCCAGAGGATGTACACCGTCCACAATGCGATCCACGCGCGCGCGGTCATGAGGTCACGCTCGTGTGCACGGTGACGACGCTATCCGTTTGCGATCGGACGTCCCGCGGCAGGCTGACAGCTCGATCGGATCACCCTGTCATCGCTTCAGCGTCAGCGCCGCTCCGGCCGCGAGCAGCGCGAGCCCGAGGACGCGTGGCCACGCGAGCGGTACCTGCTGGACGCCGAACCAGCCGAAGCGGTCGATCGCCGTCGCGAGCGAGAACTGTCCCACGATCAGGAGCGCCGTCGTCGCGACGATCCCGATCCGTGGCCCGGCGATCGTGATCGAGAGGACGATCACGGCGCTCATGACGCCGCCGAGGAGCATCCACTTCGGCCCGTTGAATCCCTCCCGGATGCCGCCGAGGCTGCGACGGGCGACGAGGAGCACGAGGAGCGCCGTCGCCGCCCCCACGACCACCGCGCAGGCGAGCGCCTCGATGCTCCCGATCCGGTCGCCGAGCCGTCCCTGGACCGCGACCTGAACTGCCCCGCCGAGCCCGGCCACGAAGGCGAACGACGCTGCTATTCCCGTTGAGCCCATCGGCGGGACGCTATACGTTGCCCGCGGGGGCGGCGCCGCGATAGGGTCGCTGCATGAGCGACGTGCTGACCGGTCGTGACGGCGCGGTCCTGACGATCACACTCAACCGGCCGGACGTCTTCAACGCGTTCAATGCCGCACTCCACCTCGCCCTGCGGGCGGCGCTCGAGGAGGCTGCCGATCCCGAGGTTCGCGCGGTCGTGATCACGGGCGCCGGGCGCGGCTTCTGCGCCGGCCAGGACGTCCGTGAGTTCGCGGCGCTCGAGGGGTCGCTCGGCGACATGCTCGAGGAGACCTACCATCCGAACATCCGCCTCATCCGTGGGCTCGAGAAGCCGGTCATCGCGGCCGTCAACGGCCCTGCGGCAGGTGCCGGGCTGTCGCTCGCGAGTGCATGCGACGTCCGCATCGCATCGAGTGCGGCCGCATTCGTCCCCGGGTTCGTCGGTATCGGGCTCGTGCCCGATTCCGGGGGGTCATGGTTCCTCCACCGCCTGCTCGGGTTCGCGCGGGCGTTCGAGTGGATGTGCTCGAACCGCAAGCTCGGCGCGGAGGAGGCGCTCACCTGGGGTCTCGTCTCGGAAGTCGTCCCGGCCGAGGACTTCGAAGAGCGCGTCGCCGAGATCGCGGCGACCTGGGCGGCGCTGCCGACGCGCGCCGTCGGGATGACGAAGCAGCTGTTCGAGCGCGCGCACACCGCAAGCCTCGAGGGGCAGCTGGCGCTCGAAGCGGAATTGCAGGAGTCGGCGATCCTCACCGGGGACTTCGCCGAAGGAGTCGGGGCGTTCCTGGAGAAGCGACCTCCGAGCTTCACCGGCACCTGATCGGTCCCGGCCTCGAGCACAAGGAGCACCGATGTCCGAACAGCTGCCCATCGCGCTCACCGACACGCCGGGCGCACACCCCGTTCGCCTCGTCGTCACGGACGACCTGCAGCGGAGCCGCTTGACGGTCTTCTTCCGGATCCTGCTCGTGATCCCCCACTTGATCTGGCTCGCGATCTGGGGAATCGCCGTCTGGTTCGCGGTACTCGCAGCGTGGGTCGTCGGCATCTTCGCGGGCCGGGTGCCCGACGGGCTGCACGGGTTCATCGCCTCGTACCTGCACTACCTGACCCATGTATACGCCTACTACGCTATCGCGGCCGACCCGTTCCCCTCGTTCAGCGGAGCGGCCGGCTATCCGGTCGACGTCGAGATCGCGCCGCCCACGAGCCAGAGCCGGCTCACGGTCTTCTTCCGGCTGCTGCTCGCGATCCCGGCCTACATCGTCCTCTACGTGCTCGGTCTGGTCGCGTCGGTCGTGACGATTCTCGCGTGGCTCTACGCATTGTTCGCAGGCAAGCAGAACGCCGGCATCCGGGACGTTCTCGCCTACTGGCTCCGCTACAACGCTCAGACGTTCGCCTACGTGGGCCTCCTGACGCAGCGGTATCCGAGCTTCTCCGACGACTGAGCAGACGCCGTTGCAGGGCATCGAGGTCGTCGATTACCACACCGGCGGCGAGCCGTTCCGGATCGTCACGGGTGGGGTCGAGCCCTTGCGCGGCGCGACGATCCTCGAGAAGCGACGCGACGCTCTGGAGCGGCTCGACCACATTCGCCGGCTGCTCATATTCGAGCCTCGCGGACACGCGGACATGTACGGGTGCCACGTCGTCGCGCCCGACGACGAGGGGGCTGACCTCGGCGTCGTCTTCTTCCACAACGCCGGCTATTCGACGGCCTGCGGGCACGGGACGATCGCGCTCGTCACCTGGGCGCTCGAGGAAGGCATCCTCGATCGGCACGAGGGAGAGAACGCGGTCGTCGTCGACGTTCCCTCAGGGCGTCTCCAGACGGTCGCTGTCATCGCCGACGGCAAGGTCACGAGCGTGACCTTTCGCAACGTGCCGTCGTTCGTCTGGGCCACGGGCGTGAGGGTGAACGGTCTCGACGTCGACGTGGCGTTCGGCGGCGCGTTCTACGCCTCCCTCCCCGAGCGGGTGGAGCCTGCCGAGTTGCCGCGCCTGATCGGGCTCGGCCGCGAGATCAAGCGGGCGCTCGACGCCGAGCTCGAGATCGAGCATCCGCTCGTGCCCGAGCTACGCGACGTCTACGGCGTCATCTTCTGGCAGGAGGAGTCACGGGAGCCGTTGACGCAACGGAACGTCACGGTGTTCGCCGACGGTGAGGTCGATCGCTCACCCTGCGGTTCCGGAACCTCGGCCAGGCTCGCGCTTCTCGATGCCGCGGGGAGGCTCCCTCGCGGAGCGGAGCTCCGCCACCGCTCGATCGTCGGTTCGGAGTTCACGGGCCGGGTCGTCGGCTCCGTCGATCTCGCCGGTCGTCCGGCAGTCGTGACGGAGGTGACGGGATCGGCGTTCAGGACCGGGGTCTCGACGTTCGTGCTGGACCCGAACGATCCGCTCGGCGAAGGCTTCCTGCTCCGGTAGCCGGGCCGCCGTTCCGTACGCTCCGTCCGTGGACGCGGATTCCGACCCCCTGGTCATGTACGTGGTCGTGCGCCGGCGGACGACTCGGCCCTTCGCCGAGCTCGCGACCGCGGCGGCCGTCGCGGTGCGGCGCTGCGCTGGCGGTACCGCGACGACGATCGGTGGCGCGGGGGGTTCGACGACTGGTGGCGGCACTCGTTTCGCAAGGTGTGCCTCCGGGCGGAGCCGCGCGAGTGGGAGGATGTCCGCACGCTCGACCACGAGCGGGTCGGCGATGTGGCGTGCCTTCCGCCGGTGCGCCGATCGGCCCGCGATCGCGTCCTCGTGCGGATGCAAGCGTTGAGCGACGCGCCCGGCCCGCTGCCGGAGCTCGCCGCCGCACCCCCAGGAGCCCTGCTGCTCGTGGTCGCCACGGATCTCGGCATGACCGCCGGCAAGACCTTGGCTCAGGTGGGTCACGCGGCGCTGATGGCTGACCTCGATCCCGAGCTCGATTCGCGCCTTCGCGTCGTCGGTGCAGCCGGCGCTGCCTGGACGAGCCTCGCTCGCACAGCCGTGACGACCGTCCGCGACGGCGGCCTGACCGAGATCGAGCCGGGATCCGAGACGGTCCGCGTTCTCTGGCGCCCGCCGGCGGACGGGTAGAGGATGGCGGCGTGAGACGTGTCCTGATCGTCAACCCGTTCGCGAGTGGCGTCACCGAGCGCAAGCTGGCCGGCGTTCAAGCGCAGCTTCCGAGCGGGACGGAGACGGTCTTCACCCAGTCGCGAGGGGAGGCAACCGAGCTCGCCGGGAACTGGTCGAGCCGGGCCGAGGTGATCTACGTCTTCTCAGGCGACGGCACCTACAACGAGGTGATCAACGGCGTCACCGGGGATATCCCGGTCGGCTTCATCCCCGGTGGCGGCACGAGCGTGCTGCCGAGAGCTCTCGGCCTACCGCGGGATCCCTCGCGCGCCGCGGAAAGGATCGCCTCGGGCAAGCCGCGCCGAATCTCACTCGGCCGGATCAACGGCCGCCGGTTCGCGTTCAACTGCGGGATCGGGTTCGACGCGGAGCTCGTGCGCCGGGTGGACGCGCTCGGCCGTCGCGAGGATGGCAGGCGGCCCGGTGATGTCGCGTTCGCCTGGACGGTGGTGCGCACGCTGGCTGAACGGCGATTGCGCTACGAGCCCGCACTCGAGATCGAAGGGATCGGACGGGCCGCGTTCGCGTTGATCGCGAACTGCTCGCCGTACACCTATGCCGGTCGGCTCGGCCTGCGCTTCGCACCCGCTGCGACCTTCGAGGGCGGTCTCGACGTCGTCGCACCGATCGACGTGCGCGCGCGAGCGATCCCAAGGCTGACGGCCCAGGCGCTGAGTGGGCGCACCGGTGGCCCGTCGGTGCTCGTCGCCCACGATCTCGATCGCATCGTGATCCGGTGCGACTCGCCGCTTCCCGGCCAGGTCGACGGCGAGGACATCGGGGACGTGGAGGAAGCGGTGATCGTTGCCGAACGTGACGCGCTGACGGTACTCACCTAGAGCGACGGCTTCCGTCGGGTTCGCCGCATCGGATCGATCTCGATGCGGGCACGCATCATGGCCATCGGCGCAGTCTCCCACTACCCTGGCAACCATGGCGCACGCGTTCACGCTGCCGGACCTGGGCGAGGGCCTCGTCGAAGGCGAGATCGCGCGCTGGCTCGTAGACGAGGGCGACGAGGTGGCGGAGAACGAGCCGATCGTGGAGATTCAGACCGACAAGGCGACGGTCGAGATCGGCTCGCCGGTGGACGGCGTCGTACTCCGCATCCTTGCGCGTGAGGGTGAGCTCGCTGCCGTCGGTGCCACGCTTGCGCTGATCGGCGCCGCCGGCGAGCAACTCCTGCATTCGGTGGCCTCTCCTCCGCGCGAGCAGCCCGCGCCCGCGGAGCCCCTCGTCGCCGTCGTCGGCTCGGAGCCCCTCGGAGCCCTGCCTCTGCACCGGCTGGCCCGCGAGCTCCTGGTCGACATCGCGTCGGTGAAGGGCACGGGGCCCGGCGGCCGCGTCACGGAGGCCGACGTGCGGGCCTCTGCTGCGCCCACCGAAGGACGCCGGGTGCCCGTGCGCGGAATCCGGCGCGCGATCGTCGAGCAGGTCGAGCGCACGCACCGGGAGATCCCTGCCGTCACGTTCGTCGAGGAATGCGACTTCACCGATGTCGACCTCGACCTCCTCGTGGCGACGACGCTCCAGGCCGCGGCCGCGTCGCTCGCCGCCTTCCCCGAGCTCAACGCGCGGATCGAGAACGACGAGATCGTCCTGCTCGATCGATACGACCTCGGGGTCGCCGTCGACACGGACGAGGGCCTCGTCGTCCCGGTCGTGCGAGGATGCGACCGGCTCTCGGTCGTCGAGATCGACGTCGAGCTACGCCGCCTGGCCGAGGGTGCGCGCGAGGGCTCCCTGCAGCCGGACGAGCTCCGCGACTCGACGTTCACGGTGACGAGCGCCGGCAAGCTCGGCGGCCTCTTCGTGACGCCGTTGATCAACCACCCCGAGGTAGCGATTCTCGGGGTTCACCGGATCGGCCTTCGCCCGGTCGTCCGCGACGGCGCCATCGCGGCGCGGCCGATCGGGAACGTATCGGTCACCTTCGATCATCGCGTCGTCGACGGGGCGCGCGCCGGCGCCTTCTGCGTCGACGTGATCGGCCGCATCCAACGGCCGTCCGTACACTGAACGTCCGAGATGGGTGACTGGTACGAGATCGGGATCACCGTCGGGATCGGCGTCGCGGCCGGCATTGCGTTCGCCGGAGTGCTCGCAGGCCTTCGGTTCGGGTTCGCGACGACCCTGCTCGGTGCAACGGGCGTCGGCATCGTCGCCGGGCTGTTCGTCAAAGGCTGGATCGGAGCTGGAGGCGGCGTGATCGGGGGCGTGATCGGTGCCGTCTCGGCGGCGGCGATCGTCCGCGGCGCCAACCGGAGAGGCGCGACGATCGGCGGCACCGCGTTCCTGCTCGTCGGTGCGGCCATCGTGGTCGGGCTGCTCGCTCTCATCCCGGTCGTCGGCTACCTCGAGGCGGTCGCCCTCCCCGTCCTCGCGGCACGGCGGGCCCGGAGCGGCCCGGAGAAGTACGCCGGTCTTCGCTCGCTGGCAAAGTGACGCCGCTCCCGTTGATCCTCGTGGTCATCGACGGCCTGACCCCGTCGATGCTGGAGGGCGCGATCGGCTCCGGCGACACCCCGACCCTCGCCGCGCTCGCGGCCCGGGGCACGTACGGTCGTGCGGCATCCGTCTTCCCGTCGCTCACTCCTGTTTGCCTCTCGTCGATCGCGACCGGCGCCCATGGCGACATCCATGAGATCCCGCACCTCGTCTGGTACGACCGTCGGGAGGAGCGAGTCGTCGAATACGGCAGCTCGTTCGGCGCCGTGCGCGCCGCCGGGATCGGCCGGACACTGCGGGACACGCTCGTCAACATGAACCGGCAGCACCTCGGGAGGGGGGCCGTGACGATGTTCGAATCCCTCGCGGACGCCGGCCTTCGCACGGCGGCGGTCAACTTCACGGCGTACAGAGGCCGAACGCTCCATCGTTCGTCCCTCCCGTTCCTCGGGGACGTCTGCGGGCCCGAACGTTTCTTCTTCTACAACCTCTTCAGCTCCGATCGCACCGGGGCACCACTCTCCTGGCGCAACCGTCCTGCAGGCTCGATCGACGCCTACGCGACTGCGGTCGCCAGGTGGCTCGTGACGCGGGATGCTTTCGACTTTCTCGTCTTCTATCTCTCCGACTACGACTACGCGTCGCATGAGCATGGCCCCGACACTGCTCTCGCCGAGCTGCAGCGCTGCGATGCGGCCGTCGGCGCGCTGGCCGAGGCCGGAGGTGGGATCGACCGCCTGCTCGAACGCTATGCGGTCGTCGTGATGGCCGATCACGGCCAGACCGCGGTGCACGAAGCCGTTTCGCTCCCCGGGCTCGTGTCGGATCTCGATGGGATCGCCCCGCTCGCGTCCAACCGTGCCGGCCACCTCTATCTGGCGCCCGGCCGCCGGCTCGATCCACGCGCAATCGCCGCCCGGTTCGACGGCGCTCCCGCGGTCGAGGTCGTCCTGTTCCGCGAGGGGAGCGACGCCGTCGCGCGCCGGGAAGGCGAGGAGCTCGTCTTCTCTCCTGCAGGGACGGGAGGGTTCGCGCAGCGCGGCGATGCGTCGATCCTCGACTACCCCGATGCGCTCGCCCGGGCGTGGGCCGCGCTCGCCAACCCGAACGCAGGCGAGATACTCGTCTCCGCCGCCGAGGGCTACGAGTTCGCCGACATCGGCGGCGGGCACCATGTCGGAGGCGGCTCCCACGGCTCGCTCGTTGCGGGCGACACGGAGGTACCGCTCCTGACGGTCGGCGTCGAGCGGGCTGCCGGGCTCGCTCCGGTGCGGAGCATCGTCGAGGTCGCGCCACTGGTCCTCGCCCATTTCGGCGTCACCGCTCCGGCCTACTCGCTCGGCCGCGCGGCGTGAGCCGGCGAACCCGACCCTGGCGTCCGGCGGAGTTGTCCCTCTCAGTCGGTACCCTCGCCCAAGGTGATCGAGCCCTCCCCGACCTCCACCGCGCCCGAGACCCGCACAGCGGGTCGGCAGCGCGCTCGGACGGCGCAGCAATTGGGAGCAGCTCGGCAAGTTCTGCGTCGTCGGCCTCAGCGGGTACGCCGTGAACCTCGTCGTCTATGCGCTGCTGCTCCGGTGGGCGGGGCTCCACTACATTCCGGCCGCCGTCGGGTCGTTCCTCGTCGCCGTGGCGAACAACTACACCTGGAACCGTGTCTGGACGTTCCGGGGCCAGCGGGGCAACGTCGCCTACCAGGGCCTTCGGTTCCTGGTCGTCTCGACGACCGCACTCGCCGGGAACCTCGTGGTGTTGTACCTCCTCGTCGAGGCGGGGCTCGGCGCGCTGCCCGCACAGGCGATCGCGATCGTGTTGGTGACGCCGCTCAACTTCGTCGGCAACAAGCTCTGGTCGTTCCGGCGCCGGTGATCCGGTGGGTGTGCGCGCTCGCGCTCGCACTTCTGCTCGCCCCCGCCGCCGGTGCCGCCGACACCACGACCTCCGTCCCCTCCTTTCCCACCGGTGGATCCGGGGATGCCGTCGGTGAGCCGTTCGCCCCGACGGACGGCCCGCGCCTGACCGAGCGGATCGTCGTGGCTCGATTCCTCGCAGAGCCGAAGGTGGCCCACTGGCTCGACCGCTATCCGCCCGATCCCTCGACCGACGCCACGTTCGACCGGGCCACCCGGCGTTGGACGGTTCACGTCTGGTCGGGGCGCGCCGGTGAGGTCGCGCTCGGCAAGGTCGACGACGGCGACGGCAAGGTGTCGGAGGCGTGGACCGGCCCGCAAGTCGCGTGGAAGATGGCGCGAGGGCGCGTCGGCTCGTTCGGCGGCAAGGTGCTCAACGCCTGGTGGGCCTGGATCCCGCTGAGCCTGGTCTTCTTCGTCGGTCTCGTCGACCGGCGCCGGCTTCGTTCGATGCACAGCCTCGACCTGCTCGCCTTGCTGTCGTTCGGGATCTCTCTCTGGTTCTTCAACCGGGGTGAGGTCTTTCGGAGCGCGCCGCTCGCTGTGCCACCGCTCGCGTACCTCCTCGTTCGGACCGCCTGGATCGGATTCAGGGGCCGCCGCACCAACCCGGTGCTCAGCTGGCCCGTCTGGGCGCTTGCGGCCGCGGCGGTCTTCCTCGGCGGGTTCCGGATCGGCCTCAATCTGGAGAGCCCCAACGGCGTGATCGATGTGGGCTACGCCGGTGTGATCGGCGCCGACAGGATCCTCGACGGACAGGCGCCATACGGGCACATGCCGGTCGAGGATGCGCTGCGCGCCTGCGGCAAGGCCGACGCCGACGGCGAGATCCGCGACCGGATCCAGCAGAACGGCCGCTGCGAGTCGGCCAACCCGAACGGCGACACCTACGGCCCCGTCGCGTACCTGGCCTATATCCCTGCGCTCGCTGCACTCGGGTGGTCGGGCAAGTGGGATTCGTTGCCCGCGGCCCACGCCACGGCGATCGTGTTCGATCTCGTCGTCGTGCTCGGCCTCCTCCTCGCCGGCCGGAGGTTCGGAGGGACGCCGCTGGGCGTCGCCCTCGCATTCGGCTGGGTCGCGTTTCCGTTCACGGCCTACGCGATGAATGCGAACACGAACGATGCCATCATGCCCGCGATCCTCGTGTGGGGATTCCTCGGCGCGACCTCGGCCTCGGCGCGCGGCGCCGCTGTGGCGCTGGCCGGCTGGACGAAGTTCGCTGCGTTCCTGCTGGCGCCACTGTGGCTCACGTACCCGGATGGCTTCCGTCGCCGGGGGGTGGTGCGGTTCACGGCGGCGTTCACCCTCGCGTCGCTCGCCGTGCTCTCGGTGCTCCTGCTCGAGCCGAGCCTCCGCGAGGCGGCCCGCACCTTCGTCGATCACACGATCCGGTTCCAGCTCGACCGGGGCTCACCCTTCTCTCCCTGGGACTGGGCGCAGTACCACGCACGCGGCATCCCCGACCTCGCCGCGGTCCAGCTGGTCCTCCAGGTCGGTGTCGTCGCGCTGGCCGGTGTGGTGGCCGCGGTCCCACTGCGCAAGGGCCCGCTCGAGCTCGCCGCACTGAGCGCTGCCGTCCTGATCGGATTCGAGCTCGGCCTCACGCACTGGTCGTACCTCTACATCCCGTGGTTCCTGCCGTTCGTCCTGCTCGCCCTCCTGCTCCCTCGAAGGCCGGCGGCATGAGCTCCAGAAACTGGTGGGCCGTGCTCCTCGCCGTGGTCGTCACGACCATCGGCGGGTTCGCGGTCGCGGGCCTCCAGGGCGGGCCGGGGATATCGGACACGGGCGTGTACCAGCGCTACGGCGAGCAGATCGCCGGCGGCGACCTGCCCTACCGCGACTTCGCCGTCGAATACCCGCCGGGAGCTCTGGTGCCGTTCGTTCTCCCGGCGCTCGTCACGGAGGAGTCGGGCGGCTACGACACCGCCTTCCGGGCGCTGATGCTGATCGCGTTCGGCGCGATCTCCGTGCTGCTCGTGGTCTCGCTCGAAGCGCTGGGTGCCTCGGGCCGTCGGATCTTGGGCTCGGTGACGGCCTTCGTCGCCGGCATCGTGACCCTCGGCCCCTTCGTGCTGACCCGCTTCGATCTCTACGCGGCCGCCTTCACCCTCGCGGCGATCTGCGCCGTGCTCCACGGCCGGGACCGGCTGGGGTCGATTCTCCTCGGCGTCTCGATCGCCACCAAGATCTATCCCGCGGTGCTGCTGCCGCTGCTCGTGACCCGGATCTGGAGGCGCGACGGCCGTGCAGCCGCC
Source organism: uncultured Thermoleophilia bacterium (assembly GCA_963799905.1). Taxonomy (GTDB): domain Bacteria; phylum Actinomycetota; class Thermoleophilia; order Gaiellales; family Gaiellaceae; genus Gaiella. The sequence goes on from CAWCYU010000006.1 coordinate 32,804, forward strand.
CTGGGAGGGCTGGGCTCGACCGCAGCCACGGCGCTCGCGATCTACCTCCCCTTCACGATCCTGGCGCCGGAGGGCGTGGCCCGCAGCGTCTGGCGTCAGGTTGGGCGCCCCCTGCAGATCGAGAGCTTCGGGGCGGCCGTCCTGCTGGCGCTTCACCACGCGGCCGGAATGCCGCTCGCGTGGGCGTCCAGCTCGGGCTCACAGAACCTGACGGGCACGGTCGCGAGTGTCGCGTCGATCCTGACGACGATCGCGGGCGTGGCGGCCCTCGTCTTCGTGTGGGTGCGGTTCGGCCGCGGCGACACGGCGAGCGCGGAGCGCTTCGCGCGCTACGCGCGCGGCGGCGATCGTCGCGTTCGTCGCGTTCGGCAAGGTCGTCTCGCCGCAGTTCCTCGTCTGGCTGCTGGCGGTCGTGGTTCTCGTCCCGGGTCGCCGGGGGGTGGTCGCGACGATGCTGCTGCTCGTCGCCTGCCTGCTGACCCGCGGCTGGTTCCCCGACACCTACTGGGATCTCGTGATGAAGTTCGACCCGACCGCTTCGTGGCTCGTGCTCCTCCGCGACATCGCGCTCGTCGGCGTTTTCGCGTCGCTCGTCGTGCGGGTCGGCTCGTCGGCCTCTAGGGCCAGGGGAGGCTGAGCGGCCGGATCCTGAGTGCCCGTCCACTGGTCACGTCGCACTCGACGATCACGCCCTCGATCCGCACCCCACCCGTCGCCACCTCGAAGCGCACGGGCATTCCCGTCCGCATGCGGTGCGTCGCAAGCTCCGCCTTGACCCCGATCACGGAGTCGTGCGGGCCGGTCATGCCGGCGTCGGTGATCGCCGCCGTGCCCCCGGGCTGCACGCGTGCGTCGGCAGTCTGCACGTGGGTGTGGGTCCCGATCACCGCAGTCGCCCGACCGTCGAGCCACCGCGCGAGTGCCACCTTCTCGCTCGTGGCCTCGGCATGCACGTCGACGATGACGACCGGCGTTTGCGCGCGCGCCTCGTCTACGAGCCCATCCACGATCTCCCACATGCTCCGCGCAGGGTCGAGCGACAGTGAGCCCATCACGTTGACAACCCCGACCCGCGTCCCGTCGGCCGCGGCGACGATCGTCAGCCCACGACCCGGTGCGTCGGACGAGAGGTTCGCGGGGCGAACGACCCTGACGGAGGTCGCGAGGTAGGGAGCTATCTCCTGTCGCCGCCAGGTGTGGTTGCCGAGCGTGATCGCGTCGGCGCCGGCAGCGAGCAGCCGGTCGGCGAGCTTCGGGGTGATGCCGACGCCGTCGGCGACGTTCTCGCCGTTGACGATGCAAACCGCCGCGTCGTGCTCTTCACGGAGGCGCGCGAGACGATCCTCGAGCGCTTCTCGCCCGGGCCGTCCGACGACGTCTCCGACGAAGAGGATGTTCAGGGGAGCGATCCGGCGGCGGGATGCACGTCGATGGCCACGTTGTTGCCGCGCGCGCGGGCATGCTTGGCCAGGGCCTGCCGCTCGATCGCGGCCACGTCCACGACGGTTCCCAGCTTGGACGACGACGCGAGCACGGGGCTGCCGACCGCGAGGGAGGGATCCGGCTCGAGGTGGGTGAGGGAGACGATCAGAGACGGTGCTGCGCCCGGCCGCACGTCGATTCGCGACCCGAAGACCTTGCCGTCGATCACGAAGTCAGAGATCGAGACCACCGTCCCGTCGACCGGTGCGTAGACGTCCGTGCCCGGGACGGCCCCGACGTCGAGGACCTGCGTGCCCGGGCCACCCTCGAGCTGGAACCACATCGGGCCGCCCTTCGGAGAGCCGGCGATCCGCCGCCAGAGCCGGGCGAGAAGCCCTTCGTTGACCTGACGTCCGACCGGACGCAGCTCCATCGCGCCGCCGTCCTCGCCGTGGAACCCGATCGCCGTGACGGCGTCGCCCGCGACGGGCAGCTTGATCTGGAGGTTGCCGACCGTCGCCAGCACCTGCGGCTCCGGCGGGACTCCGGTTGCGGCGGCCGGTGGGACCACGGTGGTTGCGACCGTCTCGGGCGATCCCGAGCCGAACGCGGTCAGGATCAACGTGACGATTGCTAGGGCGGCGACGATCCCGATCACGGCCAGGCGGCGGGCGCGATGCTGAGCGCGCCGCCGTCGTGCGCGGTGACGAGCCGCTCGCCGTGTGCGCGGCGTGGCCATCGGCTCACGGTAGCGGACGATTCGGGGCACCTCAACGGGCACGGCGCTCCCGTGGCTCTCGCGGTCGAATGTCCCGGCTACGATCGCCGCATGACAGGGCCGTCCGCGCCGACGATCAGGGTGCCGCGCTGGGTTCAACTCGTCGGGCTTCCCGTCGGGCTCCTGATCGTCTGGATGCTCGCGGGCACGCTCGGGCACGTCCTCTTCCTGTTTCTCACCGCGGCGGTGATCGCGTTCCTGCTCAACCCGCTCGTGCGCGATCTGCAGGGCATGAGGCTGCCACGCGGGCTTGCGGTGGCACTCGTCTTTCTCCTCTTCGCGGCGGCAGTCGCCTTCATCGCGCTGGCGCTGGGGAGCGTCGTGGTCGACCAGACCCGCTCGGCCGCCGATCGGATCGACAACTATGTCACGGTCGAGGGCGCTGCTGGCAAGACCGGCGCCGAACAGGACATCGACCGGCTTCAGGCGTGGCTCGACGACCACGGCCTCGAGCGGATCCGGATCCAAAAGCAGGCGACCGACTGGGCCGACAACCTGGGGGCGGGGGAGATCTCGAAGTACACCCAGGACGCGATCTCCTTCGCACAGGGTGCGGCGTTCTCGATCGTCGTGACCCTCTTCAACCTGGTCCTGATCGTCGTCATCGCCATCTACATGCTGCTCGACATGCAGCGGCTCGAAGGGGCGATCGACCGGCGGTTCCCCCCGGGCGACGGGCTCTCGTTGACCGTGCGGATCGAGCGTGCCCTTGCCGGCTATGTGCGGGGGCAGCTGATCCTCTCGACCGTGATCGGGCTCAGCGCGGGCGTCGGGATGTGGATCCTGGGTACCACGGGGCTCGTCCCCGGCGCCGAGCGCTACGCCCTGCTCTTCGGCGTTTGGACCGCTGTGATCGAGGTGATCCCCTACATCGGGCCTTGGCTGTCGGCGGTGCCACCGACGATCTACGCACTCGTCGTGCATCCGGTCTCGGCGCTCTGGGTGCTGGCGCTGTTCGTGTTCATCTACCAGGTCGAGGGCCACATCGTGGTGCCCAACGTGATGGCGAACGCGTTGCGTCTCCATCCGCTTCTCGTCATCTTCGGCCTGCTGGCGGGCGGCGAGCTCTACGGCATCGCGGGGGTGCTGATGGCCCTGCCCACGATGGCCGCGGCACGCGCGATCTGGGAGTTCTTCTCGGAGCGGCTCCGTCTCGACCCCTGGGACGACGACGGGCTCCCACTCGAGCCCGAGCTCGAGCCTCCTCAGGGGTCGCGCGGCGATCCGACTGACGTACCCTTGCACGGATGACCCCGTTCCCCGTCACGCGCCTACGGCGTCTCCGCCGTACCGAGGCACTGCGTGCTCTCGTGCGGGAGACGCAGCTCTCGCTCGACGACGTCGTGATGCCGCTGTTCGCATGTCCAGGTGAAGGAGTCGTCCGACCGGTCACGGGTCTGGACGGAATTGCCCAGCGCTCCGTCGACGAGCTCGTGCGCGAGGCTGCCGAGCTCGACACGCTCGGGGTGCGGGCGGTGCTGCTGTTCGGCATTCCGGAGGAGAAGGACGAGGAAGGCTCCGGCGCCTGGGACGCCGACGGAATCGTGCAACGGGCGCTCCGCGCGGTGCGCGCAGAGGTCCCCGGCCTGACCCTCGTCACGGATGTCTGCCTCTGCGAGTACACGAGCCATGGTCACTGCGGCGTCCTTCGCGACGGCGAGGTCGAGAACGACGAGACCCTCGAGTTGCTCGCACGGACGGCGGCGAGTCACGTCGAGGCGGGCGCCGACGTCGTCGCACCGAGCGACATGATGGACGGACGGGTGGCTGCGATCCGCGAGGTGTTGCCCCACGTACCGATAGTCTCCTACGCGGCGAAGTACGCCTCGGCCTTCTACGGCCCGTTTCGCGAGGTCGCGGAGTCTGCGCCGTCGTTCGGCGACCGGCGCGGCTATCAGATGGATCCGCCGAACGTGCGCGAGGCGCTGCGGGAATGCGCACTCGATCTCGAGGAGGGTGCCGACGCGCTGATCGTCAAGCCCGCCCTCGCGTATCTCGACGTGATCCGGGCGGTGCGCGAGCGCTTCGATTGCCCGGTCGCGGCGTACAACGTCTCGGGTGAGTACGCGATGGTGAAGGCGGCTGCAGCGGCGGGGCATCTCGATGAGAGAGCGGCCGCCCTCGAGGCGCTCGTGGCGATCAAGCGGGCAGGGGCCGACCTGGTATTCACGTACTGGGCGAAGGATCTCGCGCGGTGGCTCTGATCCGTTCGTCCCTCTATGACCGGGCCCAACGCCTCATTCCCGGCGGGGTCAACTCCCCCGTTCGCGCGATGCGGGCGGTCGGTCTCGACGAACCGCTGTTCATGCGGAGCGGTGACGGGGCCTGGATCGAGGATGTGAACGGCAACCGGTACATCGACTGGGTGTTGTCCTGGGGGCCGCTCCTGTTCGGCCACGCCGACCCGGCGACGCTCGCCGCGGTCGGCGAGGCGCTGCAACGCGGAACGACGTTCGGTGCTCCGACCGAGGGTGAGGTCGACCTCGCGGCCGAGATCGTCGACGCCGTTCCCTCCGTCGAGATGGTACGACTGACCTCCTCCGGCACCGAGGCCGCGATGAGCACCGTGCGGCTCGCGCGCGCCGCGACGCGGCGTGACCGGCTGATCAAGTTCGTGGGCAACTACCACGGCCACGTCGATGCGCTGCTGGCAAGCGCAGGCTCGGGCTTGATGACGCTGGGGATCCCCTCGACCCCCGGTGTTCCCTCGGGTGTCGCGGCCGACACGATCGTCCTGCCCTACAACGACGTCGACGCAGTCGCGGCGGCCGTGGCGGAGTACGGCGAGGGGCTCGCCGCGATCCTCGTCGAGCCGGTGGCGGGGAACATGGGCGTCGTACCGCCTGCGCCGGGGTTTCTGCAGGCGTTGCGCATGCTGTGCGATGCGAGCGGCGCACTCCTCGTCTTCGACGAGGTGATCACCGGGTTCCGCGTCGCGCGCGGCGGCGCCCAGGAGCGATACGGCGTCACGCCCGACCTGACGATCCTCGGCAAGATCGTCGGCGGCGGCCTGCCGGCGGCGGCGTTCGGCGGCCGCGCCGAGCTGATGGAGCGCCTCGCGCCGGTCGGCGAGGTCTACCAGGCGGGCACCCTGTCGGGGAACCCGCTCGCAACCGCGGCCGGCACCTCCGTCCTGCGTCGCCTCCGCGATCCCGCGGTGTACGAGGAGCTCGAGCGACGAGGCGCCCGGCTCGAGGAAGGCCTGGCGCCGTTCGGGACCGTGCAGCGGGTGGGAGGGATGCTGACGCTCTTCTGCCAGGACGACCCGGTGTTGGACTACGACGACGCCGTCCGCTCGGACACCGACCGCTACGCGGCGCTGTTCCGGCACCTGCTCGACCGAGGCGTCTACCTGGCGCCGTCCCAGTTCGAATGCATCTTCGTCTCGCTCGCGCATGGGGACGAGGAGATCGAGAGGACGATCGAGGCTGTTGGCGACTTCTTCGGCAACTGACATCGACCTCTGGGAGACACTCGCCTCGGAGGCAGCCGCCGAGAGCCCGCTCTGGGAGGCCTCCCTGCGTCCGCTCGAGGAGCAGGACCGGAGCGTGGTGTTCTCGACGCTCTGCCAACCCGTCTTCGCGCTCGGCGTCGAGACGATCTATGAGGGCTACCTGCTCCACTACGGTCGCGCCCGGCTGTTTTGCCCCGCCGACGCAGACACGGCGCTCCTGCTCGGTGACTATCTCTACGCCCACGGTCTCGTCCGGATCGCCGCGACGGGCAGTGTCGAGGCCGTCCACGATCTCGCCGAGCTGATCTCACTGTGCGCGCAGGCTCGCGCGGACGGCCGCGGCGGAGAGGCCGAGGCCTGGGCGGCCACCGCGGCGCTGCTCGGGCAGCACGCGCTCGGGGACGCCAGGAGCGAGCTGCGCCTGAGAGGGAACGCAGGCCCACTCGCCGAGCTCGCGCGGGTCGCGGTCGGCCCCGAGGCACTCGAGTGCGCATGTGTCGCGCACGACCTCCGGGTGGGGTAAAGTCGCGAGCACGATGCTCGCGTTCATCTGGCTCGTAGCGGACGCCGCCGAGGAGGGCCGCAAGGTCGTGCTCTCGATGCTCGTCGTCGGGCTCATCTTCGTCGGCGTGATCGCACTCGGCGAGTTGACGCACCACCTCTCGGTGAAGCGCAAGGCGCGCAAGCCCAGCCGCACGCTGTAGGGAGGCTGCGATGGGAGAGCGTATCGCAGCCTCCCTACAGCTCTGTTCTTCTGCACGCTTCGCGTGATCCTGAAGCCGGGAACCTGCGGTTCCCTGTGATCCCTCCCTTGTGACTCGAGACGGGCCGCTCCGGAGTCCTGAGAGGGCGCTGCGATCGTTCGACCAGTTGGGCGCCTTGTGCCGGGAGGCGTACCCATAGACTGGGTTCCCGATGGCATCACCCGCCTCCGACCTGCGCGAATGGATCGCGCTCCTCGAGAAGGAAGGGGAGCTCGTCCGCGTCTCCGCCGAGGTCGACCCCGATCTCGAGATCACGGAGATCACGGATCGCGTCGTCAAGTCCGGCGGGCCGGCGCTCCTGTTCGAGAATCCCAAGGGAGCGGCCCACCCCCTCCTGATCAACCAGTTCGGGACCGAGAAGCGCATGTGCATGGCGTTCGGGGTCGAGAAGCTCGACGAGCTGGCCGACAAGCTCGGCGAGATCCTCGAGCTGCAGCCGCCACAGGGGCTCGTCGACAAGGTGCGCTCGCTCGGCAAGCTCAAGTCGATCGCCGATTCGATGCCGAAGGAGGTGGCCAAGGCCGCGTGCCACGAGATCGTGCTGACGGGAGACGACGTGAACCTCGACGTGCTCCCGATCCAGCGCTGCTGGCCGCTCGATCCGGCTCCGTTCATCACGCTGCCTGCCGTGATCACCAAGGACCGTGCAGCGGGCGTCCGCAACGTGGGCATGTACCGCATGCAGAAGATCGATCGGCGCTCGACGTTCATGCACTGGCAGATCCACAAGGACGGCCGCGCAGATCTCCGGGCTGCGCCGGACGGCAGGATCCCCGTAGCCGTGGCGCTCGGCCTCGATCCGGTGACCGCGTACTCGGCGAGCGCGCCCCTGCCGAAGCACATCGGAGAGCTGATGGTGGCGGGCTTCCTGAAAGGCTCGGCAGTCCAGCTCGTCAAGTGCAAGACCGTCGACCTCGAGGTGCCGGCCAACGCGGAGATCGTGCTCGAGGGCTGGGTCGACCGCAACGACGTCGGCACCGAGGGCCCCTTCGGCGACCACACGGGCTTCTACACGCCACCCGAGGAGTTCCCGATCTTCAGGATCTCTGCGATCACGATGCGTCGCGGCGCGATCTATCCGTCGATCGTCGTCGGCAAGCCGCCGGCGGAAGACGAGTGGCTCGCAAAAGCAACCGAGCGCATCTTCCTGCCGGCGATCAGGATGAGCGTGCCCGAGATCGTCGACTACGACCTCCCGACGGCCGGCACGTTCCACAACTGCGTCATCGTCTCGATCCGCAAGCGCTTCCCCGGCCACGCGCGGAAGGTGATGCACGCGATGTGGGGGCTCGGCCTGATGAGCCTCACGAAATCGGTCGTCGTCGTCGACGAGCACGTCGATGTCCACGACTACGAGCAGGTGTTCTTCTATGCCTGTGCGAACGTCGACCCCGCGCGCGACATCCTCCTCAGCGAGGGGCCGATCGACCAGCTCGACCACGCAACCACGATTCAGGCCTACGGCGGCAAGATCGGGATCGATGCGACAGCCAAGGGGCCTGACGAGGGCAGGCGGGAGTGGCCGCCAGAGATCGAGATGAGCCCCGAGATCAAGGCGCGGGTCGACGCACGCTGGGCCGAGCTCGGCCTACCTGCTGCAGCCGTCGGCACCGCTGTGGATAATGGGGCGCGCGCCCGCACGTTGACACAGCTGTTACGTCGTTGACAGGCGTGTACGCCACGGGGTTGAATCACTGGTTGAACGGGGTAGGTCGATGCAGGGTGCACTCGGGTGTAGATCGAGCTTGGACGGGATGGAGACCTAGAGCGTGAGCGACTCGAACGACGACAAGCCAGACGTCCCCGCCCCGACCCTCTGGCCGATCGGCTTTGCGATCGGGATCGCATGCATCCTGATCGGGCTCGTCATCAGCTGGCCGGCGGTCGTTCTCGGCGCGGCGATCACGATCGCGTTCGGGCTGCTCTGGATCCGCGACACCGCTCGCTCGCACGCCCCGGTCGACTCGGCCGCGGCGCACGCGCTCGCCGGAGACACCCCGTCGGCCGCGCGGGCAGCCGCGGAGGAACAGCACCTCGAGACGTACGGCCGGGCCGGGTTTCTGTCGCTCGCAACGCTCGGTCTCGGCGGCGTCATCGGCGCCGCGGTCACGCTTCCGTCACTCGGTTTCGCGGTCCTCCCGTCGTTCATGGGCGAGGGAGTCGCCACGAACGACGTCGACCTCGGCCCGATCTCGAACTTCCCGGAGGGGACGTTCGTGATCACCACGTTCATCGGCAACAAGCTCCAGGGCGATGTCTCGAAGCGGACGGCGTACATCAGGAACAACGGCCTGAGCGCCGACAAGAAGCCGAGCTTCACGATTCTCTACAGCCGCTGCGTGCATCTCGGTTGTCCGGTGCAGCCGAACGGGCCCAAGTTCGAGGACAAGGCCGTGAAGTACAAGGACGTCTCGCTCACCCCGGTACAGCCGGCGGGCTTCGGCTGTCCCTGCCACGGCGGCGCCTACGACACCGAGGGCAACCGCACGGCCGGCCCACCCGTGCGCTCGCTCGACCGCTATGCGTTCTCGATCATCGACGGCAATCTCGTGCTCGACGACCACTTCAGCGTCGGCACGGTCGAGGGCACGGGGGCCGAGGCGAAGATCAGCCGCTACCGGCAGGCCTATCCGGGCGTGCACGTCGACGGCCTCGAGCGCTGGCTCTATCCCATACCGGTTCCGGGGTCCTGACGATGCCGAAGTCCGCCCGCCGCGCCCAGCTCGAGAGCGCCGCCCTCTACCCGCTCGACTGGATCGAGGAGCGCACCGGGCTCGTCGGCGGCGTCAAGTACTTCCTCTTCCGGAACGTGCCGCGCGACATCAACTGGATGCAGACCCTCGGGGCGGCGACGCTGACGGCGTTCCTCGTCCAGGCGACGACGGGCGTCTTCCTCGCGATGTACTACAAGCCCGATCCGAACTCCGCCTACGAGTCGATCCAGAACATCACGAACGAGGTGACGCTCGGCTGGCTCGTCCGCGGCATGCACAAGTGGGGAGCGAGCCTCTTCATCATCCTGATGTTCCTCCACATGGCCCGCACGTTCCTCTTCGGCGCCTACAAGTACCCGCGCGAGCTGAACTGGATCATCGGCGTCCTGCTGCTCGTCACCGGCATGCTCGAGGGCTTCACCGGCTACCTGCTGCCCTGGGACCAGACGGCCTACTGGGCGACGGTCGTCGGGATCAACCTGAACGCGACGGCGCCGATCGCCGGGCCGTTCCTGGCCCAGTTCCTCCAGGGCGGGGCGCAGATCGGGCCCGACACGCTGTCGCAAGTTCTACTCGCTCCACATGCTGCTGATCCCCGGCGGGATCATGGCCCTGATCGGCCTCCACCTCTACCTCGTCGTCCGCCTCGGCGTCACCTCGCCGCCCTGGTCGAAGGTCGCAGCCGGCCGGCCGACGGGACGAGCCTGCGCCGACCGGATTCGGCGACTATCGCCAGGGCCTCATCCGTGAGCACGACGGAAGAGGCGGGCTGACGATGGCGAGCAAGCTGCAGCAGGAGAGGCGCGCGGAGTTCAAGCGCTACAAGGAAGACGTCGCAGAAGGAAGGCAAGCCGTTCTTCCCCTACGCGATGTACCACGACACGATCATGTCCCTCGTCGTCGTCGTGGTGATCATCGCCCTCGCGGTGATCTGGAAGTACACGAACGACGACGACACGGGCGGCGATGCTCGGGCCGCTCTACACCGACAAGGCCGACCCGGGGACGACGAACTTCGTGCCGCGACCGGACTGGTTCTTCTACTTCCTCTTCTATCTCCTCCGCATCTTCAAGTGGCCGGAGACGGTCGTGCTCGGCACGGTCGGCGTGCCGACCCTGCTGCTCGTGCTGCTGATCGGGCTGCCGTTCTTCGACCGCCGGCCCGAGCGCGCGATCCTGCGTCGCCCGGTCGCGTTCGTGGCGGCGATTCTCGTCGTGATCTCGATGGGCGTGCTGACGTGGAAGGGCGCGACGGCGAAGGAGGCTCTCGGCTCGGAGACCGTGAGCCTCGTACCCGAGTGGGCCGAGAAGCAGGGCTTCACCGGCAACAAGGTCGCCGTCGAGGGCGCGACGCTGTTCGCGGAGTCGGGCTGCCTCAACTGCCACATCTACCTCGGCACCGGCAGCAGCAACCTCGGCGCGCCCGACCTCTCGGCGGAAGGTGCGAAGGGCCGAGGGGTCGAGTGGCAGGTCGACGCACCTCAAGAACCCGTCCAGCAAGACGCCGGGCTCGCCGATGCCGTCGTTCGCGGCGCTCGGTGACGAGAACCTGACGAAGATCGCCACCTTCCTCGAGGCGTCCAAGGGCCCGAAGTAGGAGAGAGGACGGGCGTAGCCCGTCGGCCGGGTCGCCGCACCGGTCGCTGCTCTGCGACGCGGCGTCTACGCTCCAGTCATGCGCGTGTTCCTCGGAGTCACCGGCGCTTCTGGCGCGCCCTACGCCGCACGCCTCCTGCAGGCGCTTGGCGGCTGCGGAGTGCGAGATCGGGCTCGCCGCCTCCGCCGCCGGCGTCGAGGTGATCGCGACGGAGCTCTACGGCGACGCGACGCTGCCCCGAGACGAGGTGCTCGCACGCTTCGTCGGCGACGCCCGCGGCCAGGTCACGGTCTACGGGATCGACGACTACAAGAGCCCGTACGCGAGCGGCTCGGCGAAGGTCGACGCCTACGTCGTCTGTCCGTGCTCGATGAGCACGGTCGGCACCCTCGCGACGGGCGCGATGGCGAACCTGATCCATCGAGCCGCCTCGGTGGCCCTGAAGGAGCGCCGCAAGCTCGTGCTCGTTCCGCGCGAGACGCCGCTGTCGTCGATCCATCTGCGTGGTCTCGCGACCCTGCACGAAGCGGGTGCGGTGATCCTGCTTCGCGGCGCCGGGCTTCTACCACGGTGCCAAGACGATCGAGGATCTCGTCGACTTCGTCGTCGCCCGCGCTCTCGACCAGATCGGCGTCGACAACACGCTCATGCCGCGCTGGGGCCAGACGTGACGCACGAGAGCGGAACGCTGCAGCCGGACGGAGTGCGCACGATGTTCGACCGGATCGCGCCGGTGTACGACGTGATGAACCGCGTCATGACGGTCGGGCTCGACCGGCGGTGGCGACGCCTCGCGGCCGAAGCCGTCGTCCAGCCCGGCTCACGGGTCCTCGATGCCTGCTGCGGGACGGGCGATCTCGCGATCGCCGCAGAGCGGGAGGGCGGCATCGTCACGGGCCTCGACTTCTCGGGCGAGATGCTCGTCCGGGCGCGGCGGAAGTCGACGACGGTCGAGTGGGTGCAGGGTGACCTGCTCGCAGCTCCCCTATGCGGACTCCACCTTCGACGCGGCGACGGTGGGATTCGGGGTGCGGAACGTCGACGACCTTCGAGCGGCCTTGGTGGAGCTGCGCCGCGTCCTTCGTCCCGGTGGTCGGCTGGCGATCCTGGAGATCACCCAGCCGCGAGGGCCGCTGAAGCCGTTCTTCTCGCTCTGGTTCGACCGGATCGTGCCGCTCCTCGGTCGCGTCCTCCCGGGAGGGAAGGCCTACACGTACCTCCCGGCGAGCGTTCGCCGCTTTCCGGGTGCCGAGGAGCTCCTCGGCGTGATCGGCGACGCCGGCTTCCACGCAGAGGGCTTCCGCCTGTTCGGCGGCACGATCGTGGCACTGCACACGGCGACGGCTCGATGAGTGCCACGCTCGAGGCGGTCCGTGCCGCTCCCGGTCTGGCCGACTACCTCGCCGAGGTCGAAGACCTGCTCGAGCAATCGGTGGCGGGCCATCCCGGCCTCGTCGCCGTCGTCGGAGCCGAGGCGCTCACGGCCGGTGGCAAGCGCCTTCGGCCGATGCTGACCTTTCTCTCGGCGCCGGCGGGCGCGGCGCCCTCGGTCGCCGCGGGTGCAGCGGTGGAGCTCGTCCACATGGCGACGCTCGTCCACGACGACCTGATCGACGGTGCGAGGGTGCGTCGGGGCCAGGCGGCGGCCTGGACGGCCCACGGCGTGGAGGCCGCGCGGGCGGCGGGGGACTACATCTTCGCGCGCGCCTTCGCGGAGCTGGCGGCCTGCGGTCGCGTGGACGCCGTCGCGGTGCTCGCCGAAGCATCGCTGGCGCTCGCCCGGGGAGAGGCGCTCCAGCGCAGGCAACGACACGACCCTGACACCACCGTCGATGGGTACTTGGAGCGATGTGCCCTCAAGACCGGAAAGCTGTTCGCGGCCGCGTGCGTGCTCGGCGGCGGCAGCGGTGACTACGGGACGCTGCTCGGCGTCTCGTTCCAGATCGTCGACGACATCCTCGATTGCGCGGGTGACACGATCGAGACCGGGAAGATTCCCGGCACCGACCTCCGCGACGGGACGCCGACGCTGCCACTCCTGCTCGCCGCGCGCGAGGACGACGTCGTCCGCGCCGCGATCGCCGGCGGACCGCTCGAGGGCGTCCTCGTGCGCGTGGCTGCGACGGGCGCCTTGGAGCGCTCCCGCGAGGTGGCCCTCGACTACGCTAGAAGGGCGCGGGCGAGCCTCGCCGACGAGTCGCGTCGCGGCGAGCTCGAGGCCCTCGCAGACGCTGTCGTCGACCGCAACCGATAGGCACTGTGGCACCCACGGATCCGCACAGCCCGGCACTCCTCGACCGCACCTCCACCCTGGAGCCGGTTCCGCGAGAAGGTCGCGGCGGGTGAACGGCTCGAGCTCGAGGACGGCCTCACCCTGCTCGAGTCCGACGACCTGCTCGAGATCGGCGAGCTCGCGGATCTCGCGCGCCGGCTTCGCGGCGGGACGGACGAGGTGTCGTTCGTCCAGAACCTCTACCTCAGCCAGACGAACGTCTGCCGCGTGAAATGCAAGTTCTGTGCCTTCGCCGCGACGCAGAAGCCAGGAGCACGCCTATTCGACGACGACCGAAGAGCTCGTCGCGCGACGCCGTCGCGCAGCATCGGCTCGCCGGATTCACCGAGATCCACATGGTCAACGGCGAGAACCCGCACATCGACCTGCGACTTCTATCTCGACACGCTCCGCGCGCTCAAGGCCGAGCTGCCGGACGTGCACCTCAAGTGCTACACGGCCTCCGAGGTGCATCACATGACGACATTGTCGGGCCTGACGCACGAGGAGGTGCTCGCCGAGCTCAAGGCTGCCGGGCCTGGGCTCGCTTCCCGGCGGAGGTGCCGAGATCTTCGCCGACCGGGTGCGGGCGCTGGTTGCACCCGGCAAGGAGCACGCGGACATCTGGTTCCACGTGCACGACACCGCCCACCGGATGGGCTTGCGTTCGACGTGCACGATGCTGTACGGCCACGTCGAGACCTATGAGGAGCGGATCGACCACCTGCTGCGGCTCCGCGAGCAGCAGGATCGCACGGGCGGCTTCGTGGCGTTCATCCCGCTCGCCTTCCATCCCGAGAACACGGTCTTCGAACGGCGCGGCTTCCGTCACACGACCGGGTCCGACGACCTCAAGATGATGGCGGTCTCGCGCCTGATGCTCGACAACATCCCGAACATCAAGGCGTACTGGATCATGATGGGCATGCCGCTCTCTGCCGTGGGGCTCCACTTCGGCGCCAACGACGTGCAGGGAACCGTGATGCGGGAGACGATCTTCCACGCCGCCGGAGCCCGCACCGAGACCGAGCAGAAGGTCGACCAGCTCGTCCGCTTCGTGCGCGAGGCGGGCCGGATCCCGGTGCAGCGCGACTCCCTTCACAACCCGATCCGGCAATGGTGAGCCTGACGCAGGCGATACCTGCGCTGCCGGTGCGGGATGCAGCCGCGGCGGTCGCGTTCTACCGCGATCGGCTCGGCTTCGAGGTCCTGCACCACGACGGGGGCTTCGCCGTCGTCTGTCGCGGCGATGCGGTGCTGCACCTCTGGGAGTCGAGCGACGAGAGCTGGCGCGAGCGCGACGACCTCCGTGACCGGCCCGTCTGCTCGGGTGCGGAATCCTTCATCGCAGGAACGGCCAGCTGTCGCATCATGGTCGACGAGGTCGACCACCTCTACGACGAGCTCGAGCGGAGCGACGTGCTTCATCCCGTGTCGCGTGACGGCGTCGACGAGACGGACTTCGGATCGCGCGAGTTCGCGACGCTCGACCAGGACGGGAACCTGCTCACCTTCTTCCGCTGGGTGTCGTCGTGATCAAGCTCGGAAGAATCAGCTACGTCAACATGGCACCGGTCTTCCATCGGCTCGAGTACGAGGTGGAGGAGGTCGATCGGCGTGCCCACCGAGCTCAACCGGATGCTGCTCGACGGGCAGCTCGACATCGCGCCGATCTCGTCGATCGAGTACGCGCGCCACGCCGACAGGCTGCGCCTCCTCCCTCGGCTCTGCGTCTCGTCCGAGGGCGCCGTCGACTCGATCCAGCTCGTGACGCGGATGCCGCTCGGCCGCGTCCGCTCCGTCGCCGTCACTCCCGAGAGCGCCACCTCCGTGGTGCTCACGCGCGTGCTGCTCCCGGGTGCCGAGATCCGACCCTTCGAGGACGAGGCCGACGCCAAGCTCCTGATCGGCGACGCCGCCCTGAAGAGCGCCTTCGAGGACCCGACGCCGCACTACGACCTCGGTCGGCTGTGGCTCGAGCGCACCGGACTGCCGATGGTGTTCGCCGTCTGGGCGGCGCCAGAGCCCGTCGTCGACGGGCTCTCCGACCTCGAGCACGCGCTCGTCGCGTCCGTCCGGCTCGCTCGCTCCGAGCCCGAGAAGCTCGCATACGAGGCGAGCGCGCGCTACGGCTATCCCGCCGGCTTCCTCGCGCGCTACTTCGAGAAGCTCCGCTACAGCTTCGGCCCGCGTGAGCGGGCCGGGTTCTACACGTTCCTCGAGATGGCGCGGGACGTCGGCGAGCTGCACCACGTGCCCGAGCTCCGATTCGCACGTGATGCCGAGGTTCGATTGTGAGCGGCGGCTCGTGAGCATCGCCGTTGCGCAGCCGACGGTCGCCGCGATTCTCGAGCGTGCACTCGAGCGGCGAGCGCATCACCGACGACGACGCCGCTGCGCTGCTGCGCTCGCGCGACCTCGTCGCCGTCGGCCGCGTCGCGAACGAGCTGCGCAACCGGCAAGACCGACCCCGACCGGGTCACGTTCATCATCGACCGGAACATCAACTACACGAACGTCTGCGTCACCGACTGCGACTTCTGCGCCTTCTACCGCAGCCCCGGCGACACGCGCGAGGGCTACCTGCTGCCGAAGGCGGTCATCTTCAAGAAGATCGAGGAGACGCTCGCGATCGGCGGCACCGGTGTCCTGATGCAGGGCGGACATCATCCCGGACCTCGGGATCGAGTTCTACGAGGATCTGTTCAGCTCGATCAAGAGCCGCTACGAGGTCCACCTGCACTGCCTCTCGCCGCCCGAGATCCAGCACATCTCGCGGCGGTCGAAGCTGACGGTGTGGGAGACGCTCTCGCGCCTGCGCGACGCGGGGCTCGACTCGCTCCCGGGCGGCGGCGGCGAGATCCTCGTCGACCGCGTCCGCGACATCATCGCGCCGAAGAAGACGAACTCGGACGAGTGGCTCGACGTGATGCGCCATGCGCACCGGCTCGGGATGTCGACGACCGCGACGATGATGTACGGGCACGTCGAGACGCTCGAGGAGCGCGTCGAGCACATGCGGCGAGTCCGCGAGGTGCAGGACGAGACCGGCGGCTTCCGCGCGTTCATCTCGTGGACGTTCCAGCGCGACGGCAACCGCCTCGCGGCGCTCGTCGCCGACGAGCAGATGCCGACGTCGTTCGACTACCTCCTGACCCAGGCCGTCTCGCGGATCTACCTCGACAACGTCGCAGCACATCCAGTCGTCGTGGGTCACGCAGGGCCTGAAGATCGGTCAGGTCGCGCTCGGGTTCGGCGCCGACGACATGGGCTCGGTGATGATCGAGGAGAACGTCGTCTCGGCGGCGGGAACCTCGCATCGCACCTCGACGGACGAGCTCGTCCACCTGATCCGCTCGCTCGGCAAGGTCCCGGTGCAGCGCGACACGCTGTACCGCGAGGTACGCGTCTTCGCCTGAGCAGGGGCCGCCTCGAGCCGCTGCCCGCGGCATCGGGAACGTTCGCATCCTGTAAGCGTTGGCAGGGATCAGTACATCTCCGAAGTAGTCTCGAAGCGACCGATGCGCCGCCGCCTGCTCCTCATCGCCATCGCTGCTCTCGTGCTCGCGGCTCCCGCGCGGCGCGCAACAGCGCACGCTGTGGCCCGGCGTGACATTCGACAGCGCAGTGCAGTTCACGCCGCACGGACCGGTCGCCCTGAACGTGCTGATCGGCCCCCGGCCCGGGGGGACGACGACGCTCGCCCCGGCGCTCTCGAACGAGACCCTGACCGGGACCGAGACGCTCACGGCGATGCAACGCCGGCTCGCCTCGACCGCGACCACGGCGGGCGTGAACGGCGACTTCTTCTCGTTCGATACCGGAGCCCCGAGCGGCGTTCTGATGCGGGACGGGCAGGTCGCGAGCCCGCCCTACGGTGACCGCTCCAGTGCCGGCGTCACGACCGACGGGACGCTCGACGTCCGGCGGATCTCGTTCTTCGGAACCTGGCAGGGGATCGGTGCCAAGCGGACGCTCAACACGCTCAACGAGCCGCCGCCGGCCAACGGGATCGCGCTCTACACCCAGGCTTGGGGGCCGACGACGCCCGCGATTCCCGGCGCGGTCGCTGCGATCCTGTTCCCGTTTCCCGCGCCCGTCCCGAACGCCGACCTGGCCGTGCCGGTCGTCGAGGTGCGGACGGGCGGCGGACCGGTGCCGATCCCGCTCGGCGGGGGCGTGCTCGTCGCCGTCGGTGCCGCTGCGGCGGCCCTCACGGCCGAGGCGCCGGTCGGACAGCAGGTGATCACGCGCCTGATCTTCAAGCCGGACTGGCCGGGTGTCGTCTCGGCGATCGGGGGCGGCCCTCAGATCGTCCGCAACGGAGCACCCGTGTTCCGGGCCGGCGAGGCGTTCACGACGAGCCAGCTCTCACCGCGGACCTCACGCACCGGGCTCGGACAGCTCGCGGACGGGCGCGTCATCCTGGTCGCCGTCGACGGGCGCCTGCCCGGCTACTCGGTCGGGATGACGAACTTCGAGCTCGCGCAGGCGCTCGTGCGGCTCGGCGCCGTGACCGGCATGGCGCTCGACGGGGGCGGCTCGACGACGATGGCGTTCGACGGGTCGCTGCTCAACCGTCCATCGAGGCGCGGAGCGGCCGATCTCGCACGCGCTGGTCCTCCTGCAGTACACCGGCGTGTTCGTGCAGCCGGCAGTCGCAGTCGTGTCGCCGGACGGCGACGGCGTGGGTGACCGCCAGACGCTCGAGGTACAAGGTCGTGAGGCCCTCGACCGTGACCGTGACGCTCGACGGCGCCGAACGGCGCTGTCGCCTACTCGGAGGCCGTGACCCGTGCAGCCCGGCAGCTACGCCGTCCCGTTCCCGCCGCCTCCGACCCGTTGCCGCACCCGCGCTCGCGTCCGCAGCCACCGCGGCGCGAATCGCAGCCGAGCCGCCGATCCAGGGCAAGTGGAAGCTGACCGTCGTCGGCGACCGACGACGTCGGGCAGCCGTCCGAGATGACGCCAGACGTTCCTCGTCAACTCGACGGTCGGCTTCCTCGTGAGCGACCCGAAGAAGCTGTTCCTGCCCGCCGGCGGCCGCGACCTCCGATCGCGTGGAAGCAGACGACGGAGGCGCGGGTCGTCGTCACCGTCGAGACGCCGACGGGTGAGGTCGTGCGCACCCTCGCGACGCGCCGCTACGCGCCCGGCCGACAGGGCGTGACCTGGAACGGCCTCGACCGCGCGAAGAAGGCGGTCAAGGGCGGCGAAGTACGTTCTCCGGGTCGTGGCCAAGAACACGCTCGGGACGATCGAGCTCGCCCGTGACCTTCGCGGTGCAGCGCATCGTCGGCCCGAAGCGCTGACGACGCGAAGTAGAGTGCCGCCGATGCCGGTGGCCTCGCTCTCGAGCACGCTGACCCAGCTCATCGGCGACTACGGGCTCTACGCCGTCTTCGTGCTGATGCTGATCGACGCCGTCTTCCCGGCGGCGAGCGAGGTCGTGATGGTCTACGGCGGTGCGATCGCATCGGGTGCGATCGCGGGCCAGTCCGTGACGCTCTTCGGCTACACGTTCGCGCCGGGGCTGTCGGCCTACCTCGCGATCGCGCTCGCCGGCACGATCGGCTACCTGATCGGCAGCGTGCTCGGGTGGGAGATCGGGCGTCGCGGAGGGCGGCCGTATCTCGAGCGGCACGGGCGGTGGCTCCACCTCGACCACGCCAAGCTCGAACGTGCGGAGGCATGGTTCGACCGCTGGGAGGACTGGGCCGTCTTCCTCGGCCGCGTCACGCCCGTCGTGCGCTCGTTCATCTCGATCCCGGCCGGGATCTTCGAGGCCCCGTTCCGGCGCTACACGATCCTCACGCTGATCGGCTCCGCGATCTGGTGCTTCGCGTTCGCCGGGGCGGCTGGGCGGCGGGCGCGAGCTGGGAGAGCTTCCATCACGCGTTCCGATTCGCGGACATCGCGGTCGCCGTGCTCGTCGTCGTCGCCGCTGCGCTCGTCGCGCGACACGTCCTGCGCGGCGCCGGGCTCGCTCAGCCGGCGTAGCCGCTCCCGGGCTTTTCCCTGCTCAGCGGGTCGACGGCCCACCTGCCCGGTACACTCGAACCTCGTGATCCCGCTTGTCGACGTGAAGGCGCAGTACGCGCCGCTGATCCCCGAGCTCAAGGAGCGGTTCGCCGAGGTGCTCGAGTCGGGCCGGTTCATCTTCGGTCCCGAGGTCGAGGCCTTCGAGCACGAGTCCGCGGCCTATCTCGACGTGCCGCACGCGATCGGCGTCGCGAACGGCACCGATGCGCTCGTCCTCTCGCTCGAGGCGATGGGGATCGGCGCGCGGCGACGAGGTGATCTGCCCGTCGTTCACGTTCTACGCCACGGCCGAGGCGATCGCCCGCGTCGGCGCCACGCCCGTGTTCGCCGACATCGATCCCGTCAGCGCTCAACCTCGATCCCGAGGACGTCGCCGCGCGGATCACGCCGAGGACGAAGGCGATCATGCCCGTGCACCTCTTCGGCCGCCCGGCGCCGCTCGCCGAGCTCGCGGCGCTCGGCTTGCCGCTGATCGAGGATGCGGCGCAGGCGTTCGGCGCGACCGGCGTCGCGAGCACGGGCGTCTGCTCGACCTTCAGCTTCTTCCCGACGAAGAACCTGTTCGCCCTCGGCGACGGCGGGCTCGTCGCGTGCCGCGACGACGAGGTGGCCGAGCGCATCCGGATGCTGCGCTTCCACGGCTCGCTCGACAAGCAGACGTTCGAGCTCGTCGGCACCAACTCGCGGCTCGACGCGATCCAGGCCGCTGCGCTGCGGGTCTTCCTGCCCGCAGCTGGCCGGCTGGAACGAGGCGCGCCGCGAAGGCGGCCGCGCGCTACGCCGAGCTCGGCCTCGGCGAGGCGGTCGAGCTGCCGGTCGACGAGCCGGGCCACGTCTACCACATGTACGTCGTGCGGACGCCCGATCGCGCGAGGATCGCATCGCCGCGCTGACCGAGCGCCGGCATCGCATCGGCCTCCTACTACGTGACGCCGCTGCACCTGCAGCCCGCGATGCGGCTACCTCGGCTACGGCCCGGGCTCGCTGCCCGAGACCGAGCGCGCTGCCGCGGAGAACCTCGCCCTGCCCATGTGGGGCGGCATCGGCGCCGAGGTGCAGGAGCAGGTCGTCGCGACCGTGCTCGCCGCCGCCGGGGTCGCGGCTGCATGATCGCAGGGGAGAGCGAGCTGTCCACCGTACCCAGAGCTCGCGTCTCGCTGTGAGAACGCCGTTCAACCGGCATGCGCTGTGGCAGGTCGCCGCCGACGCCGGGATCATCGCCGCTCGCCTGGGCCCTCGCCTGGCTGCTGCGTTTCGACCAGGGACGGCCGGTCTACTACGACCGCTACCTCGACTGGCAGATCATCCTCGTCGTCGTCGGGATCCAGCTGACGGTGTTCGCGCTCTCGGGCTTCTACAACCGCTGGTGGCGGTACGTCTCGACGCGCGACATGTGGTCGGCGCTCCGAGGCGTCGGGTTCGCATCGCTCGCCACGTTCCTCGTCTTCACCCTGTTCGAGCTCCATCCGGCGCGTGTCCCGACCGGCGTCTGGTTCATCGACCTCCTCCTCTGCCTCGCGTTCGTGGCCGGCTCGCGCCTGCTGGCCCGGACGCTGATCGAACGCCCGCTACCGGGGCAGGTGGTCGCCCGCGGCAAGGAGGCGATCGTCGTCGGTGCCGGTGATGCGGCACAGCTCGTGGTCAAGGAGATGCTGCGGAATCCCGGCCTCGGGTACACGCCGATCGGTCTCGTCGACGACGATCCGCGCAAGCGCAACCTGCGCCTGCACGGAATCCGCGTGCTCGGGACGACGACCGACCTGCCGACCTTGATCCGCGATCGCCGTCCGGACGAGATCCTGATTGCGATGCCGTCCGCTTCGGGTGAGCTGCGAGGCAGGATCGTGGAGGCGGCGCGGCTCGGCGGGTTGCCCGTGAAGACGTTGCCGGGCCTGACCGAGCTCGTCGAGCGGTGACCTCGACCTGATCCGGCAGCTGCGTCCGGTCGAGGTCGAGGACGTGCTCGGGCGGGAGCCGGTCGAGGTCGACCTGGTTGCGATCGCCGGCTATGTCTCGGGCGAGATCGTGATGGTCACCGGAGCCGGAGGCTCGATCGGCTCCGAGCTCTGCAGGCAGCTCTCGCGACTCGGTCCTGCCCGGCTCGTGCTCGTCGACCACTCGGAGCCGGCGCTGTTCGAGATCGACCGCGAGCTCATGCGCGAACGCGGCTTCCTCGCAGGCGTCCCGGTCGTCGCCGACGTCAAGGACGGCGGCAAGATGCGCCAGGTCTTCGGCAAGTACCGGCCGGGGGTCGTCTTCCATGCGGCGGCGTACAAGCACGTCGCGATGATGGAGGCCAACCCGATCGAGGCCGTCCGCAACAACACGCTCGGCACGCGAACGCTCGCAGACGTCGCCGTCGAGTTCGGCACGAAGCGGTTCGTGCTCGTCTCGACCGACAAGGCGGCGAATCCGAAGACGATCATGGGCCAGTCGAAGGCGCTCTGCGAGTGGATCGTCGAGACCTACGGCCACCGGTCGGACGTCGCCGACGCGCTTCGTGGCGGTGCGCTTCGGCAACGTCCTCGGCTCGTCCGGCTCGGTGATCCCGATTTTCCGCCGCCAGATCGCGAAGGGAGGGCCCGTGACGGTGACGCATCCCGAGATGACGCGGTTCTTCATGACGATCCCGGAGGCGGTTCAGCTCGTAGTCCAGGCGGGTGCCATCGCCGAGCGCGGGCAGGTCTACGTGCTCGACATGGGTGAGCCGGTTCGGATCATGGACCTGGCCGAGAACATGATCCGCCTTTCGGGCAAGGAGCCCGGGACGGAGATCCCGATCGAGCTGATCGGCCCGGCTCCGGGGAGAAGCTCCACGAGGTGCTCGTCGGCGACGGCGAGATCGTCTCTCCGAGCCCGCACCCGAAGATCGAGCGGATCGCGCGTCCGCCGGTCGAGGCGGCCTGGCTCGACGAGGAGCTCGCGCTGCTCGAGCGGCTGGTCGAGGAAGGCGACACACTCGAGCTCGTCGGGGCGCTGAGCCGGATCGTGCAGGAGCCTCAGCGGGTGCCAGCGGTCGTCCCGCTTCCGTAGGGCACGAAGCGGAGCGTCAGCGGGAGAGCGTCAGCCGGCGAGCGCCGTGAGGAGCAGGTCGAGCATCAGCCCCGGATCGCGCGCGTCGCCGACGGATGCCGGTTCCTTCTTCGCGAGGACGAGCGCATCGGCTGCCGTCAGCTCGGCGAGCCTCCCAGCCGCGATCAGTGCTTCGTCGACCGCGCCCATCCGCCCGGCGAAGGTGGTCCACACCGGTGTTCCGAGCGCGACCGCCTCTCGGTTCATCGTGCCGCCCGCCGAGACGACGAGGTCGGCGAGCGCGACCAGGCTCTGTGCGTCGATCGCGTGCTCCGGCACGACGAGCGACGGAAACGCCGCCTCGCGGAGCGCGTCGCGCTGCGCCGGCGTACGCGGGAGGACCACCGCCTGAACGGTCACGTCGTTGCCGAGGCGCACGAGGACGTCCATGAAGAGCGGATTTCCGTGACGATGGTAGAGCGAGACCTCGGGAGGAGTGCGCACGACGGCGAGCACCTTCGACGGATCGAGCCCGAGGCGCGTGAGGACGCCGGGGTCGGGTGCGAGCCCCGAGAGGTAGTACTCCTCCTTCAGCCCCGGGTAGCGGCGCACCTTGGCGGTGAAGGCGCCGAGCCGGTCGAGCCGCTCCTGCGGGATGACGGCGGGCGCGACGACCCGGGTCGCCGCGCGCGAGCCGAGCGTGTGCTGGGCGCGGGCGAATTCGTAGTCGTACGCGTACGCCGAGGGCACACCCAGCGAGCGAGCGGCCAGCGGGAGCTCGTGCGAGGCGTGTGAGAGGGCGAGATCGAAGTGCTGTGGCCCGGCCCAGCCACGGAGCGCCCGCAGGCGCGAGCCCATCGTGCGGGCCTTCCCCACCCGACCGGCGCCCCCGTGTGGCGGTCCGACGATGTCGTGGCGGATGCCTGCCCGGTCGAGGAGCTCGAGCGTCTGTGCGAAGTCACGCGCCGAGACGTGGACGTCGTGTCCGCGTTGCTCGAGCAGGGCGATCAGCGGACGGAAGAACGGTACGTGCGGCGAGTTCGTCATGTCGATCCAGACCTTCATGCTCCGTGCTCCATCCGTGGTGAGCGATCGCGGTCGAGCCACTCGGCGAGGAAAGGCTCGGCGAGCCGGTACCGCCGGTCGGGAAGCTGCTCGACGGTATCGTCGCGCACGAGCGACTTGACCGCGCGTTGGACGAACGTCGCCGCGGGCAGCCCCTTGCGCTCGCGGGTTTCCTCACTGAAGAGGCTCTGCGCGCCCTCGCGGAGGGCGAGAAGGACGAGTCGCTCGTTGCGCGTGCATCCGTCCCACAGTCGCGAGAGATTGTTGTGCTCGGCGTTGAGCACGTCCGCGAGTCCCGCCTCGACGTCCCTCTCGCGTGCCGCGTGTCCGTGGGGCACGTGCGACCAGGTGAAGAACGCGAGCTCCTGCGTCGCGTAGGGGTGACCATCGGTCACGGCGAGGAGCCGGAGGATCGCCTCGTCGTCTGCGTCGCGCTCGGTTGCCTCGAACCGGTCCCGCAGATGGGCCGCGAGCGCGGCCTCCGGCAGTCGTCCGAGCTCCATGTGCCGGGCGCTGCGCCAGAAGGGCTCGTTGCGGTCGTTGAAGATCGACTGCATCGCGTGCCGCTTGCTGCCGAGGTAGACGTGCGCGACGTGCGGCTGGCCCTGGAACACCGACCGCATCAGGTTCGGCAGCTTCGGATCGAGGTCCATGACCTCCTGGAACTCGTCGAACACGATCGCGATGCGGCGCTTCCGCTCGGCCGCGATGCGGCCGGGCAGCTCGAGGAGATGCTCGATCGTGTCGTCGATGTCCGAGCCGGCCCGGCTCGCGCGAAACGAGAAGCTGAGGTCCCCGTCATCCGGGTCGAGCTCGATCGTCGGCCGGATCCGCAAGCCCCGGAAGAGCCCTGCCGCCCGATCGCGTGCCTGGTCGACAGGCGAGGCGAGGTCGTCGTGAATCGTCTTCGCCAGCGCTCCTGCGAAGCGCTCCTTCGTCGGTGTGCGCATCAGGTCGCAGCTCGCAACCAGGATGTCCTCCCGGAGTGCCGCCTGGACGGCGCGCAGCGCGAGCGACGACTTCCCGTAGCGCCGTGGCGCGACCAGCAGGACGTCCTGACCACTGCGGAGGTCGGCGAGCAGGGCCTCGAGCTCCTGTTCGCGGTCGACGAAGGCGTCGTCGAGAGCGAGATTCCCGAAGGTGAAGGGGTTTTCGCTATACACAGCCGTATTATACAACACGATCAATATACACAGTCGTATTATACAGCCGGTTGCACGCTATCTGGGATAACATCGACTTATGGATACGCGACAGCTTGCCGCGTTCTGCGCCGTGGTCGAACGGCGAAGCTTCTCCCAGGCGGCCGAACGGCTCGGTGTCACCCAGCCGGCCGTCTCGCTCCAGGTCAGAGCGCTCGAGAAACGGCTCGGCACCCAGCTGCTCGATCGCTCGGGTCGCCGGGTGGAGCCGACCGAGGCCGGATTGCGCCTCTATCGCGGTGCCCAGCGCCTCCTGCACCTCGAGGAGCAGATGCTGGCCGAGGTCGCCTCCGAAGGTGCCGGCGCACTGACGGGCGAGCTGTCGATCGGGGCTTCGACCGGCCCGGCCGCGGTGGCCGTGCCGATCCTGCTCTGCGAGTTCCAGCTGCGGCATCCCGAGCTGCGCGTCGCCCTCGAGGTGCACGACACCCAGGCGGTCGTCGACCTCGTCGCCGACCGCGAGCTCGAGCTCGGCATCGTCGGCGCTGCCCGCCGCCACCGGGCGGTGCGCTTCGAGCCGATTCTCGAGGACGAGGTGATCCTGATCTGCCCTCCCGGGCACCCGTTTGCGGGCCGGACGATCGGGATCGACGAGCTACGGCCCGAGACCTTGATCGTGATGCAGGAGGGAGCCGGGGTCCGGCAGGTGGTCGAGGACGAGTTGCGGTCGATGGGCGTTCGCTTGCGCGATTTGTCCACGTCGCTCGAGCTCGGGCTCCAGGAGTCGGTGCGCAGCGCCGTCCAGGCGGGCTACGGCGTCACCTTCATTTCACGGACCGCCGTCGAATCCGACCTGGCGGCCGGCACGCTCGCAGAAGCCCGGCTCGAGGGCATGAACGCGAGGCGGGAGATCGCGCTCGTGCGTGCATCCGGCCGGGCACCGACGCGGGCGGCAGAGGAATTCGTCGCGTTCGTCCGGGAGAAACGGTAAGCCGGATGCCGGCCCCGATGGACCGAGGCAAGCGCGCCTAGGCCGGGTCGGGGGCTGCCTGAGCGGCGCCGACGACGCGCCGGAGGCTGACGACGCCGGTCACCTGGCCGTCGTCGTCGAGCACGGGCAGGTGGCGGAAGCCGTGCTCGAGCATCACGCGCGAGGCATCCTCGACGTCGGTGTCGGCCGTCGCCGTCACCGGGTCGACGGTCATCCACTGGCGGACGCGCGCCTCGCTCGAGTGCACGCGGGCGGCCATGGCCTTGAGCAGGTCGCGCTCGGTCAGGATCCCGATCAGCGTGCCGAAGTCCTTGACGACGACCGCGCCCACGTTCTTCGCCGTCATCCGCTCGGCCACCTCGCCGAGGGTGTCCTCGGGTGCGACTTCGATGAAGTCCGGACGCATCACATCGGCGATCTGGGGCATGGGGCGATTCTATCGCAGGCGTGACCGGGCACCAGTCGGCAATTCCGCGATAAGACACGCTAATGCAACGGATAATGCGACTTGGTACCCTAGGGATATGCAGCCCTCGGCTCGATTCGATGTGCTCGTGATCGGCAGCGGCGCCTCCGGTCTCGCGGCTGCCGTCGCGGCCGAACGGGCAGGAGCGACGGTGGCGCTCGCGACCAAGGGCTCGATCCAGGCCAACAACTCGTCGAAGGCCCAGGGCGGCATCCAGGCGGCCTTCGGCGACGACGACGCCCCCGCGCTGCACGCCGAGGACGTGATGCGATCGTCGCACGAGACCGCGAATGCACGGCTCGTCGAGATCCTCACCGGCGACGCGCAGTCCGCGATCCACTGGTTGGAGGACCTCGGATGTGCGTTCACGCGCGAGAACGGCGGCTACCGACTTGCGCGCTGCGGCGGCGCCACCCGGAAGAGGCTCCTCCAGGTGGGCGACCGCACCGGGCACGCGATCACGAAGGCGCTCCGCGACGCCCACGAGGCTGGGGGCGCCACCACCTTCCCGAACCATGCGCTTGCTGCGCTCGACGAGACGCCGACGGGCTGGCATGCGTCGTTCGAGGTGAGGGACGGCGAAATCGTCACGCTTGCTGCCGGCACGGTCGTGCTCGCGGCCGGCGGCCGCTGCTACGCGGAGGCGATCCGTCGTCAGGAGCTGTCGACGAATCACCCGAACGCGACAGGTGAGGTGACTGCGATCGCGCTCCAGATCGGCGCCGAGGCGCGTGATCTCGACGCTCTGCAGTACCACCCGAACGGCGGCGCCTGGCCCGTGACGATGCAGGGCTATTCGATCCCCGAGACGACGCGCGCCTACGGCGCCGTCCTCCTCAACGCGGACGGCGAGGAGTTCACCGACTCGCTCGGGCCGCGCGACATCGTCTCCCAGGCCATCTTCGACGAGGTCGCCGCCGGCCGCGGTGTCGAGACCGAGGATGGCCGCCCGGCCGTGTATCTCGACACGACCCGGATCCCCGAGGCCGACGCGAACGTGTCGCTGCCGTACATGCTGCGGCGCTACCGCGGCGCCGGGATCGACCCGCTCACCGAGCCACTCCTCACCTACCCGGTGCTCCACTACCAGAACGGCGGACTCGTGATCGACGAGAATGCCGAGACAACGCTCGAGGGCCTGTACGCCTGCGGTGAGATCGCGGGCGGCACCCACGGGCGCAACCGCATGATGGGCAACTCGCTGCTCGAGTGCGTCGTCTTCGGACGTCGCGCGGGTCGGGCAGCCTCGGAGAAAGCGAGCGCATGAGCACGATCACCACCACCGATCTCGAAGGGGCCGTCGAGGATGCCGCTGCGCACCTGTACGTCTGGGCGCTGAAGGACATCCCGCAGGATCTCCGTGACGCGCTGGCGGCCGCGCGCGACCGCGAGACCTCGAAGACCGGCATCCGGATCCTGGAGACGATTCACCGAAACGTCTCGATCGCCGACGAGCAGAAGAACCTCGTCTGTCAGGACACCGGCATCGCCGTGTACACGTGCCGCGTGGGCGAGCACTTCCCGCTCCATCCCACCCGCATCTACGCCGCTCTCAAGGCGGGCACGGCGCGCGCCACCGTCGAGCATCCACTGCGTTCGAACGCGGTGCACGTGCTGACCCGGGAGAACACCGGGCCGAACATCGGCTACCGGCTGCCGATCGTCCACTGGGACTTCATCCCCGACTGGGACGGTCTCGACGTCAAGTGCGTGCCGAAGGGCTCGGGCTCCGAGAACATGAGCTTCCTCAAGATGTGCGTGCCGGCCGACGGTGTGGTGGGGATCAAGAAATTCGTGCTCGAGTCGATCGTCGACGCCGGCGGCAAGCCGTGCCCGCCCGGCATCGTCGGCGTCGGGATCGGTGGCTCCGCCGACTATGCGATGTATCTCGCGAAGGAAGCGATCGCCCGCCCGGTCGGCACCCGTAACCCCGATCCGCTCGTCGCCCAGCTCGAGGACGAGCTCTACGGCCTGCTCAACGAGACCGGGATCGGCCCGATGGGCCTCGGCGGCGACGTCACCGTCCTCCAGTGCCACATCGAGCACGCCGACACGCACATGACCCTGAATCCCGTCGCCGTGAACTACCAGTGCTGGGCTGCCCGCCGCGCATCGGCCCACATCGCTGCCGACGGCTCCATCGACTTCGACCGCGAGTTCTAGCCATGGCCCACCACGAAGTCACCTTCCCGATCACGGACCCGGCGCACATCCTGGAGCTCCGTGCCGGCGACGAGGTCACGGTGCAGGGCCACATCATCGGCATCCGCGACCGCACCCAGATCCGCATCTTCGACCAGGGTGTGGAGCCGCCGATGGACCTCTCGGGCGCATTCCTCCTCCACACGGCGCCGAACGTCCGCAAGGTGGCGACCGATTCCGAGGGCAGGGGCACGTATGAGAAGATCTGCATCGGCACGACGACGAGCGCGCGCATGGTGCGCTTCACCGAGGGCCTCGGGGAGCAGTACGGCGTCCGCGCCATCTGCGGCAAGGGTGGTTTCCCGGACGTCGCGATCGAGCCCATGCAACGTCTCGGGATGGTCTACTTCGCGATCGTCGGCGGTGCCGCGGCGCTCGAGACGACGCAGATCGAGGAGATCGAGGAGGTGCTGTGGGAGGAGCTGATGCCCGAGTGCCTCTGGAAGTTCCGCGTCAAGGACTTCGGGCCGCTGATCGTCGGCATCGACGCACACGGCAACTCGCTCTACCACGACGTGCAGGCCCGCGCACACGACAAATTGAAGGAGCTCTATGCCCGGCTTTAGCGACGGCTGGCTCGGTGTCCCCTCCCGCCCGGGCAAGCCCCGGGAGAACGGGCTCACGCACGTCATGGACAAGGGCCTCAATATCCGCGACATCGAAGGGATGTTCGACACCGGAGGGGACTTCGTCGACATCGTCAAGCTGGGCTGGGGCACGAGCTACGTCACGAACAACCTCGAGAAGAAGATCGCGCTCTACCGGCACTTCCAGACGCCGGTCGTCTGCGGGGGCACGCTCTTCGAGGCGGTCTACGCGAAGGGGAAGATCGACGAGTTCAAGGCCTGGCTCGTCGAGCATCGCTTCGCTCACGTCGAGATCTCGGACGGGACGATCGAGATCCCGCGTGACGAGAAGCTCGAAATGATCACGGACTTCGCCCGCGACTTCACGGTGCTCTCGGAGGTCGGCTCGAAGGACTCGGACGTCGTCTACGCGCCGTATCAGTGGGTCGAGTGGATCAAGGAGGAGCTCGAGGCGGGCTCGTGGAAAGTGATCACGGAGGCGCGGGAGGGCGGCACCGCCGGGATCTTCCGCAAGGACGGCGACATGCGCACGGGGCTGATCGACGAGATCGCGCACGGTGTCTCGATCGACGACCTGATCTTCGAGGCGCCGACGAAGTCCTCGCAGGCCTGGTTCGTGAAGCACTTCGGCCCGAATGTGAATCTCGGCAACATCCCGCCGGACGAGGTGATCCCACTCGAGACGCTCCGCCTCGGCCTCCGCGGAGACACGCTGAAGGAGCTACTCGTGCCGGCGACGGAACCCGCGACCTAGGGCGATGGACTGGAAGCTGTCGATCGCGGGCCTGCTGATCGGCCTTCTCGTCGGGATGACGGGGATGGGCGGTGGCTCGCTGATGACGCCCATGCTGATCCTCGTCTTCGGATTCAAGCCGACTGTCGCGATCGGCACGGACATCCTGCACGGGGCGATCTTCAAGTCGTTCGGCGCCGCCCGGCATCGACAGCTCGGGCACGTCCATGCCCGCCTCGTGATGTGGATGCTGATCGGCTCGGCGCCGGCGTCCCTCGTCGGCGTGGCCCTGTCGTCGTACCTATCCGACACCTACGGAAACGGGTACGAGAGTGCCGCCCAGACGGTCCTCGGTGCGACGCTCGTGATCGGAGGGATCGGCTTCTTCATCAAGGCCTTCGTGCGTCCACACGGGAACGATGCACCGTTCATCCTGCAGCGGCACGACCGGGTGATCGCGGTCCTGCTCGGCGTCTTCGGCGGCTTCATCGTCGGCCTGACGTCGGTCGGCTCGGGCACGTTCTTCGGCCTCGTGATGATGATCGCATTCCCGTTGACGGCCGCGAAGATCGTCGGCACGGATCTTTTCCAGGCGGCGCTGCTGCTCTGGGTGGCCGGCTTCGGACACTTCGTCACCGGCAGCGTCGACCTCCACGCGACGGGCTGGCTGCTGATCGGCTCGATCCCGGGCGTCCTGCTCGGGAGCCAGCTGACGGTGAAGCTCCCTGACCGTGCACTGCGGGTCGGGCTTGCGCTCGTCCTCTCGCTCTCGGGCGTGAAGCTGCTCGACCCGCCGGGCGCCAACGCGATCGTTCTCACCGTGATCACGATTGCGCTCGTCGTCGGCCTCTCGTTCGCGGCCCGCTGGTACCTGAGGCGGGCGCTGCCGCCGGTCGTAACACCCGAACGCGTCTCGGAGCCGGAGCCCACGTGACCTGGCCGCCGGAGCTGCCGGTGCTGCGGATTCGCTTCGCCCGACCAACAGACCGGCTCGACGAGGTGATCACGTTCTATCGCGACGGTCTCGGACTGGCCGAGCTCGGCCGTTTCGAGGGCCATTCGGGGTACGACGGCGTCATGCTCGGCCTGCCCGGCAGCGACGTGCACCTCGAGTTCACCTCGCACGCCGACGGCAGCGCGTGCCCTGCGCCGAGCGCAGACAATCTCCTCGTGCTCTACGTCGAGTCGGAGCAGGCAGCCGAGCTCGCCTCGGGACGGCTCGCAGACCTCGGGTACCCGGATGTCGAGCCCGAGAACCCGTACTGGGACGGACGCAGCATCACGATCGCGGATCCCGACGGCTGGCGCGTCGTGCTCGACTGGGGGCTGGCGGAGTCGTAGGTCAAACCGGTTCGGTCACGCCGCGGCGTCGGCGAGCGGCGGCGGCAGCGGACAGGACTCGAATGTGCGGCCCGTGAGCGTGTAGCCCAGCTTGTAGGCGGTGCAGCCGGTGCAGAACCCGGTTACTGCCGCGAGGAGAGCCAACGCCGCGACGATCCCGCCGAGAACCGCGCCGGCCGTCGCCCAGCCGGCCACGTACGCGGCCGAGGCAGTGCCCAGGAACGCGAGGCCCACCATGTTGGCGAACCGCGGGGGGCGGCTGTCCTCGAGCGGCCCCTCGCCGAGTCGCGGCTGCAGTACTTCGAAGTAGAAGACGCATGCCAGGCACCAGCGTCGCCCGAGGGTGAGGCCGAGCGCGAGCTGGAGCGCCAACAGCGCGAGCAGCAGCCACCAGCCCGTCAGCACCGCGAGCGACGCGACGAGGCCGACCACGGCCTGGTTCGTTCTCGGTGCGCGGGCATCGATCACCTGGACGTCGCGGTACGGATCGGCTCGACGCTTCACTTTGTGAAGTATGCCCGCGGGCCGAGTGCCGGTGCGCCCTAGAATCTCTCGGCCGTGGCCAGATACGCGCCAGTCGCCCTCGTGGCGGCGTTGCTCGCCGCCACGGCGGTCGCCTTTGCGTACACGGAGTCGCTGAAGCTGACGCCGAGCCCCATCCTCGGGACCAAAGTGACCAAGGTCTTCTCGCCCGTCTGTGAGTGCGGGACGAGCACCGCCGTGATCGCGTTCCGGCTCCGCGAGGGCGACCGGCTCGATGTGGACGTGATCGACCGCGACGGCAACGTCGTCCGTCGCCTCGCGCGGCACGAGTCCGACCGCCGGGGCGCTGTCGCTTTCGCCTGGAACGGCCGCGACGATACGGGCGCGATCGCCCCCGAGGGCGCGTACAAGGCCCGCGTCAAGCTGGAGCGCCAGCACCGCACGATCGTGTTGCCGAACCCGATCAGGGTCGACACCACGCCGCCGCGAGTGGCGATGACACGCCTCGCGCCCCGGGTCTTCTCGCCCGACGGCGACCGGCGTGCGGATCGCGTCGTCGTGGGCTATCGCGTCGACGAGCCGGCGCGAGTGTCCCTCTACGTCGACCGGGCCCGTGCGGTGCTGAAGAAGGGGCGCAAGACCGAGGGGACGATCGACTGGTTCGGGACGAAGCTGGGCGAGCCGCTCGCGCAGGGCCCGTATCGGCTGCAACTGGGAGCGATCGACGTCGCCGGCAACGAGGGCCGCAGGTCGCGGGAGAAGACGGTCGTGATCCGGTACGTCGCGCTCGGCCGCAAGGAGATCGAAGCAACCCCGGGCTCACGCATCGCCGTGCTCATTCTGAGTGATGCCGCACGTATCACGTGGACGCTCGGCGCCCGCAGCGGCACGACGAAGCCGGGCACTCTCCGGCTCCGAGCCCCCTTGCAGCCGGGTCGGTTCACGCTCACGGTGACCGCGAACGGCCGGAGTGCGCGTGCAGCCGTCTTCGTCCGGAGCACGACACCGTGAGCTTGGCCGCGCAGGCAGGGAGCGTGATCGGCTGCGCCGGGCTCGCACTGCTGTTCGTGGCCGACCGGCGGAGGTTTCGCGTCGCCGGTCTCGTCGCGTGGGCCGCCGGCCTCGCGGGGCTCGCCTCGTATCTCGCGCCCGACATGAGCACGCCAAAGCTCGCCGCTGTGGCCGTCGCCGGTGTCGTCGTCGCAGCAGCGGGAGCCTGGGCGCTGCTGCGCGCCCCGTACCTCCTCGCATTCGCGACGCTCGCCTGCGTGCCGGTGCGGATTCCGGTTCAGCTCGGCGACGAAGACGCCAATCTCCTGCTGCCGCTCTACGTCGTCGTCGGCTCGTTGGCGGGCGCACTCGGGTGGCAGCTCGTCGTCCGGCGTGAGAGACGTCACCGCGAGCTCGGGCAGATCGCCGTCCCGCTCGCAGCCTTCGTCGCCTGGACGGGCCTGACGCTCTTGTGGGCGGTCGACCTGCGTGAGGGATCGATCTTCGTCGGCGCCTTCGTGCTCCCATTCGGGTTGCTCGCACTCGGCTTCGCCCGGCTGCCGTGGCGCGGCCGCTTCATCACCTGGCTCTGGGTCGCGCTCGTCGGCACGGCGCTCGTGTATGCCTCGATCGGCGTCTACCAGTGGGTGACGCGCGACGTCTTCTGGAACCCGAAGGTGATCGTGGGCAACGCATATGCGCCGTTCTTCCGGGTCAACTCGATCTTCTGGGACCCGTCGATCTACGGGCGGTATCTCACCGTCGGGGTCCTGACCGCGCTCGCGGGGATCCTCCTCGGCGGCCTTCGCGGGTGGAAGCTCGCGGGCCTCTACGGCGTCGTCGCGGCGATGTGGGTGGGCCTCTTCTTCTCCTTCTCGCAGTCGAGCTTCGTGGCGCTCGCCGCCGGCGTCTTCGTGGCGGCGGTCGTCGTCTGGGGCCGTAGCACCGTCGTCGTGGCGGCGGTGGTCGTGCTCCTGCTCGCGCTCGGATCGCTCGCCGTTCCACAGGTGCGCCACCGTGTGGAGGCCAAGTCGCGCTCAGGCGTCGATTCGGTCACGAGCGACCGCGCGACGCTCGTCGGGCAGGGCCTGCGGATCGCAGTCGCGCATCCACTCGGCGGGGTCGGTGCAGGTGGATTCAGGCGTGCCTACGCCGAGCGCACCGGGCTCCCCGGCAAGCGGCCGAAGAAGGCTGCATCCCACACGACGCCCGTCACGGTCGCCGCAGAAGAAGGACTTCCAGGCCTCGTCCTCTTCGGCTGGCTCTGCGTGGCCGCGCTCCTCGCCGCCCTCCGGGGCCTCGGCAGAGGCTTCACGTCGCGCGTGTCGTTCGCCGTGGGCCTTACGCTGGTGGCGATCATCGTGCACAGCTTCTTCTACAACGCGCTTCTCGAGGATCCGATGACGTGGGCGCTGCTCGGGCTCGTGGGCCTCGCGGTCAGCGTTCCACGTAAGGTGGGGCCGACGTGATCGAGGCCTGCCGCCGTGCCCTCGTGCTCGCGCCGCACACCGATGACGGCGAGTTCGGCTGCGGCGGGACGACCGCCCGCCTCGTGGAGGCCGGGTGCGAGGTGCGGTACGTCGCGTTCTCGATCGCGACGCGCTCCCTGCCGCCCGGGTTCGCGCCGGACACGCTCGCCCGCGAGGTGCGCGAGGCGACGGCCGAGCTCGGGATCCCCGAATCGCACCTGACGGTGCACGACTTCGACGTGCGCACGTTCCCCGACCGCCGCCAGGACATCCTCGAGCTTCTCGTCGCGCTGTGGGATGAATGGCGGCCCGATGTCGTCTTCCTGCCCTCGCATCACGACGTCCACCAGGACCACCAGACAATCGCCCAGGAGGGCCTGCGGGCGTTCAAGCGCACCACGATCCTCGGCTACGAGATCCCCTGGAACAACTTCGACTTCTCGTACGGGGCCTACATCGGGCTCGAGCAGCGGCACCTCGAGCGCAAGATCGCTGCCGTCGAGAAATACGCGTCGCAGCAGCATCGCCGCTACGCGAACGCCGAATACATCTGGAACCTTGCAAAGGTGCACGGGACAAACGTGAATCGCGAGCTCGCAGAGGTCTTCCAGGTCTACCGCATCGTCGCCTGAAACAACAACAACGACACGGCGGTCGGCGACGTCAGAGCGGCGAGACCCTCCGAGCGCGGCGCGTCTTGAACCCCCGCAGGCGCAGCGAGTTCGAGACGACGAACACGCTCGAGAGGGCCATCGCACCGCCTGCGATGAGCGGATTCAGGTAGCCGGCAGCGGCGAGAGGAAGCGCGGCGATGTTGTACCCGAAGGCCCAGAAGAGATTGCCCTTGATCGTCGTCAGGGTCCGCCGCGAGAGGCGGATCGCATCGCCCGCGGCGAGTAGGTCGCCGACTGACGAGAGTGAGGTCGCTCGCCTCGATCGCAACGTCCGTGCCGGTGCCGATTGCGAGGCCGAGATCGGCCTGGGCGAGCGCAGGGGCATCGTTGACGCCGTCTCCGACCATCGCCACGATCCGGCCGTCTGCCTGCAGGCGCCGACGACGGCCGCCTTTTCGGCCGGCAGCACCTCGGCGATCACCTCGTCGATCCCGACCGTCGGCGGCGACGGCGCGGGCCGTGTGCTCGTTGTCGCCCGTGAGGAGCACCGGCCGCAAGCCGAGCCGTTTCAACTCGGCGATCGCCTCGGCGCTCGACGGCTTGACCGTGTCGCGCGACGACGAAGATCGCGCGGGCGCACGCCGTCCCACGCCGCAGCGACCGCGGTCTGGCCCTGTTCCTGCGCGCGGCGAGAGCCGCGTCGAGCTCGGCAGGGAGGTCGAGCCCCCACTCGCGCGAGGAGCGCCGGCCGGCCGGCGACGACCGCGTGACCGTCGACGACCCCTTCGACGCCGAGGCCGTCGCGACTCCGGAATCCCTCGAGGACGCCGAGCGGGCGCTCCCGGCCCGCCGCGGTCGCGATCGCGTCGGCGATCGGGTGCTGCGACCCGTGCTCGAGCGAGCCGACGAGGTGCAGCGCCTCGGAGCGCTCCCCGTCGCTCGCGGTGACGACCTCGACGAGGCTCATGCGCCCGGCGGTGACGGTGCCCGTCTTGTCGAGGACGATGGTGTCGACCTGTCGCGTGGACTCGAGCATCTCCGGTCCCTTGATCAGGATCCCGAGTTGAGCACCCCGGCCCGTGCCGACGAGCAGCGCCGTCGGAGTCGCGAGACCGAGTGCGCACGGGCAGGCGACGATCAGGACGGCAACCGACGACGAAAAGGCGAAGGTGAGCCCGGCTCCCGCTCCGCTCCAATACCCGAAGGTCGCGACGGCGAGCACGATCACCACGGGTACGAAGACCGCGGAGACGCGGTCGGCGAGCCGCTGCACGGGCGCCTTTCCCGTCTGGGCCTCCGTCACGAGCCGCGCGATCTGGGCGAGTGCGGTCTCCTCGCCGATGCGGGTCGCACGAACGACGAGCCTGCCCCCGACGTTGACGGTCGCCCCGCTGACGTCGTCACCAGCCGTCACCTCCGCCGGCACGCTCTCTCCGGTCAGGAGCGACTGATCGACTGCACTCGCCCCTTCGACGACGACGCCGTCCGTTGCGATCTTCTCGCCCGGGCGCACGACGAAGAGATCGCCGGCCTGCAGCTGCTCGACCGGGACACGACGCTCGGTCCCGTCGGGCTCGAGGAGCGAGGCGTCCTTGGCGCCGAGCTCGAGCAGCGCCCGCAGCGCCGCCCCTGCGCGGCGTTTCGCGCGAGACTCGAAATAGCGTCCGGCGAGCACGAACACGGTCACGACCGCTGCGACCTCGAAGTAGATGTTCTCGCCCGAGGTGCCCTGCGAGAGGGTCAGCTCGAACGGCATCTTCATCCCGGGGGTCCCGGCATCGAGGAAGAAGAGCGCCGCGACGGACCAGCCGTAGGCCGCGAGAGTGCCCACGCTGATCAACGTGTCCATCGTCGCAGCACCGTGGCGCAGGTTCTGCCAGGCGGCGCGATGGAAGGGCCACCCGCCCCAGAGGACGACGGGGGTCGCGAGCTGCAACGCCAGCCATTGCCAGTTCCTGAACTGGAGAGCGGGGACCATCGCCATCAGGAGCACGGGAACCGTAAGCACCGCCGAGACGACGAGCCGTTGCTTCAGCGACGCCGTCGGGTCGAGCCCTGCCGCTGACGTCTCGGCCGGTTCGTCGGGCAGGTGCGCCGCGTAGCCGACCTCGGCGACGGCGTCGATCAGATCGACCGGGGCCAGGACCAACGGGTCGAAGTCCACCGCCGCCCTCTCGGTCGCGTAGTTCACGGTGGCAGTGACGCCGTCCAGCTCGTTCAGCCGTCGCTCGATCCGAGCCGCACAGGATGCGCAGGTCATGCCCTCGATCGGCAGCTCGAGCCGCTCGGTGACAGGGGTGCTCATCGCCCCACCTCGACCGTGAACGGCGCCGTGTGGACGATGCCGCCGACCTTGAACTGCAGGAAGAGGCGGTAGCGGCCGGCCGACGGAAGCTTGGTCTGGAAGACGATCTCGCCGACCTCGGCGTCGGGCTCGGGGTGCACGTGGGAGTAGGAGAGGTCACCGTCGTGGAGCGCCACGAGGTGGCCGCGATGCCCGACATAGGAGTCGAAGGACGGGACAGGCCGTCCGTTGCGGCTGATCGCGAAGCGGAGCTTCGTGGCGACGTTCGCGCGGAGCGGGTCGTGGCTGAGGTCGACCGCGTACGCGCCGGCGGTCGCCGAGGCGCCGGCCGGGGGGAGCGGCGTGGGAGCGAAGCGGCCCGGCACGAACAGATCGTGACCGAGGACGGTCTTCTCGCCGTCGATCTCGAAGTCGGCAAACGCGCGGTAGACGCCGGGAGCTCGCAGCTGCAGCGGCACGACCCAGCTGCCGTCGGCGCCGAGCTTCGGGTGCAGGTGCTGGTAGCCGGAGAAGTCGCGGCGCACGACGATCAGATGGACCCGGACGCCGCCGTCGACGTCGACATCGCGGACCGGGTCGCCATGCTCGTCGAGGATCCGGAACCGGAACGGGGTGGTCTCTCCCCGGCGGGAGCGTCGTTCGCTCCGGGGCGAACGTGTAGCCGGCCGTCGCGGATACGAGGCCGCTGGCCCGGCTTTGCTCGGCCGAGCTCATCTCCTCCATCGCCATGTCCGCTCCGTCCTTGGCCGCCGGCTCTCGTCGGTCACCCGTCGCCGCGCCGGCGAGCGCAGCGAGGATGCCGACCACGAGCAGCCCGAGCCCGAAGGCGACGAGCCGAGCGGCGACGCCGAGATCACGAGCGCTGGTGAACAACTTCCTTATACCTCCTAGGGGTATCAGTTCCTCCAGACTACTTCCCGGGACCGCAACTGTCAAATACCGTATGGGGGTATGCTAGGATCGCCTCATGACATCGACCCCTGTACCGCATGCACACGGCTACGCGCCACACAAGGATCAGCTGCTGAAGCGGCTCGCCCGCATCGAGGGCCAGGTACGCGGGATCGCCAAGATGATCGAGGACGACCGGTACTGCATCGACGTCCTGACCCAGCTCGGGGCCATCGACACGGCCCTCGAGGCCGTCGCGCTGAAAGTGCTCGAGGATCACGTGGAGCACTGCGTGGCGGGCGCGCTCGCCTCGGGCGACCCGCGGCAGGCGCAGGAGAAGACCGCCGAGCTACTGGGCGCAGTGCAGCGGTTCGCCAAGACCCGCTGACCTCGCGAGATCGGGACACGGCCGGCATCATCCCGGTGGGACGTGAATCACGGCTTCTGATGGTCTAGGGTGTCGCCCATGTGTTGTCTCGCGCTCTCGGCCGGCTTCATCGGGCCCCGCTTCGCCCTCCTGCTCTGGTGGATCTTCGGCGACAAGGTCGACGCGGCGATCTCGAGCTGGATCTGGGTGCTGCTCGGGCTTCTCTTCCTGCCGTGGACGACGCTCGCGTACGTGCTCGCCTGGGGGCCGCTGCACGGGGTCTCAGGGGCCGGTTGGCTGGTCGTCGCGCTGGGCGTCGTTCGCGGACCTCGCGACGTATTCCGCTCGGTCGGCCAAGGCGCGCTACGCCACCACCTAGCCCGGAGGCAGCTCACCGATCCGCGAGAGGACGACGGCGTCGATGCGTCCCTCGCCGTGCTCCCAGTACGAGCGAAGTAGGCCCTCGCGCTCGAATCCTGCACGCTCGGCCAACCGCAGCGCCGCGAGGTTCTCGGGCGCGACGAACGCCTGCACTCGGCCGAGGCCGAGTGCCGTAAGCGACCAATCCGTCAACAGAAGCAGCGCCTCGGTCGCGATCCCACGCCCCCGACCGGCCGGGGCGAGGCAACACCCGACCTCGCCGACCCGGTGCTCGCCCGGCGCCAGCATCATCTCGCCGAGGTATGCATCGCTCCGTCGGTCGGCGATCACGAGATGAAGGAGCCCACCCTCACGGCGGCACTCCTCGTAGAACTCGACAACGCCGACGCCGTCGGCAGCCGGCAGCTCGGGTATCCAGCGCGCCGCGGCCTCGTCCTGCTCCAGCTCGAGTGAGGCGTCGAAGTCGTCCTCTCGAAAAGCCCGCAGCACGAACGTCGGCCGGCGAGCTGGGGGTCCGGATACGGGATCGTCGCGTCGATAGGAGACATCCTATGACGGTCGATCGGCGTACGCGGACGGGTTGGGTCGAGCGATGGTCGCACCTGATCGAATAGGCTGACGATGGGTCGCGGCGCAGCCGGGGCCGTCGTTCGACTTGGAGGAGAGCATCAGAGATGGGAATGAGAAGAAGGCCACTTGCTCGCGCAGCGGTCGTCGGTGGAGTCGCGTACCACGCGGGCAAGAAGGGCGCGCAGAACACCGCCGCAGAGCAGTCGCAGGACCAGCAGATCGCGGATCTGCAGGAACAGCAGGCGCAGCCGCAGTACGCCGCGCCGCCTCCGGCTGCAGCAGCCCCACGGCCGGGTGGTGCCGACATGGTCACCCAGCTCGAGAACCTGAAGAAACTGCTCGACGAGGGCGTGCTGACGCAGGCGGAGTTCGACCTGCAGAAGCAAAAGATCCTCGCGGGCGCGTGAGCGAAAAGGAGAGACAGATGGCAATGGGTCCAGTACAGATGCTGGTGCTCGGCTTCTCCGAGCCGAACTTCACCGGCAAGATCGCAGCCGAGCTCGACCGGCTGCGCGAGCACGAGTTCGTCAAGATCGTCGACGCTCTCGTCGTCAACAAGGACGAGAACGGCTGAATCACTGCGCTTCAGGTCACCGACCTCAGTGCGGACGAGTCGCTCGAGATGGGTGCGATCGCCGGCGCGCTGATCGGCTACGGCTACGGCGAGAGGCGAGGAGTCA
This sequence comes from uncultured Thermoleophilia bacterium, assembly GCA_963799905.1. Lineage (GTDB taxonomy): Bacteria > Actinomycetota > Thermoleophilia > Gaiellales > Gaiellaceae > Gaiella. Next base: position 72,136 of record CAWCYU010000006.1, read on the forward strand.
GCGTCGAGGCCGGCGCCGAGCTCGGCGCGGAGGCGATGGCCGAGAAGGGCGGCCACCTGATCCCCGAGGAGGACACCTGGTACGTCGCAGACGCGATCCCGAACGGATCCGCCGCGGCGATCATCCTGCTCGAGCATCTCTGGGCGATCCCGCTCCGCGATGCGATCGTCGACGCCGGCGGCATCGCGCTCGCCGACGAGTGGATCCACGCCAGCGACCTGATTGCGGTCGGTGTCGCGGCAGCTGCAGAGTAGGCGCAGGTCGCATGTCGGGGCGGCCGTGAATCATGCGGCCGCCCCGCGTGTGAAGGCACCCTCACACCGAAGGCCGTCGTGACGGAGCCTTCGCCGGCCGCGGCACAGCCCGACCCGGGCGAGCTCCTCCGCAGCCGCAGCTACGTGTCGCTGCTCGTTCTCGGTGCGATCGTCGGGATCCCGGTCGCGGCCGTTGCCTTCTTCTTCCTCGAGGCGGTGGGAGAGGCCCAGGAGTACCTGTTCGACACCCTGCCGGGCGAGCTCGGCTTCGACAGCCAGCCGTCGTGGTGGCCGATCCCGCTCCTCGCCGTCAGCGGGCTTCTCGTCAGCCTGACGATCCGCTATCTCCCCGGCACCGCCGGCCACAAGCCGGCAGAGGGATTCAAGACCTCCGGTGCCGTCCAGCCGATCGAGCTGCCCGGCATCATCCTGGCAGCGTTCACCACGCTGAGTCTCGGCGTCGTGCTCGGCCCTGAGGCGCCTCTGATCGCGATCGGAAGCGGCATGGGCGTGCTCGCGGTGCACCTGATCAAGCGTGATGCACCCGAGATGGCGACCGTCGTGATCGGCGCTGCCGGGAGTTTCGCCGCCATCGCCACGCTGCTCGGGTCGCCGCTCACCGGTGCGTTCCTCCTGATGGAGGCCGGGGGGTTGGGCGGGGCGCTGATGGGGGTCGTTCTCGTCCCGGGCTTGCTCGCTGCAGGCATCGGATCGCTCGTCTACGTCGGGCTCGACGACTGGACCGGATTCGGCACCTTCTCGCTCGCCGTCCCCGACATCCCCCCCGCGGGCAGCCCCACGGGTGCGGAGTTCCTCTGGGCGATCGCGATCGGCGTCCTTGCCGCGTTCGCCGGCACGGGTATCCGGCGCCTCGCGCTCGCTCTGCAGCCGATCGTCGAGCGGCGAATGCTCCTGTTGACGCCGCTCGCAGGTGTCGCAATCGGGATCCTGGCGCTCGTCTTCGTCGAGGTGACCGACCGGTCGTCCGCCAACGTCCTCTTCTCCGGCCAGGAACAGCTCCCCGCCCTGATCGAGGGAGCCGCCGGCTGGACCGTCGGCGCACTGCTGCTGCTCGCTCTGTGCAAGGGGCTTGCCTACGCCATTGCGCTGAGCGGCTTTCGCGGCGGGCCGGTCTTCCCAGGCATGTTCCTCGGAGCCGTGGGAGGTATCGCCCTCTCCCACCTGCCTGGGCTGCCCATGATCGCCGGCGCTGCGATGGGAATCGGTGCCATGACCGTCGCGATGCTCGGCCTCCCGCTGGTCTCGGTGCTCCTCGTGACGCTGTTCCTCCAGGCCGACGGGCTGGCGCTGATGCCGCTCGTGATCGTCGCCGTCGTCGTGTCGTACGTCGTCTCGGCGCATCTTCGCCCGGCCTCCGGGGTTCCGGGCAAGGCGGCGCCGGCGGAGGCCTGAGGCCGTTCGCATCGGCGCCGGCGGGGACAGCTCAACGGAGCCGCGGCGATCGGTTTCAGCCTGAGCCTGCCCCCGGCAGCCGCCAGCGGTTCCACGGCCACATCCCGTCCATCTCCACCTCGAGCGAGAAGCTGAGCAGGATCCGGATGATCACGATCGCGCCGAGCACGCCGACGCTCTCGAGCGTCTGATCGACGACGATCGTCCTCACGATGTCCGCCACGATCAGCACCTCGAGGCCGATCAGGATCGATCGGCCGAGGTTCCGACGCAGCTCCACGTAGGAGCCCGGCCTGCGCTCGGGCGTCGACGCGCGGGAAAGGAAGACCATGAACGACGCCAGCCCACCGGTCACCATGATCGCCGCGCCGACCGTTTCGACGACCCTGACGACGTCGGAGATGGCGTCTTCGTAGGACATGCCCGTGCAACGCTATCGGCAATCGAGCCGGCGAACCGGAGCCGCGTGGGCTGTAATCCGCCGGCCGCCGGCGTCTCTCGCTCAGGCTTTGTCGGGGTGCTCGACCTCGGTCTTCAGATCTCCCTGCGCTGCGGCGGAACCAGAGCGGCCGCCGCCTGCACCTCGCAGCACCCACGCAGCTCCGACGGCTAAGACGGCGCCGACGAGCGGCCCCGCCACGTAGACCCAGTAGCTCGTGAAGTCGGTGCCGACGAGATCGGGGCCGAAGGTGCGGGCCGGGTTCATCGAGGTGCCGGAGATCGGACTCCCCCACAACCCCGCGAGGGCGATGTATCCGCCGACGCCGATCGCACCGAAGATGCCGATGTTCTGCGCGCCCGACGCCGTCCCGAGGATCACACTCACGAGCCCCAGTGTGAGCACGGTCTCCATCAGAAATGCATCCCAGGCCGTGTAGCCCGAGGCCGGGTAGTTCGAGCCGTACGTTGCGGAGACGTCGATCACGGCGCGGAGGAAGAGGCAGGCGAGAGTCGCGCCGATCAGCTGCACGACGATGTAGCCGGGCACGCGGCGCCAGGGGAAGTCCCCCCGCAGCGAGAACGCGATGCTGACGGCAGGGTTCAGGTGGGCGCCGGAGACCTTGCCCATGAAGAGGATGACCCCCATCACCATCAGGCCGGGCGCGACCACAGCCGCTGTGCGGCTGATCGTGTCGGGGAAGGCCTGGCCCATCATGCCGCCGCCGGCAGCGACGAGGACGAGGAAGAACGTCCCGAGCAGCTCGGAGAACAGCCGCCGCCATTCCCTGCTCGGGTCGCGGAAGTCTCCCAACACGCCCGCGATCTCCTCGTCGACATACGTCAACACATGCGATCCGCCGGTCTGTGCCTGCGCCATAGCGGTCCTCCCTGTTGCGGTCGTCTCCGATGCCTGCCGATCCCACAGGAGTATCCCGCACCGGGCACCCGAGTGCCACACGTGGCGTCTCCGCCCGAGCGCCGCGGCGGGAGCGGCTGGACTGTACCGTCGCACCGTGTCCGAGGCTCGGTCCCTCGTGCGTCTCCTGCTGGATCTCGTCCAGGACGTGCTGGCCCGCTACGGCCTGCTGGCAGGCTCCCAGTTCGCGGCGGCGATCGCCTACCGAGCGCTCTTCTCGCTCGTGCCTCTCGCGACGTTCGTCGCCACGGTGCTCGCCCAGGTGCTGTCATCGAGCACTGTCGACCAGGCGAAGCTGGTCTCTTCGATCGCGGAGCAGCTCGACCTGTCGGCGGCAGGCGCAACGCGGCTCGACGCGTTGATCGACTCTGTGCCGTCGCCGTGGAGCGTCGCCGGGTTGATCAGCCTCGGGCTGGCGCTCTGGGGGGCGACCGGCGTCATGTCGTCGGTGCAGAGGACGCTCGCTGTGGTGTTCGACGGCGGGCTCGCGCGGAAGTTCGTCCGCGGGAGGCTCGTGAGCGGGCTGCTCGTTCTCGGCGCCCTCGGACTGATCGTTTGCGCCGTCGTCGTCTCGATGCTCGAAAACGTCGCGCGCAAGCTGAGCGAGAACGTCGACGAAGCCCTCGGCTGGCAGCCGTTCGGATTCGGGATCGTGCTCGGCGTGCTCGTCCCGCTTGCGCTGACGTTCGTCGTCCTCGCGCTGCTCTATCGATATGTCCCGCGACACCGCCCGGGCAGGCGGGCGGTGCTGATCGGTGCGGCCGCTGCCGCGCTCGGGTTTCAGGCCGTCCAGGTGGGGCTCGGCTGGTATCTCTCCGGCCCGGCCGACTTCTCGAAGCTGTACGGGTCGGCGAGCGCAGTTTTCGCATTCCTGTTCTCCGTCTATCTCAGCGCGACGGCATTCGTGCTGGGGGCCATCTTCACGGCCGTGCTCCACGATCGGTTCGCAGGCGTTCCTCCCGTCGACCCCGAGTGATCGTGGTCGCCCGGGTGCGCGATGTCCCGGAGGCCCCCTGTGTGCAGGTGGGTTCCGGCAGGACCGGTTGGGAGGAACGCGAATGCCGAAACATGCAGGCCGAGACCAGGCTCGAGCGACGGTTCGATCGCGCGCTCGCCCATGCCACGACGCCACGTGGGGCAGCGCTGATCATCGCCAGCGTCACGACGGCCATCACCATCGCCGCCGGCATGCTGATGACGGTCGTCGATCACGACAATTTCCCGTCCGTCGGCTCGGGGCTGTGGTGGGCCGTGCAGACCATCACGACCGTCGGCTATGGCGACCTCGTCCCCACCTCCTTCATCGGGCGAGTCCTGGCGGCAGGCGTGATGCTGCTCGGGATCGGGTTCGTCACCGTGATCACGGCGGCGATCACGAGCTCGTTCGTGGCGCGATCCCGCCAGGAGCTAGCGGGCGGTGGGGACGAATCGACGCTCTCGCAGCTGCAAGCGATCGACGAGAGGCTCGAGCGGATCGAAGCTGCTCTGCGCACTCGCTCGTAACAGTGCCGGCAATCATCCTGGCAGGCACGTGACCCTGCGTACTCCCCGGCTCGCTCGAGGATCTCGCCGACCACGCCCTTGTCGGCGGGCGCCGTTGACGCGCTGCGACGCGGCGCTTCAGTGGTGGAACCCAGACGAGTTGGTGGCGTCCCGAACCGGCGTGGGCTGCGCCTGGAGGTGCGGCAGCTGGCGCTGGATGTCCTTCACGAGCAGATCGGCCATGTCGTGCGTGAATCCGAGCTTCACGACGACGCGCAGCGCCGCGAGATCCGTGCGGTTGGCGGGGAAGGTGTACGCCGGCAACAGCCAGCCGCGTTCACGCAGCGCGCTCGAGACGTCGAAGACCGTGTAGTTCGTGATCTCCTCCTTCAGCTTGAACGCGAACACCGGCAGCTGGTCGCCCTTCGTGATCAGCTCGAACGGGCCGATCTCGGCGATCTGGGCCGACAACCGCGTCGCGACCGCCCGGGAGTACAGCTGCACCTTCCGGAAGCCCTGGAATCCGAGCCGGAGGAAGTTGTAGTACTGCGCCACCACCTGCGCGCCAGGGCGCGAGAAGTTGAGCGCGAAGGTCGGCATGTTGTCGCCGAGGTAGTTGACCCAGAAGATCAGGTCCTCGGGCAGCGCGGCGGCGTCTCGCCAGACGATCCAGCCCACGCCCGGATAGACGAGACCGTACTTGTGGCCGGAGGCGTTGATCGATGCGACGCGGGGTAGCCTGAAGTCCCAGATCAGGTCAGGGTCGGCGAAGGGTGCAACGAACGCGCCCGACGCGCCGTCGACGTGCACCGGCACATCGAGCCCCGTCCGTTCCTGGAGATCGTCCAGGGCAGCGCAGATCTCCGCGATCGGCTCGTATGCCCCGTCGAAGGTGGAGCCGAGGATTGCGACGACGCCGATCGTATTCTCGTCGCACAGCCTCACGGCCTCCTCGGCCGAGAGCGTGAACCGGTCGCCCTCCATCGGCACGAGCCGCATCTCGACGTCCCAGTAGTTCGCGAACTTCTCCCAGCAGACCTGGACGTTGATTCCCATCACGATATTCGGCGTGTTCGTCGACGAGCCGTCCGCCGTGCGGCGGTGTTGCCAGAGGCGCTTGAGGGCGAGGCCGCCGAGCATCGCCGCTTCGCTCGAGCCGGTCGTCGAGCAGCCCACCGCCTCGGCTGCCTCGGGCGTGTTCCAGAGGCGGCTGAGGATGTTGACGCAGCGCATCTCGAGCTCGGCGGTCTGCGGATACTCGTCCTTGTCGATCATGTTCTTGTCGAGGCATTCGGCCATCAGCTTCTCGGCCTGGGGCTCCATCCAGGTGCCGACGAAGGTGGCGAGGTTCATACGCGCGTTGCCGTCGAGCATGAGCTCGTCGTGGATGATCTGGTAGGCGACGTCCGGCGAGAGCTCCGTATCCCGCAGGCGGTGTCTCGGGATGTTGTCGCCCTCGAGGGTGAAGACCGTCTGGAGATCGCTCGACGGCCCGGCAGGGGCCTTCGGGTGCTTCAGAGTCATCTCGGGTGGTACCTCCGTAGGTTCCGTCGCGGCTGTCAGGGGTTCCGAGGGGTGAACGGGTGCATCTCGTCCTGTCCCTCGTGCACGACGCCCCAGCTCGACTCTGGGACAGCGTTCCACGCGCCTTCGAGATCACCGAGCGGCTCGGAGACGACGAGCCGCGATTCGTCGGACAGGTCGGCCAACGCCTCGACCTCGGGGTGTTGCGCGCGGAGCGTGTCGACGCGCGTGCTGAAGAACAACGAGCGCGAGTCGTGCTCGCTCGAGTAGCGGAACGCCCAGACGCCCTTCCCGTTGCTCGTCGCCACCGTCATCTGGATCGGGTGCTCGATCCCGTGCTTGCGGCCGGTTTCCTCGACGAACCCGACCATGCGCTCGACCGCCGCGGGCGGATCCTGCTCGAGGCCGAAGGTCAGCGCGAGATAGAACATCGTCTCGGAGTCCGTCGTCCCCTCGATCGACGGGTACAGCTCACGGGTCGACGGCGAGCCGGAGGTCGCGGACGACGGTCGGGAACTCACGGATCAGGCCGTTGTGCATCCACAGCCAGTTCCCGTGGCGGAACGGGTGCGTGTTCGTCTCCTGGACGGCGCTCCCGGTGGAAGCGCGGATGTGCGCCATGAAGACAGGCGCCGAGACCGAGGCGGCGAGCTCGCGCAAGTTGCGGTCGTTCCAGGCCGGATGAGCGCTTCTGTAGGTGTGGGGTGCCCCGGGGCCTTCGAACCAACCGACGCCGAACCCGTCCCCGTTCGTCGTCGTCGCCCCGAGCTTCGAATGCAGGCTCTGGTCGACCAGCGACCGCTCGGGCTTGACGAGCACTTCTTCCAGCCGAAGCGGCGATCCGTAGTAGGCGAGCCAGCGGCACATCGGACGCTTGCATCCTACGACTTCCAGGCCATCCGAGTCATCCCAGCCGGATGATTCGGGCGCCGGGAGGAGGCCGGGCCGGCGCGCGCCCGGCAGCCGTCCTCTCGTCGCGATAGCCTCGACCTGGATGAGTGCGCTCCACCACACCGTGCGGACGGTGACGCCGTTCCACGACCGGTCACGCCCGCGGCGGTTGCTCAAGGTCGCCCTCTGGTTGATCGGCCTCGCGGCAGCGCTCGTCATCTGTCACGCCGCGGGGTTCGACGTGCTCGGCTGGTTCGACGAGCCTCTGGAAGACGATGAAGGACATCTCGGTCCAGTACATCGTCGCCGGGCTCTTCTTCCAGACGATCCAGACCACCCTGACGGCGCTCTCCTGGTACTTCATCCTCGCAGCGGCGTACCCGAACGGCGGCGTCCGTTATCGCGACATCCTCGCCGCGTACGCCGCCGGGGTCGCCATGAACGGGTTCCTGCCCGCCAACATCGGCACCATCGTCTCGCTGCTGATGTACGTCGTCGCTCATCCGCGGGTCGACCTTCCCTGGCGTCCTCGGCGCGACACTCGTGCAGAAGATCTTCTACACGGTGATCGGGGCGGTCGTGTACCTCTACCTCTTCGCCTCGGTGCCCGGCACCTTCAGCCTGCAGCTCGGCGTCGTCGAGGACCACCGGCTGCTCGTCCCGCTTCTGATCGTCGGTGCCGTCGGCCCTGATCGTGCTGCTCGTGAAGATGTTCTGGGACCGGATGAAGGGACTGTGGGAGAAGGCGAAGCAAGGTGGTGCGATCCTCGCGAGCAAGCGCGACTACGTCGTCAAGGTGCTGCTGCCGTCGTTCGGCTCGTGGCTCGCCAAGCTGGCCGTGATCGCGGTCTTCCTCGCTGCCTACAGCATCCCCGTCACGTTCCACACGATCATGTCGGTGGTCGGCGGCAACTCCCTCGCCAATTCGGTCTCGTTCACCCCGGGGGGTGTCGGCGTCACGCAGGCGGTGAACAGCGTCTCGCTCTCGAGCGTGACCTCGACGACGAACGCGGCCGCCTATTCGCTCGGTCAGCAGCTCATCGTGACCGCCTGGAACGTCGTCTTCGCGATCGTCCTCGTGACCTGGGTCTTCGGCTGGACCGGCGGCAAGCAGCTCGTCGGCCAGTCGTACACCGGCGCCAAGGAGAAGGCGGCCGAGCAGTCCGCGGCGCACAAAGCGCGCAAGGCCGAGAAGAAGCGTGCCGAGGCGGGCGGCGAAGAGGCAGGAGAGGCCTGAACGGCCGCGGGGCGGGTTCGCACCGTATGCTCCGTTCGGAGGCGTGCCTCGTCCGGGGCGCGGGGCCCGTGCAGGCGTCCTCCGCACGCCGAGGAGATCGAGCGTTGAGCCAGCGCGACGTTACGCAGAGTCATCGCGACGCACCAGGTCCGCCGCCGGCGGACGGAATGGCGTGGGTGCCGGGCGGGACGTTTCGACTCGGCTCGAACGACTTCTACCCCGAAGAGCGCCCGGTGCACCAGGTGAAGGTCGACGGGTTCTGGATCGACCGCCACCTCGTCACGGCAGCGGCGTTTCGCCGGTTCGTGCGCGAGACGGGACACGTCACGCTGGCGGAGCAGACGCCCGATGCCGCGCTGTATCCGGATGCAGATCCGGCGTTGCTCGTCCCGGGTTCGGTCGTCTTCCGGAAGCCCCCGGGGCGGGTCGGTCTCGAGGACGTCCGCGCGTGGTGGGAGTACGTGCCCGCAGCATCCTGGAAGCGACCCGGCGGCAAGAGAACGACGATCAACGGCCGTGACCGCCACCCGGTCACGCACGTCGCCTTCGAGGACGCCCACGCGTACGCGGCCTGGGCGGGCAAGGAGCTGCCGACCGAAGCAGAGTGGGAGGTGGCGGCGCGAGGGGGCTTGGACGGCGCCGTCTTCACCTGGGGCGACGAGCACGAGCCGGGCGGTGTACCGGCGGCGAACGTCTGGCAGGGCGAGTTTCCCTGGCAGAACCTGAAGACCGACGGGTACGAAGGCACCTCGCCCGTCGGCTCGTTCGCGGCGAACGGTTACGGCCTGTTCGACATGGCTGGCAACGCCTGGGAGTGGACGACCGACTGGTACGCGCCGATGCGGCCCGACGACGTGCTGAAGCCTTGCTGCATCCCGGAGAACCCGCGCGTGACGAGCGTCGAGGGGAGTTACGGTCCGGCCGAGTCGATCCCGCGCAAAGTGATCAAAGGCGGTTCGCATCTGTGCGCCCCGAACTACTGCTTCCGGTACCGGCCGGCGGCGCGCCAGGCCGAGGCGATCGACACCTCGACGTCGCACATCGGCTTCCGCTGCATCGTCCGGCCCTGAAGCGAACAGTCCCGTGACGACGGGGATAGGCTAGCGCGGCGATGAGCTGGGGGGTTCTCTTCCGGATCCGACAGACCCTCAAGGGAAGCCTCTGGGTGGTTCCCGTGCTGGGCGGGCTCGCCGGGCTCGCGCTCAGCTACGGGAGCGTCTGGCTCCAGGGGTCGTCCCATGTGCCGTCGGGTTGGGATTACTCGGCCGACACTGCGCTGACCGTGCTGACAACCGTCGTTGCCGCGACGGTGGGGCTGACAGGGTTCGTGGTCACGGTCAGCGTGCTCGTGGTGCAGATGGCGACCGGGACCTTCTCGGCGAGATACATGCGTCTCTGGTATCGGGACAGCGTCCTCAAGGCGACGCTCGCCGTCCTCATAGGGACGCTCGCGTTCTCGTACACGCTGCTCCGTCGGATCGACGAATCCGTGCCCGACCTCGGAGTGACGATGGCTGGGTTCTTCCTCGGCCTCGGCCTGATCCTCTTCCTCGTCTTCCTGGATCGCTTCGTGCATCGCATGCGGCCCGTCAAGGTTGCGTCGCTCGTATCCCACTCCGGACGTGAGGCGCTTCGGGGAACGGTCGAGCTCGCGAGCACGAGAGGGCGCTCCGGCGCTGATGCCGAGCTCGAGGTGCTCCTCGAGCGGAAGCCCGTGCTCGTCGTTCGCAGCAAGCAGTCGGGCGCGGTCCAGGCGATCGACGCCAAGGGGCTGCTCGCGTGGGCGACGAATCACGGAGCCGTGATCGTGATGCGCCACGGCATCGGCGACTTCGTCTCGTCGGGGGCTGTGCTGCTCGAGGTTCACGGCGATGTGGCATCCCCGGCGATCACGGAGCGCCGGCTCGGCGGCCGCATCGCTCTCGGGATCGAGCGGACGATCGAGCAGGACCCCGCATTCGCCCTGCGCATCCTCGTCGACGTGGCGATCCGCGCACTCTCGCCGGCCGTCAACGACCCGACGACTGCAGTCCAGGTGATCGACCATCTCGAGGACACGCTCGGCTTGATCGGGCGCACGCCCGGCCTGGATGGCCGTTGGGAGTTTCGCGACGGAACCGACACGCTCAGGCTGGTGATGCCCACGCAGCGGTTCGAGGACTTCCTCGCGCTTGGGGTCACCGAGATCCGCGAGTACGGCGGCGCCTCGATCCAGGTCGCCCGCCGGCTCCGCGCGGCGCTTCTCGCGCTCGAAGAGTCCGTGCTCCCGGAGTATGGGCCGTTCGTCGCGGCCGAGCGCGAGAAGCTCCGGCTCGCCACGGAAGCCGCGTTCGCCGGGGGACCCGACGTCCTGGCAGCTACGGCGGCCGACCGGCAAGGGATCGGCGGCGCGCCGCGCCTGGACGCATGATCGGCGTCGTTGCGCTCGACCGTGCAACGCCGTAGGCTTCGCGCGTGGCCGCCGCCCTCGCACTGCTCGCTGCATTCCTCTTCGCGCTGGCGGCTGCGTTGCAGCAGAAGGGGGCGCTGAATCTTCCGACGATCTCGTTGTCCGATCCGGCATCGTTCGCGCGATTGCTCGGCCAGAAGATGTGGCTGATCGGGACCCTGGCGTTGTTCACCGGCTACCTCTTCCAGGCCGCAGCACTGGACCGTGGGCGCCTGTCGGTCATCCAGCCACTGCTCGTGACGACGGTCGTGTTCGCGTTGCCGCTCGGATATTTCCTGACGCGGCAACACGTCGGTCGCCGCGAGGTGATCGGTGCGATCGTGATCATCGCCGGGCTTGGCTTGTTCGTGTACTTCGGCGACCCCGCCGGCGGGAAGGAGAACGGGTCCAACGCGCAGTGGGCTATCACGATCGGCCTTCTGGCGGTGGTGTCCGTTCTTCTGATCGTGGTCGGAAGCGGGGGCGGCTTGTCGAAGAAGGCCGCGGTCTACGGGACCGTCTCCGGGATCATGTTCGGTCTGTCGTCGGCCCTCACCAAGCCGACGCTCGACTTCCTCCACGAGAGCGTCGGCACGATGCTCTCGCACTGGGAGTGCTACGCCCTGGCGATCGCCGGTGCCGGCGGGTTCATCTTGCAGCAGGTATCGCTCGGCACTGGGCGCCTCGCGCCGTCCGTCGCCACCGTGTCGGTGGCCAATCCGGTCGTCGGGATCCTGATCGGGATCCTGCTCCTCGACGAGCGGCTGAGCCGGCCGACCTGGCACATCGTCGTCGCGGTGATCGGACTCGGGCTCGCGCTCGTCGGCGCTGTCGTGATCTCACTCGCGCACGAGGCGGCGAAGAGCGAGTCACCCGCAGCGGGCGCGGCAGAGCCATCGGTGGCGGCGACCGTTTGAAGAACGGGGCACGTGCCGACCGAAGGGTGCCGGTCTCACCGGGCAACCGGCGCCTCCGAGCGGCATTCGCATACTCCAGGTGCCGAGAGGTCGTATCCGAGGGCTGCGGGCTGTCGGGACTATTGGAATAGACCATATCTGTGCAGCAATCGATGCGGTGTTTGGTCGCTTGCACAAAGGAGGGGTTGACGGATGACCTCGAACAACGAGGATCCGACGATGCAGGCGGACGACACCGACCGGGACGACGGTCACGACGGCGAGGAGCCGGCCATGGAGCCAGACACCCAGATGTCCGAGACGATGGAGCCAGGCGCCCAGGCTCCCGAGACAGCGGAGAAGGAGAAAAGGCGACCCGCAGCGGTCGGGCGCGTCGAGCACTTCACGGTGGCCGAGCGCGCGGCACGGGGCAAGGCGGCACGCGCCGATGTGCCGCGTGCCTCACACGGCGACTGGGAGCCTCCGCTCCATCGCCCTGACCCGGTCGAGCTGCTCGAGGAACAGGCGCAGACGCGCGTGCCGGAGCTCGTCCCGATCCGCTACGGCCGGATGCTGGTCTCGCCGTTCACGTTCTACCGCGGCGCCGCCTATCTGATGGCATCCGATCTCGCGGGCGCGCCCCGGACGGGCCTGCATACGCAGCTCTGCGGCGACGCGCACCTGTCGAACTTCGGTGGCTTCGCCGCTCCCGACCGGAAGCTCGTCTTCAGCCTCAACGACTTCGACGAGACGCTTCCCGGCCCCTTCGAATGGGACGTCAAGCGCCTCGCCGCGAGCTTCGCGGTCGCGGGCCGCGATCGCGGCTTCGACGACAAGCCAGCGTGCCGCGGTCAACCGTGAGGTCGGCCGGTCCTACCGGGAGAACATCCGCAAATTCGCCGCGATGCGGAACCTCGACCTCTGGTACTCGCGGATCGACGTCGACCAGATTGCAGCGGCGGTCAGTCAGCAGGCGAGCGCCAAGGAGCGGAAGCGCTTCGAGGACAACGTCGCCAAGGGGCGGACGAAGGACAGCATGAAGGCGTTCGGCAAGCTGACGACGATCGTCGACGGCGAGCCGCAGGATCACGGGCGATCCACCGCTGATCGTCCCGATCGAGGATGTCGCCGGCGAGCAGACACACCGCCTGGACGAATTCCTCCGGAGCGTCATCCGGTCCTATCGGCGGACGCTCGCCGGCGACCGGCGCAAGCTCCTGGAGCGCTTTCGGTACGTCCACGCGGCGCGCAAGGTCGTCGGTGTCGGCAGCGTCGGCACCCGGGCGTGGATCTGCCTCATGCTCGGCCGTGACGGCGAGGACCCGTTGTTTCTCCAGTTCAAGGAGGCTCAGCGATCGGTCCTGGAGCCGTTCCTCGGCAAGAGCGAGTTCGCGAACAGCGGCCAGCGGGTGGTCGAGGGCCAGCGGCTCACGCAGGCGGCGAGCGACATCATGCTCGGCTGGATCAAGATCGAGGGTGTCGACGGCGTCAAGCGCGACTTCTACATCCGCCAGCTCTGGGACTCGAAGATGTCGGCTCTGGTCGAGTTCATGAGCCCAAAGGCGCTGACGGGCTACGCGTCTATCTGCGGGGCGGAGCTCGCCCGCGCCCACGTTCGGTCGGGCGACGGCGTTGCGATCGCGAGCTATCTCGGCTCGGGTGACGCCTTCGATCGCGCACTGGCGACGTTCGCGGAGTCGTACGCCGACCAGAACGAGCGCGACTACGCGGCGCTGAGGGCGGCGGTCGAGGTGGGCCGGGTCAGCGCCGAGTTCGGGTTGTAGAGCCGCCGCGCGTTAGGCGACGCACGTCTCGGTTGGATGCCATAGGGTTGCAAGCATGCCGAAGCGTGCGATCGCCGCCGCCATGATCGTCGTTGCGGCTCTGTTGGCCGCAGGTTGTGGCGGCTCCAGTGATGACAGCAGCAGCGCGTCGCCGACGTCGGAGTGGGCCGACGGGCTCTGCTCGGCGATCACGTCCTGGACGTCGTCGCTCACGTCGATCGGCGACACGCTGAAGGAGGGGAACCTCTCGAAGGACTCGCTCACGAGCGCCGTGGACGACGCGAAGAGCGCGACGGATACGTTCACCTCCGATCTCGACGGGCTCGGCCTGCCCGATTCCGACGTGGGCCAGCAGGCCAAGGATTCGGTCGATCAGCTCTCGACCGACCTCAAGATCCGACATGACGAAGATTCAAGACGCGCTCGACGGGGTGTCCGGCGTGAGCGAGATCCTGACCGCGGTCTCGGTCGTCAGCAGCACGCTCGTGAAGATGGGGAGCCAGGTTTCGTCGACGATCACGAGCTTCCAGGATCTCGACGCGAAAGGTGAGCTCGAGAGCGCGTTCAAGCAGGCGGACAGCTGTACCGAGCTCGCCGGGTAGGCGAGCCGGCGAAGGAGGCATCGATGAGGGACGACTCCATCCGCACCGAGCTGATGGCGATCCCGATCGTCGTCGTGCTGTTCGGGATCGGGCTCGTGCTCTTCGTCGCGTCGGTCGACGGTGTCTGGGCATGGCTGTTCGTCGGTCTCGCGGGTCTGGTGGCGCTCGCGGTGATGGTGGCGCGCGTGTCGAAGCGCGAACCTCATCCGGTTGCCTCGTCGGCGCCACCTGCTGCGGCCGCCGCTCCGGCCCCGGCCGCCGACGCGGCCTACCGGGTGCTCGTGATCGCCGACGAGAGCTGCGTCGACCCGGCGTTTCGCCGCCGAGCTCGCCGCGCCACGCCGCCGGACGATCGGTCGAGGTGCTCGTGATCGCGCCGGCGATCGGCTCCTGGCTCTCGCGCTGGACAGGTGACGAGACCGCAGTACGCGGATGCCCGCGCGCACCTCGACGAGACCGTGAGGGCTCTCGCGGGCGCCGGGATCAGTGCGAGCGGCGAGACCGGCGCGGACGATCCGCTGCAGGCCGCCGACGACGGATTGCGCGGGTTCCCGGCCGCCGAGATCGTCTTCGTGACGAAGCCCGGCACCGAGCACCGACTGGGTCGAGCAGGGCATCGTCGAGGCGGCGCCGGAAGCGGTATGCCGTGCCCGTGACCCACATCGAGCTCGCTACTACGACCTGAGCGGGGCCTGGGCCGGTCGCGGCCGGGGCCGCGGGAGGCAGGCACGATGTCGGCGTGAGACGGCGCGACTACGCGGGACCGGCGATGTGCGCACTGGGTGCCGCGTGCCTGCTCGCCGCGCTCGCCGTCGATCTCGACAGCGTCGCCGCGAAGGCCCTCATGGCAGCCGGGGCGCTCTTCTTCGTCCCGGGGGCGTACGTGACTCTCGCTCTCGTCCGGCGGATCGCGGGACCGCCGAACTGATATCTGCGATCCGGCCGTGCGGAAGGCCTACTTGTTCGGGACGAGCATGAGGCTCCCGTTCTTGAGCAGCTGGCACCTTGCACTGCAAGACGCTTCGCTTCTGGCAGTGACTTCCAGGCCTACCAGACGACGCCTGCGATGCCCGGAGGCCGGGTCGACCTGAATGCGTGGCCCGCTGCGCTGGCTCCCAGGGTGGCGCGAGATACCGCGTTCGCCCGCGGCCCGGCGTAGACGAGGCGCGGCGCTCGGGACGGTCGTTAAGATCGGCGTGCGCCGGATCCCGCGTCGAGTGCGAATTCCGGCTGGGGACAACCGCCAAGTACTCTGAGCCGCGTGCCGGGGTCGATACGGGGAGGACACGAGATGGGGTCATGGAAGGGATCGTCCGTCGCTGTAGCGGTAGCTGTGGCGGCGTCGGCGGCATTCGCCGCCGTCGCATCCGGAAGCTCGCTGGGACAGTCGGCGAGCACGGTCACGGTCACGGCAGGCAAGCCGTCGGAGCTGGCGTTCACGCTGAGCAAGAAGAGCGCCGCGAAAGGGCTCGTCACGTTCACCGTCACGAACAAGGGAAAGCTTTCGCACGACTTCAAGATCGCCGGCAAGAAGACCGCCACCATCAGTCCCGGCAAGACCACGGCCCTGAAGGTCACGTTCACGAAACCGGGAAAGTACAGCTTCCTGTGCACCGTCCCGGGCCACGCAGCCGCTGGGATGAAAGGCATTCTGACGATCAAGTAGGGCATCGGCGTCTCGTACCGGCCCGAACAGTCGAGGCGGCGGCGAGGCGCCGCGCGAGCCCCGGCTCCGCGTCAGGAGCGGATATCGTCCACCAGGTGCACACCGTCGTGCGGCTCTGGTGGACGATGTCCTCTGCCGCTGTCGGTCACTGCCGAGGCGCAGGCGCCTACGATCGTGGTCCGCGGCTGCGGCAGGGCAGACTGGAGGAATGCGTCTGCTGCTCGTTCTCGCCGCGGCACTGATCGCTCCTGCCACCGCCGGCGCGACCCGGCCGGTCGTGGTCATCGACCCCGGGCACGACCTGCGGGCGAATCTCGCCACCGAGCCGATCGGGCCCGGCTCGTCGACCCGAAAGATCAAGGACGGTGGCGGCACCCACGGCGTCGTCTCCGGCACGACGGAGGCGGAGCTCAACCTTGCCGTTTCGTTCCGCCTGCGTGCGCTGCTCGAGGGCGCCGGAATCCGTGTCGTGATGACGCGGAGCCGAACGGCGGGCACGAGCGTGGGGAACGTTGCGCGCGCCGGAATCGCCAATCGAGCGGGAGCGGCGCTGTTTCTCCGAATCCATGCCGACGGCGCGTCGTCATCCGGCGCACGCGGGACCCACACGCTCTACCCGGCGCTGCGTGCCGGGTGGACGGACGACATCTACCGACAGAGCCGAGCGGCAGCGCGGATCGTCCAGCAGCAGCTCCTCCGCACTCTCGGATTTCCGGATCGGGGGCTCCAGGAGCGGTCGGATCTCACGGGCTTCAACTGGGCCGACGTCCCGGCCATCCTCGTCGAGATCGGATTCATGACCAACCCGGCCGAGGACACCGTACTCGCCACCGACACCTACCGGGGACGCGCGGCACGAGGGCTCTGCAGTGGCGTGCTGCGGTTCCTCGGCCGCTCGGCCGCACCCTGCTGACGGCGTTCGTGAACGGCCCGCGACAGGCAGACCGTTAGCTTGTCGCGGTGAGCCCTCTCTCGACACCTTCCGACCGTCGGTCGCGCGTCCTGCGCTCGGTCGAGCCGGGGTCACTCGTCGTCGGTGCCGAGGATGCGCTCCCCGGCGAGGCTGCCGTCCTGCGTGCTGCCGAGCGGTCGCTCAGCGGCGAGCGGCGAGGGGTCGGACGGTTGACCCCGTTCCTGGCCCGGCCTTCATCGCGTCGGTCGCGTACGTCGACCCGGGCAATTTCGCGACCAACATGGCCGGCGGAGCCAAGTTCGGCTACCTGCTGCTCTGGGTCGTTCTCGTCGCGAACCTGATGGCGATGCTGATCCAGTCGATGAGCGCGAAGCTCGGGATCGCAACCGGCATGAACCTCCCCGAGGTCTGCCGCGAGCGCTTCTCCCGCCGCACGTCGTTCCTGCTCTGGATCCAGGCCGAGCTGATCGCGATGGCGACCGACATCGCCGAGTTCGTCGGCGCGGCGATCGGAATCAACCTTCTCACCGGCCTGCCGCTCTTCCCGGCCGCACTCCTGACCGGCGTCGCCGCGTTCAGCGATTCTCGGCCTGCAGGCGCCGTGGCTTCCGAAAGCTCGAGGCAGTGATCGCGGCATTCGTCGGCGTGATCGTGGTCGCGTTCGGGTTCCAGGTGTTTCTCGCCGAGCCGTCGGCCTCGGGAGTCGTCCACGGCCTGCTCGTACCCGGGTTCGACGGGACCGAGAGCGTGCTTCTCGCGGTCGGGATTCTCGGTGCCACCTGCATGCCGCACGTCATCTACCTGCACTCGGCTCTCACGCAGCGGCGGATCGTCGGGCGCGACGCCGGACGCGCGCCGGCGCATCTTCCGCTTCGAGCTCGTCGACGTCGTCATCGCGATGACTATCGCGGGGCTGATCAACATGAGCATGCTGGTCACGGCCGCCGCGGTATTCCATTCGCGCGGGCTCGACGACATCGGCGACGACCTCGGCGCGGTCTACGACGGGCTCGACGTCTATCTCGGGTCGGCGGCGGCGGTCATGTTCGGGGTCGCGCTGCTCGCCTCGGGCCTCTCGTCGTCGAGCGTCGGCACGATGGCCGGCCAGGTCGTGATGCAGGGGTTCATCGACCGGCGGATCCCGCTCACGCTGCGGCGCGCGGTCACGATGGTGCCGGCGCTCCTGATCATCGCCGATCGGCGTCAACCCCTCCAAGGCGCTGGTCCTGAGCCAGGTGGTGCTGTCGTTCGGGATCCCTTCGCCTGATCCCGCTCGTGATGTTCTGCCGCGAACCGCGACCTGATGGGCACACTCGTCAACCGCCGCTCGACGACGGTCGCCGCCGTTCGTCGTCGGCGGCGATCGTCATCGCCTGAACGCCTTCCTGCTCGAGCAGACACTGCTCGGCCTAGCGGCGCTCAGCGGGCGTGCCAGGCGGCGAGCAGCTCTGCCTCGCGCTCCGGCTCGAGCCCGATGCCGGGACGACCGTCGGTGTGGGCGAGCGTCGCCGCGACCGTGTCGTCGATCGGGCGGAAGCGGAGCCCGGCGCCGATCGCCTTGCGAGACGTCGACCTGCGCCCAGGCGGCCCAGAGCGGGTCGTCCCCGGCCCAGAGCGGCAGCTCCTTCTCGATCCCTCGCGCGGTGAGGAACGCGTCGTCGACGACCTCGACGTTCAGCTCGGCGTCGCTCGCGCTCGCGGCCACCTCGACGAGGTCGAGCATCGTCACGGGCGGCACGGGCCCGGTGGCGTTGAAGACGCCCGTCGAGCGGTGAGCGTGCGCGCGAGGAGCAGGAAGTCGGCGAGGTCACGCGTGTCGATCGCCTGGAAGGCGCGGGCGAGCGAGGCCGGCACGATCATCTCGCCGCCGCGTGCCGCTCGATGCGCCCACCAGGGGAACCGGCCGGTGTGGTCGTAGGGGCCGATCACGAACCCGGGCCGCACGATCGTCGCCCGGTCGCCGTAGACCGCCGTCACGCGCTGCTCGCCGAGCGCCTTCAGGGCGCCGTAGGTGTCGCCGCCGATCTCCTCGGTCGTCTCGTCCTCGAGCGTCGCGAGCGGGCCGCTCTCGTCACGTGGCACGGAGAGATCGGCGTAGACCGAGATCGTCGAGACGTAGACGTAGCGCGGCGACACGGTCGCGCAGGCGCCCGGCCGCGTCGCCGACGAGCCGCGGCAGGTAGCCGGAGACGTCGATGCACGCGTCCCAGTCGCGGCCGTCGAGCGCACCGAGGCCGCCGTCGCGGTCGCCGAGCACATGCTCGGCCTCGGGGAAGAGGCCGGGGTTCGTCTGGCCGCGGTGGAAGAGCGTCACGCTCGTCGCCCGCGGCGAGGGCTGCCTCGACGAGGGCCCGGCCCGACGAACTGCGTGCCGCCGAGGACGAGGAGCTTCACAGGAGCTCCGCCACGCCGCCGAGCAGGCGGTCGACCTCCTCCTCGGTGTTGTAGTGGACGATGCCGGCGCGGACGGCGCCCATCCACTCGTCGAGGCCGAGCCGCCGCATCGTCTCGAGCGCGTAGTAGTTGCCCCACCAGACCGCGACCTCGTGCTCGTCGGCCAGGTGCGTCGCGACCTCCTCGGAGGTGCGGCCGGGGACGTTGAAGCAGAACGTCGGCACGCGGCCCTCCATCGTCGGCAGGCCGTAGAGGTCGATGCCGTCCGGAAGCCCGTCGAGGAAGCGCTGCCCGAGCGCGCGCTCGTGGGCGAGCATCGCGTCCCAGCCGATCGAGTCGACGTAGTCGACGGCCGCGACGAAGCCCGCGAGCAGCTCGTGCTGGCAGGTGCCGAGCTCGTAGCGGTGCCCACCGGCTCGTCGGCGGCCGGCCGCACCTTGTACGGGCGCCACGAGCCGATCAGCTCCTTCTTCCCGAACGCCATGCCCATGTGCGGGCCGTAGAACTTGTACGGCGAGCAGAGGAGCACGTCGACGTCCCAGGCGCGTGACGTCGATCGGGCCGTGCGGCCCGTAGTGGACCGCATCGGCCCAGGCGAGCGCGCCGACGCCGTGGGCGAGCTCGACGATTCGCCGCACGTCGGGCGCGGTGCCGACCGAGTTGGCCGCGACCGGGAAGGCGACGACGCGCGTGCGGTCGCTCGAGCTGCGACGGCGAGGCTGTCGTAGTCGAGCGAGAGGTCGTCGTGCACGTCGACCTGGCGCACGACGATCCCGAGGTCCTCCTGCAGCGCGAGCCACGGGGCGACGTTGCCGTCGTGGTCGAGCCGCGTCACGAGCACCTCGTCTCCCGCCTTCAGCTCGCGGGCGAGCGCCCGGGTGAGGAGGAAGTTGAGCGAGGTCATGCTCTGGCCGAAGGCGACCTCGTCGCCCGAGCAGCCGAGGAACGACGCCGGCCTTCTCGTGGGCGAGGTCGACGAGCGCCGACGTGCGGCGCGACGTCTCGTACGGCGCTCCGACGTTCGCGTTGTCGTGCCGCAGGTAGCCGGCGATCGCGTCGATCACCTCATCGGGGCACTGGGTGCCGCCGGGGCCGTCGAAGAAGGCGAGCCGGCGCTGCAGGGCGGTGAAGCGGGAGCGAACGGCGGTGACGTCGAGCAGCGTGGCACTCACGACAGGTCCTCTCCGTTGACGGTCCAGTGATAGTCGGGCTCCACGGTCAGCGAGGCGCCGACGAAGCAGTCGCGCTCGCCTTTCGCGATCAGCGCGCGAACTCGTCTCTGCGGCGGGAGCGGGTCGAGCGTCACGTCGAGGTCGACCCGGATCTCGACGAACGCGAAGCGCCCGTCCTCCTCGCGCCGGGTGACGACGCCGTGAGCCGACGCGCTCGACGCCGGCTCGTGGCCGGCCCGGCCGGCGTGGTAGCGGAAGCTCGTGAGGATGCAGCGGCAGAGCGCCGCGAGCAGGAGATGCTCGGGCGTCCACGTCCTCCTCGCTCGGGGAGCGGGCTCGCCGCCGAGCGCGCTCGGGCGCCCAGTCCCGGTCGAGCGAGACATCGAACGTGAGGATCCGGGCGCCGGGCGCTCACGCGGCGAGCCTATACCGTCCGGACCGTCGCCTAGGTTCGCGCCGTGCAGCGGTTGAGGCCGTTGAGTGAGGAAGAGTGCTACCTCCGATGCTACGGCTGGAGGGGCAGCGACGACACCGTCAAGGTCGTCCGGTCGGGCGACCCTGTGACCGATGCTCGCCGGCCGTGCTGACCGAGCGGATCCGGCTCGCCTTCGAGGCGCGCCTCGAGGCGCGCGAGCCCGAAGCCGCATAGGCCGACCGCGTGACGACGCCGTCTGCGGTGCCGGACGTGCTCGCGCCGGGGCTCGCGGTCGTCTTCTGTGGCATCAACCCGGGCAGGCATTCGGATGCCGCGAACGCGCACTTCGCCAACCCCCGCAACGACTTCTGGCGCCTGCTCCACGCCGCCGGCTTCACGCCGCGCCTGCTCGAGCCCGCCGAGCAGTTCGACCTGCTGGCGCTCGGGATCGGTGTCACGAACGCCGCCTACCGGACGACGCCCGGCTCCGGCGATCTCCGAGCCGGAGACTTCGCCGGCAGCGCCGAGCGGCTCGAGGCCCTCGCGCGCGAGCTCCGGCCGGGCGTGATCGCTTTCGTCGGCAAGGAGGCGTACCGTGGCGCGTTCCGCGAGCGCCCCGAGCACGGCCTCCAGGAACGCCGGCTCGGGGAGACCGCGCTCTTCGTCCTGCCCTCGACATCTCCGGCCAACGCCGCCGTGTCGTGGGAAGAGCGGCTGCGTTGGTTTCGCGCGCTGCGGAAGCTCGTGGGCACGCGAGGATTGACCGAGCTCCGCATCCGTCCCGCGGCCCGGGCGGTCGTGCTCGATCCAGATGACCGGATCCTGCTCGTCCGCTTTCGGTTTCCGGGTGGGCGGACGTTCTGGGCCACCCCGGCGGTGGCATCGAGCCGGGCGAGACCGCCGAGCAGGCGATCCGGCGTGAGCTCGAGGAGGAAGCCGGGCTGTCGGACGTGCGAGATCGGGCCTCTCGTCTGGACGCGGCTGCACATCGTTCCCTTCATCGGAGGCCAGTGGGACGGTCAGCGGGAGCAGTACCACCTCGTCCGCACGCCGGCGTTCACACCGGCACCCAGGCTCTCGTGGGAGCAGCTCAACGCCGAGTACGTCTTCGAGCTCCGCTGGTGGACGACAGACGGAGCTCAGGGATGCGGCCGAGACGTTCGCCCCTCGCCGCCTCGTGGAGCTCGTCCGCTCGCTCGTCGTCGACGGCCCGCCGGCGGCACCGATCGACACCGGTATCTGATCAGGCGGGGGATTCATCGGGCGAGATGCGCGCTTTCGATCGTCAACCCTGCCAGCGCTTGGCGATCGGCAGCCGCCAGTCACGACCGAATGCGCGAGGCCGCAGCTTCACGCCAGGTGGGGCCTGGCGGCGCTTGTACTCGGCCCGGTCGACGAGCGCGAGCACCCTCTCGACCGTCGCCGCATCGAACTCGGCGAGCAGCTCCTCACGCGAGCGGTCGAGCTCGACGTATGCCTCGAGCACCGGGTCCAGCAGCTCGTACGGAGGGAGCGACTGGTCGTCACGCTGCTCGGCTCGAAGCTCGGCGCTCGGCGGCCGCTCGATCGTCGTCACCGGGATCACCTCGCGCCCGGCGCGTCGTTGAGGTGCCGGCTGAGCCGGAAGACGTCCGTCTTGTAGACGTCCTTCAGCAGCGCGAAGCCGCCGACCATGTCGCCGTAGAGCGTCGCGTAGCCGACCGCCATCTCGGACTTGTTCCCGGTCGAGACCACGAGCCAGCCGAACTTGTTCGAGAGCGCCATCAGCAGCGTGCCACGCACGCGTGCCTGGAGGTTCTCCTCGGTGAGATCGGGCTCGCGGCCCGCGAACGAGCGCTGCGAGCGCCTCGCCGAACGCCTCGACGATCGACTCGATCGGGATCTCGCGAAAGTCGACGCCGAGGTTTTCGCTCACCTCCCGCGCATCGTCGCGGGTCCCCTCCGACGAATAGCGTGAGGGCATCGAGACCGTGTGGACGCGATCGGTGCCCAGTGCATCCGCGCAGATCGCGGCCGTCAGCGCCGAGTCGATGCCACCGGAGATTCCGAGCACGACCTCCCGGAAGCCGGTCTTCTGGACGTAGTCGCGCAGGCCGAGGCCGAGGGCGAGCCGCATCTGCTCGAGCTCCGGCTCGAACGGCACCACGAGCGGTCCGATCGGGTCGCGCTCCGGCGACGGCGGGAGCTCGATCACGGTCGCAGGGGGCACGCTCTCGCGACTCCGCTCGAGCTCGCGGCGGCGGACGTCCCGGAGCCGCCGCCCGATCGCCTCGGCCGGATCGAGGTCGACGACGAGCAGGCACTCCTCGAAGCCGGGAGCGCGGGCGATCACTTCCCCCTCGTCGTCGAGCACGACGGAGTGGCCGTCGAACACGAGCTCGTCCTGGCCACCGACGAGGTTGCAGAAGGCGAGGTACGACGCGTTGTCGCGCGCCCGGGTGACGAGCATCTCCTCGCGGTCCTCGGCCTTGCCGACGTGGAACGGCGAGGCGGAGAGGTTGACGATCAGCTGTGCACCCCCGAGTGCGAGGTCGGTGGCGGGTGGGCCGGGCTGCCAGATGTCCTCGCAGATCGTCGGGCCGGCGAGGACATCCCCGCAGCGCAGCATCAGCAGCTCTCTGCCGGCCGCGAAATACCGGTGCTCGTCGAAGACGCCGTAGTTCGGCAGGAAGTGCTTGCGGTAGACGCCGCGCAGCACCCCGTCGGACAGCACGGCGCACGCGTTTGCGAGGTCGCGGTCGAAGAGCGGGCAGCCGACAAGGGCCGTGATTCCCTCGCTGGCAGCGGCGATCTCCTCGAGCGAGGCTCGCGCGGCCTTGATGAAGCCCGGGCCGCAGGAGCAGATCCTCGGGCGGATACCCCGTGACGGCGAGCTCGGGAAAGACGACGAGGTCCGCTCCCGCATCCCTGGCCTCGCGAATCGCATCGACGATCAGGGCGCGGTTCCCCTCGAGGTCGCCGACGACCGCATCGAGCTGCGCGAGCGCGAGCCTCATGCGCGGCCGCCTTGTTTTCGACTGCAAGGCATAAACTGCACTCTATCGCGATGCTCGCATCTCTCACGATCGCCCGCCGGTTCCGTGGCCCCCGCACCTCGGCCAACGGCGGCTACGCGGCCGGCCTGCTCGCCCAGGCTCTCCGTTTGCA
The DNA here is from genome assembly GCA_963799905.1 of uncultured Thermoleophilia bacterium. Lineage (GTDB taxonomy): Bacteria > Actinomycetota > Thermoleophilia > Gaiellales > Gaiellaceae > Gaiella. Next base: position 95,711 of record CAWCYU010000006.1, read on the forward strand.
GGGCGATGCGCGATGGTGACGAGGCGCACGGTGACGAGGCGCAGGGTGTCGAGGTGACGTTGCGTCTCCCGCCCCCTCTCGAGCGGCCGTTGACGGTCACGCGCGACGGCGAGCGGGTGGTGCTCCTCGACGGAGACGCCCTCGTCGCCGAGGCGCGTCGCGGCGATCCGGCGGTGGCACCACCCGTGCCGCCGACCTTCGCCGAGGCCGCGGAAGCCGCAGGATCGGCTGGAGGATGGGGCGCCCCGGTCTTCGACGAGTGCTTCGTCTGTGGCAGCCGTCCGGAGAAAGACGGCCTCGAGATCCACGCCGGGCTGGTGCCGGGCCACGGTCACCTCGTCGCCACGACGTGGATCGCCAGGGAGGTTCGGCCCGAGATCGTCTGGGCGGCGATCGACTGCCCGGGTGCATACGCCCTCCGTGGCGCGGGCCGCGGCGAGCCGGTGCTGGCCCGGATCACAGCGCGAATCGACCGCGTGCCCGAGGAGGGCGAGCCGTGCGTCGTCGCCGGGTGGCCCCTCGACGAAGACGGCAGGAAGCGCCATGCCGCGACCGCGCTCTACGGGGCGGACGGCGCGCCGGTGGCGGTCTCGCGTCAGCTGTGGATCGCCCCGCGCGCGTAAGGATGCTGCGGACGGCCGTCAGTCCGCGATCGTTCGCGGAGTCAGCGCCACCAGCAAGCCGCCGTCCTCGTCGTAGGCGGGGAACAGGTCGACGGTCACGGGCTTGCGAATCGCGGCCCGCGTCGTCAGCTCGAGAGACAGGCCGAGCTTCCGGACACCCCATTCGCGGACGACGGCCACCGGATCGGGATCGGAGAGCGTGAGCACGTCGACCACGTCCCGTCCCATCAGGTCGCCTTCCTGGAAGCCCGTCAGCTCGAACACGCCGCGTCCCGCGGCGAGCACCCGGGCGTCGCGGTCGCAGACGATGAAGCCGGTGGACGGCGCCGGATAGTAGTCCTCGAGCAGCTGGAAGATGAAGCCGAAGCCGCAGCGGCGGCACTGCAGCGCCTCCGAGCCCGAGAACCCCTCGAAGCCGTCGATGTCGACCGAGCGGTTCTTGCAGTTCGGGCAGATGTAGACGGGCATCGGCCTATCGTAGGCATCCCCGTGCGCGGCACCGTCGGACAAGGCAGACTCGGAAGATGACCCCCTCTCGCGTTCTCTGGCAGCCCGACCGGGAACGCGTTGCGCGCGCCGAGATCACCCGGTATGCACGCTGGCTCGAGGAGTCGCGCGGGCTTCGGCTGCCGGATTACGCGAGCTTGTGGGAGTGGTCGACGACGGATCTCGAGGGCTTCTGGGCCTCGATCTGGGAGCGCTACGGCGTCGTCGCCTCGGCCCCGTACGAGCGTGTGCTCGCCGCGCGGGAGATGCCGGGGGCGAAATGGTTCCCAGGCGCGCGCCTCAACTTCGCCGAGCACATCCTGCGGCCGAGAGACTCCGGCCTCGTCGCGATCCGACATGCGTCGGAGATGCGGTCGCTGGCCGAGGTGACCCATGGTGAGCTTCGCGATGAGGTGACGCGCCTAGCGGGCGGATTGCGGGCGCTCGGCGTCGGTCCCGGCGACCGGGTCGCCGCGTATCTCCCGAACATCCCCGAGGCGATCGCCGCCTTCCTCGCCTGCGCCTCGATCGGCGCGATCTGGTCGAGTTGCTCGCCGGACTTCGGCGCGCGGAGCGTGATCGACCGCTTCGCCCAGATCGAGCCGCGTGTCCTGCTCTGCGTCGACGGCTACCGCTACGGCGGCAAGGACTTCGACCGGCGCGATGTGCTGTCGCACGTGCTCGCCGAGCTGCCGACCGTCGAGCAGACCGTCGTCCTGGGCTATCTCGACCCGGAACCCGACCTGGGTGGGCTCCGGGGCGCGCTCTCCTGGGAGGCCCTCCGGGCAGCGGGTGGCGGCGAGCAGCTCCGCTTCGAGCAGCTGCCCTTCGACCATCCACTCTGGGTGCTGTACAGCTCCGGCACGACGGGCCTGCCGAAGGCGATCGTGCACGGCCACGGCGGTGTCCTGCTCGAGATGCTGAAGAAGATGCACCTCCATCTCGACCTGCACGCAGACGACCGGTTGTTCTGGTTCACGACCACGGGTTGGATGATGTGGAACTTCGTCGTCAGTGGCCTCACCTCCGACGCGTCGGTCGTCCTGTACGACGGCAACCCGGGAACACCCGACCTCGGCGTCCTCTGGGACCTGGCCGAGGCGGCGAAGGTCACGTGCTTCGGGGTGGGGGCCGCGTACATCGGGAACTGTCAGAAGGCCGGCCTCCGCCCCTCTGAAGGCCGCGACCTCGCGTCGCTCGAGGCTGTGGGCTCGACGGGCTCGCCGCTCTCGCCCGAGGGGTTCGCCTGGGTGTACGAGGCGCTCGGCCAGGACATCTGGCTCTTCTCCACCTCGGGGGGCACTGACGTCTGTACGGCCTTCGTGGGCGGCGTGCCGACGCTTCCCGTCTACCAGGGCGAGCTGCAGGCACGGGCGCTCGGCGCCCGGGTCGAGGCCTGGAGCCCCGAGGGCAGATCACTCGTGGGCGAGGTCGGCGAGCTCGTGATCACGGAGCCGATGCCGTCGATGCCGCTCTACCTCTGGGGTGACGCGGACGGAGCGCGGTACCGGGAGAGCTACTTCGAGATGTTCCCCGGTGTGTGGCGTCACGGCGACTGGATCGAGATCACGGACCGCGGTACGGCGATCATCTCGGGCCGCTCCGACGCGACGATCAACCGGGGCGGGGTCAGGATGGGGACCGCCGAGATCTACCGCGCGGTGCTCGCGGTGGACGAGGTCGTCGACGCGCTCGTGCTCGACTTGCCGCTGGCCGGCACCGACGGGTACATGCCCCTCTTCGTCGTGCTCCGTGACGGGATCGTTCTCGACGACGACCTCGTAGCGCAGATCAGGCGCCGGACCCGCGACGACTGCTCCCCCCGGCATGTTCCCGATCTCGTGGAACAGATCGCCGAGGTGCCGCGCACGCTCTCGGGCAAGGTGCTCGAGCTGCCCGTGAAGCGCATCCTGCTCGGAGCCGACCCCGCGACGACCGTCAGCCGCGACGCGCTCGCGAGCCCGGCCGCCCTCGATCCCTTCGTGGCCATGGCCACGAAGCCACCCTACGCACCACCAGGTTAGTGTTTGCTAACATAGTGCGCACTAGCTATCGGCGAGGTGGGTGGACGATGAAGGCTCGGATATTCGCGGAGGAGAACCGGAAGTGGTGGACGCTCGCATCCGTCTCCTTCGCCCTGTTCATGATCATGTTGGACAACACCGTCGTGAACGTCGCGCTCCCGGCGATCCAGCGTGACCTCGGGATCGACGTGGCAGAGCTCGAGTGGGTCGTGACCGGGTACGCGCTCAGCTTCGCGGTGCTGATGCTCACCGGCGGAAAGCTCGCCGACATGCTCGGGCGTCGCCGGATCTTCCTGGTCGGCCTTGCCTTCTTCACGCTGTCCTCGCTCTTCTGCGGCCTCGCGGGCAACGCAGAGCTCCTGATCGCCGCCCGTGTCCTCCAGGGCGTCGGAGCCGCATTCATGATGCCGGCGACGCTCTCGATCATCACCGCCACCTTCCCCCCGAAGGAGCGTGGCGCCGCGCTCGGGATCTGGGCGGGAGTCTCCGCGATGGCCCTCGCGATCGGCCCTCTCGTCGGCGGCCTGATCACCGAGCACATCGGGTGGAACTGGATCTTCTACATCAACGTGCCGGTGGGGCTCGTCGGCCTGGTCGCGGGACGGCTGATCATCCGTGAGTCGAAGGACACCTCGCACGAGCAGCGACTCGACCTCCCCGGCCTGCTCACGTCCGGGATTGCCCTCTTTGCGCTCGTCTACGCTCTGATCGAGGCGAACAGCCGCGGTTGGACATCCCCGCTGATTCTCGGCCTCTTCGTCCTGGCCGCCGTCTCGGGGACGGCCTTCGTCCTGCTGGAGCTGCACCAGCGGCTGCCGATGTTCGATGTGACGCTGTTCCGGAACCCCACGTTCGCCGGCGCCAACACGGTCGCGTTGCTCGTCTCGCTCGCGATGTTCGGCGTGTTCTTCTTCATCTCGCTGTTCATGCAGAACGTGCTCGGCTACAGCGCCGTGCGCGCCGGCGCTGCGTTCCTGCCGATGACGGTGCTCATCATCCTCGTCGCTCCCATCGCCGGGAAGGCGTCGGATCGCCTCGGCTCGCGGTGGTTGATGACGGGTGGACTGGCGCTCGTCGGAGCCGCGTTGCTCGTGTTCGCGCAGCTGCAGCCCGACTCGTCGTACCTCTCCCTCCTGCCGGGCATGCTGCTCGGCGGCGTCGGGATGGCGGTCACGATGACACCGATGACTGCCGCCGCTCTCAGCTCGGTCCCTGTCGACAAGGCGGGCGTCGGCTCGGGAATGCTGAACACCTTCCGGCAGGTCGGCGGGTCGCTCGGGATCGCGGTGATGGGTGCGATCCTCGCGAGCGGCTCGAACGCGGCCCTCGCCGACGGCGCCGACCGGGTCGGCGCGTTCATGAACGGGTTGCACCACGCTCTCTACGTCGCGGCCGCGATCGCATTCGCAGGTGCCGCCGTCGCGTTTCTCACCGTGCGCAGCCATGCCGCGTCGCAGGGCAGCGTCGAGCGAGCGACACCCGAGCCAGTATGAGCCAGGCGTCGCCCGCGCGGCTCCCTGCCGCCGAACGGCGCTCGGCGATCGTCGCCGCCGCGCTCGACGTGTTCGGCAGCGGAAGCTACGGAGGCTCCACAACGGCGGAGATTGCCCGCGCGGCGGGGGTTTCCGAACCGATCATCTACCGTCATTTCGCATCGAAGCGAGCGCTGTGGTTCGCGTGCGTCGACGAGGCCTGGCGCCGGCTTCGGACGGCGATCGAGCAGAAGGGCGGCCCGTCCGTCGCGCATGCGGGCTCCGTCACGGGCGCCGGCACCGGAAGGCGCTCGCCGTGGTCGAGCCCGCTGTTGCCGAATCTCTGGCTGCAGGGCGTGACCGAAGCGGCCGAGGACGAGGAGATCCAGCGCTACGTACGCTCCCACGTGCGCGAGGTACACGACGTCGTCGCCGAGATGATGCGTGGATATCAGGCCGACGGCGCGATGCCGGCGGACCGGGATCCGGATGCCGAGGCGTGGATCTTCCTCGCAGGCGGGTTGCTGCGGTCGTTCGCGGACCGGCTCGGCGGGGTGCTCGGGGCAGCGGAATTCGCCGCCATCGGCCGCGAGCGGCGTCGCTGGCTCTCGGGCGGGTCAGAACGGGATGCGTAGCAGCCAGAAAACGCTCATCCCGACCACGATTGCGACCCACAGCTGACGCGTCCTCCACGCTGCACCTGCGGCCACTGCCGCGGCGGCGGTCCGGATCCCCCACTCGTTCCGGCCGCCCTCGAGGTAGGGCGTGACGAGCGATGCGAACACGGCGATCGGCACGAAATGCAGGAACCGCACCCAGTAGTCCGGCAGGTCCGTGCGGAGCGCCACGCCCGCGTAGCGCGAGCCGAATGTGACCGCGACCATTCCTGCCACCGTGAGCCAGAAGCTCATGCCACCTCCCGCGCCGCGTCATCGAGGTGAATCGTGCGGTCGGGGGGTGCCCCGCGGGTCAGATACGCGCCGAGCAGACTGCCGCCGATGCCCGTCAGCAGGATCGGCAGTCCACCCGGGAGGATTCGTGCGAGCCCGAGCGCCAGGGCGCCCGAGGCGAGCGCGACGACGAGCTCGACCCGGGTGTGGAGAAGCGGCACGAGCAGGGCGAGAAACGCGAGCGGGAAGATGAGGTCGACCCCGAGTCGCGCCGGATCGGGGATCGCAGCCCCGAGGAGGTAGCCGGCGAGCGTCGCCACGTTCCACACGAGAAAGAGGCTCAACTCTGCGCCCAGCAGGAAGGGGAACGAGCGCTCCTTCGCCCCCGCCACGACGCCGAACGCCTCGTCGGTGAGGAAGAACGCTGCCACTGGGCGCTCGCGCGGCGTCAGCTCGAGCTCGCGGCCGAGTGAGAGGCCGTACAGAACGTGCCGCACGTTGAGGAGCAGCGTCGTGAGGATGATCTCCAGGCCCGCCGCGCCGACGGCGAACAGCCCGACGGCACTGAACTGGGCGCTGCCGGCGAAGACGAGCACCGAGAGCGCCTGCGTCTCGACCAGCGAGAGACCGGCGCTACGCGCCGTGACGGCGTACGCGAGGCCGAACGGGATCACGCCGAGCCAGAGCGGCGCGAGGACCCAGAAGCCGCGGGTGAACGCCGCTCTCGTGCCCGCGTCGGCCATGCCTCGATCCTACGGGCCCGGCTCGGGCGTTCCGTGCGAAGAGGTGTCCGAGAAAGTGAAACGCCCCCGGCTGCGGCTCCCGGGGGCGTTTCGAATGGGGACCCCTTACGGGGATGACAGCTGGAGCTCGTGACTCTGCGGCCCAGGCACGTGACTCCTTCTTGCTGCCACCGTTCCGTTCGGTGTGCCCCGTGCTCCGCAGCCTGGCGTCTGGCTGCGGTGCTTGGTAGTCAAGACTGTAGGGGCCGTGGCCGATAAAGTCAAGTAGCTCGGTCAAGTGATTTGCGCTAGGCTCACTTCACCGGCAGATCCCGCATTTGACGGACGATCTCACCCTTCGGGGGGAGTGTACTGGAGAGGTGAAGCGCCTTGACTGACGACCAGATGGATGCCGCCACCCACCGGCTGTCGCGTGCGGAGGATTCCCCAGCGGGAGCAGCCGCCGTGGCCCTGTCTGCGGCGACGACCCCGTCCGCTCCAGCCTCCCGGCTCGGAGAGCGCCTGCGCTCCCTTCGCCTCGCGGCCGGTCTCACCCAGACCCAGGTCGCCGGCGATCGGTTCTCGAAGGAGTACATCAGCCAGATCGAGCGCGGGAAGACCCGCCCGACCGACGACGCGATCGCGTGGCTCGCGGCCCGGCTCGGTGTCGATCCGGCATTCCTCGGCAACGGCGTCTCGACCGACCTGCGCGGCCGGATGGAGGCGTTGCTCGCCCGGGCAGAGGCTCTGACCGAATCGCATCGCTACGTCGAGGCTGCGGAGACGTTTGTGGCGGTGAGGCGCGACATCGGGGCGACCGGCTCCGCCGAGCTCGAGGTCCGCGCCCTCTCCGGAGAGGCGTGGGCGCGCGTGCAGGAGGGCGACGCCCGTGAGGCCGTCGACCTGCTCCAAGTGGCACGTGAGCTCGCCGAAGGGCCGCAGTTCTCGGACGCCGACCGGGCCGACCTGCTGTTCCGGCTCGGTGTCTGCCGCTACAAGCTGTCGAGCACCGCCACCGCAGTGGCACTGTTCGACGAGGCGTTCACCCTTGCGGAGGCGTCCGGCCTGCCGTGCGACCTCCTTCGCGCCGACATCCTCGGCTGGCGCTCCAGGTGCCGGCGTCGTCAGCGGGATTTCGAAGCAGCGCGCGAGGACGTCGAGGCGGCGCTCGAGCTCGCCCAGGCGATGGACGACCGCCGGGTCGTCGCCAACACCTACTTCCAGGCCTCGCTCGTCGCCGAGCGGATGGGGCACTGGGTCGTCTCGCGCAACTACGCACAACAGGCGAAGGCGCTCTACCAGGAGTTGAACGACGAGCGGAACGTCGGCCGATTGATGCTGAATCTCGGCGGGCTGCACCTGCTACTCGGCAAGCCCCAGCAGGCGATCGACCACCTGAAGGCGTCCTTCGCGCTGGCCGTCGAGGCCGAGTCTCAGCCCGACGCGGCGCAGGCACTCGGCAGCCTGGCGACGGTGCACCTCCACCTCGCCGACTACGACGCGGCGGATGACAACGCGCGCAAGGCGCTCGCGCTGCTCGAAGGTCGTGAGGATTTCCCGGACGAGGTCGGCCAATCGCACATCGTGCTCGGCCGGGCGCTGCTCGAGCGCGGCCGCCTCGACGAGGCCGGGGAGAGTTTCGAAGCTGCGGATGCCGTGTTCGAGCAGATGGCGTCCGTTGGGCACAGGGCGGGGGCGTGGGTCGCGCTGGGAGACCTTGCGAGTCGTCGGGGAGACGATCGTGAGGCAGCGCGCTTGTACAGGAACGCCGCAGAGGCGCTCCAGGACATCCGCTTCTGAGGAAGGAGGCACAACGATGCGTTCAGCCCGACTGCTCCTCCTGCTTGCAAACCTCGCACTGCTCGCCGCGTGGCTCGGCAAGTTCAAACCGTACGGCCACACCTGGTCAGACGGTCACTAGCACGATCGGGACGCTGCGGGACTGCGGCTAGACTCGGGCGGTGACACGCCCGGCTGCGGCCCTCATCGCGCTCGGTTGCGCACTCGCTCTCGCCGGTTGCGGTGGCTCCGGCCAGGGAAGCGAAGGGGAGTCGACCACGACGTCCGCAGCGCCTCCAGAGACCCTGGAGGCGCTCTGGCGTGGTCCGGGGGAGGACGTCGCGATCGTCGCAGGCACCTCCGACTTCGGGCCCGGTACGAATCGCGTCTCGTTCCTCGTCGTCGACAAGCAGTCCAAGGTGATCGAGCGGCCGACCGCGCGCGTCTGGATCTCGCATGGGTTGAAGCAGAAGCCCTACGCGCAAACGGCCGCGAAACTCGAGCCAATCGGCGTCCCCGGCGGAGCGACAGCCGAAGCACAGAACATCTATGTCACCTCGGTTGACACGCCGACGCCCGGGACCTACTGGATCCTCGCCGAGCCGGTCGGAGGGAAGAAGATCCAGGCGCTCGGGAACCTCGTCGTCCGCACGCAGGCCGCCGCGCCGTCGGTCGGGGACCGGGCGATCCCCTCCAAGAACCCCACACTCGAGCCGGGCGTCGACCCGAAGTCGGTCACGACGGCCGAGCCGCCCGACCGCGACCTCCTTCGCACCACCGTGGCCGCGGCAATGGCCGCGAAGCGGCCGTTCGTCGTCACGTTCGCGACGCCCCTCTACTGTCAGACGCGCACCTGCGGCCCCGTCGTCCAGATCACGCAATCGGTCGCCAAGAAGTGGCAGGGCAAGGGTGTCGACTTCATCCACATCGAGATCTACAAGGGCAACGACCCTGCGAACGGGACGAATCGCTGGGTCGACGAGTGGAAGCTGCCGACGGAGCCGTTCACGTTCGTCGTCGACCGCACCGGTGTGATCCGGACCCGGATCGAAGGCGCCTTCAGCCCGGCAGAGCTCGAGACGGCTGTCGCCAAGGTCGCAGGCTGACGCGCGGTCGGCACACCGACCGGAAGCGCGTGGCGCAACCGTCGCGGTGCCCGGCGACTACGCTGCTCCGGTGAGCCGGGTCCTCCAGTCACTGCCGGTCGGCGAGCGCATAGGCATCGCGTTCTCGGGCGGGCTCGATACATCGGTCGCCGTCGCGTGGATCCGTGAGAAAGGCGGGATCCCCTACGCGTTCACCGCCGATCTCGGTCAGGTCGACGAGGACGACGTCGCGGACATCCGGGATCGCGCCTTCGACTACGGCGCCGAGGCGGCAGAGCTCGTCGACTGTCGCGAGCAGCTCGTGCACGAAGGGCTCGTCGCGCTGCAGTGCGGTGCCTTTCACGTCTCGAGTGCGGGGAAGACGTACTTCAACACGACCCCACTCGGCCGCGCGGTCACCGGCACGATGCTCGTTCGGGCGATGGCCCGGCACGGCGTCGACATCTGGGGCGACGGCTCCACGTACAAGGGCAACGACATCGAGCGGTTCTTCCGCTACGGCCTCTTGACCAACCCCGCCCTCCGCGTCTACAAGCCCTGGCTCGATCCGCAGTTCGTCGCCGAGCTCGGCGGCCGCAAGGAGATGAGCGAGTGGCTCCTGGAGCGTGATCTGCCGTACCGCTCGTCGGTGGAAAAGGCCTACTCGACGGACGCCAACATCTGGGGGGCGACCCACGAGGCGAAGGAGCTCGAGCTCCTCGACCGTTCGATGGCGCTCGTCGAGCCAATCATGGGCGTCGCCCACTGGGACCAGGCGATCGGGATCGAGCCCGAGACGGTGCGCGTCGCGTTCCAGGAGGGCTGGCCGGTTGCAATCGACGGGACGACCTTCGACAACAGGGTCGAGCTCGTCACGGCGGCCAACGCGATCGGCGGCCGGCACGGCCTTGGAATGTCCGACCAGATCGAGAACCGGATCATCGAGGCCAAGTCGCGCGGCATCTACGAGGCACCCGGGATGGCGCTGCTCTTCATCGCGTACGAACGGCTCGTCAACGCGATCCACAACGAGGCGACGATCGACAACTACCGCACGATGGGCCGGCGCCTCGGCCGAATGCTCTACGAAGGCCGCTGGTTCGATCCCCAGTCGCTGATGCTGCGCCAGAGCCTGCAGAGCTGGATCGGGCTCGCCGTCAGCGGCGAGGTGACGATCGAGCTGCGGCGCGGCGACGACTACACCGTCCTCGACACGACCAGTGCGAACGCGACGTATCACCCGGACCGGCTCTCGATGGAGAACGTCGAGAGCTCGTTCGGCCCGGTCGACCGAATCGGCCAGCTGACGATGCGGTTGCTCGACCTCGAGGACTCGCGGGACAAGCTCGAGCTCTACGGCCGCCTCGGCCTGACCCCGCCGGGCGGCCCGCTCGAGCTCCTCGGCGGCGAAACGCCGGAGTGAGCCCCCGTTTGCCTACACCTCGGCGCCGGCCCGCTCCAGGACGATGACCGGAACACGAGCGGTAGGCGAGAGGCGGAGGAGCGCGCGGACGATCTCCGCGCAGTCTTCGGGCGTGATCATCTGGTCGCCGGGGATCCCGGTCCAGGCTGCCATCGGCGTATCGACGAAGGCAGGGCAGAGCGCCGTCACCCTGACCCCGTTGTCGGCTTCCTCCCGATCGAGCGACCGTGAGAGGGCGATCAGTGCAGCCTTCGACGCGCCGTACGCTGCGAGCGCCGGCGCGGACAGGGTTCCTGCGATCGACGCGAGGTTGACGACATACCCCCGCGCGCTGCGGAGGTGAGGAAGGGCGGCGCGCGTGACGAGGAAGGCGCCACGCAGGTTGACGCTCTGCTGGAGATCCCAGGCTTTCGTCGTCGTGTCGCCGATCCGGCCGGCAATTCCGACCCCTGCCGAGTTGACCAGCACGTCCAACCCACCATGGGCCTCGACGTGCGCGGCGACGAGCCGGTTGCAATCCTCCTCGGCTGCCACATCCGCCGCCACGATCGCGGTGTCGACACCGAGCCCTGCGCGCGCCGCCTCCAGCCGGTCCAGCTTGCGCCCCGCGAGCGTGAGCGCGTGTCCCTCCTCGCCGAGCATCTTCGCGATCGCGAGGCCGATCCCCGACGAACCACCGGTGACGAGAGCCGAAGGCACGTTGCGATCCTCGCACAGAATGAACGACGGCCGCCAAGGTGTGGTCGCGTTCGTGGCCAACGGGAGGGGAGACGCGTGACGAGCCGCAACCGTGCTCGCCTCCACCACGAGGCCGTGCGTACACTCGTTTTGTGAACGAGACGCCGACGCTGACCTCGCTCGCGAAGGCCGGCGGGTGCGCGGCGAAGTACTCCGCTGCGCGTTTGGAGACGCTCCTCGCGGGCTTCGTGCCCGTGGAGTCGGCGGACCTCCTCGTCGGGCTCGACCCGGCCGACGACGCCGCCGTGTATCGCATCGACGACGAGCGCGCGATCGTCTTCACGGTCGATTTCTTCCCTCCGGTCGTCGACGACCCCCGTGCGTTCGGTGCGATCGCGGCGACGAACGCACTGAACGACGTCTTCGCGATGGGCGGACAGCCGCTGCTCGCACTCTCCATCGCCGCATTTCCGGAGGAGTTGCCAACCGAGATGCTGGGGGAGATCCTCGCGGGGGCGGACGAGGTCGTGCGCTCCGCCGGCGCGATTCTCGCCGGTGGCCACACGATCCGCGACGAGGAGCCGAAATACGGCCTCGCCGTCGTGGGCACGGTGCACCCGGCAGGCATCTGGCCGAAGAGCGGGGCGCGACCGGGTGATGCGCTTTTCCTCACGAAGCCGCTCGGGACGGGCCTCGTGCTCCAGGCGCAGCGTGACGGACGCGCTCCCGACGGAGCGCTCGAGGCAGCCGTCGTGGCGATGCGGACGCTCAACCGCGATGCAGCAGAGGCGCTGCGGCCGTTCGCTCCGAGCGCCGTGACCGACGTCACGGGCTTCGGGTTGCTGGGCCATTCCCACGAGATGGCGTCGCGCAGCGGGGTGCGGATCGAGCTCGATGCCGCCGCAGTCCCCGCGCTGCCATACGCGCTCGAGCTCGCTGAGGCCGGGGTGCGCACGGGGGGAGATCGCCGCAATCGGGAGTACGTGGGCCGACACGTCGAGAGCGCGGCTGCGGCTGCGGCGGACGCGCTCGCCTACGATCCCCAGACGGCAGGCGGGCTCCTCGTCTCGCTGCCCACGGACAAGGCGGCAGTGCTGACGGCCACGTTTGCGGACAAGGGGCTCGAGCTGTACAGGGTCGGCCGCGTCATCGACGGCTCGGGTGTGGCGTTTCGGTGAACAGCGTCGACGTGGGTGAGGACGGGCGCAGCGTCGTCAAGGGCGTACGCGCTCGAGCGGTGTCGGCGCGCCGGTTCCTCCAGCTCGCGACGGTGGCCGTCTTCACGCTCTGGGTCGTCGTCACAAGCGGTGCCGTCGTGCGGCTGACCGCCTCCGGCCTGGGCTGCGACAACTGGCCGCGGTGCGGCGACAAGCCGTTCCCCGAGAGAGGTGGCCACGCCGCGATCGAGTTCGGCAACCGCATCGTGGCGCTCGTCGGCATCGTGCTCACGCTGATCACGTGGCTCGCCGCCCGGCGCGTGGCAGGCTTGCCTCGCTGGGTGCGCAACGTCGCGCTCGTCACCGCGCTCGGAACGATCGCGCAGATCCCTCTAGGCGGAGTCACGGTGCTGCTCGATCTCCATCCGGTCGCGGTCATGTCGCACTTCCTGCTCGCACTGCTCGTCGTCGCAGGTGCGGTCGTCGTCGCGATCGAGGCATGGATCCACGCGAGTGGCCTCGCCCGGCCTGCCGGGCCGCCCTGGTTGCGCGCCTTCGCCGCAGTGGGTGTGGCCGCGTGCGCCGCGCTCGTCGTCACGGGGACCGTGGCGACCGCATCGGGCCCGCATTCCGGCGGCCAGGACATCCGGCGGCTCGGGCTCGGGATCACCGACACCGTGTACGTCCACGTTCGGGCGACGGCCGTGTTCGGAATCGGGCTGCTCGTTGTCGGCGTTTTTCTCTGGCGCCTGCGACAGGAGCTGCCCGGCATCGCTCGTGCGGCCGCGGTGCTGCTCGGCGTGCTCCTCGTCCAGATGACCGTTGGCGAGGTTCAGTACCGAAACGCGTTGCCGTGGTGGCTCGTCGTCATCCACGTCTCGCTCGCGGCGACGATCTGGACGCTGACCGTGGCGATCGCCTATTCGCTGCACCGTCCTGCAGCCCCCCTCGTCTCAGCGGACCGTCGTTAGGATTCATCGATGGAGAGCGAGCTCAAGATCGACGAGCAGCCGACGCTGCGCCGGCCGGTTCTGATCGCGGCTTTCCGCGGCTGGAACGACGGTGGCCAGGCCGCAACCCTCGCGGCCGGGACCCTCGCCCGGGCCTGGGATGCGAAGCGGTTCGCGGAGATCGACCCCGAAGGGTTCGTCGACTTCCAGGCAACGCGCCCTCTGGTCTCGCTCGCCGAGGGGATGACGCGCCACATCGAGTGGCCCGAGACCGCGTTTCACGCGGCCGCGATCCCCGGTGCCGACCGGGACGCCGTGATCCTGCTCGGCGTCGAGCCGAACTACCGCTGGCGACGGTTCAACGAGTTGGTCGTCGGGCTGGCCGGCGAGCTCGGCGTCGAGCTGGTCGTCACGCTCGGCGCGCTGCTCGCCGACGTGCCGCACACGCGGGCCGCACCCGTGACCGGAGCGGCCAGCGATCTCTCGCTCGTCGAGGAGCTCGGACTGCAGCCGTCACGCTATGAGGGGCCGACGGGCATCGTCGGCGTTCTGCACGACGCCTGTCGCCAGGCCGGGATCCCGTCCGTCAGCCTCTGGTCGGCAGTACCGCATTACGTCTCGCTCGCACCGAGCCCTCGCGCGGCCAGGGCTCTCTGCGACCGTCTCGGTGAGCTCCTCGGGGTGACGATCGACGTTGCCGAGCTCGAGGAGGCAGAGGAGATCTATGCCGAGCAGATCACAGAGGCGGTCGCGGCGGACCCCGAGACCGCTGCCTACGTCGAAGAGCTCGAACGCCGGGCCGACACGATCGAGGATCTGATCGAGGAGTCCGATCTCCCGACTGGCGAGTCACTCGCGGCCGAGCTGACCCGGTTCCTACGGGACCGCGAGAGCGACGATGACCCGCCGGCAAGCGGAGGACAACCGCCCGTGAGCTAGGCGGCGTTCTCGGCTGCAGCTGGAGCCGAGAGCTCCGTGGTCGAGCCGCCTCGGTTCTCGAGCGAGCTCTCTCCGGCGGCGTGCGCGTCTGCGGTCGGCGTTACGGTGGCGCTCGGTGGCTCCGTTCGGTTGGCGCCGTCTCCCGAAGCGGCACCCTCACTCGGGTCGGCACCGTCGGTCGGATTGGCATCGTCGGTTGGTTTGGCGCCGTCCGCCGGTTTGGCGCCGTCCGGCCCCGCCGTCGTCCCGGCCGGCCGCCGCTTCTTGCGCCTGCGCCGCGACTTGCGCACCGGCGCCTTGGGGGCGGGCAGGTTCTCGGCGAGCGCGTTGGCGATCTCCTGGATCGCGCCGAGCTCCTCGCGTGCCGAATCGAGCAGCGCATTCGCTCGCGGCGTGTAGCCGTCGGCGGACGCGAGCAGCGCGGCTCCGACCGCAAGCGGTAGGGCACGCGCGACCTGGACGAGCTTCGCGACGTTGTCCTCGTGCCGGTGGCCACGCGAGTTGGCGACGGCACCGAGCAACCGCTTGGCCTCGGGGAACTCGGCGCTGGCGCGCCGGTCCTGCACCTTGCGCGTTGCCCGCGCGAGCTTCCAGGTCCAGCGGGCCAGGATCTGATCCGGGGCGTTCGCCTTGCCCTCGCCGACCGCGCGAAGCAGGATACGCACGCCGGCGGCCCTGTCCTTCTCCCACGGCGGCGCCTGGCTGACGAGGGTGACGAGGTCGTCGAAGTCCGCGCGCTCGACGGGCGTCGCGACGCGGTCTGCGAGCGCAGTCATCCGCAAGCGGCGGTTCGGGTTCTCGGCGGCGCAGACGGCGAGGAAGGTCTCGAGCGCACCTTTGCCGGCCCGGCCCTCTGCGAACTTGCGGGCAAACTCGGCCCGCTGGTCGAACCGGATCTGGCGGCCGGCGATCGTGGCCCAGAAGCGCTGCTCGTCGTCGTCGAGGAACTTCGGGTCGACCCGCTGCCATTCCCGCTGGATCACGGCGAGCCGGCGCGCGACGTCGGGTGTGACGGGCACGAGCCAGGGAGCCGGTGACAGGCGACGTCGCGCCCGCCGCTGCTGGCGCCGTCTCGGCGCCGGTGTGACGCGCGCGCCTTCGCGGTAGAAGTCGGCGTCGAGCAGAGAGTGCAGCGAGACGACACGGTCGTTGTGCGTCGACCCCTTGGTGACGAAATCGACCACGATCCCCGCTTCCTTGCGGGGGTGCATCCGCATGATCCGTCCGATCCGCTGCTGATACACGCGTCGCGACGCGGTCGGTGCGAGGTGGAAGCAGACGGTCGCACGTGGGGAGTTCCAGCCCTCGGCCAGGAGTTGCGCGTTGATGAGCACGTTGATCTCGCCGCGCTCGTAGGCGGCCAGTGTCTCCGCGAGCTTCACGGGAGGCGTCTTGCCGGAGACGGCCTCAGCCTTGATGCCCGCCGCACGGAACTCCTGCGCGAGGTTGTAGGCGTGCTCGACGCCGGCGGCGTAGACGATGCCGGGCGTGGTGCCGAACCTCTCCCGATAGAGACTCGCCGCCGCCTGGTTCAGCGCAGAGTGGTCGAGTGCTGCCGCTAGGGCCCGCTCCTCGAAGTCGCCGCCGACGATCGGCACGGAGTTGATCGCAGCAGCCGGAGGGACACGGAGGCATCGCAGTGGTGCGATCAGGCCGCGTCGTGCCGCATCGGCAAGCGGGAGGTCGTCGACCGAGGCAGGGAAAACGTCCGAGACCTGCTTTGCGATCAACTGCTCGGTCGCGGTCATGCCGATGTAGACCGGCTCGCTGAAGGATCTGATCGCGGCGCTCGTCTTCTCCCCGAGCGCGGTGTGCGCCTCGTCGCAGATCACCAGCTGGTACGCGCTCCGCGAGATGTCGTCGGCGTGGCGGGCGAACCAGGCGTAGGTCTGGATCGTGATCGGGTTGTCGCGCAGCGGCTCGATCCCGTCGTCGATCGCGTCGGTGAAGCGTTCCGCATACCCCTCGGTCGTCAGATCTCGCTGGAACTGGGAGACGAGCAGGCGCCGGTGGGTGAGAATCAGGATCCCGAGATGCCGCGCCGACTCGACGAAGCCGGCGGCGGCGATCGTCTTGCCAGACGCCGTCGGGTGGCGGAAGCGGTAGCGACGTGAAGCCCCGGGATCCTCGCCCGTGAACCCGGGCTCGTCGTCGATGTCGTCGTCGATCACGCCCGCATCGAAATCGTCGTCTTCCTCCTCCAACTCGGCGCCGTCCGGCTCGGCGACGTGGCCGTTTCCGCCCCCGTTGCCGTTGCCGTTCCCGAGCTCGTCCGCGTCGCGCTGGTTGGCTGCGATCAGCTCCGTCAGCATCCCGGCAAGCGCATCGACCTGATGACGTCGAAGCTCGGTACCGGAAGCGGTCGCCGGCGTCGGCGAGGCGAGGACGCGCTCGAGCCCGAGCATGAGGCCGTAGCGGACGCGCCAGCGCGTCGAAGGGCTGCGGCGTCCGGCATCCATCTCGACGAGCGCATCGTCGAGCGCGCCGCGGCGCGCGGTGCCGGGAGCGAGGGCGGCAGCGGGTTCCTCACCGGGGTGCAGGAACGGCTCGCCGTACCAGGCCTGAGCGCGAAGCGCGGCAGCTTCCAAGCCGTCTGCCGGCTCCGACGACGGATGTGTCGGTTTGAGGTCGGTCTCGTGCATATGCGCAGCACACGACTGTGGTGCTGCTTTCCTTGAGGATCAGCACACTCACGCGTTTCCGGCGCGTCGAGCGGTGCTGTGCCCGGGACTGTACCGAAACAGATCGGATGGTGTCGCGCTTTTTCGCTTCTACCCGAGCGGGCGGCCGGAGACGCGGATCGAGATCCCTTCCTGGTCGAGGTACTTGGTCAGTCCGCCGTGGAAGAACGGGAACCCTGCGCCGAGGATCAGGCAGGCGTCGATCTCGCCTGCGGACGATACGACCTCTTCGTCGAGGAGGTGCCGTGCCTCGTCGGCGAGCGCCTCCACGATCGCCTCGTGGACCTCGTCGACGGTCTGCCGGATGCCGTCGGTGAGGACGATGTCCATCTCGCCGTTCGCGAAGTTCTCGAGCGTGGGGGAGAGCGGGAACCGGTCGGGAAATGCCTCGTGGAGCGTGTGCAGTACGTGGTTCGCAACGCGCGGACCGACCATGGCGAGCAGCGCCGACGGTGGCATCGGGATCCCGAGGCGGAGCGCCGCCTCGTCCGTCTCCTCGATCGTGCTTCCCGTCTCGAGCGCCTGCATGAGGACGCTCGACTGTCGCGTCAGCAGGCGGTTGACGACGAACGCCGGCGCATCACGCACGAGCACGCCGCGCTTGGCGAGCTTTGTCGTCACGTCCCAGGCGGTCGCCAGGGTCTGATCGTCGGTGGCCGGCGCCCGCACGAGCTCGACGAGCGGAAGCACCGCCACCGGGTTGAAGAAGTGCATCCCGACGACTCGCTCGGGATGCTGCAGGTGCGCTGCCATCTCGCCGACCGAGAGCGACGACGTGTTCGTCACGAGCAGGCACTCCTCGGACACGACGTCTTCGAGACCAGCGAAGACCTGCCGTTTCACGTCGAGCTCCTCGAACACCGCCTCGATCACGAGATCACAGCCTGCATAGGCACCCAGGTCGGTCGCACCCGTCACGATGGACGCGAGGAATCGCGCCTTCGGCTCACCGAGCCGGCCGCGGCTCACCTGCTTCTCGAGATCGGCTCGGACCGCGGCGACGGCCTCGTCCACCCGGCCTGCGTCGACGTCGGTGATCAGGACAGGCACCTCGAGCCGACGCAGGAGCAGCGTCGCGAGCTGGGTCGCCATCAGGCCGGCGCCCACGACTCCGACCCGCTGGATCCGCCGGGGCGGCGCATCCGGGATCCCGATGCCCTTCTTGATGCGTCGCTCGATCAGATCGAACGCGTAGACGCCGGCCTGGGCCTGCGGTCCCGGCAGCAGATCGGCAAGCGCATCCTCTTCGGCGGCATACCCCTCCTCGACGGTCCAGGTCGCAGATCCGGCGATGAGATCCAGCGCACGGTATGGAGCGAGCGCGACGCCGTGAACGGCGTCGTCGACGGCATAGCGCGCCTTGGCACAGAGATCGTCCGCGTTCGAGAGATCGGCAGCAACTCGCGGCGGCGGCTGCTCTTCGAGCGTGCGCACCAGCCACTCGATCGAGTCGTCGAGGAACTCGACGTCGGGGAGCAGAACGTC
This sequence comes from uncultured Thermoleophilia bacterium, assembly GCA_963799905.1. Classification (GTDB taxonomy): domain Bacteria; phylum Actinomycetota; class Thermoleophilia; order Gaiellales; family Gaiellaceae; genus Gaiella. The sequence goes on from CAWCYU010000006.1 coordinate 114,105, forward strand.
GGCGAGCCCGATCTCCACCGCTCTGGCCGCGGCGATGAGCCGGTTCTGCTTCAGCGGATTGGTGACGATCAGCTCGATGGCGTTCGCGGCGCCGACGAGGCGTGGCACGAGCTGGGTGCCGCCCCACCCGGGGATGATGCCGAGGAAGACCTCCGGAAAGCCGAGATGGCGGACCGACCCGGCGACCGTCCGGAAATCGCAGTGCAGGGCGATCTCGAGGCCCCCGCCGACTGCGGCGCCGTTGATGGCAGCGAGAGTTGGGAACGGCAGCGCGCGGATCGCCGCGAACGCACCGTGCCCGGCCGTCGCGGCGCTGCGCGCGAGCTCCGGTGTCGTCAGCTGGGGGAACTCCGTCAGGTCGGCTCCGGCCGCGAACACGAACGGCTTGCCGGTCAGGACGAGGCCGCGCCAGCTCGTCGTCTGGAGGCGTGGGAGCAGGGCGCCGAGCGACTCGAGCGCCGACCGGCCGAAGACATTCGGCTTCTGCCAGTCCTCGCCGTTGTCCATCGTCACGAGCGCGATCGGGCCGACGCGCGTCACCACCTCCTGCAGGTGAAACCGGGTGGGTTGCTCAGCCATGGCGCGTGTTCTCCCAGAGGAGAGCGGCGCCCATGCCGAGGCCGATGCAGAGGGCCGTCAGCCCGTAGCGCACGTCCGGGCGGCGCTCGAGCTCATCCGCGAGCTGGGCCAGCAGCCGAACGCCCGTCGCGGCGAGAGGGTGGCCGCACGCGATCGCGCCGCCCGAGGGGTTGAGGCGCGGATCGTCGGGCTCAACGCCGACCCCGTCGCACCAGGTCAGGACCTGGACGGCGAACGGCTCGTTCAGCTCGAACAACCCGATGTCGGCGATCGTCAGCCCGGCCTGCGCGAGCACGCGTTGCGTCGCCGGCACGGGGCCGAGCCCCATCAGGTGGGGCTCGACGCCGGTGTACGCGAACGCGACGAGCCGCATGCTCGGCTCCAGCCCCAGCTCGGCCGCGACCGATTCAGCGGCGAGCAGGCCCGCCGTCGCGCCGTCGGTCAGCCCCGCCGAGTTCCCGGCAGTGACGCGGCCGCCCGCCCGAAACGGCGTCCGAAGCGCCGACAGCCCCTCGAGCGTCGTCTCCGGCCGGAGGAACTCGTCGCGTGCGGCGACCTTCCAGCCGTCCTCGCCGAAGACGCTCATCGGGACGACCGTCCTCGCCATCACCCCGTCCGGGTCGTCCCACGCACGAGCTGCGCGCTGCTGGCTCGCAAGCGCGAAACGATCTGCCGCTTCGCGCGTCAGGTGGGGGAACGCGTCGTGGAGGTTCTCGGCTGTCTGCCCCATCACGGCGGCGCTCTGGTCGATCAGCCGCTCGCTGACGAATCGCGGGTTGAAGTCGACCTCCTCCCCCATCGCGTGATGGCCCATGTGCTCGACGCCGCCGACGATCACGAGATCTGCCGCGCCCATCGCGATCTCCCCGGCAGCCGCTGTCGTCGCCGTCAGCGCACCGGCGCACATCCGGTCGACGGCAAACCCGGGGACGGTGTGAGGCAGGCCTGCAAGCAGCGCCACGTCCCGCCCGAGCGTCAGGCCCTGGTCGCCGACCTGTGCGGTCGCGGCGAGAATCACATCGCCGATGCGCTCGGCAGCCACGTTCGGGTTGCGTCGGAGCAGCTCTCGCACCACCTTGACCGCCATATCGTCGGCGCGGGTCTTCCAGAAGGCGCCGGCCGGACCTGCTTTGCCGAAGGCCGTGCGAACCCCGTCGACGTACACCACCTCGCGCAGCTCGCGTCCCATCCGGCGGAGGATATCGGCGGGGTCAGGTCATGCTCACGCGGTGGACCGGGAGGGGACGCACACGCGGGCAACGACCGAGCGCGTGGCCTGGACGCAACGGCCGTCGAGAACCTCGTCGTGAGGCTCGCCGTGAGTCAGCTCCCGCACGGTCGCGCCTGACAGGCGGGGCTCGGTATGTGACGATTGCCGCCGACGGAGGCCGGCGGGCGGCGCCGGCCTCCGGCGATGTGCTTGCTGCCCGCGCTGCGCGCGGATCCTGAAGCCGGGAACGTATGGTTCCCCGTGAGCCCTCCCTTTGGAGGGGCGACTGCTCGCTCCAAACCTCCACTCGATCGAGGACGTCGGCGGCTTCAGCTGGTCTCGGCCGTCACGGTGAGACCCGGCGTCGGTCCTAGCGGTCGTCTCCGCTCGCGAGCTCGCGCGACCGAACCATGGCAGCCTGGATCGCGTTCAGGAAGGCGGCCCTGACGCCCGCGATCTCGAGCTCGCGGATCGCCGCGATCGTGGTGCCTCCCGGGGAGGTGACCATCTCCCGTAGCTCGACCGGGTGCATCTTGAGGTCGCGGAGCTGCTGGGCGGTGCCGAGCATCGTCTGGACGACGAGTGGGTCGAGATCTCACGTGAGAGGCCGAGCAGGAGGCCGGCTTCGATCATCGCCTCGGCGAGGAGCGCGAAGTAGGCGGGCCCCGATCCGGAGACCGCGGTGACGGCGTCCATCAGCTTCTCGGGAACACGGACGACCGCTCCGAGATGCGCCAGGGCTTCCTCGGCCAGCGTGACGTGCGCATCATCGGCGTGCGCACCGGCGCAGAGCCCGGCGACCCCCTCGTGCACGACCGACGGCGTATTCGGCATCGCGCGGACGACGGGCACGCCCGGGGCGAGTCGCGCCTCGATGGTCGCGGTGGGGATTGCAGCTGCGACCGACAGCACGGTCTGTTCGTCGGTGATCACGTTCCGGATGTCCTGGAGCAGGAGGGCGATGTCCTGCGGCTTGACGGCGATCACGACGAGCGCAGCACCTGCTGCAGCATCGCGCGTTCGACGAGGTCGCCTCGATCCCGTGGCGTTCGGCGAGCTCGCTCACCCGCTCCGCGCGCCGACTCGAGGCCGAAATGTCCCCCGGCTTGCGCCAGCCCGAGGAGAGGAGGCCGGAGATCAGCGCTTCGCCGATCTTGCCCGCGCCCAAAACTGCGATTCGTCGCTCGTCGACCGCCATCGACGCAGAGTCTAGAGGCCGCGGGCGCAGCGGCTCGGGTGTCCCGTCAGGCTGCTCGCTTCGGGCGCAGGCGCGCCCTCCGGCCGGCGTCGGGGTCGGCGCCTGGGACGAGGCCCCTCGACCAGCCCAGCATCAGAAGCTGACCTGCCAGTCCCTGCCACTCCTCGTACGGCGAGAGGAGCGCCGCCGTCTCGCCGGCCTCGACGGGGCGCCCTCTCATGGATGCCAGGAGCTTGACGAGCCCGAGGTCGCCGACGAGGCCGTGGTCGTAGCGCCCTAGGCCCTCGAGTGCGATCACGCCTACCGACCACGGGCCGATCCCGCGCTCCCGCAAGAGGCGCCCGAGCACGACGCTCGTCTCGTGCGCTCTCAGGCGCTCGAGGTCGAGCGAGCCCACGAGTCGGAGCAGAGTCGTCGCACGGGCAATGGCGAGACCGTGCCGGCGGAGGTCGGCGGGGGAGAGGCGGGACAGGGCCTCGCGCGTGGCGACCGCAGCGCCGAGCTCACGCAGGATCGAGCGCTCGATCGCTGCCGCCCGACGGGACTCGATCAGCTGCCCGCACATCGCCCGCAGGGCTGCATGAGCGACTGTCGCGAGCCGCAGAGGCCGATACCCGGTGAAGGAGCGTGCGGTCGCGCCCAGCAGCGGGTCGCGATCGAAGCGCTCGTGAAAACCCGTCGTATCGTCCTCGAGCGCGAGCATGAAGCGGGCGTGCACGACGCCCTCGCACGTCTCGGCGCGGATGACGACGCGTCCATCGGATCGTTGCCACGCGGCCGCCGTGGTGCCGTCTGCCAGGGATGCCTGCCAGCTGCCGGAGCGGCACATCAACCCGAGGCGATATGGGCCGAGCGCGGTGACGAGGTCCTCGACCATGGGTCCGACGCTAGCGGCTGGGGCGGAGGGCCGCTCGTCCCGGTACCTTCGCCCGGATGAAGCTCGTCGATGCCGTCTCGCTCCGCTCGCGCCGGAGGAAGCTCCGGCTCTTCCTGGACGAGCTCGTCCCGACCCCGGCCACGACCGTGCTCGACGTCGGGGTCGACGAGGTCGGGTTCGGTGCGGAGGGTGGCCAGGCGGGCTGCGGCACCCACAACTTCTTCGAAGAGCTCTACCCGTGGCGGGACCGGATCACGGCGCTCGGGCTGCACGACGGCTCGAGCTTCCGCGAGCGCTACCCGGACATCTCCTACGTCCGAGGCGACGCCTGCGCACTCCCGTTCGCGGACAAGTCGTTCGACATCGTCTTCTCGAATGCAGTGATCGAGCACGTCGGTGACATCGACCGGCAGCGGCTGTTCGTCGGCGAAGCGCTCCGTGTCGGCGGGCAGGTGTTCCTGACGACCCCGAACCGATGGTTCCCGATCGAGCTGCACACGAGGCTCCCGCTCGTGCACTGGCTGCCGGAACGAGCCGCCGGCCGCGTCTACGACCTCACCGGCCGAGGGTGGGCGCGCGAGAACCACCTGCTCGGGACGAGGGAATTGCGTGCCCTCTTCCCCGGCGCGGTCCGGACCGTCAATCTCGGCCTGACGCTCGTGGCGATCGCATGAGCCCCGGTCTGTCGCGCGTCGCGCTCGCCGTCTTCGTGGTCGGGCTCGCAGCCCACAACCTCGTGATGGCCGAGCTCTGGGAGATCGGTGTCCGCGGAGCCACGCTCGATGTGGTGGCGGCCTGGAAGGACGTCCTCCTCGCCGGCGCCCTCGTCGTCGCGATCCTCGCGGCCCGGTCGCTCCCGCTGCAGCTGTGGGCCGACCGGCTGGGACTCGTCTACGCCGGGTTCGTGCTCGTGTACTGGGTTCTCCCCCAGAGCTGGCTGGAGGGAGCAGCGACGCAGCGGGGCCAGCTCTTCGCCGCCCGGCACGACCTGATCCCCGTCGCCGCCTACTTCCTCGGGCGCCTGCTCGTCCTCACCCCCGTTGCCTGGCGCCGCCTGTCGCTGATGCTCGTCGCCGTCGCCGTGGGGCTCACCGTCTGGGGCCTGGCCGATGTCTACCTCGTCCCCCTGCAATGGTGGCGCGACTCCGGGGTGCCGGGGTGGTTCGGAGAGCAGCTCGGGCTCGTCTACAGCGACGGCCTCTCGCGACTGCCGGAGAACTGGATCCTGAACACGGGTGACGAGGACAATCCGGTCCGACGCCTCGTCTCGACGTTCCTCAGCCCGCTCGCGACCTCGTACGTGCTCGTGATCGTGCTGCTGTACCTCGTTGCACGCAGGCGGGCGTGGTGGACGATCACCGCCGCCGCTGTCGCCTACGCCGGCCTTCTGTGGACGCACACCCGAGCTGCGTACCTCGCACTGGCGATCGGGCTCGTCGTGCTCGCGGCCGCCCAGCGGCGCTTTCTCCCTGTGGCGCTCGCGGCGGCGTCGCTCCTCGTCGGGGTCGGGTTCGTCAAGGCGTTTCCGCACATCGGGCCGTCGACGAGCTACACGCAGGCCGAGCTCGAGATCCTTCGCGATCGCGGCGAGCAGAGCCCCGAAGTCAGCGACGATCCACTCAGCGGTGGCGACGCGTCCACAGCGAGCCACCTTCGCAACCTGCGCGACGGCATCGGTACCGTCCTCCGTCACCCGCAGGGGTTCGGGCTCGGGAACGCCGGCGTCAACGCCTCGCGGACCGGCGTCGAGATCAAGGCGGGCGAGTCGACCTACACCGAGCTCGGCGTCGAGATCGGCCTCGCGGGCCTGCGTGGCCTTCTGCGCCTGGCTGGCGGCGGTCCTCGCGGCTCTGTGGGGCCGCTCGGCCTGGTTGAGCGCCGCGTGGGTCGCGATGCTCGCGATCGCAGTCCAGACGGATGTGATCGGTGTGCACTGGGTTGCGTACGTGTTGTTTGCTCTGGCGGGTGTGGCGATCGGCGGCGGCTTGCCCGACGACGAGGCCCCGACGCGTGAAGGCCTTGGGCGAGCGGATCGGTCTGTACCGGCTGGCGGCGCTCCTGGTCTTCGGCGCGCTCGTCCTCGAGGTCGTCCGCGCCCAGGTTCTCGGGGCGAGCTCGTGGGCAGGAGTCGCCTGCACCGTCGGCGAGGCCGCGTTCCTCGCCGCCGCGGCCGGCGTCTTCGTCTCGGCGCGCCGAGCGCGCTAGCGTGAGAAACAGCGACAATGCCGTCATGGGCAAGGGGTACGCAGAGGGACCTGCAGCCGAGGAAGCCGAGCGAAGGCTCGCGGAGCTCGCCGAAGGCCCTGCACCGACGTCACCGGAGCTGCGCGCAGCTGTGTACGGCTCGACGGCCGAGGAACCGGCGCGGCACTTCATCGGCTGGGTCGGCGACGTCGATCCGGACGAGCTGTTCGCCTCGGGCTCGGCGTACGGGATCACGGTCGTCCGGCAGGCTACGGAGGCAAAACCGGCAACAAGCTGAGCGATCAGCACGCGGCAGCAAGCGATGACCGATTCTCCGCGTCCTGAGGAGCGGGTTCGGCCGTCGCAAGGCTCAGAGAGGGATCGCAGGGAACCGTAGGGTTCCCGGCTTCAGGATCCGCGCGCAGCGCGGCATCGCCGAGCCTCAGGGCGCGACGTCGAGCCGGGCGATCTCCAGGTCGAGGTCGCGCTCGAGCCTACGCATCACCTCGTCGCTGATCCGGCCCTCCCGGCGAAGATCGAGCACAGCCTGCCGCTCGGCCACGAGCAGCTCGGCCCGGAGTCGCTGGTAGCTCTGCGAGCGCCGCTCTACGCTGCCGTCGTCGTCGCCGTCGAATCGCGCCGCGAATCGTCGGAGCCGGAACCCGTACGCCCCGCGGAGGCGCTCGACCGTGTCGTCGTTCACCCACTCCTCACCCGTCAGCTCCTCGAGCCGCTCGAGCGCGGCCTCGGCAGCCTTGATCCGGGCCTTCGCCTCCTCCTTCTCCGCCAACCCGTCGTCCTCGAGCCCGAGTAGCCGGATCACGCCGGGCAGGGAAAGCCCCTGCAGCACGAGGGTCGCGATGATCACCGCGAAGGCGAGGTAGATCACGAGCTCGCGGCCCGGGAACGGCGCCCCGCTGTCCGTCACCGTGGGTACCGAGAGCGCCGCCGCGAGCGACACCGCCCCGCGGAGGCCCATCCACGAGATCAGCGCCGGATACTGCCACGGCGGAGACGGGTCGCGGGCGCGTAACCGGGGCGAGACCCAGCGCGGAAGATATGTCGCAGGGAACACCCAGGCGATCCGCGCGAGGATGACGGTGCCGCTCACGAGCGCCGCCCACCAGAGCAGCTTCCCGGTCGGCTCGCCCTGGAGGGCGTCGAGGATGCTCGGCAGCTGCAGGCCGAGCAGCACGAACAGGAGCGCGTTCAACACGAACGTCGTGATCTCCCACATGCTGTCGCCGAGTAGGCGCGAGTCGGGGCTCGTCAGCTCGGGGGTGTGCCAGCCGAGATACACCCCTGCCGTCACGACCGCGACGACACCCGAGACGTGCAGCAGGTCGGCCGGGATGAAGGCGAAGTAGCCCGTGAGAAGCGAGATCGTGACCTCGACCGGCGGGTCGTCGATCCGCCGTCGCACCTGGCGCACCACCCAGCCGACACAGAGCCCGACGACGATGCCGCCGGTGACGACGAGCACGAAGTCGACACCGGCGTGCCAGAGTGAGAACGTGCCGCTGACGGCCGCGACCACGGCAACGCGTAAGGCGACGAGCGCCGTCGCGTCGTTGACGAGGCTCTCGCCTTCCACGATCACGACGAGCCGGCGCGGCACGCCGAGCCGCTTCGAGATCGCCGTCGCTGCGATCGGGTCGGTGGGCGAGACGACCGCGCCGAGCACGAAGGCCGCGGCCCAGTCGAGCCCGATCGCCTCGTGGGCGACGACGGCGACGACGACCATCGTCATCAGGACGAGGCCGACGGCGAGCAGGCCGATCGGACGCGCGTTCGCACGAAGGTCGCGGAGCGAGGTGAAAAACGCCGACGAGTAGAGCAGCGGCGGCAGGATGCCGATCAGCACGAGCTCGGGTGGCAACTCGAACGCGGGAATGCCCGGTGCGAATCCGAGGGCGAGCCCGCCGAGCACGAGCAGGATCGGGTACGGGATCCGTAGACGCGGCGCCAGCGCGAGGAGCGCGGAGGTGGCCGCGAGGAGCCCGAGCAATACCATCAGGTCGGCAGGCGTCAGCTCGTTCACCCACGCCATCATTGCTGCCCGAACCGTTCGTTCGGAGCACTCGGCTCGATGCGACCGTGCCAGCCGCACGACCGGTACCATTCAGGAGGCGAATGCGTAGCCGAGGCCAGTGAGCTCCAAGCCGGTCGAGCAGCTCGATCGTGTGATCATCCGGTTCGCCGGCGATTCCGGCGACGGCATGCAGCTGACGGGTGATCGTTTCACGAGCGAGACGGCGATGATGGGCAACGACCTGGCGACGCTGCCGGACTTCCCTGCCGAGATCCGGGCGCCCGCGGGCTCGCTGCCCGGCGTCTCCGGCTTCCAGGTGCACTTCGCCGACCACGACATCCTGACGCCGGGCGACCAGCCGAACGTGCTCGTGGCGATGAATCCGGCCGCTCTGAAGACGAACCTGAAGGACCTTCCCAAGGGCGGCACGCTGATCGTCAACACCGACGCGTTCAACGAGCGCAACCTGCAGAAGGCCGGCTACGCCGAGAGCCCACTCGGCGACGGCTCGCTCGAGGGATTCCATGTGCACGAGGTCGCGCTGACGTCCGTCACCGTCGAGGCCCTGAAGGGGGTTGACGGGATCACCTCGCGCGAGGCAGAGCGCTCGAAGAACTTCTTCGCGCTCGGCTTGATGTCCTGGCTCTATCACCGGCCGACCGAGGGGACGCTCGCGTTCATCGAGCAGAAGTTCGGCAAGCTCCCTGCGATCGCCGAGGCGAACACCCGCGCCTTCAAGGCGGGCTACAACTACGGCGAGACATCCGAGGACTTTGCCGTCTCCTATGAGATCGCGCCGGCGCGGCTGGCACCCGGCCGCTACAGGCAGATCACCGGGAACACGGCGATCAGCTACGGGCTGATCGCAGCCTCGAAGCTTTCCGGCCTGCCGCTCTTCCTGGGCGCCTACCCGATCACGCCGGCCTCGTCGATCCTCGAGGAGCTGGCGCGTCACAAGAGCTTCGGGGTGACGACGTTCCAGGCGGAGGACGAGATCGCCGCCTGCGGCGCCGCGCTCGGTGCCTCCTTCGGCGGGGCGCTCGGCGTCACGACCTCAGCCGGGCCGGGCATCGTGCTGAAGGCGGAAACCGTCGGGCTGGGCATCATGCTGGAGCTGCCGCTCCTCATCCTCGACATCCAGCGCGCGGGCCCCTCGACCGGGATGCCCACGAAGCCCGAGCAGGCGGACCTGCTGATGGTGCTCTTCGGCCGCAACGGGGAAAGCCCTGTGCCGGTGATCGCCGCGTCGAGCCCCTCCCAGTGCTTCCACGCCGCGATCGAGGCGGCCCGGATCGCGCTCAAGTACCGGACTCCGGTCTACCTGCTGTCGGACGCCTACCTCGCCAACGGCTCGGAGCCGTGGCTGATCCCCGACGTGGCGGAGCTCCCGTCGATCGCGACATCGTTCGCGACGGAACCGAACGACGGCGACCTGTTCCAGCCGTACCTCCGCGACCCCGAAACGCTTGCGCGGCCGTGGGCCGTCCCGGGCACGCCCGGCCTCGAGCACCGCATCGGTGGGCTCGAGAAGGCGGACGTAACCGGGGCGATCTCGTACGACGCCGACAACCACGACCGGATGATCCGCATCCGCGCCCAGAAAGTGGCGAACATCGCGGCCGACATTCCGGAGCTCGCAGTCGACGACCCCGAGGGCGACGCGCGGACGCTCGTGCTCGGCTGGGGCTCGACGTACGGACCGATCGGGGCAGCGGTTCGGCGCGTGCGCCGCGAGGGCCACAAGGTCGCGAGCGCACATCTGCACTATCTGAACCCGCTCCCCCGGAATACGGGCGATGTGCTCCGCCGCTACGAGAAGGTGCTCGTGCCGGAGATGAACACCGGGCAGCTGCTGCAGTTGATCCGCGCCGAGTTCCTGGTGGATGCCGTCGGCTACAACCGCGTCCGAGGGCTGCCGTTCCGGTCGAGCGAGCTCGCCGAAGCGATCACGGCCTTGGTGGCGGCATGATCTTCAGCGCCGTCGTCACCGGAGACGACAGGGTGCTCGTCTCGCGCGACGGCCGGCAGGTCGTGGCACTCGCCGGCACCGACGCGCGCCGCGTGATCGATCGCCTCGAGCGGGCAGAGGACGAGCAGGCCGAACAGTTGGTGCTCGCGAAGGCGACCGGAAACTTCAAGCGGGGGAACGAACGATGACCGGCAACGGCGACCTGATCCAGCTCAAGGCGAAGGACTTCAAGTCCGACCAGGAGGTGCGCTGGTGCCCTGGCTGCGGCGACTACGCGATCCTGAACGCGGTCCAGGGCTTCATGCCGGAGCTCGGAATCCCGAAGGAAAAGATCGTCTTCGTCTCCGGGATCGGCTGCGCAGCTCGCTTTCCGTACTACATGGAAACGTACGGTGTCCATTCGATCCACGGACGGGCACCGGCGATTGCGACCGGTCTCGCAACCGCCCGGCCGGATCTCTCTGTCTGGGTGATCGGCGGTGACGGCGACATGCTCTCGATCGGGGGCAACCACCTGATCCATGCCCTTCGTCGCAACGTGAACGTGACGATCCTGATGTTGAACAATCAGATCTACGGGCTCACGAAGGGCCAGTACTCGCCCACCTCGGAACGTGGCAAGGTGACGAAGTCGACTCCGATGGGCTCCGTCGACCAGCCGTTCAATCCGCTCAGCGTTGCCATCGGCGCCGAGGCGACGTTCGTCGCCCGCGCGATCGACACCGACAAGAAGGCGCTGAGCGACGTTCTCCGGGCGGCTGCGGCGCATCGAGGCGCCTCGTTCGTCGAGGTCTTCCAGAACTGCAACATCTACAACGACGGCGCCTTCGATTTCGTGCGCGAACAGAAGGAGAACCGCATCTACCTCGAGGCCGGCGAGCCGATCGTGTTCGGCGACCGCGGTGTTCGCCTGGCCGACGACGGCTCGGCCGAAGTGGTCCCTGCCTCGGCAGGTGGGCTGCTCGTTCACAACCCGGGTCACGTCGAGCCCAGTGTGGCATTCGCGCTGTCCCGGCTCACATACGAGACCGTCGGTGCGGCACCGTTCGGCGTCTTCCGCTCCGTCGAGCGCTCCGCTTACGACGAAGCTGTGGCGGATCAGCTACTCGAGGCGCGGGCGCAGCGCGGCGAAGGGGACCTCGAGGAGTTGCTCCATGCCGGCGACACCTGGCAGATCGGCTGACTGTCTCGCCCGCCGCGCTCCGGACCGCCCACCAGTTTCGGGGTTCACGGCGCGCGGCGGGGGAGCTTGTCGAACGCTTACGTCGTGGTCAGCACGTCTACCGAGACAACCGATTCGGGGCGCAACAGGCGGTCGCCCACGAGCGGCCATTCGCCGCGTGGCTCCTCGATCTCGGCGATCACGGTCCGTGCCAGCACGAGCGCGCTGTCGCGGTTCGGAGCCGTCCCGATCTGTAGCACCTCACCGTCGCTCATCCGAACGACCACGCGCCGGAGCTCGGAAGGAGCCCACTCGCCGGTGCGATCGAGCGGCGGGCTGGGTGTGTGCTCGAGCAGGGCCACGGCGTCCTCCTGTGATCGGGCGATGTCGGAGCTGCCGCACGACTCCAGTAGGTGCGTTATCCCCGCTGGACTGGTCGTCCGCGTCCCTCGAAGGGGTTATTCGGGGCGTTGGACGTCGATCGAGACGATCGCGCCCGGGCGGATGAACCGCTCATCGATCTGAGGCCACTCGCCCCTCCCCGAGGCCTGCTCGATATGGCGCACCATGTCGCGGGCGATCTGGACGGCACTCTCGCGGCCCTCGGCGCTACCGACGACGATGTCGTCGCCACCGTGCACGCGGAGGATGACGCGCCGCGGGTCGGGTGCGCCGAAGCCTCGTGTCGGAGCGGTCGGTGGGTCGAGGTCGTCGAGCGACGGGACAGCGCCGGCAACCGGGCTACTGCCGTAGCCGGAGTCGCGGTTCCCGAAGATCGTCATCCAGTTCCTCCTCCTCGCAGGCGGGCACCCTTCGTATCGGCGGACCTCCGTCAGTGGGCAGTCCCTCGTTCGAGTGGCTGCCCGCCTCGGGTCGCCAGCGCCGCATAGGCGGTCGCGACGAGGCCGACCACCCCCGCCACGACGAACGCGAGCCGCGTGCCGCCGAGCTCGACGAGCGCACCGGAGAGCAGCGAGCCGAACGGTGCGAGGCCGACGAACGCGAAGAGGTAGAGGGCGACGAGCCTGCCGCGGAGGTGATCGGGAGCTGCGAGCTGGACGAGAGCGTTGGCATTTGCGGCGAAGAGCGTGAAGGCGGCCCCGATCCCGACGAGGAGGACGCCGGCCAGGCGTGCCTCGTGCACCGGTGCCAGCGCCAGCAGGAAGACGCTGAAGCCGAGCGTGCCGAGCGTGAACGCCCGATACGTGGCCCGCTTGAACGATGCCGTGGCCATCGCGCCGGCGAAGGCTCCGAGGCCGAACGCTGCCGAAAGCAGCCCGAAGGTGCGGGCCCCGACGTGCAGCGTGTCCGAGGCGAGCAGCGGTACGAGCGTGTTGAAGTTGAAGCCGACGAGCCCGACGCACGTGACGACGACGAGGACGGCGCGCACCTGACGGTCGCGCCAGGCGAAGGACATGCCCTCCCGCGTCCCCGCGAGCACCGTGACGCTGCGATCCGGCTCAACCGCACGGAGCTCCTCCTTCCGCATCAGGAGCAGCGCCACGAGGACCGCGATGAAGCTGAACGTGTTGACGAGGAAACAGGCACCGACGCCCGCCGTTGCGATGACGACGCCGGCGATCGCGGGCCCGATCACCCGCGAAGCGTTGAGAAGGCCAGAGTTGAGGGCGACAGCGTTCGGGAGCTCGCTCCGGCCGACCATCTCGAAAGTGAGGGACTGGCGCCCGGGCGCGTCGAGTACGAGGGCGACGCCGCCGACCGCGGCCAGGATGTAGACCACCGGCAAGGTGGCGGTGCCCGTCAGCGTCACGACTGCGAGCGCGGCGGAGACGGCCATCGCGCAGACCTGCATCCAGATCACGAGCCGGCGTGTGTCTACCCTGTCGACGATCGACCCTGCGAAGAGCCCGAACAGCGTGAAAGGCGCGAACCGGCAGAAGAGCAGGGCCGCGACGGCGAGCGGTGAGCGGGAGAGCGAGAGCACGAGCCAGGCGAGCGCGACGTTCTGCATCCACGAGCCCGCGAGCGAGACGATCTGTCCCGCGAAGAACAGACGGTAGTTGTAGTGGCGGCGAAGGCTGCGGAACGTGCGCGCGCGCAACGCGACGGCGACGGTGCTCATGCCGTTCTCTCGATCAACTCGCTGAGGGGCTCGACAGCGGCCTGGATCGCCGCGAGCTGATCCGGATCGAGCGTGCCGAGCCGATCGGCGAGCCAGGCCGTCCTGCGTTCTCGCACCCTGCGGAGCAGCCGCTCGCCGTCGGTCGTGAGCTCGAGGCCGACGCGGCGCCGGTCGACGGCCGATCGCACGCGGACGATCAGGCCTGCCCGCTCGAGCCGATCGACGTGACCGGAAAGCGCGGGTGCGGAGATCGCCTCCTCGGCTGCGAGGGCACGGAGCGTCAGGCCGGGGCTGCGTTTCACGAGCCAGAGCAGCGTCACCTGGCGTGCCGTGACGCCGAACTGCTCCGTCTCCTTGCGCAACTCACGGCTGATTCGCAGCACGATGGGGCGAAGGTCGTTCGCCAGCGTCAGCGCCGAATCCGTAGTCACACTAATCATTAATGTGACTAATCATACCGGACCGTCGGAAGGTCTACCTGCACTTGGGTTGCGCGTGCCGCGGATCGACGCGGGATCACCGCGGTGGGCTAGCGCGATGCCAGCTCGGCCTTGACCTCCGGCTCGAGCTTGTAGCCCACGCCGTAGCGCGTCTGCAGGAAGGTGTGCGTCGACGAGCGATGGTCGATCTTCTCGCGCAGCTTCCGGACGAACACGTCGACCGTCCGATCGCGGTGCGAGGCACGACGACCCCAGACCCGTTGCAGGAGCTCGTCACGGGTCAGCACGCGACCCAGGTCGAGCGCGAGTGCATAGAGGAGGCGAAACTCGGTCGGCGTCAGGTCGGCGCTCTGGCCGTCGACATACGCCTGCACGTTCCGCGGATCGAGGCGGAGCTCGTCGATCACGATCTCCTCCCCGCGCCGGGGATCCTGCGCTCGGGTCCCGCGGCGTGCAGCTGCTCCGACCCGGGCCGTCAGCTCCTTCATCGAGAACGGCTTCACGAGGTAGTCGTCCGCGCCGATCTCGAGCGCGTGCACCCGGTCGTGCTCGGTGCCGCGGGCAGAGACGACGACGATGGGCGTCCCGATCCCCTCACCCCGGGCTTGCTCGATCACCTTCCAGCCGTCGAGGCCGGGGAGCATCAGGTCGAGGACACACACGTCGGGTTGCTCGAAGCGAAGCCGGGCCAGCCCGGTCTCGCCGTTTGCGACGCCGATCGCATCGAACCCGGCCGATTGCAGGTGCCGCGCCATCCCCTGTGCGATGACGTCGTCATCCTCGATGATCAAGACTTTCGTCACGCGGTGAGATCATGTCCGGTCTCCGGTTGCCCGGGGGCCGTCATGGTGTTACCGGATGGTAACGGAGTGGTGTCCGACGAGGCGGCGGCGCCGTGTTGGCCCCGCCGCCTCTCCTATGGCTCGCGTGGATCGCGCTAGTTCGCCTGGGCGTCCGTGTCGGCGCTCTCGCCGTTCTGCTGGTCGACCGTGATCACCTTCACGAGCTTGATCGTCTCGCACTGGCCGTCGGTCGTCGTCGTCGCCCGCTCCGAGAACCGGATCAACGCAACATCCTGGCCCGCGCCGCAGTTCAGCACGTCCGGCTGGCGATCGGCAGCGAGTGCGTGCAGCCGATCGTTGCCGTCGCCTCCGTTGACGGTGTCGGTGCCCCAGCCGCCGAAGAGCGAGTCGTTGCCCGCGTCGCCGTTGACGGTGTCGTTGCCCTTGCCGCCGCCCGCGCGGTCGTCATCGTCTCCGCCGTTGACGGTGTCGTCACCCGAGCCGCCGTGCACGCGGTCGTTACCGGCGCCGCCCGAGACGGTGTCGTTCCCCATCCCGCCGAAGACCCAGTCGTTGCCGGCATCCCCACTCGAGTTGTCGTCGCCCTTGCCCGACCGGACGACGTCGGGTCCGTCGCCGGCCATGACGGCGTCGTTTCCGGCGAACGCCCGAACCAGATCGGCGTTCGGCGTGCCGTTGAGGGTGTCGTCGCCGTTCGTCCCGCGCACGAGGCCTGCACCGGCTACCGCTGCAGTCGCAAGCACGGCGAGGGCCGCAAGACCGCAGGCGATGGTGGTGATCTTCGTGTTCATGTCATTTCCCTTCCGTGAGCTGACGTCCCTCATCCAATGCCCGGCGGTTGTGCTGGACGTGTGCCCGTTGCAATCCGCGCGCAAGTGTTCTGTTAGAACCATGTGAAGATGGATCCCGACGCCCGACGAGGCCGAATGCTCGTCGAGGAGAGCCGCGAGGCCGTGGTCATCCTCGACGACTCCGACACGGTGGTGCTCGCCAGCAGGCGCGCGCGCCAATCGATCGACGGGATCAACGAGGGCGAGCCGGTCCCGGAAGGACTCCTCTCGGGCGGGCTCGGGATCGTGCCCCTGATCGTCCCCTTCGAGGTCGGCGGGCGGCGGGAGCGAATCGTCTACCTGAGTCAGGTCGGCGACATGACGGCCTACGAGGAGCTGCGAACCGGCTTCACGGCCGCCGTCTCGCACGAGTTGCGGACGCCGTTGGCGCGGCTGCTGTCGCTCCTCGAGATGGCAACGCTGCCGGGGGAGGACGTGCACGCCCTCGTCGACCGCGCCCGAGACGAGGTCGAATCGGTGCGCGAGCTGATCGACGAAGTCCTCTTCCTCTCAGAGCTCGAGTCGGGCGGCCGCGTCGTCTCGCTCGGCGCCGTCACCGTGCGACCCGAGCTCGATCTCGCCGTTGCGGAGCTCGAGGAGCGCGCCTCCCGGGCGGGCGTCGCCATGACCGTGGAGGGCGACACCGCGATCGAGCTCGAGATGCGTCCGCGGATGCTGCGCGTGATCGGCCAGAACCTGGCGGAGAACGCGATCCGCTACGCGGGCCCGGGCACCTCGTTCACGCTCGCCGTCGAGCGCGAGGGAGACAGCATCGTGCTGCGCGGGACCGACAACGGTGTCGGCGTCAACGCCGAGGAGCTCTCGCGTCTCTTCGAGCGCTTCTACCGCGCCGATCACGCGCGCGCGTCGCGCGGTACGGGTCTCGGGCTCGCGATCGTGAAGCACATCGTCGGTCAGGCCGGCGGAACGGTCGAGGCGCGTGGCAGCAAGGGCGTGGGGCTCGAGATCCGGTGCGTCTTCGTGTCGCCCGTCTGACCCTGCCCGCGCTCGTCGATTCACCAGTTCCTCACCAGCCGTTCACCAGCCCGCACCCCATGCCCGGCCCGGTGGTCGGGACACTCCCGTCGGGTTCATGACCGTGACGACGCCTCGCATCGACTCCGGCAAGCTCGGCGAGCTCGCTGCTGCACCCGACGGCCGCGGTGCCGAGACGGTGTTCGCGGTCAGCGACCTCACCGTCTCCTATGCGGGCAACGTCGCACTGATGGGTGTCGACATGGATGTCCGCAAGAACTTCGTCACCGCATTCATCGGCCCGTCGGGGTGCGGGAAGAGCACGTTCATCAGGTGCTTCAACCGGATGAACGATCTCGTCCCCGGTGCGCGGCATCGAAGGCCGCGTGCTCTACCACGATCGGGACCTCTACGGGTCGAACGTCGACCCCGTCGAAGTGAGGCGGCGGATCGGGATGGTCTTCCAGAAGCCGAACCCGTTTCCGAAGTCGATCTACGACAACATCGCATTCGGCCCGCGCGTCCTCGGGATGCGGAAGGACCTGGACGAGCGGGTCGAGCGCACGCTGCGGCACGCCGCCCTCTGGGACGAGGTCAAGGATCGGCTCAAGGACAACGCGCTCGGCCTCTCAGGCGGCCAGCAGCAGCGGCTGTGCATCGCCCGGGCGCTCGCCGTCGAGCCCGACGTGATCCTGATGGACGAGCCGGCCTCGGCGCTCGACCCGATCTCGACCTCGCGGATCGAGGATCTGATCCACCGAGCTCAAGTCGGAGTACACGATCGTGATCGTCACCCACAACATGCAGCAGGCGGCGCGGGTGGCCGACATGACCGCCTTCTTCAGCGTCGAGGTGCGCGAGGACGGGAGCGGCCGCCACGGGATCCTCGTCGAGTACGACCAGACGACGAAGGTCTTCACCAACCCGGCGGACAAGCGCACCGAGGACTACGTGACGGGCAGGTTCGGGTGACGATGGCGCGGGTCGAGTTCCAGGCCAGTCTCGACTCGCTCGAGGCGAGCCTGCAGGAGCAGGGTGCGGTCGTCCTGCGGGCGTTGCGGGGCGCGGTCAACGTCCTCTACTCCCAGGACACCGAGCTCTGCGACGAGGTCGATCGCGTTCGACGACGAGATCGACTCGCGCTACCACCGGATCGAGAAGTCGGTCGAGGAGCTGCTCGCGCAGCAGTCGCCCGTCGCCACTGATCTCCGACTCGTGCTCGCGATCCTGCACGACTCGATCCACCTCGAGCGGGTCGGAGACCAGTGCGTCACGATCGCGAAGCTGACGAAGCTCGCCGCCGAGCTCGAGCCACGCCACGATCTCGTCGAGGGGCTGACCGAGATGGGCGAGCGCGCCGAGGAGATGGTGCGGATCGCGCTCGACTCGTTCTCCGCCCGCGACGTCGAGCGGGCCCGCGGGCTCGTCGAGCTCGACGAGCTGATCGACCGCACGAACCGGCGCGTCTCGGATCAGGTGCTCACGATGGCGAGCACGCCCGGACACCCAGGAGTGGGGGATGCGGATGATCGTCGTCGTCCCGCTGCATCGAGCGGATCGGCGACAACGCGGTCGACATCGGCGAGCAGACCGCCTTCCTCGTCACGGGCGAGTTCCACGAGTTCACCGACGCATCCCATTGAGCGGCCGTTCACCAGTTCGCAACCGCAATGTCACCGAAGTTCACCCCATTGGACGGATCGGCCGGGAAGCTCGCGTCTCGCAGTCCACGCACGACGACAGCACGCCAATGGCAATCAAGGGAGAGGGTCAAATCATGAAGAGAGCTCTCGGGCTCGTGCTCGTCGTGGCCGCGGTGGTCGCGATCGCATTCACCGTCGGGACCGCAGCGGCGGCGCCGGCGAAGAAGCAGGACACGTCGCTCAGCGGGGCGGGCAGCTCGTTCGTCTTCCCGCTCGTCTCGAAGTGGATTCCCGCGCTCGGGTCCGCGTACGGATACAGCGTCTCGTACTCGCCGATCGGCTCGGGCGGCGGCATCGCCGCCGATCACGGCCCGCACGGTCGACTTCGGCGCCTCCGACGCGCCGCTCAGCTCCGGATCAGATGGCGGCGTGCAAGGGCTGCGTCCAGGTTCCGTGGGCGCTGTCGGCCACGTCGATCCCCTACAACCTGCCCGGGCTCAACTGCGTCGTGCGGCTGACCGGGCCGATCCTCGCGGACATCTACCTCGGGAGCACCACGAAGTGGAACGACGCGGCGATCACGAAGGTCAACCCCAAGTGCACGCTGCCGGACACGAAGATCACGCCCGTCTACCGCTCCGACAACTCCGGGCACGTCGTACAACTTCACCGACTACCTGTCCTCGGTCAACGGGACGTGGAAGTCGAAGTTCGGCGCCGGCGTCAACCAGCAGTGGCCGGCAGGCGTCGGCGCTCGCGGCAGCTCCGGCGTCGCCGGGCGTGATCTCGAAGACCGAGGGCTGCGATCGGCTACGTCGACGTCGCCTACGCGCTGACGAACAAGCTCCGCTTCGCCTCGATCCTGAACGCCTCCGGGCAAGTACGCGACTCCCGGCCTCCGCGGCATCGCAGGCGGCGGCGGCGACGCTGCCGAAGAAGCTCTCGGGCGACGGGGCGTTCTCGATCGTGAACCCGCCGAAGGGCAACCCGCTCGCCTATCCGATCTCGACGTTCACGTACGTGATCGTCGCCGACGAGCTCGTCGAAGTCGGCAGAGCTCCGGAAGATGATCTACTGGGCCGTCACCCGGGGCCAGACCTTCGGGAAGCCGCTCCTGTTCCAGCCGCTGCCCCTGCAGGTGCAGGCGTTCGCGTTCAAGCAGATCAAGCAGATCAACACCAGTACCTAGTCCGCTCCACCATCTGACATGAGCAGCCTCACACCGGATCCCGCGGCGCCTGTCGCGATCGAGCGCCGCGGGATCCGGCTGGGTGACCTCCTGTTCAAGGGGATCGCCGCCGTCGCGGCGGTCGGGGTTGCGGCCGTCCTCGGCTTCCTCACGTACAAGGTCTTCGCTCTCGCCTGGCCGGCGATGCAGAAGTACGGCCTCTCGTTCATCTGGACGCAGGGCGTGGAACCCGAACACGAACGTCTACGGCGCGCTCGTCTTCATCTACGGGACGATCGTGACGGCCTTCATCGCCCTGCTTCTCGCGACGCCGCTCTCGATCGCGATCGCGCTGTTCCTGACCGAGCTCGCGCCGAAGCGGCTCGCAGCGCCGATCGCGACGATGGTGGAGTTGCTCGCGGCGATCCCGAGCGTCGTGCTCGGGCTCTGGGGCATCCTCGTCTTCGGGCCCTGGATCGCGAATCATCTCGAGCCCTGGCTCCAGAGCTGGTTCGGGTTCCTGCCGATCTTCTCGGGCGACCCGTCCCAGGCGGGGGTGCTGCCGGCGGCCCTCGTCCTGACGATCATGATCATCCCGATCACCTCGGCGATCTGCCGGGAGCTGTTCAGCCGCGTGCCGCGTGATCTGACGGACGGGTCGCTCGCCCTCGGCTCGACCCGCTGGGAGGCGATCCGTCGCGTCGCACTCCCCTATGCGGCTCCGGGCATCTCGGCGGCCGTGCTGCTCGGGCTCGGCCGGGCGTTCGGTGAAGCGATCGCCGTGACGCAGGTGATCGGCAGCGGCAACACGATCAACCGCTCGCTCTTCCCGCCCGGTGACACCCTGGCGAGCCGGATCGCGAGCACCTACCAGGGCGCGAGCAACGACATCGAGGTGCAGTCGCTCCTCTACCTCGGCGCGATCCTGCTCGTGATCTCGCTCGTCACGAACGTGTCCGCCCAGATGATCGTGAACAGGTTCCAGAAGGCACGGAGGATGTCGACCGGATGAGCGCGGCCGAGATCAACGACCCGTACGACATCACCGCGACGTCGAACAACCTCGGTCGCCGCCGCCGGATCCAGCAGCTCGTCTCGGTGGTCGCGCTCCTCAGCGCGCTCGTTCGCCGTCCTCATCCTCGCGCTCGTGCTCGGCACCGTCCTCTACAAGGGCCTCAGCCAGCTCGACCTCGACTTCCTGACCAAGTCCTCGGCGCTGTTCGGCGAGACGGGCGGGATCGCCGACGCGCTGGTCGGCAGCGCGATCATGGTCGGGATGGCGACGATCATGGCCGTACCGGTCGCGATCCTGGTCGCGATCTACATCGCCGAGTACGCCGGCCCGAAGGCAGCTTCGTTCTTCCGCGTCATGCTGGACGTGCTGAACGGCGTCCCCGCGATCATCGTCGGCATCTTCATCTACGGCGTTCTCGTCGTCGGTCACGGGCAGAGCGCGATCTACGGCGCGATGGCGCTCTCGATCCTGATGATCCCGATGGTCGCGCGCGCGACGCAGGAGGTGCTCGAGCTCGTGCCGCGCCACCTGCGAGAGGCGAGCCTCGCCCTGGGCGTGCCCCGCTGGCGCACGGTCTACAGCATCGTCCTCCCCACCGCGATCGGTGGCATCCTGACCGGCGTCGTGATTGCCGTCGCCCGGGTCGCTGGCGAGACGGCGCCGCTTCTGTTCACGTCCTCGATCGTCACCTCGCAAGGCGTCTCGGTCGACGTGCATCAGGCGCTCGCGACGCTACCGGTGCGGATCTTCACGCTCTCCGAGTCGCCCTCGCCCGACGACCAGGCTGCAGCCTGGGCGGCCGCCCTCGTTCTGATCGCGTTCGTCCTGGTGATGAACATCCTCGCGAAGTTCTTCGCGGGGCGAAAGCGCCGGAGCCTCGAAGGGGTCTAGCCAATCGGTTGGGCTGGTAGACCAGGTGTTCACCATTCGGATACCGAATGCGAACCAGGGCCGTTGTTAGGTTCTGCCCGTGGACGCCGCTCGGCTCCGGGAGATCCCGCTCTTCTCCGGTTTTTCGGACCCCGAGCTCGCCTCGCTCGCCGAGGTAGCCGGCGAGCTGGAGGCGGACGCGGGGAAGGTGCTGACCGCCGAGGGCGACTTCGGCCACTCGTTCTTCGCCGTCGAGGAAGGAGAGGCCGAGGTGCTCTGCGGGGAGGAGCGGATTGCCGGGCTCGGCCCTGGCGACGTGTTCGGTGAGATCGCGCTTCTCTCCTCGGGCAGACGAACGGCCTCGGTCGTCGCGGTGACGTCGATGCGACTGATCACATTGTTCAAGCGCGATCTCTGGCGCATCGAGGAAGAGTTCCCCTCATTCGCCGACGCGCTGCGAGCGACGATTCGGGAACGGCGGGAACGTAGCGCTGCCGCGCCGGGGCGGCACTGACGCCTTCACCAGCTTTTCCCTGCTCAGCGCCCACTTGTGCCCCCAGCAACGGGTCGCGCGCGGGCATGATTGCACGAATGAGAGCCCGCACAGGACCTCTGCTCGCCGAGCTTCACGCGCACACGACGTGGAGTGACGGCTCGCTGTCGGTTGCCGAACTCGTCGATGCCTACGGTGCGCATGGCTTCGACGTGCTCTGCGTCACGGACCACGTCGTGCGCGTCGACGACCCCTGGCTCGACCCGGATGAATGGGCCGACACCGGCGTACGGCCGGATCTTCATGCCGCGTATCTCGCCGAGATCGACCGGGAGTCGGCGCGGGCGCGAAGCACGTACGACCTGCTCGTGCTGCCCGGGCTCGAGTTGACGTACAACGACCTCGAGCCCGACCGTGCCGCGCATGCCCTGGCCGTGGGCCTCGAGCGCTTCGTCGCCGTCGATCGGGGGATCGGGGAGGCGATCGAGACCGCCCGCGACGCGGGCGCCGCGATCATCGCGGCGCACCCGTTCGACGACGAGATCACGGACAATCCTCGCCGGCTGACGCGCGGCTTCGCCGATCCCGCGCTCCGAGAGCTCGTCCACCGCTTCGAGTTGTTCAACCGGACGACGCTCTTCGGCTGGGTCGCGCGGGAAGGCCTGTCGGCCGTCGCCTGCGGGGACTTCCATCGGTTGGAGCATCTGGCAGGCTGGAAGACTCTGCTGCCGTGCGAGAAGGACGCCGCCGCGGTCATCGCGTACCTTCGTTCTCCCCGTCCTGCCTACCTGACCCGGATCGGCGCTCTGCAGCCCCTGCTCACCGCGTAGCCGCTCTCCGAGCCGGGGTCAGATCGGAGCGCTCTCGAGCGCCTCGGGCGGCAGCAGCCGCCGGGTCTCCCAGCGCCGGGCCATGAACGCCGTCCAGGAGATCAGCACGGCGAGACCGAACACGACCACATCGCCTCCGGGAACCCGCGTCACGAGCTCCATGCCACCGCCCACGAGGCCCGCCATCGGGATCGTGAAGATCCACGCGGCGAGAATGTTGCCCGCCACGCCCCACCGCACGGCGTGCAGCCCTCGCGTGGCGCCGGCTCCCATCACCGAGCCTGAGATCACATGCGTCGTCGAGACCGGATATCCCAGGTGGGCCGTCGTCCAGAGGATCGAGGCGCAGGCAGTCTGCGCCGCGAAGCCCTGAGGCGGGTCGATCTTGGCGATCCGCGTGCCGAGGGTACGGATGATCCGCCACCCGCCTGCGTACGTGCCTGCCGACATCGCGAGCGCGGCCGAGATGATCACCCAGGTCGGCGGTCTCGTGAAGTCGGCACCCAGGTGCCCGGACGCGACGAGCGCCAGCGCGATGATCCCCATCGTCTTCTGCGCGTCGTTCGTGCCGTGCGTCAGCGCGACGAAGCCGCCGGAGATGAGCTGCCCGCGCCGGAAGACGCGGTTGACCTTCGCCGGCGACTGCCGGCTGATCACCCAGACGATCGAGGTCATCAGCAGGAACGCGATCGCGATGCCCGCGAACGGTGCGATCAGCGACGGCTTCAACACCTTCTGCCAGATGCCGGCCCACTCGACGACGCTCCAGCCCTGCGCCATGATTGCGGAGCCCATGACCCCGCCGATCAGCGCATGGCTCGAGCTCGAGGGCAAGCCGAGGTACCACGTGACCAGGTTCCAGGTGATCGCGCCGACAAGACCCGCGAGGAGGATGTCGAGGGTGATCGCGTCGGGGTCGACGATCCCCTTGGCGACGGTTGCCGCGACCTTGAAGGAGATGAACGCGCCGACGAAGTTGAGAACGGCCGCCATGGCGACGGCGGCCCGCGGGGAGAGAGCCCGGGTCGACACGCTCGTCGCGATCGAGTTGGCCGTATCGTGGAAGCCGTTCGTGAAGTCGAAGAACAATGCGACCGCGACCACGGCGAGGAGCGTGAAGTCTCCCATCCGTCCTAGGCGTTCTTGACGAGGATGTTCGCGATCACGTTCGCGGCCGTCTCGCAGGCGTCGAGGGCCCGTTCGAGCGCCTCGTAGATGTCCTTCCACCGGATCACGATCAATGGATCGATGCGGTCGTCGCGAAAGAGCGACGCGAGCGCGTCACGGAGGACGCGGTCACCCTGGTCCTCGAGCGACTTCAACTCGACGAGAGCGTTCTGGACGCCCTTCATCCCCTTCAGGTTGTCGCATGCCGTCGCGAGCTGCGCGACGGCCTTGACGATGATCGCGCACTGCTCGACGGCGTGCCGGGCCGGCATCTCGACGCCGTAGAGGCCGAGCAGGTCGGAGGCTTCCTCGAGATAGTCGACGACGTCGTCGATCTCCGTCGCGAGCTGGTAGATGTCGTCGCGGTCGAACGGGGTCAGATACTGGGTGTTGAGCAAGACCACGAGGTCGCGGGTGATCACGTCGCCCGCCGTCTCGGCGGCCTTGACCTGCTCCTGGGTGACGCCCGAGTTCGGATGCTCGCGAAACCGCCGCTCCACGAGGCGGGCCACTTCGAGAGCGTTCTCACCGGCGCGCGCGAACAGGACATAGAACTCGGTCGTCCTCGGTGTGAGTGAGATTTTCATCGCGGGCGCACGTTAACCAATCGGTGACATGTGTGAACCGGGTGGTGAGTACGCTTGAGCCACATGCGGGAGACGCTGGAGCGCGAGATCAAGCTGGCCCCGGTCGAGGGGTTCGTGCTGCCGGAGCTCGGCGGCGAGCGGTTGCCGACCCGGACGTTCATCTCGACCTACCACGACACCCACGACCTTCGGCTCGCGCGCCACGGCGTCACGCTGCGCCATCGCGTCGAGGACGGGGCGGGGCTCTGGCAGCTCAAGCTGCCACGCGGCGCGGCACGGCTCGAGCTCGAGCTGGCGGGCACACCGGCACGGCCCCCGGTCGAGATGGTCGCCCTCCTGCCCGCGTATCTCCGCGGCAGCGAGCTCGTCCCCGTCGCCCGCCTCCGTACGCGGCGCGAGGGCATTCGGGCCCAGGGCGCCGAGATCGTCGACGACAACGTCGCGGTGCTCGAGGGGCAACGCGTCGCGCGCCGCTTCAGAGAGGTCGAGGTGGAGCTCCTCGAAGGAGACGAGCGGACCCTGCGCCGCCTCGAGAAGGAGCTGCGCAAGGCCGGCGCAGCGTCGGCAGGCCCGTTGAAGCCCAAGCTCTACCGCGCGCTCGACCTGGCCGACGTGATCGAGCCCCGGATCGTGACGAAGGGCATGCCGCCGGGCGAGGCGCTCGGCATCGCGCTCGAGCGCGAATATCGGGCGCTGCTCGCGCACGACCCGGGAACCCGCCGGGGTGACGACCCGGAAGACCTGCACCAGCTCCGCGTCGCGACGCGGCGCCTCCGTGCGTTCCTCCGGGCCGCCCACCGGCTCGTCGACCCAGACTGGGGAGCCTCGTTGCGCGCGGAGGTGGGCTGGCTCGGGGGACATCTCGGCCCCGCCCGCGACCTCGACGTGATGCTGGGCCGTCTCCGAGCCGACGTGGCCGCGTTGGGCCGGGACGCGCATCCGATGACAGGCTTGCTCGACGCGTTCGAGGCCGAGCGGGCAGCCGCCTACCGTGACGTCGTCGAGACACTCGCCGGCGACCGCTACTACGCGTTGCTCGATCGGCTCGAGGTTGCGGGATCACCACCGCTGACGGGTGACGAGACGTCCCTCGCGACGATCTTCCACCGGGAGGCGAAGCGCATGCGCAAGACGTTCGAGGCGCTCGGAGACGAGCCAGAGGACGACGCGCTGCATGCGTCACGGATCGCCGTCAAGCGCGCCCGGTACGCCGCCGACCTCGCCGCCCATGAGCTCGGCCGGGCAGGTGAGCGGTTCGTCGCGGTCGCGAAGCAGCTCCAGGACATTCTCGGCGACCATCAGGACGCTGTTGTCGCCGAGGCCCGCATCCGGGACTGGACGGCGGCGAGTGACCCCGCCAGCTCGTTCGCAGCGGGACGGCTCGTCCAGCTCGAGCGGGACCGCATGACGGCGGCGCGCGCCGCGTGGCCCGAAACCTGGGAGCGGCTCGACAAGGCGGCGCGGCGGGCCGTCCGCTGAGCACGGTCGTTCATGCGGCAGGAGGCGTCCCGGTGCGAGGCGAGGGCCGCGCAGCGGAGGTGCTGGTGGTGCACCGGCCGGCATACGACGACTGGACGTTCCCGAAAGGGAAGGTCGAGCGCGGCGAGACGGACGAGGACTGCGCGGTCCGGGAGGTCGAGGAGGAGACGGGGTTGCGTTGCACGCTGGGTCGCGAGCTGCCCTCGACGGAGTACAAGGATTCGAAAGGCCGAGCCAAGCGGGTTCGCTACTGGACGATGCGCGTCGTCTCCGGCGAGCTCGCCTTCGACCACGAGGTCGATGCCGCGCGCTGGCTCCCGCTCGAGGCGGCCGAAATCATGCTGACCTACTCGCGCGACCACGACGTGGTCGGCGCCCTGCGAGCGTCGATCGACGGCTGAGCGGAGAGCCGAGGCCGTGGTCTCGGCGAGGCTGCGGACGGTGACCTACGATTCCGGCACACGAGCGAGTCACGGAGGAGTCATGTCCAGAGTGCTCATCCTGGCCGGTGATGCGGCGGAGGATCTCGAGACCATGTTCGTCAAGTACCGCCTCGCCGAGGCGGAGCACGAGCCCCACATCGCGGCACCGACCCTACGCCCGATCAAGCTCGTCGTGCACGACTTCGAGCCGGACTGGGACACGTACGTCGAGCGCCCGGGACGGACGTGCCCCGTCGACGTCGCGTTCGCCGACGTGGATCCGTCTCGCTACGCGGCCCTCGTCATTCCAGGCGGACGCGCGCCCGAGTTCATCCGGGTCGACCGGGACGTGGCGCGGATCGTCGAGCACTTCTTCGCGGAGGAGAAGCCGGTCGGCACGCTCTGCCATGGGCCTCAGGTTCCGGCGGCGCTCGGCCTCCTGCGCGGGCGGCGGAGCGCCGGCTTCGGCCCGCTCGCGCCCGACATCGAGATGGCCGGAGGAGAGTTCGTGGACGGGCCGGCGGTGATCGACGGAAACATGGTCTCGTGCCGCGGCTGGGGCGATCTGGCGGAGTGGTCGCGTGCGTTTCTCGAGTTGGTCGACCGCGCCGCAGTCGCCGTGTAGCGACACGCCCTTCTCGCCTGGCGGTAGCCTGCCCGGTCGATGAGCAGTGAATACGTCTACACGATGTACCGCGTCGACAAGTTCTACGGCACCGACAAGCAGGTGCTGGCGAACATCTCGCTGTCGTTCTTGCCGGGCGCGAAGATCGGCGTCCTCGGCCCGAACGGCGCCGGCAAGTCGACGCTGATGCGGATCATGGCGGGGATCGAGGAGCCGTCGTCGGGCATCGCCGAGCTGCATCCAGGTGCGTCGGTCGGCTTCCTGCAACAGGAGCCGGAGCTCGATCCGGCCAAGGACGTGCGCGGCAACGTCGAGGACGGCGTTCGAGAGCTGCGCGACCTGCTCGACCGGTTCAACACCGTCTCCGCCGCGTTCGCCGAGCCCGACGCGGACTTCGACGCGCTGCTCGCCGAGCAGTCCAAGGTGCAGGAGCAGATCGACCGCCACGACGCCTGGGGGCTCGACGCCCAACTCGACCGCGCCATGGACGCCCTGCGCCTCCCAGAGGGCGACCGTGACGTGACGACCCTCTCGGGTGGCGAGCGCCGCCGGGTCGCGCTCTGCCGGCTGCTCCTCTCCTCGCCCGACCTCCTCTTGCTCGACGAGCCGACGAACCACCTCGACGCCGAGTCGGTGGCCTGGCTCGAGCGGTTCCTCGAGGAGTACAAGGGCACGGTCATGGCTGTCACCCACGATCGCTACTTCCTCGACAACGTGGCCGGCTGGATCCTCGAGCTCGACCGCGGCAAGGGCCTTCCGTTCGAGGGGAACTACTCGTCCTGGCTCGAGCAGAAGCAGGCGCGACTGGCGGTCGAGGAGAAAACGGAGTCCGCCCGGCGCCGCACGCTCGCGCGCGAGCTCGAGTGGGTCAGGATGAGCCCGAAGGCCCGTCACGACAAGTCGAAGGCTCGAATCAGCGCCTACGAGAAGCTGCTTGCGGATGACGCGAACTTCAAGCTCGAGGGGGTCGAGATCCACATCCCGGCCGGACCGCGCCTCGGGGACGTCGTCGTCGATGCCGAGCACCTCGTGAAGGGGTTCGGGGACAAGCTGCTCGTCGAGGACATGACGTTCTCCCTGCCTCCCGGCGGCATCGTCGGGGTGATCGGGCCGAACGGCGCCGGCAAGACGACGCTCTTCCGCATGATCGCCGGCGAGGAAGAACCGGACAGCGGAGAGCTCCGAGTCGGCGATACCGTCCAACTCGCGTACGTCGACCAGTCACGTGGCGGCCTGAATCCGCAGAACACGGTCTGGAAGGAGATCTCCGAGAACCAGGACGTCATCTTGCTCGGCAAGCGCGAGGTGAACTCGCGCCAGTACACGTCGTGGTTCAACTTTCGGGGCGGCGACCAGCAGAAGCTGGTCAAGGATCTGTCAGGCGGCGAGCGGAACCGCGTGCATCTTGCCAAGCTCCTCAAGTCGGGCGGCAACGTGCTGCTGCTCGACGAGCCCACGAACGATCTCGACGTCGACACGTTGCGCGCGCTCGAGGATGCGCTGCTCGACTTCGCCGGCTGCGCTGTCGTGATCACGCATGACCGCTGGTTCCTCGATCGGATCGCGACGCACATCCTGGCCTTCGAAGGCGACTCGCAAGTGACCTGGTTCGAGGGCTCGTGGGGCGAATACGCCGCCTGGGTGACCGAGACGCGCGGCCCCGAGGCGCTCGAGCCCCACCGCATCGCGTACAAGCCTCTCGTGCGCCCCTGATCCCGCCGCCTCAGGCGGCCCGCACGACCTCCTGCGCTGCGAGCTCCAGGGCGGCGCCCTCTCGCAGGCCGCCGCGCCCGAGCTCGAAGCGCGTCGCGAGCACACGACCGGCCTCGGCGAGGAGAAGCGCTCCGGCAAGAAGCGTCTCGGCGCGCTGTGCGTCGATCCCGAAGGCGCGCGCGGCCTTCGTGGCAGGTCTACAGGAGAGGGTCTCGATTGCCTCGTCGAGATCCTCGGCTCCGAAGCGGCGGCCGGCGATCTTCGCGACAGCGCGCGCGCTGCCTCCGACGGCGAACGCGACGTCCGGGACGGGAGGGCTCATGCGCTGGAGCGCTCCCCGGACGGCGTCCCTCGCGGCCGTGATCTGGCGCGCGGTCGGAGGATCGTCGTGGAGATGTGCCCGGGTCAGGCGGAGCGAGCCGATGTCCACCGACCGGGTCCAGGCAGCACCGAGCAACGGCGTTCCGACGACGAGCTCGGTCGATCCGCCGCCGACGTCGACGACCGCGACGACCTCCGGCAGCGCCTCGCCGGCACGTGCGACGGCGCCGTCGTAGGCGAGGCGTCCTTCGCCGTCGGCCGTCAGCACGCGAACCGGCAGGCCGGTCGCCTCGGCGAGGGCGTCCGTCAGCGCGGCCGCCGAGCCTCCCTGGCGGCCGGGCGCTGTGACGATCACGGTCGAGCGGTCCGCGCCGAGCTCCTCGGCGGTGTTCACGTACGCGCCGCAGACGTCCGCGCACATCGCGATCGTCCCGTCGCAGAGGGTTCCGGTCCGCTCGATCTCGGCCCCGAGCCGGAGATAGCTGCGCTCCTCCGCCAGAGCGACCACGGAGCCGTCGACCTCGATGGAGGCGACCAGGAGGCGGGCCGTGTTGGAGCCCACATCGATCACTGCGACGCGCATCCGTACGATTGTGGCGGCGACACCGGACACGGTCGCCGGACTTACTTGCGCGAGCGGCCGTCCGTCTGGCGTCGGGCGCGCGCTTGGGCGCGGCGCATCATTGCAGCTTGGTGGTCGACGGGCTTCCCGGGCTTCGCCGGCTCCAACCGTGTCCAGGCGCCGTCGCTTCCGAGCCTCCAGGCGTGAACGTCGTCGGAGAAGACGCTCTGCAGCACGCCCTGCAACTCCTGCCGTGCCCGCGCGTTCTCGATCGGCACGAGCACCTCGACCCTGCGGTCGAGGTTGCGCGGCATCATGTCCGCGCTGCCGATGAAGAGCGATGCCTCGGAGCCCGCCTCGAACGAGTAGATGCGGCTGTGCTCGAGGAACCGGCCGAGGATCGAGCGGACGCGGATGTTCTCGGAGAGCCCTTCCACGCCCGGCCGGAGCATGCAGATGGCGCGGGCGCAGATCTCCACCCGAGCTCCCGCGGCCGATGCCGCATACAGCTCGTCGATCACGGTCGGGTCGACGAGGTTGTTGAGCTTGAGGCGGATTCGGGCGGTCTCGCCCGCGGCGGCCGCTGCGGCAACGGCGCGGATCTCTTCGATCAAGCGGCCCCGCATCTCGAAGGGTGCTACGAGCAGCTTGCGGAAGCGCTGAGGGCGGCCGAACCCGGTCACGTAGTTGAAGACGTCTGCTACATCCGCGGCGATCTCCTCGTCTGCGGTGAAGATGCCGACGTCCTCGTAGAGCCGCGCGGTGGAGGCGTGGTAGTTCCCCGTGCCGATGTGGACATACCGCCGAAGCCCGCCCGCCTCCCGGCGGACGACGAGGGTCATCTTGGCGTGAATCTTCATGTCCGGGAAGCCGTGGACGACGTGCACCCCTGCCTGCTCCAGCTCGCGCGACCACTCGATGTTCCGGCGCTCGTCGAAACGCGCTTTCAGCTCGACGAGGCAGACCGTCTGCTTGCCCTCCTCGGCACAGTCGATCAGCGCAGATACGAGAGCGCTGTCGTCGGACGTCCGATAGACGGCCGTCTTCATCGCGATCACGTCCTTGTCGGCTGCAGCCGCTGCGGCGAACGCCTCGAAGCTCGTCCTGAACGACTCGTAGGGCTGGTGGACGAGGATGTCTCCACGCCGGATCTCGTCGAAGAACCGGCTCGCGTCCTTGACGCGGGCGAGACGCGGCTGCGTGACGGGGACCCAGGGCTCGTCCTTCAGATCCGGCCGTTCGAGCCGGGTCAGCTGGATGAGGTCCGCGAGATCGAGGAGGCCGTCGATCTCATACATCTGATCCTCGGTGGCGCCAAGCCCCTCTCGAAGCCGATCCAGCATCGCCGCGGATGCGGAGCCCGAGACCTCGACGCGGATCACATCGCCGAACCGGCGGCGCCGAAGCTCGGATTCCACGGCCTCGAGGAGGTCGTCTGCGTCGTCGGACACCTCGAAGTCGGCGTCGCGTGTGACCCGGAAGACGGCCTGCTCGGCGATCTCCATGCCGGGGAACAGTGACGGCAGGAAGTGCGCGATCACGGACTCGAGCGGAACGAGCCGCCTGCCCGTGTCGACGAATCGGTCGAGACCTTCCGGAACCTTCACCCGTGCGAACCGCTCCTCGCCGGTGTCGGGGTCCACAGCCAGCACCCCGAGGGAGAGCGACAGGCCTGAGATGTAGGGGAATGGTTGACCCGAGCCGACCGCGAGCGGGGTGAGGACCGGGTAGATCTCGCGGCTGAACACCGACTCCAGCCGCTGCAGCTCCTTCGTTCCGCACTCCTCGATCGTCCCGATCTCGATTCCCTCGGACCCGAGCGCGGGGCGGAGATCGCGCCTCCAGAGCTTCGCCTGGGCCGCGGTCAGATCGGTCACTCGTGCCCGGATGCCGGCGAGCGCTTGTACCGGAGTCATCCCGTCGGCCGAGCGCACTGCGAACCCCGATGCTTCCTGGCCCATCAGGCCGGCGACGCGCACCATGAAGAACTCGTCGAGGTTCGACGAGAAGATGGAGCAGAATTTGACGCGCTCGAGTAACGGCTGCGCCGCGTCGGCCGCGAGATCCAGGACGCGAGCGTCCAGCTCGACCCAGGACAGCTCGCGGTTGAGGAGTTTCGATTCCTCGGTGACAGCGCGCGTCGGCATCAAGCGGATCGTGCCAGAGCGACGCCCATCCGAGGTCTCGAATCGGTGTAGGCGGCTATTGGTCGGCGCCCAATGCTTCGACGAGCAGACGCTCGAAATGGGCGATCAACCGCTCGGACTCCGGCATCAGCGTTCCCTCCGTGATCACACCCGAGCGCATGCCGACCTGGACCCTCTCGACGAGAGCCCGGTCCTCGGCACCGACCTGGTTGTCGAGCTCGAGATAGTCGGCGATCCACTGCTCGTCGGTGCCGGGCAGGAAGAAGTAGTCGAGATAGCGGTAGGTTCGCTCTGCTCCGAACGGCACCACCGGCCCGATCGAGAGGTTCCCACGCCCCGGCATCACGTTGATCGTCGTGCCCGGGAACAGAAAGTGGAACTGGCCCCGATCGACCTCACCCGATGCGTCGTAGACGCCGCCGCCACCGTTTTTCGGCGGGCCGTACTGGCTCGAAAAGGTCGGATGCTCCTCGAGGGAGTATGCGTCCGGGGCGACGTCGATGGCCTTCGAGAAGCTCGGGTGGGCGACGGCGCAGTGGTAGCACTCGAGGTAGTTCTCGACGCACACCTTCCAGTTCGCGCCGTACTCACCCTCGGCCCGCCGGTCGAAGACGAGTGCATTCACGTCGACACCGCCCTCGGCCACGAGCCGCGGGAGATCGCCGAGGTGGTCGGCAAGTGGGCCGCCGGCCGGGTCAGGGTTGACGAAGACGAAAGGCCCCCAGGTGTCCACGGAGACCCGAACGAGGTCGAGGCCCTCCTTGTCGAACCCCGGCTCGGTCTCCGCTCTGGGCGCGCTGCAGAGCGACCCGTCGAGGTCGTAGGTCCACGCGTGATAGGGGCACTGCAGCGTCTCTCTCCGGCCGGCTCCCTCGCAGAGGAGGTGCCCACGGTGACGGCAGACGTTGACGAACGCCTGGAGGCCACCGTCGCGGTCACGCACCAGGACGATCGGCACGTCGCCGGCCTTCGTCGTGGCAAACGACCCGGGCGCTGACACGTCTCCCGTGTGCCCCGCGTACTGCCAGGTGCGGCGGAAGATTCTCTCTTGCTCGAGCCGGGCGACCGCCGGGTCGACGTACCAGTCCCAGGGGATCGTTCGGCTGCCCGTCACGGTTGCCATCGGCAGATGCTAGCCGGTCGGGGCGCCACGATTCCCGGAGCGACGATGGGGCTTCCGAGAGACCGACCGGAGGACGTCCTCACGTCGTGCCCCTCGGCGGCGTTCCAGTCACCATGATCAGACTTCACGACTACGCGGCCTCGGCCAACTGCTTCAAAGTGCGAATGCTGCTGTCGCAGCTCGAGATCCCATTCGAGCGGGTCAGCGTCGACATCTTCGCGGGTGAGACGCAGACCGAGGCGTACCTGGCGAGCAACCCGGCCGGGCGGACGCCGTTGCTCGAAACCGAAGACGGGTCGGCGATCCCCGAATCGGGCGCGATCCTGCTCTACCTCGCGGAGGGCACCCCGCTGCTTCCGGACGACCGCATCGAGCGTGCCCTCGTCCACGCCTGGATGTTCTTCGAGCAGAATCTCCTCGAGCCGAATGTCGGCACGGCTCGTTTCTGGCATCTCACCGGACGCGACACGGAACGGCCCGAAGCGTTCGCGCGCCACCTGGAAGCCGGTGCGGCGGCGCTCGCCGCGCTCGAGCGCGGTCTCACCGCGCGGCGGTTCCTCGTCGGTGATACGTACAG
This sequence comes from uncultured Thermoleophilia bacterium, assembly GCA_963799905.1. Taxonomy (GTDB): domain Bacteria; phylum Actinomycetota; class Thermoleophilia; order Gaiellales; family Gaiellaceae; genus Gaiella. The sequence continues at coordinate 147,189 of CAWCYU010000006.1, forward strand.
CGTCGCCGACTGCGCCCTCTTCGCCTACACACGCGTTGCCCACGAGGCGGGCTATGCGATCGATCGGTATCCGGCGATTCGCGCGTGGCTCGACCGGGTCGCGGCGACGCCGGGCTCGATCGACGACCTCGAGCCGTATCCGGACGCGGCACGTGCCGGGGCAGGAGGCCGATCGGCACACGACCTCCCGTCGCGCTGACGGGAGCGCAGCGTCGACCCTTCGGCTCGCCTCACGCTGTCAGATCGTAGGCGAGCTCTTCGAAGGCGGCCACGAACCGGTTGCAGTCCTCGAACGAGTGAGTGATCGAGAGCGTCCACTCCTCCTCGCGACCGGGCGTCATGAAGATGCCGCGGTTCATGTTGTAGAGCCACGCGAGCTCGCAGAGCTCGGCGTCCTGGTTCGCCTTGAACGACGCGTAGTCCGTGATCTTCTCCGGCGAGAACGTGACACACCCCTTCGAGCCGACGCCGACCGAGTAGCCCGGGAAGGAGTACTTCTCGATCACGATCTGGCAGCCGGCGAGGAGATGCTCGTTGAGTGCATCGAGGTGGGCATATGCCGCGGGAGTCATCACGTCGAGCAGGCTCGCGCGCGCCGCCGCCATCGACAGAGGATTGCCGTTGTAGGTGCCCACCTGCACGACCTTGCCGGCCTCGACGAGCTCGAACGCCTCCGCGGTGCCACCGATCGCCCCCGAGGGCAGGCCGCCGCCGAGCGCCTTGGCAAGGGTGACGAGATCGGGCGTGACGCCGAAGCGCTCGACGGCGCCGCCGGCCGCGATCGCGAGCCCGGTCTTGACCTCGTCGAAGATCAGCATCACCCCGTGCTTGCGAGTGATCTCGCGAACGGCTTCGAGGTAGCCGGGCTCGGGGAGGACGACCCCGAGATTCATCATCGCCGCCTCCATGATCACGCACGCCGGCGCCCTGCCTTCGTCGATCAGGCGCTCGATCCGGCGGTCCATCGCCTCCGCATCGTTGAAGGGCACGGCGATGGTCATGTCCGCCACGGCCTGCGGGATCCCCATCCCGTACGGCAGAGATTGCAGGTCGAAGCGGTCGCCGATCTGGTCGTACTCGACCCCGATCGAGACCATCACGTAATCGTGGTGGCCGTGGTAGGAACCGAAGATCTTCACGATCGTGTCGCGGCCGGTGGCGGCCCGGGCGATGCGAATCGCGTCCATCGTCGCCTCCGATCCGGAGTTGACGTAGCGCCACTTCGGCAGCCCCCAACGCCGAGCCAGCTCCTCCCCGACCACGATCGCGTCCTCGGTTGGGGCGGCGAAATGCGTCCCGAGCCCGATCCGGTCGGTGACCGCCTTCGAGATCGCGTCGTGGGCATGCCCCTGCACCATCGAGCCGAACCCGTTGTGAAAGTCGAGGAACTCGTTGCCGTCGACGTCCCACACGTTCGCACCCTTCCCGTGCGAGAGGTAGATCGGCCACGGATCGCGTGACTGGTAGGAGGACGCGACACCACCGACGAGACTCTTCTGGGCCCGGGCGTAGAGCTCGCGTGAGCCCGGTGTGCGCTCGTCGAGCCTCGCTGCTTCGCGAGTGGTCAGCTCCTGGATGCGCGCTCGGTCGATCTCGACGTGGGTCCGTGTCGCCATGACGGTGGGTGCTCCTTGATCGGGGTGCTGCAATTGTGGCGATAACCGCGCACGACTGCTCGCTGCGGAGCGTCGATCCGCTGCACGGTCGGCGAGCTACGTCCGTCCGCGGGGCCGGAAAGCTCCGGGGCGCTAGACAGCGACCGCTATCCGGTTCGGACGCGGTAGCTCCATTTGCGTGGCTCGGTTGCCGGAGTGCCGAAGGTCGGGGTTGGTGTGCCGGGGGTGTTTGTGTTGTAGACGCCGTCCGTTGCAGCTCCGGCGTTGTAGTAGATGGAGGCTTGGTTGTCGGCGGTGCCCGAGATCAGCACGAGGTAGTACGTGCCGGCGGCGAGGGCTGTCGAGGGGAGGGTCGAGCTGACCCACCCGGCCGCCTGGTTCGCGGCCACGGTGACGGTCGCTCCCTTCACGATCAGGGTGGTGGGGCCGGTTCCGTTCGAGGCGTAGATCGCGGGTGTGAAGGTTTGGGCCGCGGTGCCACCGCGGGCGTAGAACTCGAACGACGTCGCCGTGGTGGCCGCTGCGAGCTGGTAGGCCGACCCGAACTTGTAGCCCGACCCCGGCGCACCCGACAGGCTGCCCGACGCGGTGGCGCCGAACGAGCCTGCGGCGACGACGGCGGTCTGGGCGCTCGTCGCGGGTGCACCCGGCCCGCCGCCGTTGGAAGCGGTGACCTGTACGCGGAGCGTGGCGCCGACGTCGGCGCTTTGCAGAGATAGGTGGATGCGGTCGCCGAACCGATGTTGGCGCAGGCGCCGCCGCTGCTGTTGCAGCGCCGCCATTGGTACGCGTACGAGGTCGGTCCGTTCGACCACGTCCCGGTCGAGGCTGTCAACGTCTGGCCGGCCGTCGCTGTCCCCGACACGAGCGGTAGCGCCGTGTTGACCGGAACCGGCGGCGCGGCAGCCACGACGGCGGTTGGGCGCTCGTCGCCGGCGCACCGGGCCGGCTGCGTTGGCGGCCGTGACGCGGACCCGGAACGTCGAGCCCTGGTCTGCTGCGACGAGCAGGTAGGTGGCTGCTGTTGCGCCGCCGATGTCGGCGCAGTTGGCGCCGCCGCTGTCGCAGCGCGCCCACTGACGCGCGTACGAGGTGGGGCTGTTCGACCAGCTGCCGGTCGATCCCGAAAGCGTCTGGCCCACCTGCGCCGTCCCCGTCACCGCCGGCAGCGCCGTGTTGCCCGGCACCTGCGGTGGGGGCGCCGCCGTGACAACAGCGGATTGGGCGCTTGTCGCCGGTGCGCTGGGCCCGCCGGCGTTGGAGGCGATCACCTGCAGCCGAAGCGTGGAGCCGATGTCGGCTGCCTGGAGCAGGTACGTCGAGGTGGTCGCCGAGCCGATGTCCGTGCACGCCGTCCCGGCCGGGTCGCAGCGCCGCCACTGGTAGGCGTAGGACGTGGGCGCGTTCGTCCACGTTCCCGTCGATCCGGTCAGCGTCTGGCCCTCGACTGCCGAGCCCGTCACGGCCGGCGGTGCGGTGTTGGCCGGCACGGCCGGTGGTGGGGCTGTGACGATGGTGGTTTGGGTGGAGTCGGCGGGTGTGCTGGGGCCGGCGGTGTTGGTGGCGGTGACGCGGATCCGGAGGGTGGAGCCGGTGTCTGCTGCTTGGAGGGGTAGGTGGGGGTGGTTGCGGTGCTGATGTCGGTGCAGGCTGTGCCGCTGGTGTTGCAGCGGCGCCATTGGTAGGTGTAGGAGGTTGGGTTGCCGGACCAGGTGCCGTTGGTGGCGGTCAGTGTTTGGCCCTGGACTGTTGTGCCGGAGATGGTGGGCGGCGTGGTGTTTGTGGGTGGGGTTGGGGGTGTGCCGCCTGCGAGTTGGATCCGGTAGCTCCATTTGCGTGGTTCGGTGTCGGGGCTGCCGAAGGTTGGGGTTGGGGTGCCGGCGGGGTTGGTGTTGTAGACGCCGTCGGTTGGGTTGGCGGTGTTGTAGTAGATGGAGGCTTGGTTGTCTGCTGGGCCGGAGATGAGGACGAGGTAGTAGCTGCCGGCGGCGAGGGGGGTTTGGGGGAGGGTGGAGCTGACCCAGCCTGCTGGTTGGTTTGCGGCCACGGTGACGGTTTGTCCGCTCGCGACGAGGGTGCCGGGTGTGGTGCCGGTTGAGGTGTAGATGGCGGGTGTGAATGATTGGGCGGTGTTGCCGCCGCGGGCGTAGAACTCGAAGGTGGTCGCGGTCGCGGCTGCTGGCCAGCGGGTAGGCGGAGCCGAACTTGTAGCCCGATCCCGGCGCCCCCGACAGGCTGCCGGCTGCGGTCGCCCCGAACGAGCCGCCGCCTCCGTCCGCCTGCGGCGGCGACGACGGCGGTCTGGTCGCTTGTTGCCGGCTGTACCGGGCCCGGCGGCGTTGGTCGCCGTGACCGCGGACCCGGAGGTGGAGCTGACGTCTGCTGCGACTGCAGCAGGTAGGTGGACTGCTGTTGCGCCGCCGATGTCCGCGCAGCTGCGCCGCTGCTGTTGCAGCGCGCGCCACTGGTCGCGCGTAGGAGGTGGGTGTGTTCGTCCAGCTGCCGGTCGTGTGCCGTCAGCGTCTGGCCTGACCTGCGCGGTCCCGGACACGACCGGCAGCCCCGTGTTGGCAGGCACCGAGGGCGGCGCGGCTGTGACGACGGCGGTTTGGGCCGAGTCGGCGGGCGCGCTGGGGCCGGCGGCGTTGGAGGCGGTGACGCGGACGCGGAGGGTGGAGCCGACGTCTGCTGCCTGCAGCAGGTAGGTCGGGGTTGGTTGCCGAGCCGATGTCGGCGCAGGCTGTGCCGGCTCGTGTTGCAGCGCGCGCCACTGGTAGGCGTAGGAGGTCGGCGTGTTCGTCCACGACCCCGTCGTCGCCGACAACGTACTGACCCTGCACCGCCGATCCCGACACGACCGGCGGCGACAGGCTCCCGGGGGGTGTCGGCGAGGACGAGGTGTCGAGCATGTCCGCCAGGACATTGCGCATGAACTGCTGCAGCCTGGTGTCGATGATGCCGCTCGTGTAGTTGTCGAGGGCCGTGACGAAACCCAGCGTGCCCGTGCTGAAGACGATCGCGCCCGAAGGCGCCGTGTACGCCACGGTGTCGGCCGGAGACGACCCGGAATAGTGGAAGAAGGTCGTCAGCGGCCCCGGTTGGGTGCAGCCCGAGATGATCTGGTCCCACTCGTAGCCGACGGCCTGCCGGACGACGCTCGAGGCCGTGAAGCCGGTGCCCGAGAACCACGGGTGGGAGAGCGCCGACGCGTTGACCGGGAAGTCGAAATTGTCGATTCCGGCTGAGCGAGCCGCCGTTGTAGGCAACGCCCATCATCTTGCACTCGGGCCGGGACGGGACGAGGTCACGGAACAGGATCGTGTCGAGCGCCGTGTCGGTCACCGGATCGTTGGCTGCGTTGCGGTACTCGACGAGCGTGTGGCCGGAGTCCTCGATCCGTGCCTGCCAGTACGCGGTGTTCGCGCCCATGAAGGCGATGTTGACGCCGCTGTCTCGCGCCGCCTCGAAGGCGTCGCGCATTTCCTTCGTCCAGTACTCGTCGTGCCCCGCGGTGAGCACGACCTTCCGGCCGAGCAGCAACGACGGATCGAGGTGGACGTCGACATCCGTCGTGTAGGCGATGTCGTAGCCTTCCTGCTCGAGCCAGCGCAGGAGATCGAGGTCGTACTCGAGCGGAGTGTGCCCTGGGTGGAAGGGCCGGTTGAACGAGACCTTCACGGCGGCGACGCCGCCCGTCGACTGGAAGTCGTAGAGGCTCTTGCCTCCCCACGGGTTGTACGCCTGCCAGGTGTTGACCGGGGCGACGACGAGGGCCGGCGCGCGCTGGCCCGACGGTTCACTCACGATCACCGGGATGTTGTGTGTGCTGCCGGAGAGCGAGCCGTTCGTCGAGCACGAGCTTCGCGAGGTAGTAGCCCGAAACGGCGTTGCTCGGGATCGTGAACGTGTCGGTGATCGGCCAGCCCGGCGTCGACGTAGCCGTTGCCGTCGAGCGACGGGACCGAATACGCGGTGCCCTGCTCGTCACCCCCGCAAGATGGGATGCAGCCGAGCAGCCGCCCCCCGCTGCCGCCGTACCAGCCGAGCCGGTACATCTGGATCCGGTAGCGCGCCGCCGGGCTGGTGCTCACGTGCAGGTGGATCGTGTCGCCGGGCTGGACGCTGATCTCGGAGGCGTAGCCCTCCAGGGCATGTTGGTTCTGGGCCGTCAACCCCTGTTGGGGCGGTCCCCAGGACGTCGTCCCGGCGAGCGCGTTCTCGGTCTGAATCGGATTGCCGGCCGCGCCTGCGGGCTCCGCGACGCTGCCGCCGGTGACGAGCAGCGCGCCGACGGCGAGAGCGAGGGCGGCCATGGATTGGCGCCGCGACTGCCGAGCGCCGGCACGGAGCAGGCGGCCACGCACTGGGGGAACGCCGCGCGTTCCCCCGCGGCTGAGCTGTTCCCCTATCGGTCGCGGTCCACGAGCACGAACCACTCCAAGCGCCACAGCTAGGACTTCCCCCGAAACACGCCGCTCCCCCGATTGGCCGCTCCGAACGCCGAAGGCGCCCGAGTCTCCGTTCCCTCCTCATTAAGGCCATCGTGCTCCGGATTGCAACCCCTCCTCCAACCGGGATGCACATTCGCCGCTTGTCTAGACTGACGCACGATGCCAACGGCGGCCGCGATCGCGGATCAGATCGAGGGCGAGCTCGCCCCGCTCTACACGGATGTCTGTCACGCGTGGTGGGATCTGAACGTCGACGCGAACGACGCGAACGAACGCCGGCGTGTCGAGCTCGAGACGGTGCTCTCCGACTTCCTCGCGGACGCCGGCCGGTTCGCCCTGATCGAGGAGGCACGGCCCGTAGCCAAAGGTCTAGACCGGCGTCGACTCGATCTCTTGCGCGACGCGTTCGTGACCAAGCAGATACCGGCGGAGATCCGGACCCGAATCATCGAGCTCGAGGCGTCGGTCGAGGCGCGGTTCTCGCAGCATCGCGGCGATCTGGCCGGGCGGCGGGTCGACGACAACGAGATCAAGCGGATTCTGGCCGACAGCGACGATGTCGAGGAGCGCCGCGCCGCGTGGGAGGCATCGAAGACCGTGGGTGCGCTCGTCGGCGAAGACGTCCGCGAGCTTGCTCGGCTCCGCAACGCGGCCGCTCGCGCGGTCGGCTACCGCGACTGGTTCGCGATGTCCGTCGCGACCTCGGAAATGGACGAGGAGAAGCTGATCGCCACGCTCGACGAGGCGGATCGAGCCACGGCCGAGCCGTTCGCCCGCTGGAAAGCCTCGCTCGACGGGAAACTCGCGTCACGGTTCGGCTGCACGGTGGCCGAGCTTCGGCCGTGGCACTATGCCGACCCGTTCTTCCAGGAGGTACCTGCCGAGGGGGGTGTGAACCTCGATCCGCTGCTCGAGGGTGCGGACCTCGTCGAGCTCGCGCGGCGCACGTATGACGGGATCGGGCTCGAGACGCGCTCAGTGCTGGATCGCAGCGACCTGTTCCCGCGCGAGGGCAAGAGCCAGCACGCGTTCTGCGTCGACATCGACCGCCAGGGCGACATTCGGGTGCTCGCCAACGTCGTCTCCGGCGTGTACTGGATGGACACCATGCTCCACGAGCTAGGCCACGCGACGTTCGACGTGGGCTTGAACCGCGAGCTGTCGTGGCTTCTCCGCGACAGCCATCTGGTGATCACCGAGGGCATCGCGATCCTGATGGGAAGGTTGGCGAGTGACGCCGACTGGCTGGACGACGTGCTCGGCGTCGACGCGAAGGAGGTGGCGGAGATCGCGGATGACCTCCGCGCGGCCCGCGCCGCCGAGCTGCTCGTCTTCACGCGCTGGGTGCTCGTGATGACCACCTTCGAGCGCTCGCTGTACGCAGATCCCGACTCCGACCTCGATGCCCGCTGGTGGGAGCTCGTCGAGCGCTTCCAGCTCGTGTCGCCGCCCGACGGCCGGCAGAGCCCTGACTGGGCGGCGAAGATCCATATCGCCTGCGCGCCCGTCTACTACCACACCTATCTCTACGGCCAGATCGTCGCATCGCAGCTCGCCGCGACACTCGAGCGCGAATGCGGCGGCATCGTCGGAAGGCCCACCGTCGGCGCCCTGCTCGGCGAGCGCGTGTTCGCTCCCGGCCTGTCGGTGCGCTGGGACCAACTGATCGAGCAGGCGACCGGGGAGCCACTGACCGCGACACACTTCGGCCGCGACATCGCGCCGCCTGCGTAGATGCCGGCGACGTTGAACCACGTCAGCATCGTCGCGACCGATCTCGCGGAGTCGATGAGCTTCTACGTCGACGAGCTCGGGCTGGAGCGGCTACCGACACCGGACTTCGGCTTCCCGGTGGTCTGGCTCCGGGCAGGCGAGTGTCAGGTGCACCTGTTCGTACGTCCCGGTGCTCCGCCCTCGCACGCCCATTTCGGTCTCGAGATCTCGGACTTCATGCGCGTCTATCGCCGGATGAAGGAGCTCGACGCCCTGGACCACGTCACCTTCGGGAACGCGATCTACGAGCTGCCGGACGGCGGCGTGCAGATGTACGTGCGCGACCCGGCCGGCAACCTCGTCGAGCTCGACCTTCGCGATGCCTCGACCTTCGACCACGGCGAGGTGCCCGAGTACCGGCGGCTCGCCGACGTCCGGCCCCAGGACGGGGACGCGGCGCGCGCCACCCTCTGGCACGCTCGACCGACCTGATTCGGGGCGACGAAAGGGGCGCCCGAGTCGGGCGCCCCTTCCTCTCTCCCCCGGGTGTGTCCCCCTACGCCTGGGCGTCCTGCTTCGCCTCCTGCGCCTTCGGCTCGCGATCGGCGACGCGACGCGCTGCGGTCGCCTCGACCTGGGCGAGTGTCGAGCCACGGTCGGCCCGGACGCGGATCACGATCCGGTCGCCTGCCTTCAGCCCTGCTGCGTCGATCAGCGTCGGGATCCGGTGCGCCCAGTGGAGGAACACCGTCTCGGGCCCGGTCGAGAACGTCTGCTGGGCCTGCTGGCCGATGAGCGACCTGAGCGCATGGCGGTTGCCGCCCTTCACGTCCATCGTCACCTTGCCGTCTGCGGCCGAGACGAGCGTGCCGCGGAAGAGGTAGAGCGGCTTCTTCGGAGGGTTCAGGTTCTGTCCGCGATCTCCGATGGCGGCGGCCGGTGTGGCCTTGACCGTGTCGAGCGATCCCTTTCGGTCGGCGCGGATGTTGACCGTTACGTTGTCGCCGACCGCGAGGTCGCCGATGCCGACGACGGCTGGAATCCCCTTCGTCCACTTCAGGAACACCGTCTTCTCGCCGGTCGCGAACGTCTGTACCTGGCCCTGGCCGAGCATCGAGCGCAGCGCCGCGTGGTTGCCGTTCTGGACGGCCACGGTCACGGACGAGCCACTCGTGGCCTGAACCTGGCCGACGTAACGGAAGAGCGTCTTGCCGTGCGACCCGCCTGCGAACGCGGCGGTCGCCGTGACGAGCGTCGCCAGGATGGCGGCGACGGCGATGACGATGGTCGAGCGTTTCATGGCACTGTCCTCCTCGTGGGATGCGATAACACCCGTGACGCTATGACCGTCGTGTTCGCGCCTCTTCAGCGCTGCGTAAGCCCTGCGTAAAGCGTCTGACCCGGCAGGGGGGCGGGCTGCAGCTCGAGCGAGAACACCGACCCGGATCCAGGTGTGCTCGCCACGGTCACGTGCCCTCCCATCGCCGTTGCGAGCTCGGCAACGATCGCGAGCCCGAGTCCCGTTCCGACCGGGCGGTCAGCTCCGTAGCGATCCCAGAGGTAGAAGCGCTCGAACGCACGTCCGAGGTCGTCTGCCGCGAGCCCGGGCCCCGTGTCGTGCACGGCGAGACTGCCGGCTGCGGCGACGATCTCGACCGTCCCGCCCTTCGGGGTACAGCGGATCGCGTTCTCGACGAGATTGGAAAGCGCCTGCAGCGTTCGGCCGGCGTCCGCGAGCGCACCGGCCGGCGGTTCGACCCGGGCCTCGAGCTCGACGCCGTAGACCTGCGCCTGATGGGCGTGCCGGGCGATCGCTTCCGTCGCGACTTCAGCGAGGTCGATGGGGACGGCGATCACGTCGAACGACCGCCGACGCAGCCGCGCGAGGTCGAGCAGGTCGCGGATCAACCGCTCGAGGCGACCTGCTTCGCGCTCGATCACGAGTCCGGCGCGGGCCGGCTCGACGACGCCGTCCGTGAGGCCCTCCGCATGCCCGCGGATCGCAGTCAGCGGGGTCTTCAGCTCGTGGCTGACGGAGAGGAGGAACGCGCGCTCCGCATCCTGCGCACGGTGGAGCTCCTCCGAGAGCTCGTTGAACGCAGTCGAGAGCTGGCGGAGCTCGGTCGAGCCCTCGATCGGGAGTGGGTCGGGGCTCTCGCCCTCGGCCAGCCGGCGGCTCGCCGCGGCGACGCGGGTGACGGGACGTGCGACCGCGCGTGCGAGCAAGAATGCAGCCACCGCTGCGAGCACCGCGCCGAGGAGGGCTGCAAGCGCCAGCCCGACGAGGAACGGAGTCCAGTCTGCGGACTGGTTGCGCGCGGAGCGGAGCAGCACGATCGCGTCGCCCCCGCCGAGCCGGGATGCGTAGAGGAACGGCTCGCCGCGAACGTCGACCGTGCCGTTCGCGCGACCCGTCGAGCGAAGCCTCGCCGCAGCGGAGACGGGGAGGAGGAGCTCGGCCTGCTCCGGGGTCAGGATGGCCAGCCGTTCCTGCTCCGTCGCGAGGAAGCGACCGATCGTCGTGTCTCGCCGCGGCAGAGGAGTGGCGACGTGCTGGGCCGCGATCAGATCGACCTGGCGGACGAGCGAGCGGCGCGCGTCGTCGTCGAGCGAGCGCCGCGTCAGCGCCGCGCCGACCGCGAGCATCACGACGGTCGAGACGGCGACGGCGGCGGCGATGCCCACGAACAACCGTGCCCGGAGCGAGCGAGGGCCGTGTGGGCGCCTCATGCCGAGGCCTTGTACCCGGATCCTCGCACCGTGCGGATCAACTCGGGCCGGTCGAGCTTCCTGCGCAGCTGGGCGACGTGGACGTCCACGGTTCTCGTGCCGCCAGGGAAGGCGAGACCCCACACACGCTCGAGCAGCCGTTCGCGGGACATCACGATGCCGGGGTGCGCGAGCAGGAAGGCGAGGAGGTCGAACTCCATGCCCGTCAACTCGACCGGGGAGCCGGCGACCGACACGGTGCGCCCACCGTGCTCGAGGACGACATCGCCCGCTGCCACGATCTCGTCGTCGGCGGTGCCAGGCTCGGCCCGCCGCAAGACGGCCCGCACCCGCGCCAGCAGCTCGCGAGGCGAGAACGGCTTCGTCACGTAGTCGTCTGCGCCGAGCTCGAGCCCGGTGATCCGGTCGATCTCCTCGTCCCTGGCCGTCACGATCACGATCGGCAGGCTCGACCGGTCACGGATCGCACGGCACAGATCTAGCCCATCGGCATCGGGCAACTGAAGATCGAGAATCGCGAGCCGGATGTCGTTCTGCTCGAGTGCGAGCAGGCCCTCGACACCCCGCGCAGCCCAGATGACGCGAAAGCCGTCCTTCTCGAGATACGTGCGAACGAGGGTCGCTATGTCCTCCTCGTCCTCGACGAGCAGGATCGTGCCACCGCGCCCGGGTCCCGCGCTCACGCCCCCGCGCGCTTGAGCACGTTGACGATCCTGGCCGCCCCATCCGCAGCGTGCTGGACGGCGACGAGCGCTCCCGGCCGGGCAAAGGCTCGCTTTCCGGGCTCGCCGCCGAGCCTGAACCGGGTGCCGGCATCGAGCGGCACGGAGATCGTGGCGCCGGCGGCGGTGCGCAACGTGATCGCCGTCTTGTCGAGCGCCGTCACGACGCCGCGGTCGGTGACCGTCGCCGGCTTGCCGAAGGCGCGGATGACGGTGGCCGGCGCGCGGCCCCGGTGGACCACCGAGGCGACGAAGCCCGGCTGGATGTCTGCAAGCGAGACCTGCACGCCGTTCAGCTTCACGCGAGTGGCGGACGAGACCGCGAACGAGACGACGCTGCCGTCGAGAGCACGCAGCACGATCTGGTCGGAGCCGACCGACTGGACGACTCCGCGGTCGGTCGTGGGATCGACCCTTGCGGCCGTGCTCGCTGCCGGCAACGCGAACGCCAGCACGGCGATCGCAACGACCAGAGAGCGGAAGGGCCGGAGCGTCATGTTCAGCATCGTCGCGTCTCATGGTAAGCCGGTCGTGGTGCGTGCGTAAGCAGGATGTAAAACGCATTCCTGAGCGGGTTTACGACGTGCCGCCGCTACCCTGCCTCGGTGCCCGGACGCGACGACATCCGCAACGTCGCCATCGTGGCCCATGTCGACCACGGCAAGACGACGCTCGTGGATGCGATGTTGTGGCAGTCGGGCTCGTTCCGGGCGAATCAGGACGTCGCCGAGCGGGTGATGGACTCGATGGACCTCGAGCGCGAGAAGGGCATCACGATCCTCGCCAAGAACACGGCCGTCACCTACGGCTCGACGAAGATCAACATCGTCGACACCCCGGGGCACGCCGACTTCGGTGGTGAGGTCGAGCGAGGGCTCCGGATGGTGGACGGTGTCCTGCTGCTCGTCGATGCGAGCGAGGGGCCCTTGCCGCAGACCCGGTTCGTCCTGCGGAAGGCCCTCGAGGCGCGCCTGCGAGTGATTCTCGTCGTCAACAAGGTCGACCGGCCGGATGCGCGGGTGCAGGAGGTCGTCGACGAGGTCTACGAGCTGTTCCTCGACCTGGATGCCGACGAGAGCCAGATCGAGTTCCCGATCGTCTACTGCAACGCGAGAGCCGGGAAGGCCGGGTTGACGGTCGACGACCTCGCCGTCGATCTGCGACCGCTGTTCGAGGTGTTGCTCGAGACGATCCCTGCGCCCGTGTACGACGAGGGGCATCCACTGCAGGCCCTCGTCACGAACCTGGACGCCTCGCCGTACGTCGGGAGGCTCGCGATCTGCCGGATCCGAAACGGCACGATTCGCAAGGGCCAGCAGGTCGCCTGGTGCCGCGCCGACGGCACAGTCGAGCGGGCCAAGGTGACGGAGCTCTACGTGACGGAGGCGCTCGACCGCGTCGAGGCCGCCGAGGCAGGACCCGGCGACATCGTCGCCGTCGCCGGCATCCCCGAGGTGACGATCGGCGAAACGCTCGCCGACATCGACGATCCGCGACCACTGCCCGTGGAACAGGTCGACGAGCCCTCGCTCTCGATGACGGTCGGCATCAATACCTCACCCCTGGCAGGCCTCGAAGGGACGCGGCTGACGGCGAGCCAGGTCAAGAGCCGCCTCGACGCCGAGCTGATCGGGAACGTCTCGCTGCGCGTGCTCCCGACCGAGCGGCCCGACACGTGGGAGGTCCAGGGCCGCGGCGAGCTGCAGCTCGCAGTGCTCGTCGAGCTGATGCGGCGCGAGGGTTTCGAGCTCACCGTCGGCAAGCCGCAGGTCGTGACGAGAGAGGTCGGCGGCAAGGTGCACGAACCGGTGGAGCGGCTCGCGATCGACGCACCCGAGGAGTACATCGGCGTGCTCACGCAGTTGCTCGCATTGCGGAAGGGCCGCATGGAGCAGATGGTCAATCACGGCACCGGCTGGGTGCGGCTCGAGTACCTCGTCCCGGCCCGCGGCCTGATCGGATTCCGCACCGAGTTCCTCACCGAGACGCGCGGCACCGGGATCCTGCATCACGTCTTCGACCGCTACGAGCCCTGGTACGGCGAGCTCCGGACGAGGCCGAGCGGGTCGCTCGTCGCCGACCGACAGGGCCCGACGACCGGGTTCGCGATCTCGAATCTCCAGGAGCGGGGCACGCTCTTCGTCGCGCCGGGCGTCACGGTCTACGAGGGGATGATCGTCGGCGAGAACGCGCGCTCCGAGGACATGGACGTCAACGCGACCAAGGAGAAGAAGCTCACCAACATGCGCGCTTCGACGTCCGACGAGCTCGTCCGGCTGATCCCGCCGCGGCCGCTCTCGCTCGAGCAGGCGCTCGAGTTCATTCGCGAAGACGAGTGCGTCGAGGTGACCCCGGCCTCGATCCGGCTGCGCAAAGTCGAGCTCGCCGCCGGCAAGCGGCAGCAGTCCGCGAGCCGCAAGGCCCGCGGTCTGGCCTGAGGAAGCTGCGATGGAAAGCGTATCGCAGCACCCTCAGGCCTCTTCTGGTCGCCGCGCTGCGCGCGGATCCTGAAGCCGGGAACCTACGGTTCCCCGTGACCCCTCCCTGCTTGGGCTGAGCACGGTGACAGGCTTCAGCCTGTCTCCCGGGTTGAGCAACGAGGCGTCGCGGCGCGCCTAGGCCCAGCCGCGCGCTTGCTCGACGGCGCGCAGCCAGTCTGCGTATTCCTCGTCGCGTCGGGTGGTGCCCCACAGCGGCTCGATCACCTCTACGGGGCCGCGCAACCCGCGCAGCAGCTCCGGGTCGTCCCAGAGGCCCGCGGCGAGCCCGGCCGCGAACGCCGCGCCGCGAACCGTCGCCTCTGCATCGACCGCACGCTCGACCGGGCGGCCGAGAACGTCGGCGAGCGCCTGCACGAGGACGCGATTTGCCGTCGCACCGCCGTCCACCCGCAGGGTCGGAATCGTGACACCGGCTCCCACCTCGGCCGCCTCCACGACCGCCCGGGTCTGGAAGGCGAGGCTCTCGAGAGTCGCACGTACGACGTGAGCTCGCGTCGAGTGGAGGGTGAGGCCGAGGATTGCGCCCCGGGCGGACGGATCCCACCACGGCGCGTACAGTCCCTGGAACGCGGGGACGACACGCACGCCCGCCGAGCCGTCCACCGACGAGGCCGCCGCCTCGGACGCCGAGGCGCTCTCGAGCAGGCCGACGTCCACCAGCCAGCCGATCGCCCGGCCGGCCACTGCCATCGCTCCCTCGACGCAGTAGGAGACAGGCGAGCCGGCGGCTTGGTAGGCGGGGCTCGCGAGCAGGCTCGCTCCCGGTGCGGGCCTGACTGCGCCGGTGTTGACCAGCAGAAACGCACCGCTCCCGTACGTGCACTTCGCCTCTCCTGTCGCGAGGCAGCCCTGACCGATTAGTGCAGCCTGCTGGTCGCCGATCATCGCGAGCACCGGCAGCGCGACACCCAGGGGGCCGTCCTCGGACGTGGTTGTCAACCCTGCGGCGCACCAGGTCGGGACGACCTCCGGGAGGAGCGGGCGCGGCACCTCGAACAGGTCGAGCAGCTCGTCCGACCAGTCGAGCGCCTCGGTGTCGAAGAGGAGCGTGCGAGACGCGTTCGTGACGTCCGAGATATGGGCGCCGCCGGCCGGTCCTCCGGACAGCCGCCAGGCGAGCCAGCATTCGATCGTGCCGGCGGCGAGCTCGCCTCGTTCGGCCCGCTCACGAGCCCCGGGGAGAGCGTCGAGCAGCCAGCCGAGCTTCGTCGCCGAGAAGTAGGGCTGAATCGGCAGACCCGTGCGCGCACGAACGATCTCCTCCGCTCCGCCCGCGACGAGTGTGCCGCAGCGATCGGCCGTGCGAGTGTCCTGCCAGACGATCGCGTTGGCGACGGGCAGGCCCGTGGCTCGATCCCAGAGCACGATCGTCTCGCGCTGGTTCGTGATTCCGATGCCCGCGACGCGCTCGAGCGGGACTTCGGCGAGGACGCGACGGGCACATGACGCGATGGCGTCGAGCAGCTCGACCGGGTCGTGCTCGACGAGACCCGGCCGGGGATGGTGTTGACGGTGGGCAACCTGCTGCTCGGCGATCCGGCGTCCGGTCGCATCGACGAGCGCCGCGCGGCTCGAGGTCGTGCCTTGGTCGAGAGCGAGGACGAGATCGGGAGCGATGACGGGTCTCCTTGCGTCGCGTTCGACCCGAGGATCGCACCTCATCGCCGGACGTGCGCGCCCGTGACGCTCATCTCCCGGCAGACGCCCTGCGCGTGCTCGCCGGCTGACGGCGCTTCCCGTCCTGCCTGTCCCTCACCGCGACACGAGCTCGCCGGCGATCGCGCTCTGCATCAGCTCCCGCGCCTGCTCATGGTCGAGGAGGCCGAGGTAGAGGAGGGAATCGAGGCCGTCGGCGACCGCCACGAGGCGCCAGCCTGCTGAGGTCGCCTCGACGCCTGTCGAGACCGATCCATCCGCCCGGCCCTCCTCGATCAGGTCGACGACCCGGCCAAGCCACGCCCGGTAGGAGCACTCGACGAGCGGACGCAGCTCATCGTCCAACCGCAGGCTGCTCCACACCTCGTTCCACAGGGCGCGCTGCTCGCTGAACGGCATGTCGGGCCGGGCGCCGGCGAGCAGCATGCGCTCGACCTTGGCGGCGCCGGTCGAGACCTCGGCGAGCTCGACATTGACGGCCGTGTGCCAACGGGCCTCCGAGAACGCGAACGCATTGCGGAGCAGCTCCTGGCGGGTGGCGAAGTAATAGTGGACGAGCGCCTTCGAGACGCCGGCCTCCTGCGCGACGCTCGCCATCCGCAAACCGTGCGCCCCTTCGCGCACGATCACGCGGCATGCCGCTTCGAGGATGCCGGTAGTCCGGTCGTTCGCCGGGTGAGCGGTCGCGCCGAGCGTCATGATCTCCGTATCTTGACCCATTCCGAACGCCGACCGGTATCGTGACTGACCGGACAGTCAGTCGCCCACGACAAAGGGTGCCGCCAAACAGTTCCAGTGCCCGGATCACGCCTGGACGTCGAGCTGGACGGCTCGTTGCGGTGCGCGCTCGGGCCCCGTTCGGAGCGCGCGGAGGGATTCGATCCAGCGGCACTTCTGCGTTCGACCGGGAACGAATACGCTGGGATCATGAACGCGTCGAGGGTCTTTGCGATCGTTCTCGCCGGCGGCGAGGGCAAGCGCCTCGCCCCGCTCACTGCCGACCGGGCCAAGCCCGCCGTCCCGTTCGGCGGCAACTACCGGCTGATCGACTTTGCGTTGTCGAATCTGGTCAACGCAGGGTTGCTCAAGATCGCCGTGCTGACGCAGTACAAGAGTCACAGCCTCGACCGGCACGTCACGACGACGTGGCGACTGTCCCCTTTGCTCGGTAACTACGTGACGCCGGTGCCTGCCCAGATGCGGCGTGGGCCTCGCTGGTTCGCGGGGTCGGCGGATGCGATCTACCAGAACCTGAACCTGATCCAGGACGAGCGGCCTCGCTACATCTGCGTCTTCGGTGCAGACCACATCTACCGGATGGACCCTCGACAGATGATCGAGCAGCACATCGCACTCGGAGCCGGGATCACGGTGGCGGGGATCCGCGTGCCGATCGAGAGTGCCGGCGAGTTCGGCGTCATCGAGGCTGACAGCGACGCACGCACGATCGGAGCCTTCCGCGAGAAACCGAGCGATCCCGTCGGCATGGCCGAGTCGCCCGGCGAGGTGCTCGCCTCGATGGGCAACTACGTGTTCACGGCCGACGTCCTGATCGACGCGGTTACCCGCGACGCCGCCGACGAGACCTCCGCGCATGACCTCGGCGGCAACATCATCCCGGCCCTCGTCGAGCGCGGCCAGGCCTGCGTCTGGGACTTCGCGAACAGCCGGATCGCCGGCGCGAGCGACCGTGACCTCGCCTACTGGCGTGACGTCGGAACCCTGGATGCGTACTACGACGCGCACATGGACCTGATCTCGGTCGACCCGATGTTCAATCTCTACAACGAGGACTGGCCCATCCTCACCTGGCCCGAGCAGCTGCCTCCGGCGAAGTTCGTCTTCGAGGAGGACGGGCGCACCGGAGTGGCGATGGATTCGATGGTGTGCGCGGGCGTCGTGGTGTCGGGGGGAACCGTGCGCCGGTCGATTCTCTCGCCCGGTGTCCACGTGCACTCGCACGCACTCGTCGAGGGCTCCGTCGTCATGCACGACGTGGATGTCGGCCGCGGCGCAGTCGTGCGCAACGCGATCGTCGACAAGAACGTTCGGATCGCGCCGGGCGCGCGGGTCGGAGTCGACCCGGAGGCCGACCGCGCGCGCTTCCCGATCTCCGCGAACGGGATCGTCGTGATCGAGAAGGGCGTCAGCGTCGAGGCATGAGGACGGTCGCGCTGCTCACGCGCGAGTACCCGCCTGACGTCTACGGGGGTGCGGGCGTGCACGTCGAGTACCTCGCGCGGGAGCTCGCCCTGGTGGCTCGCGTGACGGTGCACTGCTGGGGCGACCCTCGTCCGAGCGCTGTCGGCGGCCCGACGGTCGTCGCTCACCGGCCCTGGGATGCCCTTGCGGGGCCCGTGCCCTACACGGCGGCTCTGCAGGCCCTCTCGATCGATTTGACGATGGCGGCAGGCGCAGCCGGCGCAGATCTCGTCCACAGCCACACGTGGTACGCGAATCTCGGTGGCCATCTCGCCAAGCTCGTCCATGGGATTCCACACGTGGCGACCGTGCACAGCCTCGAGCCGATGCGCCCGTGGAAGCGCGAGCAACTCGGCGGTGGCTACGCGCTGTCGAGCTTCGCGGAGCAGACGGGACTCGGGGCGGCGGACGCGATCATCGCAGTCTCCGCTGCGCACCTTCGCGAGATCCTCATCTGCTATCCGGAAATCGACCCGGGGCGGGCGAGTGTGATCTACAACGGGATCGATACGGACGAGTATCGGCCGGATCCCGGCACGGACGTGCTCGAGCGCCACGGGATCGACCCGGGGCGGCCCTCCGTCGTCTTCGTCGGGCGTATCACGCGCCAGAAGGGGCTGACACACCTCCTCGACGCCGCGCCCGCTATCGACCCTGCCGCACAACTCGTGCTCTGCGCGGGCGCGCCCGACACGCCGGAGATCGCGGAGGAGATCGCCGCGAAGATGGCCGCTGTGCGCGCGTCGCGGGGCGGCGTGATCTGGATCGAGGAGATGCTGCCGAAGCGGGACGTGATCCAGGCCCTCAGTCACGCGACGGTCTTCGTCTGCCCCTCGGTGTACGAGCCGATGGGAATCGTCAACCTCGAGGCAATGGCGTGCGAGGCAGCGGTCGTCGCGACGGCGGTCGGCGGCATTCCCGAGGTGGTGGAGGACCGGGTCACGGGACTGCTCGTGCCCTACGACGCGCGGACGGATGGCACCGGCGCGCCCGTCGACCCGGCCGGGCTGGCGGCAGATCTCGCTGCGACGATCAACGAGCTCGTGGCCGACCCGGCCCGGGCCGAGGCGATGGGGAAGGCGGGCCGGGCTCGGGCGGTCGAGCGGTTCGGATGGCACGTCGCCGCCCAGGAGACGATGGCGCTGTACGACAGCCTGCTGGCGTAGCGAGCCGCGAGCCGGGACGCATGCCGCGAGCCACGAACCGCGCCGCGCGCCCTCCGCCGCCTGCCACGAGACGCCCTCCCGCCGCCTGCCACGAGCCACGACCGCGAGACCAACCCACGCACCGCGACGCGAGCAACGAGCCAGAGGCCACGAGCTACGAGCGCCGCGTCTGATGACAGCGCTTGTGGCTCTGAGCCACAAAGGGGGTCGGCCCGGCGGGAACCGGTTCGCCGGGCCGGCAAGCCGACGCAATGCGCTCTTACCCTGCATGTCTCCTGCGTCGCCGCGACTGATGTCACCGCTTGTGGCTCTGAGCCACTTGTCTGCGGCGGGACGGGAGTCGACACCTGGAAACGTGTGGAGTTCCGGCCCGCGCTTGGATAGGCTCGCGCGATGAGAATTCGTGCAGCCGTGCTGGAGGAGTTCGGCGCCCCGCTCGTGGTGCAGGAGGTCGATCTCGCCGAGCCGAAGTCGGGAGAGGTCCTGGTGCGGTTGGCCGCGTGTGGCGTCTGCCACACGGATCTCTACACGGCGTCGGGCGCCGACCCGACCGGATATGCGCCGTGCGTGCTCGGTCACGAGGGAGCAGGCGTAGTGGAGCGGATCGGCGAGGGGGTGACGCTGGTGGCTCCCGGCGATCACGTCATCACCCTGTTCGCCCCCGAGTGCGGCAGATGCGTGCACTGCCTCTCCGACCGGACGAATCGCTGCATCGCGATCCGCGATCAGCAAGGTCTCGGTTTCCTCCCCGACGGAACTGCGCGTCTGTCACGCGGCGGCGAGCCGTTGCGCCATTTCATGGGCACCTCGACATTCGCGGAATACACGGTGATGCCGGAGATCGCGCTTGCGAAGGTGAGCGCAGAGGCGCCGTTGGACGGCTGTGCGCCGTTCGCGTGCGGCCTCTCGACCGGCATCGGCGCGGCGCTCTACACAGCGCAGGTCGAGCCCGGGTCGACGTGCGTCGTCTTCGGGTGTGGGCTCGTCGGCCTCGGTGCCGTGATCGGCTGCCGACTCGCGGGGGCAGAGCGGATCGTCGCCGTCGACCTGTCGGAAGCACGGCTCGCGCAGGCGCGGCATCACGGGGCGACCGAGGCCCGGATCGCGAGCGAGGACACGGTCGACTGGATTCGCTCGGAGACAGAAGGGTTCGGCGCCGACTACACGTTCGAGGCGACCGGTCTCGTCTCGGTGATGCGACAGGCAGTCGAGTCGGCGCGGGAGGCGTGGGGGCTCGCGACGATGTGCGGGGTGGCGGGCAAGGGCGAGACGCTCGAGATCGTGCCGCGGTTTCTGATCACCGGGCGCCGGGTCACCGGCTCGTCATTCGGCGGCGTCAAGGGCCGCACGCAGGTCCCGCTCCTCGTCGACCGCTGGCTGGCCGGCGAGATCGACGTCGAGTCGCTGCTCTCCCACCGGATCGGCCTGGACGAGGTCAACCACGGCTTCGACCTGATGCACCATCAGGACGGCATCCGCAGCGTAATCACGTTCACTTGACGTCCACCAGGCCGCAGAAGCGCATAGCCGCGACGGCTATGCCCTGTGCGCAGGCGACGAGATCGGCGATCGGGACGCATTCGTCCACCCCGTGGGCGAGCTGGATGTCACCAGGGCCGAAACAGACCGACGGGATGCCGGCCTCGACGACGAGCGTCGCGCCGTCATGCCAGTTGTCGAGCCCGCCCAGGACTGCGGGTCGGCCGAGATCCCGGCTCGCGCCGAGGAGGGCCTCCACGACGGGCTCGTCAGCCCGTACCTCGGCGGGCGGGACCTCGCCGACGATCCACTCGATCGTGGGCGGGTGGTCACGCAGCCATGGATCCGCCGCTGCTGCCCGCTGGATCCAGTCGGCGAACTCGGCCATTACGCCGGAGCCCCAGCCGCTCGCGTCCGCTCGTTCGGGCAGATACTCGAGGTGGACGTCGAGGGTGCAGCGCGCGGGATAGCTGACGAGCCATTCGCCGCCGCCGATGATCGTCGGCACCGCATCGGCCGCCGAGAGGTACGGATGACGTGGCCGGAGCGCCCACTCCTCCCGCAGCCGGCGGATCGCGTCGATCAGGTACGCCATCTTTTCGATCGCGTTGACGGCACCTCCCTCGTCGGGGTGACGCGGAGCGATCCCGGCATGCCCGGCACGCCCCTCAACGGTGATCCTCGGCAGAAGCGAGCCCCGGCAAGCGACCCAGACCGCGAGCCCGCTCGGCTCCGGCACGATCGCGGCGTCGGCGGTGAGCGTCCGAGCAGTGACGAGGCCGCCGGCACCCGTCGATTCCTCCTCGGTGACCGTGTTGAGGACAAGATCGCCCTCGAGCCGGATTCCCCGCCCTGCGAGCGCCTCGGCGGCGAACACCATGGCCGCCACGCCACCCTTCATGTCGCACGCTCCCCGCCCGTAGACCATTCCCTCGCGCACGCTGGCGGCGAACGGGTCTGACGACCACGCGTCGCGCGGCTCGACGTCGACGACGTCGACGTGTCCGTTCAGGAGCAGCGTGCGTCCGCCGCCGTTGCCGCGAAAACGTGCGACGAGCTGCGGCCTGCCCTCGAAGGTGAATCCCTCGGGCACCATCGCGTGCCCCCAGAGCGGACGGACATCCGGCTCGGTGACGGCGACCTCCGCGCCGAGAGCGGTGAGACGGTCTGCGATGAACCGCTGCAGCGGCGCCTCGTCGCGAGGTGGGGACCCCGGTGTGAACGTGACCGTGTCGAACCCGACCAGGGAGCCCACGAGCTCGACGAGCTCGTCCTCGCGCTCGGCGATCGCTTCGCAGACGCTGCGCTCGAGTGCACTGAGCCCGCTCATCGATCGGGCGGCACCCGCTCGGGGCACCGCGACTCGTCGGTGCGGCGGACTTGCTCGAGGTACATCGCGGGCAGCCTACGGGGGCGGCCCGGTGATCGCCGCCGATCGGGTTCAACGCGACGGAGCCGAGCCAGCCGAGAGAACTGATCCGCGACAGGGCATGCTCCGGAACGTTGCGCTGGAGTGCGGTCACCCAAAGCGTCCCGCCGAGTGAGAAGCCGATGCCCGCGACGAATCCGATGGCGGCAATCACGAGCGGCGACAGTCGAGACGGTGACCGGGTCGCTCAGTCGGTGGGGGGAGCCGAGCGCGGGAGAGCAGGCAGCCTGCGACGGCAGGCCGAGCCGACGACCACTGCATCGCGAGCGCCCCTCCCGGGGGCGCGGGCGACCGTTCACCCGACGGCGAGCAGGAAAAACGACGCGCACAGGACGATGGTGTTGCGCAATGGTGTGACGAGACGCGCTCTCAGCTCGTGCTCCTCGCTCGACGTGAACCGTGGCTCAGCGCGACGTTAGCATTGGCCCTCGTGCCCGAGACCCGGAGGAATTGCACGCGCGAGCCGCTTCAGGCTGTGCATGCCCCCGATCGAGACGTGGGACACATTTCCGTTCGGCGGCGACATGCGTCCATGTCCTCGAGCCCGGCCGAGGAGCCCCGTAGCGGCGCGGGTGACGTTGACTGGGGAAACTGCATTGCCTCGGACGCGAGTTCGTCTGGGTCGACGAGCGGTGGACGAGCGCCGGCCGGTCCGTCTACGGGACGGAGCTCAGGGCCGATGGATGGAGCAACGGCACGGCACCAGGGCCCAGCCGTCACGGAGCACCCCGACGAGTGAGGCGGGGGTGAGTACCGTGGTTGTGCCGCGCGGCAGCCTCGTCGCGCCCTCGTATCCCGCGGGCGTCCAGCGCAGGAGCCGGTCGCCGAGAACGAGCTGTGGCGCACCGTCGTGCAGCACGAACGCCCCGTCGGGGAGATCCGCCGCCACGGCCTCGTGCCGGCGCTGCGTTCGGCTGCCATGCTCGAGCCGCTCGGCATGCAATCGGGCGTCCAGCTGGTCGGCACCCGAGGCGTCGGCGGGATGGAGATCGTGCCAGAGAGTGAGAAACACCCGGTAGTCCTCGTGCCGACAGAGCGCACAAGGGCGATGCCCTGCAGCGAGAGCAGTCGCCTCGTCGAGGAAGAACAACTCAGTGAAGCGACCCGGCTGCAGCAGCGCATTCCGCTTCCAGCCGCGGAAAGCGAGCCGGCACGCGATCCAGCGGCGGCCGTTGTAGCGCCGGCGGATGTGCCCGCGCTCGTCGTGCAGGCAGCCGCGGTTCCCGTAGACGAGGCCTCGCGCCGGGTCGGCGACGAGCTCGCTGAACGGCGTCACGCGGTTGCGTCGTGGCGTGCGGCGCCCGGCGGTCATCATCGCGCAGTATGCGTCGAACCCGGTTTGCGGCACCCGCCACCGCCGACCGCGGCGACCCGCGGGAAGCCCCCGTATACCCTGGCCAGGATGCCGGTGCGTGCCCGGAGATACGTTCCATGAGCGGCCGGTCGCGCGGGCCGCTCTGCTCGTTGCTGCAACCGTGGGGCTCCTCCTCGCCCCGCTGGCCGCCGCCGATCTCGCCGACGAGGCCGCGCTCGCCGCAGAAGTACGCGCCGGTCGTGCGGCTCGTGGAGCAGCCGGAGGAGTGCGGCCCGGCGAGCCCGTACGACCCACTCGACGTCGACGTCCTCTTCGGCGAGCCGACCGTCGCGCTGCGCGGGCCGTGGAACCGCACCGACCTCGTCAAGATCGGGCCGCAAGGCGACGGATCTCGGCGACCGGTACGAGTACCACCTCGACTTCCCCGGCGACGCGCTCGATCCCGGATGCGACTACGAGCGCTGGAGCCGACGGCTCACCGCAGGGAGCAAGCCGACGGTCTACGCCCACGTCGCACCGGGATCCCGGCTACCCGGGGAAGCTCGCGCTCCAGTACTGGTTCTTCTACGCCTTCAACGACTTCAACAACACGCACGAGGGCGACTGGGAGATGATCCAGCTCGTCTTCGACGCGGCGGACGCCGGCGAGGCGGTCTCGCAAGAGCCGGTCGAGGTCGGGCTACAGCGCCCACGAAGGGGCGGAGGGCGCCGACTGGGGCGACGAGAAGCTCGAACCGTCGGCGGCACGCACCCGGTCGTCTACCCGGCGGCGGGATCGAACGCGAACAAGTTCACGCAGGCGCTCTACCTGGGCAGCTCGGCGGAGGCGGGTGTCGGCTGCGACGACACGCGCGGCCCTCATCGGGAGCTGACGCCGGTCGTGAAGACGATCCCGAGCGAGCCAGCGGCGGCGAGGTCGGCGTTCCCGTGGATCGTGTTCGAGGGCCGCTGGGGCGAGTTGCAATCGGCGTTCTTCAACGGTCCGACGGGGCCGAACCTCAAGGATCAGTGGACGCACCCGATCGAATGGACGAAGACCTGGCGCGACACGAGCTACGCGGTGCCGACGGGTGGCCTGCTGGGGACGGGTGCGACCGACCTGTTCTGCGCCGGGGTCGAGCGCGGCTCCAAGGGCCTCGCCCTGCTCCTGCGCAATCCGGCGTGGATGCTGCTCGTGCTCGCGGCGATCGTCGGCCTCCTCGTCTTCGCAGTCGTCCGCGCCACCTGGCTTCCGGTTGCCCCGCTGCGCATCGCACGCCGGCGCAGTTGGGGGCAGATCCTCTCGGCGTCGGCGCGGATGTACGTGAAACGCCCGCGGCCTCTTTCTCGGGATCGGGCTGCTGCTGCTCCCGATCGCCTTCGTGACCACGGTGCTCCAGTGGCTGGTCCTCGTGGTGGTCGACGTCCTCGGGACGGTTACCGGGCAGGGGGCAGGCGCGGTCGCACTCCTCGCACTCGTGATCGGTACGACCTTCACCCTCCTCGGGCTAGGGCTGGTCCAGGCGGCGACGGCCTGTGCGCTCGTCGAGCTCGACGCGGGTCGGCCGATCGACGCACTCCGCGCCTACCGCATCGCGCTGGGGCGGATCAGGCCGCTGCTCGGCGCAGTCGCCATCTTCGTCGCCGTCTGGGTCGTCCTCACCGCGACCGCGGTCCTGATCCCGGTCGCGATCTGGCTCGCGGTCCGCTGGTGCCTGTTGGCCCCGACCGTCGAGCTCGAAGGTGCCTCGGCGGTTACGGCGCTGGATCGCAGCAGGCGCCTCGTCCGGCGGCGCTGGATTCGCGTCGGCTCGCTCGTCGGCGTCAGCGCAGGGATCGCGCTCCTGGCCGGGCCGCTGCTGGGGGCGCTACTGATCTTCGCGACGGATATGCCGCTCGCGCTCCTGAACATCGTCGCCGGCGTCGTGTACGTGCTCGCGCTGCCCTTCGTCGCCCTCGTTACCGCATACGTGTACTTCGACGCTCGGGTGCGAGGTGAGCTCGAACCGGTCGACACACGCGACGAGCTGCCCGCCGAGATCGAGCTCTCGTCCTGAGATCGATCGGCGATCATTTTCTCACCATTGTTCGCACGAGCCATCAGACGTGCGGTGACATCTCCAAATCCCCTCCAGGTAGGACGCCGGCCGCCGCGGGCAACGCACACGGACGGTCCGTGATCCAGGGTCGAAGGGTAAGGCGAGTGGCATGAACGGATCGTCCGTCGCGCACGAGCACGCGGCGGGCGACCATCGAGCATGACCTGGACACCGGCGACGGGCGCCTGCAGCGGCTGCCCCGCACCTCGAGGTCGCCTCTCCGGAAAGGTCGCCGGCCAGGATGGTGCCCACCAAGCAGAGTGGTGCCCACCCACGTGGGGCCGGGAGCGTCGTCGATGGCGAGGCGCTAGAGGTGCGGGACGTTCACGGAGTATCCCGACGTCTCGTCGAGCTGCGAGATCGTCCGCTCGAACCTCGCGGTCAGCCGCTCCAGTTCCGCTGCCAATTCGCGAATGATCCGCTCGAGTCCGTCGCTTCGCACGATGAGCTCCTCGACGGCCGCCTGCGTGCCGGTCGTCGTCTGGATCTCCTTTCCGCGACATGACCGGAGCAGCTCCTCGACGTGCTCGGCAAGAGTACCGCTCAGACCCTCCACCTTCGCTTCTCCTTCTCGCTCTATCCCGGCCGGTGGGCGGGGTCGTTTCCGTACGAGTTTCGATCGGAGATCGCGCCGTCCATGTCGTGGATCACGTGCTCGGTCTTGCGGTCGATCGCACGCTTGCGGCCCGCTGCGACGGCCATCTCCTTGGTGTCGAACTTCCCGAGCGTCTGCGCCTCGCCGCCCTCGACCTCGTTGGTCCACTGTCCACCCTTGTACACGGTGTGAACGTACCCGGATGCCATGTCGACTCCTCTCTGTGTCTTTCCGCAGCTGTTTCCCTTCCCGCGCGCGAAAAAAACCCCGTTCCGAAGAAACCCGGCCAGACCGGTTCGATCTGGGCAAACGAACGATGCGCGCGGTCAAGCGCCTGGGCCGCCCACATGAGGCCCGCGTTCACCAAGCCCCGTCGGCGAATCCAGACGTCCTACTGCTCGTGCGCGGTGAACACGATCCAGTTCGGACCCATCCGCGCATGAAGGCCCAGGCGCTCGCCAGTCTCACGCAACGTGACGAGGACGGGCTCATCCGGGCCCGGAGGGACCTCGATGGTGATCATCCACTCGTCCGGCTTGCGCGGCCAGAGGTGCGCGTCGACATCGGCTATCTCCAACTCCTGCACGACTCGAAGCAATTCCACGAAAGCGCTGAGCACGTCGATCCTGGCCCCCGCTTGGCCGTCGTCACTGAGCGGTTCGGCCTGCTCGTGCGAGGCACGGGTGGCGAGAGTGTCTCGTGGAGCCATTGCACATGTTGTACACACACCTGGCGGCGGTTCAAACCACTGGACGTCGTCCCCGCCACCGTCGCATCGTCGGGCCGTATCTACAATGGGGTCGTGCAGTTGTCGGATCGCCGCATCGCAACGTTCTTCTCGTTGGTGCTCGCCTCAGGGATGTGCCTCGCTCTACTGGCCTTCCGGATGAGCTATCCGCACGGGAGCGACTACCGCTTTCTCGCCTGGAATCTGTTCTTGGCCTGGATCCCATTCGTGCTCGCAGTCGTCCTGTACGACAGCGACCGACGCGGCGTCCGAACGGCGCTCTTGGTGGGGCTGGGTGCGGCGTGGCTTCTCTTTCTTCCGAATGCTCCGTACATCGTCACCGACTTCATTCACGTTGGCCGTGTCTCGGGCGCGCCGATCTGGTTCGACGCGAGCATGACGGCGTCGTTCGCAGGGGTCGGCCTCGTCCTCGGTCTCGGGTCGGTGATCCTCGTTCAGGGCGTGATCGAACGTCATCTCGGAAGGGCCGTGGGATGGCTCATGCTGGCTCCGATCTTCCTTCTCTGTAGTGCCGGCATCTACCTCGGAAGGGTTCACCGGTTCAACAGCTGGGACGCGATCACGCAGCCGGGAAGTCTCCTCGACACACTTGGTGCACGACTTGTCGACCCCTTCGGCCGGCCCGACGCGATCGTGGCGCTCCTCGCAACGATGGCGCTGCTCGCCGTCGCCTATCTCGTGCTCTACACGGTCTCGGACCTCCGGCTCGACCGCCCTAGCTCGGGTCAGGACTAGCTCGATACGTCCTCAGCGCTCGTTGGCGAGCTTCGCGTGCAACTCTGCGAGGCTCGCCGGACAGTCTGCAAGCGCTCCCAGAATCGTTCGACGCTCGGAGGCCGAGACCGAGAGGCTTCGGGCGTCTCGGTGATAGGCGTCGCGAAATCGCTCGGCGATCGCGTCCGCTCCGGCGTCCCGAAGCGCGCGAATGAGGACGAGCACGTCCTCGTCATTGACGTACAGATCGCCGACGAGCATCCCCTCTCCTACCCAGCAAGACGCTATGGGAAGCGCGTCGCCTGCGGGTGCGGCACGGCGCGCCTCCGTGCCCACGTGGGACGCTAGGTCGCTGCGGCTGCCGCTGCCGCTGATTGCGATGGTGCCGCCGGGCGCTGTGTTGACGACCAAAGCAGCACGAAAGCGCCTCAGCGCGTTTGCGTGGATCGACCATGTGGGATTACCTCTCGGGAGCGGCCAGATATAGGGTTCCCATCGTCCGCTGTGAGGGACTGGCCCCCCAGAATGAGGGAGTCGTGCAGCGAACGTGCGGTGCGGGAGAGCAACGTCAACCGTGGGAAACCCTCGATCCGGGAGGTACGTGCTGTGAGAAGGCTTGTCGCGAGTTTGGCTCTGGCCGGCGCGGTGGCGGTGATCGTTCCGGTCGTGGCGTTCGCCGAGGGCTCGGATCCCAACGGCAAGGCCTCCTTCGTCGGAGTGATCCAGTCGAAAGGGAAGACGGCGACGCTGACGGTCAGCTATCGGTGCGCGTCTGGGGACGCCGTGTGGGTGTCGGCGAAGCAGACGAAGTCGGGTCTGTCGGCCACGCGACTGATGAAGGAAGGCTCGAGCAAGGGGTCAGCCGGGTGGCTCGAGAGCCACCGCAACAAGTTCGTCTGCAACGGGAAGATGCACACTGGGACGTTCGCGATCGACACCGTGGAGAAAGGCAGCAAGGGGTCGTTGAAGTCAGGTACGGCCTGGGTGCAGTTCTGTGTCACCAAGGGACAGGAGGATCTGATTCTGTCGAAGAGCGGCTGGGTACGCGTCCTGGGCGCCTGAAACGCATCTTCTTCAGCGAATCGACGCCCGCAGGTTGTATCGACTGGCCGCGACCTGCGGGCGACGCGTCGCCGGCGGGCGGTGTAATGCCATCTCCGTTTCTTTCGTAGCTCCCGTGGTCCGACCGTGGCACCACGGTCGGCTCCTGCTTCTCTCGATCCGAATTCGGCGTCACAGCGAGGGCGCGATGAGGCGCTCACCGCGGGGACTCAGCATGTGATCGTGGTCTCCACCACGGACGCTACACCCAGCGAGCACGCACGACCGACGCCGACAAGGTTGGAGCCGACACCGACGTTTCGGTGGCAGCGGCCGCCTGCAGGTGAGACGCGAGGAGTGGCGGTGGATCAGGAGGGCAGCAAGCTCGAAGCGCCGCGAAGGACGGTGAGGACGAACCCGATCGGGAGCCGGGTCGCGATCCCGCGCAGGACGCCGGCGGTGCCGCCGCCGATCGCGTCCGCCTGCTCGGCATCGTCGACCGCGCGAACGAGCCCGTCGCGAATCGCGCTCTCGGCCTCCCCGCGTGAGACACCGTGCTCGTCGGCGAAGTGGTCGAGGTCGGCCTCGCTGCCGAGCGCGAGCACGAGCTCCTCGCGGGTGACGCCGAGATCGCATGCTGCGCCGTCTGCGGTCGAGAGCGCAACCTGCTCGATCGCCTCCTGAGGCCCGTCGGGTGAGCGCCACTGCGCGCGGTGCGCAGGGATCTGCTGCGGGGGTGGGGGTGTAGCGGCCGCCGCCGAGGGCGGCGTAGGCGAGCACGAGTGCGGCCGACACGGCGACGGCCGACGGCGATGACCGCTGCCGAGCGGATCACGGCTCGACGTCTCTCGTCAGGGCGACCGCTCCGAGCGCGCCGAGCGCGAAGAGCGCGGCGATCAGGAACGGTGGCCCGAACGCGCTCGTGACGGCCCGCTCGAGCTGTTGCTGCAGCGCGTTGCCGACCCGCCGCAGCTCATCGGCGTCGTCTCCGGCATCGTCCGTCTGCGAACGCGGGACGGACGTCGGGGAGGCGGCCGTCGGCGGCATCGATCGTCCGCAGGACCTCTTGCGCGACGCGGAGCTTGTGCAGCGGCTCGATCGAGCTGTCGAGCACGATCGCCGTACCGGACCTGCGTCGCCTCCTCCTGGTTTCGGGCGAGCTCGTGGGTGAAGACGGGGGTGAGCACGACGAGGCCGACGACGATGCCTGCGTGCCTCGATGCGATCGTCCAGCCGCCGTGCACCGCCTGGTGCGCGCGGCCGGCGAGCGCCTGCTCCGTCAGCGCGGCCACCGTGAGACCGAGCCCCGCCCCGACGAGCAGCTGCGGCGCCACCGTCCAGCCCCAGCCCGCGTGTGGAAGCAGCCCAAGGGCGGCGAGGCCACCCGCGATCAGGACGAAGCCGGCGACGGCTCGGACGACACGGCTCTCCACGGCAGGCGCCAGTCGTCCGGCGGCGATCGCGGCGAGCGGCATGAGCGTCACGATCACGCCGGCCGCGGCAGGATCGATCGACCACCCGTTGACGAGGAGGATCACGAGCAGGAAGAGAGCAGCGCTGAGCGCTGCCGAGCCGAGTAGGAGCGCCAGGTTCGCGCCGACGTGCGGCCTGCCGGCCGGGGCGACGGCGGACGAACGGGGCACCGGCAAGCGCCAGAGAGCGAGCAGCGGGAGCAGCGCGACCGGCGCCTGGGCGAGGAAGATCGCCTCCCAGCCGGCGAGCTGCGTGAGGATGCCGCCGATCGCGGGGCCGAGTGCCGCCCCGAGCACGCCCGCACGCGCCCACACATGCGCGGCGCGCAGCTCCGATCCCTCGAGCCCGGCGAGCAGGACGAGGGCCGCCGCGACCACGAGCGCCGCCCCGACCGCCTGGACGCACCGGCCCGCGACGAGCACGACAAAGGCGGACGCGAGGCCGCACGCCAGCGACGCGGCGGCGAATACGAGCAGTCCCGCGGCGCAGTACAGCAGTGGGTGGCCTCGCGCCAGGTGCGCCGCCGGGACGGCGCAGACGGCAAGCACGAGGTTGTACGAGATCAGCACCCAGGCGACATCCGTGATGCTCACGCCGAAGCGCGACACCATGTCGGGGAGCGCCAGCGTCACGATGGACGAGTCGGCGAGAGCGAGCGCAACTGCGAGGCCGAGCAGGCCGGAGCGACGAGCGCGAGGCACAGAGGCACTCTACGGCGTCAGATCCGGACGGTCCCGGGTGAGCCGAACGGGGTGGTCGTCAGTCCTCCGCCGCCTCCGCCATCGACCGCGGCGCGGGCACGTTCTCGAAGAGGACGTTGCCCCCGGGAACCATCCAGGTCATCACCTCGACCGCGAGCCGGCCCGCCTGCACCGCCGGATCCTCGTTGCTGAGCCGGCGCGCCGTCTCAGCGTCGCATGTCATGACCGAGATGCCGCGCAAGCGCTCGTCATCCTGGTCGACGAGCGGCCCGCCGCCGATGAGGTGGCCGCGGTCGCGCAGACCGGCTCGGAAGGCGAGATGCCCATCCTGGAGGTCGGCGGCCTCCTCGTCCGTGAGCTCCGGCGCATCGGGCCGGAGCACGAGCAGCACGAGCGTGTGCCGGTCGAACTGCATGCGGCGAATTACACCAGACTCTCGTAAAGCGCGACCCGTTCGCTCGGCGATCCGGGACGTCACTGCATCACGTCGCGGACGAGCTCGAGGGTGGCGCAGTGG
The DNA here is from genome assembly GCA_963799905.1 of uncultured Thermoleophilia bacterium. Lineage (GTDB taxonomy): Bacteria > Actinomycetota > Thermoleophilia > Gaiellales > Gaiellaceae > Gaiella. The sequence continues at coordinate 178,036 of CAWCYU010000006.1, forward strand.
AGGCCGGCGATCGCGAACTTGTGGCTTTCGGAGAAGTCGACCTGGATCACCTCGATGTCATGCTTCTCGAGTTGTCTGACGACGGTCGGCGACCCTGCATTCATGATCACCTTGCCCGGAGCGAGCGTGACCCCGTTCAATGCGAGGTCCCAGTACTCCTCCACCGGCACCTCGATGATCTCGTAGCCGCGCTTGACGAGCTCGCGGACGAAGCCGTAGTTGACGAGATGTGGTGCGAGCAACACCTTTCCGTGATCGACGGTCAGCATGACCATGTCCATGTGAGACGTGCCGATGTTCCCGTTCCCGGTCGAGTCGTACCAGCCAGGTGAGTGGCAGACGACGAGCTCGATCCCGAGGTTCGAGAGCATGAACTCGAGCTGCCTCAGTCCCTCTTCGTTGGCGACGACGGATTCGTTGAAGACGAACGTGCTCGCGTCGAGCCACCGTCCGGCGCCGGGCTCGCAGATGCCTCTGCCATGGATCGTCAGGTAGATGGGCACCTGGAGCGCGGCGAGCGTCTGCTCCCAGATCACCTCTCGTCCGCGCTGCCACGACCCGAGGCCGTACCGGTGCAGGATCGCGCCGCCGTGGACGACGAGGCCGCCGCCTGCAAGCGTGACGAGGTTCTTGATCCACCCGTACGCGCCGATTGCGGGCACCGGCGGCTCGATGTAGTTGACGCGCACGCCGTTCTCTTCGAGGGCCTCGTAGTACGCGTCGAACTGCTCCTGCAACCGGCCGAGGTCGGCGTTCCCCGCGGCGCTCGAGTAGTAGTACTGCCATTCCTGGGCGTACTCAGGCCGGGTTTCGTTCTCCGTCGGTCGTGAGACGAGCACCTCGCGGAGTGTCCCGATCCCCTCGGCCCCCCAGCGGCGCCCCCAGATCTGTTCGACTTCGTCGTAGAAGTCGGTCTCGTGAAGCATGTAGTTGCGCAGTGGCTTCCCCGACTCGAACCACGGCAGCGATTCGACCACTTCCATCTCGTCGTGCGTCGCGGCCTCACGCGGAGACGAGTACGACAGCTGCACGGTCTCGCCGTCGGCGGTCCGCACGGTGAAGGGAACAGCTTCCCGCCGTGCGCCCGTCGCTGAGGTCTCGCGCTTTGTCGCCATGCTTCCTCCGATCTCCGGGCCTAGCCGGATCTCATGGTCAACACGATCGCATCATGCCGCGGCGTCCGTTGACCCGCTCCGACGTGCGCGTCAACAGGGCGCCGGGCTCCACCGAACGGCGGCAACGGCGGCCGGAAGGTCACGCCGTCGTCTCGCTCGCGAGCTCGCGGAGGCTCTCGTGCTCCTCGTGACAGGCAGGGCATCCCGCGAGATGGGCACGCAGCCCTGGAACTGCCGCATCGGCGTCTCGGCCGGCGACTTCGAGCTCGACGTAGCGGTCGAGCTCGTCGAAGCAGACATCGCAGCCGACTTCGGGTTCCGCCGGGCCGAGGAGGCGGTCGAGTGTCTCCGCCAGGTGTCGATGTTCGGTCATGTTCTCTCCTCCGACCAGGTGTCCAGAGCAAGGCCGGCGTCGGTCAGTTCGCTGCGGAGCTTTCGACGCGCGTCATGCAGAGTCTTGTAGAGGGCGCCGCGGGTCGTGTTCAGGCGTTCTGCGAGCACGTCGATCGGTATTCCGTTCAGTGCGAGTGCGACGAGGACACGTCGCTGGTGTGGCGTCAGCGTCTCGGCGATCAGTCGTTGCGTGACACGAAGCAGCTCGGATTGCTCTGCCTCCTGTCCCGGCTGCAGATCGGGGCTCGAGAAGAGGTCCCACGTGTCGGGCTCGAGGGGAACCTCGCGTCCTTGCCAGGCGCGCCGGCGAAGCTTGACAGCGGCCTCGAGGAGGGCGAACTTGTAGACCCATGTCGTGAAGCGGCTCAGGCCGCGGAAGTCGTCGAGATGGGCGAGGACACTCATCAGGGCGTCGTCGGCTGCCTCGAGAGCGACGTCGTCGAGCTCGTTGCCGCGCAGGTGCGGGAGCGTCTGCTCGGCGTCTGTTGACCTCGAATCGGGCGGCGCGGAGCAGCAGGTCGTGGAGGCGGCTGATCGCGTCGTCGTGGGCTGCGCCATCTGCGCGAAGGCAGCGAAGCCACTCCCGCGATACGGGGTCGATCGCCCGAGGAACCTGCACCGCGGCATCGAGCGACTTTTCCGTGCGGGCGTCCACGTGTGGAAGGACTGTAGTCGTGTCGTCGCTCATTCCTCGGGCGGCCCGCCTTCCAACGGGCAGAGGATCCGAACGGCGAGTTCGGGCGGGCAGCCACGCTCGGTGAGCTCGATCAGGGCGTGGAGATCGAAATGCTCGTCACCGGCTATCCGCGAGGCCAGTTCGAGCGGGAAGCCGCTCTGCGTCAGCTGGCTTCGCCGCCAGTCGGTCAGCGCGATCGCTTGCTGCCCGGATTGCAACTCGCTTCGCATACCTCTTTCGTGTCTCCAGATCCCCGGTTCTTACCTCCGAGGGCATCGATCGTGCGCCACCGCTCGGTCTCGTACCGCGACGTGACGCGCGGTAGGACAGCGAATCGGAGTGAGCACGGTCGCTCGGTGGGTGGAGTTGGGTCCGGCGGAGCCGCGACGTCGGTGATCACCCAAACGATCGTGTTGTCAACGACGACGACTCTACGTCGGCAATGACGCCGGTGGATGGTCGTGACCGTGCCCGGAAGCTGGTTGCCCGCGCTGATCGCCACTCTTGCTCCTCGATTGAGGTCTCACGGCGGGCCAACCTCCGGCCTGGTAGCGTACCGGCGCTGGTAGTCAATTTTCATCTATCGGGCGCTCCTGCGGCGTCCAGAATCATCGGAGCGCAGACGGGCATGAATCGCCGACGCCTCATTCTTTCTGCAGCGGGTGCCGGCTTGGCCGTCAGCGGCCTTGCTGCGCCAGGCGGTCTCGCAGCTCTCGCCGCAACTGACGACGAGCTGGCCTACGCGAACTTCGGCCAGGCGACGGAGTTTCTGCTGAAGGACTTCTACGCCAAGGCGACGGCCGCAAAGCTGTTCGGCGCCGCGGCTGGGCGAGAGTTTGCGCGCGGCGGGGTGAGCGCGGCCCAGCACGCCGATGCTCTCGGGCAGCTGCTGACGGACGCCGGGCAGACAGCGGCGGTCGAGGAGGACTTCGAGTTCGCCTGGCCCGCGGGGACGTTCGCGAAGAAGTCGTCGATCACGAGCGCCGGCCTCACGGTCACGCGTCCCTTGTTGGGGGTGTACCAGACGGCGGCGGCGGCGATCTCGATCCCGTCGTATCGAACCCTCTACGCGAGCATCGCCGTGAACGTCGCCCAGCAGATCGGGGCGCTCGGACAGCTGTCCGGTGGCTCGGTCGTCGGGGTCTCGTTCCCGCCCGCCATAGATGTGCAAACCGCAAGCGACACGATCGAGGCCTACCTTGGATAGGAGACAACCCATGAAGCGCGTCACCACCGTCCTGTCCGCAGCACTGCTCGCTCTCACGCTGACGGTCGTTGGGACGGCGGGGGCGACGACGAGCGCCGAAACGCTGACGATCTACGCAGCGGCCTCCCTGACCGAGGTGTTCAAGGGCTACGACTCGTCGCAGCAGTACAACTTCGCCGGCTCCAACGTGCTCGAAACACAGATCAAGAACGGGGCGCCCGCCGACATCTTCGCGTCCGCGGCCCCGCTCAACACGCAGCGGCTATTTGCAGCGGGTGTCGTCGACAAGCCGGTCACGTTCACCGCGAACCGCCTTGCGTTGATCGTCCCGAAATCGAACCCCGCCGGCTTGAAGTCCATCTACGACCTGAACAGCAAGAGCGTCAAGCTCGTCGTCGCCAACGCGGCCGTTCCGGTCGGCGGCTACACCCGCACCGTGCTGCGGAAAATGAACCTCTCGTCGGTGCTCTCGAAGGTTGTCAGCAACGAGTCGGACGTGAAGGCAGTCACGGGCAAGGTCGCGCTCGGCCAGGCCGACGCCGGCTTCGTCTACGCAACGGACGCCCGTCCGGTCAGCGACCAGGTGACCGTGATCCGGATCCCGGCCTGGGCGCAACCGCGGGTGCGCTACGAGATCGCGGTCGTCTCGAAGTCGGCCAACAAGGCAGCGGCGCAAGCGTGGATCAAGGGAATCCTCTCGGCCAAAGGCCAGACAGCGTTGAAGAACGCCGGCTTCCTCGCGCTACCCAAGACAGCCAGCTAGAACCGCCTGGCGGTTCCTCCCCACGACGGACCGGCGCCGCCGTCCAATCGCGGTGATCGCGTGTCGCCGGGCACCGGCCCCTCACCTGCAAGACCTGAAGGAGTTCCGGGCCTCACTCCGCGCCGCCGGGGTGGGCGGTTGGGCTCTGCCCGGGACTGTGGTCATGTAAGTTCGTCCGGCCGATGCAGACCGTCGCCGGCCGAATCATGCTCCTCGGGCTGCTGTTCGTACTGGCGGCCTGCGTCGCCACGAGCTCCTCTCAAGCGTCGTCGGGCGTCCAATACGGGATTCAGGACGACACGTGGCTGGAGTTCGGCCCCGGGAGCTTCGACCAGCGATTGGTGACGTTCAAGCGACTCGGCGTGCCGCTCGTCCGATTCACGCTGCGCTGGAACGCGATCGCGCTGCGGCGGCCGAAGGATCCGGCCTCGCCGGCCGATCGCGCCTACGACTGGCATCGCACGGACAAGATTCTGCGCGGTCTCCGCCGCCACGGGCTGACCCCCGTGCTGACACTCGTAGGGACGCCGGCATGGGCAAACGGCGGACGCTCGCCGAGCTTCGCCCCGCCGCATCCTCGAGACTTCCGCCGCTTCGCGACGGCCGCCGCCCGTCGCTACCCGTGGGTTCGCTACTGGCTGATCTGGAATGAGCCGAACAAGCGGCTCTGGCTCAGGCCGACGAAGCCCGGGATCTACGTCCAGCATCTGCTCAACCCCGGATACGACGCGATCCATGCCGTCCTGCCCCATGCCCGGGTGGGCGGAGGGGTGACAGGTCCTCGTGGCGCAAACGGCGGCGTCTCACCCGTCGACTGGATTCGCGGCATGGCGCGTGCACACGCGAGATTCGACGCCTACGCTCACCATCCCTACCCCGCGTCACCGTCGGAGACGCCGTCCAGCGGCGGCTGTAAAAACTGCCCGTGGCTCACGATGGCGACGATCAGGAAGCTGCTCATCCTCGTCAAGCGCGACTTCGGGCCGAAGCCGATCTGGCTGACGGAGTACGGCTATCAGACGAACCCGCCTGACACGTTCCTGGGCGTGCCCCTCAAGAGGCAGGCGGCGATGCTCAGCCTCGCGGCAATGCGTGCGTGGAGGCTGCCGCGGGTCACGATGTTCTTCCAGTACCTCTACCGCGACGAGCCCGAGCTCGGTCGATTCCAGAGCGGCCTCGTGTTCGCGGACGACCGCCCGAAGCCCTCTCTGCAGACGTTCAAGCTGCCGTTCGCGCAGATGGGGCGACGGGGGAGCCAGGCGATCGTCTGGGGGCAGATTCGCGGCGGTCGTCCAGGGCGGAAGACCTACCGGCTGGAGGTGCTCCAGAAGAATGTGTGGAAGCCGATCAAGCCTGAGCGGCTGACGAACGAGGACGGTGTCTTCATCCGGACGATCCGGCTCAAGCATGGGGCGCTTCTCCGGGTCTGGTCTCCGAGCCAGCGGCGGTTCAGCCTGCAGCTGCGGATCAGGTGACGGCCCGAGGAGTTGTACGCGCCTCGGACGCCGCAGGCTGGGTCACGTCGGACAGGGCTGCACGCTCGCCTGCGTAGAGTCGACCAGATGAACGAGCGTGACGAGCAAATGCGGGCGCATTTCGACGAGCGTGCGGCCGACTACGACGGCTGGTGGCTCGGCACGGGATCGTTCGCGGAGCGCGAGCGACCGGGCTGGTCGACGGAGGTCGAGCAGCTCGTCGCCGTGGTGCACGCCCTGCCCCCGGCACGCGTGCTCGATGTCGCATGCGGCACGGGGTTCCTCACCCAGCATCTGCGCGGCGAGCTGGTGGCGCTCGACCAGAGCACCCGGATGGTCGAGATCGCCGCGGCACGGATGCCGCACGCGCGAGTCGTCCAAGCAGATGTCCCACCGCTGCCGTTCGACGACAGCGAGTTCGACCGGGTCTTCACGAGCCATTTCCTCCACCACCTGTCGCCCGAGCGACGCGCCGCATTCGTCGCCGACGCCCGTCGCGTCGGACGGGAGCTTGTTGTCGTCGAGGATGTGCGTCGCGCGGACGCCCCCGCCGAGGAGTGGCATGACCAAGTGCTCAGCGATGGCCCGCGCCGTCGCTTGCACAGGCATTCTTTCACCGCTTCTGAGCTGATCACCGAGCTCGGCGCTGACCAAGTGCTCCACGAAGGGCGCTGGTTCGTGGTCGTCGCCGCGAACCGGCGGCCCGATGAATAGCAAGGCGGTACATGTCGCTCGGGTTCCCGGACACGGCCGCGGCTAGATCCACAGCGGCCGTGAAGGGATACTGAAGGCAATGCGCTGGGTGGTGTCAACGGTCATTTGGGGGGCTGGGGCCCTGCTGATCGGGCTCGCCGCCGCGGTGCTGATCGCGCTCCTGCGATCCGGAGGATTCACCGATCAACTCGGAACAGTGCTGTGGATCGTTGGTGGTCTGATGTTGGCCGGCGGTCTACTGACGCTCACCCCGAACACCGCGGCGGAGCGCACCCGGTGGCGTGCGAAACGAGAGGCCGGCGTCCGCGGCCACGAACGGCCCGGGAGTCGCCGCGCCCTGCCGGCGAAAGCCACTCCCCTCGACATCACGAGCGGCGTTGTGCTCGGGTCTCTCGGCGTTCTCGCCGTCGCCTATTTCGTGTCGTCTGCGGTGGAGACAAGGAACAAGGCCGAACTGGCAAAGCCGTTCAAGGTCGTGATCGACCAGCCCGCAGCAGAGGCCGCACAGAATGCGGGCTTTGATCTCGAGCAGGTAGTGACGCGGACGGCGAACAAGGTGTTCGCGCTGCTTCCCCATCACGGGCAGATCACGATCAACGTTCGCCTCGCCCCCCAGGCCACGGTGCCCGAGATCGGGGTTGGGGCAGCCCCTGGCCCAGGCAGCGGCGAGTTGTCGATCACCCTCGACGAGAAGTCGAAGATCGGCCTCGGACGCAGCATCGCGACGTGGGTTCCCGCCAGCCTCGGCAGGATCCTGTACCTCAACAGCAGAGCCCGAGAAGGCCCCGGCTACGGGGAGACGCTCGGCGACGCGCTCGTCAGCGAAGGATTGTCCGACCACTTCGTCGCGCAAGCGTTCCCGAAGACGCCACCGCAACCGTGGGATCACCGGAACATGACTACCCGACAAGAAGCCGGAATCTGGCGACGCGCCAAGCGCGACCTCATCATCCCCGGCTCCTACGACTACGCGGAATGGTTCCAGGGTGTCGGAGGTACGGGCGCGCTCCCGCATTGGTCGGGCTACACGTTCGCCTACCGGCTCGTGGCCCCCTACCTCGCCGCAAGCAGATCCGCGTCCCAGGCAGTCAAGACGGACGCAGAAGTCGTCTACAAGCCATACGCGACGACCCACTAGAAACCGGTAGCCCTGATCTCCCCAGAAGGGTGCGCCGTGGGTGCCGGTGGACGTGGCCGATCTGAGAGACTCGAACGACGCCGCTGCGCTCCGCCGCGATCTGCGGGCTCGCGGCGCCGGTGAGCTTCGTCGCCGGCGTCGTTCTCGCCGACGTCGTCCAGCCCGCCGCGTTCAGCCCGGTGAACGACGACATCAGCGATCTCGGCGCTCTGACAGCGACGAGCGCGTGGCTCTACAACCAGGTCGCCGCGAACCTCACCGGCATCCTGGTCCTCGGCTTCGCGCTCGGTTTGTGGACAGCACTCGGTCGCGGGCTCCTCTCGCGCGGGCGTCCTCGGTCTGGTCGTCGTCGGAACCGGCCTGTTCCTCGACGGGCTGTTCGGTTTGGACTGCCAGGGGATCGATGCCGGCTGCGACAACACCTCCTGGCACGCCTCGGCGCACAAGATCGAGTCGGGTGCGACGGCCGCCGCTCTTCTCCTGACACCGTTGGTGCTCGCCTTCGCCTTCAGGCGCCTTCCAGCCTGGCGCCGCCTGTGGCTCCCGACGCTCCTCGCAACTCCTGCTGTGATTGCGACGAGCGCCGCGTTCAGCGCCTACGGACCCGGCGTTGCCAGCCGTGCAGGAAGCGCAGCCTGGTTCCTGTGGCTCGCGTTCGTCTCCCTCCACCTCCTGCGCGCCTCGGGCGCCACAGCATCCGTGCACACGGGTGCGGCGGATGAGCATCGAAGCCATTGAGCGGGATCTCGAGACGATCTCGACCGCCTCGGCGATGAGTTCATGAGCACGAGCCGGTCGTAGTTGCAAGAGAGGAAAGGCAACTCGAGAGCAGAGGAGGCGACATGGGCAGCGTGGTGATCGACATGAGCATGTCACTGGACGGCTACATCGCCGGTCCCAACGACAATCCGAAGCAAGGGCTAGGCGAGGACGGGGAGAGGCTGCATACGTGGATGTTCGACGATCCTTCGGTCTTCGAGCAGGTGTACGGCAACCTGGTCGAGGAAACGGGAGCCGTGATCATGGGTCGGCGGACCTACGACAATTCGATCGAGCCATGGAATGGCAAAGGGCCGCTCGGTGAGGTTCCGTGCTTCGTCGTCACCCACCAGCCGGCAGCAAACGCTGACCCGGTTTTCACGTTTGTCACCGAGGGGATCGAGCGTGCCCTCGAGGAGGCTCAGGCGGTTGCCGCCGACAAGCGGATCGGCCTCATGGGCGCCAACATCGAGCAGCAATTCCTCGCCGCAGGCTTCGTGGACGAGATCAGAATCCATCTGGTCGATGTCCTCCTCGGAGGAGGCCGTCGGCTGTTCGACCAACTCCCACAGCGAGTCGACCTGGAACAGACCGGTCTCAGCCAGACCGACGGCGCGACGCATGTCGAGTATCGCGTCATCGGATAGCGCTCCCGTGACCTGACCAGAACATGACTATGTCTAGTGGGTGACGATCCCGTTCAACGTCTCCCGAACTGGCGCCTTCGGGTTTGGGCCGTACACCGCCTCGCTCTTGCCGCTTCCGCCTAGCCCTTCGAACGCTCCGGTGCCGCTGACGATCGTCCACGAGCCCCTCTGGGTCCCACTCTGCGGCTCAGCACCGACCTCCGGTGTGAAGCCGATTCTCACGGTGCCGTCCGGGCAGGTGATCTTCCGGTCGATCAAGTACGGCTCCATCGTGGGATCGAGGCTCGCGTGGGAGTCCAGGATCGTCCCGCCGGCGCAGAACGGCGTGCCCCCGAGCGTGGACCCCGCCAGAATCGTGCCGGTGGCGATCGGCTCCGAACGCTCGTCCGCGGCGATGATCAGCTTCTCGCGGATCACGATGGGCTCGCCGCGTCGAGCGGTAGTCGAGACCGCGCGCGTGTCCGCCTCGTCGTCCTCGCCACCGCCGCATGCTCCCAAGAACAACGCACCCGCCACGACCACCAGCACCGCCACCGATCTCTGCATGACCGCTCCCTCGAACCCTGAACGCGACCGGGCCAAAGTATCCACCTGGAGCGGGACGTCGACAAGGGTGCTCTGGACGACGATCAGGACTTCCGGACAGCGCTACTCGTCAGCCCACCAGTCGCGCCGGCCGTCGACGTCTTCGCGCGTGGCCTCGCCGAGATTGGGGGCGCCTATGACGAGGATCTCGAGGCCCTCCGGCCCGGCCTCGTAGCCTCGCCACGCACCGGGCGGGACGCGCACCGCGTCCCATTCCTCGAGCTCGACGATGTCGTCGTCGACCTTCATCCGCCCGCTCCCGTGCAGGACCACGTACACCTCCTCTTGCGTCTTGTGCGTGTGGCCGTAGGGAAAGCGATAGCCGGGCGGGACGCACTGGTAGCTCAGGCCGGATTTCTCGAGCCCGAGCGCCTCGGTGGCCAACCGGAACTCCAGGTCAGGCGCGCCGTCGAAGAGAGAGCCGACGTCCTTCAGATCGTGCTTGATGTTCCTGAGTGTGAAGGGCACGGCGCAATCCTATGGCACCGCGCAGGACGTGCCGGTGCGCCCCTCTTCACGGCCGCGCGGCTCCTTCGACCTAGTTCTACCCCTATCCATCGACCTCGACCAGTCGAGCACCGTCGACGGAGTCAGCGACGTGGGCGGCGATCGAGCGCATGTACGCGACGTCGTGCTCGCCAACGATCACGAGGCCTTGATCTGCCGCCACATACCGCTGTCCGCGATCCCAGCGTGCAGCCAACAGAACCGTGCCGAGACCCTCGCCGAGACACCGTGGCTCACTCACTGCACGAGGCAACCACGTCACTCGATCCCAGGCAGCAGTGTCGACGCCTCACCCGATCCCCGACCGGCTCGGAAGCTCTGCTCGCTCACGAAACCGCGCGTGGACGAACTGCACCGCCATGGCGCCTTCGCCGACCGCGGTCGCGCATCGCTTCGTCGACCCCGAGCGGACGTCGCCCGCCGCGAAGACTCCGGGAACGCTCGTCTCCAGCAGGTTCTCGGCGTTCGCGGCTGAGCCGGTGAGAATGAATCCGGCGTGATCGCGTTCGACTGCGCCGTCGAGCCACTCCGTGCACGGGAGCGCCCCGAGGAAGAGGAAGAGGAACGAGAACTGCAGGCGCTCGCCACTCCTCAGTGTCACCGCGTCGAGCTCCCCGTCGTCGCCGTGGAGTTCCGCGATCTCGCAGCGGTCGCGGATCGCGACGCCGGCACGCTCGAGATCCCGGACGAGATAGGCAGACATCGTCTCTCGGAGCTCGTCGCGGCGGTGTAGCAACGTCACGAGCGCTCCGCCACGCGAGAGCCAGACGGCGGCCTGTCCGGCGGAGTTCCCGCCGCCGACGACCGCGACCCTGGACCCGCCGCAGAGCCGCCCTTCGGGTGGGCCGGCTGCGTAGAACACGCTGAGGCCCTCGTAGTTCGAGAGTCCTTCGACCGGGAGGCGGCGGTATTGGGCGCCGGTCGCAAGCAACACGGCACGCGCCGAGATTTCGTGGCCTTCCTCCAACCGGACGACGTGGCGCTCGTCGCCGGGCTGCAGCGACAAAGCGCGGTAAGGGGTCGCCGTGCGTGCTCCGAACTTTCGCGCCTGGATCACCGCGCGCCCGGTCAGCTCAGAGCCTGTGATGCCCGCTGGGAAACCGAGGTAGTTCTCGATCCGCCGTGACGAGCCCGCCTGGCCACCGAGAGCGGTCCCCTCGACGACGAGGGTCTCGAGTCCCTCGGACGCACCGTAGACGGCGGCGCCGAGGCCAGCCGGTCCGGCTCCGACGATGACCAGGTCGACCTCCTCGCGCGCAAGCAGTTCGCGCCCGACGCCAAGTGACCGCGAGACCAGGCCCTGCGACGGTCCTCGCAGCTCACTCCCGCCGGGCAGCCGAACGAGCGGCAACTCGCCCGGCCCGGGCGGGATGACATCCTGCCAGCTGTACGGCAGGTGGTTGCTCCTGGCGAACGCGAGCATCCGCATCGTCGCTTCCGACGTGTGAGGGCCGACGATCTCGAGGCCGAGACCGTCGACCCGTTCCAGGGCCTCGCGCCTCTCCATCAACGTCGCGAGTATCAGATCGCTCAGCGGACCGTCCTCGAAGAGGAGCGCTCTGAGCGCATCTCGCTCGACGGCGACGTACCGCAACGGCTTCGTCACGATCGCAGTGACGAAAACCGTCTGACCGGTGAGAAGGCTCATCTCGCCGAGAAAGCCGGAAGAGAGATGGCGCATGATCTCGATGCCTGCCGCATCGACGATCGAAACCTCACCCTCGATGATCGCCATGAACGGGTAGGTGCGATCGCCCACGCGATAGAGAACGTCGCCGACCTGAGCAGTGCGTTCCTCACCCAGCTCGCCGAGCCGCGTCAGCTGGGACGCCGAGAGTGCAGGACTTGCCGTCACGGGCACGACCCGACGCGAGCGGCCGCGTGCCGGCGAAAGCTCCTGAGCCTACCGTGCTCCCCGTTAGCCATCCGCCACGCCCATTCCCGAATACTGGCGCACCCCGGCGTACGCCGCACGCGCAGCCGGTGAGGCGGCCGGGTAGCTGCCGATCAGTCTGACCACCAATTGTCGATCCGTTCGCCGTCGCCGCCTTCGGGCCGGTCGGAGCCGACCGCCACATACTCGAGCCCGTCCGGCCCACCCTCGAAGGCGCGAACGGTGCTCGGAGCCACGCGCACCACGTCCCACTGGCGGAGCTCGATGATCTCGTCGTCGAGCTTCATGCGGCCCGATCCGCCGACCACGAGATAGACCTCCTCCTGCTCGCGGTGGCTATGCCCGATCGGGCTGCGAAAGCCCGAGCCGTAGCGGAACAGGCTGAGACCGAGATGCTCCGAATTCAGATGCTTGCGTGCAAAGCGTGCCTCGACGTCGGCGCTTCCACCGGCCTCGATCTCCTTCAAGTTGATCTTCGTGAACCCACTCATTCATCGCCTCCGTGGTAGCGGTGGTCTGGCCGACGGCAGCGTCCGTCCGCTCGGTCCATCGTGCCGACGCGAGAAAGGCGCATGCGGCAGCTCGCGGTGCGCCGACCACAGAGCGGTGGCGATACGTCGCCCGAGCGATCATGGACGACGCGACCGAAACCGGCCTCGGTCTCCTTATCGTGTGGTGACCATGCTCATCGATCGCGTCCTCTCCGAAGCGTGGCGCCGGGACTCGCGGCTGCACGGCGAGGCGCACTGGTACGCCGTCGCCGCGACCGGTCTCGACCTCGCCGCCGACACGGGCGCCGACCACGCCGTCGTGCTCGCGTTCGGCTTGCTGCACGACACCCGCCGCGAGAACGAAGCGCGCGACCCGCAGCACGGCCCACGTGCCGCAGTATTCGCCCGAGAGCTCCACGCAGACGGCGTGCTCGATCTCTACGCCGGCCAGCTCGTGTTGCTGTGCGTCGCGCTCGAGCTGCACGCGGACGGCCAGGTCAGTGACGATCCGACCATCGGCACCTGCTGGGATGCCGATCGGCTACACCTCCCGCGGCTCGGGCCGGGATTCCGGCTCGACCCTGCGCTGCTCTCGACAGCCGCGGCACGAACGGCCCAGGCGCAGCAAGCGGCCACCCGGCGCCGCTCGGAACCGGTCGACTGGCCCAGCCTCGTGGGTCGGAAAAGCTCGTCGTGAGGGCGTAGGGACTTCAGGAAGTTCGGCAGATGCCGATGGCCGAGGAGCGGTCCTGGCCTCCTTAGCTTTGAATCGGCATCAGCTGCGACAGCCTGCCTGGCTACACCAATACAGACGAGACAGAGGCTACGGAGGTCACGGGAACCGGGCGGCTACACCTATCTGGCCAACTAGCCCACAGCCGACGGGGCGGGGCCTCTGAGGCGCAGCTCCCACGGGTCCGCCACCGCCAACTGATCCGCCCCGGCTTTGAGGTCGTGCCAAGCGCGAGCGCTATCCGCCGCGCAGCTGCTCGGCGAACCCCACGTTTGGCGCGTGGATGTTGAGTAGGCGAAGCTCAGTGTCCGAAGCGTTCCGGAAGCCATGCGTGACGCCCGGCGGCGCCGCCACGAAGCTTCCGGGCCCGGCCCGGAAGACATCATCCCCGACCCGAAACTCCGCCTCGCCGGCGAGCACATAGAACGAGTCGACGTAGTCGTCGTGGGCATGCGCGTCAACGCCATCGAACGCAGGGCCGAAGCGGAGCTCCACGATTTCGAACTGTGGAAGCTCCCCGAGGATCCGGTGATGTCGTTCCCCGCGCATGACGCGTTCCCCGCTTTCGGGGCCGAGCGCGACGATGCCGTCCACGGACACGTCGCGAGCCTATCCGACCGCGTCAGTTGCATTTGAGCGTGGAGCCGACGCTGTGCTGCGACGGCCGGTGGCGTCCACGAGCAGCACGCGTTCGAGCGGCTGCGTTCCCATGCACGTCCGGGCGAACTCCAGCGAGCCGACGCCGTCGACGCAGGAGAGGTTCCGCATCAGGTCGGGTCGGCCCCACCTGCCGAAGTCGCCGATCGCCTCCCGGCGCGCTCGCCCCCTCGGGCACGTTGCGAATCACGATCCGCACGTATCCGAACCGTGGCGCCCGCACCGCTTTGCGTGCCGAGCCCGGCGCGCCGAGCGCGAGGCCGGCGAGGCAGGCAAGAGCGAGAGGCCCGGCCGCACTGCGCACCCGACACATTCAAGCGAAACGCGGCGCGCGGGCCCCTTCAACGCACGACCTAGACGCGCATCTGAGGTCGCGCTCAACGCGGCTCTTGGGGTTGGCTGGTGTCGATGAGGTTGTTGGTGAGTGCGTTGAGGAGGTGGCGGAGTTCGGGGTGTTGTCATGGGTGCCGGCAGCTTGCATTCCCGCATGACAGAATCGCTCGAGGGACACCGCATCACTATCGCTCAGCCAGAGGAGAACACATGCCTACCGTGATCGGATACCACGATGTCAAGGACGTGAATCATTGGCTCGCCTCGTCGAAGCGCGAGGAATTCTTCGGCCCGCTAGGGGTCACCAACATCCGGACATTCGTTGATCCGACGAACGCGACCCGAGTGGCGGTCCTCATGGACGTCGCAGATATGGATGCAGTCATGGCCGCGATGGAGACACCGGCCGCCGGAGAGGCGATGGCAAGCGACGGTGTCGTGCCCGAGTCGTTGGTGATCCTCGTCGAGGCATAACGCGCAAACGGACTCAACGGCGGCGCTCGGGAGGGAAACGTGGGGCCCCTCTAGCGCAAGGATTCACGCACCCCAGGTGGGATTCGCCTGGTGCGGCGGTTCGGAGTGGCGGGCACGACACCGCTCAACCATCCGCTGAAGGAGAAGACCGCCGGGGGATCCCACACCCCCCGGAAGTGTCACCCGGCGGTCCTCGCTTTGGTTCTCGCCGGGCAAGTACGCGGAGAAACGAACCTTCACAGATCCCTTACTCGGGGCGATGATTCAGCCCGGCCATCGTGGAGGGGTCCGGCCTGGTACGGTCGCGGGAATGGTTTCAGCCGCTACTTGAAGGGGGCTCCATGTCTGAGACGCTCACTGGAACATGCCTCTGCGGCGGGGTGGAGTATGAGGTCCGCGACCCGCAGTCGCTGGGCTATTGCCACTGCACTCGCTGCCAGCACTGGACCGGATCGAGCCTGGCCGGTGTGGTTGTGGCGAAGGAGAACTTCGAGTTCACCAAGGGCGAGAACCTCGTGAAGACCTACGAGAGCCACCTGGCGCCCCGCAACTTCTGCAGCAACTGCGGGTCCAGTCTGTACGACGACCTCGGCGCGGTCTACTTCGTTGCCGCGGGTCTGATGGCCGACCTCGACCTCCGTCCCAGCTTCCATCAGCAGGTCGCGTACAAGGCACGCTGGCATGAGATCGGCGACGACGCTCCGCAGTTCGCCGAGATGCCCACCTGACGACGCGACGTCGCGCTCAACCAGAATGGGCATTTCGCGTGCCGCTCCGACGTGCGACACGCCAAGAATGGCTTGAAACAGAGCAGAGCGACGGGACCCGAACCCGCGACCTCCGACGTGACGGTCCGGGAAGACGGTCGTCAGCGGAGGTCGCTGGAGATCGACGTGGCTCGTTCAGGCGGGTCGGAACCAAGCCTTACGGTTTCTATCAACTGCGGTCTTTGGTCCTAGACGAGCCGTCTTTCGAGATATGCGGCCAGCCGGGTGAGCGGGAACGAGATCACGAAGAAGAGCACGGCGAGGCTCAGGAAGATCTCGAGCGCGTGGATTTGGCCAGTGCCGATCGGGGGCACGGCCGCGACCCGCTCGTTCTGGCGCTGGGCGGCCGACAGGAGCTCGAGGCCACCGATCACTCCGGCGAGCGTCGTGTTCTGGATGATGTTGACCAGCAGGCTGACGAGCGGCGGCAGCAGGCGGCGGAGCGCCTGCGGCAGTATCACGTACCGGTGCCGGCCGATCCAGCCGAAGCCCAGCGCGGCGGCCGCCTCGTGCTGCTCGGTCGGGATCGAGCCGACCGCGCCGCGGCTCGCCTCGGCAACCTGCGCGCTGCCCCAGAGGATGAGGGCGATCGCGGTCGCGTTGAGCGGCGAGAACTGGAGCGTGGATGAGAGCGGCGGCAGGCCGTAGTAGACGAGGAAGACAGTGACGATGATCGGCAGGCCGCGGAAGATCTCGATGTAGAGCCGGATCAGCATCCGGCTCGGCCGGAAGTGGATCGTGAGCAGCGTCCCCAGTGTGATGCCGATGATCGTGCTTCCGATCAGCGAGATGACGGCGACCCGCAGCATCCCCGGCAGGCCCTCCTCGAGGATGTAGCGCGCGACCGGGCTCGCCCAATCGGGCATCTAGCTCGCCTCCGGCAGCGCCAGCCGGCGCTCGAGCAGCCGAATCAGGGCCGACAGGGACCAGACGAGCGTGAGGTAGACGATACCGAGCATCGTGATCGCCTCCGTCGTCTCGAGCGTCAGGTTGCTGATGTTGATCGCCGTTGTCGTCAGCTCCATGTAGCCGATCACGTACATGAGCGAGGTGTTCTTGACGACCGAGATCGCGGCGTTGATCGACGACGGCAGAGCGATCCGGCCGCCGATCGGAAGCTCCACGTTGACGAACGTCGAGAGGGGCCGGAAGCCGAGCGCGAACGCCGCCTCCCGGTGACGGTGCGAAACGGCGAGGAACCCGGCACGGAAGTTCTCGCTCTGGAACGCGCCGCCCCAGATCGTCACGGCCACCCACGCCGTCGTGAACTGGTTGAGCAGGATGCCGACCTGCGGCAGGGCGTAGAACAGCAGGAAGATCTGGACGAGGATCGGCGTGCACCGGATCACCTCGACGTAGACGGCAGTGAACTGGCTAACGACAGGGATGCGATGGGCCCGCGCGGCGCCGAGCGTGATCCCGATCACATACGAGCCGAGGATCGCGATCGCCGAGACCTTGATCGTGGCGACGAACCCATGCCAGAGTTCGTGGCGGTTCTCGGACACGAACGACCCGAGGTCGTAGGTCGCGAGCAGCATCGCGTCAGCGGCTCGGTATCGGAGACGCAGGCGGGAGGCGGCCCGGAGGCCGCCTCCCGCCCGCACGGTCTACGGACAAACGGTGTCCACGCTCGGTGCGCCGGGGGCGGCGTACGCGAACGTGTTGTTCGGCCGGAGGATCGTCTTCGAGAACCCGGGCACGAACCGGGCCGGGACGTTGGCCTTCAGGATCGGCAGGAACTGATCCTTGGCCTTCATCAGCGCGAGGCGCGAGTCGACCCACGCCTTCATCGCGGTGTTGCCCTGCTTGATGCCGATGCCGAACGGGGACTGAAGGAAGACGTCGTCGGTGATCTTCGCGGTGCGATCGGCGGCCGCCACCGGAATCAGCACGGCGTCGTCGTACATGACCGCGTCGGCGCGGCCCTGGTTGAAGGCGAGCATTGCGTTCGTGAAGGTGTCCGTCACGATCACCTGCGTGCTCTTGAAGCAGTTCTTCATCCACTTGTCGTAGAGGGAGCCGCTCGTCGTCGCCACCCGCTTTCCCGCGATGTCGGAGAGCTTCTGCACCGAGCTGTCGTTCTTGACGAGCAGCCTGCCCGTCCCCTTCCAGTACGCGCGCGAGAAGTCGATGCGCGTGTCCCGGTCGGCGGTGTACGTGAAGGTCGAGATCACGAGGTCGACGCGGCCGTTCGTGATCAGCGGTTCACGCTGTGCGGTCGGCGCACAGACGAACGAGACACGTTGCTCCCGCCCGAACGCGTAGCGGGCGAACCAGCGGCCGATCTCGACGTCGAAGCCCGCGTTCTTCCCCTGCACGTCGATGTAGCCGAACGGGGGCACGTCACATTTGACGCCGATCACAAACCGGTTGCGCGACTTGACGTCCGCGGGCAGCGGCGGCAGCGTCGCCTCGGCACGAGCTGCACCGGTGGTGCCCGCCGGCTGGGCGAACCCGATCGCGGCAGCGACGACTGCGATCAGACCCACCCCTACGGTGACAATCAGGATCCTCTTCATTCGGCCCCTCCTTCGTCGGTTATTGACAATTCGTCGAGCGAGTGCGCGAGCTGGAGCGAGCGGCGCAAGAATCTCCGGGTCCGCTCCTCCTGCGGCCGGTCGAGCACGTCCGCGGGCACGCCTTGCTCCACGATCTTTCCCTCGTCCATGAACACCAGGCGATCGCCGACCTCGCGCGCGAACTGCATCTCGTGCGTGACGACCAGCATCGTCATCCCGTCGCGCGCCAGGTCACGCATGACGACGAGCACCTCTCCGACGAGCTCCGGGTCGAGCGCGGAGGTGACCTCGTCGAACAGCATCACGTGCGGCACCATCATCAGCGCGCGTGCGATCGCAACCCGCTGTTGCTGGCCGCCCGAGAGTTGGTGCGGATGCTGGTGCGCCTTCTCCTCGAGCCCGACCTGCGCCAGCAGGATGTGTGCCTGCGCGTCCGCCTCGGCGCGGTTGAGCTTGCGGATTCGTCGCGGCGCGAGTGTGAGGTTGTCGAGCACGGTCAGTTGCGGGAAGAGGTTGAACTGCTGGAACACCATCCCGATCCGCTGGCGAACGCGCGACACGTCGGTTCCCTTGCCGGTGATCTCCGCGCCCTCGAAGTCGATCCGGCCGGAGTCGAGTGGCTCGAGCAAGTTGACGCAGCGGAGGAGCGTGGACTTGCCGCTCCCGCTCGGCCCGATCACCACCAGCACCTCGCCGGTCGCGACCTCCAGATCGATGCCGTCCAGCACGAGGTTGTCCCCGAAGCTCTTCACGATGCGGTCGAGCCGCAGGAGCGGCTCGTGCGCCGGCTCGACAATGGCTACACCGTTCGCCTGACCCCGTTCCATCAGTGAGCTTCTTACGCCACGCGGCTCCCTGGGTCAAGGATCCGGCTCCGGGCGAGGCGTGGCTACCTCGCAGCGCGGCTCCGGCATTCCCCCAAGCGACCAGGTGCGGTGGGTCAGTCCAAGCATCGAGCGCAAGTGACCGTTCGGGCCGGGAAGTCCCGTGTGAGCCGAGCCCCTCAACGAGCGCAACGTTTCCTCGCGCGGACTCGACAAGTCAGCTGAAACCGCCAACCTGAAGCCGGCCGGCAAGCCGAGGCCAACCTTCCACGATCTCCGCCACACCCATGACAGGGAAGCCGGCTTCGTCTCTCCAGATGTTCGGTTGACCACACCGACATGCGTGGGTTGATCACACCGCCGTCGCCCTGCCCTGAGTCCATCGTCTGGTGATGGCGACAGTCTCGTCTTCACGATTCGTCCAGGAGGCCTCCTCAAGGCGGCGCCCGGTGCGCCTGGCGACCCCGTCCGTTGTGCTTTTCCTGGCGCTGTTCGCGAGTCAGACGGGCATTCTCGTGATGTCGCCAATCCTGAGTGACGTCGCTTCGGAGTTCGGTGTCTCGATTGCAGCGGCAGGGCAGCTGCGGATTCTTGCGGCTCCGCTCGCTGCCTTGGTGGCGCTCGCGACGGGCCGCGCGTTGGCCCGCTTCTCGCCACGAGCGCTGATCAGCGCCGGCAGCGCTCTCCTCGCGCTCGGGTCGCTCACAAGCGCAATCGCACCAACCTTTGTGCTCCTGGCGCTCGCGCAGGTCCCGATGTGGGCAGGGATCGCGATGCTGATCGCGTCTGGCGTGGCAGCGACCGCCTCGTGGAGCGGACCGGAAGAACGCACGAGAATCGTCAGCCGCGCGCTCGCAGGGCCGCCGTCCGCGTGGATCGTGGGCATGCCTCTGATCGGGCTCGTCGCCTCGATCAACTGGCGGCTCGCTTTCCTCGCATTGCCTCTACCAGCGGCACTACTCGCTTGGTTCGCAGCTGCACGACGGCCGCCCGACACTCCAATTGCAGGCTCGCGGAGCTCCCTCACAGGTCTCCTCGGACTCGGACCGGCCCGACGGTGGGCGCTCGGCGAGCTGTTCGCGAACAGCGCCTGGGCCGGGACGCTCGTCTACAGCGGCGCGCTCTTCACCGAAACCTACGGCACATCGTCGGCCGCAACCGGAATCGTGCTCGCAATCATCGCATCCGCCTACCTCGCAGGAAACCGGTTGGGCGGCCGGATCACCCCCGAACGCGCCCGTCGGGCAACGATCGAGGGAAGCGTCGCCGCCGCGATCGCCGTCGCGCTGACCTGGTCGCTCACCAGCAACCTCGGGCTGACGCTCATTCTCTTTGCGACCGCGTCCGTGGTCACGGCGGCGAGAACTGTGGCGGGCACCGTCTACGGATTCGCCGTCGCCGGCGACCGCGGGCGAGAAGTCGGCGCAGTCCGCGCCGCCACGACCCAGATCGGGTACCTGATCGGCTCGCTCCTCGGCGGGATTGCGGTTGCTATCGGCGGCCTCAGCCTCCTTTCCATCGTCTACGCAGCGCTCTTCCTCGCTGCCACCCTGCCCTACGTCTGCCTCCGCAAACGCTGCCGACTCAACCGCATGACCGCGGTGACTGGATAAACGATCGCCCAAGCCGCCACACCCGGCAGAGGAACCGAGCCGGCCCCACTTCTCTCCGACCGGTTCGAGCTGCCGACCAGGTCAAGGCCGGGATCGTCGAAGTCGGTCTGCAGGGTTGCGTGGTGCGGTTCGCCGCACTTCGTGTTCGCAAGTCCGTACTTGTTTATTGCAAGTAAAAGGCTAGCCTCGGTTCATCACCACCTCGTCTCGAAAGGCGGATATCCGATGGCTGTTTCAGCTGATCGCAGATGGCTCGCACTGGCGCTCATCAGCGTGGTGCAGTTCATGGTCGTTCTCGACATCGCAATCGTCAACGTCGCTCTTCCCTCGATCAAGGTCGATCTCGGGTTCTCGCAGGAGAACCTGCAATGGGTAATCAGCGCCTATGCGCTCGTGTTCGGTGGCTTTCTCCTGCTCGGCGGGCGTGCTGCCGACCTGCTCGGTCGAAGGCGCGTCTTCGTGGCCGGGCTTGTGCTGTTCGCCGCCGGCTCGATCGTCGCCGGACTCGCCTGGAGCGAGGCGTCGCTGATCGGCGCCCGATCGCTGCAGGGCCTCGGCGCGGCGGTCATCTCGCCCGCCGCCCTCTCGATCCTGATGACCACCTTCGGCGAGGGGCGCGAGCGCAACATTGCGCTGGGCGTCTGGGGCGCCGTCGGCATGTTCGGCGCTGCCGCAGGAGTCCTCCTCGGCGGGATCTTCACCGACCTACTCAGCTGGGAGTGGATCTTCTTCATCAACGTTCCGGTCGCGATCGGCGCACTCGCGCTCACGCCGGTCCTGCTCGCTGAGAGCCGCGATGCAAGAGGTCAAGGCTTCGATGCCCTGGGAGCAGTGCTGGTCACGTCCGGTCTCTCGACCTCCGTCTTCGCGATCACGAAAGCGAACGACTACGGATGGGCGTCGGCGAAGACGATCGGGCTTTTCGTAGTGGCGGCCGCGCTTCTCGGCTCCTTCGTCGCCGTCGAGCGGCGAACCAAGGCCCCGTTGATGTCGTTCTCGATCTTCAAGATCAAGACCGTCACCGGTGCGAACGTCGCCGGCTTCATCCTCGGGACAGCGCTCTTCTCGATGTTCCTGATGCTCACCCTCTATATGCAACAGGTGCTCGGCTACTCGGCCCTGAAATCGGGCTTTGCCTACCTCGCCGTCGCCGGGACGTCGATCGTGTGGGCCACGGTTGCCTCGCAGCTCGTGACGAAGATCGGCGTCAAGACGGTACTCGTGACCGGCATGAGCCTGCTGACGATCGGGATGCTCTACTTCACCCAGGTCTCGGTCGGCGGCTCCTACGTGCGCGACCTCCTGCCGGGCTTCCTGATCGTCGCGGTCGGAATGTCCTTCGCATTCGTGTCCGTCTCGATCGCGGCCCTTGCCGGAATCGAGACCAAAGACGCGGGCCTTGGATCCGGGATGATCAACACGTCGCAGCAGATCGGAGGCGCGCTCGGGATTGCGATCCTCTCGTCGGTTGCGATCGCACAGACCGGCTCGGCGGCCCGCGCCGGCGACAGCGTGCCGGATGCGCTGACGACGGGGTTCCACGCCGCGTTCTGGGTCGGTGCCGCGATCGCTGCCCTCGGAGTGGTCGCCTCGGCCGTGTTGATCCGCAAGGAGGAGCTCGCCGCCGCACCGTCCGTCGAGCCCGAGGAGCCAGTGCAGGAGCTGGCGCTCGCCGCCTAGGAAGGGAATCAACTCGCTTCAAAGCAGCCCTGGGGGAGGCCTCGCCTTCCCCAGGCTGCGCCGTCGCGGCTTAACTGATCCAGTCGCTGCATCCTGCTTGGACTGGTGGAGTGCGTTTCATGCCTTGTCATCGGACGCAGCGAAAGCCTCCTTGACCCAGATTCAGGCGCGACGGAGGGCCGGGTAGCTGGGGTGAGCGTCAGTCCTTCGGCGTGGCAGGGAGTCCGGCCGCGCCCAGCGTTGCCGCGATGCGGGCTGTGATCTGGTCCGACAGGCTCGCCGCGCGCGCTGTGATCGCGTCGATTCCCGCGTCCTCCTCGGCCTGCCCGGGAGGCTTGTCATCGCCGAGACTGCCGAAGGCCCTCTCGAGCGACGACAGCACCTGCTGCTCGATCCTGGACGACATCCCCGCCGCCAAGTCCTCTACCCGGCGGTCGAAGTTGGCGATGCCCGCTGCGGGTGCCGGGACCGGTAGAGCCTCGGCAGGCATTGCGGGGACAGCGTCTTCGGCAGGGGTCTGCGGCACGCCCTCGATCTCCAGTTCGTACACCACCTCGGGCTCATCGATGTCCTTCAGGTGCCGCTCGCCGAGCGGGAAGACGTCGACACCCTCGGGGAGGGTGGAGCCGGTGAGTGTCCTCGTCGCCTGGGAGAGGAGCACCTGGCCGCCGCGGCAGGCGCCGCACAGCCGCGCGGCTCGGACGACGTCGAGGCCGACATAGCCCTCCTCGGCGACGGTTGGCTCTCCGGTGTGGAGCCCCATGCGGACTCGCAGCGTGACGCCCTCGGGCCATGGGTGCGCGGCGTGCGTCCGCTGTGTCTTGGCCGCGGCTGCGACCGCGTCCCGCGCGCGGGCGAATGCGTAGAAGAACGCGTCGCCCTGCGTGTCGATCTCCACGCCGGCGTGGGCGCCGAACGACTCCCTCACGAGGCTTCGGTGCTCGGCGAGCACCGTGGCATAGACGTCGCCCAGCTGCTTCAGCAGCGACGTCGAGCCCTCGATGTCTGTGAAGACGAAGGTGACGGTGCCCTGCGGCAGTTCACGCATGGAACGATCGTAGTGGGCAAGCTCTTGCTGTGAACCTGCTAGCCCGATTCGGCAGCAGCTTCTGGCGACATTCCTGAACTCAGGCGCGGGAAACAAGTCGGCGCGCTGCCGTCGAGGTCGTCCCACCTGAGGAGCTCGAGCAAGCTTGCTTCCCGCGCTTCGAGCACGGTGGCAGCGTAGCGCCCTTGACCCATCGGGGATTTGCACGGCCCGAGTAGCGTCGTCTCTGTGTCAGCCGAGTCGACGCGGACCCCTCTCGCGTACATTCTACGTGTGGAAATCGGGTTGATGATCGAGGGGCAGGAGGGCGTGAGCTGGGAGCAGTGGCTGGCGCTCGCCGAGACGGCCGAGGGGGCTGGGCTAGAAAGCTTGTTTCGATCCGATCACTATCGGTCGATCGCGCTCGCCGAGCCCGCCGGCGCGCTCGACGCCTGGGCCACGCTTGCCGCTCTCGCCGCGCGTACCGACCGGATCCGGCTGGGAACCCTGGTTTCGCCGGTCACGTTTCGCGCCGCAGCCGTGTTGGCGAAGAATGTTGTCACCGTCGACCATGTGTCCGGCGGCAGGGTCGAGCTCGGCATCGGCGCCGGCTGGTATGAGCCCGAGCACATCACGTGCGGGATTCCCTTCGGAACGCTCACTTCGCGCCTCGACGAGCTCGACCGTCAACTGGAGGAGATCGTCCGGCAATGGACGGTCGTCGACGAGATCCTCCCAAAACCGCTGCAACAACCCCATCCGCCGATCATCGTCGGAGGCCGAGGAAAGCGACGGACCGTGGCATCCGCGGCCCGGTTTGCAGACGAGTACAACTTGATCACCCCGTCGGTCGAGGAGGCACGCAGATGCGGCGGAATCCTGGCTGAAGCAGCGCACTCTTCGGGCAGATCGCCGCTGCGGCTCTCAATGATGACCGGCTGCATCGTCGCCCAAAACGACGCACAGGTCACAGAGCGTCTCGCGTCGTGGCGCGCGTTGACTGCAAGCCCTGACGGCAAACCGCAGCTGTGCGGGACTGTCGACGAGATTGTTTCAGAGTTGAGGGAATACGAGGCAGTTGGGGTTCAGCGCGCCATGCTCAGGCACCTCGACCACGCTGACCTCGAGATGGTCGCCGACCTCGGCGAGGTCCGGGGCAGGCTCGCCGAGGCACTCGCGCAACCATGAACCGACCGGTTCACGCCGGTCAGCCGGATCGTTGCCGTACCAGTTAGGCGTTCCCGCTTTGGTGCCCCAGCCCGTTCGAGCCCGGAATCGCAGCTCGGCTCGGCCGTCAGGAAGGCTGGTCGGACATCGAGGATCGTGGTAGAACGATTACGAGGAATACCGGCACGAGCCTCCTTGGTGGGGTTTTGGCTGGCTATGGACGGGTGGGCTTGCGGTTGATCGACATCCAGGGCGTGTGGGTTTCAGGGCGAAGCGCCTGGTGGCTTATCGACCACCTCCGCTCGGTGGGTCGCGCCGACGATGTGACAGCGGCCTCGGCGATAGAGCACGCGTTCCTCAACGATGATCATGTCGTCCGGCGGCTGGAAGCAGGCGAGGCAGACGCCGTGCTCGTTGGTCTTCTCGACGCGACCGACGGTCTTGTGGGGCTGCGCGGAAAGCTCGCCCGCGACCGACGAAACCGGCTCATCTAACGATGGCGGTCAACGACGCGCGTGCGGACATACGCGAGGGGAGACAGCCCTATCGTGTAGTCGTGATCCGGGACGATCGGAACCGAACGGCCACGACCGTCGTCGTCACCCTTGACGAGAGTCCTGAGATCGGATCATCGCTCCATCTCCCGCAAGGCGACACCGTGATCGTTCGCCACGTCGTGCCGGGCTACGGTGATCTCACCGGCGTGATCCTCGCCGCAACGTCCTAGCACCCCGGCGGGCGGGGCTGCGGGGTCGCTAGGGTGATGCGACAGAGGCGGGCGCGCCGACGTGGCGAGTTCGTTTCAGATTTCCTGGTTCCATGCCGTTTCGTCCGTCGAGGCGTCTCGGCGGGGGTGCCGCCGCGCTCGTTGTGCGCTGCGATCAGGAGTCCTTCGCGTAGCACTGTGAACTCGCCAGGTGTCTCGGCAACGGCCGGTTCTACCTCAAGGTTGCGTACATGGCTATTTGTTTCCTGCGATGGCGTGCAGCAGTTTTTGGACTTGCTGTTGTACTTGGGCGTCCTCGGCGTAGAACAACGCACCGCTGATGCCGGCTGTTTGTAGGGGTCGGTTGGGGTACTTCTCGTAGGTCGGTAGCAGGGAGAGGGCTTGTTGGCCGATCATCGGTGCGATCCATGTTTTCTCGGACCATCCCGTCATGAAACGGTCGTAGCGCTCGCCGGGATCGTTCCACAGGTCGAATATTTCCGGCGCGATGTTCGTGTATTGCTCGGCTCCACGCCAGCCCTCGCGGATGTTCCAGATGGCTTTCCATTTGCCGAGTCGGACAGCACCGGGGATGAGCTCTGTCTCGGTCATGTAGTACCAGTGGTCTCGCGTCGATGGTCCGGTGCCCTTCAGCAGCGCGGTCTGGTCGAAGCTGTCGAAAATCGTCGGCTCTCCGTCGCGGTCTTCCGTCGGTAGGTCGATGCCGGCGAGGTTCGCGAACGTGGCCATGAAGTCGAGCGAGCCGATGATCTCGGAGTTCCGCCGGCCGGGTTCGATCGTGCCCGGCCACCAGGCGATCGCTGGGACGCGATTGCCGCCTTCGTAGTCCGTTCCCTTCGTTCCTCGGAACGGCGTGTAGCCGCAGTCCGGGTAGACGTCCTGCCAGGCCCCGTTGTCCGTCGTCCAGAAGATCAGCGTTTCCTTCTCGATCCCGAGCTCTCGCACCTTGTCGAGCACGAGGCCGACGTTGTGGTCGAGCTCGACGAGCGAGTCGAGATAGCTGCTCTTGCCCATCGATTTACCGGCGAAGTCCGGGTGCGGCAGGTTCGGTTGGTGGAGCTTCGCGGTGTTGAGGTAGAGGAAAAAGGGGTCGTCGTCCTTGGCATGGCTCTCGATGTACTTGAGCCCGTACGCGATCGACTTCTCGTCCACGAATGGCAGCTTCGACGCGTCGAGCTTCTCGGTCTCCTTCCACTTCTCGCCGGCTTTCCCCTCGACCGCGCCGATCACGTTCCCCCACATGGCCATCACAGCGGGATCGTCGAAGGGAAAGTCCGGGTTGTACGAGGGGTCCGTGTAGGTGTATGCGTTCAGGTGGTACAGGGTTGTGTTGAACATTTCGTCGAAACCATGGGCGGTCGGCATCGACGAATCGTCCTCCCCGAGATGCCACTTCCCGATCTGGCAGGTGCTGTAGCCAGCCTGTTTCAACACACTTGCGAGCGTCCATTCTCCGGCCGGCAGCCCGCCACCCTGGCCGGGGAACGCGACCGTCGTCATGCCACTGCGGATTGGCAGCCGTCCCGTCATGCACGCAGCCCGGCCTGGCGTACAGGACGGCTGACCGTAAAACGACATGAACTGAAGCCCCTCGGCTGCCATCTTGTCGAGGTTCGGTGTCGGAGCACCCCGGTTCTCGCCTCCACCGTATGAACCAAGATCGCCCCAGCCAACATCGTCGGACATGAACACGACGATGTTCGGCTTATCAGCATCCTCCGACATGAATCATCTCCATCCCTAGATCCATCACAGCAAACCATGGCGCCAAGGACACAGACGCGGGCGCTTCAGGAGCTTACGCCCTAGCGCGCCTCAGATCGGCCGTATACGCCCTGATCGGGACGGTTGGTCGGAGTCCCGCCCATGTGCCACATTCGTGTCCCACAGCCGTGTTTGTGTAGACCCCGCCTGAGAGAAACGACGTGAAAAGGGAGCGGGAGCGAATCGAAGCCGGAGATCCCGGTCCGAGCGAGAGGACGTCGGAGCAGTCCAGGCCCTGGGCGGGTGCTCCTGTCGCACGGTCCGCCGCTTGAGGCGGATTGGCGCGGGGCGGCGACCACGGGTCTCGTGGCGCCGCAGCCGGGGCCCGGGCGCGACGCAGGCGCCCTGCTGATGAGTTTTGCCGCGTGTGGTGGACTGGTGGTCAGCCGGCGAGCGCCGGTGCTCCGACGAGGCGCTCCTGCGGATCGATCGGGCCGAGGCTTTCGACGAGCTCGAACCGGCCTTCTCGGGCCTACACGATGTACATCTGGAGGCGGGGATGATGCTGTCCGGGAACCATGCCCGCCGGCCCTCCCGCTCCCTCGGTGATCGCTGCTCGATCGAGCGCAGCGATCACTTCAGTCTGGTCGCGTCACAGCCTCGCTCGCGCCGGCCGCCCAAAGTCGCAGCCCGCGATAGAGGCCGGAGCAGGCGCTGCCACGAGTCTGGCTCAGCAGGGGTCGGAGTTGAGTGCGGCGATTCGGTCGGTCAGTTCGTAGTGTTCGTTGGGGTAGTTGACTGGGTCGATGGCGATGTTGAGGTCGATTGCGATGGTGGGCAGGCTTCCGGCGGCGCAGGTGTCGGCGGTGGGCCAGAGGTTGCCGTCCCAGCTGGAGGGTGTGGGGGTGGTGTTGCTGTTGGTAGGCCAGCCGCCGGGTGGCATGGCGATGTAGTCGGTCTGGAAGGTGGAGCCGGTTCCTCCGTTGCACGCTGAGAGGGCGGTCGTGTTGTAGCGGAACAGTTGGTAGCGGGTCGTGCTGCCTGGGTACGGGATCGTGCACCACTCGACGCCTGCGGCTCCCGAGCCCGAGGCGACGACGCCGGGGCACTGGCCGGGGTTCTCGGGGAGCGTCAGAGTGAAGCCGCCGTAGCTGTTTTGCTGGATGGGCAGCGTGGTTGCGTGGGCGCAGTGGATGTCGAGCCGCATGCGTTGGAGCGCTACCCGTGCGTTCGCGAAGGCGCTTTCGCGGCGTGTCTGGTCGACCTCCTGCTTGAGGCTTGTGACGAAGCTGTCGGCGATCGGGGCGATCACGATGACGAGGACGATCATGACGACGAGGAGCTCGACCAGGGTTTGGCCGCGTTGGTCGCAGACACGGTCGCGGAGGCGGCGGAAGAGAGTGTCGGCAGGCATCTCGGTTGCGCATCGGTAGGGACGGGGTATTGCTTGAGAATCGACACGTGCTACCCGCCTTACACTGGCGCGCAGATCACTCGAACGAGTAGGCGCGCAGGAGGCCGGTTCTGTCGAAGTGATTCTTGGAGATGAACTGTTTTCGCTGCGGCGCGAAACTCATGACTACACGGCTCTCGGGTGTGCAGCGTCTTGCGCATGAGGAGAGGGGCTTGGCACTCGTCCTCGCGCTGCTCGTCGTTGCGGCGATGTCGATCTCGCACGGTGGCGCTGGTCGGTCTTGTCACCTCGAACGAGACGGCTTTCGGTCGAGACCGGCAGGAGATCCGCGCCTTGAACATCGGTCAGTCGGGGCTCAACTACGGCGTCTCGTACATGCAGCAGTATCTGGCTGCGAATGACTCGACCAACGGGCTCGCCGTGGGCTCGACGGTCGGCTCGAGCGGCACTCCGATGTATTCGGGAGCAGTAGACGGAGGCACGATGAGCTGGTACGCGACGAAGACGGGTTCAGCGACGTGGACGATCTACGCGAACGCGGTCTCCCCAAACGGGGCAGTCACACGCCGCCTCTCGCTCAACATGGGTGGAAACGTGACCACCCAGACGACCACCCTCACCGCCTCCCCGGTCTATGCCTACGGCTATGTGATGGCCGACCCGAACGCCGACTGCGCGTCGCTGAGTCCGCCAGCGAACGGCGGCGATTCGATCGCCAACTCGGCAGCGCTGACCGTCCCCATCTTTATTGCGAGCTCGCTGTGCATTTCGGCCGGGGCTCCTGCGATCGGCGAGCCCGCCGTGGAACCGGCCGGCGTGACCCAATCGGTCACGCTCTATGTCGGCAAGACCTTCCGCACCTCCGGAACGGCGAACCCTGTCGGGTCAGCAGCGAAACCGATCCTCAGCGCGAACATCGTCGGTGGCTGCCAGGTCAACTTCCACGGCCTGCAGAATCGCGTTTGCAGCACCCAGGGCAGCGCGGTCAGCTCGAGCGGCTCGGGCGTCTACGCCAGTAGCTATCCCGTGCAGCAGCAGTCGCTGGTGAAGCCGACGATCGATACGGCGACCTATTCGACCGCGATGCCGGGGCCGGCGAACGACTGCAACGGCAGCTCGGTGAAGAACCTGTTCAAGCTCGACAACAACGGGACCCGCAACACGAGCCTCGGCACGATCAACCTGTTCCACCTCAAGAACACAAACCAGGCAGACACCGGAAACAACTTCGACTGCCGCTACTACGACGGAACAGGCAACCTCGTGGGCCAACTCACATGGGTGGACGGCAACCCGGGCACGCTCACCGTCAAGGGCACGATCTTCCTCGACGGCAACCTCAACCTGAGCGCCAACGACAAGGTCGAAATACACCGGCCTCGGCGTGATCTACGTCGACGGGACTGTCACGGCGGCAAACGGCGCTCGGTTCTGCGCCGGAGCGCTCGTCAGTGGCGACTGCCCCACCACGTGGGACACCTCCACCAACAACGTCGAGCTCGTCGCGATCAACCACCAAAACGCCGCCAACGCGGTCAGCTTCGTCGGAGACGCACAGGTGCAAGGAATCGTGTTCGCGAACGGCAACTTCTCCAGCACAAACGGCGCCAGCATCTACGGCAGCGTGATCGCCGACTCGGGCCAGCTCAGCGGCGACGCCAAGTTCGCATCACCACCCCAACCGCCCGCAGGTGCGCCAGGCGGCCCCTCAGAAGTGACGAACACCGAGACGACCTGGAACGTCCCCAAAGGCGGCTGGTCGCAGTACTAGCGGCCGTGATCCGATGAGCACGCTCCGCGCCCGCCTCCACGAAGAATCCGGCACCCTGATGCTCGAACTCGTGATCGCGATGCTCTTCCTCGCGATCGCGGTCGGGGCACTGATCTCGGTCTACACGTCAAGCGTTCTCTCGCTGCGCCACACGAGCATAGAGGGGAACGCCCTCACCCTCGTCGACCGACAACTCGAGCTGTACAACACACTCCCCTACGCGTCAATCCTTCTCGACGCTGGAACGATCCCCGGAGGAAGCGACGCGTACGTGACCGCGCACACCAGCGACCCCACGATCCCGAGCGCTACCGGCCAACTGACAGGGGGCTCAGCCCCTTCCGGAAGCTGCACATCGCCCACCACGCCCCAGGCCGGCTGCGCTACCCAGACCCTCACCGGGCCGGACGGCCTCACCTATCGAGTCGATACCTACATCATTTCCGTCACCCCACCGACCGGCGGCAGCCGCCCGATCAAGCAAGTCACCGTCGTCACACGCAACGTCAAGAACGGCGCCGCCGGCGCGATCATCGCCCGCGCCCAAAGCGCCTACGACGCCTGCAACCCCCCGCCAGCAACAATCGGAACCACCTGCTGAGAGGCAGGCACACGGTGGATCTACCTCTGCGCAACGTTCCCACCGGATATGGCTATAGCTCCTCGACGAGTGCGAGGTTCACCTGGGTAATCGTGGTCGAGTCGAGAAATAACCGACGATGCTGATCAGGAACGGCCACCGGGGTGTTCTTGCTGCCATCGCACAGCAACCAGGGCGCTGGGCGCTCCTAACGAGGCTTCCAAAACCAGGTTCGGCGGCCGCGCTAGCTAGCAAGGTCCGAAACGGGTATTTCGCGCCGGGATTCGAGGCGGTTGCGTGGGACACGGAGGTCTATGCGCGATTCGCGCAGGCGCCGATGGCCGAGGAAAGCCCTGGCGGCGGGCAGCGTTGCAGCGAACTGGGTTGCAACCCGATCGCGGTCACCTGGCGCGACCCGCCAGGTAGTCGGTCTGTCTCTCGGGATCAGCTTGTACGGGAACAGCGCCGCAATCAATTGGAGGCGATTAGAAAGGAGCCAGGTCGCTGGGATCTGTGCGCGACGCTCGGTACCGCTGGCTCGGCCAACAATTTCGCCATCCGAGTCCGCCGCGGATACTTCGGGAAGGGATTCGAGGCAACCGCCCGCAGCTGTGACGTCTACGTGCGGTACGTGGGTAACGCGCGAGAACCATCACGGGCGCCAGGCCGTTGACGTTATCCGCGGTCTAGGGAGTAACGCCCAGATCACGAGAGGCATCGCCTCTGGCGCTACGGTCGCACCCAGACGAGACAGCGATCCTGCAAAGCGACTCGGTTGGTTGGTGTCGGGTAGGGGGCGCGTCCAATCAGGGACGCGCCCCCTTGTTCCTGTTTAGCCGCAGTCGGTAGCGGAGTTGAACGGCTCGATGATGCTCGTCAAGCCGCCCGTGTTCGTTCCGGAGTTGACGGTCACGCTCGTCACGTTGTGGTTGACGATGGTGATGTGGAGACTGGCGAGCGCCGTAGCGATCGCGCTGTTGACCGTCGAGGTTGCGGTTGCGCCCTTTGCCTGGTTGAGCAGCGCCGTGAGCGCCTGCTGGGCGAGGTTCAGTGCTCCGCCCTGGCCGGCTGGAAGCTTCGACGGGCTGGCCGTCAGGATCCCCTGGAGATCGGCCAGGTTGAATCCGCCCAGACCGCTTGGTGCATACGCCGCGACCACATTCAGGTGGTTCTTGTAGAACCCCTTCGTGTAGGTGCAGACAGGCGGCGGAGGCGGCCCGCACTGCGGAGTGATCGACCACGAGCCGATGTCCGAATTGGCGTCTTCGACCTCCCCGATGTAGAGGGCAACCTGATTGTCCGTCCCGCAGGTCAGCGGCACCGTCAACGAATGAGTACCGATATCGAAGCGGTCGCCCGCCCAGGCCTGGTTGGTGTGTCCGCTTGAGGTGGACTGATAGCTCGTCAACGTCACCGCACACCCATCCTCGAACACCTCGAACGTGACGGTCACGGATGTCGCCGTGTTCGTCTGGCTCGTGTAGTGCGCACACACAATGCTCGCACCAGCCGACGCTACCCCGCCCGCCAAAGCAGCGACTGCCGCCACGAGCACGACCAAGCTAAGAAGCCCAAGCTTCGCCCTTGTCACCATTTCCCTCTCCCCTTTTCTGTGGACAACGCAGAGGCAAACGTCCCCGACGTCAGCCCTGCCTGTCTCGCACCGTAACCTCGGAGATCGAGAAAGCTAGAGCTCGCTTCTCAGGATCCCCTAGACGAGTGACCAGAAGCTTCCCAAGCGCTCAAGAGCCATCACGACACATCCTCTAGCCGCCATGCTCCCCGCCGAATCAGCACCAGGCCGGCACCGAAAAGGCCGAAACCACCCAACACGACAGCCGCAATCAAGCTACGCACAGAGAAACCCCCCGTTCCCGTGGTGCAGAACCTACTTTCCCTACCCAGCGTACGAACGCCAAAGCCGTGTACGAGACCGAACCTAAAGGAGGGAAGGGCGCCGCATTCCCTTCCCTCCAGTTAGCCGACGTTTGCTCTAGGTGAGCTTTGTTTGGGCCGAGACGCAGGCGCCGAAGTTGCGGTAGGTCTTGGGTGCAGCGCCGATCTGGTCCTTCAGTGGCGCTGACTTGCATTTCTTGGCCGCGTTGACCTGCGCGTTCTGCTGCGTTGCGGTCTTGCCGCTTGCCTTCTGGGAAACGCAGTTGCCGTAGGCGTTGCTGTTGCCCTTGCCGTTGCCGGCGTTGGTGCCGTAGAACTGATCAAACGTCTTGTTGTCATGGGTGGTAGGGAAGGTTGTGTCAGCCATCTCGGCCTTGCACGCCTTGGCTGCGTTGGCCTTGTTGGCGTTCGCGAGTGCAGCCTGCTTGGAGACGCACTCACCCATGTTCTTGTACGTCTTGTCGGCGCCGATCAGTGTCGTCGCGTTCGTCTTGCAGTACGCCGAAGGCGCCTGCGCGGGGGTGGTCGCGAGCGCGGCAGGCACCAGCACGGCCGCCAACGCGAACACCACGAGAAACATCCGTCTCATCACTGCCTTCCATTGGGGTCGAGGCTCCTACTCACAGCCTCCCCCCCGATGTAAGGAGCCCATGAAGAACCGGTAACCGGCACGTCAAACGGGATCACCGAGACGAGTGACAGAACTCGGCGCAGCGATCACAGCGAGCGCAACCGACACCACTGCGAGGCTTGTCGTCGTTCGAGGCCCAATCTGCGAAAGGAGAGACGGGCGAATCAGGGCGCGTTCTGTGCGGAACGCGCCCCCTTAGGTCCGTTTAGCCGCGGTCGGTCGCGGAGTTGAACGGTTTCCGTTGTGCTTTGGGACAGGGTGTACAGGCTGCCGTCAGCGTTCTTCGCGAGCAGATGACCTGGCGAGTACGAGACTCGCCCCCGTCCCCGAGGGCTGGTTCGTCGTCAACCCCGGCGCAAGTGAGCGGTCTGTCTGCCGGCGGGATCGACACCGACTGGTCGCCTGTCTTGGGCCCGCGGGGTCGTCACCATCCCGAGCCAGTCAGCTCCACAGACGCACCCCCCGGCGCTAGCTCGGTGGCGATCCACTAGGAGAAATCAGGGTGCGGGCTCAGGGTGGCCCCCCGATGTCAGGGACTCCGCGTGAGAGCAGGCTCTTGTCAATCGCAAGAACCCGCCAAGGAGGCGATCCCGATGTCCGCAAGCCACACAACCACACCCGCACTCTCAGCCGGTAACGACTGGCGAGAGCTCGCAGTCCGTGACGGCGACGGCATCGAAGTCCGTCTCCTCTGGAGCAGGTCGTCCGACCGCGTCAAGGTCACCGTGGCCGACGCGAAGTTCGACGAAGAGTTCGAGATCGACGTCGCAAGCGCCGACGCGCTGGTGGCCTTCGACCATCCCTTCGCGTACGCGTCCTCTCGGGGCTTCGGCTCTGTCGAGGCCGAGAGCGCGTCCCTCAACCTGCATTCGCAGGCCTGAAAGGAACTGCCATGTCACCCCTGAAGCAGTCCAACAACATCGCGGCCCGGATGGGTCGCTGGAGTGCGAGCCACTGGAAGACCGCCACGTTCGGCTGGCTCGCCTTTGTGGTCGTGTCGTTCGCGATCGGAATCGTGGCACCGATGCAGATGATCGAGAAGAAGGACGCCGCTGTCGGCGAGGCCGGTAAGGCCAACCAGATCCTCGACGCGGGATTCGACCTCGACAACGAGGGCCAGGGCGAGCTCGTCGTCATCCAGTCGAAGACGAAGACCGCCGACGATCCGGCATTCCGCGCAACGATCAACGACACCCTCGACTCGCTCGCGGGATTCGAGCAGGTGACCATGCTGCACTCACCACTCGCACCAGGGAACGAAGGGCAGATCTCGCCCGACCGCCACTCGGTGCTGATCACGTTCAGCCCGCACGGCACGTACCTCGAGGCCTCCCTCTACATCGACACGATCGTGGCCGCCACGGCGAAGGTCCAGAAGGCACATCCGGACTTCTATGTCGCCGAGGCCGGTGTCTCGACCGAGAAGGCGCTCGACAAGGTGATCAACTCGGGCATCGCGAAGGCAGGGCTGATCGCCCTCGTCCTCACGCTCGTGATCCTGCTGCTCCTGCTCGGCTCGGCAGTGGCAGCGGTCGTGCCGATCCTGGTCGGGTTGACGGCCGTGTTTGCGACGTTCGGGCTCGCGGCACTACCGAGCCAGCTCGTCCCGATGGACGGGTCGGTCAAGGAAGTCATCCTCCTGATCGGGCTCGCCGTCGGCGTCGACTACTCGCTCTTCTACCTCCGCCGCGAGCGTGACGAGCGGCGGGCCGGAAGAAGCGAGCGGGCGGCGCTCGAAGCTGCAGCGGCCACGTCTGGCCGGGCCGTGCTGATCTCGGGCTTCACCGTGATCATCGCGATGGCCGGCATGTTGCTCTCGGGCGACAAGACGTTCATGTCGTTCGCGATCGGCACGATGATGGTCGTCGCCGTCGCGATGCTCGGCTCGCTGACCGTCCTGCCGGCGATCCTCTCACGGCTCGGCGACAAGGTCGAGAAGGGCAAGATCCCGTTCCTGCACCGGCTCCGGAAGGACAACGGCGAGGGCAGCCGCTTCTGGGGCACGATCCTCAAGCCCGTCCTGCGCCACCCGGTGATCGCAACCGTGGCGTCAACGGCGCTGCTCCTCGTGCTCGCACTGCCGGCGCTTCATCTGCACACGGCCGACAGCGGGCTCGACGCCTTGCCGAAGAGCCAGCCCGAGCTGGCCGCGTTCCACGTGATCGACGACGCATTCCCGGGGGGAGCCAGCGCTGCCGATGTCGCGATCACGGGCGGGGACCCGACGCAGGTCAAAGCTGCAATCGCCGACCTGAAGGCAAGGGCACTCGCCTCAGGCGAGATGCAGAACCCGATCCAGGTCGAGACGAGCGATGACGGAAAGACGTTCGACGTCGCGATCCCGCTGGCCGGTAGCGGTGCGGACGAGGTCTCGAACCACGCCCTCGCAACCCTCCGCAACGAGCTCGTCCCGGCCACGATCGGCACCGTCGCCGATGTCGAGTACGCGGTCGGCGGTCCCACCGCGAAGTCCTTCGACTTCAACGCGATGATGAAGTCGTCGGCCCCGCTCGTGTTCGGATTCGTCCTCCTGTTCGCGTTCCTGCTGCTCCTGGTCGCGTTCAGGTCGATCGTGATCGCGCTCAAGGCGATCGTCCTCAACCTCCTCTCGGTCGCCGCGGCATACGGCATGCTCGTCGCGATCTTCCAGTGGGGCTGGGGCGAGAACCTGCTCGACTTCAACAGCACAGGTGGCATCGCCTCCTGGCTGCCGATGTTCCTGTTCGTGATCCTGTTCGGTCTCTCGATGGACTACCACGTCTTCATCCTGAGCCGGGTCCGCGAGGCGTACGATCGCGGTCTCAGGACGCAGGACGCAGTCGAGTACGGCATCCGCACGACGGCCGGTGTCGTCACGGGCGCCTCGATCGTGATGGTCGGCGTGTTCAGCGTGTTCGCGCTGACCCCGCTGCTCGATCTCAAGGAGATGGGGATCGGCCTCGCGGCCGCAATCCTGATCGACGCCACGATCGTCCGGGCCGTTCTCCTGCCCGCGTCGATGATGCTGCTCGGGGAGAAGAACTGGTACCTCCCGAAGTGGCTCGAGTGGCTGCCGAACCTCGAGCACGAGGCCCCCGTCGAGCCGGCCACACCGTCCGGTCTCGAGCAGGCCGCCTAACCACAACCCGATGGGCAATGCGCGGTGCGCCGCCTGCCAGGGACTGTCCCGGCAGGCGGCGCACCGCGTCGAGCTCGTGTGAAAGGAATCCATGTCTGCCACCGCTCATGCCGGAACGCTCTCCCACCCCGACCGTCGGCATCTCGCATCGCGGTGCGGGTTCGCAGCGAGGTCGGCGCTCGCGC
This sequence comes from uncultured Thermoleophilia bacterium, assembly GCA_963799905.1. Classification (GTDB taxonomy): domain Bacteria; phylum Actinomycetota; class Thermoleophilia; order Gaiellales; family Gaiellaceae; genus Gaiella. The sequence continues at coordinate 214,223 of CAWCYU010000006.1, forward strand.
GCCTCGCGATCGGCGTCGTCGCACTCCACGTCGTCGACGACAGCTTCCTGCAGCCGAACCCCGGGACGTCCGCCGGCGACCACCTCCTCGGCGGCCTCGTCCCACTCGCGCTCCTCGCTGCAGCAGGCGTGTTCTACGGCCGCCTTCGCGCCGGGGCGCGCGCGACCATCGCCCTCCTCGCCGGCTTCTTCGGCATCCTCGCCGGCACCGAGGCGGTGCACTACTCGCTGGCGGCCGGCCCCTCGGGAGACGACTTCACGGGGCTCCTGTCGATCCTCGCCGGGCTCACGCTCCTCGGTCTCGGCGTCGTCACGCTCTGGACGTCGCGGCGGCGCGACGACCGCCTCTGGTGGCGCTATCCGCGGCGGCTGCTCTTGCTGCTCGGCGCCCTCTTCCTCGCCGTCTCCGTCCTCTTCCCGGTCGCGATCGCATACGTCGTCACCCACGCCGCCCGCGCCCACGTTCCCGCCGCCGACCTCGGCGCCGCGTACGAGGAGGTGCAGTTCACGACGAGCGACGGATTGCGGCTCAGGGGCTGGTACATCCCGTCGCGCAACGGCGCCGCGGTGATCTCGTTCCCCGGCCGGGCATCGTCGCAGCAGCGCGCGAAGCTGCTGGCACGGCACGGCTACGGCGTCCTGCTCTTCGACCGTCGAGGTGAGGGCGAGAGCGAGGGCGACCCCAACCTCTTCGGCTGGCAGGGCGAGCGCGACATCCACGCCGCGGTCGCGTTCCTCCAGGGCCGCCCGGACGTCGATCCGGAGCGGATCGGCGGCATCGGCCTCTCGGTCGGCGGCGAGATGATGATCGAGGCGGCCGCCGAGTCGCCGGAGTTGAAGGCGATCGTCTCCGAGGGAGCGAGCAGCCGCTCGGTCCGCGACGAGCTCGCCCGCCCGGGCCACGGCTGGCAGGAGATCGTCGGCAACGCCGTCGCCACGTCGGCGACGGCCATCTTCACCGACAACCTGCCGCCGGCCACGCTGAAGAGCCTCGTGCCGCGGATCTCGGGCGCCGTGCTTCTTCGTCTACGGCGAGCGCGGCCAGCCTGCCGAGAGACCGGCCAACACGGCGTTCTACGCGGCCGCGCGCGGGCAGAAGGAGATCTGGGAGGTCCGCGGCTCGGGCCACATCGGTGGCGTCGAGGCCCAGCCGGAGGAGTACGAGCGACGGGTCGTCGGCTTCTTCGACAGGACGCTCCTCAGCGGGTCGTGAGCTTGCGTTGCGGCCTGGCTACCAGCAGGTATGCCAGGCCGCCGCTCGCGATCACGGCAAGGACGATCACGGCTGCCCAGACCTGGTAGCCGGGCGCCCCCGGCGGGGCGAGCGACGTTCGTGGCCAGGCGATGTTGACGCTCTCGAACAGCAGCCAGGCCACTGCCAGGGCGTTGAGGACGACACCGGCGCGACCGAGCCGGATCCGTCCGGCGGGAACCCATCGTCCCCGCAGCCGCGCGATCAGCGCCGCGAGCGCGACCAGGAGGAAGGCGACGTAGATCCCCGCCGTGCCGAAGGCGATCAGGCTGCCGACGGCGGCCGAGTCCAGGCCGAGCAGCAGGCCGGCGCACGCTGCCACCGTGGTGACCGCGATGGCGCCGAGCGGTGCCTGACGCCTGTTGACGCGCCGCAGAAACCGGGAGCCCGGCAGAACGTCGTCGCGCGCGGTCGAGAAGATCGTTCGAGCGGTGAGCGACTGGGCGGCCGTGCCGCAGGCGAGGAACGCAACGAGCACCACCGCCGCGAACGGCTTCGCCGACCAGGATCCGAACGAGCTGACGACCGACGTGGTGACGGGGTCGATGTCCTTGCCGGTGACTACCCCGGCCGGATCGGGGTGTGCCAGCGTCGTCGCAAATGCGTTGAGGATGACGAGCGCCGCGACGCTGAGCAGGGCGATCCAGATCGCGCGAGGGACGTGACGCGCGGCGCCTCTCGTCTCCTCCGAGGCGCTGATGCAGGCGTCGAAGCCGATGAACACCCAGCCGGCGACGGCGAGCGCTGCGAGCATGCCTGCGCGCGTCGAGCCACCGGAGAGATCCTCGGCACCGAGCGTGTGCGTGAAGATCGAGATGTCCTGGGTGCGGAAGACGAGAAGCAGCGCCAGGCCGATGCCGACCGAGGCAAGGATCTCGGCGGCGATCCCTGCCCTGATCACGCGGCCGAGGAGGGAGACGCCCTGCGCGCCGATCGCCGCGCACACGAGCACGAGGATCATCCCCATCATCACGATCGCATTCGCCGTCGGCGCGATGCCGACGAGGGTCAGCGCCCAGGGAGCACCGAGGTACGCGATCGTCGTGTTGGCGGCGCAGTAGGCGCAGATCGCGACCCAGCCGCTCATCCAGCCGTAGCCGGGACCGACGAGGCGGCGTGTCCATTGATACGCGCCTCCCGCGACCGGGAACTCCGACGCGAGCTCCGCATAGACGACGAGCAGCAGGCACTGGCCCACGAGTGCGATCGGCAGCACCCACACCCAGGCCGGTCCCGCGACCGTCATGCCGACGAGCACGACGGCATAGAGCCCGACGACGGGCGAGATCGCCGCGACCCCGAGGGCCGCGTTGTCGAAGACGTTGAGCCCACGGGCGAGCTCCTGGGGATAGCCGAGCTCGTGCAGCCGCGCCGTATCCGAGTCCAGCGGCGGGTGCGCTGCCGTGGTCACGCCGGTCGTGCCGCTTCGTGCATTCGCCGCTCGCGCTCAACCGTCCGCGCAACGTCGACGCGGGAGGAGACGCCGAGCTTGTGGAAGATGTTGCGGATGTGCGACTCGATCGTCTTGTCGCTGAGGAAGAGCGCCGTCGCGATCTCGCGATTCGTCATCCGGTCGGTGACGAGGCCGGCGATCTCGAGCTCGCGCTTGGTCAACGCATCGATCCCGCTGTCGCCGGCCGCGGGCCCGCGCGGCTCCGACCGGGCTCCGAGTCGCCGCAGCTCGCGGCGCATCTCATCCCGCACGCGCAGGGAACCACACGCATCGAGCTCTTGCTCCGCCTGACGCAGCACCGCGATCGCCTGCTCACGCTCGCCGGCGGCCGCGAGCGCACGGCCCTCGAGGCTGCGAGAGAAGGCGGCTTGCAATCCCGCTCCGACCGCGCCTGCGGCAGCTGCGGACTCGTGCGCCACCCGGGCGGCGTCGAGAGGCTCGCCGGCCGCGAGAAGCACAGCCGCCCGGCAACGTCCCGCGATCGCGGTCGGTAGCCGCAGCGGTAGTCGCGTGGCGTCCTCCTCGGCCAGACCGGCGTACCTGTTCGCCGCCTCGGTGTCCCCGACCGCGAGCGAGACCAGCGTCAGGCTCTCCCAGTCAAAGCAACGCTCGACGGGCATCGTGCTCGCTCCGTCGTCGCCGACGAGGTCGAGCAGGAGCGTACGGCCGCGGTCGATCTCGCCGGCCTCGAACCACGAGACGCCTAGCCCCCACCCCGGCCCGCCGCCGCCGTTCGGGATCGTTGCCCCGGCCAGCCTCGGGTCGACGCGGGAGCTTTCTTCGTGGGCTGCAATCGCACCGTCGAGGTCGCCTGCGTAGTACAGCGTCCAGCCGAGCTCGAAGAGAGCGCGGTAGAGCTCGTGCGGGCTGGCGGACAGGCGGGCGGCCTCGAGAGCGGTCTCGCAGAGCTCGATCGCATCCCGCAGCCGGCCCTGCATCTCGAATGGGAAGTTCTTGGCGAGCATCAACGGCACGAGCAGCTGGCCTTCGCCGAAAGCGCGCGCGATTGCAACGCCTCGCTCGGCATGAGCGATCGCGTCGTCGTAGAACTCGAGGTACGTCTCGGCCCACGCCAGGTGGTACAGCGCCTCGAGACGCGGCGCGAGCTCTTCGTCCGACAGCCGATCGATCACGGACAGCGCATCCCGACGGTGTCCCACTGCCGCGTCGATTGATCCGGCCACGGTCTCCGCCAGGCACAGGACCGCCGCCGCAGAGCCCGTGAGCGCCTGATCGCCGACGACCTCTGCCGTCGCGAGCGCCTGCCGACCCATCTCGACTGCCTGCTCGAAGTCCCGCTCGTACAGGCCATCGACGGCGAGCTCGATCTCCAACACGGCAGCCTCCGCGGTCGCCCTGTCGCGAAGGTCCGTCCCAGGCCCGCGTGAGGCGTCGATGGGCCTCGTCGTGGCGGCCGAGCCAGTGCTCGACGGCGGCGCACTGCGCCGTCAGCTCGACCCGGCGCGCAACCGCGTCGGCGGGAAGCAAGGCGATTGCGGCAAGCAGCGTCGCATCGCAGCGTTCCAGCTCGCCAAGCGACCGCAGCGACGAGGCGAGCGCGACACGAACATCCACCTGTCGCTCGTCGGGCAGCGGGCAGCAGGCGCAGGGCCGCCTCGAACCAGCGAGCCGCCGCGGCCGGAGCGCGCGCCGCGGCGCCCGCTCCTGCCTCGAGCAGGACTGAGACAGCCTCCTCATCGCCCTGCGTTGCGTACTGGTCGATGTGGTGGGCGCGCTCGGCCGCGGCTGCACCCCTGGCGGTCAGCGCCGCGGCCGCTCGCGCGTGGGCCGCGAGTCGCCAACCGGCCGGCGTGGCTTCGTAGGCCGCCCTGCGCACGAGTGGGTGGCGGAACACGAAGCGGCGCGGCACCTGCGTCGTGCGCACGAGGTCCCGTGCCAGCAACGCGTCGAGGGCCTCGAGCCCCGCGCCACGCGGAAGCTCGGCGATCGCCGCGGCGAGGTCGAGCTCGAACGGCTCGCCCGCGACAGCCGCGGCCCGGAGCAGTGTCAACTCGTCGGCCGGCAACGATGCGAGCTCGTCGGCGAGTGATGCCGCGACGGCGGCAGGCACAGGCCCTTCGGGGACAACAGCGTCCGTTGCAGCGCTGTCGATCGCGGCCGCGAGGCGCCCATCCTCCCGGGCGCGCCTGAGCTCCTCGAGATAGAACGGGTTCCCTCGCCCGTGACGAAGGATCGCCGCTGCAGCGGGAGGCTCGAGGTCACCGAGCAACTGCGCTGCCGCGGCCTCGTCGAGTGGCTCAAGCGCGATCCGCCGGGCCGAAGGGACGGCGAGCGCCCGCACGAGGCCGGCCGGCGCCTGCCCGGGACGGAAGCCGAGCGCGAGCAGCACCGGTGCATCCGGCTCGCGCCGGAGCAGGGCTGCGAGCAGCTCGATCGATGCATCGTCGCTCCAGTGCAGATCGTCGAGGACAAGGACGAGCGGGCGCTCCCGCGCCAGCAACTCGAGCAATCCGCGAACCGCGCGGTGGGTGCGGTAGCGCTCCGCGGCCACCGACGTGGCTGCGCCATCGGCTCGCGTCCGGACAGACGGGATGATCTCGGCCAGCTCTTCGACCTGCTCAACGCTCCACAGCGCCTCGAGCCCCAGCTCCAACGAGGCGACATACGCATCGAGCGCATCGACCCAGACACTAAATGGAAGGTCGCGCTCGAATTCGGTCGCCGAGCCAGAAAGAACGACGAAACCACGATCCTCTGCACGGGCGCGCAGGGCACCGAGCACGTGCGTCTTGCCGATGCCGGGCTCGCCCTCCACCGTGACGCAGGCGGACGTCTCCGCCGTCAGCCCTTCGAGCGCGGCGTCGAGCCGCTCGAGCTCTGGCTCGCGTCCAACGGTCCCGACGCTGTGTTCGATAGACACCGTGTCGCAACACCCTACGCCTCGGTACGGGTTCAGGGACTCTCCCTGATGATCCGCGAAGGGAGGTCAGGCAGGCTGAGTGCATGCCGCAATTCCTCCTTCATCACGAACACACCCCGTCGGAGTGCGCTGCTGCGTTCGCCGCTTGGACAGGCTTCCAGAGCCCGCTGCGCCATGGCCTGGCGGCGTCGAGCTGCCTCGCAGGAGGCCACGCGATCTGGTGGCGCGTGCAGGCGGACGACGCGAGGTCTGCGCTGGAGCTGCTTCCGGCCTACCTCGCCCGCCGCACGAGTCCGATCGAGATCCGCGACGTCGAGATCCCCTGAAAGGCCGACGGGTCGTCACCTCCCGTGCGGTTTGGGTGAGAAGACGGTCGCGCCCAGAAGATGCGCAAAGGCCGCATAATGAGCCACCCTGCGAAGTGGGTCACCGGCGCATCTGACGTTCTCTACGTGATCGCGGCGGCATTGACGAGCGGGATCACGGCAGTCTCACTCGCCCGGGTCGTCGGTGGACGCCCCGTTGGCGAGCACCGCGTCATCGTCGCGGCAGTCTCCTACGGGATCTTCTGCTCAGGCCTCTGGGCGCTCATCGGCTTCCTCGCCGCGGACGCCATCCGCGCGCTCTAGAGCATCCCGCTCGGGTGACATTCCCGAACACTGGCACAGGCGAGAGCTCACGTTCCGTTAGCGAGCGACCGCGAACAGGTTTGGGTGGGGTGTGTTCAGTCGCGTGCCTTGATGGACGTAGCGCTGACATTGGTGTAGAAGTGCGCATGGGCGCGATGATCAGCGGCGTCATCGCGTCGTGCTTCTGCGTTCTGCTTCTCGCAGGCTGCGGCGGCAGCTCGGACAAGCAAGTCACCGGGGTTGGGGCCGAGTTTGCGAGCAAAGCCATCGCGGTTTGCGAGGCGGCGCTCGCGGACAAGCACGACTGGCGGCCGTTCCCCGTGGACGGCTTCGATCCGTCCGCCCCCGACGTAGCTAGGTTCCCTGAGGTCTCGACCTGGCTCGCACAGCAGGTCGCCCCGACCTTCCACATGTGGTTGAGCGACCTGCAAGCGCTCGGCACACCGCCGACCGCGCAGACGGACTGGAACGCCGTTCTCGTCGCCGTCAAGAAGATCGACCAACTGAACAGCGACCAGATCAAGGCGGCGAATGACGATGACGGCGACGCCTTCGCGGCGGCAAACTCCGAGCTCGACTCGACGCAGGACGAGCTTGTCGCCGCGTCCAAGAGGGCCGGGGTTGCCGACTGCGCCGACGTCCATGCCGCGTAGCTCGGGTGACATCCTCGAACCCTGGCGCAGGCGAGGGCAGCGGGGTCACGAATCGAGTCGGAGTATGACCTCGTCCGTTTCCTCGCCGCGCCCATGTGCGAATTCGCGCCCCTCGCCGACGATGAGGAAACCGCACTTCGTCAACACACGAATCGACGCTCCGTTGTCGCTCGCAGCGTGGGCGTAGAGCGGACGGGTTGCCTCCAGCTGCAAGAACGCTTGAAGGGCACGCGTGGCAATGCCGCGGCCCCAATTGTCACGGCCGATCCAATAGGTGACCTCGCGCTGGCCCTCCAAGTCGAAGCTCGCAATGTGACCCACAATGCGACCGTCGATCTCGACGGCTCTGTTCGTCGTAGAGCTGTCGCTCGTCAGCCGTGCCCACCGTTGCTCGAAGGTGGTTCGATCATCGGCCTCCGGCGACGTGAACGCCGCCATCTCGACAGCTTCGCGATCCCTCGCGTGTTCGAACAGCACGCCGAGATCACGATCCTCGATCTCGCGAAGGACAAGCTGCCCCGACCCCTCCCGCACCGCCTAAACGCTACAGCAGCTCGAGTGCAACCGCCGAAACTCGGCTGACATTCCCGAACACTGGCGCAGGCCACTCACGGTGGGCCGGGGTGCGACGACCCTGACGGCAGGTGGCGTGCAACTCGGACGTAGTAGTAGACCGCGCCGAAGATCGTGATAAGGCTACAAGCGATGGAGAGCCGTGCCATCGCTGGGTTCCCCCAGAGCGCGTTGCCAAGGCCCCAGGCGAGCCCGAGAACGCCTACGCAGACCCCCCAAAGAATGGTTCGGACGCCTCCACGTCCATCGCTTTCAGGGGCAGTCACGATCTAACGCCGCCGCTGCGGTAGCTCGTGCTCGCGCTGCCAGCAAGCGGTGCCGGCCGCAGACCCCGCGACGGCGACGTGGGGATCACGAACGCAATGACCACGAACGCAGTGTTTCACAAACGCTTTTAGAGCACGACCGCGGCTGCTGTGTCATCGGAAGCGCGCAGGAGGTGGAAGGAGACGAACGCGAGCCACAGGAACCAGGCTGCGCTTCCTGCACGGCTGGCAACGCCGGGTCCGTAGGCGCTGAACGCGGCGCTCGTCGCAATCACAGCAGGAGTCGCGAGGAGCGTCGGGAGCCACAGGCGGCGCCAAGCCGGAAGGCGTCTGAATGCAAAGGCGAGCACCAATGGCGTCAGAAGTAATGCCGCTGCCGTGAAGCCCGACTCGATCTTGTGCGCGGAGGAGTGCCACGATGTGTTGTCGCATGCGTCGTCGATGCCCTGGCAGTCCAGCCGGAACAGCCCATCGAGGAACATGCCCGTTCCTACGATCATCAAGCCGAGGACGCCCACGCGCGCGAGAAACCCGTTACCGAGTGCGGCCCACAGACCGAGCGCGAAGCCGAGGACGAGGATGCCGGTGAGGTTCGCGGCGACCTGGTTGTAGAGCCACGGGCTCGACGCTGTCACAGCGCCGAGATCGCTGATGTCGTCGTTCACCGGGCTGAAAGCGGCGGGCTGGACCGCGTCGGCGAGAACGACGCCGGCGACGAAGCTCACCGGCGCCGCGAGCCCGCAGATCGCGGCAGCACGCGAGGCCCGCAGAACGTGACGCGTCACCTGGTCATCCCCGTCGGAAGACGCGACTCGAGCGTGTCGTTCACGGCGGACTCGATCGGAGCGAGCACGAGCCTGCCGGTCCCAGAGGATGTCGAGGCCGATGAGGGCCAGGTTGGCGCCCACGGTCGCGCCGACGATCGCGACGAACGGTGCGAGGAACCCGAAGCCTGCTGACGTCACGTTGAACCCGAGCCAGGCTCCGATCAGGGCGCCTCCCGCCGCCGCTGCGAACCCCGTGTTCGTCGGCGTGGCCGAGTCGCGGTTCACCCAGGCGAGGTAGACGCCGAGGCCGATCGGCAAGCCCACGGAGAGCGACACGACGAGCTCGTCGGTGAGCACTGACGCCGACGTTCGTCGTCAGCACGATGAGCATCCCGAGGAACGAAGCCGCCCAGGCCGAGCACGAGCGGATACACGGTGCGTAGCGCCACGCTGCTCTTGCGTCCGAACGGGCCGCGCCACCGCACGCGAAGCGCCATGTACACCAGCGAGAGCAGCGTCAGCGCTGTGAGCGCCAGCATCGCTCCGAGCGCGATCTCGGCGATCGAGCCGTGGCTCAGCGCCGGCGTGAAGTCGACCGGCGTCCGCGTGTAGAGGGACGTGTCGACCCGGCCGCTGTCGAGGTAGGTGTTGATCAGCCGGTTGCTCGGCCGGAGTCTGGTACGTCCAGAAGTCGTCCGTGTGGCCGATGTCCGGCAGCACGACCTCGTGACCGTTCGGCAGGTGCGGAAGCAGCTTGCGCGTTGCGTTCTGGGGCGGCGTCGCAAAGTCGAGCCTGCCGCCGATCAGGAGTGTCTCAACGTTCGAGTCCCGGACGCGCGTGTACAGGTTCTCGTCCGGGTTCGCGGGCCACGAGTCGTAAACCGGCCGCCTGCCGTGAGGAAGTCGGTGCCGGGGCTGCCGATCACGCGATCCACGGTCGGCATGGGAGGCGAGGAATCGCCGGGCGTAGGCGGCGTCGGCCCGCCGACGGCGGCGACGTCACCCCACACCTGCGCGCGCGGGAAGATCGCCTGCGCCATCAGGGACAGAAGCCACGCGCCGCTGCCGTCGCCTTCGTCGGCGTCGAGGAGCGTGTCGATCGTCCACGGCGCGTTGAGCGGCCCCGCGCCGTCGGTGGTCGCATGCATGAGGCCCAAGAACGCAGCCAGCCTGACGTTGCCCTTCCGGATCGGCAGGAACCACCAGTGGTCCGGCATCTGGGCGTACGCCGAGTGGATCGAGGCGGCGAGGTCAGGTGTCCGGCTCCGGCACGAGGCGTCGTTCGCACAGAGTGCGGCGTACCGCTCGATCTGCTCGCCCGTCGTCTTGGCGTCCCAGAGGAAGTTGCCGGGCGGGTTGACGCCGATCATCACCGAGCGGTGGATCCGCTTCGGATACCGCCAGGCGTAGATCAGCGCCGTGCGCGTCCCGGCGCTCTCGCTGAGGAGATCGACGCGCTCGTAACCCAGCGCCTGGCGGGCCGCGTCGAGGTCGTCGACGCGCTCGGGTAGCGTGTACCCGGCGAGGTCGACGCCGTCGTTCTGGAGGCGCTCCGCACAGTGCTTGTACGCCGCCGCATCGGCCCGCATCGCCTTCTCGGTGAGGAAGCCGCGAGCCTGCTCGCGCGCCGAGGTCACCTCGGGGCAGTCGAGCCTCGACGAGCCGTCGACGCCGCGGTAGCCGACCAGCACGACGTCGTGCTTGTCGGCGAATCGGCTCGCGGCCGGGAACACCATGTTCGTGATTCCTGGGCCGCCCTGGAGCCGGAAGATCGGCTCTGCGGGATCGGCCGACCGTGCGCGGATGCGGGTCACGGGGAGCGCGATCAGGCGCGAATCTGCCTTGTGCCGGTTCTCCGGGCACGACCAGCGTGCCGCACTCTGCGTCGTAGTTGCCATTCTCGGTCGCGTATTGGCAGTCGTCGAGGATCAGGTCGCCGGCCTTCGCACCGGATGGGACCGAGACAGCGTCGTCGCCCGAGCTGACGTGGACGTAGCCGAGGGCGAGCACGACGACGCCCGATGACGACGAGGGCGACGATGCGAGCCGGCGTGAAGGCTCGCTTCGGCTCGCCGCCCGCGTCTCTTCATGTCGTTGCTTGGCTGAAGCGTTCATGGCCAGGTTCCTTTCTGAGAGTCCGATCCCCGGCCCGCCGACGCGAGCCGGGGATCCGAAGGGGTCTAGACGGAGCGGGGCCGCCGGCATCTCGGGCGCCGGCTCGGACGCTGGCTCGAGCCGGGGCAGCCACTGGAGCCACGAGGGCAGGTACCAGTTCCACTCCCCGAGCAGCTTCATCGTCGCGGGCAGGAGCACCGCGCGGACGATCGTGGCGTCGATCAGGATCGCTGCTGCGAGCCCGATGCCGAACTGCTTGAAGAACAGCATCGAGAGGGCTGCGAAGATCGAGAAGACGAAGACCATCACGACCGCGGCGCTGGTGACGACGCCGGCGGTGCGCTTGATCCCGTTCGAGATCGCGTCGTCCATGGTCTCGCCCCCGTCGTACAGCTCCCTGATCCGGCCGAGGACGAGGACGTGGTAGTCCATCGAGAGGCCGAACAGGATCACGAACAGCAGCAGCGGCACCTCCGGGGAGATCCCAGCGGTGGAGCTGAAGCCGAGCAGGCCCTTGCCGATGCCGTGCTGGAAGACGAGCACGAGCACCCCGTAGGCCGCAGCGACGGAGAGCAGGTTGAGCAGGATCGCCTTGACCGCGACGACGAGCGAGCGGAAGGCGAAGAGCATCAGCCCGAACGCGAAGAGCGAGCACGAAGGCGATCACGGGTGGGAGCTTCGACTTCGGCTGGTCGGTCGCCGTCCTTCCACTGGGCCGCCTGCCCGGTGACGCCGGTCTCGGCGTTCGGCAGCCGGCCGACCGTCTCGGGGACGATCTTCTTGCGCAGGAGGGCGAGGGCGGCGTCCGAGTCGCGGTCTGTTGTCTTGCCGGCGATCGGGATGGAGATGTTGGCAACGGTCGCGTCAGGGTTGACGTCGACGGTGATCGGCTCGTACATCCGGCCGCTCGCGATCGCCCGCTGCCGTAGGCGGTCGATCGCCGCCTTGACTGTCGGTGCGCCTCGACGTTCGGGGCCTCGACGACGACGTTCGCCGGCAGCGCGGTGCCGGGGAACTCCTGCTGCATCCGCTCGTACGCCTTCATGACGGGCGAGCGACTTCGGGAACGTGTCCGGTCCCGGCATGGCCATGCGGATCTGGAGCGCCGGTGCGGCAAGGGCCAGCAGCAGTCCGCCGGCGAGGACGGTGGACAGGAGCGGCCGGCGCAGAACGCGGTCGATGATCGCACCCCAGATCCGGCCTTCGCCGCCGCTCCGGTCGGCGCCCGACGAGCGGCACTCGTCCGCGATCGACCCTGTCGCCGAGCTTCGACAGCAGCGCCGGCAGGACGGTCAGCGAGCCGAGGACAGCGATCGCGACGACCAGTGATGGCCGCAAACGCCAAGCGATTCGAAGGTCGGGTCGCCGGTCAGGAACATGCCGGCCATCGCCACGATCACGGTCAGGCCCGGAGATGAGCACCGAGCGGCCGGATGTCGCGGCGGCGGCTTCGAGCGCCGCTTGCGTTCGCTGCGTCCAGCGGCCCGCTCTTCTCGTTCGCGCTTCAAGTAGAACATCGAGTAGTCGACTCCGACCGCAAGCCCGACGAGGAGCACGAGCGCCGGTGCCTGCATGCGCGACCGGAAACACGTGGCTGGGAATCGCGATCAGGCCGAACGTGGCGAAGACAGCGGTCAGAGCGAGGAGCAGCGGGATGCCCGCAGCCACGAGCGCTCCGAACGCAACCACGAGGATGAGCAGCGTGACCGGCAGCGAGAGTAGACCGGCCTTGCCGAGGTCGTTCCCGTAGGCGGTCACCACTGCGTCGACCTTGCTGGCGTCGCCGAACTCGCCGATGAAGAGCGCCGGGTGGGCCTTCTGCAGGTCGTCGACGACATCGAGCACCGAGCCGACCTTGTCGGCGGCATCGTCCGGGTCGCCGCGGATCTCGAACTCGACAAGAGCTGCGTGCTCGTTCTGGGGCGATCTGCCCGGCGTTCCCATGATCGAGCGGCGAGCGAACGTTCTGAACGGCCTTCACCTTGGAGATCGCTGCCGACGACATCCTCGACTGCAGCCTTGAAGGCGGGGTCGCTCGCTCGCAGCGAGGAGCTCTGGACGAGGACGCTCTCGCCCGCGGGCTGCTTGAAGCCGGCGTCGAGAATCCGGTCCATCCGGCCGGACTCGCCCGGCCCCGCCGCGTTCGGGTCGATCGTGTTCATGCCGACTGCGCCACCGAGGGCGAACGCGACGAGGACGAAGGCTATCCAGCCGAACGTCGCGGTCTTCCAGTGGGCGGCGCTCCAGCGACCCATGCGGGCCGCGAGGTTGCGATTGCTATGCGTGGTGCTGGACATGCTCGCTCCTCCTTGGGATCCGGATTGCATGACCACGACGCTAGGAGCGCGGCCTTGCGGCGCCATCGTCGGAAGGCCTTGTTCGTGCTCGCACCCGCCGACGATTCGGGCTCCGACCCTCCGACGATCGGCGCTCCTACTCAGGTAGGAGGCGGAGCGCCAGGTCGTGCAGTACTTTCAGCGTGTGAGCCGGCTCGAGGACCTCGCGAGGAAGTTCTGGGTGGACGCCCTGATCGCGCTTCTGGCGATCGCCGGGGCGCTCGAGCTCGTCGTCGCGCGCAACGCGGCGAGCGACCCGCCCCCAGACCTGTGGCTCTCGGTGCTTCTGCTGGCGGTCGTCGTGGCACCGATCTTCGCCCGCAGGCGGTTCCCGTTCGGCGGGCCTGCGGGCTACTGGGTGCTGGCCGCGGCGATCTCGTTCTACGACGGATCGCTGATTCCGTTCATCGGCAGCCTCGGCGTCGTCGGGCTGGCAACTGCCTTCATGCTCGGGAATCTGCGGAACGGTTTGAAGGCGGGCATCGGGCTCGCGATCGTCACCGTCGGCATCGTCATCGTCGTCTACAACATCCCGGGCACGACGACGACCAGCGACTTCGTCTTCATCACGCTTCGCTTCGTCGTTGCCTGGCTCGCGGGCTACGCCCTGCGTGAGCGCGCCGAGCAGGCCGAGGCAGCGGAGGAGCGCGCGATCCGGGCCGAGCGGGAGCGTGAGGCAGCGGCGCGCGTGGCGGTCGCGGAGGAGCGCACACGAATCGCACGCGAACTGCACGACGTCGTCGCCCACGCCGTCAGCGTGATGGTGCTCCAGGTGGGCGCCGTCAGGCACAAGCTGCCCGATTCGCTCGTCGCGGACCGAGATGCGCTCGAGGGCGTGGAGCGGGCCGGCCGCACCGCGCTGACCGAGATGCGCCGCCTCCTGTCGGCGATGCGACGTGAGGGGGACGAGGTGGAGTTCACGCCGCAGCCCGGCCTCGATGGCCTCGACTCGCTGCTGGACGAGGTCGGCCGTGCCGGGCTTCCCGTCGAGTTGCACGTCGACGGGCAGCCGTTCCGCGCTTCCACGGGGCGTCGACCTCTCTGCGTACCGGATCGTCCAGGAAGGCCTGACCAACGCGCTCAGGCATGCTCACGCCAGCGACGCGGACGTGATCGTCCGCTATCGGCCGGACGAGCTGGAGATCGAAGTGCGGGACAACGGGAACGGCACGGCGATGAGTGACGGCCTCGGGCACGGGCTCGTCGGCGTCCGCGAGCGCGTCAAGATCTACGGCGGTGAGATGAGCGCAGGAAAGTCGGCCGACGGCGGCTTCGTGCTCAGCACCCGGCTTCCCCTCGGCGGCGAGGAGCGGTGACGATCCGTGTGCTCGTCGCCGACGACCAGTCGATGGTTCGCTCCGGCTTTCGCATGCTGCTCTCCGGCGAGGAGGACATCGACGTCGTCGCCGAGGCGAGCAACGGGCTCGAGGCCGTGGAGAAGGCCGACCGCTTCGATCCGGACGTGATCCTGATGGACATCCGGATGCCGGAGCTCGACGGGCTCGAGGCGACCAGGCGCATCGTTGCGGCGGACAAGGGCGCGCGGATCCTTGTCCTGACGACGTTCGACCTCGACGAGTACGTCTACGAGGCGCTTCGCGCAGGCGCGAGCGGCTTCGTGCTCAAGGACGACCCTGCGGAGCAGCTCCTCGCCGCAGTCCGCGTCGTCGCCGCGTGGAGACGCACTTCTCTCACCCACGGTCACGAAACGCGTCATCAGGCAGTTCACGCGCACGCCACGTCCCACGCCGCCGAAGGCGCTCGACGACCTGAGCGACCGCGAGCAAGAAGTCTTCCGCCTGATCGCACGCGGACTCTCGAACGCGGAGATCGGCAAGGAGCTCTTCATCAGCGAGACGACCGTGAAGACGCACATCACGCACATCCTCCAGAAGCTCGACCTACGCGACCGGGTGCAGGCGGTCGTGCTCGCTTACCAAACCGGCCTCTTCGAGCCCGACCCTCAGGCGCCCGACAGCTCGAGCTGAACTCGACACGGCATCGCCGAAACACAAGAGCTGTTCATCATGAGCTGACGAAGGGCTCGCGAGGGTGGGCGGGGCACAGCTATTCGCGGACGCCCTCGCGGGCGGCACGTTTCGTCGCCAGTTCCGGGGAGGAGCAGAGCAGCGGCCTTCGGTCAGCTGTTGGCCTTCCTGTTCTTTGGTGCTGCGCGGACGCGCAAGGGTTTGCCGCGGCTGCTGTGGAGGCTGAGGATCTCGACGGGCTCGTCGGCGGCGGGGCCGAACCAGTGCGGGAGCTGCGTGTCGAACTCGGCCGCCTCGCCGGGGCCCATGGTGATGTCGTGTTCCCCCAGGATGAGTCGCATCTGGCCCGACAAGACACAGAGCCACTCGTAGCCGTGGTGGATGCGGAGCTCGGGCTCGCCGGGCTGGGGCGGGATGACGACTTTCCAGGCGTGCATCCCGCCGGCCTGTTCGGTGAGCGGAACGACGACGCGGCCGTTGCGGGTTTTTGGCCTGAGTCGGATGCGGGGATCACCGACCTCGGGTGCTCCGACGAGATCGTCCAATGGCACGCGGTGGGCTTCGGCGATCGGCAAGAGCAGTTCGAGGCTGGGCTTGCGTTGGCCGGACTCGAGGCGTGAGAGCGTGCTTTTCGAGATTCCGGTCGTGGCCGCGAGCCCGGTCAGGGTGACTCCGCGCTGTTCTCGAAGCCGCCTCAGCCTTGGGCCGACTTCGGCCAGTACTGCCGCGATCTGTGTCGAGCCCGCCATCCCGTGATTCTGACCCGGTTCCCGGAAATAGCAACGTTCGTGGCGTCCGCGGTTGCCGCCAGGCATGGTCGATCCATGACTGAGTTCGATGTGATCGTGATTGGTGGAGGCGCCGCAGGTCTCTCGGCAGCGCTCGTCCTGTCCCGTGCCCGCCGAAGTGTCTTGGTAATCGACGCCGGGATGCCACGCAACCGGCCGGCAGCGCACATGCACGGGTTCCTCTCGCGGGACGGGATGCCGCCACTGGAGCTCACGGCGATCGGGCGCAACGAAGTCGAGCGCTACGGCGGCACGATCCTTCTCGGCACGGCCACAGACGTCGTGAACGAGGGGACGTCAGGCTTCCGCGTCGAGCTCCGAGATGGGCCCCCCGTTCGCGGCCGCCGACTGCTGCTGGCAACAGGTCTCCGTGACGAGATCCCGGACATCCCCGGAGCCTGGGATCGGTGGGGTCGGGACGTCCTTCACTGCCCTTACTGTCACGGCTACGAGGTCAAAGACCAGAAGCTCGCCGTGCTCGGCGGCTCACCATTCGCAGTCCAGTACGCATTGATCGTGCGGCAGTGGACGGACGACCTCACCTACCTGACGGCGCGCAACAGGCTGACGACAGCGGAGCGCGAACGACTGGGCGCCCGGGCGATCGACATCGTCGAGGGTGACGCCCAGGGCATCATCGTTCGCGGAGACCACCTGGAAGGCGTCGAGCTGGCCGACGGGCCGGTGATTCACTGTGACGCGCTGTTCGTCCCGCCGCGATTCATCCCCAACAACGACCTTCTCGTCGGCCTCGGCTGCGCTTTGAACGACGAAGGCTGGGCGATCACCGAACCCAACGGACTCACGAGCGTCCCCGGTGTCTGGGTGGCGGGCAACGTCGCCAACCCACGCGCACAGGTCATCACGGCCGCCGGCGAAGGATCCGCCGCAGCCATCGCGATCAACGCAGACCTCGTCGACGACGACGTGAACGTCGCGATTCGAGCCTCGATCACGAATCCCATAGAGATGAAAACCGAGCAATGACAGACCGAAAGGACACAACAATGAAGGCTCAAACGGCTACACCAACGCCCGACTCGGCCTCCCCGAAACGCATTCCGCCGCCGAGCAAGCACCAGCTGGCGCTCATGATCTGGCTCTGCGTCTTCCCGACGCTCACCGCCCTGAACCTCATCCTCGCCGACTGGCTTGTCGACTTCTCACCCGTCCTTCGCACCTTCGTCCTCGCGACCATCGCGGTGCCAATCGTCATCTACGGCCTCATGCCGCACCTGCACCGGATCCGCACCCGGCTCGTGACGGCCAACGCCGCCCGGACACAGTGACCATGAGACGGGATCTCCCCGGAGACGGTGTTCCGATCGCTGCAAGGTGGGGTTCGCCCCGCAACCAGCTAGTCTTGTGGCACGCTGACCCGGGCGCGGTATTCCTCGATGCTGAGGAGTCTCCGATCTGAGCATGCCGTGCCGGGCTCGATGCCGCTGACGCCGACGCTGGCGAGTGACTCTCGAGAACACGCGCACTGCGGCACCGGCCGGTGCCCAGGCACTCGTCCGAGAGGAGTCGCATGGTAGGTCGCAGCCCAGCAGATCCCGTCGAGCAGTGCAAGCGTCCCTGCCCGAGAGGGCCGACTGGCGCGTCTCGCGCATTTCACGACCCGCTACCGATGGCCGGTGATCGCCGGCTGGATCGCATTGACGATCTTCGGCGGCTACGCGGCCGGGCAGCTCTCGTCACGGTGGTACCAGAGCCTCGCCGTTCCGGGCAAGCCTGCGTATGAGGCGAGCCAGCGGACGCTGAAGACGCTCGGGGCCGGCGACCGGTCGCCGAGCACGGTCGTCTTCCACTCCTCGAGCGCCGACCTCAGCGAGAGCCCGGCGGTGCGCCTGGCGATGGCGCGGGTGGTGAAGGCGACTCCCGGCGCGCTCACGAGCTCGTACTTCTCGACCGGCAACCGGATGTACGTGTCCGAGGACGGGCACACGACGTTCCTGCAGGTCTATCTCCCCGGTCGCGCCGGCCTCGACGTGAAGAGCGACGCCGGGGACATCCGGGCCGCAGCCGCAGCGGGGCTTCCGGCCGGGATCAGCGTCGACGTGACCGGGCGAGATGCGCTCGGAGAAGCGAGCACCACCTCGACCGCAGGATCCAGCGTCCTGCTGGAGGCCCTGATCGGCGGTCTCGGTGCGCTGATCATCCTCCTCTTCGTCTTCGGGACGCTGCCCGCGGTGGTGATGCCCCTCGTCGTCGCGATAGCGGCGATCCTCAACACGTTCACGCTCGTCTGGATCCTGACGTACCTCACCGACGTCTCGATCATCGTGCAGTTCCTGATCGCGCTGGTCGGCCTCGGCGTCGCGATCGACTACGCGCTCCTGATGATCTTCCGCTTCCGCGACGAGCTGCGCGAGGGGAAGGACGTCGAGACGGCGCTCGTCGAGACGATGACCCACGCCGGCCACTCGGTGATCATCTCCGGCACGACCGTGGCAATCGGGCTCCTGGCGATGGTTCTCCTGCCGCTGCCGCTGCTGCGCTCGATGGGCATCGGCGGCATGCTGATCCCCGTCGTCTCGGTGATCGCGACGCTGACGCTCCTGCCGGCGATGCTCGCCGTGCTCGGGACGCGGATCAACAGCGTCCGGGTGATGCCGAAGCGCTTCATCGACCACGGGCATCCCGAGGACGGCAGGTGGGGCCGTTGGGCGCGCTTCGTGATCCGCCGCCCGGTCGCGGTCGCGGCCGTCGGCCTCGTGATCGTGGCCGCGCTCGCGGGACTCGGCACGCAGCTGAACCCGACCGAGGCGCAGATGAAGAACTTCCCCGGCACGGGCTCGGCGATCGCCGCCCGCGACCAGCTCACGGCCGCCGGGATCACTCCCGGCGTGATCAAGCCGCTCAACGTCCTCGTCGAGAACGGAGGCGATGCCGAAGCAGGTCGCGGCGAAGCTGGCCGCAGTGCGCGGCGTCGTCGGAGCGACCGCGCCGCCGGAGTGGCAGCAGGGGCCGACCTCGCTCGTCGAGGGCTTCGCCGCGATCGACGGCGCCGCCCCCGGCATCCAGGGGATCGTCGACCGCGCCAACGCCAGCCTGAAGGGGACGGACGGCACGCTCACCGGCCTCGCCGCGGTCGACCGCGACTTCCTTGCACGCGCTGTTCGGCAGCTTCCCGTACGTGCTCGGGCTCGTCCTGCTCCTGACGATGATCCTGCTCACGCGCGCGTTCCGCTCGCCCGTGCTCGCGATCAAGGCGATCGTGCTGAACCTCCTCTCCCTCGCCGCCGCCTTCGGGATCATCGTCTTCGTCTTCCAGCAGGGGCACGGCTCCGGGCTCTGGGACATCCCCGCCACGGGCGCGATCACGGCCTGGATCCCGGTGATGATCTTCGCCTTCCTCTACGGGCTCTCGATGGACTACGAGGTCTTCATGCTCACGCGGATGCGCGAGGCATACGACGAGACCGGCTCCACCGACAAGGCGATCGAGCTCGGGCTGGCACGAACCGGCAAGCTCGTCACGAGCGCGGCCCTCGTGCTCATGTTCGCCTTCCTCGTGCTCTCGACGAGCCCCGGCTACGAGATCAAGCCGCTCGCGATCGGCCTCGCAGCAGGGATCATCTTCGACGCCACCGTCATCCGCGCCCTCCTCGTCCCCGCCCTGATGAAACTCCTCGGCGACGCGAACTGGTGGATGCCCAGGTGGCTGGAGACCGTCCTCCGGATTCCCCACCCGATCCCGACAGCTGAGATCCCTGCCGTCCTCCCACCACCCGCACCCGCCGTCTGATCCACGCCGAGCTTCAGGTGTGTCGGTGTGGACCACGCCCCGAGCTATCCGACGTGGCCCGTCGCCCCGATCAGGAGTCGGCGGGCCACCACCGGACGCGCCAAGTGTTTTCGCTTCTCTGTCTATTCGAACACGTAGACCGCGACGACCATGAGCACGATTGCGAGCGCGAGCACCAGGGGCCAAAGTAGGTAGAGGACGATCTGGCCGCGGCGTCGGACGGTCTCCGGGGTTAGCCGCCTCTTCCTTCTGCCGTACATCAGAGGTGGGTCACGACAGTTGCCGCCAGGATCAGGCCGGCGAGCGTGGACGCGGCAAGCCATAGCCACTGAGCGTGTGTGCGCTTGCGCCGCCTGCGCTTTCGTCCTCCGCTGATGATCCCCCTCGCCACAGTCGTCCCAACGTACCCACGCGACCGGCAGCCTCAAACGGCGAAGTACCTCAAGGGGGTTTGCGGGGATCGACCGGCGAGCTCACGTGAGCGTCGGCCGATCCCGTTTGCATCGAGTTGGGGACTGACCGTCACGCGAGTAAGGGCTTCGCCGACTGGGGTAGGGAGCGCTCGTGGCCCCGGTGGGTGTTCATGGCCTCCCGCTCTCTGACTGCCATGCTCGCGGGCTGGTGCTGTCCCTGATCGAGGATGGATCGAAGCACGAGGTCGCGACGGGCGAGACTATGGCGCGAGCGATGGCCAACAAGCTCGAGAGAGTGGGTTGACTCCGAAAGACCAGGAGGCCGTCCACAGAGTCCTCGGGAACGTGCGATCCCAAGTGCTTGTCACCTACGGGACGCTCTCGCCCGAAAACGCGAACGGGTGTAGACGATTTGGAGCACTGGCGCTGTCTCATTCATTTCCCTGACGGCACCGCGGGGCATCCATCTCCTCCCGGGCCCCGCTCGCTTGCCAAGATCCGATTCGATGGCAGCAATCATCAAGATTGATGGTCAGCCCGGCACCTGGTTCCATGCGGCAGGGACCGTGTTTCGTCTCTGACCTAGCGCACCTCGTTGAGAGCTTCTTCCCTCGTGCTTGCGTGATCGAGGATCTCTAAGGCCCCGGTGATCTCGATCGCGCGTCTAACGATGGGAGCGGTTCCGAGTTGAAGTCTGAACCGCTTGCCATGTATGCGGCTTTGTTTATCTGCAGACAGAAGACAGCTGATGATCGAAGAGTCGATGAACTCAGCTTCGCTGATGTCGGCAACTACGAGTTCGTGCTCGTCGACCAAGCGGCCGAGGAGCTCACGCACAGCCTGCTTGCTCGAGACGTCGTGCTCGCTTGTGAACTCGGCGACCGCAACCCCGGTCCGCGGGTGCAGGACAACAATGTCCTTCGAACAACTCACTGTAACCCTCCTGTGCGGCTCGGGAAAGCCGGTCGGTCTAGCGCAAACCGATCCTGTCGACCTGCAGCTAGATCCCACCGGCGTTCCGCGACCGCATCTTCTGCGTTACGACTCCGTCGAGGCGGGGTCGCCGTTGGCTGATGGCGCCTCGATCGTCGGGGATGGTTTTTCAACGGAAATGGAGATTCGCTTCGGCTTCGGCTGTTCCGGCTTGGGCACGGTGATGCTCAGGACGCCGTTCTCATAGGAGGCGTTAATCGCGTCCTCCGAAACGCCCTGCGGAAGGCCGACCGTGCGCGAGTAGGTGCCGTACCGGCGCTCGAGCCGATGAAAGCGCTCCGCGTCGATCTCGCCTGACTGCTCCCTGGAAGCGGAAACCGGTGCCGGTGTGTAGGCCACTGAGAACGCAGAAGGGCTGAGCTCGACGGGCCCGCACTTGGCATCCCGAGAAGTCGGCGGCGGCGGGACTGAGGTGCCCCAATCCATCGCCGCCACCGACTGACAGGGCGCTCCACCAGGATCGTCGCTGTCGCGCTAATCCTGCCCGGCTCCCACCCCCCTTAAAACGCTGGTGATCGCGTCTCCGCTGGTGATCGGTTCTCGACGAAGGGGCGCACAATCTCGCAAGCAGTTCAGCCGGCGTGAGGCTACGCGGCGAGTGCTCCTTCGACTGTCGGGACGACGTTCAGAAGCGGCAGTACTCCGGTGATTTCGAGAACCTGTTCGACGATCGCCGCAGTACCTAGCACGACGCTGAACTTGCGATCAAGGTTCGCGGCGTGCGCCCTCGCTTCCATAAGTACCCGGATCGTTGTCGAGTCGATGAACTCGGCTGCTGAAAGGTCGACAATCAGGTGGTCGCGGAGGGCCAGGCAGTCGTCGAACGTCCGCCGAAGTTCGTCTGCCGAGCTGAGATCGTGCTCCCCGCCGAGCACGACGAGCGTTGCATGTGGTTGCGTCGATCGGACCTCGATCGTCGGGTCATGAGACGAATCGTCACCCATGATGTAGCATCCCCCTGAAGTCGCGGTTACTTTGACACGACACAGTTCACGCGAAAGAAAATATACGCTATAAATATCGTATGTCAAGTTCTGAGAACAACAAGACCTGGCGGTTCCTCTCCAACCACACCCAAGTCCTTCTCTGCCTCAGCCGCGATCCCGACGCGCGATTCCGTGACATCGCCCAGAGTGTCGGAATCACCGAACGAGCCGCCCAACGCATCGTCGCCGACCTCGTCGAGTCCGGCTACGTCGAGAGCGAACGGATCGGCCGTCGAAACCACTACCGCATCAACACCGACATCGCCATGCGGCACCCCGCCCAAGACGGCCACGAGATCGGCGAACTCCTACAACTCCTGCAGCCCGGTCGGTGAGTCGAGCGACCCATGGATGTCGTGATTGCCGCTCAGTCTTGAGCCTTGCCGCCAATCTGCGTGGATCTAGGTGAAGTGGGCGGCTCCTGCACTTGGAAGCAGTCGCTCGGCCCTGGCAAAACCCTCGCGCGGATAGCGACTCGCACGTTAATTGCGGAATCGTTGGACTGTAGAGGTGTGCGAGTCCGTCACCACCCTCGTCAGCGACGGCACCCCGCAGGCACTCGACATCGCCAACCGAAGTACGCGAGACGCCCAAACGAAGCAGTGATCCGCTTCGCCGAACGGCCCAGCGGCGCTGGCCGTCCCGGGGGACTTCGAGTGGACAGAGCCTCAGAACGTGTCCGGCGGGTGGGGATGCGTGCCCCTCCCGCATGGGCGTGGAAGTTGGTTACAGCCGCGGACCTGTCGGTGATTTCGAGATCTCTGCGACCATTTCGCCGACCGACTTCTCCTTCGCGGTAGCGGCTACGTCCGCCTGCGCAAGGACGCCCACGAGCCGGTTGTTCTCATCGACAACCGGGAGTCGACGCACTTGTCGACTCGCCATCAGTTGGAGCGCCTCGGTGAGGTCGTCGTCGGCGCGGACGGTGATGAGTTCGCCGCTGGCGATTTCGCGCACTGGCATGCCGCGAGGGTCTTTGCCTTTCGCGATCGCTCGGACGACGATGTCGCGGTCGGTGATCACGCCGGCCAACTCGTCTCCCTCGAGGATCGGGAGCGAGCCCACGTCCTCACTCTCCATAAGCTGCGCCGCGTCAGAAACCAGTGTTTCTGGTGTCACGCACCGCGGACTGTCGGTCATAACCTGATGGACTTTCGTCCCCATCATGATGCCTCCTTCCCTTGGGTTCCACGCCTTCGCCTACCGCGCTGATCTCATCTTCAAACGGATAAGGCAGAGCCGGTCGCGCGCGAATGTCTGGGAATCGAGACGATGAACCACCTCTCTGTGGCCCGATCGACGAGGGGGTGTGCTCCCTCGGTGTCCCACCGGCAACAGACTGCCGGTAGCGACTCGGCGCTCCTGGTGCTCGTCCCTCGTGCATCATTCCCGAACACTGGCCCAGCCGGGCCGCCTCTGCTCCCAGGGAGAGCCTCCGTCCCGCCGCCCTCCACAGTGCCAGCGTGATCGTCGAATACATCCGGTACCTGATTCCCGCCGAGCAGGCCGTCGAGTTCGAGGACGCCTATCGCCGAGCCGGAGCCATCGTCACCGCGGACGAGCATTGCTTGCGGTACGAGATCTCCCGCGGCGTCGAAAACCCCGACCACTACCTCGTACGGATCGAGTGGGACTCGGTCGAAGGCCACGAACAAGGTTTTCGCAAGAGCGTGGCCTTTGGTGAGTTCTTCGCCCTCGTGAAGCCGTTCTTCGCCGCGATCGAGGAGATGACCCACTACCAGCCGACCGCCTGACGCTTCCCAGGTGGAAGGAGTCCACGGCTCGATGGCGGTCCGCCGGGAAGGGGCTCACGGAGAGGCTGCCGACGTAAGGGTCCCGGCGTGTGCATCCTTGTCGGCGTTGGCTTGACCCCTCGACGACTGCGAAGGAGTGCTGCGAGATGACCGAGTCCCGTCCACCGCTGCCGCCGTTTACCGAGGAGACCGCCCGTCAGAAAGTGCTGGCTGCCGAGGCTGCCTGGAACACGCGTGACCCAGCACGGGTCGCGGCGGCCTACACGGTGGACTCGATCTGGCGCAACCGGGACGAGTTCATCACCGGCCGGGCCGAGATCCAGGCGTTCCTCGAGCGGAAATGGGGGCGCGAGCTCGAGTACGCCTTGCGCAAGGATCTCTGGGCGTTCGGGTCCGATCGGATCGCGGTCCGCTTCCAGTACGAGTCACGCGACCTGGACGGCGACTGGTGGCGTTCGTACGGCAACGAACTCTGGGAGTTCGCCCCGAATGGATTGATGCAGCGGCGGGAGGCCAGCATCAACGACGTCCGCATCGTAGAGAGCGATCGCCGCATCTTGGGACCGCGATCGACTGGAGACGAAACCCCTCTCGCCCTGGGCTGATCCAACCCAGCCGAAATCAGGTCGTGCGGACCGTGAGCGATCTCGCCCGCAGGGCTGCTCCTCGAAGCGCGACCAGACGGAAGGTGGTTGGGGAAACGTTCAGGCGAGGGAGCGGCGTGCGAGTGTGGCTAGCTCGCGGTTGAAGCGTTCGGGCTCTTGCAAGTGCGGCAGGTGTCCGACGGCTTCGTACCAGGATGCTTCTGCGGTGGGACAGGTAGTGAGAACGTGCTCGGCCATCGCCGGCAGCACGACTGAGTCTTCGCGTCCGTGTGTGACGAGGAGCGGCACCTCGAGTGCTCGCAGCACGTCGTCGTCGTCGAGCTCGCGGGCTGCGAGATTGGCGCGGATCGCAGCCGGCACGGCGATGTTCCAGCAGATCGCGGTTTCGAGGTCGTCGGTGGGCAGCGGCTTTGCGGCGCACGCCCGCACAAAGGAGCGCATGGCCTGGATGTTCGTGGGCAGGTCGTCGGCGGTCGCATCGACGAAGTGGTCGAGGAAACCTGGTCCGATCAGGCTCCCGAATGCCGCTTCTCCGAGCTTAGCGGCGCCCTCGACGAAGTTGATCGCGGCGATCCGGTCCTGGCCGTATTTGCGGATGTAGTCGCAGATCACGAAGGCGCCGTAGGACCAGCCGACGAGCACGGGCTGCTCGAGGTGGAGGTCGTCGGCGATCGCGCCGACGTCGTCGGCCCAAAGGGTGCCGTCGGTGTAGTGCTCAGGCTCGAGTGGCGCCTCGGACATGCCGTGCCCACGTAGGTCGTATGCGACGAGTCGGAACTCGTCGGCGAGCGTGCTCTCGTACTGCCTCATCCAGCAGAGGTGGTTCTGCGACCACCCGTGGATGAAAAGGATCGGCTGCCCGTCCGCTTTTCCCCACTCACGCACGTGCAGCCGCAGGCCCCGCCCCCCCGCACCTCGTGAACCCGCATCCGCCCCGCCTGTCGCTCATTCTGTGCCATCGCAGTCATCTCGTGCCTCCTCCGGATCGGGTACGAGCAGATCGTGACCGCGGCGCAGTCGCACGGCATCAGGCAGAGCACCTTATCTTCGCGCCTCGATCGCCTTATCTTCGGTCGCGCCTATCTAAGAGGGCACTCCCCGCCGCGGAGGCGGAGCGCAATACTGATCGGGATGGTGGCCGGCGCGGGCGATGTGTTCGTCGGACGCGCACGCGAGCTCGTGGAGCTCGAGCGCGCGCTCGCTTCGGCGCGCGCCGGGAGCGGCGCCACCGTCCTCCTCGCCGGAGAGGCAGGGATCGGCAAGACCCGGCTCACCGCCGAGCTCGGGAGACGGGCACGTGAGGCGGGCTTCGATGTCCTGCTCGGACACTCGATCGATCTCGTCGGCACGGAGCTGCCCTACCAGCCGTTCGTGGAGGCGCTGCGGCCGCTCGGCGACGCTTTGTCGAGGGACAGGAAGACGCCCGGCTCGCAGCAGGGCGCATTCGCACGGACGCTGGAGCTGCTCAGCGACCGGGCCGCCGAGACGCCGATGCTGGTTGTGCTCGAGGATCTGCACTGGGCGGACGTATCGACGCTGGATCTCGTCGTCTTTCTCGCGCACAACCTCGACGACCAGGCGGTGCTCCTGCTCGCGACCTACCGCGCCGACGAGCTCTCGTCGGGGGAGCGCATGTGGAGGCTCGCTGAGGGCGCTCGGCGGTCGGGCTCGACGCTCATCCTCGAGCTCGGCCCGCTCGAACGCGACGAGCTGACAGACCTCCTCGGCGCTCGAGCCGGCTCGTTGCCGACCACGGTCGTGAACACGATCGCGGCCCGGTCCGAGGGCAACCCCTTCTTCGCCGAGGAGCTTCTCGCCGCTGCGGCGACCGACAGCGGCGAGATCCCGCGCGGCCTCCGGGATCTCCTCTTGCAGCGCGTCGGCCACGTCGACCACGCAACCCAGGAGGTGCTGCGACTGGCTGCGGCGGCCGGTCGTGACGTCGGATACCCCCTGCTCCGAGCGACCGCGGACCTCCCGAGGCCGCGCTGCGCGACTCGCTCCGCCAAGCCGTCGAGCAGGGCGTCCTGGTCGTCGAGCCACGGACGGGCAGCTTCCGCTTCCGCCACGCGCTGCTGGCCGAGGCGATCTACTCGACGATCCTCCCCGGCGAGCGCGAGGAGCTGCACGCGCGCCTGGCGGAGAAGCTCGAGCGCAGTGGGGCGGCTCGCGCGGCGGAGCTCGCACCCCACTGGGCGGCGGCGGGTCGTGCAACGGACGCGCTCGTCGCCTCGATCGAAGCCGCCTCCGAGGCGGAGACCGTGTTCGGCCTGGCGGAAGCGCTCGCGCACGTCGAGCGGGCGCTCGCGCTCTGGGAGTCGGTCCCGGGCGCCGCCGAGCTCGTGCGCGTCGACCTCGTCGATCTTCACGCGTGGGCAGCCGAGCTCGCGAGCCAAACGGGAGCGGCACCCCGAGCTGTGGAACTTCGTTCGGCGGGCGATCGATCTCGTCGAGAGGGAGGATCCGTTGCGCGCCGCGCGCCTCTACGAGAGACTCGGTCAGTACCTGCACGAAAGCGGCAAGACCGATGCCGCACTCGCGCGTTCGAACGGGGGGTCGATCTCGTGCCGACATTGCCACCCTCGGCGGAACGCGCCCGGGCCTCTGGCGGGACTCGGCCACGGATTGATGCTCGCCTGGCGCTTCGACGAGTCGCTCGCGATCTGCGAGCAGGCGCTCGCGCTCGCCCGCTCGACCGGCGAGCGCGCGGCCGAACTCCGAGCGCTCCTGAATCTCGGCAGGGACCTCGCATACCTTGGCCATGCCCATGAGGGCGTCGACGGTCTCGAGCAGGTGCTCGCCCTCGCCGCGGAGAGCGGCGATCCCCTGGCGCTTCTGGACGCCTACGTCGCCCTCACCGACGTCCTGATGATGCTCGGCCGGCCGGCGGAGTCGGCACGGGCCGGGCAGCGCGGGCTCGAGGCCCTCCACCAGTACGGGATCGACAGCACGGTGCTGGTCGCGAACACGATCGAGGCTCTACTTGCGATCGGAGCATGGGACGAGGCAGAAAGTATGAGCACGGCCGCGCTCCGCGCCAGCAGCGCCAACTTCCCCTACATGCTCCTGATGCTCCGCGCCGACCTCGAACTCGGCCGTGGCGACTTCGAGGCGGCGCGGGCACATCTCGACGCTGCCCTAGCGACGCTCCGTGAGGACCGCGGGCAAGGTGTCTACGACGTCTTCGTCGCCGATCTGGCCCTGTGGGAACGGCGCTGGACAGACGCCGACCGGGCAGTGCACGACGGGCTGGAAAGCGCGACGTTCCCGCCAAGCCGCTCAGCTGCACATCTGGTTCTGCGCCAAGGGGCTCCGTGCGCAAGCAGAACTCGCAGCCCTAGCGCGAGCCCGCCGCGACACCGAAGCGGCCCATGCATGGCTCGCCAAGGCACAGAAGCTGCTCGCTGTCGCTCGTCGCAGTGCCCAGGAGGCATCGGCAGTCACTCCAAACGCCGCCGGCTGGCTCGCGCTGGCCGAGGCCGAGTACGAGCGCGCCCAGGGCACTCGCCCAGCCCGAATCGTGGTCGGAAGCCGCTGCCGCCTGGGAGCTGCTCGACCGGACGCCCCTCGCGGCCTACTGCCGCTGGCGCGAGGCCGAGTCACTCGTCGCCGTCGGCGCCTCCCGCACCGAGGCGAGCAGACCGCTCAGGCAGGCGCACGCCGTCGCCGCTCGCATCGGCGCGCAGCCGCTGCTGCGCGAACTCGACCTCCTCGCCCAGCGCGCCCGGCTCGACCCCAACCCATCCGAGAGTGAGTCACCCGACCGTCGGCACGACCTGCAGCAGTCGCTCGGCCTCACGCGACGCGAGGCAGAGGTACTCAGCCTCGTCGCCCGCGGCTACACCAACCGCGAGATCGCCG
This sequence comes from uncultured Thermoleophilia bacterium, assembly GCA_963799905.1. Taxonomy (GTDB): domain Bacteria; phylum Actinomycetota; class Thermoleophilia; order Gaiellales; family Gaiellaceae; genus Gaiella. The sequence goes on from CAWCYU010000006.1 coordinate 242,286, forward strand.
ACGCGCTCGTCATCAGCATCAAGACCGCCAGCGTCCACGTCTCGCACATCCTGCGAAAGCTCGACGCGCCCAACAGACGCGAGGCGGCCGCGATCGCGCACCGCCTCTCCGACCCGCCCCTCGCGCATCCCTAGCGGGGCCAACGAGAACAGACCAGCGGGTTCGTCAGGTCGGCCGCCTCGAAACAGGCCCCAGCACAGTCTCGACCCCCACGGGGGAGGGGGCGGTCGGGGTGGCAGGGCGACGTCCGTCCTGCCGAGCCGGATGTCGTCCTCACCGCCGCATGAGCAACGGGCTGGCGGGGCGGGTCAGCTCAAAGTCAGGCCTTGACCGAGTTCTTGGAGAACCCCTGGCGAGACGCTGCGTAGTCTCAGTCATCACCTGAGCGGGCGGAGCTCAGTCGTCGATGCTGTCGACGCGATTCGGGTAGAAAGCGACGTGGCCGGTGATCTCGCCGACCCATGGAAAGGGGTTACGGTACTGCCAGGCTGCGTTTATCGACCGTTCGCCGCCGGCGGGAATGCTGTAGTAATCGGCCTGGCCCTTGTAGGGGCAATAGGTGGTGTGCTCGGTCGGCTCGAGCAACGAGAAGTCGACGTCCTCGGGCGGGAAGTAGTAGACGGGCTCGTAGCCTTGCTCGCGGAGGATCAGAGTTCGCTCACTGTCGGCGACGACCGCGTCGCCGACCCCGACCCGCACGCGAGCACTCGGCTCGATCGTGATCGGGTGATCGAGGCCTGGCTGCTTGATGGGTCGCTCGTCGGTGGTTTCCACGTGCCTCTGTCGATCGTAGTCCTAGGACATACCAGCTCGCGTGGGCCGCGGCGGTGACGCTCGTCAACTCACTCGGCGCCGTGCCGATCGCGTATTTCGCGTTCGGCCGACGTGAGGCATAGGTGAGCCCGACCAAGCCTCGCTCCTTCGCGCGACCGGAGGGAGAGCGGCGTGAGAGCGGGCTCGCCCAGGTCTCAGTCCTGGGGTGTGAGCAGTTTCCAGTGCCCCTCGGAGATGACCTCGACGGTACCGTCGACCACTTTGAGGGCCGTCTCGTCGTCGATCGCGTACGCGGGGCCCGACAAGCCGGCCGCCCATTCTTCTGCGGTGGCCATCGTGTTCCACGGCAGGTCAGGGTTGTCGAGGTGCGGGAAGATCGAGAAGTCGACGACCCCTAGGGTGCGGTCGTCTGTGGCGGAGGGCCACGTCACGAAGTCGTCACCGATTCGGGGTGTCATCACCATGCTGCCGGCGCTCACGCCCACCCAGACCGTCTCGTCCAGCGACGGCAGGAGGTCAGCGAGGCCGGACGACCGGAGCCAGTGGCACAGGTATGCGGCGTCGCCGCCCTCGACGAGCAGGACGTTCGTCTCTCGGACCAGCGGGACCCAGCGTTCGGGGTCGAGGCTCGGCAGGGCGGTGAGCTCCAGCACTCCCATGGACTTCCAGCCCAGTCCGACCGTGGGAGTGCCGGGCTCCTGCCCGCTGATGCACCGCCACGCCTGGCGAGGGCCAGCCATGGGGTGGCCGTACAACGCCGTGGGAATGCAGAGGGCGTCGCACTCGGCGATCGGCTTGCCGAGCAGCTCGACTAGCGCATCCTGGATGCTCGCGTTCTTTATGCCAGCGGATGTAAGGAGAAGCTTCATGCCGCCTCCCGGAGTCGATACTCCAGACGAGGATGGGTCTGCGGTAGAGACTCGGTTGAACGGCCAAAGTCATCGGGTCTGGCCTGAGCCACCCTCGCGTCCCCGGGGAGCCGGGAAGCAGGCCCCAGCGCCACTACGAGTCTGGGCGGAGGGTGGCCGTGTGGTGACCTCCGACATGCACAGCCGGAGGTCGTAGCTCCGCCCGCATGTCCGCAGGCTTCGGGAGAGGCTTGGTACATCGGTAGGGCGCAGGGAGACCCCCGGAAAGAGCTCCCCGCGCCCCGGCGACGGGAATGCCGCCAAGCAATCCGTCACACAGGTAGACGCACGCCGGACTCAGAACTTGCGGAGTGAGATCCGTCCTTCGGAGGGCGCACAGGGGATGCGTGCGCCTTCCTAGGTCGACGATCCCCTGTGCACCGGGTGGCAGGGGGAGCCGTTGAATCCCCCGCCACGCATACCAGGTAGATGCCGGCGAGCTCTCAAACTTGCGCGGTCGAACCCGGAACCTCGACCTCCGCAGGCCGGGATGGGGGTAGCCCCGCTACCGAACTTTCCTTCCTCTCTCGGCCACCCACAAACGATCCGGGAACTTTTGGGACTGCCGCTTACTACACCGACTGAGCCCGTCATGACCGCGATTGACGAAGGAGACCCACCCCTGTCGCGTTCGGAGTTTCGGGGCAAGCTGATGATGGAGGCGTATTCGGGCGATCACGGCCAGCCTGGCGAGGTGACGCCGCACCGGCTGAGCGCCGGAAAAGGTAAGGAGTTTGTTCGCGTCCTTGGCTCTAGGTGCGAGGGGATGGTGCTGGGCGGCAGTATGCTCTTGGCGATTCGTCTTCAGGGGAACACGAGCGATATGCGTTTTCTGCGGTACTGGAAGGACCCAGATTTTTGGCGCTGGCGGTGGCAGCGTGTTAGCGGCGGGAGCAAGTTGCTTCTCGTCGTCGGCCTCGCGGCATTGACCGGACTCGGCGGCTATATCGCGGCGCAGGGGTTGGCCGAGGCAACTGACACAACGGCCGCGTTCGTGCCGCCCACAGCGCAGGTCGTCACCGTCCAACGCATCCTCGCGGGCGAGGACGGTGGCAGTACCGTCGTGAAGACGGTCACGTTGCCGGGCAGGACTCGCGACCGTGTGGTAACGGACTCGGAGACGCAGACCGTCGTCCGGGGGAAGACCGTCGTTCGGGGGGAGACCGTGGTGCAGCCGGTTACAGTCACCCAGGTCGTCACCGGCCCAACGAAGACGTTGACAGACCGCGTTGCGGGACGATCCGTCACGGTTAGGGGTCCTGTCCGAACCGTGACGAACCAGGTGACAACCCCCGGGCGGGACGTTACGGTTACCGGCCCGGGACAAACGGTCATCTCGCAAGGCCGCGACGTCACGGTTACCGGCCCCGCTCGAACGATCACGAATGAGGTGACGACCCCGGGGCGCAACGTCACCGTCACGAGTCCCGCTCGAACGGTCACCGACACGGTGACCCAACCGCCTCGAACGGTGACCAACACGGTGACGCAACCGCCTCGAACGGTGACCAACACGGTGACTCAGCCGGCCCGAACCGTCACAGAGACAACGACGAACACGGTGACGAGAACGGACACGGTGACGAGAACGGACACCGTCACGGTCACTGTCACGGGGCCCTCGAAGCCTTAGCGGGCACGCGCGTGCCAGCACATTTTCTCATGGTTCGGGCTGAACCTTCTTCCGGCAGTTTCGCGACAGCGTGGACGCCGCCCTCTTTGCCGTTGGCCCGGGCGGACGTCGCCACAGCAGCCACGACGCCCGCACGGCCCACGACAGGGGCGCCATACCGCGATCATCCCCGGGCCGTCAGGCAGGTCAATAAACCGCTCGGCCGATGCAACGCCTCAGCCGCGATACGCTCGGCCAGTGAGACGGCCAGGGCCCTCTCTATGCGAGTCATGCACGCACATGCGTGAAACCCACGGCCGCCGCGGACAGCGCTACCTCCTTTGCACCAACGAGAGAATCGCCGCGAAGTACCTGCCGCAACCGGTCCTCACCTGCGACGGTTACACATCGATTCGCGTCGGGAAGGGTCGTCTCTAGTCCAAACGCGGATGGGGTACCCTCGAGCGATGCGCCTCGCAGGACGTCAGCTCCTCTGATCTCGGCCGGCTCTACCAGGGCACCCACGCTCCAGCAGTAGCTGTCGGGCTTCGTCATCGCGGCAACTTTTCAGCTCGTAGTTTCGTTGGCCTGCGTTCCAGTTGCGTTATCCCCCCGGGGCTAGGCCTCCTTCATCAGTTCGCCCCGAAACTCCGAGAGTGACAGGAGGGTTAGGGAGCTGCGTAAGCGCCCTAGGCCGTACGGGCGAACCGCCGGCCTAACGCTGATTTGTGAGTGCGCGTGGCGCGGTGACCGGTAAGGGATCTTCGGCCAGCGCTTGCGTTTCGCGAAGGTGCGCTCGGACAGCTTCGAGTTCGGCGGCCACGGCGACCCCGTAGAAGATGGCGAGGGCCGACAGGTATCCCCATAGGAGTAGCGCGATGACGCCGGCAAGAGGGCCGTAGGTCTGCGGAAACGTCGCGCTGAGACGAAAGCCAAAGGCCAGCAACACCGTTGCGCTGAGCCAGAGCAACACAGCAGTCAGGGCACCGAACGTGAGCCAGATCCGTCCTGGTTGACGGCGGTTGGGGCAGTAGCGCAGCAGGAGCGCCAGTGCGATGACAACCAGCCCGGCCGCGACCGGCCAGCGGCCGTAGGCCCAGATCTCTCCAGCGGTCGTTGTGCTTGGGAGATCCGGATCCGGCGCGAACCCAATCATCAGCAAGGCTGCGGCGAGCAGTGGACCCACTGAGACTGCCAGGATGAGGGCACGCTTGTATTTCCTAGACGCCGGCCGATCTCTTTCGACGCCGTAGATGCGATTGACGCCGCGCTCCATCTGACCCATTGCGAAGGTGGTAGTGACAAGGAGGCTCAGCGCTCCGAGTAGCAGCGGTAGGAAGTGGTGCTGCTTGCCCACTTTACGGGCCTGCTCGACTGTGTCAGTGAGGACGGTTCCGGCCGGGCCGGGGATGGCGCCGCTGAGGTTGTCAGCCACACTCGTCGTCAAGCCGAGCCCGCCGAACGAAGTAGCGACCCCGAGGAGGACGATCAGGCCCTGCACAAGGCAGAGAGAAACCATGAACGCGAGTGAGCGCGAATGGCTCGTCCCGTCCGCAGCTCGCAGCCGCACAAACGCATCGCGCAGCAGCTGCCGCTTCCCGATGTTGGCAATCACGTGTTTCGCGTCATCGCCGGAGAGTTCGAACGTCTCCGGAACACGGGTCGCGCTGCTCATGAGCGATTCATGCTCGACGGCGTCACCGTTGTCAACCGCGCACGATCAGGCAGTCGCGCGCCACATCGCACCCGCGCTATCAGCAGGTAGAGACCGAGGCGCTCGGCGGCTACGTGGCTCCGAGGGACGTTAGATCCAGTGTCGTATTTTTGCGATGGCGATTGTGAGGGGCGCGATCAGGACGATGACGGCTATGACGATCCAGAAGATCCAGGTGTCCTGGAAGAGGCCGACCTTGAAGTTCATGCCCATTACCCCAGCGAGCAGCGCGCCGGGGAGCAGGATCACTGAGGCCAGTGTCAGGACCTTCATGATCTGGTTGGTGTGGTGGCCTCCGCGGGCGATCAGGACGTCGAAGGAGCCGACGATCGCTTCGCGTGCGTCTCGCGCTTCTTGCAGCGTTGCTTCGAACCGGGTGAAGAGCGACTGGAACCTCTCCCCTGAAGCGTTGTCTCCTAGTGCTTCAAGTTCCGGGTGCGTCAGGGCGACAAGAGGGGTGCGATGGGCTGCCAAGGCCCGGCGGAGTTTTCCGACCTGTCGGCGCATCTGGACGAGTTGCTCGATGTCCTCGTCTGCTCCTTCGCCTCGCATCGCGTGGACGTCGAAGTCCTCGAGTCGTTGCTCGATGTGCTCGAACGCGGCCGTGTACGCACCCAAGACCCACTCCAGGAGCGCGGCCAGAAAGCCTGGCCCGTCGAGCTCGCCCGTATTCCCGGATCCGGATACACGTTCGGCGAATTCCTCTAATACCCCAATGGGTTTGTCATGGGCGGTGATCACCCAGTTTTTCCCAACCACACATTCGATCGGTTGTAACTCCGCGTCCTCGTCCTCCAGCGGAGCGTAGGTAGTGATGTGTATGTAGCGGCCGAAATCCTGAAAAACCGGAGTCTCGTTCGGAGCTTCCAGGTGATCGCGCGTTTGGTCATCCAAATCGAAGGCCTGCGCGAGTTCGTCCGCCTCCTCTCCGCGGTGTACGTCGACCCACAACAACTTCGAGCCGCCAAGTCGCCGCGGGCGATTCGAAAAAGTCGCGAGGTGGTCGACCTGATCACGGTCGAATAAGATCGCCTCGGGCATTCGCCGAACCTCCCCCTCACTGACCCCCACTAAACCCCGCGCGTGATCATCGCCGGCCAGGCTTGCCCAAACTGTTTCGCGGGGAGCGAGTCCCAACAATGCAGAAAGGCCCATGTGGGCCTCTCCGCAGAGTCGATCGTTCGGTTCGCGCCTATGTTCGGCGGTCTTCGATCACGGTTGTGTTGTGTGTGCTGCGCTCGACGCCCTGGCCGACGTCGCGTCGCACGTCGCTCTTGACCTCCTGACCCTTGCTATAGCTCGTCAGAGTGCCCGCCGGAACATCCCCCTTCCCATGGTGCTCGCGTACAGCGTCTTCGTCGAACGGCGGAGTTGGAGCTCCGTTACCACGATCCGGGGAACGTCCCAGAAGAGGAACCCGTCGCCGAAGTCGTGCCACGAAACGCCGCCGTCGGTGGTGCGGAAGACACCGATGTCGTTCGCGAGGTAGACGAGGTCTTCGTCGCACGAATCGATCACGAGCGAGTTGACGGGCAACGCCGGAAGCGTTCCGGCGCCGGTACCGCTCACGTCGCTCCAGGTCGCACCTCCGTCCAACGTGCGCAACACCCTTGCACCCGAGTAGCCGCCACAGCCGACGTAGGCGATGTCGCTCTCGTGTCGGAACACAGCGAGCGCCGACAGCGGGTTCGGGCTCGGCTTGCCGCTCGCGTACGGCTCCGTCCAGGAGCTGCCGCCGTTGGTGCTCTTGTAGACCCGCCCGTCGGTCGTCGTCACGTAACACACCGCATCCTCGGCCCAGCAGAACTCCGCGCGAGTGCCGTCGCCCGTGATCGTCGCACGTGATGTCCAGCTGTCGCCCTGGTTCGTGCTGCGGAAGATGCGCGCACTGCGATAGCCGGTGCTGTTCGAGATCACTCCGACTGCGACGAGCGTCGAAGAGGCTGCGGGGCGGACGGCGACGTGCGCGATCCCCGCAGGAGGCGTGGTCGTGCCACCAACGGATGCCGTCATGCCGCTGCGGATGTCCTGCCACGTGGCACCGGAGTCGCGGCTCCGCCGCAGATCGTTGCTCCACGGGGTCGTGTACACGTTCCGGCTGTCGTTGGGATCGACGACGAAGATGCCCCCTTCGTTTCCGGCCCCAGTGTCCGTCCAGCTCGTCGATCCGGTGGTGGCGAGGATGCCCTGATCCTGAGTCGCTCCGCCGAGGAGGAACGCGCCGCTCTGGGAGACACCGCAACTGTAGAACTGGGTCGCCGTCAGCCCGGTGGAGCGAAGCGTCCAGCTCGCGCCCGAGTCCGTCGAGCGATACACGCCCCCGTCCGTTGCCATGAACGCACGCGTGGAGATACCTCGATCGAAGTCGATCACGTGGTGGTCCGAGTGCGTTCCGCCGACGCCCCCGAACGTCTGCCCGTCAGTCGCACGCTGCAGCCCGACCCCGCCGGCGAAGAGGACGCCCGCGTCGTTCGGATGGATCGCGACGAGGTTCGTCCACTCGTTGTACGACGCGGCCTCGTGGCTCCCCGCGAGTGGGAACCACGTGAAGCCCCCGTCCGTTGTCGTGTAGATCGTGCCGGAATCAGGACCCATCTTGGCTGCAAGGAACGAGGTACCGTCCGCGCCGTGATGCCCCATCGCGAGCTTGATCCAGTCCGCCGCAGTCCCCGTCGGTAGGCGTCCAACCCAGAACGTGATCCACTTGAAGTGGACGGGGAGCCCGAGCCCTGAACGCGACCAACTCGCTCCTGCATTCGTGGAGACGTAAACCCCATCGTTCCAGATCCCGGCGAAGAGCCTTGTCGGATTGTTCGGGTCGACCAGGATGTCGGTGGCGTGGCCGGCCAGCGACTGCGTCCATGTCGTGCCACCGTTCGCAGTCTTGTAGACGCCCCAGTTCGTTGCGACGTAGGCGAGATCGGCGTTCCACGGATCGACGACCACCCGACTGCAGCGATCGCCCATGCCCGTCGTCAGTGTCCACGAAGAGCCGCCGTCGCTCGAGCGATAGACGCCCACTCCGGGGTAGCTCGGGCCCCAACCCGGGGTGTCCTCGCCCGTTGCGGCATAGACGACGTTACGATCGCCCGGCGCGACCGCGACGCTCCCAATCGCGAGCGACAACTCGTGCCGCATCAGCGGCCGCCAGCTCGCACCTGCGTCGAGGGTCTTCCAGACCCCGCCGTCGGCCGCTCCCGCGTAGACGACGTTGCCGTTTCCCGGATCGACGGCGACCGACTTGATCCGTCCGCTGAAATTGCTCGGGCCTGCCGACACCCAGTCTCGCGGAAAGAACGGGAAGCCCGGGCCGAAGAAGGAGCCCAGATCGATCGGTACGTACCAGTTGCTGCTCGGCCCGCGATACGGGGGGCAGATGTCGTCGAGGAGGTCGAGCTCGGGCGGCCCACCCTGAGGCAGCGGGGGTAGCGGCGGTAGCCCGCCCGGGCGGGCTGGTTTCGGGCCGCGGGCCGTACGACTGCGCGTGATCTGCGGCAGAACCGGCACCACATCGGGATCGTCGTGGAACCTCTGGAGCAATGATCTGAGGTCTGAAGCATCCACCGCCTCGGCAAGCTCCTCCCTTCCCTCCTCGTCCAACGCGAAGAGGAGCGGCCTCAGTCGGTACAGCTCGACGAGGCGGCGGATCCGCTCTTCGTCCCTCGGTAGCCCGATTGCGGCGTACACGCCGGGCCGGTGCACGCGTCCCCACGTGAACGATTTGCTCGCGGCGACGGCAGAGATCGAGACGAGGATCCAGCGCAGGCAGAGGAAGTTCCAGCGAAAGAGCCGCACGGAGTCGACCAGAACCGTCTTCGTGAGCGCCTCATCGAGGGGAACCGAGATGTACGCTTCACGGAGGTCGTGCTCCTCGCCGACCTCGAACATCCGACTCGCGAAGGTCGGAGCACCCCGCTCGTCCGGATTCCGCGCCGGCTTCAGCGTGCGAGACCTTGGCTTGCCCGTTCCTCCGAGGAGCAACTCGGCTCCGCGTGCCAAAGCGTCGCCCTCAACGGCGACCGAGAACGGGTCAAACCGCTGAAGCGTCTCCGCGTGGCGTATCGCGGTCTGGCGAATCGTGCCGACCGCGACGTCCGGGTTCCTGACCCTCGTCTGCCAGAACCATTCCGCGCGACGCCTGAAGTCGTCGACATCCTCGAGATGCCGGCGCCGCTTCTCCCCTGGTTTGCGAGTCGCACCTGCCACTGGTTCTTCCCCTTCCTCGTCGGCCTCAGGCCACGCCCTCGTGCCGGCGCAGCCCGTACCCCGCAGCCGCGAGGACGACTGCAGCGCCTGCCGGCGCGAGCACCCAGAAGAGCTCCAAGCTGCCGTCGCCCCCGTCGGGGGCAGCACCGGTCAGCCGCTCGATCCAATCGGGCCCAAGTGCGACGCCCGCGAGCGCCGCGAGACAGGACACGAACGCGAGGACGTAGAACACCACACCGATCCGTCTCACGCGGCCTCCTTCATCGTCGTACAGGCAACGGAAGCGAAGGCCGCAGAGCTTCACCCGTCAACGACGATGATGGCAGACGGCTCCCCGGTGTCCATCCCTCGAACATGGGGGAATCGCGGGGGTATGCTCAGGGGATAGGGCCCACCGGAGTCCCAACGTACGATCGCTTGTGGACGAGCCACCCAGAGAGGTGTCGGGAGCGTCACGAAGTGAGTGCGAACCGCGTAGACACGAACGCGCCAAAGGAAGCACGGGAGTGTTCGCAGATGCGGGACTCGTTCTTCCGCCGATCCCTCTCCGAGCCTGAAACTCTCGTTTCGCCGCATCGAAAGCTGGTGTGCCAAGAAGGCCGAGCGGCCGCGTCGAACGAATCGGCCGGAAGAAAAACCGCGCGTTTGCAGCGGCTTTCTGAGCGGGAGCGACGGGACTCGAACCCGCGACCTCCGGCCTGACAGGCCGGACGAAGGTCGTCAGCGGTGGCCGAGGGTGGTCACGATGGCGCTTCCAGGCGGGTCGGGTGAGAGAGCCTGGGTTGGTGTTGGTCCGCGTTGGGCTGCGCGACCTGACCGGAACCTGACCGGATTTTCGGCCTGGTGAGGGTGGCGGGCCGCCGCTGGGGGCCGGGCGCGTCTGCTGCGGAGCCGACCTGCCTGTCCTGACGTAGAGGTCGGTCGACTGCGAGCCGATCCCTCTGCCCTCACACATGAACGGGCGGGCGCGTGCGCCCGCCCGTTCGTCGAGTAGGAGGGCAACTCCACTCGAGACTGGCTCACGCGCGCGCCATCGTGGACGGCGGTCGTGGCGGGAGATGAGGGCTGCGCCGAGGCCGCCGAGGAGGAGGACGATGCCGAGGGTGGCCGCGGCGCCGATGCCGGCGTCGCCCCAGCTGAAGCCGATCGTGCCGGCGCGACCGTTGCGGTCGGCTCGAACATCGCGTAGCACGAGCTGCCTTGACCTCGTGCGAGCAGGAGCCGACCGTCCAGGACGTGACCTCGTCCGGGGTGAGGCCTTGACCCGTCAGGTAGCTCGCGCGAGCGGATCGACGTTTGCGGCGGCGCCTGTGAGGTTCGCGCCCTTCGACGGCCCGAAGCACTCCGACGGCTTCTGCGCGTGGGAGCAGGCGCCGACCGTCCAGGCCTCGACCTGCTGTCGGGGTGTAGCCCTTGCCGAGGAGCATGCTGACTGCGAGCGGGTCGACGGTCGTCCCGGCCTGCGTGCCGGTGTCCGCCGTTGCGATCGATGCCGCGACGGCCGCGGCGGCAAGAGCCAGTGCAATGAGTGTGACGATGCGAGACACTTGACACTCCCTTTCTTCCGCGATCGCCCGGGTGGACAATCTCTGGGTGTGACAATGGATCAGCCCCCTTACAGCCCACTGACAGCCCGCTAACGCTCCCGGAGGGCGACATGGACTTCAGGATCCTCGGCCCGCTCGAGGTCCTCGACGGCGACCGCCCCGTGGCGCTTCCCGGGCCCGCGGCAGAGAAACCTGCTCGCGTTCCTGCTCCTCCACGCCAACCAGGTCGTCTCGTCGGACCGGCTGATCGAGGAGCTCTGGCCGGGCGAGGCGCCCGAGTCGGGCGCGGCGACGCTGCAGGCGAGCGTCTCGCGGCTGCGCAAGGCGCTCGGCGCCGGCGCCTCGCTGCTCGTCACGCGCGCGCCCGGCTACGTCCTGCGGCTCGACGGCGACCAGCTCGACGTCCGCCGCTTCGAGCGGCTCGTCGAGGAGGCTGCCGCGGCCGATCCCGCCGCCGCTGCCGGGCTGCTGCGCGAGGCGCTCGGGCTCTGGCGTGGGCCTGCGCTCGCGGATCTCGCCTACGAGCCGTTCGCGCAGGCGGCGATCGCGCGTCTGGAGGAGCTGCGCCTGCTGGCGGTCGAGCGGCGGATCGATGCCGACCTCGCGCTCGGGCAGCATGCGCAGCTCGTCGCCGGAGCTCGAGGCGCTCGTCGCCGAGCATCCCCGTGCGCGAGAGCCTCCTGGCGCAGCTCATGCTCGCGCTGTACCGGGCCGGCCGCCAGGCGGAGGCGCTCGAGCACTACCGGCGCGCCAGCGAGACGCTGGTCGACGAGCTCGGGATCGACCCGAGCCCCGCGCTCCAGGAGCTCGAGCGGGCCATCCTGCGCCAGGACCCGTCGCTCGAGCTCGCACCGCGCGCGCCCGCGGCGGCGCTCGATCCTCGCCGTCGGCTTCGCCGGGCGAGCCCTCGAGCCGCTGCTCGCACTCGCGGAGCCGCTCGCCCGCAAGCCCGAGCGCGAGGTCATCGTCGCCCGCGTGCTCGGCGATCGCGCCGAGCTCGGCGGAGCGGCAGCTGCCCTGAACGCGCACTGCGCGTCGCTCGCCGAACGCGGCGTCGAGGCGCGGGCGGCCGCGTTCATCTCCACCTCGGCCGGCGCGGACACGTCGAGGCTCGCGACCGAGCAGGACGTCGACCTGATCCTCGTCACGGCCGGCCCGGCGCTCCTCGACGACCCCGACCTCGGCGAACTGCTGCGCACCGCCCCGTGCGATGTGGGCGTCGTCGTCGGCGACGGCCTCGCGCCGGGCCCCGTCCTCGTGCCGTTCGCCGGCGCCGAGCACGACTGGAGCGCGATCGAGCTCGGCGCCTGGCTCGCCGGCAGCTGGCAGGTGCCGCTCCGGATCGCCGGGCCCGCAGTCGAGGGCGGCCGCGACTCGAGCCGCCTGCTCGCGAGCGCCTCGCTCGCAGTTCAGCGTGCGCTCGGTGTCGCGGCGGAGCCGCTCCTCCTGGAGGCAGGCCCCTCGGCGCTCGCCGACGCCTCGCGCGACGCCGCGATCTCCGTCGTCGGCCTCTCCGACCGCTGGCGCAAGGACGGCCTCGGGCCGACGCGCGAGCGCGCTCGTCGGCACGGGCCGACCGGCGCTCCTCGTGCGCAAGGGCCTCCGGCCCGGCGGCCTCGCGCCGGCCGAGAACCTGACGCGCTTCACCTGGTCGATCCTCGGCCTGATCAGCGCGCCCACGGCGGCGGCGTCCGCTTCACGCAGGCCGGCGTCTCAGCTCGGCGGCGGGTCGTGTCGGCGTGAAGTAGCCGCCGAACGTGTGATCGACGCCGTGGATCGCACTGATCACCCGGCTGTCCTGTGTAGACGTAGTTCGAGGCGATCGCCTGATGATCCTTGTCGAGCCTGATCGACCCGAGCGGCGAGGCGAGGCGAACGTTCGCGAGCGCGGCCATGAATCGCTGCTCGCCGCCAGAGAGGTCACCGTGGACCGCCGCCAGCGCCTTCAGCGTCGCAGCCGTCGCATCGTGGTAGAAGATGTCGAAGTAGCTCCCTCGACCAGGGGATCTTCTTGCGGGAACGCCGCGCGGAAGCTCGCGCATGTAGGCGTCGAAGCCGCTGCCTCCCTCGGCTCCTCCTCCGACGAGGCCACGCGTTCGTCGGCCGAGTGATCTGCAAGCCCCCCGAGGTCCGGGAACGTGCCCGGGATCACCTTGCTCGAGATGTTCCCCCGCAGGCCCGGATACCCCCGCGCGAAGGCCAGGATCGTCTGCGGATAGGTCGCGAAGAAGAAGCCGTCCACACCCGACGAGGGAACGCCTCCGATCACGGCGGAGTAATCCTGCGTGCCGGCGGGCACCCAGACGCGTTTCGTGATGGTTCCACCGAGCGAGCAGAACTCGGCGACGAAGCCGGCAGCCTGTGTCCAGTTGAAGACGTCGTCCTCGAGGTCGGCGACGAGTACGGCGTGGCGCCAGCCGAGCGTTCGGTAGGCATACGTTCCGAGGCCGGCGGTCCAGCCGGCGCCGTCGCTGTGGAAGCTGAAGAAGTTCGGGGCCGGATCGGAGGAGCTGGTCTGACGAATTGCCGTTGACGAAGGCGACGCCCGGCCGCCGTCTCGCAAAGTCCTGCAGCGCGAGGCCCTGGTTTCCCCCCAGCGGGCCGATCAGGACGCGGACGCCGACGTCGTCGACGAGCCGTCGCGCCTCCGAGAGCGCAGAGGCAGTCGTCGTGTCCGAACAGCCGAAGACGAGCCGGACCGGATGTCCGTCGATCGAGACGCCCTCGACGCCGTCCGTCAGAACAGGCCCGCCGCGCTTGCCGCCTCGCTCGAGCAGGGCGAGATCGGCCCCGGCGAGCGTGGCAGCGCGGGTGAACGAGTAGCGGCCCTTGCAATCGGAGAGGACGCCAATTGCAATCGTCCCGCCCGCCGCGTCGACGGGCTTGGACGCGGCGCGTCGTCACCCAGACCCCGTCGGGTCCCACCGCGATGTCCCCCGGCTCGTGTCCGACCGGGATCGTCGCCACGATCCGATTCGTCTTCGGGTCGATCCGGGAGACGGTGCCGTCGATCGAGTTCGCGACCCAGAGCGACCCGAAGCCCGTGGTGGCGCTTCGCGCTCCGTGCCCGACGCGTACCATCCGGACGATCCGGTTGCGTGCCGGATCGATGCGGGCGACAGCATCGCCCAACAGCGACGTCACCCAGACCGCGCCCTCGCCGGCGGTGACATCGGCCGGAACGAACGGAAGCGGGATCGTGGCGACGACGGCATGCGTCCTCGGGTTGATGCGCCAGACCGTGCGACCGAGGGCATCACCGGCAACCCAGAGGGACCCCAGGCCGGACGCGAATCCGTCGAACGACTCGTAGGCCCGTGTCAGGCTCGTCCTGTCCGGCGGTACCGGGATCTCCTGTTCCGAGTCGCCGCCCTGCAGGTCTTCGCCGAGCCGACCGACCACATGCCTCGTGGGGTCGGCGAACCAGAGATCGGTGCCGTGCGCCGGTTACCCGGGGCGAGCCAGTGCTGTTGGCCGTGCCGAGCGTCGAGACGAACCGGGTCTCTCCGGTCTCCGTGTCGAGAGCTGTGAGACTCTGCTGCGGGCCGTTCGCGACGAGCGCCTGGCCGCCTGCGACGGCGACGTCCGTCGGGGTGCCTCGGGTCGGAATCCGAAGCACCGCTTTGCTCTTCGGGTCGATCCGCCAGACGTCTCCGCCCGCGAAGCTCGTCACCCAGACGTAGCCGCTGCCTACCGCGACTGCGCTGGCGTCGCGGCCGACCGGGATCCGCTCGGCGGCGGTGTTCGTCGTCGGGGTCGATGCGGACGAGTGTGTCGCCTCCCGGGAACGCCTTGCGGCAGGCTGCCGTCTTCGCTGGGTGAGGAAGTAGCCGGTGAGGGCGGCGGCGATCAGGGCGATGCCGACGGCGGCGAAGGCGAGGGGCCAGCGGGCGGCGTTTCGGTTCGAGGCCCGAGCGCCTGGCGGGCGTCGGCGATGAGTTCGCCGCAGGTGGGGTAGCGGTCGGCCGGGTCTTTCGCGAGCGCCTTCGGGAGCACCTCCTCGAGACCGGGCAGAGTCGGGCGGGTCGTCTTCGAGCTGGGCGAACAGCGTCGCGGCGTCCGAGCCACGGCGAAACGGCGGCTCGCCGGCGAGGCACTCGTAGAGGAGGCAGCCGAGCGCATAGACGTCGGTGCGGCCGTCGACCTGCTCGCCGCGGATCTGCTCGGGCGCAACGTAGTCGGCGGTGCCGAGCGACCTGGCCGGGCCGAGCGAGGCTGCCGCGTCGCCGAGGTAGCGGCTCAAGCCGAAGTCGGCCAGGTACGACATGCTCCGTGCTCGTCGAGCAGCACGTTCGACGGCTTCACGTCACGATGCACGAGCCCTCGCGCGTGAGCGGCGTCGAGCGCGCTCGCGATCTGCTCCACGATCCCCACGGCCCGGGCCGGCTCGAGCGGCCCGCCCGCAACACGACCTTCAGGTCGCTGCCCACGACGAGGCGCATCACGATGTACAGCTGCCCGTCGATCTCGCCCGCGTCGTGGATCGGCACCACGTTCGGATGCTCCAGCGACGCCGCCACCCGCGACTCGGTCAGGAACCGCTCCCGGAACGAGACGTCCTCGGCGAGGTGCGGCGCCAGCAGCTTCAGCGCCACATCACGGTCGAGCGCCAGATCGCGCGCCCGGTACACGACCCCCATCCCGCCGCGGCCGAGCAGCGCCTCCAGCCGGTAGCCGGCCAGCTCGGTCCCAAGTGGTGGGTTCGCTGAAGCGGGCATGTCTGTCCTCCGGACGCGACCATAGAGCGTTTCCTCAGGAATGACAAAGGCTCGCCCTGACGTCCGGCTGACCGGTGGCTGACAGCACGACGGTCTACGCCCCAAACAGGCCCCAGGGCTTCGCGACCCGGACCGGGGGGAGGGCGGGGAGGACTCCGACACGCACAGTCGGGGGGTCGCTCTCGAAGCGGCATGAAATAAGGGGTTGGCGGGGGCCTGTCAGGTCGAAGCCAGTTAGGGCGGAGCGGTAGCCGACCTCGCAAGGCCCCGAAACAGGCCCCTGCGCCGTGACGACTTCGAGGGAGGAGGGTGAGGGCCGCGTGGCGACCTCCGACACGCACAGTCGGAGGTCGCCCTCGAAGTGGCATAACGAGGGGGCTAGCGGCAGCCGGTCAGGTCGAGTTCAGATATGGCTGAGTCCCTCATGCAACCTCAGCGTGCAGGACAGGCCGGGAAGATGGTCGTCAGCGGAGGTCGCGGGACGTCAGCCTGGGTTGTTCGCGCGGTTCAGGTCAAGGCGGTTGGCCGTCGTTTGTCGGCGGTGGTCGGCGTAACCTGACCGGGACCTGACCTCGCATTGTCACGACACCGAACCCTTACGTGCAGGTTCGAAAGCATCAGCCAGACGAACTGGGAGCGACAAGTTCGTCCTCACGGCTGACACCCCTCAGTCGCCGGAATGAGAGAAGCCCCCGAAACGGGGCTTTTCCTATTTCCAGGTTCGCCTTCGGACGCCGATCATGTTGCCGCTCACATGTAGGAATATCCAAGAGATCTCCTCTCTTTGAGTTAGTAAATGCCATCCTCCCGTGCGCTTGACATCACGAGCCGTTAGCGGTAACAATCGCGACCAAGATCGCGCCGAAAGTAACGACGCGTCAACCCAAGGGAGGTTTCCGGTGGAGTTCGACGACATCGTCGGCGACGACGTCTCCAAGGCTGAAGCAGAGGAACGCCGAGAGCTCGTCTCGGATCGGCGTACCCTACTGAAGCGGATCGGGCTCGGAGCTGCAGCGCTCACCATCCCCTCGGCCGTCGTCGCGAGCCCGACGTTCGGTGCAGTTGCCGAAGCGGTTGCTGCCGACAGCTTCATCAAGTCCCATCCGAACTGGAAGTTCGTGTTCGTCAACCACGTGACGACGAACCCGTTCTTCGTCCCCACGATCTACGGCGCGCAGGACGCATGCTCGCTGCTCGGCTGCAGCTACCAGTGGACCGGTTCCACCACCTCGGACATCAGCCAGATGGTCAACGCGTTCAACTCGGCCATCTCGGCCAAGGCGTCGGGAATCTCGTGCTGCCTCGTCGACCTGAAGGCGTTCAACGGACCGACCGCGGCCGCCGACGCCAAGGGCATTCCGGTGCTCGCCTACAACGCCGACGTGCCTCCGGGAAACCCGAACAAGCGGCTCGCGTACATCGGCCAGGATCTGTACGCCTCGGGGTACGCGATGGGCCAACGGATCGTCAACCTCGTCGGCAGTGGTGACGTGGCGCTGTTCATCGCCACCCCCGGCCAGCTGAACATCCAGCCGCGGATCGATGGTGCCATTGCAGCGATCAAGAAGTTCGGCGCCGGCAAGATCAAGACGACGGCGATCGCCACCGGCGCGCTGCTTCCCGACGAGGTCGCGAAGGTCGAGGCCTACTACCTCGGTCACAAGGATCTGAAGGGCATGTTCGCCGTCGACGCCGGCTCGACGCAGGCGGTGGGTCAGACCGTGGCCAAGTACGGATTGAAGAAGAAGGGAGTGAAAGCGGGTGGCTACGATCTCACGCCGACGACCCTGAAGCTGATCGCGGCGAACCAGCTGGACTTCACGATCGACCAGCAGCCGTATCTCCAGGGTTGGCTCCCGGTCCTGCAGCTGTTCTTCTACCGCTACACGTCCGGGCTCGTGGCGCCGTCCAACACGAACACGGGCATCCTGTTCGTCACGAAGGCGAACGTGAAGCCGTACCTGTCGACGACGACACGCTACGAGGGCAGCTCCAAAGCCCAGAAGTACCCCGTTTCGTAACACGTGACCGAGGCCGCCACAGCACCACGGCCTCCCGAACCCCCGCAACGCGTGAGCTTCGGCTGGCGCGTTGCGGGTGCGTTCGTTCGCCGCCGCGAGGCGAGCATCGGTGTCGTCCTGTTCGGACTCGTCGTCTACTTCTCGTTGAGGACGGACGCGTTCTTCGGGCAGGAGAACGCACGGGTGATCGCCGAGTTCTCGGCACCGATCGCGATCATCGCCGCGGGCGAGGTGATGCTCCTGATCTGTGGCGAGATCGACCTCTCAGCGGGGAACGTCTACGCCTTCTCCACCTGGATCTTCTACTTCGCGAACCACAGCTGGGGACTGCCGATCTGGCTTGCGGTGATCGTCGGCTTGCTCTCGGGCTCGCTCGTCGGAGTGGTGAACGGGGTGGTCACGGTCGGCGTCGGCGTGCCCTCGTTCATCACGACACTCGGGATGATCTTTCTCCTGAACGGATTGACGCTCCTCATGTCGGGTGCATTTCCCGTGGAGACTCCCGGGGGAAGCACGTTCTTCGAGTTCTTCGGCGGGGGCGCCTATGTGACGGTCTACTGGGCGCTCGGCGTGATCGTCGCGATGACCATCCTCCTCAACAGGACACGCTGGGGGCTCCACACGGTCGCCACCGGTGGCAACCTCATCGGGGCGAGCGAGAGCGGCGTCAACGTCCAGAAGATCAAGGTGGGGAACTTCGTGCTCTGCAGCACTCTCGCCGCGCTGGCCGGCATTCTCGAGTCGGTTCGCATCACCTCCATCCAGGCGCTGCAGGGCGGCACGCCGCTCATGTTCTACGCCGTCGCCGCGGCCGTGATCGGCGGCACCTCCTTGTTCGGCGGGTCGGGCACGATCATCGGCGCCGCGCTCGGCGTGCTCGTGCTCGCCGTGCTCAATCTCGGGTTCACGCTGCAGGGAATCAACGCGTATACGTTCGACCTCGTCCTCGGGATTGCGATCATCGCGTCGATGTCGTTCAACGTGACGCTGGAGCGGATCCGCCAGTCGGGGCGGCTCGGGACCTCGAGATGAGCGAGTCCGCGGTCCAGTCGGACGATCGAACGCCGGTCGCGGAACCCGACGCGATCCGGGTGGAGAACATCCGCAAGAGCTTCGGTGTCGTGACGGCGCTCGAGGACGTCTCGCTCAACCTCCGACCCGGCGAGGTGCTCGGTTTGATCGGCGACAACGGCGCGGGCAAGTCCACGCTGATCAAGATCCTCACGGGCTTCCACAAGCCCGACTCGGGTCGCATGTTCGTCCACGGCGAAGAGGTGCAGCTCAAGTCGGTGACGCACGCTCGCTCGCTCGGCATCGACACCGTCTTCCAGGATCTCGCACTCGTCCCGGGCCTTTCCGTCTACCACAACATGTTCCTGAATCGCGAGATCACGCATCGGGTGGGCCCGCTGCGCTTCCTCAACAACCGTGCGATGCGGAACCGGTCGCGCGAGTATCTGGACGCCATCGGCGTGCGCATCCAGTCGATGGACGCGGAGGTGGCGCGCATGTCGGGAGGACAGCGCCAGGCGATCGCGATCGCTCGCACGACGCACTCGAACGCGACGATCATCCTGCTCGACGAGCCCCTTGCTGCGATGGGGGCGCGCGAGGGCGCCCTGATCATCGAGTTGATAACGGAGCTCAAGAAGCGCGGCGACGTCTCGATGATCGTGATCGCGCACAACTACGTGCACGTCTTCGAGATGTGCGACCGAGTCAACCTCCTCCGCAACGGCCGCATCGCGTTCGACAAGCCGACCAACGAGACCTCCGTCGCCGAGTTGACGTCGATCGTGGCCGCCGAGTATCGCGTCAGGAACGCGCCGGCCGGCTAGATGAGTGCGCATCATGGGGCGCAACCCAGCGGTCGGGCGATAGGCATGCAACTGTGGCTGACGCGAGCGGCTTCCTCGGTCGACGCGCATCTCTTCGGCCTGACGCCGGAGGGAGAGGCAGTTCAGCGCGTCGTCCTTTCCCGACCAGGACGGGCTCGAGATTGCCGTCCTCACCTACGGTGCGACGCTGCAGGCGATCGTCCCGCCCGGCCGAGCTGGCGCGGAACGGAGCATCATCCTCGGCTTCGGGAGCATCGACGGCTACTGCGTGCACGACGAACGCTTACCTCGGGGCGACCGTTGGCCGGTACGCGAACCGCATCTCCCGGGGCTCGGCTCGACATCGATGGCACGAGGCACGGGCTCTCTCGAAACGAGGGAGAGCATCATCTCCACGGAGGGCACGCCGGTTTCGACAAGAAGGTGTGGGAGATCCGAAGGCTGCGCCTGCGACGGCGCGCCGAGCCTCGCCCTCGGCTACCACAGCGCCGACGGGGAAGAAGGGCTATCCGGGCGCCGTTGACGTCGAAGTCGAGTACACGCTCGTGCATGTGAACGCGCTGCGGATCCGATACCGAGCAACCACGGATAGGAGGCACGGTCGTCAACCTGACCAATCACGCCTTCTTCAATCTGGCCGGGGAAGGGATCGGGTGACGTCCTCGACCACGAGTTGACGATCGACGCAGACCACTACACCGCGATCGACGAGGACGCTGATCCCGACCGGGGACGATAGCGTCAGTCGATGGGACTCCGCTCGACTTTCGAGTGCCGACGACCATAGGTCAGCGGATCGATGAAGCCTTGAGCAGCTCCGGTTCGCCGGCGGCTACGACCACAACTTCATCCTCCGCCGGACCGGCGACGAGCAGCTCCGGCGAGCCGCCCTGCTCGCTCACCGAGGAAGCGCGACGGTCGTTGGAGATCTGGACCAGCGAGCCCGGTCTCCAGCTCTACACGGGGAACCGGTTCGACGGAACACTTCGCGGTGCCGGCGGGGCCCTCTACGGACCCCACGCAGGCGTCGCCCTGGAGACGCAACATTTCCCGGATTCACCGAGCAACCCACAGTTCCCGGCAACCGACCTCGGCCCCGGTGAGACCTACGAGTCGATCACCGAGCTGATCCTCGCCGGACTCTAGAGCCGGCCAGGTGACACCCCTCCCACTTCCGAACCCCGTGCACACACTCGGCCCATGCGGCCCCCGCCCTTCGGGGACCACCCGGATAGACTCGGTCGGTGACGGCGAGAGAGACGCCACGATGGCCCCCACCGCCGCTACAACCCGCTGACGGGCGAGTGGGTACTCGTTTCACCCCAGAGGACCGAGCGTCCGTGGCTAGGTCACATCGACGAGCCGCCACCGGAGGCTCTGCCCAGCACGACCCCACGTGTTACCTCTGCCCCGGCAACGAGCGTGCCGGCGGCCAGCGGAATCCCGACTACGACGGAACGTGCGTTTTCACGAACGACTTCCCCGCGCTTGGTTCCCGGAGGGGACGGCGAGCATGGCACCTGTCGAGTCGTTTGCTATTCACCACGCCACGACCTCGGTTTCGGAGACCTTTCGGTAGAGGCGATCGAGCGAGATCGTCGAGACCTGGACGGAACAGTACAAGGAGCTCGGCGCAGATCCTCACATCGGGCATGTCCAGATCTTCGAAAATCGAGGAGCCCAGATGGGGGCGAGCAATCCGCACCCGCACGGGCAGATCTGGGCGACCGAGCACGTGCCCACGATCGTTGCGCGCGAGCAGGAGGCCCTCGGGCGTTCCGCTGTCTTGCTCGACTACCTGGACGACGAGCGGGAGCGGATCGTCGAGGAGAACGACCACTTCGTGGCGGTCGTACCGTACTGGGCCGTGTGGCCTTTCGAAACGCTCGTCATCGCCCGCCGACGAGCGCCCTCCCTGCTCGACCTCGACGACGCCGAACGCGCCGCCCTCGGGTCGGTGTTGAAGAACCTGGTGCAGCGCTACGACGGCCTGTTCGGCACGCCGTTCCCGTACTCGATGGGCGATCCATCAGGCACCGACGACCGGTGCCGAGGCACGCGAGTGCTCCCATCTGCATCTGCACTTCTACCCACCCCTGCTGCGGTCGGCGACCATCCGCAAGTTCATGGTCGGTTACGAGCTTCTCGCCGAGCCCCAACGCGACATCACTCCCGAGGAGGCTGCGGAGCGACTGCGGGCGGCGTCGGCGTGACCGGAGGGAGCGCCCCGGCGACCGCCTCACAGAGGTGCGCCGCGCCCGACAGGCCGCTCTCGGCTCGGTAGCGTGCGACCACGCGCGCGCCGACGTCAGCCGCCTGGTCGACATCGACGAGGGCGACGACAGAGCCGCCGAATCCCGCTCCGGTCAGGCGCGCCGCGAATGCGCCCTCGCTGAGCGCCAATGCCACGAGAAGGTCGAGCTCGGCCGTCGACACCTCGAAGTCCTCGGCCAGGCTGCGATGGCTCGCGGCGAACACGTTCCCGATCGACGCCCGGTCGAGGATCGGACCCTCGAACAGTCCGCAGAGGGCGTCGACCCGCTCGTTCTCGGACTCGACATGGCGCATGCGCCCCGGATGGCCGCGCTCCACCTCGGCGCGGCGCTTCGGCATAGGCGGTGTGCTCGAGTCGGCGAGGGACCGCAGAATCGAGCACCAGGATCATGACCCCCGCCGGCAGCCTGACGGGCCGGACGTCGAGCGTGCCGCAGTCGATTCGCAGCGCGTGGCCCGCAATTCCGAGCGCCGAGGCGAGCTGGTCCATCGGTCCGCAGGGCACACCGACGGCACGGTGCTCGGCCCGCTGACAGGCGAGCGCGAGATCCTTCGGGTCGGGCGTCAGACCTGCCACGCCGCAGAATGCCGTGGCGAGGGCGACCTCGAACGCAGCCGAGGACGAAACGCCCGCGCCGACAGGGATGTCGGAGCGGACGGATCCCTCGATTCCCACCTCCGGACGCCCCAGCTCGGCGAGCTCGACGTGCACGGCGGCGGCGTAGCGACCCCACGGCGGACCGCCTTCGTCGAGCCGACCGTCCGAGGAGAGCTTCGTCACGCCCTCGAACCCCTGCGAGCGCAGGACGGTAACGCCGTCGATTCGTGGCGCTGACGTCGAGCGTCACATAGCGGTCGATCGCGACGGGAAGGACGAGACCGCCGGAGTAATCCGTGTGGTCGCCCATGAGGTTGACGCGACCCGGGGCGCGGAAGAGGCCCGGGCTCGAGGGCCGGACGCGCACGGGCGGGCTGTCCACCTCAGACGAGCACCATTTCGATCCCCGCGGCCTGACTGAAGAGGCGCCACTCCGCCGCCCGTCGCCCGAGGTTCAGGACCTGGTGATGGGGCCCCCCGGATCGCAGCCAGCCGTCGATGCAGTCTCGGAGGCCGGTGTCCGGCCGGAAGAACCCGTACGGCATCTCCAGCCCCGGCAGCGCGTCGGAGTCGAGGATCTCCCCCTCGGATACCACGAGCCGGAAGCGCTCGTCGCCCAGGGCGACGAGCGTTGCCAGCGTTGCGGCACCCACCCGATAGCGGAAGAGGAACGTCGGCGGGTCGTCGAGGCCGCCGATCCCGAGCGGTCGCTTGATCAACTTCACCCGCTCGTCGTCACGGGCGAGCGCCCAGTTGCCCTCGCCCATGTGGCTCATCAGGAACGCGTCGCGGACGAAGTCCATCGCGTACATCTCGGTGAACTGCGTCTCGCCGATCAGGTTCTGGGCCGCGGACATCAGCGCCGCCGTCAGCCCGTCCCCCTCGGCGCTGAAGCCGTATCCCTTCGCCATCAGGCTCGAGGCCGCCGCCAGCGGCAGCCGGGCGAAGCGGCCGTCCTCCGCGACGGCTCCGAAGTGGGTCGAGTACGCGCCGTAGCCACCGTCGACGAGAATCCGCTCGAGCCCGAGCTGCATGCGGGCATGGTCCTCCCGCTCGACGGCGCTCAGCCGCGGATCGATCTCGAACAGCTCGTCCTCCTCCGCGATCAGGTCTGCGACCGCTTCGGCATCGACGGCGCTCGCAGCGCGATAGAGCTCGCCCGGCGCGATCGCGTCGATCTGTGGGCCGAGTGTGCGAAGCAACGTATGGACGTCGACCCGGATGTCGCCCATCCCGTTCATGGCATACCCGAGGATCGCGACCTTGAGCCGGCGCCAACGGGTGACGGCTGCCGCGACTCGCGCCCACTGGCCGACTGCGTGCTCGAAAGACGGGAGCCGCCAGTCGTCGGTGATCACGTGGAACGGCCGGCCCGACCGCACCATGGCGTTGGCCGTGTCCTGGGCACCGTGGATGCCCTGGTTGTAGGTCAGGTCGCTCATGTCCCAGTCGGCCGTGATCTCGGGAACCGGCTGCACGTTGAGCAGGCAGATCGGGAGCCGCGTGTCGGCGAACGACCGAGCGACGCGCATCGCCGGGCCGTAGGTGAGCATCACCACCAGCAGGCCGTCGACCGCCTCGTGCTCGAACGTGCGGACGGCGTTGTCGATGCCTTCGCGATCCTTGACGGGCGCCGCGACGTGAACGTCGGCGACCCCGGCGAGCGCTGCACCGATCTCGCGGGCGTACGCCTCCTGGCGTTCGCTGATGCCGGGCAGCATCTCGTCGTAGAGGCCCTGCATGATCCCGAGCAGCCCGACACGGGGCCGGCCGGGGGTCACGCTGCGTCCGAGCCGCGACCTCCCTGGTCGCCGTCGTCGTGTTCATCGAGATCTCCTTTCGCAAGGCTCAGCGTCGGGGCGGATCGGAACGGGGTCGCTCGTACCGCACGAGCCTATGTTGTCGCTCACATTGGGTGATTGTCAAGAGCAATACTCGTCAAATCGCTGGAATAGGTCATTCT
>CAWCYU010000007.1:0-122877 GCA_963799905.1 uncultured Thermoleophilia bacterium
CGACCCAGCGCGTGATCGAGTGCTTGAGGAAATGCTCGTCGTCGCGATCGGGGAAGTCATAGGGCCGTGAGTGGGCCCCGCGGCTCTCCTTGCGCGCCAGACCGGCCTGCACCATGCAGGCTGCGACATCGAGGAGATAGCCGAGCTCGATCGCCTGGGTGAGATCGCTGTTGAAGACGTCGCCCTTGTCCTCGACGAGAACGCCCCGCGCGTAGCGCTCTCGAAGGGAGTCGATCACGCCGAGCTGGGCCTCCATCTTCTCCTCGCGCCGGAAGACGCCGAAGTTGTCGAGCATCGACTGACCGAGCTCGTCGCGGATCGCCCACGGGCGCTCGCCCTGTGTATTGGCGAGCAGGGAGGCGACCCAGGTCTCTGCATCGGCGCGGGCCGCCTCGCCCGAGCCGCCACCGTCGGGAGCCCCGAGCGCGTGTTCGGCCGCAGCCTGTCCCGAGCGACGACCGAACGTGATCGTCTCCATCAGCGAGTTGCCGCCGAGTCGGTTGGCGCCGTGGACGGAGACACACGCGACCTCGCCGGCGGCGTAGAGCCCTTCGATCTCGGTCAGGCCCCAGTTGTCCGTCTCGATCCCGCCCATGTGGTAGTGGGCGCCGGGCCGAACGGGGATCGGCGCGTAGATCGGGTCGACGCCTGCGTAGGTCATCGCGAGCTCGCGCGAGCCGGGCAGCTTCGTGAGGATCTTCTCGGGGCCGAGGTGACGCAGGTCGAGGAAGACCGAGCCGTTGACGCCGCGGCCGGCCTCGATCTCGGTCGTCTCCGAGCGCGAGACGACGTCGCGCGAGGCGAGCTCGAGCGCGTTCGGGGCGTAGCGCTGCATGAAGCGCTCGCCCTCCTTGTTGATCAGGTAGCCGCCCTCGCCGCGGCAGCCCTCGGTGATCAGGATCCCGCTCGGGTACATCGTCGTCGGGTGGAACTGCATGAACTCGATGTCCTTCAGCGGCAGCCCCTCGCGCAACGCCATCGACATGCCGTCGCCCGTGCACGCGTAGGCGTTCGTCGTCGCCCGGTAGAGGCGCCCGACGCCGCCCGTCGCGAGGATCACGGACTTGCCGGTGACGAGCTTGACGCCGCCGTTCATCAGGTCCCAGGAGATGACGCCGGTGCAGCGGCCGTCCTCGACGACGAGCCGGAAGGCGAAGAACTCCTCGAATACGACCATCCCCTCGGCCATCCGCCGCTGGAGCTGTTCGTAGAGGACCTGGATCAGGACGTGGCCCGTGATGTCGGCGGCGTAGACGGTGCGCGGCGAGCCGGCGGCCCCGAACGGGCGCTGGTCGAGGCGGCCCTCGGCGTTGCGCGAGAAGACGGCGCCCCAGTGCTCGAGCTGGTAGATGTCGCCGGGCGCCTCCCTCGTGAAGATCTCGATCGCGTCCTGGTCGCCGAGGTAGTCGGAGCCCTTGACCGTGTCGAACGCGTGCTTCTCGGGGCTGTCCTCGGCGGTGTTGCCGAGCGCCGCGTTGATGCCGCCCTCGGCGGCGCCGGAATGGCTCCGCGTCGGGTGCAGCTTGGAGATCACGGCGACCTTGGCGCCACGGTCGTGGGCCTCGATGGCTGCGCGCATGCCGGCGCACCCGGCGCCGACGACGAGGACGTCGTAGGAAGCATCCATCGCAACGGAAACTACCCGATGCGCATCGGGCCGGGCCTGTCAACGAGGACGCTGCGGCGGCCTCAGATCGCGGCACGGCGACGCGAGGCTCCCGCGACGCTCGACCCGCGAGGTCCGGCTGCCGCGACGGCTGCACCCGCATCGGCGGCGAACTCTCCTCGAAGTTCGACCTGAACATGCGACCGCCAGCTCGCGCGCCTTCGCGTCGTACGCCTCGGGGTCACGCCAGGTCGAGCGTGGATCGAGGAGCGACGCATCGACGCCCGGAACGGCGATCGGCACGTCGAAACCGAAGACCGTCGTCGGTGCGGTACGTCGGCCGTCGTCGAGCTCTCCCGAGAGGGCGGCGTGCGAGCAGGCGCCCGGGTCGCCTGGATCGGCATCCGGTGCCCTTCGCCGAACGGGCCGCCCGTCCAGCCCGGTGTTGACGAGCCAGACCGCCGCGCCGTGCGCGTCGAGCTTCTCGCCGAGCATCCGCGCGTAGACGGCGGGCGGCTGCGGCAGGAACGGTGCGCCGAAGCAGGTCGAGAACGTCGGCTGCGGCTCGGTGACGCCGATCTCGGTGCCGGCGAGCTTCGCCGTGAAGCCGGAGAGGAAGTAGTAGAGCGCCTGGTCGCGCGTCAGGCGCGCGATCGGCGGCAGGATCCCGAACGCGTCGGCGGTCAGCATCACGACCGAGCTCGGGTGGCCGGCCCGCTTCGCGGGCAGCGCGTTCGCGATCTCGCTCGAGCTTGTAGGCGGCCCGCGTGTTCTCGGTCTTCGCGTCGTCGTCGAGGTCGACGACGCCACGCTCGTCGATGACGACGTTCTCGAGCACCGTGCCGAAGGTGCGCGTCGTCCGGAAGATCTCCGGCTCCGCCTCCGCCGAGAGCCGGATCACCTTCGCGTAGCAGCCGCCCTCGATGTTGAAGACGCCGTTCGCGCCCCAGCCGTGCTCGTCGTCGCCGATCAGCGAGCGCGACGGATCGGCCGAGAGCGTCGTCTTCCCCGTGCCGGAGAGGCCGAAGAAGACCGCGACCGTGCCGTCCTCGCCGACGTTCGCCGAGCAGTGCATCGGGAGGACGCCCTCGAGCGGGAGCCGGTCGTTCATCACCGTGAAGATCGACTTCTTGATCTCGCCGGCGTAGAACGTGCCGCCGACGAGCACCTCGCGCGCGGGTCGGATGGAGGACGACGAACGTGCCCGTGCGCGTGCCGTCGGCGGCGGGATCGGCCTCGACCTCGGGCGCGTGCAGGACGAGCGCCTCGGGCGCGAAGCGGTCGAGCTCGGCCCGTCCGGCTCGATGAACATCGTCTTCGCGAACAGCGCGTGGTACGGGCTGGCGGTGATCACGCGCACGGCGATCCGGTGGGCCGGGTCCGCCCCGGCGAAGGCATCGACGACGTAGAGCGGATCCTGCGCCTCGAGGTGCGCGACGACCTTCGCGCGGAGGCCGTCGAACTGCTCCTCGGGGAGCGGCTGGTTGATCTCGCCCCACCAGATCCGATCCTCGGAGCCGGGCTCGGCGACGACGAACTTGTCCTTCGGCGAGCGGCCGGTGAAGGCGCCGGTGTCGACGACGAGCGGGCCGCCGTCGCGCGAGCCTGCCGTCGCCGCGCTTCAGCGCGTGCTGTGTAGAGCTGCGCCGTCGTCGGGCTCCAGACGACCGTGCCCTCGGGGTCGAGGCCGTGCTCGTCGAGGCCGACGCGGCCCCTGGTCGGGGTTGTCGTCATGTCAGCGGCCTCCGATGAACGTCGATGTCCGGGTTCACGAACGGGGATGCGGAGCCGAAGACTCCCTGCGCAACCGGCGTATCGTACGTACGCCGCCGACCGCGCGGGTCGGTTCCTGACATGTCTCACGCGTGTCAGGCGATCCCGGCCACGGCTCCCTGGGACTCGGGCTCGATGTCCGCGTCCCGCGCCACGAGCATCGCGTAGCGGCCGCCCGCGGCGAGCAGCTCGTCGTGCGTGCCCGTCTCCGCGACGCGGCCGCGGTCGAGGACGACGATCTGCTCCGCGTCGCGGACGGTCGAGAGCCGGTGCGGCGATCGCGATCGTCGTGCGGCCCTCGGCGAGGCGCTCGAGCGCCTCCTGGACGAGCCGCTCGGTCTGCGTGTCGAGCGCCGAGGTCGCCTCGTCGAGCACGAGGATCGGCGGGTTCCGCAGGACCGTGCGCGCGATCGCCATCCGCTGCTTCTCGCCGCCCGAGAAGCGGTAGCCACGCTCGCCGACGACCGTGTCGTACCCGTCGGGAGCGAGGCGATCAGCTCGTGGATCTGCGCCGCCCGTGCCGCCTCCTCGACCTCCTCGTCGGTCGCGTCGGGCTTCGCGAAGCGGAGGTTCTCGCGCACGGTCGAGTGGAAGAGGTAGGTCTCCTGCGAGACGACGCCGACCGCCGCGGCGAGCGACTCGAAGGTCAGCTCGCGACGTCGATGCC
Organism: uncultured Thermoleophilia bacterium; assembly: GCA_963799905.1. GTDB lineage: Bacteria > Actinomycetota > Thermoleophilia > Gaiellales > Gaiellaceae > Gaiella. The sequence continues at coordinate 4,047 of CAWCYU010000007.1, forward strand.
GTCGATCGAGACGGTTCCCTCGGTCGCGTCGTAGAGCCGTGCGACGAGGTAGCCGCACGTCGTCTTCCCGGAGCCCGTCTCACCGACGAGCGCGGTCTTCGTCCCGGCGGGAACGGTGAACGAGACGTCCTTCAGCGTCCAGGCGTCGTCGTCGTAGCGGAAGCAGACGCCGTCGAAGGCCACGTCGCCGCGCGGACGATCGAGCGTCGCGCGTTCCCTCGACGATGTCGATCGGCTGGTCGAGGTAGTCGAAGATGCGGTCGAACAGCGCCAGCGAGCTCTGCACCTCGAGCTGGACGCCGAGCAGGCTGCCGATCGGGAAGAACAGCCGCGTCTGCAGGGTCGTGAACGCGACGAGCGTGCCGATCGAGATCGACCGCGGTGCCGCGCGCCTGCGACCAGCCGGCGAACCAGTAGACGAGCGCGGGCATGACCGCGAACGTCATCTGGATCGCGGCCATCATCCAGCGGCCGGTCATCCGGCTCCGCACCTCGAGGTCGGCGAGGCGCCGCGACTCGTCCGAGAACCGCTCGGCGAGGTCGTCGGAGCGGCCCATCGTCTTGCCGAGCAGGATGCCCGAGACCGAGAGCGACTCCTGCACGATCGAGGAGACGTCGGCGAGCGAGACCTGGCGCTCGGCGGTCACCTTCTTGCGCTGGTCGCCGACCCGCTTCGTCAGCCAGACGAAGAGCGGCAGCAGGATCAGCGCGAAGACCGCGAGCCGCCAGTCGAGCAGGATCATCGCGACGACGGTCGCGATCACCGTCGTCACGTTCGAGAGCACCGAGGTCGCGGTCGACGTGACGACCGTGTCGATGCCGCCGATGTCGTTGGCGATCCGGCTCTGCACGTCGCCCGTGCGGGTGCGCGTGAAGAACGCGAGCGAGAGCCGCTGCAGGTGCCGGTAGACCGACGTGCGCAGGTCGTGCATGACGGCCTGGCCGACGCGGTTCGAGAGCAGCGTCTGGTAGACGCCGATCGCGCCGGTGACGATCGGGATCAGGATCATCCCGGCCACGAGGGCGGTGAGCAGGCGGACGTCGTTCTCGGGGATCGCCGTGTCGAGCACGCCCTTGAGCAGGAACGCCGGGATGACGCCGAGCGCCGCGGAGAAGACGATCAGCGCGAAGACGACCGCGAGCTGGGGCCGGTACGCGCCGGAAGAGCGGGAAGATCCGGCGCAGGTTCGCCTTCCGGACCGCGGGGTCGGCCGGCCGCTCGGGCGGTCTCGGAGGCGTCCTGCTGCGAATCGGCGACCGGGCATCTGCCTAGAGTGCCTGCCGCGCGCTGCCCCGGGTAGTGCGCGAGCCGCCGCCCGACAGCCCGCGACCGGGCGCGGCTCAGGTGGCGAGCGTCTCGACGGCGGCCTGGAGCCGGTCGGTCAGCTCGCGTGCGAGCTCGACGGTCGGCGTCGCCCGCTCGACGGCGATCGGCTCCCCGATCAGCGCGGCGAGCCGCGGGAACCCGACCCGTGCCCGGCGCCGACGCCTGCCGCGTTCCGAGCAGCCGCACCGGCAGGATCGGGGCGCCGGTGGCGAGCGCCATGCGCGCGGCACCGCGCAGCCAGGGCCCTTCGCGGCGCACGCCGCCTTCGGGAAGATGCCGACCACCTCGCCCGCCTCGAGCGCGGCCAGCGCCGCCTCGATCGCGCCGGTGTCGCTGCGGTTCCGCTGCGACCGGGATCGCCTCGACGTGGTCGAGCCAGCGCCGGAGCAGCGGCACCCGCCACAGCTCGGCCTTGCCCAGGTAGCGGATCGGCCGCGGGATCGCGGCGGCGAGGACGAACGGGTCGAGCATCGAGTCGTGGTTCGCGGCGACCACGAGCCGCCCGGTGGGCGGCAGGTTCGCTCGCCGCGCACCTCGAGCCGGTAGATCGCCCGGACGAGCGGCGTCAACGAACGGCGATAGAGCTCGAAGCTCAATAGCTCGGCCGCAAGGCCGGGAGCTCGGGCAGCGAGTCGTTCGCGGGATGGGTGAGAACGATCTGCATGTTGCGCAACGAGCGGATCGCGAACCCGGCCTCGCAAAAGGAGAGGTAGAAGTCCCAGAGGCGCAGGAATCGCTCGTCGTACCCGAGCTCGCGGATCCTCTCCACATTGCGCATGACGTTCTGGCGCCACTCGCGCAACGTGCGGGCATATCCGAAGCCGATCTCCTCGATCCCGTGGATCTGCAGGCGCGTTCCGGCGACCGCGCGCGCGATCGCCTCCAGCGACGGAAGCAGCGAGCCGGGAAAGATCGTCTGCTGGATCCAGTCGGGACGGCGCCTGTAGCGCTCGAAGCGCCGGTCGGGCACGCCGATCGTCTGGACGCAGGCGATCCCGTCGGGAGTGAGAAGGCGGTCGATTGCCCCGAAGTAGTTGCCGTACTCGGCCAGCCCGATCGCCTCGAACATCTCGATCGACGCGATCCTCGTAAACCGGCCGTCGATCAGACGGTAGTCCTGCTCACGGATGTCGACGCGGTCGCCTACCCCCGCCTCGGCGGCGCGGCGGCGTGCGTACGCCGCCTGACTCGGTGAGAGGGTCAGACCCGTGACGCGACAGCCGTAGTGTGGTGGCGGCCTCGATCGCGAACCCGCCCCAGCCGCAGCCGATCTCGAGCACGTGATCGGCGGGCCCGAGCTGCAGCTTTTCGCAGACATGACGGATCTTGGCGCGCTGCGCCTCTGCGAGCGTCATCCCCGGTCGCTCCCAGTACGCGCAGGAGTACGTCATGGTCGGATCCAGCATCAGCGCGAACAGGTCGTTCCCGAGGTCGTAATGAGCATGGATATTGTCCTTGGCGGCCGCGAGCGTCTGTCGTGGGCGCCGGTCGGGCCGGAGCTCCTGCAGGCGGTGGAGCCGCTTCAGGGTTGGGTGCTCCGCCGTCGCCTCGAGGTTGCGCCCGAGTAGCGCGAACAGCCCGACGAGGTCGTCGCAATCCCAGTCACCGTCGACGTAGGACTCGCCGAAGCCGACGCGCGTTCGCGTCCCGAGCTTGCGCCAGAACGCGTCGGGACGCCTGATCTCGACGACGACGGACGGCCCGAGGCCGTCTCCGAAACGGCGCCCGCGGCCGTCCGGGTAGCGGAGCACGAGCTCACCACCCCGCAGTCCCGAGAGCGCCCGGAAGGAGAGGCGGCGCGCGACGTCGGCTGCGACCCTCATCGTCTCACCGAGCCCTCGCCCGCCACGTACGGCGGCTTGCGGTGAAACGGCGTCCGCTTCAGCCAGAGCCGCGCGGCCTGCCAGTGGATCAGCCCGAGAACGCGCGCCGGCATCAGCGGATAGCGGACGAGCACCCGGCCGAAGGGCGGCCGTCGTGAGCGTGAGTCGGCGGGCTGTCAGCGTCGCATGGAAGTCCCGAGAGCCCGTCTCGTGCACGTCCATGCGGATCGCGAGCTTCCGGCCGGGATCGGAGAACCACCAGGTGTATGACTGATCCATCGGCATGAAGGGCGAGACGTGGAGCCGCTTGTCCGTCTCGAAGACCGCGCGCTCGCCGATCTCCACGCCGGCGGCGGGCAGGAGCACGTACGGATGCCGCTCGCCGAACGTGTTGTTCACCTCGGCGACGACGCAGGCGAGCGAGCCGTCCGTTCGTCGGCACCACCAGAACGAGACCGGATTGAACACGTACCCGAGGACACGAAGGTTGGTGAGCACCTGAATCGAGCCGCCGTCACCGATATCGACGCCATGCTGCGCGAGCAGCGCGTGGATATCGATGTGGTCGCGGTCGTAGAAGCTCGTGACCGCACGGCGGTTCCAGCCGAAGAGACGGAGACGGCGATCGAGGGACGGCAGCTCGGCGAGGTCGAGCAAGGCCATGTAGACCGGGTAGCGGAAGACGTGGTCGTGCGGCGACCGGCGGGCGTGCATGACGGTGCCGACATAGAGTGCGCTGTTCACCAGGGCGCTCCGAACGCCGCGGCGGCACGCAAACCCGAGCTGAGGCCGTCCTCGTGGAAGCCGTTTCCCTGCCAGGCTCCGGCGAACGCGGTGCGGCGCTCGACGCCACGCGCGCGGGCTCGCCCCGCTGCCGCGAGACTCGCGAACGTCACGCGCGGGTGCTCGTACTCGATCACGCGGATCACATCCGCGCGTGCGATCTCGTCGGTCCGGTTGAGCGTGACGCAGTACTCGACGCCGACATCGAGCTTCTGGAGCCTGTTGAGGGAGTATGTGAGCGACGGCTTGCCGGCGTACACGCCGCAGCCGGGCGATTGGTAGTTCCACGAGGATCGATTGGACAGTCGACGCGGGAGCAGGCCCTGGTCGGTGTGCAGGACGGTCTCGTTGGCGGTGGTCTCGAAGGCCGAGAGGATCTCGCGCTCCTCGGCCGAGGCGTCGGAGAGGAGGGCAAGGGCGCGTGGTGCGCTCGTCGCCACGACCACCCCGTCGAACACGAGCGGCGCCCCCTCGGCAGCCCGAATCTCGACGCCGGCCTCCGTGCGGGCGATAGAGCGCACCGGCGTCCCGAGCTGCACCTCTGTGCCGAGCCGGTCGAGCAGCGCCCGAACGTACGCCCGGCTGCCACCGGTGACGGTGCGCCAGTGATTGCGGCGCAGCCCGAGCATCGAGTGGTTGCGGAAGAAGTCGATCCCGTAGGCGGCCGGGAAGTCGAGCGCCGGCCCCGGCGCGGTCGACCACAGCGCGGCGGTCATCGGCACCAGGTAGTGCCATCGGAAGGAGTGGGAGTAGCCCTCGTCGTCGAGGAAGCGGTCGAACGACTTGCCGGTGGTGTCGGCGTCTCCCGCGGTGCGGAGAAACCTGAGGATCTCGCGCACGAGTCTCGGTCCGGCGCGCCAGGGCCGTCGGCTCGACCATTCGAGCCCACACCCGCAGGCGACCGCAAAGGACATCTCCGACGATTGAGTCGCCACGCCGAGCTCGCGGAAGAGGCGCGTCAGGTTCGGATAGTTCACCTCGTTGTGAACGATGAACCCCGTGTCGAGTTCGAGCGAATCATGCGTGACCGTGTTCGCGTGGCCACCTACATGCTCGTTCGCCTCGAACAACTCCACCTCGTGGGTGCGCGAGAGGGCGTACGCCGCGCCGAGGCCGGCGATGCCCGTGCCGATGATCGCTATCTTCATCTCAACGGTGATTCGTCCCATCCCCGCCTATTGGATGACTGATCATGTCTGAGGCCGTCGAGCTCGTCGGCGGCGAGGTCGCGGTCGCCACCGTGCGCGAGCGCACGACCCGCGCGAGTCAGGTGGTGACGCTGCTCGCGATCGTGATCCCGCCGCTCGGGCTGATCGCCGCCGCGGTCGGTCTCTGGGGCATCGCTCTGTCGTGGGTCGACGTGGCCGTCTTCCTGACGCTCTACGTGCTCACGGGCCTCGGCACGACCGTCGGCTACCACCGACTCTTCACCCACCGGAGCTTCGAGACGACGAAGACGGTGCGGGCGACGTTCGCGATCCTCGGCTCGATGACGATCCAGGGCCCGGTCACGCAGTGGGTCACAGACCACCGGAAGCACCACGCGCTCTCGGATCGGGACGGGGACCCCCACTCGCCGCACGCCGGTTTCGCACCTAACGCCTGGGGCGCGTTGAAGGGCTTCTTCCACGCCCACATGGGCTGGCTCTTCCACCTCAAGGGGATGGAGCGCGGCGATCACTACGGCAAGGACCTCTACGACGACCGGTTGATCCGTCGCATCGACCGGATGTACTTCGTCTGGGTCGGGCTCACGTTCGCACTGCCGTTCGCGATCGGCTACGCGGTCGGGGGCGCGAGCTGGAAGCTGGGCCTGGAGGTTTTGGTCTGGGGCGGGTTGATCCGGATCTTCGCCTACCAGCACGCAACCTTCTCGGTCAACTCGATCTGCCACATGTTCGGCCGCCGGAGCTATCGCTCGCGCGACGAGAGCCGCAACAACTGGATCGTCGCCGCACTCACCTTCGGCGAGGGATGGCACAACAATCACCACGCGTTCCCGGCCTCTGCGCGACACGGCCTCGATCGTTTTCAGCTGGACATCGCCTGGCTCACGATCAAGACGCTCGAGAAGCTCGGCCTCGCGTGGAACGTGCGGCTGCCGAGCGACAGTCAGCGGTCGCGGCGCCGGCTACCAGAAGCCGCCTGACGCCCCAAACCGCTCCAGCCGCGCCCCACCCTGTCGATCCACGCCTGCGCCCGCGGCAGACGTACGATCGCGCCCGAGCCGCGCCTGAGCGCCGCACCATGCAAGCCTCTCGGGATGAGGGTGTACGAGCCTTCGATGCCGAGCGCCCGCGCACGCTCGATAGCCGCGCCGCGAGCTCGCTGCACTCACGCCGGGAATGCCCGGTAGGTAGCGGTCCCAGGCTCCGTGCAAGACGTCGAGGCGCTTGTGGCGGAGCCCTTCGAGCGAGAGCCGCTCCGGGATCCACGGCGCGAGACCGAGCACGGCGGTCGCAGCGGGATGCCCCGCCACTCCGATCGAGACGGCTCCCCCCATCGAGAACCCGACGAGGAGCGATGGGCGGCCGGCGAGGTCGAGCGCCGCCCGACCGTCCGCCATGCACGACTCGAGCTCGTTCCACGTCTTGATCCGATACCGCACCTCGACAAATGCGAGCTCCGGAAACCGCGGCGCGAGCTCGTCGGCCAGCAGCTCGCTGGTCGCGCTCCACGTACCGGGCACCGCCTTGGCCGAGCCGCCGTTGACGAGCACGACGGCGAGCGCGCCGCTCTCGTTCCTGAGGCGCGCATCCGCGCCGGTGACGAGACTCACGATCCGGCTCACGTGGAGGTCACCGTCGGCGTCGGCGCGCACGTCCCGACAGCCTTCGCGATAGCTCGGGCGCGCTCGGCATAGCCGACCTCGTTGCCGTGCAGCCGGTCGCCGGCGAGCCAGTCTGGATGCGCCTGAACCATCTCGGCCCATTCGATCAGGCGCAGCTGCCGGTTCGCGGCCACCGCGTCGCGCAGGACCGCGTTGAACGCGTCGCCCGGTGCCCCGTCGCGCCAGATGGTCGCCCAAATGACGCAACGGCTCGGCCCGACGATGTCGAGCACGTGTGCGACGTCGGAGCGGAACGCCGTCACCCTGTCGGGCGCGTCGTTGGTGCCGAGGCTGACGACGACGTACGAGGAGAGCGCCGGCCGCCCGGCCTCGAGCTCGTCGATCCCCTCCGGTGTCGTACGACCGACGCGGTCGTTCGAGACGATCCTCCACCCCGGAAGAGCGGCCGCGAGATGCGGCTCGACCCCGACGTTCAGCGAATCGCCGATCATGGTGACGGTGCCGTGCGAGCCCTCGGTCGGCGATGGATCACGGCTCCGCGCGACGAGAAGCGCGCCGAGCGCGGCGACGACGAGGAGCGCGGCAAAGAAGAAAGTGGAACGCATCGGGCAGGCGGGAGAGGTCGCGGGGCGAATCCGGCCGGGTGGACAACGAAGCCGCGATCGACCGGTTCCTCGGCAGCCCGGGCCTCTCCGAGTCTACCCGGCGGGCCTACGCCGCCGACCTCGCCGATTTCTCCGGCTGGTTGCGGCGCGATGGCCGCGCCCTTGGACGATGTCGACGTCAGAGCCCTCGCCGACTACACCGCGGCGCTCGGCACCGGTCGGCGCCGGCTCGCCCCGTCGACGATCGCCCGCCGGCTGGCCGCCGTCAGGTCGTTCATCCGGTTCACACTCGGCGCGGCTCGAGTGCCGGAGATCGCACTGCCGCCGCGCCGTCGGCGGCGGCTCCCCGACGCACCCAAGCTCGCCGACGTGGAGGCGCTCGTCGGCGCCGTCAACGGTGACTCGCCGCTCGCACTCCGCAACACCGCCATCCTCGAGCTCACCTACTCCTGCGGGCTACGGAGCGCCGAGGTCGTCGGCCTCCGCCTCGCGGACGTCGACTTCGAGCAAGAGGCGGTCCACGTGCTCGGCAAGGGCGGCAAGGAGCGCGTCGTGCCGCTGGGTGAGCGAGCGGCGCTCGCCGTCGCGACGTACCTCCGCGATGCTCGGCCGGCCCTGGCCCACGGCGCCACCGATGCGCTGTTTCTCTCGATCCGCGGACGCCCCCTCGATACGTCCGTCCTCCGCCGCCTGATGCGCAACCCTCACCGGTTGCGGCACGCGTACGCGACGCACCTGCTCGAGGGGGGCGCCGACCTACGGACGATCCAGGAGCTGCTCGGCCACGCGTCGCTCTCGACAACCCAGATCTACAGTCATGTCGATGCCCGCAGGCTCCGAAGGGTGTACGACGCGAGTCATCCGCGCTCGTAGAGGCGCGCGAGCCGGGCGAGAGCAGAGCCTGGCGCGCAGGAGCAACCGAGACCACGCCGAATCGGGTCCAGCCGCATGACGCCCCGTGACCCCGATGTCGAGCGCTACCTCCTCCTGCTCGCCGCGCAGCGCTCGGAGCGCACGGTGGACGCCTATCGGCGCGATCTCGCGTCCTTCGCGCAGTTCCAGGGCGCACGGATCGGCACGGCGACCACGAGCTCGATCGAGGGCTGGGTCGCGCGCATGCGCGCTGACGGCCTTGCCCCGTCCACGATCGCACGGCGGATCGCAGCCGTACGCTCGTACTTCCGCCACCAGGTCCTCCTGGGGATGCGACCTGACAACCCGGCGGCCGAGGTCGCGACCCCGCGGCGCACGCGCAAGCTGCCACGCACGCTGTCCCCGTCCGAGTCCGAGCGCCTGATCGACGCGGCCAACGGGACGACGCCACGGTCGATGCGAGACCGCGCCCTCGTCGAGCTGATGTACGGCGCCGGGCTTCGGGTCTCCGAGACGGTCGGTCTCGCCCGAACATCGGTCGACCTCGACGCGCGTATCGTCCGCGTGCTCGGCAAGGGCGACAAGGAGCGCATCGTGCCACTCGGGAGACCCGCCGCCGAGTCGGTCCGCCGTTACCTCGCCCTCGGCCGCCCCCACCTCGACCGCCGGCACCGGCCCGACCTGTTTCTCAACGCCCGCGGAGGCGCCCTCACCCGGGCCGGAGCGTTCCTCATCCTCAGGAAGCTCGCCGCCAAGGCCGGCCTCGAGCCCGAGCGGGTGCATCCGCATTTGCTCCGCCACTCGTTCGCAACCCACTTGCTCGAAGGCGGCGCCGATCTTCGCTCGGTGCAGGAGATGCTCGGGCACGCAGACCTCTCTACGACCGAGCGGTACACCCACGTCTCGGATCGGCGGCGCCGCGAGACCTACTTCGCGGCACATCCGCACGCCAGGCAGCCGAGCTCGGTCAGGGACGACAGCGCTTCCTGATCGGGACTGAAGCCCTGAGCACTCGGTGCCGATACAGACGGCATGACGCTCGATCCCCAGCTCACCTCAGCCGTCGCGGCGGTCGCCGCCGTCGGCTGGACGATGATCTTCGCGGGCGGCAAGAAGCGGATGCTGGAGACGAAGACGCGCCGCCGCCGGTGCCCGTCGTGCGGCAAGACGATCGCGGGCCGGACCTGCGGGAACCACGGCTGACGCGGGCGACTACCCGGAGGACGCGGCTTCGGCCAGGTGGATCGCCTCGGTGACGTCGGCTTCCCCGGCGCCGACGAGCGTGACGTGCCCGACCTTCCGCCCGGGACGCGGCTCCTTCCCGTAGAGGTGCACGTGAGCGCCGGTCAGTCTCAACATGCGCTCGAGCGGCGGTACACCGCCGATCAGGTTGATCATCACGGCGGGTGAGACCGCTTCGGTCGATCCGAGCGGGAGCCCGAGGATTGCGCGCAGATGGTTTTCGAACTGGCTCGTGACGGCCCCGTCGATCGTCCAGTGGCCCGTGTTGTGCACGCGCGGCGCGAACTCGTTCGCGAGCAGCGTGCCGCCGACCTCGAACAGCTCGAGCGCCAGCACGCCGACGTAGCCGAGGTCGTCGAGCAGCGCCCGAGCGAGCGCCTCGGCTTCCACCTGTGGCGCGTTCGGTGCCGGAGCCCGCGTGACGCGGAGGATCCCCTCGCGATGGACGTTCTCCGCCAGCGGCCAGAATCGCATCTCACCGTCCCGCCCGCGCACCGCGACGATCGACAGTTCCCGATCGAAGGAGACGAGCTCCTCTGCCAGCTCGTCGGCCCCGACCGGCAGCTCGGTCTCGATCCGCCGCTGCCCCTTGCCGTCGTAGCCGAGCCGCCGGGTCTTGACGATCGCCGGTAGCCCCGTCTCCTCGAGCGTCCCGAACCGAGCAGTCGGGATGCCGAGCCGGCGGAAGAGCTCCTTCTCGACGAGGCGGTCCTGGCCGAGCTCCAGGGAGCGCACCGGGGGCAGTGCCTCGAGCACGGCGGCGGCGGCATGCGAGACGTTCTCGAACTCGTACGTCACGACGTCCGCGCCTGCTCCCAGGCGGGCGAGCGCGGCCGGGTCGTCGAAGGAGCCGACGACGAGCTCCCCCACGTCGGCAGCCGGTGCAGCCGGCGACGGGTCGAGGAACCGGAAGCTCAACCCGAGTGGCAGCCCGGCGAGACCGAGCATCCGGCCCAGTTGCCCGCCTCCGATGCAGGCGACGAGCGTCACGGTTCCATGCTCACGATGCGGGATCGGGAGCGTCGAGCACGGATCGAGTCTGATCGGCACGCCACGCCCCGAGCCGTCGTCGGATCCCCTCGTCGCCGCGGGCCAGGATCGCGGCCGCGAGCAACGCAGCATTGACCGCCCCGGCGCGGCCGATCGCCAGCGTCCCGACCGGGATTCCCGCGGGCATCTGGACGATCGACAGCAGTGAGTCGATTCCCTTCAGCAGCTTCGATTCGATCGGGACACCGAGCACCGGGAGCACCGTCTTCGCCGCCGCCATGCCCGGGAGGTGCGCCGCCCCACCGGCGCCGGCGATCAAGACCTGAAGGCCACGCGGCTCCGCCGAGCTCGCATAGTCGAACAGCAGGTCAGGCGTCCGATGGGCGGAGACGACGCGGCTCTCGTAGGGGATCTCCAGCGCGTCGAGCGTCTCGGCGGCGTGCCGCATCGTCTCCCAGTCAGAGCGCGAGCCCATGATCAGCCCGACGAGAGGAGACGCAGTCACGCCTACTTCTTGTTCGATTTCTTGACGAGGAGCAGCGCCACGGATTTCGCGGTCTTCCGCACTTCCGCGTCGGTCTCGTCGTCGCCCGCGATCCCGTCGAGGATCACGATCGTCTCCCGAGCCGGGGTGCCGTTCTTGAAGCACACGATCGCCAGCCGGCGGACGGCGACGTTCGGATCGCGGGCCGCGAGCTCATGGAGAAGCGGCCGATACGCGTTGACGTCCCCCGGATGCGCCCGTGAGAGACCCTCGAGTGCGATCAAGGCAGAGCCCCTGACGGCCGGGCTGTCGTCCTCGAACCCGCGGCGCAGCAGCTCGAGCTTCTGGCGAAACCGAAATTGCGCGATCGAGCGGTATGCCAGTGCGCGCACCCGGTAGTCGCCGTCGCGCGCTGCGGACTCGATCTCGTCGCCCCACTCGTTGCGAAGCGTCGCGAGCTCGCGCTCGAGCCCGCGCCCTGCGTACTCGTCGGCCAGGGCCGCGGCCTGCGCGAGGTCCATCAGGCGCCCTGGAGCGGCCGCGGGCCGGGACCGACGTAGGTCGCCGCCGGGCGGACGAGCCGGCCCAGCCGCTTCTGCTCCATGACGTGCGCCGACCAGCCCGCGGTGCGCGAGCAGGCGAACATCGCCGGCGCCAGCTTGGGCGGGATCTCGGCCACGTCGAGCACGACCGCCGACCAGAATTCCACGTTCGTGGCGAGCACGCGATCGGGCTTGCGGGCGTGAAGCTCGGCGAGCGCGGCGCGCTCCAGCTCCTCCGCGACCCGGAACCGGGGCGAGCCGAGATCCATCGCCGTGCCACGGAGGAGCCGCGCCCTCGGATCCTCGGCGCGGTAGACACGGTGGCCGAACCCCATCAGCCGGTCTCCCGAGTCGAGCAGATCGTTGACGTAGCCCTCGATCGAATCGGCCGCCGCTGCGGCGTCCAGCATCGGCAGCACCCGCGCAGGCGCCCCGCCGTGGAGCGGTCCCGATAGTGCGCCGACCGCGGACGCGAGCGAGGCTGCGCAATCCGCGCCCGTCGACGCGACAATGCGGGCCGTGAACGTCGACGCGTTGAGCCCGTGCTCAGCGGTGCAGATCCAGTAGGTGTCGATCGCGCGGACGTGCTTGGGATCGGCTTCGCCACGCCATTCGAGCAGGAACCGGGTCGCAGCGGTCGCCCCGGAGGCGACGAGCTCGGGGTCGACCGGTGTCGTGTTCCCGTCTGCGACACGCGCCGACTGGGCGACGATCGAGATCATCGTCGCCGAGAGCCGGGACAGATCGTCACGGGCCTGGGCGTCGGAGATGTCGATCAGCTGCCCGAGCCCCCACTCACCAGAGAGGTGGGCGGTGATCGCCTGCAGGTCGGCGGGGGCGTTACCGGTCAGGTTCAGCGCCGCGTAGGGAGCGGCGGGCTGGAGGCCGGGCTCGGGTTCATCGTCCACCAGCAGACCCCACACCTTCTCGAAGGGGACGATGCCCACGAGGTCCTCGATGTCGACCCCGCGATAGCGAAGCGCGCCGCCGTCGCGGTCGGGCTCGGCGATCTCCGTCTCGAATGCGACGACGCCCTCGAGGCCCGGCTTGAACTCGCTCATTGCGCTCCTCGTTCCGCAAGGATAGGACGCAGCGGACGCTACCTGAGCCGGCCTCGTCGGCCGTGTCACTATGCTCATCCACGGTGTGCGCGGCCCCGTCGGCCCTCAGCACCGGACGGATGCCGAGCGCACCGCCAACGAATCGCGCCGCGTCGGGGCGGCGCTCAGAGACCAAGGAGCAGACCGTGAGGAAGAAGGTCACCGTCGTCGGGGCGGGCAACGTCGGCGCAACCTGCGCCCAGGAGCTCGCCCGGCGCGACTACGCGAACATCGTGCTCGTCGACATCAAGCCGAACTTCCCGCAGGGGAAGGCGCTCGACATCAACCAGGCCGGCTCGGTGCTCGGCTACGAGCCGAACGTGGTCGGCTCGAACGGCTACACGAGACGAAGGGCTCCGATGTCGTCGTGATCACGGCCGGCCTCCCGCGCAAGCCGGGGATGAGCCGCGACGACCTCGTGACGACGAACGAGGCGATCGTCGGCGCCGTCACCAAGGAGGTCGTCAGGCGGTCGCCGAAAGTCGATCATCGTCGTCGTCTCGAACCCGCTCGACGCGATGTGCCACGTCGCAAAGGCCGTCTCCGAAGTCTCCCGAAGGAGCGGGTCGTCGGCATGGCCGGGATCCTCGACACGGCGCGCTTCGCGGCGTCGATCGCCTGGGAGACGGGCCTGTCGGTGAAGGACGTCACCGCGATGGTGCTCGGCGGGCACGGCGACCAGATGGTCCCGGTCGTCTCTGCCACGACGGTCGGCGGCGTGCCGCTCGAGCAGCTCGTCCCGAAGGGCCGTATCTCGAAGATGGTCGAGCGCACGCGCAAGGGTGGCGGCGAGGTCGTCAACCTGCTCGGCACGTCGGCGTGGTATGCGCCCGGCGCTGCTGCGGCTCAGATGGTCGATGCGATCTGCCTCGACGAGAAGCGGGTGCTGCCGTGCACCGCCTTCCTCGAGGGCGAGTACGGGGTCGACGGCCTGTACATGGGCGTGCCCGTCAAGCTCGGGGCCAAGGGCGTGGAGGAGATCGTGAAGCTCAGGCTCTCCGCCGACGAGAAGAGGATGCTGAGGGCCTCGGCCGCCGCCGTCCGCGAGGTCGTCGGGGTGCTGCAGAACGTCTGAGCGCCCGCGCAGGGCCGCCGGCTGCGACAGGCCGGCGGCTTTGCACGTCCTGAACAGTCGCTGCCGGGTAGGCTTCCCGGCCGAATGGATCTCGGCCTTCACGGACGGAGCGCGATCGTGCTCGGCGCCTCACAGGGCATGGGTCTCGCGATCGCCGAGGCGACTCGTCGCCGAGGGTGCGAACGTGGCGATGTTCGCGCGCCGCGCGGACGTCGTCGAGCGCGAGGCGGCACGGATTCGGCGCCCTGGCCGTCCCCGGCGACCTGACCCAGGCCCGCCGACCTCGACCGCCTGGTCACGGCGACGGTCGCTGCGTTCGGCGGGATCGACATCGTCGTGTTGAACGGCGGCGGCCCGCCGCCCGGCGCCGCGGCGGAGGTCACGCCCGAGTCGGTCACCGCCGCGGTCGAGCTCCTGCTCGTCCCCCACGTCCGTCTCGTCGGCCTCTGCCTGCCGCATCTCCGGACGAGCGGCCGCGGGCGCATCATCGCGATCGAGTCGACGTCGGTGAAGGAGCCGATCGCGAACCTGGCGCTCTCGAATGCCGTCCGGCCGGGCGTCGTGGGCTGGCTGAAGACGCTCTCCCGCGAGCTCGGCCCCGACGGGATCACCGTCAACACGATCGCCCCCGGCCGGATCGACACCGAGCGGCTGCGGGCGCTCTACGGCGCAGACGGCCCGCCGGCAGAGGCCCTGGCGCTGATCCCCGCACGCCGCGTCGGCACGCCGGCCGAGATCGCGGCTGCCGCGTGCTTCCTCGCCTCGGAGCAGGCCGCCTACGTCAGCGGCACGGTCATGCCGGTCGACGGCGGCATGCTGAACGGGCTCTCCTAGAGTGCGCGCCAACGGGCGACGGTGCTCCTCTGGAGCGTTGCAGCCGTGGCTGCGGCGCTCGTCGGGCTGGCGTGGGTCTATCCCGTCGCGCGACTACCTGTACGTCCCGAACGCCGCCAGCCCCGTCGCCGCCAAGGTCAAGGTCGAAGGCGAGAAGCACGACGGAGGACACCAAGGGGCGATCTACTACGTCGACGTGTCCGTTCGCCAGGCGACCTGGGCCGAGCGGCTGCTGCCGTTCGTCCGTCCCGACGGTGCGACCCTCGTGCCACGAGATCAGGTCGTTCCCCCCGGCTCGTCGTTCGAGGACCGGCGCCGGGAAGGCCTGCGAGAGATGGCCCGCTCGGAGAAGGTCGCGGCCGCCGTCGCGCTGAAAGCAGGCCGGGTATCAAGGTCTCGGCCACGCCTCGCGGAGCGCTCGTCGAAGCGGTTGCGACCGACGCGCCTGCAGCGGCGAAGCTCGACGAAGGAGACGTCATCGTCGGCGCCGGAGGAAAGCGCGATCCGGACGCCTCAGGAGCTTCGCGCGTCGTTCACGGGCGTCCACCCCGGCAACGACGTCGTGCTCCGCGTCCGCCGCCAGGGATCGGTCGAGACGTTGACGGTACGCACCGTGGAGTCGCCCAGCCGAACGGGGCCGGGCGATCATCGGGATCCGCGTCGGGCAGGCGGCCGACATCGAGCTGCCGCTGAAGGTCGACATCGACCTCGGTGGTGTCGGCGGCCCGTCCGCAGGGCTGCCGTTCGCACTCGACGTGCTCCAGGAGCTCGGCACGGACGTCGACCACGGGCGCCGCGTCGTGGCGACGGGTGAGATCGCGCTCGACGGAACCGTCGGTCCGATCGGCGGCGTCAAGCAGAAGACGTTCGGCGCCCGCACGGGCCGGCGCGGACGTCTTCCTCGTGCCGGCTGGGGAAAACGCAGCCGAGGCACGGCGCTATGCAGGGAACCTTCGCATCATCCCGGTGCAGAGTTTTCAACAGGCGTTGTCCGCTCTGCGGACACTCCCATGCGAAATAGCATTTTTGCAGGGATTTTGCCGCATCGGGCAACAGCCGCTAATTGCGGGACTTTCGTTCTCCGGACCCTTGCGACCCGGAGACCCGACGGCCACAATGCCCCCTGTCCGGAGGGGACGAGACCGTCTTACAGAGGAAGTTTTGCATGCCTGGCAAATCAACTTGCAATGATTGCTATTTCCGCCGCGCAGGCCTGTGCGCCCTGCCGGGCGAGACGCCCTGCCCGACGTTCCGCGCCGTCGCCGCCGGCGGTCAGCTCCAGCCGCCCCGACAGCCCCGCCTCGTGCTCCGGCCGGCTGTACCGCTCGTCGCTGCCCGCGCGGGCTAACCCCTAGAATCAGGGCGTGTCGACCCAGCCCGGCTCCGAGAGCACGCCCAGGAAGAACCCGTGGACGGCCAGGCGCATCGTCCTCGCCGCGATCGCCGTCTACCTGGTCATCGTCGTGCTCGCGAATCGCAACAGCGTCGCGGTCAACTTCGTGTTCTTCAAGACCGAGGCCTCGCTGTTCGTCGTCATCCTGCTCGCGATCGCGCTCGGCTTCGTGGCCGGCTGGCTGTTCGACGACCTGCGCGACCGCCGCAGAGCGCCGCCGCGACAACGCGTAGAGCGATGGCGGCACGGCCCCGCCGATCTACAGCAGGGAGGCGAGGAGCGCGACGCCTTCGGCGATTCGCGCGGGCGATCTCGTAGCTGAACGCCAGGCGGGCCGACGACCGCCCGGCGGAGGCGTTCGGGAAGAAGTCGGAGCCGCGGACGAAGGTCACACCGGCCTCGGTCGCCCGGGTCAGGAGCGCGGCGGCATCGACGTCGTCGGCGAAGTCGAGCCAGAGGAAGTACCCACCCTCCGGCGAGCTCCAACGCGTGCCGGCCGGCATCTCCGCCTCGAGCGCGCCGAGCATCGCGTCCTTGCGCGCCTTGAGCAGTCCGCGCACGCGCGTCAGGTTCGGCTCGAACCCGCCGCGGTGCATGAGCTCGTGCACCGTCGCCTGAGGGAGCAGGCTCGGCGAGATGTAGGTCGAGACGGCGCGATCGTCGTAGGCCGCGACGAGCGGCTGCGGGACGACGAAATAGCCGATCCGCAATCCGGGTGCCACCGTCTTCGAGAACGACGAGGTGAACGTGACCCGCTCTCCTCCTTCGAGCGCGTGGACCGAGGGAAGCGGCTCGCCCTCGTAGCGGACGAGCCCATAGGGATCGTCCTCGAGGATGGGCAGATCGTGCTCGGCGGCGAGCTCTGCTAGCCGGTGCCGCCTGTCGAGCCCGATCGTGCGGCCGGAGGGGTTCTGGAAGGTCGGGATGGTGTAGAGGAACGAGATGTCCCCGCCCCGGCGCAGCTCGGCCTCGAGCGCGTCGAGATCGAGACCCTCGTCGTCCATCGCGAGCGGCACGACCTCCGCGCCTTCCCGCGCCAGGATCTTCAGCGGTCGATCGTAGGTCGGGCCCTCGACGAGCACGCGGCCAGGCCGCTGCGCGAGCTGGACGGCGGTGTAGAAGACGAAGCCCTGCAGCCCGCCGGTCGTCAGGAAGACCTGTCCGGTCTCGACGCCGTGCCGTTCCGCGAGCAGCTCCCGGAGAGGGCCGTAGCCGCCGCCCGTGCCGTAGGAGAGGATCGTGATCCCGTCGCGCTCGAGCGCCGCGCGGGCACAGTCCGCGATCAGGGCCTGATCGAGGCATTCCGGCGCCGGAGCGCCGCGGGCGAACGAGATCGCTGCCATGTCGAGGAGCGTACCGGGACGGGTCTCGGCGCTTGCATGGGAACCGGCCACGGCGTCGAATCAGAAGCAACTGCTATCGTTGTCATCAGGGAATCGGCGCAATGCCGCCCCGGGAGATCAGCTTCTTTCGACTCTGAGGCTCGGATTCGGTCCGAGGGTGGATGGTTCGAGGGTAGGTGGTCTCGAACTCAAAATCCAAGGAGTCGAAAAACACGTGTCAGAATCAACCTTTGCCTCGATCGGGCTGAGCGCGGACATTGTCCGGGTGCTCACGGCCCAGGGGATCGAGTCGCCCTTCCAGATCCAGACCCGCACGATCCCTGCGGCGCTCTCCGGTCACGACGTGCTCGCCAAGGCGCCGACGGGCTCCGGCAAGACGCTCGCCTTCGCGATCCCGATCGTCGAGCGCATCGCGCCCGGTGACGGACGCCCTGCAGCACTCGTGCTCGTGCCGACACGCGAGCTCGCGGTCCAGGTGACCGAGGTCCTTGCGGATCTCGGCAAGACGCGCGGGATCGAGGTCGCGTCGGTCTACGGTGGCGTCCCCATCCCCGCTCAGGCCGCGAAGGCCAAGAAGGCCCACGTGCTCGTGGCCACGCCAGGCCGCCTGCAGGACCTGATGGATCGCCGGCTCGTCTCGCTCGATGCGGTCACGATCCTCGTGCTCGACGAGGCCGACCGGATGCTCGACATGGGCTTCAAGCCACAGGTCGACAAGATCCTGCGGAAGGTGTCCGACAACCGCCAGACGATGTTCTTCTCGGCAACGCTCGACGGAGCCGTCGGCGAGCTCGCCCGCGCCTACACGAACCAGCCCGTCCGGATCGAGGCCGAGCTGCCGAGCGAGCACAAGCCGGGCGAGATCGACCATCAGTTCCTCTCCGTGACGCCCGAGAACAAGGTCGAGAAGCTCGTCGAGCTGCTCCAGAAGGAGCGAGGGCTCGCCCTCGTCTTCGTCCGCACCAAGCGCGGTGCCGACCGGCTCGCGCAGCGGCTCGAACGGCATCAGGTGCGCGCGGTTGCGATGCACGGCGACAAGACGCAGGCGGCGCGCGAGAAGGCCCTTGCCCACTTCGAGGCCGGCAAGGTGACGACCCTGATCGCCACGGACGTCGCCGCCCGCGGGCTCGATCTGTCCGACATCACCCACGTGATCAACTTCGATCCGCCCGAGGACGAGAAGGCATACACGCATCGGGTCGGCCGCACCGGCCGCGCCGGCAGGTCCGGGACGGGCGTGACGCTCGTCCTCCCGGATCAACAGGCCGAGGTCAGCCGGGTAGCGCGCCTCAACGGGCAGACGGACAAGTGGGAGGAGACGGGCATGAAGTCCGCGGCCCCCAAGCTCGTCTACTCGGGCCGCAAGCGCGGCTCCAAGTGGGGCCCCACACGGCCTCGCCGCAAGATCTAGCACGAGTCCGACACAGCGACCGGCTTCAACCTGTCGCCCGGGCCTCGGATGCTCCCACTGGAACACACCACAGGCGGCCGGCTCACTCCCGGTCGCCTGTACTCGCTTTCTCGGCGTCTCTCTCGCAGGGAGACGGTCATGGGAAACCAACCCCAGGAGACAAGGCTGAAGTCACCGCGTGTGAAGCACCTGGCTTCGCCGTGGGAAGGAGGGGTAAGGGGAACCGTAGGTTCCCGGCTTCAGGATCCGCGCGCAGCGCGGCAGCAAGCAGGGCGGAGGAGAGTTCGCGATACGCTCTTCCACCGCGAACTCTGCTGCGCCGGTCGCGGGGAACCGTAGGTTCCCGGCTTCAGGATCCGCGCGCAGCGCGGCAGCAAGCATGACTTCTGAGAGGCGCGATACGCTCTTCCATCGCGCCTCTCAGAAGTACGTGTCGTCGTGGCTATAGGGAGGCACGCAACAGCAGAGCAGCCGCACCCCGGCCGGGCCTGCCTCCAGCTCGTGCCAGGCCCCGGGTGGAATCAGGATTGCGTCGCCCTTCTCGACCTGGCGCGTTTCCCCGTCGATCTCCATCGTCCCGCCACCCGCGATGAGGAGGTAGATCTCCTCGCTCAACGCGTGGTAGTGGCGCTGCGTCGACTGCCCCGGGTCGAGCGTCGCCTCGGCCAACGACTGCGCCGGGGAATGCAGGTACTCACGAATCGTCGAGCCGTCCTTCGTCGTGAACGGCTCGAGCGCTTCGTACGAGGCGACGTCCATCAGGAGGGGCGCTCCCGGTCCGGTTCCGTCGCCGAGTGCTCCGCCGCTTCCGCCGACGGTGCGGGCGCCGCCTCGGCGGGCGCGGCCGGTGCCTCGATCGCGCGCTTCGGCTCGGGCGCGGGCTCGTCCTTCGGATCCAGCAAGGAGCGCGGATCGAGCTCTCCGACGGCGTCCTTCATCTCCCGCACCCCGGTGCCGAGCCGCCGCGCCATCGCCGGCGCGCCCTTGGCGCCGAAGAGAAGCACGAGAACACCGGCAAGGATGAGGATCTCCCAGATTCCGAGCCCGAACGGCATGCTCGGGAATGTACCGGTGCTCTCAGGGCACTGCCGACGCAGCGAACCTCAGGCGCGGGCGATCTCGGCGACGAGCTGGGCGGTCTCGGTCGGCGTGGTGCCGACGCGAATGCCCTTCGCCTCGAGTGCTGCCTTCTTGCCTTCTGCGGTACCCGACGAACCGGAGATGATGGCGCCGGCGTGCCCCATCGTCTTTCCGGGCGGTGCCGTGAAACCGGCGATGTACGCCACGACGGGCTTGGTCAGCTCGGCCTCGATGAACGCCGCCGCCTTCTCCTCCTCGTCGCCGCCGATCTCACCCACCATCACCACGTACTCGGTCTCCGCGTCGGCCTGGAACTTCGCGAGGATGTCGACGAACGACGAGCCGACGACCGGATCGCCGCCGATACCGACGATCGTCGAGTTGCCGAGGCCCATCTGCGTCAGCTCGTGTCCGATCTGGTAGGTGAGCGTGCCGGAGCGCGAGACCACGCCGATGGTGCCGGCGGTGAAGATCTCTGCCGGGATGATCCCGACGTTGGCTTTCCCGGGCGAGAGTGCGCCCGGACAGTTCGGCCCGATCAGCGTGACGCCGCGGTCGTGGACGTAGGTGTGGATCCTCAGCATGTCGTGCGCGGGCACACCCTCGGTGATCACGATCACGGTGCCGATGCCGGCGTCGACCGCCTCGTACACGGCGTCGGCGGCGAACGGCGCCGGCACGAAGATCATGGCCGTGTTGGCACCATGCTCGGTGACGGCGTCGACGACGGTATCGAAGACGGGCACTCCCTCGACGTCCTGGCCGCCCTTCCCAGGGGTCACACCGGCGACCAGATTCGTCCCGTAGGCGCGGTTCCGAAGGCCGTGGAACCGGCCCTCCGACCCGGTCAGGCCCTGCACGACGAGCCGTGTCTCGGCGTCGACGATGATCGCCATCAGCGCCCTTTCCGCGCCCTGATCGCAATCTTGCCGAGCGTCAGCCTCCCGGCCCGGACGCGGTCGCCGAGCAGCGCCGTGACGCGCTCCGCCTCCTCGCCCTCGCACCCCGTCCGCGCGAGCCACGCGCCGAAGTCCATCTCGTGCTCGAAGAACTGGACCTCGTCGATGCCGAGCCCCGCCTCGAGGACGATCTCGCGCCACTCGGCCTCGCTGTAGTTGCGGACATGCGAGGGATCGCGCAGCTTCTCGGCCTCCTCCACGTCGTCGCCCATGTCGACGGTGTCGACGAGCAGGACGCGGTCGTTGCTGACGCGCGCCATTTCGCGCACCGCCCGGCCGACGTCGGCGAAATGATGCGCGGCAGTGCGGCAGGCGACGACGTCGAAGCTGCCGTCCGCGAACGGCAACGCCTCGGCGGCGCAGATCACGTCCGGATGCATTCCCGGCGCCGGATCCGACGTGACGACTTCGAGTCCCGCCTCGCGCAGCCGGCGCGCGACGTGCCCTCCGCCGGTGGCGACGTCCAGCGCCGTGCTCGCACCTTCACTCCAGGCGACGATCGTGTCGAGGTCCTCGCCCCCGCGATGCGCGTCGGACTCGACGTACAGCGCCGCGCGGTCACTCCAGACGTCGCCGCCGACCACATCGGCGCTCATGCAGCGAGCTCCACTGCGCGCTTTGCCGCGTCGAGCATCGTCGGCTCGACGTAGAGGTTCGGCGGCGCCGCCTCGGCGAGGATCCGGCGGCCTTCCTCGGCGTTCGTACCGTCCAGGCGGACGACCATGGGCAGGTCGAGGGCCATCTCGCCCAGTGCCTGGAGGATTCCTCGCGCGACTTCGTCGCAGCGTGTGATGCCACCGAAGATGTTGAAGAAGACAGACCTCACCTCGGGATCGCTCGTGATCACCGACAGCGCGTCGACGACCCCCTGGGCGTCGCCGCCGCCGCCGAGATCACAGAAGTTGGCGGGTCGGCCACCTGCGAAGGTGACGACGTCGACGGTCGACATCGTCAACCCAGCGCCGTTTCCGCAGACCCCGACCTCACCGTCGAGCTTGACGTACGTCACGTTCTTCTCGCGGGCGAGCGCCTCGAGGGGGTCGCCGGCCTCCTCGTCGCGCATCGCGGCGATCGAGGGATGACGGTACAGCGCGTTGTCGTCGACGGTGAACTTCGAGTCGAGCGCCTTGACGACGCCGTCGGGCGTCACGATCAGCGGGTTTACCTCGCAGAGCATCGCGTCGAAGCGGACGAAGGCGTCGTAGAGCTGGCCGATGATCTTGGCAATCTGCTTTTGCTCCGACGGATCGTCGACGCCCGCGCCGTACACGAGCCGGCGCGACTGCCACGGGTTGAAGCCCTCGAGAGGATCGACGTGGAGACGCACGAGGGCGTCCGGGTTCTCCTCCGCGACCTGCTCGATCTCGACTCCGCCCTGCGTCGTGAACATGAACAGCGGCTTCTTGACGCCTCGATCGAAGGTCAGCGAGAGGTAGTACTCCTTCGCGATGTCCGATGCGGTCTCGATCCAGAGACGGCGCACGACGTGGCCCTTGATGTCCAGTCCGAGGATGTCGCGAGCGCGAGACTCGGCTTCAGCGGGCGTCGTCGCGAGCTTGACCCCACCTGCCTTCCCGCGACCGCCGGTGAGGACCTGCGCCTTGACGACGACCGGGCCGCCGAGCTCCTCGGCCGCCACGCGCGCCTCCTCTGGTGTGCGCGCCAACCGGCCGTCGGAGACGGGAATCCCAGCCTGTCGAAACAGCTCCTTGCCCTGATACTCGTACAGGTCCATTGGCTGCGAGCCTACCTGCGCCGTCGAGGCCCAGTGACGCAACAGATGTGACGAACTGCGATCGAGGCACGAGCGCTCACCGGAGAGGCCGCAGGCGGCGCCGCGGCTCACCCGGCGGTGTGAAGGCGTGCGTCCAGCCGGTCACGGCGCGGGCGTCACCCTCGCAAACGTCTCCAACGCAGTGGGCGTCGTCACGCCGAGACGTACGGCGTACGCAGCAGTTGCAATGCGCCACGCGTTCGCCGAGTTGTCGGCCTCCGGAATCCGCATCATCACGCCGTCGAAGTACTTGATGGTGCCGACGTTCACCGAGCCGTCGCGCACCGTGCTGTCCAAGTGCGCGGCGCTCCTTGCGAGCTCATGAGATGCGATCAGGAGGGCGCGGACGAGAAGTGCGTGATCTGCCCGAAGCACGCCGGGTGCCCTGAGAGCCTTGAGCCGCAGTGCAGTGGCTTCGTACCCCGTCGACTGCGCCCGTAGGCTCGCCACCAAGGCTCTCACCCGGGACATCGTGGGGCCGGGCCCATCTCCGGTGACCATGTCGAGCGTCATCGACCCGAGCGTGTGCGCGGAAACCACGGAACCTCGCGTTTGCTGCTTCAGCCTCACGAATCGAGGGCTCTCGCGGCCAAGCGCCTCGAGGTACGTGTGCAGCTCCGTCCTCGGTGTCACTGCAGCAGATGCGGGCGTCGATTGACCGTTCCCGCTCAGGAACACGACAACCGACACGAAGATCGAGGTCACCGCAATGCGGAACAACCGGCCTCCCCCCGGGTGATTCGGAGGCACACGTCCGCCCCGATCCTACGTCCCCCGTCTGAGCTCGGCGGCACAGACGCCACACACGGGGACCAAGGAGCCGAGCCCGTCAGGGAAGTAGAGAAACCCTGCGCGCTCTGCCGCTGCCTCGTCGGCCTTCTGGAGCCCGCACTCTGCACAGCGGATCGTCCACGGCAACAACTGAAGTGCGACGGCGCAGTCCGGGCAGTACGCACCCGCGAAGCCGGCGGCGGTCGGTCGCACCGTCCAGCCGCGCTCGACCATGCCGCACAAAGCAGCCTGTTGTCCACACCCGTCACAGCGACCAGGAACCATGTCGTCCCCTGCCGCACCCGGCACCCTCTCCCCCGCCATCACACCCCCTGGACGCACCCTATTCGCCCTGGAGCCGCTGTCTAGTGGACGCGGCCCTCCGGCACGGTTGTGCGAGCATCCCCCCATGCGACGCGCGCTGTTCCTCCTCCTCGTCGTCACTGTCACCGTCGCGCTCGCCGGCTGCGGGTCGAGCGGTACCAATGTTCCCGCAGCGGTCAAGGCCCCTCCACAGACTGCACGGCTCGCCTGGGAGGAGCCCTACCCGGCCGACGGGGCGGCGCTCGTCTTCGGTGTCTCGTCCTTCACGGTGACGAGAACGGGGTGGGTCGCACGTATCTCGGTCGAGAACAGGTCACAGGTCGGGTGGTCCGTCGGCGATCCTCGTGACGTCGCCGCACGCGCGTTCGGCGTCTTGCTGTTCCCGAACGACGACCTCGACGAGCTCGAGCGCCGAAATCGCAGCAACGACCTTCCCGCGATCCGGCCGGCGACCTCCTACCGGCCGGCACTTCCGGTGGTGCTCCGGCCCGGGGCGAGCTGGGAGGGAACGATCTCCGCCCCGGGGGCATTGGCCGGCGGGCTCTGGGTGCGGCTCTCGTTCGGACCGTTCGCGAGCGTGGGCGATCCCCCCCAGGGAGCAGACCCGAGGGTGGTGTGGTTCACAGACCACGCCCACCAGCTCGTCCAAGTTCGCGCTGAACCGGCGTAGCCGCCTCCCGCACCGCTGCTCGCAGCACGAGGTCGACCCAGCGTTCCCGGCTGAGCTTCGAGGTTGGACGGGTATCGTCGCTCCGATGGACGCGATCGTCGTCGACCGCCTCGAGAAGACCTACGGGAAGGACGTCAGAGCCCTCGACGGGATGACGTTCTCCGTCCCCGCGGGCCAGGTCTTCGGCCTGCTCGGCCCGAACGGCGCCGGCAAGTCGACGACGGTGCGCGTTCTCGTCACCCTCAGCAGAGCCGACTCCGGCTCGGCCTCCGTCGCCGGTCACGACGTGCGCCGGGATCCGGGTGCGGTGCGGCGCGCGCTCGGGTACGTGCCGCAGTCGTCGGGTGTCGACCGTGAGGGTACGGGCCTCGAGAACCTCGTCCTGCAGGGGCGGCTCCAGGGCATGCGCGGGCCCGATCTCGAGCGGCGGGCCCGAGAGCTCCTCGAGTTGTTCACGTTGGCGGAGAAGGGGGACGCCCTCGTCCGGACGTACTCCGGCGGTCAGAAGCGGCGGCTCGACGTCGCAATGGGCCTCGTTCACCGGCCGCAGGTGCTGTTCCTCGACGAGCCGACGACCGGACTCGATCCCGAGGCACGGGCCGCGATGTGGGACGAGCTCTCGCGGCTCGCGAGCGCCGAGAACCTGACGATCCTGCTCACGACGCATTACCTGGAAGAGGCCGACCGGCTCGCCGAGCGGGTCGCGATCGTCTCGCGGGGCAAGGTCGTGGTCGACGGCGCGCCGGAGGCACTGAAGCGCAACCTGCGCGGAGATGCGGTCGCGATCGAGCTCGCGAACGGAGACGGCGCCCGCGCGAGGGAGCTCGTGCTGGCACTGCCCGATGTCCATGAAGCACTCGTCGACGGGCACCGCGTGCACGCGCGCGTCGAGCAAGGCGCGCAGGCGGTGCCGGGAATGCTGGCCGCGCTCGACGGCGGCGGGATCGACGTGAACGCCGTCACCGTGTCGCGCCCGTCGCTCGACGACGTCTACCTCCACTACACCGGCCGCGACTTCCATTCCGACGACAGGGCCGGCACGTGAGCGCGCTCGCCCAGACTCTGTTCCTGTTCGTCCGGTTGATGCGGAACCTGCTGCGACAGCCGATCTGGATCGCCCTGA
This sequence comes from uncultured Thermoleophilia bacterium, assembly GCA_963799905.1. Lineage (GTDB taxonomy): Bacteria > Actinomycetota > Thermoleophilia > Gaiellales > Gaiellaceae > Gaiella. The sequence goes on from CAWCYU010000007.1 coordinate 29,364, forward strand.
TCCTGATCCAGCCGATGTTCTGGCTCCTGCTCTACAGCCAGCTCTTCCGCCGCATCACCGAACTGCCGGGGTTCGGGACGACGTCGTACGTGGACTATCTGACCCCGGGGATCGCGATCATGACCGCCTTCTTCTCCGGCACCTGGGCCGGCATGGGAACGATCGAGGATCTCGACCGCGGGGTCGTGGAGCGGTTCCTGGCGACGCCGGCGCGGCGGAGCGCAATCGTGTTCGCGCGCGTCCTGCAATCCGCGGTCGTGGCGACGATCCAGGCGGTGATCATCCTCGTTGTCGGCCTGTTCCTGGGCGCCACGAACGGCGGGCTGCTCGGGTGGCTCGTGATCATGCTGGCCGCGTTCCTCGTCGCGGCCGGGTTCTCCGGGATCTCGAACGGGATCGCGCTCCTGACACGGCAGGAGGCGACAATGATCGCCATCGCCAATTTCATCGGCCTGCCGCTTCTCTTCTTCTCGTCGATTCTGATCGCAGCGAATCTGATCCCGGGCTGGATGAAGACGCTCTCGCTCGCGAATCCCGTCGAGTGGGCCGTGCGCGCCTCGCGCGCACAGGCTCTTCCCGGCACCGACTGGTCGAACATCGGCCTTTACCTGGTGTTGCTCGGCTGCTTCACCGCGCTCACGGGTGCGTTCGCGACGCGCTGCTTCCGCTCGTACCAGCGGACGCTGTAGATGCCGATCATCGCGGTCGGCGATCGCGATCTCGCGTTTCTCACCCATCGCGAGGTCGACGCTGCGCTCGAGCTGTTCCCGGCGTCGAGCCGGGTGAGATGGCACGCAACCGACACGCTCACGCCGGCGACGATGGCCGCTGCGACGGGCGTCTGGTTGCTCCCCGGCACGCCGTATCGAAACGACGACGCGGCGTATGCCGCCATCCGCCACTGCCTCGACACCGGGACGCCGTTCCTCGGGACCTGCGGCGGGTTCCAGTACGCGTGCGTCGAGCTCGCCCGGAGGCTCGCCGGCGTCGCCGAGGCCGCACACGCCGAGAGCGAGCCCGAAGCCTCGGCGTTGGTGATCTCGCCGCTTGCCTGCAGCCTCTACGGAGAACGACGAACGGTCGAGCCGAGGGCAGGAACCCGCTTTGCAGCGATCTGCGGCGTCGGGCCGTTCGCGGGATTCCATTACTGCGGGTACGGCGTCTCACCGGCGTACGCCGGCCTCCTCGAGGCGGCCGGCGTCGTCGTCGGCGCGACTGCTGTCGACGTCGGCGTGGAGGCGATCGAGCTGCCCGGGCATCCGTTCTTCCTCGCGACGGCGTTCCAGCCGCAAGTCGGTGCGGGCGAGGCGGGGAGGCTGAGCCCGCTGATCGCGGCGTTCGTCGCGGCAGCCGGCTAGACCCCTCCTACGGCTGCGATGTCGGCCGCACGAGGATCTCGTTGACATCGATGCGTGCGGGCTGTGACAACGCGAACAGGACTGCCCGCGCGATGTCGTCCGGCTCGAGCGGTGCCTCGAGCGGCACCTTGTCGAAGAAGGGCGTGTCGACCATCCCGGGCGCTATCACCGTCACCCGCACGCCCGTCCCGTCGAGCTCGAGCCGCGCCGACTCGCCCATCGCGTGCACCGCGTGCTTCGTGGCGGAGTAGAGCGAGCCGGGGATCGCGCGGCGCCCCGCGACCGAGCCCGTCAGGAGAAGGTGACCCTTCGACTCCTTCAGGGCCGGCATCGTGGCCCGGATCGTCAGAGCAGCGCCGTAGACATTCGCGAGGACCATCTCCCGCCAGTGCTCGACGGTGTCGGCGAGAAAGCTTCGCTGCGCCCCGAAGCCGGCGTTCGCCCAGGCCGCGTCGAGCCGTCCATAGTGCTCGAGCGCCACCGTCACGGCGGCTTGCTGGTCGGCCCACTCGCTGACGTCGCACTCGACGGCGACCGCATGATCGGGCCCGCCGAGCTCGTCGGCCAGCGCATCGAGCTTCTCGATCGAGCGCGCTGCGAGCACCAGGCGCCAGCCCTCGGCGGCCAGCAGGCGCGCGCTCGCGGCCCCGATGCCCGACGACGCGCCGGTGAGGAGAAGAACACGGCCCTTGTCGCTCATCGAGCCGACTCTAGACGATCAATCATCGAGCGACGCGAGCCAGACCGACGTCGGCTCGGGCTCGGCACCGCAGCTCACGGGACCGACCGGCCCGGGCCGCTCCTCGACCCGTGCGACACGCGCCCCAACCGGCGTCGAGAACGTGACGGAATCCTCGTCCTGGGCGACGAGCCGCAGGTCCGCGACACCGTCGCAGCCCGTCGAAACGCGGATTACGATTTCGGCCGCCTGCACGGGCGGGGCGTAGAGCGTTCGCCCTCGATAGAGGTCGAGCGGGATGCGGCCGCGCGCGAGCAGGTCGACGACGCCGGCGGCGCGGTCGGGCGGGATCCGGCCGAGCTGGATCCCGTGCGGCAACACGAGCAGGTTCGGCGCGAAGCGATGCCCGCCGAGGTGCGACGACTGCCACAGCCGCTCCGAGGGGACGTGCTGCGCCAACGCGTCGTAGACGGGTACGCCGAGGCGCGCGCAGCACGCGTCACGCCTGCCGTGGGTGCAGACGAGAAAGATCGGGCCCTCGGCCGGTTCGCCGGCCTGGAGATCGGCGTCGAGAAGCCGGTCCAGTGCGTCCAGCTCCTGCCGGGAAAGGGTTCCGCCCTCCTCGTCGACGGTCGCCCGAACGAGCGTGGCGCCGTGGCGCCGGTCCGGCCTGCGCATCAGCACGACCTTGCCCGAGAACGCCTCCAAGGCCGCACGGACGGCGGCGGGCATCGTCGTGTCGAGGACAGCGTCTCTGCCCCAGGAGCCGCGGACCTCGACCAGGAGCCAGCTCACTCCCTGGGTGGCCGTCCCCGGCAACGGCTCTCCAGCGGCAAGCGATGCTCCGGAGCAGGTGACCGCCTGGCTCACGCAGGCAGCCGGTCGGCGAGCAGGCGTCCGAGAGCGGGGTCGATGCCCAGCTCGGCCGCGAAGGCGCGGTACTCGCGTAGTGCTTTTGCGGTGTCTCGGCCGGGGCGCGAGACGGCGCGCAGCAGGACGTTCTTCGCCGTGTGCTCGAGCTCGACGAACTCGAGTATCTGGACGTCGTAGCCCGCGGCGCCGAGCAGCTGCGCCCGCGCGGCGTCCGTCACATCCGCGGCGAACCGCTCCCGCAGTGTGCCGTGACGGAGAAGCGGGCCGAGCGCCGCGTTCTCGAGCTGAGGCAAGCAGCTCGTGCTGACAGCAGGGAACCGCCAGAATCACCGGTGCCGCGGCACGCACCGCCCGATCGAGTGCGTCGTCGGTCGCGGTGTCGCAGGCGTGCAGGCTGACGACGAGATCGACGCCGTCGAGCTGCTCGTAGCCCGCGATGTCGCCCACCTGGAAACGAAGCCCGTCCGCGCCGAGCGCGCGGGCGAGCGCCTCACAATGGTCGACGACCTCGGTCTTCAGGTCGAGGCCGACGATCTCGACCTCGCGGTCGTGCACAGCGGTCAGCAGGTGGTGCAGTGCGAAGGTGAGGTACGACTTGCCGGAGCCGAAGTCGACGATCCGCAGGCGGCCGGACGGAAGCGACGGAAGCACGTCCTCGACGAGCTCCAGGAAACGGTTCACCTGCCGGAACTTGTCGTAGCGCTGCGACCGTACCTTGCCCGCCGGCGTCATCACGCCGAGCTCGACGAGGAACGGGACGGGCGTGCCCTCGGGCAGGAGGCGCCGCTTCACCCGGTCGTGGGCCAGGCCGGCCGTGGGCCGGCTCGGCGGCCGCCTCAAGATCCTCGCCTCCTTCCCAGCGGCGAGGACCTGCCAGTCCGCATCGGTCGACTGGAACAGCCCTTGGCGGAACTCGCTGCCGAGCAATTGCACGAGCCGTTCGACGGCCGCCTCCGGCGACAGGTTCTCGTCGGTCGAGCGGGTCCGCTGGTGCGCGGTGAAGCGATAACGCAGGACGCCGCCGATCGCGACGGGCGCCACGGTCACGCGCGACGGCCGCGACGGGTCGCTCCGTCGCGGCCGGCTCAGGGCTGCGCCGGTCAGCGTGCCGTTCCGGACGAGCGTCTGCAGAAGGTCGGCGACCTCCGGCTCGTTCCGGCTCATCCGGCGGCCGTGACGACGCAGAGCAGCTGGCCGCTCGTCACACCCTGCCCAAGAGCGACGCCCAGCTCCGTGACGATGCCGTCGATCGGGGCGACGAGCTCGTTCTCCATCTTCATCGCCTCGACGACGCAGACGACCTGACCCGTAGTGACGACATCACCGACGGCCACCATCACCTTCAGGATCGTGCCCTGCATCGGGCTCACGACCGCGCCCGAGCCGGCCGTGCCCGCTGCGGCAGCCCGCTCGCGACGGCGACGGCCGAGCGCGGCCCACGGCGGCTCGGTCGTATGGAGGCGAACGTCGAACGCACGACCGTCGACCTCGACCGAGACGACCCGTTCGCGCGTGTGTGTGCCGTCCGCCCCCTGCGATACCGTTGTTGTCCGATGAGAGAACAGATTTGTCATCTCCCGTGCACGCTGTGCGAGCTCTTTCGACTCGACAAGCCCATGACACGTGTCGCCGGCGATGAAGCAGGGCTCGGTCAGGAGTGCCGCGTGAAACCCGACCAACGTCGGGGGTCCCTCGATCCGGAACTCCGCCAGCGCGCGCAGCATCCTCCTTCGGGCGGTCTCGCGATCCGTGTCATGGACGATCAGCTTCGCGATCATCGGATCGTAGAGCTCGGAGATCTCCTCTCCGGCGCGCACACCCGAGTCGACCCGCACGCCGGGGCCCGAGGGCTCTTCGTAGGCAGTGATCAGCCCAGGGGCCGGCAGGAATCCCATCTCGACGTCCTCCGCGTTGATCCGGCACTCGATCGCGTGGCCGCGGAGCACGACGTCCTCCTGGAGCACCGACAGGGGCTCGCCCTGGGCGACCAGGATCTGCTCCCGGACGAGATCGAGGCCGGTGACGAGCTCGGTGACCGTGTGCTCGACCTGGATCCGCGTGTTCATCTCCATGAAGAAGAACGATCCGTCCGCCGTGAGGAGGCCCTCGATCGTGCCGGCGCTGCGGTAACCCGCGGCGCGGGCGGCGTCGACCGCGATCTCTCCGATCCGGGCCCGCAATGTCGCGTCGACGGCCGGCGAGGGGGTTTCCTCGACGAGCTTCTGGTGGCGCCGCTGGATCGTGCAGTCGCGCTCACCGAGGAAGAGGACGGTTCCGTGCGCATCCGCGAGAATCTGCGCTTCCACGTGGCGCGGGCTCTCCAGGTACTTCTCGACGTAGACGGCGTCGTCGGCGAAGTACTTGAGGCCCTGCCGCTGCGCGGACTCGAACGCGCTCGCGGCAGCAGCCGCGTCGGCGACGATCTCCATTCCCTTGCCGCCGCCCCCCGCTGCTGCCTTGATGATGAGGGGGTACCCGATCTCGGCCCCGATCTCGATCACCCCCTCCACCGTGCGGACGGGATCGGTGGCGCCGGGAATGATCGGGACGCCCGCGGCCTGCATCGCAGCCCGCGCCTCCGTCTTCGAGCCCATCAGCTCGATCGCCTCTGGCGGCGGGCCGATCCACGTCAGGCCTGCTCCCTCCACGGCGCGGGCGAAGGCCGCGTTCTCGGCGAGGAACCCGTAGCCCGGGTGTACCGCCTGCGCTCCGGCGCGCAGTGCTGTCTCGACGATCACATCCGACCGGAGATAGCTCTGATCCGCGGGGCCGGGGCCGATCAGGTAGGCCTCGTCGGCGACCCGCACGTGCAGGCGCCCCCGATCGGCATCGGAGTACACGGCAACCGTTCCGATCCCGAGCTCGCGGAGCGTCCGGAAGATCCTGACGGCGATCTCACCACGGTTCGCGACGAGGATTTTGGTGAAGGCGGGCATACGCGCCACGTATTCTCCCCGAACGATGACGGTCCCCGATCAGTTGACAGTCGCGCGGGCCCTGGCTGTCCCGGTCGTCGTGCTGTTGTTCGCCTGGAACTTCCCCGATCACGCGTACTGGGCGACGGCGGTCTTCGTCGTCGCGATGGCCACCGACCAGGTGGACGGCTGGTTGGCCCGCCGCTGGGATCAGACGTCCGCATTCGGAACGCTCCTGGATCCGATCGCAGACAAGGTCCTCGTGATGTCGGCCCTCGTGATGCTGATCGCCGAGGGAGTGGCACCCGCCTGGATGGTCGCGGCCATCGTCGCCCGCGAGTTTCTCGTCTCAGGGCTCCGCCTGGCAGCGATCGAGAAGGGCGTCGTCATCGCTGCCCGTGACCTCGGGAAGCTCAAGACCTGGGCACAGGCGCTTGCAGTTGCCATCGGTGGCATGGCTGCGGCGGGAGCGTGGAGCAGCGACGTCGCCTGGTGGGCGCTCCTCGTCGCCGTGGCGCTGACGTGGATTTCGGGCCTCGATTACGCGCGAGTGGCACCGGCGGTGCTGCGCGCGGGCAGCACGTAGCCGGGAGCGGGGCGAAACCCCCCGCCAACCGCGCCGGGATCGCGCTCGACCGCCTCGAGGAGGCCGGCGGCGCGCCAAGCGCCATCAAGCGCGGACGGACGTCCGTTGTCGACGATGCCGGCGATGCCCTCCTGCTCGAGGGCGGCGGCGGCAGCCTGCCCCGCCGGATCGCCGGCACGAGGGTCGGGAACGAGCTCGATCTCCACGACGACAGGCTACTGACGCCTGCACGGCGGCGGCTGGCACCACGTCGAGCGCGTGTCTTCCCGCGAGAGCGAGAACGGGCTGCCTAACGACGGCCGCTGCGGGGCTCGAACCGGTGGTCCGACGTGCGCTCGAAGATGAGCTCGGAGCGGTCGTCGAACCAACCGCCGGCGACGGGCCCAACCGGTGTGTCGAAGAGCGGCACGTACGGCTTGAGATCGAGGACAGGAGTCCCGTCGAGGAGATCGAGCCCCTCGACGACGATCCCGTCCGCTTCGACAGAGACGAGCCGGCAGAGTGACAGCGAGACCGCGTTCGGCCGATGGGGTGAGCGGGTCGCGAACGTTCCGCGGGGCCGGTCGTCGAGAAACGGGTCGACGGTCGCCGACCAGCCGACAGACTCGTGGAGGTGCGCGATCACCCAGACGTGCGAGAAGCCGTCCAGATCCACGAGACAGCCTCGGTGCGGCACCGTCAGGGCGACGCGCGACGGGCCCGAGCGGTCTGCCGCGGGTTGGAGTGGCATGCCGTCGAGCGAGGTGTGGGACGAGCGCACATGACCGATCGCCTCGTAGTGCACGGGGTCGCCCGTGCGCTCGTCGAGGAGAGCCTCGATGAACACGCGCGCCGCGCGCGCAGTCGTCAGGCGCCAGACCGCAACTGTTCGCTCGAACTCACGGCTCTCGGCCACGCGCCGCACGAGCGCCCGCTCGCCACGCTCCAATGCGACGAGCTGCGCTCGCAAGAGCGGCGCTCTGTCCTTCCCGGCGCGGTCGTGCAGGAGGAGCTTGACCAGGAGCTCCGATCGCAGATCGCGTACGTGCCGGGTGGGACGCGAGAGCCACCGTCGCAAGGCCTGGCGCCCGCGGGGTGTCGGTGCGAGAAGCGTGCGCTGCGGCCCGGCAGCACTCGGGACACTGCCCCGTTCGTCGATGTACCCGAGCTCGCGGAGCACGGTTATCGCCCGGTAGACGAGCGGCCGGCTGACGGCCCACACCTGCCCCACGTCGCCGTCGGTCGCGAAGGCCCGCGCAACCTCCCAGCCGTGTGCCGCTCGTTCCGCAAGGAGCCCCAGCACGGCCCATTCGGTCAGCGATGGTTCTGTGCGCGCGACACGTGGCACTCGGCCGATCTTAGGGGCTGCGCGTCCTGGCGGGCTACGGTCGACAGTGTCACCTCCGTCGACTCGATCACGACGGGCACCTCGCCGCCGTGGTAGGGTCCTGCGCCCGTGTAGTCAATTTTCTTCTACACGGCGCAAAAGGGTGTCACCAGGTAGCCGTGATTCGTATCGTGCCTGCCCGCAGCCCAGCGTACGCTACAGCTCCCGATCGTCTCGAAACTCCGACAAGGCAGCGACACAGGCATGGATCAAGGGAATCCTCTCGGCGAAGGGACAGACCGCCTCGAAGCACGCACGCCTCCTGGCGATTCCCAGGGCGTCCTCGCAGACAGGATCTTCCGGGGAACGCTCCTGCTCACGACGAGCGTCGCCCTGCTGTTCCTGCTGCTCCCTGTCGCGGCGATCTTCCTGCGTGTTCCTCCGCAAGACCTCGTTTCAGCGCTGTCGACCGATGCCGCGAAAGATGCACTCGTCGTGACGCTCGAGACGAACGCCGTCTCGATGCTGCTGATCGTCGCGTTCGGAACTCCGACGGCCTACTGGGTCGCGACGCGCAGGTCTCGAGCGCGCGATCTCGTCGTCACGCTGATCGAGTTGCCCCTGGTGCTCCCACCGGCCGTCGCAGGCATCGGGCTCCTGGCCGCCTTCGGGCGCCTCGGCCTGCTCGGCGGCACCGTCGAGGCGCTCGGGCTCGACATCGCGTTCACCAAGGTCGCCGTCGTTCTGGCGGTGACCTTCGTCGCCAGCCCGTTTTACGTCCGCACCGCGGTCTCCGCCTTCGAGACGATCGAGCCGACGCTGCCCTCGGCCGCCCGCACCCTCGGCGCGGGTCCCGGGCGCGTGTTCTTCCGCATCGCGCTGCCGCTCGCTGCCAGCGGTCTCGGGGCCGGTGCTGCTCTGGCCTTCGCCCGCGGGATAGGCGAGTTCGGCGCGACGATCATGTTCGCCGGCTCGCTCCAGGGCGTGACGCAGACCCTCTCGCTCGCGATCTACGAACAGTTCGACATCGACTTCGACGTCGCCCTCGCAATCAGCGCTGTCCTCGTACTCGTCAGCGCCGCAACGCTCTTCTCCGTCAAGCTCCTGACCCGATGGCGCTCGAACTCGACTTCACCCATCCCCTTCGCAGTTTCGACGCCTCCGTCGAGCTGACCGTCGCCGATGGCGACACGGTTGCGCTCGTCGGTCCGTCGGGGGCGGGCAAGACGACGGTCTTGCGCGTCGTCTCTGGACTGCTTCGGCCCCGCCGCGGCATCGTCTCGCTCGGCAATCGCACGTGGCTCGACACCTCGGCAGGCATCGACGTGCCGCCCGAACGACGCAGGGTGGGCTACCTCTTCCAGGAGTACGCCCTGTTCCCGCATCTGGACGTCCTCGCGAACGTCCGGTTCGGTGCTCCACGGCGCGCAACGGTGGACGACCTGCTCGAGCGCTTCCAGATCGCGCACTTGATGAAGGCTCGCGTCCGTGACCTCTCCGGCGGAGAGCGGCAGCGCGTCGCGCTCGCGCGCGCTCTGGCACTCGAGCCCGGTGTCCTCCTGCTCGATGAGCCACTGTCGGCCCTCGACGCCCACACGAAGGCCGCGGTCCGGATCGAACTGCACGAGCTGCTGCGCGAGCTCGCCCAGCCGACCATCCTCGTCACCCACGATTTCGAGGACGCCGCCGCGCTGGCAGACAGGGTCGGCGTGATCGTCGACGGCCATATCTTGCAGCACGGCACAGCAGCCGAGCTCGTGGCGTCGCCGGTCGATCCTTTCGTGGCCAGTTTCACCGGCGCCACGCTGCTCGAGGGCACCGCGGGCCCGGGCTCGAACGGCCTCACCGAGGTCGTTCTCGACGTCGGCGGCACGGCCTGGACGACGGATCCGGGAGCGGGCCGGGTCGGGCTCGCCATCTATCCCTGGGAGGTCTCGCTCTCCCGGGAGCTGCCCTCGGACTCCGCCGTCAACCACATCCGGGCCACCGTCGCCTCGGTCGTGCCGCTCGGCAACCGGGCCAGGATCCGGGTAGGCCCGATCGTGGCGGAGGTGACAGCAGCGTCGGCCGACCGCCTGCGCCTTCGTGAGGGGGACGTCGTGGTCGCGTCGTTCAAGGCGACGGCGACCCGCCTGCTCCCGTTGCGCCCGGAACGGCCCGACACGCGCGGCGGCGCCGATTAGCTCTCCGAGGCTCGACCATGAGAGAGCCCGCCCCGGCCCACGACACACCCATGGGACGTGGCCGGCGAGCTGCTCGGCGTCAGGCTCGCGGCACCGCCCCGGGAGTGAGCATCACAACGGGATGTTGCCGTGCTTGCGCTTGGGCGCCGGCTCGCGCTTGGCGAGGTGCGCCTCGAGCGCCCTGATCAGGTAGGGCCGGGTCCGGCGCGGCTCGATCACATCGTCGACGTATCCGCGCTCGGCGGCGTTGTAGGGGTTCGCGAAACGCTCCTTGTAGTCGGCGATCAGCTCCGCCCGCCGTGCCTCCGGGTCCGCGGCGGCGGCGAGTTCCTTGCGGAAGACGATGTTGACCGCTCCCTCCGGTCCCATCACCGCCACCTCGGCCGTCGGCCAGGCCACGTTGACATCGGCCCGGATGTGCTTCGAGCTCATGACGTCGTACGCGCCGCCGTACGCCTTGCGCGTGATCACGGTCAGCTTCGGCACCGTCGCCTCGGCATACGCGTAGAGGAGCTTGGCGCCGTGGCGGATGATGCCGCCCCACTCCTGCGCCGTGCCGGGCAGGAAGCCAGGCACGTCGACGAACGTGACGAGCGGGACGTTGAACGCGTCGCACGTGCGCACGAAGCGCGCCGCCTTCACGGAAGCGTCGATGTCGAGCACGCCTGCCAGCGCGTTGGGCTGGTTGCCGACGATCCCGACAGCGTGCCCGCCGAGCCGCGCGAACCCGCAGACGATGTTCTGCGCATAGTCGGCCTGCAGCTCGAGGAAGTCGGCCTCGTCGACGACGGCAGCGATCACGCGCTTGATGTCGTAGGGCTTGTGAGGCGAATCGGGCACGACCGCGTCGAGCTCCGGCGCTTCGCGGTCGACTGGGTCGGCGGGCGCAGCGTAGGGCGCCGCCTCGAGGTTGTTCTGAGGCAGGAACGAGAGCAGATAGCGCGCGTCGTCGATCACCGACTCCTCGTCCGCCGCGACGAGGTGCGCCACCCCGGACTTCGAGGCGTGTGCAGAGGCGCCGCCGAGCTCCTCCTGCGTCACCTCTTCACCGGTGACGGTCTTCACGACGTCGGGGCCCGTGATGAACATGTACGAGCTTCCCTCCGCCATCAACACGAAATCCGTGATCGCCGGCGAATACACGGCGCCGCCCGCGCAGGGCCCCAGGATCAGCGAAATCTGAGGCACGACGCCGGATGCCTGCACGTTGCGCCAGAAGATCTCGGCGTAGCCCGCGAGCGAGACGACGCCCTCCTGGATCCGCGCGCCTCCGGAGTCGTTGATCCCGACGACAGGGCAGCCGACCTTCAGTGCCATGTCCATCACCTTGCAGATCTTCTCCGCGAACACCTCCGACAGCGAGCCGCCGAACACGGTGAAGTCCTGCGAGAACACACAGACCGGCCGGCCGAGCACCGTGCCGTACCCGGTCACGACCGCGTCTCCCGGCGGGCGCGTCTCGCGCATCCCGAACTCCACCTCGCGGTGGCGGACGAACCGGTCGAGCTCGACGAACGAGCCGGGATCGAGGAGGCGTTCGACCCGCTCCCGTGCGAGCAGCTTGCCGCGCTCACGCTGGCGCTCGATCGCCGTCTCGCTCCCGGCGTGCGCGATCTCGTCCCGCAGCTCCTCCAGCCATGCGAGCTTCGCCTCGGTTGTGTCGTGGAGGGACATCCGCCTGAGCCTAACGCCTTGCCGCCGTCCCAAGGCGGGAGCCGCGTCGTTTCGCCGCGCGAGACCAGAACAGCCCTGCCGATAGAGTCGAGCCGTGCCAGCGCCACTCGACCGGTCGGCCACCTGGCCCTACGACGCGAACGGCGAGCCGGGCCCGTACTCCTACGCCCGCGCCGAGCACCCGAACGCCGTCTCCGTGGAGCGGGCACTCGGGGCACTCGAGAGCGGGCGCTCGCTGCTCTTTCCCGCTGGGATGGGGGCTATCACGTGTGTGGTCCTGACAATGCTCCCTCCGGGTGGCACGATCGCCCTGGCGGAGGGCTCCTACTACGGCCACAAGCAACTCTTCGACCACCTTGGCCATTGGGGCATCGACACGGTGGAGTTCGACCAGACAGCGGCACCGCCGGGCAAGGCGGACCTGATCCTGATCGAGGCACCCTCCAACCCGATGCTGACGATGCCCGACCTCGAGGCCGCGGTCGCGCATCGTGCACCCGTCGTCTGCGACGCGACGCTCTCGTCGCCGCTGCGGCTGCGCCCACTCGAGCTCGGGTGCGACGTCGCGCTCCACAGCGCGACCAAGGTGCTCGCGGGCCACGACGATCTGATCGCCGGCGTTGCCACCGTCAACGACGACGCGCTCTTCGACCGACTCCACCTCACGCGCCGCCTCGCCGGCATCGTGGCCTCGGCCGATACTGCGTGGCTCCTGGAACGCGGCCTCGTGACGCTGGGCCTCAGGCTCGACCGCATGGAGAGCACCGCACGCTCTCTCGCCGAGCATCTGGCGCGTCATGCCGCCGTGACCACGGTTCGCTACCCCGGCTTCGGGTTTCTCGTGTCGTTCGACGTCGCCACCGGCGAGGCGGCACGCCGCGTCGAGACCGCGACCGGGACGATCGAGAACGCGACGAGCCTCGGCGGTGTGCGGACGAAACTCGAGTCACGGCACCGGTGGGAAGGCGACCGCTGCCCGGAAGGGCTGCTGCGGCTGTCGGTCGGCCTGGAACCGGTCGACGAGCTCTGGGCCGATCTCGAGCAGGCGCTCACACACGCGTAGGCGGCCGCCGGACCGATTTCTGGTCGAGGGAGTCCGCCCGCTGCGTAACGTTTCGGCCGCTGGCGATACCGTATGAGCATGCTGTTCACACGCAAGTCCCAAACCATGCCCGCGCCCGAGGACACGCTCCCCGGCCGGCCGGGCCCCATGCCGGTCACCGAGCGCCACGTCGTGCTCGACACGCCGCTCGAGCCTCCGTTTCCGGAGGGAATCGAGACCGCGATCTTCGCGATGGGCTGCTTCTGGGGCGCCGAGCGCCTCTTCTGGCAGTTGCCCGGCGTCTACACGACGGCCGTCGGCTACGCGGGCGGCACGACGCCCAATCCGAGCTACGAGGAGACGTGCTCGGGCCGCACAGGCCACACCGAGGCCGTGCTCGTCGCCTATGACCCGGCCTTGATCTCCTACGACGAGCTGCTCCGCACCTTCTGGGAGGGGCACGACCCGACCCAGGGCATGCGGCAGGGAAACGACGTCGGCTCCCAGTACCGCTCGGCGCTGTACTGGACGACCGACGCGCAACACGAGGCCGCCGTTGCCTCCCAGGCGCGCTACGCGATGGCTCTCGCCCAGGCCGGCCACGGCATGATCACGACCGAGCTCGCCGAGGCGGGCCCGTTCTACTACGCCGAGACCTACCACCAGCAGTATCTGGCCCGCAATCCGCGCGGCTATTGCGGAATCGGCGGCACGGGCGTCGCCTGTCCCGTCGGTACCGGCGTCACGAGCTGAGATCGACCCGCAGGGACGATCGGCGTCCGCCGGTCGTCCCACGTGGGATCACTTTCGCGACACGTCCGGCGGGCGGCACTCGAGCGCCTCTTCGCCGCGCGCGTCGGCCAACGCGGCGCGGAGCAACGATGAGGCGTTGGCCTTCATCGTCGCCACCGCCTCGTCCCTCGAGAGCCGAGCGACGTCCGTGAGCCACACGAACGCTTCGATGCCGAGTGTGGCGCCGATGCCGTTGATCAAGCGGCGGAGGTGGTTCGAGGGCATCTGCCCCGTCAACGGCGACAGAGCATCCTCGATCCAGCCGATCCGCAGCCCCCGGTTCATCGGGAGCTCGGGCGCTCGACCTGGATCGTCTTCGAGGGAGAGACGGAGGACGGCCCGCATCTCGGGCTCGAAGGTCAGGATGCGTCGCGTTTGATCGTCGGCGACGATCGCGAGCCGGGCAACCACGTCCTCGGGGGGTTCCGGCCCGAGCAGCGAGCGCACCTCGATGTGCGGATACGCCGCGACGAGCAACGCTCGCTGATCTGGGAAATAGCGATACGCGGTCGTTCGGGAAACCGAGGCAGCGGCTGCCGCGGACTCGAGCGTCGGCGTCCGCCCCTCGGACAGGAGCCGTCGCGTCGCGGCGATCAGCGCGTCACGTGTCCGCGCTTTCTGCTGGATCCGCCCGCTCTGCTCATATGGTACCCTCATCCCATAATGGTACACCATGTTCATGAAATGGGGCGTCAACGCAGGAGGGGATCCCGAATGAGCGCCATCCCGATCATCCGTAACGCAGGAGAGGGTGAGCGCCTCCACTTCCTGGGCGGCGGCCTGCTCACGATGAAAGCGACCGCCGCTGACACGGCCGGGTCGTTCCTGCTCTTCGAGGATGAGATGTCGTACGGCAAGGCGACGCCGCTGCACGTGCACGTCGACGAGGACGAGGCCCTCTACGTCCTCGAAGGCGAGCTCATGGTGCACATCGACGGGGACGATCACGCAGTCCGGGCGGGAGGGCTCGCGATGGCGCCACGCGGCGTCCCCCACGCCTTCCTCGTCGTCTCGGAGACAGCACGCGTGCTGACGCTGCTCACGCCGGGAACCGCGGAGGCCTTCTACCGCGGAGCGAGCGTTCCTGCGGGCGCAGGCGCGGACCTCGACCGCGTCGATTTCGACCGCGTGCGGGAATCGGCAGAGCGAACCGGAGGGATGCAGCTGGTCGGCCCGCCTCCGTTTGCCGGGCTCCCCGGCTAGCGGAGCCGGCCGACCATCTAGATGCGGCGACGCCAGCGCGCGAAGACGTCGTCGACGTCCTTGCGCATCGAGCGAGGCGCGAGCACGAACAGGCGGTCGCCCGGCCGGACAAGCGTGCTGCCCCTCGGCGGGATCGAGTCCTCTCCGCGGACGACGACGGCCACGATGGCGCTGCGTGGCAGACCGAGCTCCCGAACCGCGGCGCCTGCGATCGCGTGGTCCGGGGCGACCGCGAAGTCGATCAGGTCGAGCTTGCTGAGCGGGCTCACCTCGAGCGGTGCCTCGTGCGCCACCGGAGCCGGCGAGAGCAGGCCCAGACGGCCTGCGAACCACTCGAGGCTCGTGCCCTGCACGATCGTCGAGATCACCACGACGAAGAAGACTGCGTTGAAGATCGTGTTCGAATGGGGTACGTCGGACGAGAGCACGAACGTGGCGAGGACGATCGGGACGGCTCCACGAAGCCCCGCCCAGCCCAGCAGTAGTCGCTCGCGTGAAGTGAAATCGCTGAAGGCGGTGGAGGCCCACACGGCGATGGGGCGAATCACCAGCATCAGCAGCACTGCCAGCGCCAGCCCGCCAAGGGCCACATTCGACAGTTGGCCCGGGAAGACGAGCAGGCCGAGAACGATGAACAGGGCGACCTGCGCCAGGAACGCCAGGCCCTCGTGGAACGCGACGAGCTCTCGCCGGTAGCGCGATGGAGTGCTGCCGACCGCGAGGCCCACGAGGTAGACCGCAAGGAAGCCGCTGCCTCCCATCGTGTCGGCGGCACCGAAGGAGAGCGCGGCGGCAGCGACCGACGCGACCGGCGCAAACACGCCGATCGAGTGAGGCAGGCGAGCGAACAGCCAGGAGACGCCGACGCCCAGCACGATGCCGACGAGCAGCCCGAGGCCGAGCTGCTGCACGACGAGCAACGCGAGATTCTCGAATCCGTAGCTATCCGGTTTCTCGATCCACGCGATCAGTCCCAGCGTGAGCGCGATCGCCATCGGGTCGTTCCCGCCCGATTCCGCCTCCAGCGTGCGCGCCACCCGGCGGCGAATGTGCGTCGCTCGCAGGGTTGCGAAGACCGCAGCAGCATCGGTCGAGGAGACGACAGCGCCGAGCAGGATCGACTCCAGCCACGAGACGTCGAAGAGCGCGTGGGCCGCGACCCCGGTCAGAACCGCGCTGACGACGACGCCGACCGTGCTGAGGAGCGCGGCCGGAACGGCAACCTGGCGCAGCCGCCGCCAGGATGTCTGCAGCCCGCCTTCGTAGAGGATCAGCGCCAGGCCGACGATCCCGACTTCGCGCGCGAGCTCTGCGTCGTCGAACTCGATTCCGCCTGGGCCATCCGAGCCGAGCAGCATCCCGAGCCCGAGGAATGCGACGAGAACGGGAAGCCCTGTCCGTGCCGCGCCGAGTGCCACGACGAGGCTGGCCAGGAGGATCGCCCCGACGAGGAGGAGTATCACGCCCTCTTGCATGCCCCCATCCTCCCTGTTCCACCGGTGCCCGGCCTCAGCCGGTCATCGCCGCGTCTCGCACCGATATCGGCAGCGAGCGAGCGCGGCGCTCCGCTACGGGGCTGCCGCGAGCTCGATCAACCCCGCAGCCAGACGTGCAGCGTCGGCGTCGCCGAGTGACTGGAGCGCCCGCCAGAGGTGGAAGTCGGTGGCGGCACGTGCGGCGGCATCGACACGATCGGCGCGCCGGCCGCAACGGCGAAACGGGTCCGTCAGAATCCCGCGAACGCTCTCGAGATACGCCCCCAGGCCGCCTTCGAGCAGAGGCCGCATCGCGGGAACGAGCTCGACGTCACGGAGGATGTTCGACATCATCGGCTCGGTCTCGCGGTACCAGGCGTAGAGCTCGCGCAGCCCCAGGCGAAGCCGGCCGCCCGGCTCGGCCTCTCGCAGCCACGCGCTCGGATCCGGCGCCGGGTGGAGCGTCCGCCAATGCGAAGAGCATGCGGCGAAGAGCGAGGCCTCGTCGGGAAAGTGGCTGTACACCGTGGCTCGCTGTACTCCCGCGCGGCGAGCGATCTCGCTGATCTGGGTCGCCGCCGGACCGACGGTCCGGTGCAGCTCGACCGTGGCCTCGGTGATGGCACGTCGGGTTGCCTCGAGCTTCTCCGCCCGCTGCTTCAGCTCGTATTTCCGCTTCTCTGGCATTGGCTGTACGCCATGGTAGTCGAATTTGACATCCGGTCTCGGATGCGTCAATATTCACCGAACGCATTGTCTATTCAAATAGGGGGTAGCAAGATGACGATCCATGCAGCACCTGCACGCGTGCTCGGGCCGAACGACGGTGAGGCCGGCTTCCTCGGGAGCATCGGCGTTCGCTTCATGATCGACGGCGGCGAGTCCGACGATCGGTTCTCGCTCGTCGAGCACCCGATGTCCCCCCACGCGCTCGCCGCTCCCCTCCATCGGCACACCCGGGAGGACGAATACAGCTTCGTGATCGAGGGGCAGGTCGGCGCGCTGCTCGGCGACGAGGTGGTGATCGGACGCCCGGGCGACCTGATCTTCAAGCCGCGCGACCAGTGGCACACGTTCTGGAACGCAGGAGACGAGCCCGCACGCCTGCTCGAGATCATCTCCCCGGCGGGGTTCGAGCACTTCTTCGCGGAGCTGGTGGCGCTCGGGGGCGCGGCCACTGCCGCGCCGGCCACTCTGGCCGACCTCTGCGACCGCTACGGCCTCGAGATGGACGTCACGAGCGTTCCCGGACTGGTGGAGCGGTTCGGGGTGCGGTTCCCGGGAGAGCCCGTCTGATCCGGCGGCGAACCGTAGCCGGGGATCACCGGCCGTTCACCAGGCGCGGCGATACTGGTCCGGCGGCGTCAGCTCCGCTCCGAGCTCTTTCGCAGCGCGACGAGGGAAGTAGGGGTCGCGGAGCAGCTCGCGCGCCAGCAACACGACGTCCGCTCGGCCGGTCGCCAGAATCGTCTCCGCCTGCATCGCCTCGGTGATCAGCCCGACCGCTCCGGTCGGGATGCCGGCTTCACGCCGGATTCGCTCCGCGAAGGGCACCTGGTAGCCGGGTCCGACACCGACCTGCTGGTGTCGGACCAGGCCGCCGGACGAGACATCGACGAGGTCGACGGCCAGTGCCCGCAGCCTGTGCGCCAGCTCGACGCTGTCGTCGACGTCCCACCCACCTTCGGCCCAGTCGGTCGCCGAGATGCGCACCCACAACGGCAGCCGCTCGGGCCATGCGGATCGCACCGCCCCCACCACCTCGAGGAGAAGCCGGATCCGGTTGTCGAAGCTGCCCCCGTACTCGTCCGTGCGCTCGTTCGACAGTGGCGAGAGGAACTCGTGCAGCAGATATCCGTGGGCGGCGTGGATCTCGACCACCCGGAAGCCGGCACGCTCAGCCCGCCCGGCGGCGTTCCGGAACGCGTCGACGACGGTGCGGATTCCCTCCCTGTCGAGGGCCATCGGCGCAGGCCCTGACGGATCATGCGAGACGGCGCTCGGAGCCACGGCCTGCCAGCCCCCCTCCGTGAGCGCCACACGGCCTCCTCCCTGCCACGGCACGTCGGTGCTCGCCTTACGGCCCGCGTGGGCGAGCTGCATCCCGGCAACGGCGCCGTGGCTCTCGACCAGGCGTGCGACCCGCGCCCAAGCCTCCGCCTGGGCGTCGTCCCAGATGCCGGCATCAGCCGGAGAGATCCGCCCCTCCGGCAGTACGGCGCTGGCCTCGGTCAGCACGAGCGAGGCGCCGCCGACTGCACGGCTGCCGAGATGGACCTCGTGCCATTCGTTCGGGAATCCGGCCACCGACGAGTACTGGCACATCGGCGAGACGATGATCCGGTTCCTCAGCGTGACGGACCGTTGCGTGAGTGGGCTGAAGAGGATCACCGGCCCTTGCAACAACGTGCGGGCCTGCCGCGCTCTTCCCGTCCGGCGACATGCCGGCCTGGAACGCGAGGCGGCGACCGCTCCTGGCCCCCGCGTGATCGAGTCGGACGGCGTTCAGCCCCGACCGGCTCCGGGATCGCTCGTCAGCCGCTGCGCGAGTGCGACCGGGATCAGGCTGACCACGATCACGACGAGCGCGATCGCGTTCACGATCGGCAGGTTCTGCCCCTGCCGGATGAAGCCGAAGAGGAGCAGCGGGAGGGTGTTCTGCGCCCCGGCCGTGAAGTAGGTGACCACGATCTCGTCCCAGGAGAGGGCGAACGCGAGCAGGCCGCCGGCGACGAGGGCGGTGCCGATCACCGGCAGCGTGACGAAGCGGAAGGTCTGGAATCCCGTCGCGCCCAGGTCAGCCGACGCCTCGAAGAACGAGCCGGACGTCCGCCGCAGCCGCGCGATCACGTTGTTGTAGACGATCACGACGCAGAACGTCGCGTGCCCGATCACGATCGTCCACAGCGAGAAGCTCACGCCCCAGATGACGAAGAACGAGTTCAGGGCCAGCCCGGTGATGATGCCGGGCAGCGCGATCGGCAGGATGAAGAGGAACGAGATCGAGTCACGCCCGAAGAACCGCGCCCTCGAGAGCCCGAACGAGGCGAGCGTGCCGAGCACGAGCGCGACGGCCGTCGCGAGGAGGCCGGCACGCAGCGAGAGCCACAACGCCGTTCGCACCTCCTCGTCGTTCCACGCCTCCGAGAACCATTTCGTCGTGAAACCCGGGATTGGCCAGCTCTGGATGTTCGACGAGTTGAACGCGTAGACGCCCATGATCGCCAGGGGGATCCACAGGAAGAGGAAGATCAGGATCGCCCAGATCCAGAGCCCGATGCGGGTTGATCGTTGCTCCATCGCCTACAGGCTCTCGAACGCCCCGAGACGCTTCATCAGCACGAGGTAGAGGGCCATGATCCCGAGCGGCACCATCGCGAAGGCGGCGGCGAAGGGGGCGTTGTTCGCGAGGCCGAGGTTGTCGTAGACGACAGTTCCGATCAGCGACGATCCAGGGCCGCCGACGAGCGAGGGGGCGATGTAGTCGCCGAGCGTGAGCGAGAACGTGAAGATCGAGCCGGCGGCGAGCCCCGGAACCGCCAGCGGCAGGATCACCCGCCGCAGGGTCGTCGCCCCGCTCGCACCGAGATCGGCCGAGGCCTCGAGCAACGAGTGGGGCACCCGCTCGAGCGCCGCGTAGACCGGCAGCACCATGAACGGGAACCAGATGTAGGTGAAGACGAGCCACATGGCCCAGTTCGTGTAGGCGATGTTCAGGTCGGGCAATCCGAGGCCGTTCAGGACCCAGTTGAGCGCGCCGTCCGGATTGAGGATCAACCGCCATGAGTAGACACGGACGAGATAGCTGACCCACAACGGCAGCACCGTTGCGACGAGCAGCGCGATCCGAAGTCGCCTCCCGGCGATGCGGACGAGAAAGTAGGCGTACGGGAAGGCGAGCAACATGCACGTCACGGTCACCGCCGAGGCGATCGCCAGAGTGCGGAGGATGATCGTCGGATACGGCGCGTTCGCGATCTCGCGGAAGTTGTCGAGATTCCACGAGTGGACGACCTTCCCCGTGAACGAGTCGGTCGTCCAGAACCCCTGGATCAGGAGCGCGGCCAGAGCGGCGACATAGACGAACAGGAACGCTGCGACGGGTGCCGAGATCTGCCCGAACGTCTTCCACCCGGGCCGGCGCCAGGAGAAACGGGAGAGAGAGCGGAGGGCTCCCCCACGGGGGGAGCCCTCCTTCACACGAGCAGCGTCCGTGGACACGGGACGGCCTACCCCTTGATCTGTGTCCAGGCGGTCGTCCACGCCCTCAGGTCGGTGCAGTCCTTCTTGCCGTTGCCGCAATCGGCGATCGGCGTCTTCCAGAACTTGATCGACCGGTAGTAGCTCTCCGGGGCGTTGGCCGAGAGCTGCGCGCACGAGCCCTTGACGAGCGTGTTCATGATCGGGCACGCCTTCTTGTTGACCGGCGTCTCCCCGTAGTACGTCGCCTGCTGGGCCTGGGCCTTGGGCGTCGAGATGTACTGCATCCACTTGTAGGCGCAGTTCGGATGCTTGGACTTGGACGACAGCATCCAGGTGTCGAGCCAGCCCGTGACGCCCTCCTTCGGGATCACGGTCCCGACCTTCGCCTTCGCCGCGAGGAGCTGCGAGTACTGATACGGCCACGAGGCCCCGAGCGTCGAGCCCCCGTTCTTGAAGAGGTCGATCTGGTCGGACGCGAGCCCCCAGTACTTCTTGACCAGCGGACGCTGCTGCTTCAGCAGGGCGACCGCCGCCGCGAGCTGGGCCTTCGTCAGCTCGTAGGGGTCGGTGATCCCGAGCCCAGGCTTCGTCTTCGAGAGGTAGAGCGCCGCGTCGGCGATCTGGATCGGGTTGTCGGGGATCGTGATCTTGCCCTTGTTCTTGGGGTCGTAGATCGCGGCCCAGCTCGTGGGCTTCTTCTCCTTGGCGGTGTTGTAGAGCAGGAGGTTCGGCCCGAACTGCAACGAGACGCCGTAGTGCTTCCCGTCGACGGTATTGGTCGACGGCGACTGGAACGCCTTGAAGAAGTCCTTGTACGACGGGATCAGGCCGACGTTGACCTCGGCGACCGCACCCGAATAGATCAGGCGGAGGCTCGCGTCGCCGGATGCCGAGACCATGTCGTACTGCCCTCCGCCGCCCGACGTCATCAGGTTGAACATGTCGTTCGAGCTGCCGGCGTACTTCGCCGACACCTTGCAACCGGTCGCCTTCTCGAACGGGGCGACCCACTGCTTCTCGGTATATCCCTCCCAGGCGACGAGCGTGAGCTTGCCCTCGCCCGCCCCCACCGACGTCGGGATCGCGCTGCCCTTGGACACACCCGCCGCCGGAACGGCGAGGACGGTCACGAGGGCCGCAAACGCCACGTACACGAAGCGGATTCGCTTCACTTTCCCTCCTCCTCGATCACGAATTCCACGTCCGGACTCCACCTGAGCCGAACGCGCTTTCCCTCCAGCTCGTGAACGTCCTCCGAAGACGTCTCGAGGTTCTGCTGCAGCACCGTCAACTCGCCACCTCCGTCCAGCGCGACGATGAACTTGGTCACCGGTCCCAGGTACACGGCCGCGGTGATCGAGCCCGGCTCGCCCTCCGCCATCTCATCCGTCGACAGCCGGATCTTCTCGGGGCGCACGGTGAACGTGCGGCTGTCCCGCTCGAGGATGTTCGACGTGCCGATGAAGCCGGCGACGAACGTCGTTCGCGGATGCTCGTACATCTCTGCGGGCGTCCCGACCTGCTCGATCCTGCCCTGGTTGAAGACCGCGATCCGATCGCTCATCGTCAACGCCTCCTCCTGGTCGTGCGTGACGTAGACGAACGTCATGCCGAGCTCCTGCTGGATCTGCTTCAGCTCGATCTGGAGCTCCTGCCGGAGCTTCAGGTCGAGCGCGCCGAGCGGCTCGTCGAGGAGCAGCGCCTGGGGCCTGTTGACGATCGCGCGAGCGAGCGCGACCCGCTGGCGCTGGCCGCCCGAGAGCTGAGCCGGCTTGCGGTCGCCGTACCCCTCGAGGCGCACCATGGCCAGTGCGTCGGACGCCTCTTGCCGCCGCTCGGCCTTCGGCACCTTCTTCACGCGGAGCCCGTATTCGACGTTCTGCTGCACCGACATGTGCGGGAACAGGGCGTAGTCCTGGAAGACGGTGTTGACGTCGCGGTCGAAGGGCGGCAGCGACGACACATCCCGTCCGGCGAGCTCGATCGTCCCTGCATCGGGCTGCTCGAAGCCGGCGATCATCCGCAGGGTCGTGGTCTTACCCGAGCCCGAGGGCCCGAGCATCGTGAAGAACTCGCCCCGGAGGATCTCGAGGTCGACGCCCGCCACAGCCGTGACGGCTCCGTAGCTCTTCCGAAGCCCGGTGACCCTGACGTCGGGGGCTCTGATGGAGGTCGCCTCAGAGAGCTGCGTCAAGCGACTCCTCCAGGAGCGTCATCCCTTCCTCGAGCTCGTCGGCGCCGATCGTGAGCGGCGGCAACAGGCGGATCACGTTCCCGTAGAGGCCGCAGGACAGCAGCAGGAGGTTGCGATCGAACGCGGCGGCGACGATCGCCTGTGTCGCGTCCGGCGACTGCTCGTGGAGCTCGATTGCCAGCATCGCGCCCAGGCCGCGCACCTCTCCGATCGCATCGTGCCTTGCCGCGATCTCCTCGAGGCGAGCACGCAGCGTCTCGCCCAGCTGGCGGGCCTGCGCGAGGAACAGCGGGTCGGCGACCGCATCGAGAACGGCCGCCGCGGCCGCACAGGAGAGTGGGTTGCCGCCGAAGGTCCCACCGAGACCTCCTGCGGGTACGGCGTCCATGATCGACGCAGGCCCTGTGACCGCGGCGAGCGGCAAGCCGCCTCCGATCGACTTGCCGGAGACGAGCAGGTCGGGGGCAGCGTCGTCGTAGTGCTCGATCGCCCACATCCTGCCGGTGCGTCCGACGCCCGACTGCACCTCGTCGTCGACGTAGAGGATCCCGTGCTCGCGGCAGATCTCGAGTAGCCGTCGCGGATAGTCGGCCGTCATCGGGAGAAAGCCGCCCTCGCCCTGGACGGGCTCGAGGACGACGCATGCGATGGAGGCGGGATCGACGTCGGCCTTGAGCAACTGCTTCAGTCCGGCGATCGCGTCGTCGGTCGTGATACCGCGGTACGGGTTCGGAACCGGAGCGCGGTACACCTCCGGAGCGAAAGGCCCGAAGCCCGCCTTGTACGGCTTCACCTTCGCGGTCATGGTCATCGTCAGCAGCGTCCTGCCGTGAAACGCGTTGTCGAAGACGATCACAGCCGGCCGTCCCGTGGCGGAGCGGGCGATCTTGACGGCGTTCTCGACCGCCTCGGCGCCCGAGTTGACGAGGAGCGACTTCTGATCGGCACCCCGGCACGGCGACAGCTCCGCCAACCGGCGGCATACCTCGACGTACGGCTCGTAGATCCCGACCATGAAGCATTGGTGCAGGTAGTCGTCGGCCTGGGCCTTGATCGCATCGACGACCGGCGCGAAGCGGTGGCCCGTGTTCTGGCAGCCGATTCCGCCGGCGAAGTCGAGGAACGTCCGCCCGTCGGCATCGGTCACGCGCGCGCCCTCGGCGTGCGAGACGACGAGTCGGGGCGTCGAGACGCCGGCGCTCACGTAGCGAGCACGCTCGGCGAGAATGCGGTCGTGTGCGGTGGTCTCAGTCGTGTGCATCGCGGGAGTATGACGCAGTTGCGCGCGGATTTCACGACGTCGACCTCGCAATGCGCAGCCATTGCCGACTGCGGTAGGGCACTTGCGCGAATGAGGGCGTGAATCCCTCTGCATTGCGTTGAAAACAGCCGAAAACAACAGTGCGGCTGGCCGTACTGCGGCCCGCCCGCCGCATCTGCCACCATGCGCACGTGCCTCCCACCGTCCTCATCGTCGACGACCATCCGAGCTTCCGCGCCTCGGCGCGCGCGATCCTCGAGGCGGAGGGCTTTGTCGTCGTCGGCGAGGCGGAGGACGGCGCTGCGGCGCTCGCAGCCGTCGACCGGCTTGCACCACAGGTCGTGTTGCTCGACGTCCAGCTGCCGGACATGAGCGGTCTCGAGGTGTCGGCGGCGCTCGCGGCTCGCAACGGCTCGGCGCCGGCGGTCGTGCTCGTCTCCAGCCGCGATGCCTGCGACTACGGGTCACTGATCGAGGCGAGCGGGGCGCGCGGCTTCATCGCCAAGGCGGAGCTCTCGGGCCACGCGGTGAGCTCCCTGCTCCCGTGATCCGTCGTCGATGAGGGCGCTGCGATTCGGGATCGCCGGCGTTCTCGCGATCGCCGAAGCGATCATCGCCGCCGCGCTCGTCTTCACGAGCACGCACGACAGCCACCCCTGGCTGACATCCGCGTTTGCGATCACCGCCGGCCTGACGTTCGTCGCCGCGGGGCTCGTGGCGCTCTGGCGCCGACCCGAGAACGCCACGGGGCTGTGGCTCGCCGCCACCGGCTACCTGTGGTTCATCGCCGCTCTCACCGAGTCCAACCAGTCGTGGGTCTGGACGGTGGGATTCGTCTTCTCGAATTTCGCGCTGGTCGCGTTCGCGACGCTCATCCTCGCCTATCCGGACGGGAGACTGAGCAGGCGCGACGTGGCCCTCGTCGGCGATCGGTGGCATCTCGGCGATCGCGGGCAATCTCCTGGTCGCGCTGCTCGAAGGCACGCCGGCGACGCAGTGCGACACGTGTCCGCCCAGCGCGATCGCGGTCGCCGACTCGGAGACCGCGGCGACCGTCGTCACCGTGGCGAGCACGGTGGTCGTGATCGCCGTGCTCGGGCTCATCGTGGCGATCCTCATCGGCCGCTGGCGGAAGGCGTCGGTGACGAGCCGCCGGACCCTGCGCCCCGTCTACCTCTCCTGCGGCGTGTCGGTGGTGCTGCTGCTGGTCTCGGTCGCCGCCGACCAGCTGTCGAGCGTCGCCTACTCGGTCGTCTGGGCGCTGTTCCTGTTCTCGTTCGCGCTCGTCCCGCTCTCGTTTCTCGCCGGTGTGCTCCGCAGCCGGCTCGATCGGTCGTCTGCCGCAAGAATGCTCGTCTCGCTCGACGCGGGCATCCCGTTGCGCGATGCTCTCGCGCAGGCACTGCACGATCCGTCGCTCGAGATCGTCTACTGGCTGGAGACCCAGGGCAGCTGGGTGGACGAGCTCGGTCACGAGGTGGACGAGCCCGCCAGGCTGCCGGAGCGGTCGGTGACGACGATCGAGCGAGGCGGGCAGCGGATCGCTGCCCTCGTCCACGATCCATCGCTCGACGACGAGCCCGAGCTCGTGGAGTTGATCGCCGCCGGAGCGGGCCTGCCGCTCGAGAACGTGCGGCTCCAGGCCGATCTCCGCTCGCAGTTCCTCTTCCTCGAGACCGTGGCCAACACGGCGCCCAGCCTGCTCGTCGTGATCGACTCGAGGGCCGGATCTGAACCAGAACCAGGCGACGCTCGACGGCGAGCGGCCTCGAGCGACGAGGAGACAGATCGGGGTCGTTACTTCTGGGAGGTGTTCATCGACGAGGACGACCGGAGCGGCCTGCGGCGCGGTTTCGTGACGCAGCACCCGACTTCGCCCCGGCGCCAGTACGAGAACAGCCTTCACGAACGCCGTGGGCGAGCGACACGTGATCGAGTGGCGGAGCGCTCCCGTCACGGATGCGTCGGGACGGTCTCCAGCATCGTCGCCGGCGGGATCGACATCACGGAGCGCAAGCAGCGCGAGGTGCAGCTTCAGCGCGAGCGCGACATCACGCGACACGCTCATGCAGGCCATCCCGAGCCTCGTCGTCGTGGTCGACAGCAACGGGATCATCGTCGACAGCGGCGTCGACGAGACGCGGGCAGGGGTCAACAACGCGTTCCGGAACGTGCTCGGCTGGCCGGACAGCCCTCGTGCGACGGAGCGTGCTCGACCTTCGTCGACCCTGCCGACGGCCAGGTCGCGCTCGAGGCGATCACGGCGGCGGCGAACGGGGAGGCGGTGCCCGAGCAGGAGTCGAGCTGGCTCCGCGCCGACGGAGAAGGGCTCGCGGTGGCGTGGACGGCCACGCCGATCGACGACGTGACGGGCCGCACGGCATCGCTCGTCCTGCTCTCCGGCGTCGACGTGACCGAGCGCAAGCAGACACGAGCGAGAGATCAGGGCCTCCCGGTCGAGGATCATCGAGGCAGGGGACGATGCGCGTCGCGTCCTCGAGCGCAACCTGCACGACGGCGCCCAGCAGCGCCTCGTCTCTCTGTCGCTGTCGCTCCGCCTCGCCGAATCCAAGGTGGAGACGGATCCGGCGAGCAGCGAGCTCGATCATCAACGCCTCGCGCGAGGAGCTTGCCGCGGCGCTCGACGAGCTTCGTGAGCTCGCCCGCGGCATCCACCCTGCGGTACTGACCGATCGCGGCCTGGCGGCCGCGCTGGAGACCCTCGTGGCGCGAACGCCGTTCCCCGTCGAGCTCGAGGCCCCGCAGGAGCGGCTCGGTCCGGCGGTCGAAGCGGCCGCCTACTACGTCGTCTCCGAGGCGCTCACGAACATCGCCAAGTACGCTCAGGCGTCCTCGGCACGAGTGAGCGTTCGGCAGGCGCCGGGTGGGTCGGTGATCGTCAGGTCGTCGACGACGGCATCGGGGGGGCCGATCCGACGGCAGGAACGGGCCTTCGCGGACTGTCGGACCGGGTCTCCGCACTCGACGGCACGTTGACCGTGATGAGCCCGCCCGGGCGGAGGCACGCGGATCGTGGCGAGATCCCGCTGCGCGGACACATCGCGAACCGCGTAGGCGAGACGGGGCATAGCCGCACCTGGGCGGGACTGGGGCAGGCGTACCACGATACTGTTCCGCCGGACTGCCGGCGCTCACCCGGGTGAGAGGTTGCGTCCTCAGCCAACCCGCGCCAAGGAGCCCGCGAAATGTCCGCCATCCACACGCTTCCGCCCGCCGAGAGCTCGCACTATCGCTCGACGAACGGGATCGACGTCTTCCTCCTCTGGTCTCCGGCCGACGACTCACTCGCCGTCGTCGTGACCGACGAGGTCGCGGACTCGTTCGAGCTGGTCGTCACCGCGCCGAGGCGCTCGACGTCTTCGAGCATCCCTACGCACACGCCGCATTCCGTGGGCTCGACCTGTTCGAGACGCCCTCTCGACCTCGCCGTCTGACCCACGCTTTCCGGCCGCCGCCTCGGCGGCAACCGCCCTGCACGTCTCGACGATGTCACCCACGATCGCGAGCCGGGGAGAACGATCGCAGACCAGATGACCGGCGCCGGCACCTGACTTGCCGTTCTTGCCGTCGCTGCGATCGCCTTCCCCGGCTCCGTGCAGGCCTTGACCTTCGTCTCTCGCGCACCACCTCCTCGTAGACTGGCGTCATGAGCGACGGCCCAGAGAGCCCGGCCAGCCTCAGCTTCCTCCTCTGCGACATCGAGGGGTCGACACGGATCGTCCAGGCCGCGGGGGCCGCATACGCCGAGATCCTTGCGGGCAAGCGCCGGATCCTGCGCGAACGGTGGCGGACCATGACGGGACCGTGATCGATGCCCACGGTGACGAGCTCTTTGCCGCGTTCGCCGACGCGAGCGATGCGGCCGCCGCCGCCGTATCCGCCCAGCGGGCGCTCGTCGAGCACGACGTGGCCGGACGACCACGACGTCCGGGTCCGCATGGGCCTCCATACGGGCGAGGCGATCGTGACGGAGGACGGCTACACGGGCATCGACGTCCACCGGGCCGCGCGGATCAGCTCGGCCGGGCACGGGGGACAGATCCTCGCCTCGGCGATGACGCACGCGTCCGCGCCGGACGTCACCATGCGCGACCTCGGTACCCATCGCCTCGCAGGGCTTCCCGAGCCGGAGCACATCTTCCAGGTGCTCGCAGACGGGCTCCCACGCGATTTCCCGGCGCTTGCGCAACACGGTCGCGATGCTCGGCAACGCGATGCGCGTCGTCATCGCCGAGGATTCGGTCCTCCTGCGCGAGGGCGTCTCCGCCTGCTCGAGGAGTCGGGCTTCGAGGTGCGTGGCCCAGTCGGGCAACGCCGAGGACCTCCTCCGGCATGTGGCATGCACAAGCCCGACGTCGCGATCGTGGACATCCGCATGCCGCCGACCCACACCGACGAAGGGCTGCGTGGCGGCGCGCGACGATCCGCGAGCAGCAGCCGGCGACCGGCGTGCTCGTCCTCTCGCAGTACGTGGAGTCGGGGTATGCAATGGATCTGCTCGCCGAGGGGGCCGAAGGGGTCGGCTACCTCCTCAAGGATCGCGTCGCCGACCTGGAAGAGTTCGCCTCTGCCGTGCGACGCGTCGGCGAGGGAGGATCCGCGCTCGACCCGGCCGTCGTCAGCCAGCTGCTCGGGCGCCGCCGTACCCACGACCCTCTGCGACGGCTGACCCCCGCGAACGGGAGGTGCTCGAGCTGATGGCCGAAGGCCGATCGAACCAGGCGATCGCCGAGCGCATGTTCGTGACGCTCCGAGCGGTCGAGAAGCACGTCACGAGCATCTTCACGAAGCTCGGCCTGCCGGCGAGCAGCGATGACCATCGCCGCGTGCTCGCGGTGCTCGCGTTCCTCCGGGACACCTGAGCATGCCGCGAGGATGAGAAGGGTCTCGGCTGGGTTCGCCGGCCGTGGGATTGGGCCGCGTGGGAGGAACGCGTTCGGGTCCCGTGAAGAGCGCAACATCGGCGGCCGAGAGGTCGTCGGAGCTCATATGCGCCGCTTTGTCCTGCTCATCGCCATCTTTGCGACCGTCATCGCCGTCAGGGCAGGCCGACCGATCTCGGGCCGCCGGGGCAGCGAACCGTGCCCAGCCGGTTGTGTATCAGGGGTACGGTTTCGACGCCTGCACCGCGCCGTCGCTCTCAGCGCTCGCCGCCTGGACAGTGTCGCCCTACCGTGCGCTCGGGATCTATGTCGGCGGCGTCAAACCGCGCGTGCGGCAACGGGAACCTCTCCGCGTCGTGGGTCGCGGGCGCGGTCGGCGAGCGGCTGGAGCCTGCTGCCGTTGTATGTCGGGTTGCAGGCACCGTGCGTCGGCCAGGCCGGGCTGAAGAAGATCGGGGCTGCGCTCGGCGACCGTGCAAGGCGCAGACGCAGCCTCCGATGCCGTCGCCCGCGCGGCGGCGCTCGGACTCCTGCCGGGCACACCGATCTACTTCGACATGGAGGCCTACAAGACGAACGATCCGCTCTGCTCGCTGGTCGGTCGAGGATTTCATCGCCGCCTGGGTGACCGGGCTGCACGCAAGCGGCTATGTGGCCGGCGTCTATGGCAGCGCCGCCTCGACGATCCGTGACGTCGCTCTGCTGCCGGCCGGAGAGACGGCGGACGCGGTCTGGATCGCGAACTGGAACGGCAAGCAATCGTCTTCGGCGATCCCTACGTGGCGGACAGCCTCTGGACCAACCATCAGCGGCTGCACCAGTACCGCGGCGGCCACCTGGAGACCTACGGGGGCGTGACGATCAACATCGACAGCAGCATCGTCGATGCACCCGTCGCCGGCCCCGGCGGCATCGGCCCCACGACACCACCGCCACCACCCACCAGCCCCGCCCCGACGCCGACCCCGGCCCCGACCCCGACTGCGGGAACAGCAAGCAGCCCCGACGGGGTCGCGACCGAGCTGGCCCGCGAACGCGTTCAGCACCGCGGCCACGGTCACCCTCACCACGACAACGCTCCGGAAGAAGACCCAGGGGTTCGCGGCAGGAAGCTACATCGCCCAACTCGAAAGCACAGGCCACGACCGGCGCGCCGATCGCGCGGTTCGCGGCCCCGTGATGCTGCATTTCGGGCCGCTCGCACCCGGTCTCGTGCCGGCCTACTCCCCCGACGGGATCACCTGGACGCCTCTCGCCCGCACCAACGAGCATCGGCCTTCCGATCGGGAGCGACAACCGCTACAGCCAAGCCAACGGACGGGTCGATCACCATCACCACCATCGTTCCCGGCTCGTTCGGTCTACTCCTCGACACGGCCCGCCCCTCGAGACCGACTGTCACCGCCCGGCTCGGCCGCGGAGGCCTGCAGCTGCGCTGGCAGCCCGCAACCGACAACAGCAACACCATCGCCGGCTACCAGCATCACCTTCGGCGGTAAACCGATCCTCACACTCGCCGGCACCGCAACCCACGCCACCATCACCAACTTCCACACCAACGGCATCAGCGTCTTCCGCGTCGTGGCCGCCGACTCCGCCGCCAACCAAAGCGATCGCCTCCAAGGCAATCGTCATCACACCCAAGACCCCGACCCACGATCCCCGTCAAGCCCATCCCGAAATGGGCCTGGCAGCTCGCCGCGTGGCAATCCAAGGGCAAACACGGCACACGACCCAGCACACCGACACCCGTCCCAGCCTGGTACTGGACATGGGCCAGCTGGCGAGCAACAGCCATACAAGCTCAGAAGCTGAACCAGCGAAGGAGAAGCTGAGACAGTATCTGGGGCACCTCCAGATCGTCGCGGTTGATGGGTCGCGAAGGGCGGTCGTCTTGTTCGCCCGACGTGCAGGGCGAGGGTTGTTCTGGCCTGGGCCGTCCTTCACAACGCTCAAACCGGGGTCAGGTCTTCCATGTTCCAGGAACACGGAAGACCTGACCCCGGTTAGGTGCGGTTTACCCCACCCCGAAGACGCCTGACCGCCGCACCGTAGGGCGCGCCGCGCGGTGCGAGCCTGCGAGGGACAAACAACCACCCTGAAGGAGACAACGCATGTCACCCTTGAAGCGAGCACCAACATCGCGGCCCGGATGGGTCGTTGGAGTGCGAAGCACCGGAAGACAGCGATCTTCGGCTGGCTCGCGTTCGTCATCGCGGCCTTCGCGATCGGCGGCGCGGTCGGCATGAAGACGATCGACCAGAACGACACGAACGTCGGTGAGGCTCGCAAGGCCGACCACATCATCCGCGACGCCGGCTTCAAGCTGGACGAGCAGATGGAGTACGTCCTCGTCCAGTCGCCGACGAAGACGACGGCCGACCCGGCTTTCCGCGCCGTCGTCGAACGACGCGATCGCCAAGCTCGAGACCTACCCGAAGGTGACCAAGCTTCGCTCGCCGCTCGCCAAGGGAAACGAAGGCCAGATCTCGGACGACGGCCACGCCGTCCTGATCCAGTTCAGCCCCAAGGGCGGCTATGACGATGCGACCGCCTACATCGACACGATCGTCGCCGGTACCGCCGACGGTGCAGGCGGCGAACCCCGACTACACGGTCGTCGAGGCCGGCTCGGCATCGACGGGCAAGGCCCTCGACGAGATGTTCAACTCGCAGCTCGCCCGCGCAGGGATGATCTCGATCCCGATCACGCTGGTGATCCTGCTGCTCGTCTTCGGCTCGCTCGTCGGCGCCGCGATCCCGCTCGGGCTCGCCCTCACCGCCGTCTTCGCGACGATGGGCCTCGTCGCCCTGCCGAGCCAGATCGTGCCGATGGACGAGTCGATCTCGGAGGTCATCCTCCTGATCGGGCTGGCCGTCGGAGTCGACTACTCGCTGTTCTACATCCGTCGCGAGCGCGACGAGCGCCGCGCCGGCCGGAGCGAGTCCGCAGCGCTCGAGGCTGCCGCGGCAACCTCGGGCCGGGCGGTGCTCATCTCGGGCGTCACGGTGATGATCGCGATGGCCGGCATGTTCTTCTCCGGCGACAAGACGTTCATGTCGTTCGCGATCGGGACGATGATGGTCGTCGCCGTCGCGATGATCGGCTCGCTCACCGTCCTGCCGGCGATGCTCTCGTGGCTCGGTGACCGGGTCGACAAGGTGCGCGTCCCGTTCATCGCCCGGCTCAAGCGGGACAACGGTGAGAGCCGCGTCTGGGGAGCGATCCTCGGCGCTGTCCTCCGGCGGCCGCTCGTCTCGGCGATCGCCGCGACGGCGGTGCTCGTCGCGCTGGCGTTCCCGGCCCTCAGCCTGCATACGAGCCAGTCCGGCTTCGACGCGCTGCCGACATCGCTGAAGGAAGTGCAGTCGTTCAACAAGGTGCGCGACGCCTTCCCCGGCGGTGCCGACCCGGCCGTCGTCGCCATCAAGGCCGATGCCTCGGATCCGCAGGTTGCGGGCGGCGGTCGCCAATCTGGAGAAGCAGGCGCGTTGCGTCGGGCAAGGCGCTCCAGCCGATCTACTCGGAGGCCTCACCGAACGGCAAGGTGATCCGCGTCGAGATCCCGCTCGTCGGGTCGGGTACGGACGCGACCTCGAACGAGGCACTCGACACGCTGCGGAAGACGATCCTGCCGGCCACGGTCGGCGCGATCCCCGGCGTCGAGTACGCGGTCACCGGGAGCACGGCATCGTCGAAGGACTGGAACGACAAGATGAAGTCCTCCGCGCCGCTCGTCTTCGTCTTCGTGCTCAGCTTCGCGTTCCTGCTGTTGCTCGTCTCGTTCCGCTCGATCGTGATCCCGATCAAGGCGATCCTCATGAACCTGCTCTCCGTCGGCGCCGCCTACGGCTTGCTGGTTGCGATCTTCCAGTGGGGCTGGGGCGCGAACCTGCTCGACTTCCAGAAGAACGGCGGCATCGCGTCGTGGCTGCCGATGTTCCTCTTCGTGATCCTCTTCGGGCTCTCGATGGACTACCACGTGTTCATCCTCAGCCGGGTGAAGGAGTACTTCGATCGCGGCATGAGCACCGAGCAGGCCGTCGCGACGGGCATCCGCTCGACCGCCGGTGTGGTCACGAGCGCAGCCGTCGTGATGGTGTTCGTCTTCGGCGTGTTCGCGCTGATGCCGATCATCGACATGAAGGAGATGGGCATCGGCCTCGCGGCCGCCGTCCTGATCGACGCGACGATCGTCCGGGCCGTGCTGCTGCCCGCCACGATGAAGCTCCTCGGCGAGTGGAACTGGTACCTGCCGCGCTGGCTCGAGTGGCTGCCGGAGCTCGAGCACGAGCGCTCGGTCGAAGCTCCCGTCGAGCAGCTCCCGGAGCCGATCGCCGCCTAGGCGCTTCAACGCTCCGCCCGACAACGAGAGGGCCCCGGCAGTGCCGGGGCCCTCTGGCGTCCGCTGACCTCTCCGTTGAACGGAGCGATCCCGGGAGAATCCCCGTGAACGCCGACCAACCCCGCGACTACGATTGGGCCGTCGCCGGAGTAGCTCAGCTGGTCAGAGCACGCGCCTTGTAAGCGCGGGGTCAAGGGTTCGAATCCCTTCTCCGGCTCTTCTTCCACAACCACCGCTGTAGGGGAAGCGGGCCGAGCACGTCCTAGTATCCCGGTGGCGGCTCCGAGGGCGGCGAGGGCAAGGGGTCGGCTGGCACGGTCGGGACGTCGACGACGACAGTGACCGCGCCCGAGCGGACACGAGGCTTCAGCAGCGAGTGGTCGTTGTTGGCGAGCTCGACCGTGATCCTGTGCGTGCCGCTCTCGAGCGCAAGCGACTTGCCAGACGTCGCTTTCGCCGACGCATTGCTGTATTTGCCGTCGACGAGCACGTGCCAGTGCCCACCGTCGAGCTTGTTCGGCTTCTTGCCGACCAGCGCCGGGTACATCTTCCAGCCGCGGATCTTGACCTGAACGGTGACGATGCCGCTCGGGGCGGCTGAGGCTTTCACGATCGTGATGCTGCGCCCCGTCGCCGCGGAGCTCGCTCCAACTGCGGCGAGTACCACGGCGGTGGCGACGAGCAGCGAGACGAGCCTTCGCATCTGACCTCCAGGATCGGGAGTGGAGGTTCCTACGCGAAGAAGGCGGTGTCGGATTGGCCCTGGGGCCGGAGTGGGAGCCGACGCTTCTAGGCCGGAACGGCTCGGGTCTCCTGGTGCGCGACGATCTTGCGCTTCACCCGCTGCAACGCGTTGTCGATCGTCTTCGTATCGCACTCGAGCTCGACCGCCATCGTGTCGTACGACTTGCCGTCGAGGTAGAGCCGCAGCGCATCGGCCTCGAGAGGCGACAGCGTCGTGCCGAGACAGCCGACGAGGCTCTGCAGCTCTTCGGTCGAGATCACGCAGATCGACGGGTCGTTCGTGTTCGGGCCCGGGAGTGCATCGCCGAGGGTGCAGTCACCGTCGTTCTCGTGGCCCGCCGGGGTGTGACTGAAGGAGATGTAGGTGTTGAGAGGCGAGTGCTTGAACCGCGTCGCCGTCTTGATCGCCGTGATGATCTGGCGCGTCACGCACAACTCGGCAAAGGAGCGGAACGACGTCTCCTTGTCGTGGCGGAAGTCGCGCACGGCCTTGTAGAGGCCGATCATCCCTTCCTGGATCAGGTCGTCGGCGTCACCACCGGCGAGGAAGTAGCTGCTCGCCTTCAGACGCACGAAACCGTGGTAGCGCCGCATCAGCTGATCGAGCGCCGCCTGGCTTCCGTTCCGAGCCTTGAGCACGAGTTGAAGATCCTCAAGCTCACGTTGAAGCTTCTGGGGTGTCTTGGGGGCGACGGCGGTGCGGGCGGACATCGGTTCTCCCTGTTTTGAGCGTTTTCCGGGCTCGTGCGCTTCATGCTGGACCGAAGTCTCACCCTGAAGTTGAGGGAGAACCTAGCACCTTCTTGCACGCGTTACAACCCCATTGCAAATCTTGCACTGTGATCAGAACAAACGTTCGTGCGCCGGATCAGAGGCCTCGGCGTAGCCGTTCGAGCTTGGCGCGCGTCTCGGGATCGAGGCGGTCGCGGAGCCGCGACGCCTGGTCCTCGACGTGGCGAGGTCGCTCGAGATCACGCAGGAAGGTCGCAGACGAGAGCTTGCGCACCTCCTGACCTGACGTCCCGCGCATCGCGGCATCCGAGGAGACGAGGCAGACACGCTCTCCGTGCCGGTGATCGGCCGCGAGGCGTTCGAGCATCGTGTCCGCGTGCGGTGCGTACCGCACCGAGAGTGGTCCGGCCTCGTACTCCTCCCCCACACCGTCGAAGACGACCACGCCACGGGCGCCTTTCAGCGCCACGAAGCTTGCGAGCTCGTCGGTCAGCTCTCGCACGTCAGTGCGACCGCCCGCGTGGAGCAGGTTGTAGCCGTCGAAGAGATAGAGCGTCGGCTCCGGCACGCGCCCATCGTAGGTGCGAAGGCGGAGAGCGGCGACGCGCGGGGCCGCGCCGATGCCTACGAGCGCTGGCGCCGCGCCTCGTACAAAAGGACCGCCGCTGCGACGCTGACGTTCAGCGACTCGACTCCCACCGCGAGTGGAATCGAAATGGTCGCGTCGCAGGTCTTGCGGACGAGCGGGCGCACCCCTTTGCCTTCGGCGCCGAACACCAGTGCGACGCCGCCCGTGAGATCCGCCTCCCACATCGTCTGTGAGGCGTCCGACGCTGCTGCATACGACCAGAGATCGTCGCGCTTGATCTCCGCGAGGTAGCGCGCGAGATTCGGCACGACCGCGACCGGGAGATGCTCGACGGCGCCGGCCGACGAACGGCAGACAGCGGGCGTCACCTGAGCGGCTCCGTGGGCGGGCACGATCACCCCCGTCGCCCCGGCGCCGGCGGCAGAGCGGATCACTGCACCGAGGTTTCGCGGGTCGGTGACCTGGTCGAGGCAGGCGAGCAGCGGCTTCTCGAGTGCAGCCAGCTCCCAGGGATCCGCGTACGGGTACGGGCTCGCCCAGGCGACGACCCCCTGATGATCGGGGCTCCCGGCGGCCTCGGTCAGGTCGCGCTCCTTGACGACCTGCGCACGAGGGCCCTCGCCGAGCCAGTCGAGCGAGGCGGCGGCGCGCTCGGACACCCACAACTCGAGCACCTCCCGCCGGCCGCG
The DNA here is from genome assembly GCA_963799905.1 of uncultured Thermoleophilia bacterium. GTDB lineage: Bacteria > Actinomycetota > Thermoleophilia > Gaiellales > Gaiellaceae > Gaiella. The sequence continues at coordinate 65,112 of CAWCYU010000007.1, forward strand.
GAGCGCCTCGCGCACGGCGTTCCGCCCGAAGACGAGCTCCCGGGTCACCGCAGCGGCACGAGCTCGAAGCCGCCCTGGACGTCGCGAATCTCCCAGCCGGCGGCGGCGATCTCGTCACGCAGGCGGTCCGACTCCTCGAAGTTCCTTGCAGCGCGAGCGTCCATCCGCGCCCGCGCCAGCTCGACGAGCTCGACGGGAGCCTCGACCGTGTCGCCGAGCGAACCAAGCCCGAAGATCTCGAGCCCTCGCTGCAGTTCGACGAGTGCCCCCTCCCGTGCCCACTGGTGCAGCACAGCGAGGGCGGCGGGGGTGTTGAAGTCCTCGTCGAGGACGGCGGCCAGTTGCTCCCAGTCGCCGCTCGTCCGCGTCTCCCCGCGTAAGGCGTTGCGAAAGCTCTCCACCTGGATCCGCGCGGCAGTCATCCCCTCGGGAGAGAACTCGAGTGGCTTGCGCCAGTGGCCCGTCATGAGGAAGAGCAGCGCGGTCTCCTTCCCCCACTCCGCGATCACCTCCTGGATCGTTGCCACGTTGCCGACCGATTTCGACATCTTCTCGCCGGTGAAGCGCAGGAGGCCGTTGTGCATCCAGATCCGGGCGAAGGGTCGCCCGACCGCCTGCGACTGCGCCCGCTCGTTCTCGTGATGAGGGAAGACGAGGTCGAGCCCGCCGCCGTGGATCCAGAACTCCGGCCCGAGCGTCTTCTCCGCCATCGCCGAGCACTCGATGTGCCAACCCGGCCTGCCTTGGCCCCACGGCGAGCTCCACGAGGTGTCCTCCCCCGGCTTCGTCGCCTTCCAGAGCGCGAAGTCGCGTGGATCCTCCTTCAGCGGGCCCGGCTCCTGCTCCTCGACCTGATCCGGGCGCTGCCCGGAGAGGGCACCGTAGGTCGAGAAGGTCCCGACCCGGAAGTAGACGTCGCCGTCGGCTTCGTACGCGTGGCCACCTGCGATCAGCTCCTCGATCAGGGCCACGATCTCGGGGATCGTCTCGGTCGCAAGCGGCTGCTCGTCCGGCATCTCGAGCCCGAACGACGCCGTGTCATCCAGATACCACTGCGTCGCATCTCGCGCGCGCGCCGCGCTCGCCCCCGGCGCCGCCTCGTAGATCTTGTCGTTGATGTCCGTGATGTTGTGGACGTAGGTGACGGTGTACCCCTGCTGCCGGAGCCAGTTCCGAAGCCAGGCGAAGATGACGAAGGGCACCGCGTTGCCGATGTGTGCGCGTTGGTAGACCGTCGGCCCGCAGACGTACATCCCGATCTCCCCCGGAGGGTCGGGCAGGGCGGCGAGCGACCGAGTCGCGGTGTCGTAGAGGCGCACCGTCATCGCGGTGTTATAGCCGCGGCGGCGCGGCGGAGCGCCTCCTCGCGCGGCACGGCGGCGACGACGGTCCAGAGCTCGGGACCACGTTCGGCGCCGGTCAGCGCGAGCCGGAGGAATTTCAGGCTGCCCCCGACCGCCTTGAGCTCGCGGACGACGGCGCGGGCGTCCGTTTCCTCCAGATGCTCTCCGCCTGCGCGGCGGAGCTCCACGAAGCGCTCAAGCGTCGGCTCCGCCTCCGTGCCGAGCGTGACGTCCGCGGGCTGCAGGATCTGTGCGGCGATCTCGCGCGCCTCGGCCAGGGTGCGGGCGCCGCGAAGCGCGCGGGCGAGGTCGGGAGGGGCACCGGCGACAGCTGCCAGGTCGGCGTCGGACATCTGGGCGATCGCGTCGATCGCGAGTCGCTGGAGGCGCGCAAGGTCGAGCTGAACATCGTGTCTCGGCAGCCCGAGCTCGTCCAGGTACGCGCGGACCGCCGCGGCAGGCATGCCCTCGTCGCGCAGATCGGCTACCGAAGAATGCGCAGCGCGCTTGGAGAGCTTCTTGCCGTCGCCCCCGAGCAAGAGCCCGTGGTGGACGACCTCGGGCAGCTCTCCGCCGAGGGCCCGGGCGATCCGCTGCTGCACCTCCTCGTTCGGCCGGTGGTCAGAGCCGCGGATGATGTGCGTGATCTCGAGATCGAGGTCGTCGACCACGGTCGCGAGCTGGTAGGTGGGCGTCCCGTCCGCCCGGGCGAGGGTTGTCCCGGCGAGCCGGATCGACCCGTCTGCGTCCCGGATCGCTCCGTTTCCGAGCGCGAGCTCCGCCGCCTCGCCGTGGCGCTCGACGCGGCTGCTCTGGCTGATCGGACCGTCGTCCCATGCGATGCCGAGCCAGCCGAGGTCGGCCAGGATCGCCTCCTCACCTCCTGGAACGCTTCGCTCCGGATCGGTGTCGTCGATACGCAGCACGAACGTGCCGCCGTGCTCGTCGGCAAACGTTCGGTTGGCGACCGCGCTGAGCGCGTTGCCGAGATGGAGTGATCCCGTCGGGCTCGGGGCGAAGCGGACGCGCACGGGGAGGCTCACGCGTCGATCGTGACGTGTCCGGGCTGCCCGGCGACCCGCTCGAGCCAGCTGCGGATCGCGGGATAGGGCCCGAGGTCGAACCCACCCTCGTCCGCGACGTGGGTATACGCATACAGCGAGATGTCAGCGATCGTGTAGCGCTCGCCGACGAGAAACGTGCGGTCGGCGAGATGCCGCTCCATCGCATCGAGTGCCACGTGGGCATTCGCCGTCTGCTCGCGGATCCGGTCGGCGTGCTTGTCCGCCTCACCCGAGAAGCAGATCAGGAACCGGACGACCGCGATCGATGGCTCGACCTGGTACTGCTCGAAGAACTGCCACTGCAGTACCTGCGCGCGCTCGTAGCGGTCCTCCGGGGCATAGGCCGTCCCGTCGCCGAGATACCAGAGGATCGCATTCGACTCGGGTAGCGGCCGGCCGTCGTCCAGCACGAGCGTCGGTACCCGCCGGGCCGGATTCAGGGCGCCGAGTACCTCGGCACGGTCGGATCGATCGACGACGCTGAGCTCGTGCAGCTCGAGCGGGATGCCGAGGTGCGCCGCGAGGAGGCGCACCTTGTAGCAATTGCCGGAGACCGCGGAGTTGTACAGGAGCACTGTTCAACTCTTGCACAAGGGCCTCCGAGAGGCGACGGCGACCAACGCGGCGGCCGGGTCGCCAGGCGGCCGGAACCCTGTCCCGGCCGCCCGGCGTCCACCGGCCTACGCAAGGTCAATGGGGAGTTACCGGGTCCACCTGTCCCTCGACGCCGGCGCTCTCGCCACCGTCAGCGTGCGGTGCCTCGACCGTGATGTTCGGGAGGATCCGGTCCAGCCAGCGCGGGATGTACCACGTCCGCTCGCCCAGGAGCGTGAAGAACGAGGGCACGAGAGTCATCCGCACGATCAGCGCGTCGCCGAGGATCGCGACCGCGAGCAGCAGGCCGAACTCCTTCGGAATGCGGTCGGCGCTGAGGATGAAGGCGGCGAAGACCGTGCCCATGATCAGCGCGGCGGCGACGACGACCCGGCCGATCGCCGAGATGCCGTGCGCGACCGCGTCCGTCGTGCCGAGGCCGTGGACGTGCTCCTCCCGGATGCGGCTCATGATGAAGACCATGTAGTCCATCGAGAGCCCGAACAGGATCGCAAAGGCGATCGGCGGCACGAAGGTCTCGATCGGGCCGGTCTTGTCGAGCCCCGTCAGTCCCAGGAGATGGCCCTCCTGCACCACCAGGGTGAGGACGCCGAAGCCGACGAAGGCGGAGAGGATCGTCGTGATCGCCGCCGTCGCCGCGATCACGATCGATCTGAACGCCATCGCCAGCACGAGCAAGGTGACGCCGATGATGTAGAGCAGGAAGATCGGCATCTTCGAGATGATCTGGTCGGCGATGTCCTTGAACGCCGCCGTCTGGCCCGAGACGTACGCGAGCGCGTCGCTCCCGGCCGTCGCCTTGGGCACGACGTCGTTCCGCAGCCGGTCGACGAGCTCGTCGGTGGCCTCGTCCTGCGGAGCCGAGTCGGGGGTGACGAACACGATCGCGACGGTCTTCTCGTCGTTGAACTGCGGCTGGCCGACCGCGGCGACGCCCTTCAGGCCCCGAACGTCGTCGTGGATCCTCTGGGGGGCCTTCGCGTCCCCGTTGACGTCCACGACGATCGGGATCGGGCCGTTGAAGCCCGCGCCGAAGCCCTCCGCGAGCAGGTCGTAGGCTCGGCGGCTCGTCTGCTCGACGCGGCTGCGTCCCCTGGTCGGCTGCACCCAGCCTGACGAGGGCTGACGTCCCGGCGGGGATCAGGATGACCACCAGCACGACCGGGAACACGATCTTGGCGTGCGAGGTCACGAACCGGCCCCAGCGCGCGACGAGGGTCTTCTCGCGACCTTCCTCGGAGTCGTCCAACGGGCGCAGGAACGGCACTTTCCAGCCGATCGATCTTGTGGCCGAGGAGCGCCAGCACGGAGAGGAGGAGCGAGTTCGCGATCAGCACGGTCGTCAGGACGCCGAGAGCGCTGCCGATCCCGAGCTTCGTCGACGAAGTCGAGGCCGATGAAGGCCAGGCCGCTGACCGAGATGGCGACCGTGAGACCGGCGAAGAGCACGGCTCGCCCGGCGGAGGCGCCGGCCTCCGCCGCGGCGTCGCGCGGCGCCAGCCCGTCATGGAGGAGCTGTCTGAAGCGCGTCACGATGAACAGCGAGTAGTCGATTCCCACCCCGAGCCCGATCATCGACACCAGGATCGGCGTGACCGTGTTGATCGCCGTCAGGCCGGCGAGGATGAACAGGAGGAGGAACGCCGTCATCAGCGCCACGATCGCGAGCATGATCGGAATGAACATCGCGACGAACGTGCGGAAGACGATCAGGAGCACGATGATCGCGGCGAGCAGCCCGAGAGCCTCGGAAATTCCTTGCTCGATCGGCGGGAACTCGGCTTCGCCGTTGTACTCGACGGTGATGCCCGCCGGCTCGACCGTCTCGCGCACGGCATCCTCCACCGCCACGACCTGATCTCTGTCCTTGTCCTCGATCGTCTGGTCGAACTGCGCCTCGGCGTAGGCGATGCGACCGTTGTCGGAGAACGTGTCCTTGCTGAAGGGGTCGCCGACGCTCGTCAGGCCTGCCTTGCCGTCGACAGGCTTGAATTCCGGCGACTTCAGCCGTGCGATGGCCTTGTCGATCGCCGCCTTGCGCTCGGGCGTGTCGAGCCGTTCGCCCTCGGGAGCGGCGAAGACGATGTTGAGCACAGCTCCCTGCTCGGACGCGAACTGCGACTCGAGCAGGTCGGTCGCCTTCTGCGTCTCGGAGCCGGGAATCGTGAACTCGTCCTTCAACGAGCCACCGACGGTGGCGACGAGCACGATCAGGGCGGCGATGATCCCGATCCAGCTGAAGACGACGCGCCAAGGATGGTTGGCGCAGGCGCGCGTCCAGGTGGACAGTGCCCCGGTCGAGAGACGCTCGTGCGCGGCCAACCGATCCGACGGCTCCGGACGCCGAGGTCGCAGGGTCGGGTGTCTCGGGCGGTCCTTGGTGCTCGGTCATCGTGTTCGCCTCTCCTTCTCGTTCCATTTCAGCTTTGACCGGGTGGGCCGCCGTGACTCATCGGTCGTTCTGCGGGAGCCTCCGTTTCGATGTCCGGCCGGGCGACGGCGACGGCGCATGTCATCGAAGTGCCCGATGCTACCCGTTTCGGCTCGACCGTTCTCTCCTCCGGTGGAGCGGGGACGGACAGCACTCCTAGAAAGGCCGCCTCCTCGTCCGGAGCCCGCAGATGTCCGCGCTCGGACACCGCCCCATAGGATCGATGTCAGATGGAGTCGCTTCTCCTCAGGTGGTACGACCGGCACGGATCGGGACCTGCCGTGGCGCCGGACGCGAGACCCGTACGCGATCCTCGTCAGCGAGATGATGCTGCAGCAGACCCAGGTCGATCGGGTCATTCCGCGCTACCTCGCGTGGCTCGAGCGGTGGCCGACGGCCGAATCGCTCGCCGGCGCGACCGCTGCCGACGTGATCCGGGCCTGGCAAGGGTTCGGCTACAACCGGCGGGCGCTCGCACTCCATCGCGCGGCCCAACTCGGTCGCGCGCGACGGGTGGCCCGACGATCTCACCCGCTCCCGGGGTCGGCCCGTACACGGCGGCGGCGATCTCCAACTTCGCTCTCGGCCGGAACGTGCTCCCGCACGATGTCAACGTCGACCGGGTCGAGCGACGGACGCGCCAGCGTTCAGCGGGTGCCGCCGCCCAGGCGCTGATGGATCTCGGCGCGACCGTGTGCCTTGCCCGGATTCCGCGCTGCGACGCATGCCCGCTCGCGGGCGAGATGCCCGTCGCGGGGCATCCGGGACGAACCGAAACGGAAGCAGGGCCGGTTCGAGGGCTCGTTTCGCGAGCGCCGGGCCGTCATGCTGCGGCTCGTCGCCGACGGCGGTGACGCATTCGCGACGATCTCGACCGGGAGGCGGTCGATCGCCCTCGCGCAGGACGGCCTCGTCGTGCTGCGCACCGACGGACAGCGTGAGCCTTCCCTGAGCCGGCACGCGTGCGATGAGCCCGGCACTCGCCTCGAAACGTCGGCCGATCGAGTGGTGCATCCGGACATTGGGCTCGACGTGGGCCCGAGGCCCGCCGCAACGTCGATCTCGACCGGGCGCAGCGCGCCGGGAGCGAGGAGAAAGCTCCTGCGCTCGCGGAGCTGGGGCGCTCGTCGAAGGTGTAGACCCTGCGACGCCGGGTCGCGCCGAGCAGGCAACGGCCTGTGCTGCGAGCCCCTCGCGCCGTCCCGTGAAACCGAGCAAGTCGGTCGTCGTGGCGCGAACGCCTACCCGGTCGGCGTTCACTCCGAGCGCGCTCGCGAGCCGATCGCTCATCGCCTTCCGATACGGCGCGATCCGCGGCTCCTGGCCGATCAGCACGCAGTCGGCGTTGACGAGCGAGAACCCTGCCTCTCGCACCTGCCGGTAGGCCTCTGCCAGCAGGTCGAGGGAGTCGGCGCCGCGGTAGCGCATCGTCGTCGGAGGGGAAGAGCGCGCCGATGTCGGCGAGCCCTGCTGCGCCGAGCAGCGCATCGGTGAGCGCGTGGGCGATCACGTCGCCGTCCGAATGCCCGGCGAGGCCGCGTGGATGATCGATCGTGCACCGCCGCGAGGACGAGCGGAACTCCGGCTGCGAAACCGTGCGCGTCGACTCCCGAGGCCGATGCGAAGGCTGCTCATGTGAGCGAGGCTAGCGCCTCGGGCAGCGATCGCGAGGTCGTCGACCCCGAGCGTGGCCGCCGCCGGCGTCGTCTGCAGGCGCCCCCATGGGCCCCGGCGGACGTGGATTGCCGCGAGCCCTGCCGCAAGCGCGGGAAGGACGTCGTTGTCGACCCGGTCACCGACATAGGCGATCTCTCCCGGCAGACACCCGGCGAGCTCGACGATGTGGTCGAAGAAGCGGGGATCGGGCTTTCGGACGCCGAGAGTGGCCGACGACGAGATCACGTCGGCGGGAAGCGCGGAGTCGCGCGCCCACTGCTCGAGCGCGGTCGTCTGGTTGCCCGACGATCCCGACGCGCAGCCCGAGCGCCCGGACGCCTCGAGACACGCGATCGCGTCCGGGTAGAGGTCGCCGAGCTCGTAGGTCGAGCTCCTCCCACCACGTCGTCGGCCGCTCGATCCCGAGATGACCCCAGAGCTCGTTGTGCTCCTCGCTCGCGCGCGATCGTGACACCGAGGGCCGCCCAGACGCACGTGCGGCTGCAGGCCCGATCGCTCGGCGAGCTGCCTCCACCAGCGCTCCTCGTCGACGAGAGTCTCGCCGACGTCGAAGAACACCGCTCTCAGAGCCACGATTCGACGAGCGCGAGATCGGCAGCGGTCGTGATCTTCAACAGGCGAACATCCCCGGCAACGACACGAATGCCGCCCTCCGCCGGCCTCGACGAGCGATGCACAATCCGTCGCGTCGACGGGCTCGGTGCCGCGATAGGCGGCGCGCAGGGCGGCTGCGGTGAACGCCTGCGGTGTCTGCACGGCGACGAGCGTCGGCGCGATCGACGGTCTCGACGACGAACCCGCCGTCGACCCGCTTGACGGTGTCGGCGAGCGGCAGGCCCGGAACACGCCGTCACAGCCCTCTGCGAGCGGGCCCAGCACACGCTCGATGACGGCATCGTCGACGAGAGGGCGGGCGGCGTCGTGCACGATCACGACGAGGGCATCGTCCGGAACCTCGGCCAATGCGGCGCGAACCGATTCGGCGCGTGTCGCGCCACGCCGAGACGACTGCGGCGACCTTCGAGGCGACGAGCTCCTCGGCCAGCACGATCGCTGCCTCCTCCCAGTCGGGAGGGGCGGCGACCACGACGGCATCGATCCAGGGGCTCGTGTCCAGCCGCTCCAGGCTCTCCGCGAGCAGAACACGGTCGCCGAGCGCGACGAATGCCTTGGGCCGATCGGCACCGAGCCGCTCACCCGAGCCCGCGGCGACGAGAATCGCCCAGGTCGTGCTGTCGTTCATGTCAACGGGCGCCGAGCGTTGCGCTTGGCTCGTCTCACCGGTGCGGCGCGCGCCTACCCCGCCGGTCCGGTGAGGTGTCACGCGCTTGCGGCTGCGACCTTGGCTTTCGGCTTGACCTTCCTCTTGCCACCCGCGGGATTGGCCAGGACCTCGTCGAGCCAGGCAGCGGCCTCGTCCTCGCTCATGTTCTTGGCGTACATGAACTCCGAGGCGAGGATCTTCTTCGCCTTGACGTACATCTGCTTCTCGCCCGTCGAGAGACCCTTCTCGTGGTCGCGGAGCGCGAGGTTGCGCACGACCTCCGCGAGCTCGAGGATGTCGCCCGTCTTCATCTTGTCGCGGTTGTGCTTGAAGCGCCGGTTCCAGTTCTTCGGCATCTCCGTCGACTCACCCGAGAGCGCCTTGACGACGACTTCCACTGCGTCGAGCCCGATCACCCAGCGAAGGCCGACCTTCTCGGCGTTCTCCGTGGGCACATTGACGGTCATGTCGTTGTGCAGGATCTTGATGGTCAGGTATTCGCGCTCCTGCCCGAGAACGATGCGCGATTCCTTGCTCACGACCGTACCTGCCCCGTGGTGCGGATACACCACATTGTCGCCGACGTCGAACAAGCCAACCCTCCCGTTGTCCGCCCATTTCACGAAAACCGCCGGCGCTGAGAGGCTGCCGGCGAGGGAACGTCATTCTAGCTGAGATTTGCGGCAGACTCCGGCCCAATTGAGCCCCGGAGATCGACAAGCCGCTGTCCCCGGAGATCGAGCAAGGCCACTAGCCCCGGACCTCGACCGGGCCGCAGGACGCGACCAGGAGGCCGTGGCTGCCAGGCCGGACGCGGGGCTCGGTTGTTCGCCTGTTGCCAGCCGACCAGCTCGGCGCCCGAAGAACGGGCGAGCGCCGCAATCCCAGCACTCGCTCCTGGAGGACACCGCCCGCTATGCCACCTCGGCGGCAGCTGCCTCGAGCCCGGCGGCGATCGCCTGCCGGAGCGTCTCGGCGCGGGTGACCCGCGGGCCGCCACGGCTGACGGTTCCCTCGGGCGCGATCACCGCCTGCAAGCCGAGCTTGGCGCACTCCTCGAGCCGGCGCTCGGCCTGCGCCGCCGGACGCAACCGTCCGGTCAGGCCGATCTCGCCGAAGACGGCCACCCCATCTCGGACGGGAACCCCGCGCGCCGCGGAGGCGATCGCCAGCGCTACCGCGAGATCGGCCCCCGGCTCGTCGATCCTGACGCCGCCAGCCACGTTGACGAAGACGTCGGCCGCGCCGAGGGCGACGCCCGCGTGCCGGGAGAGCACGGCGACGATCATCGCCAGTCGTTTCGGGTCGACGCCGGTTGCGACCCGCCGCGGCATCGCCAGGTCGGTACGGGAGACGAGCGACTGGATCTCGAGCAGGATCGGCCGCGTGCCCTCGAGGGCGCAGGCAACCGCGGCACCCACCTCACCAGCGTGCGTACGACCGAAGAGCTCGGATGGATCAGGGACGCCGACGAGCCCGAGGCCCGTCATCTCGAAGACGCCGAGCTCGTTCGTCGATCCGAACCGGTTCTTCACGGCCCGGAGGACACGATGGGCGTGGTAGCGGTCGCCCTCGAACTGGAGGACGCAGTCGACGAGGTGCTCGAGGACACGCGGCCCCGCAACGGACCCGTCCTTCGTCACGTGACCCACGAGGATCGTCGCGACTCCCTCCTCCTTGGCGACGCGAAGCAGTCGGCCGGCCGCCTCCCGCACCTGCCCCACCGAGCCGGGAGCGGAGCCGAGCTCGGCCGCGTACAGCGTCTGCACCGAGTCGATCACACATACGTCCGGCCGTTCCCGCTGGAGCGTCGCGCAGACCGTCTCGAGCTCCGTCTCGGCCAGGATCTCGACGTTCTCAGCGCCCCCGAGGCGTTCGGCGCGAAGCTTGACCTGTGCGACCGACTCCTCGCCGGTGACGAGCAACGCCCGGCGCCCCGCCCGCGTCACGTGCCCGAGCGCCGAGAGCAACAAGGTCGACTTCCCGACGCCGGGCTCGCCTCCGACGAGCACGAGCGAAGCCGGCACGAGGCCGCCACCGAGCACACGGTCGAGCTCCGGCACGCCGGTCGAGATGCGGGCGGCCTCCTCGACACGCACGTCCGCGAGCTTCTCGAGGCTCCGCGGCACGCCGGCGGCCCTTCGGCCTTTGGCGCCGCTCCCGGTCGTGTGGCTCGTGAGCTCCTCCACGAGCGAGCCGAAGGCGCCGCAACCGGGGCACTTCCCCAGCCAACGGCCGGTCGTGGTGCCACATTCACTGCAGACGTGCTGGACGATCACCTTTGCCATCTCGTCGATGCTAGCGCGAGGGTCGGACGACATGATGCCAGATCAGGCAACGCTCAGGAGGATGGGCCGACCTCGACGATCTCGTCCTCAGCGTCGTACTCCACGGTGTAGTGCTCGTTTCGAATCCGCTTGGCGTTCCGGTAGACCTGCCGCGTGTAGTCCACCGTGAAGCCACCGTCCCCCGCGTCTTGCACGACCTCGCGGGCACCCGGTGGCAAGGCGGCGTTCGTCACCGTCACGGTCTTCGGCGTCGTCGGGTCGTACGGCTCGCTCGTCGTCGTCGTGACCCGGCGCCCGAGCTTCGTGGAGTAGAACCCGACGGTGATTCCCGAATCCGTCGCGGTCAGCTTCATGAGGATCGCCGCGGGCCAATCGTTCCGGAAGATCAGCTCCGGCCCGCCCCAGGAGACGGTCGCCTCACGCCCCATCGGATACCGCGAGATGTAGAACTGGTGTGCCCGATGGGCTACGAGCTTGATGCCCGAGAAGAAGGCGGCGTTGAACAGCGTCGTCGCCACCTGGCTGATGCCTCCACCGACCGCGTCCTCGAACCGACCGTTGAAGATCTGCGGCGCGGAGACGAATCCTTTCTCCAGCGTGCGCTTCCCGAGTGCTCCGTTGAGCGAGAACTCCTTCCCGGGGAGGATGATCGTCCCGTCGAGCAGCGCAGCGGCCCGCTTGATGTTCGTCACACGGGGCGCACAACACGGGTAGTTGGTGGTGAACTCGGACACGCGCTCGGTGATTCGCAGCCTCGCCGCCGCGGCGGTCGTCAGCTTCGGCTGCGCCACGACGAACCTGGCCCGGTGTGCCCGCGCGCTCAGGTTGCCGACGAGGGATGCCGCGATCGACTCTCCGTCGAGTCGTTTCCCGGGCCGTGCAGGGGCGATGTGGACGCGCGCTCCGTCGACGACGAACCTCGCATCGACGGCGGGGCGCTCGAAGCGACCGAGCCGGGGCAGAAGTGCCTCACGCAGGCGGGCCACGTCGAGCCCTACCCGCAGGCGGCCCCCGGCGGGCTCGGTCGTGACGAGCCCTCGAAGCGTCGCCACGGAAAGCCCTGCGGCTCCGTCGCGAAATCGAACCTCGCGAGGGGCCGCGAGCAGCCGTGAGACCTGGCGCTGAGCCACTCGAGCCTCGTCGACGCCGACGGTCGGGCGCTGCCGCCGCAGCGGCACACCGAGCTCGCGCGGCAACGTTCGCAGCCCGCGCCGCAGCGCACCGCGATCGACGAGCGTTCCCTCCTCCGGCGTCGTGATGGAGACGCCGCTCTCCTCGATCACGAGGTCTGCTCCCTGCGGCTGCTCGCCGAACCGGAGATCGAGCCGATTCGCAAGCTCCGCCGTCCGCACAGGCCCGAGTCGGTACGCGAGCGTGACGTGCGCTGCTTCACCGATCCCGACATGCCGCAGGAGCCGCTCGGCGAAGCCCGCGTCGAGGGCCACGTCGAGCGCAGGATCGAGCAGCGGGCGAGCTCCGAGCGCCCGCCCGGTCACCCGCTCCTCACCACGTGGCCCGATCAACCGGATCGAGCGGGCGGCATGTTCACCGGCGGCCGGGAGCACCGCGGCCGCTGCCTCGGATCGCGTCATCCCACCGACGTCGACCCCGGCGATTGTCGTCCCTGCCGGCGCCGTGCCGCGCTCGAGGAGCGCAACGACCCCGACGACCGCACCTGCGACGAGCACGGCCGCGACCGCGACCGCGACTAGACGCCAGCGCCGCCTCCGCGGCCTGCGAGATGACGGGAGAAACGGATCGGGCACCCGGCTGACGGTAGCCGAGGCGCTGTGAAGCTCGTGTGAGGTCAGTCGAGTCGCTTGACGAGGAGCACGCGGTCCTCGCCGGGCCCGTCGTAGTCCTTGGCCACGCTCTCGGCCACGAAGCCGAGCGACTCGTGAAATGCAACCGATCCCTCGTTCACGGGCGAGGTGACGCACCTGACCGACGACCGCCCATGCTCCGGGCGACCGTGAAGAACCGCTCGTAGAGCTCTCGGCCGATCCCCGACCCGCGGTGGCTCGGCGCGACGCCGACGAAGTGGATGTATGCCTCGGCGTCGTCGGTCTGCGAGAGGAATCCGATCAGGAACGCCACCAGCTTGCCGTCGTCGTCTTCGACCACGAAGCTCGTGCCCTCGAAATGGAGGAAGAACAGCTTCGGCAGCATCGGCGCCATGTCGCGCCCGCCCCACCAGGCGTTGACGTGCTGGATCACTCGACCGTAATCCGAAGGCGTCGCGTGGCGGATCGCGGCGTCGCTCATGTCGCGAGCCCTACGATGAGCGCCCGTTCGGCGACGGCGAGAACGGGCTCGCCGGCGAGCTCGCGGGAAGCGGTCGTCAGTCTTCGGCCGGAGCGTCGGACAGATCGCCCGGCTCTTCGTCGGGGGGCACGGTCACGGGGTGCTTGACCTCGCCCTCGATCACCCGGATGTCGACCAGCGATTCGCCCTCGATTCCGGTCAGCTCCTCGCGGCGGTCGACGAGGATCGTCGAGCCCTCGGAGAGGTCCCGGCCGAGCACGAAGTCGGCGAGCGGATCCTCGATCAGGCGCTGGATCGACCGGCGCAGCGGACGTGCACCCATCGCGGGATCGTAGCCCTGCTCGACGAGCAGCTCCTTCGCGGCGTCCGTGAGCTCGATCGTGGCCCCGTGGATCGCCATCTGGTCGCGTAGCCGCTTCATCATCAGGTCGACGATCTGCAGGATCTCGCTCTTCTCGAGCTTGTGGAAGACGATGATCTCGTCGATGCGGTTCAAGAGCTCGGGCCTGAAGACCTTCTTCAGCTCGCCCATGACGCGGCCCTTCATGTCGTCGTAGCTGAGCCCCGCCTCGTCGCCGAGCGTGAAGCCCAGTGACTGGTTCTTCGAGATCTGAGCTGCGCCGATGTTCGACGTCATGATCACGATCGTGTTGCGGAAATCGACCTTCCGTCCCTGGGCGTCCGTCAGCTTGCCGTCCTCGAGGATCTGGAGGAGGATGTTGAAGACGTCCGGGTGGGCCTTCTCGATCTCGTCGAGCAGCAGCACCGAGTAGGGCTTGCGGCGCACGGCCTCGGTCAGCTGGCCCCCCTCGTCGTATCCGACGTAGCCTGGAGGCGAGCCGACGAGCCGCGACACGGAGTGCTTCTCCATGTACTCCGACATGTCGACCTGGATCATCGCGTCCTCGTCGCCGAACAGGAACTCGGCGAGCGTGCGGGCGAGCTCGGTCTTGCCGACGCCGGAGGGGCCGAGGAAGATGAACGAGCCCGTGGGGCGCTTGGGATCCTTGATCCCGGCGCGCGCACGGCGGATCGCCTTCGAGACGGCGACGATCGCCGGCTCCTGGCCGATCACCCGCTTGTGCAGCTCCTCTTCCATCCGGATCAGCTTCTGCGACTCGGCCTCGGTGAGCTTGAACACCGGAATGCCCGTCCACATCGAGACGATGTCGGCGATCTCGTCCTCGCCCACCTCGGGCTGCTCCTCGTCGGCCTCGTTGCGCCAGCTCTCCTCGAGCTCCTTCTTCTTCTGGGTCAGCTTGCGCTCCTTGTCGCGCAGCGCGGCCGCCTTCTCGAACTCCTGCGCCTCGATCGCGTTCTCCTTGTCGGCGCGCACCTTCTCGATCTCCTCCTCCAGCTCCCGGTAGCGGGGCGGGGCGGACATCGTGCGGATGCGCAGGCGCGAGCCGGCCTCGTCGATCAGGTCGATCGCCTTGTCCGGCAAGTGCCGGTCCTGGATGTAGCGGTCGGCGAGCACGGCAGAGGCACGGAGGGCCTCGTCGGAGATCTTGCAGCGATGGTGGGCCTCGTAGCGGTCGCGCAGGCCGCGCAGGATCTGCACCGTGTCGTCGATCGACGGCTCTTCGACGCGCACCTGCTGGAAGCGCCGTTCGAGCGCTGCATCGCGCTCCAGGTACTTCCGGTACTCGTCGAGCGTCGTCGCACCGATCGTCTGCAGCTCGCCGCGGGCGAGCGCCGGCTTCAAGATCGAGGCCGCATCGATCGCGCCTTCGGCTGCGCCTGCGCCGACGAGGTTGTGGAGCTCGTCGATGAACAGAATGATGTCGCCGCGCTGGGTGATCTCCTTCATCACCTTCTTGAGCCGCTCCTCGAACTCGCCGCGGTACTTCGAGCCGGCAACGAGAGCGGCCAGGTCGAGCGTGTAGATCTGCTTGTTCTTGAGGAGCTCCGGCACCTGGTTCGAGGCGATCCGCGAGGCAAGGCCCTCGACGACCGCGGTCTTGCCGACCCCGGGCTCTCCGATCAGCACGGGGTTGTTCTTCTGCCGGCGCGAGAGGATCTGCATCACGCGCTCGATCTCGGTCTGGCGGCCGACGACGGGGTCGAGCTTGCCCTCGGTCGCCATCTTGGTCAGGTTGCGGCCGAACTGGTCGAGCAGCTTCGAGTTCTTCGTCTTCTCGCCACCGGGTGCCGCGCCGGCGCCCGCCTGACGGCGCCCGGGGCCTGACAGCATCCGGATGATCTCGTTGCGAATCTTCTCGGCGTCGGCGTCGAAGTCGAGCAGGATCCGTGCTGCCACGCCCTCGTTCTCGCGCACGAGCCCGAGCAGGATGTGCTCGGTGCCGATGTAGTTGTGCCCGAGGGAGAGCGCTTCGCGCAGCGCGAGCTCGAGCACCTTCTTCGCGCGCGGCGTGAACGGGATCTGGCCGGTCGTGACCTCGTCACCCTGACCGACGATCCGGGCGACCTGTGCGCGCACTTCCTCCACCGTGATGTCCAGCGACTCGAGCACCCGCGCAGCGAGACCTTCCTCCTCGCGCAGCAGGCCGAGCAGGATGTGCTCCGTACCGATGTAGTTGTGCTTCAGGGCCCGCGCCTCGTCTTGGGCGAGGACGACGACCTGACGGGCTCGCTCGGTGAATCGCTCGAACAACCGTCGACCCTCCTTTCAGCAGGTGATCCGGGAATGCGACGCCCGCAGCCCCGAGTCGAAGGTCTTCCCATCGTACCGCACGGGTGGGTCGTCACCATTCCCCGCCGTGAGGGAGCCCGCCGCCGTCAGCGCAACGCGGGGAACAACACGACATCGCGAATCGTCTCCCGCCCGGTCAGCAGCATCACGAAGCGGTCGATCCCGAAGCCGAGACCGCCGGTCGGTGGCATGCCGTAGGCGAGAGCCTCGACGTAGTCGGGATCCCCGAGCTCACCGTCCACCTGTCCGGCCTGCATCTCGAAGCGCTGCTGCTGCGTCACCGCGTCGTTGATCTCCGAGAAGGCGTTCCCGAGCTCCATCCCGCCGGCGAAGTACTCGAAGCGCTCCGTCAGCAGCGGATCATCGTCCGTGACCCTGGCGAACGGAGACAGCTCGATCGGGTAGTCGAAGACGATCGTCGGCTGGATCAGCTCCGGCTCGACGAAATGGCTGAAGGCCTTGTCGACGAGCTGCGCCCAATCACGGTCGGCGTCGGTGTCCACCCCTCGCTCGCGTGAGCCGTGTGCGCAGCTCGATGTCGTCCCGCGTCCACAGCCCCTTCGCCTCGAGCGCCTCGGTGAACCGGATGCGTTCCCATGGCGCCTTCAGATCCAGCTCGTGGCCTCTGAACCGCACGCCGGTCGTGCCGAGCACCCGGCGCGCCACCGTCTCGACGAGAGTCTCGATCCGCACCATCGTATCCTCGTAATCCGCGTACGCCTCGTACCACTCGAGCATCGTGAACTCCGGGTTGTGCTTGAACGAGACGCCTTCGTTGCGGAAGTCCTTGCCCAGCTCGTAGACCCGTTCCAGCCCGCCGACGATCAGCCGCTTGAGGTACAGCTCGGTCGCGATCCGGAGGTAGAGATCCCGCTCCAGCTCGTTGTGGTGGGTCACGAACGGCCGTGCGAACGCGCCGCCGTAGCGCGGTTGCAGGACCGGCGTCTCCACCTCGACGAAGCCCTCACCGTCGAGATACGCCCGCACCGCCGTCACGATCCTCGCTCGGAGCACGAAGTCGGCGCGTGTCTCCTCGTTGACGAGGAGATCGAGGTAGCGCTTGCGGTAGCGGAGCTCGACGTCGGTGAGACCGTGGAACGTGTCCGGCAGCGGTTGCGTGTTGCGCGAGAGCACCTCGACCGTCTCCGCGAGCACCGACGGCTCGCCGCGCCGGGCCCGACCCGGATGCCCCTCGACCCCGACGACGTCGCCGAGCAGCACATCGATCTCCCCCGTCTTCGCCGCCTCGCAGATCACCTGGATCCGACCGGTACGGTCGACGACGTCGAGGAAGACGAGCTTTCCCATGTCACGCCGGGCCATCGCGCGTCCCGCGATCCGCCGCGTCGTTGCTGCGGACTCGCCGGCCTCGAGTGGCTCGCACTCCTCCCGGACCGCGTCGATCGCAACGCGGTCGGGGAAGCGCTTCGGCGGTGTGGGCTCGGTGGTCATCGTCCTCCGCGCCGGTCGCGCGGCGGTGACCGGTGCGAGGCGCGCTCGGGCGACCCTCAGGCCGCCTTGATCTCCATGATCTTGAACTTGATCTTGCTGCCGCGAGGCGTCTGCACCTCGACCGTCTCGCCCTTCTTGTGGCCGAGGATAGCGCGGCCCACGGGTGATTCGTTCGACAGCCGCCGTTCGGCCGGGTTGGCCTCGGCCGAGCCGACGATGTGGTACTCGACCGTCTCCTTGGCGTCGACGTCGCGGAGCCGCACCACCGAGCCGACCGAGACGACGCTCGTGTCGACGTCTCCCGTGTCGATCACGCGCGCGTTGAGCAGCCGCTCCTCGAGCTGGGCGATCTTGTGCTCGAGCATCGCCTGCTCGTTCTTCGCGTCGTCGTACTCGGCGTTCTCGGCGATATCGCCGAACTCGCGGGCGACGCGGATCCGATCGGCGACCTCACGGCGCTTGTCGGTACGCAGCAGCTCGAGCTCCTGCGTCAGGTTCTCATAGCCCTCGGGTGTGAGGAGCACTTCCTTCAAGACACGGCCTCCACGGGCGTCAGCTGGGCTGTGAGCCCGGTTGCCGGGCGTCACGACGGTCGTGAAGGGTAGCTGCACCACACCCGGCGCGCAAACGGCATGCGTCTACCATTGACGCATGCAGGTGAACCTCAGGGAAAGCTGGCACATCGACGGTGTCGAGGTGCCGACGCGGCTCGTGCTCGCGCCGATGGCCGGCGTCAGCGTGCAGGCGTTCCGGCGGCAGGGCCGGCGGTTCGGTGCCGGGCTCGTCTGCTCGGAGATGGTCTCCTGTGCCGGGATCGAGCATCGCAACGAGAAGACGCTCGGCTACCTCCGGGTCGCCTCCGACGAGCATCCGCTCGCGATCCAGATCTTCGGATCCAACCCTGCCACGATGGCCGAGGCCGCCCGCATGGTCGAGGCGGCAGGGGCCGATCTGGTCGACATCAACTTCGGCTGCCCGGTGCGCAAGGTGACGAAGACGGGTGCAGGAGCGACCCTGCTCGACGACCCCGCCCTTGCTTGTGCCATCGTGGCCGCGGTCGCGGACGCAGTCGATCTGCCGGTGTCGGTGAAGATGCGCCGCGGCCTGCGCGACGGCTCACGCGACTGTCTCACCGTGGGGCCGCTTCTCGTGGAGGCCGGCGCCTCCGTTCTCACCCTTCACCCCCGCTCGGCGCAGCAGATGTATACCGGCACGGCGGATCACAGCCTCACCGGTGAGCTCGTCTCGCTCGTCGACGTGCCCGTGATCGCGTCGGGCGACATCACGTCGCGCGCACGTGCCCAGGCCGTCCTTGCGACAACGGGGGCGGCCGCGGTGATGGTCGGCCGCGGCGCCCAGGGCAACCCGTGGGCGCTGCGGGAGATCGTCGACGGAGACGAGAGCGAGCCGACCCGCGAGGAGGTCGTCGCCGAGCTCGTGCTCTTCATCCGTGAGACGGTGCGCGAGCTCGGCGAGCGGCGGGCCTCCGGTTTCCTGAAGAAGTTCTACGCCTGGTACCTCGGGCGGGGCCGCTTCCCGCGCCCGTTCAAGCAGGAGCTGGTCGTGCTCGATTCGACGGAGGAGGTCGAGCGACGCCTCATTGCGGCGGCGCCGGGCGCGCTCCCGCTGATCGAGCAGCTCGAGGCGGAGCTGCCGTCGGGCGACGACGTCACGCTCGCGCTGCCGATCTCCGTCTTCGGCGGCGGCTGAGCCCGGGGCCCTCCAAGGGGCGCCGCGCGTCCGGCGTCCCCTGATCGGGGGATGCTCGAATGGGTGTCCACCGGTTTGATGAGGCGACGTGGCACACCCATCTGCGGCTCGCCGGGCCAGGCGCCCAGGCACACGGCTGCGTCCGGCTGAGGGCGTTGCCGATCCATCCCGCGGAACACGGGTCGCGATCGGGATCCCGCTCGTGGCCGCCGCCGCCACGATCTTCTGGGAAGCCCGTGCCGGGACGCCGCTCGACACGACCCTTCCGATCGCCGTTGCACTGCTCGTCGTGGCTGCAGCGGCCGAGCAGATCGTCGTCCAGCTCGGCCCACGCAGCTGGTATACGGCCTCGACTCCCGTCGTCGTTCTCGCCGCCCTCCTCGGCGGCCCGCTCCTCGGTGTCCTCGCCGGCATCTCGACGCAGGTGGTTCGACCCGAAGCCGTATGGCGCCGACGCTCGGCGGAGGGTGGTGTGGCTGCGCTGCAGGGCCTCGCTGCCGGCATCGTCGGGCACCGCGCTCCTCGCGGGCGGCAACAGAGACGGCGGCGGCGACCGCGGCGCATGGTGGCTGCCGTCGCGGTGAACACGAGCGGCCGCTTGCTGATCATGATCGAGCGACGAACCCGCCCGCTCCTCGCGGTCTGGCGCCGCGGGGTGCTGGTCGACCTCCTCGAGACCGTTCTCGTCGTCCCCCTGCTCTCGGTGCTCCTGATCGCCGAGGGGCAGAGCGCACCGCTCGTCGTCACGGCGATGGCGTCACTTCTCGCCGTCCTTCTGCTTGCCCAGCGCAGCCGGGCCACGACCGCAGCCGCGCTTGCCGCCGAGCAGGCGAATGCGCGGCGTGATCAGCTGACGGGCGCGCCGAACAGGCGCGCCTTCGAGGAGGCGATGACCTCCGAGCACGCACGCGTCGTTCGTGGCGCCGTGCCGGCAGGGTTGTTCGTGGTCGACCTCGACCGCTTCAAGTCGATCAACGACCGGTTCGGCCACGGCGTCGGCGACGAGGTGCTGATCGAGGTCGTGCGCCGGCTCAGCGAGGGGCTGCGGCCCTCCGACATCGTCGCGCGCTGGGGCGGCGAGGAGATCACGGTGCTCGCCCCGGGGGTCCGGGGACGGCGGCAGCTGGAGCAGTTCGGCGAGCGCATCCGGACACTCGTTCGTGAGCTCCCGATCGTCACCTCGACGACGGCATTGCCCGTGACCGTGTCGGTCGGCGGCACGCTGCTCGACGGCTCGGTCCCTCCGACGACGGCTCTCCACCGAGCGGACGGAGCGCTCTACGAGGCGAAGCGCACGCGCGACGCGTCGGCCGTGACGTTGCCGCCACGCCTCACGCCTGCGGCTCGAGACGGCCTAGCCGGCCCTGCGATCCCGAGCCGGAGCGGGCAATGCGTGGCCCTACGACGAGCGGTGCGATCCGGTCAGCGCCGTCACGACCCCGAGCCCCACGAAGACCGTGCCCGAGACGTAGCGCTGCACCTGCGCCCAGCGCCGGCTCTTGCGCAGCGTCTCACCGGCCGAGCCGGCAGCGAGGGCCCACATGGAGTCCGTCACGAGCCCGAGCAGCATGAACGTGAGGCCGAGCACGAGGATCTGCTGCCAGGCCTGCCCTCCGTCCGGGTCGACGAACTGCGGCAGAAATGCGAGGAAGAACAGCGCCGTCTTCGGATTGAGGACGTTGACCACCACGCCCTCGGCGAAGTCGCGGCGACGGCGGCGCGGCGGCCGCTGGGGGTCGGTGTCGGCCTCGTCCGCCCGGCCCAGAAGGGTCCGGATCCCGATCACGATCAGGTACAGGGCTCCGAGGAGCTTGACGACGGTGAACGCCGTCGCAGACGAGACGAGGATCGCCGAGAGGCCAACGGTTGCGAAGGCGAGATGCACCAGCGTGCCGACGTGGATGCCGAGCACCGAGGCGAGACCCGCACCGCGTCCCTGGTGGATGCTCCGCGTCACGATGTACACGACGGCCGGTCCCGGCACGGCGAGGATCGCCAGGGCCGCGAGCGCGAACACTGCGAGCGTCTGGGGCTGGACGATCATGCGTTGAGCTCCCACACGAGTTGAAGTCCGTCCAGGGTCAGATGTGGGTCTACTGCCTCGATCGTGCGCGCATGCGGTGCAACGAGCTCGGCGAGACCTCCCGTTGCGATCGCTCGTGCATCGGCACCGAGCTCGCCGCGGATGGCGGTCACGATGCCGTCCACCTGACCGGCGAAGCCGTAGACGACACCGGACTGCAGGCCACCGACCGTCGTCTTGCCGATCACGCTCGGCGGTTCGACGTAGTCGACCTTGACGAGGCGCGCCGCCTGCGCGAAGAGGGCCTCCATCGAGGTCTCGATCCCCGGCGCGAGCACCCCACCGACGTACTCGCCCTCCTGCGAGACGACGTCGAAGTTCGTCGAGGTACCGAAGTCGACGACGATCACCGGGGCGCCGTACCGCTCCTTCGCCGCGATCGAGTTGACGATCCTGTCGGGCCCGACCTCACGGGGATCGTCGTAGCGGATCGGGATGCCCGTCTTCACGCCGGGCCCGACGACGAGGATCGGAGCGTCCGCCCACCGGGCAGCGACCCGCTCCCACTCGCGAATCAGGGTCGGCACGGTGGACGAGAGGCAGATGCCGTCGACATCGTCGAGCTCGAGCATCCCGCCGAGCAGGACGCCGAGCTCGTCGCCCGTCCGGGTTCGCTCTGTCGCCAGGCGCCAGTCGTCCCTCAGCCGGTCGCCCTCGTAGAGGCCGAGCACGGTCTGCGTGTTGCCGACATCGACGGCGAGCAGCATCGAGGGATTGTAGGACGAGGGTCGGCATCAGCCGACCGTTGGCCACCGGCGTGCCGGAGCCCGGCCGGCCGACGGGCCCGAGCGACCTACAGCGCTTCCTCGTCGCCCGGCAGCGACTCTCCGATCCGGTCGGCGAGCGACTCTGCCGTGAGCTTCGGCTCGTCGCCTTCGCCTCGCAGCTCCTCGACCGTCATGTCACCCGAGGTGTACACCTCCGCCCGCGGGATCATCCGCGTCGGCCGATTCTTGTCCCACACCCAGACGTCCTCCATCTGCAGGTGGAAGAACGGATAACTGGCCTGTGGCACCACCTTGAGGTCGAGCCGGTTGCACAGGTAGGTCGCATCCTGGGTCAGGATGCAATACCGGAAGAGTCCGAAGACGGCGGTGTACTCGCGCTTCAGCTCCAGCTCGAGCTTTGCCTCGAACTCGTCGAGCTCGTCGAGATGGCTCATGGAGCTGATTCTAGTCGGAGGAGGAGCTCTGACACCGGGCCCTGGCCCGGCACGACGAGCGAGGGCTCGAGCTCGGCCAGCGGGGCGAGCGCGAATGCCCGCTCGTGCAGGCGAGGGTGGGGAACCGTCAGGCCCGGCTCGTCGATCGTGACGCCGTCGAGCAGCAGGAGGTCGAGGTCGACGATCCGTGGCCCGTACCGCGGCCCCTCGCGCGTCCGGCCCAGCTCGCGCTCGACGTCGAGCAGGGCTGCCAGCAGTCGATCCGCAGGGAGGATGGTGTCGATCGCGACAGCGGCGTTCAGGAACCGAGGCTGGTCGAGATAGCCCACCGGGTCGGTCTCCCGGAACGACGAGACGGCGACGATCTCGATTTCCGGCCGTTCGCCCAGGAGCTCCAACGCGTGCACGAGCGTGGCACGGCGGTCGCCGAGGTTCGATCCAAGCCCCACGTAGGCGCGCCCCACAACCCAACCTTAAACAGCTCGTACGACCCGCCAACGGCGCAGCGCGTAGAACTCAGGGATGCGGCTCTCCGTCCTCGTCGCGCTCGCGACCCTCGGCGCCGTCGGCGCCGTCGCCCCGGGCGCCTCGGCCGGGTCGACGCAGCGCTCGACGCTCGTCGAGTTGCGTCCCGCCGCGCGTTGCAGTGAGGCCGCGTTCGTGAGCCGGGCCGGCGGCGTGGTCGTCGCCCCCACGCTCGGCCTCTATTCGGTCCCGCATGCGATCCGCGGCCCGCGTCGTCCGGGCGCTTCGCGCGCGAGGCGCGCTTCGCCTGAGCGCGCCGAACCGGCTCGCCGGAACCCTCGCCGTCCAGGACTTCCCCGACCCGCTGGTGCCGGCCGAGTGGTGGCGCACCGCCGTCGGCGTGGACACGCTCACGCCGCCGGCTGCCGGCCGCCCGGTCACGATCGTCGACTCGGGTCTCGACGTGTCGCATCCCGAGTTTCTCGGGCGAGCCAACACGGAGACGCTGAACGCGCAGGAGCCGGCCGGCATCGGAGGCGAGCACGGCACGTCGGTCGGCATCGATCGTGGCAGCACCCGCGAACGGCGTCGGCATGGTGGGGATCTACCCCGACGCGCTCCTCCGCTCCTGGGATGCCGCCCAGGGCACGGGGACACAGCTCGAGACGAGCCCAGATCGTGCAGGGGATCCTCGCCGCCACGCTCCATGGGCCCGGGGTGATCAATCTCAGCCTCGGCTCGGACCGCAAGGAGCTGGTGATCGAGCAGGCGATCTATTCGGCGGTCCGCAAGGGGACGCTCGTCGTGGCGGCGTCGGGAAACGACGGCGAGGCCGGGAATCCGCTGGGCTATCCCGCGAGCACGCCTCACGTGCTCACGGTGGGTGCCAGCGATCGGGCCAACGCGATCGTGGGCTTCTCCAGCCGCTCCCGGTTCGTCGATCTCGCGGCGCCGGGCGTCGAGATCGAGATCGCGACGGCTCTCGGGAAAGGATGGCGCACGGGCGACGGGACGAGTTTCGCGGCCCCGATCGTATCCGGGGCGAGTGCCTGGGTCTGGACGGCGCGGCCCGAGCTCGACGCATCTCAGCTGTTCGAAGTGATGCGTCGGTCAACGGTCGACATCGGTGCACCCGGGAGAGACGACGCAGCCGGCTTCGGGTTGTTGAACGTGCCCGCGGCGCTGATCTACGCGGCTCCCATTCGTGATCCGATGGAGCCGAACGACGACATCGAGTTCGTGCGCACAGGAGGTCTCTACGACAACGCGATTCCGCCGCTGACGACCAAGACGAAGAAGGCCTCGACAGTGCAAGCGCGCCTCGACCAGGTCGAAGACCCCCGCGACGTGTATCGCGTCTGGCTGCCGAAGAACGGCCGCATCACCGCCACCGTGACCGCCGCTACCAACGTCGACCTCGGCCTCTGGAAGCAGGGCACGACCAGCGTCGCAGAACGGGTCTTGAACGGTGACCGTCTCGCCCGGGCGATCGCACCGGGAACGTCGGATCGGTTGACGTTCATGAACAAGGGGCCGGGCCGGTTCGCGTTTCTCGCGGTTGTGCCGCCGAAGGACGTGCGCGAGGCGACGTACACGCTCCGCATTTCCTGAGCCGCGGGCGAATGCCCGGCCTCTGAGGCTTACTCCCTTCTCCGCTCCACCGATACGGCGGCGAACTCCACGGGAGGGTCGAGCACGACATCGGGCTTGCGCACCCGCACTCGCGCGGCCGTCACGGGCCAGGCGGCGAGCAGGGCATCGGCGATCGCGGCCGCGAAGGCCTCGAGCAGGTGATAGGCATGCTCGTCCGAGACTTGCCGGACGCGGGCCACGACAGCGCGGTAGTCGACGGCGTCCTCGATCGCGTCGCTTCGTGCCGCCTAGCTCGTGCTCGAGGTCGAGCTCGACATCGACGAGGAACCGCTGGCCGTCGCGACGCTCGTCGTCGAGGACGCCGTGGAAGCCGTCGAGGACGATACCCCGGAGCTCGATCGTCACCCGACGGCCCCGCGCTCGACGGCGGCAGCAAGGGCCAGAGCCTCGACATGGGGTGCGACGTCGTGGGCGCGGAACAGCGCCGCGCCTCGATCGAACGCCGCAACGGCGGCGCCGACGGAGGCAGCGGTGCTACCGACGCGGCCGGTCGGATCGCCTAGGACGCGCGCCAGCGTGCTCTTTCGGGAGACCCCGACGAGAACCGGGCGCCCGATGCTGCAGATCCGCTCGAGGCCACGAAGCAGCTCGAGGTTCTGGTCCGGTGTCTTGCCGAAGCCGATCCCCGGGTCGAGGCAGACCCGCTCCTCCGGGATTCCAGCGGCAACGGCTGCCTCGAGGCGTTCCTCGAGGAACCCTGCGACCTCACCGACGACATCGTCGTATCGCGGCTCGACCTGCATCGTGCGAGGCTCCCCCTGCATGTGCATGAGACAAACGTACGCTTCCGCGTCCGCGACGACGCCGGCCAGCAGCGGATCGCCACGGAGCGCGGTGACGTCGTTGACGAGCACGGCTCCCAACTCGAGCGCCCGGCGGGCGACCTCGGCCTTCCATGTGTCGATCGACACGGGAAGCCCTGCCAGTCGCTCGAGGACCGGCACAACCCGCCGCAACTCCTCGTCGAGCGACACCGCCTCCGCTCCGGGGCGGGTCGACTCGCCCCCGACATCGACGAGCGCCGCACCTTCGCCCAACAGGCGTTTCGCGGTCGCGACGGCGAGGGCCGGATCAGCGTTCTCACCTCCGTCCGAGAAGCTGTCCGGCGTGACGTTGACGATGCCGATCACCGAAGGGCGTGGCCAACACTCTGCTAGCGGCGAACGTCCCACAAGGCGATGGAGAGTAGATGGTCGGTCCAGCTGACGACGTGAGCAGCTCCCGACGACGTGCTCTGCTCGGCCTCGCTGCGCTCGCGATCCTGCTGCTCGCGGTCATGTCGACCGGATCGTTACCGACCGACTCGGGCGCTGTCCTTCGCCCCTCGGATCGCGTCCTCGACGTGGCGGTGAGTCTCTTCATGGTCTTGATGGCGTTCGGTCTGCTGCTGTGGGTCTCCGTGCTCCCGGCACGCAGGGACGTGATCGCCGAAGCGGCAGCGGCATGTCGCCGGCGAAGCCTCTGGGCATGCGGTGCTGCTCGCGATCGCCGAGCTCGCCCAGATGTCGGTCGCCGCCAGGACGGCGGTGACCGACGAAGCAGAGGTGCTGGTGCACCGGCTCGGATCCGTGGCGCTGGAGGCGCTCGCGGGCCTGCTGCTGGGCGGCGCGCTGATCGCGGTCGCCGACCTCGTGCGGACGAGCGGCTTCGCTTCGAGGTCGTGGGGGCGGCCGCGGCTCTCGGCGCCGTCGGCGTGCTCGTATCGCAGCGCGAGGCGCGCATCGCCGGCCGTGAGCGGCCCGATCAGATCGCGCGAGCGATGGAGGCTCCCGGTCTCGGGGAGTCTCCGCGGTAGGCCCTCAGCCTGCTGCGCCCTCGGGCGGCGGCTGCATCGCCGCTCCCGGAATGGTGCGCGGCGTCGGCCGCAGCGCCGGCTTCTTCTCCAGTGTCCCGTCGGGCTCGGGCGGCGTGACCGGCTTCGTCTCCTCGGGGAAGACGGTCGACTCCGACTCACCGGCGAGCAGGCGCTCGAACTGATCCTTGTCGACCGTCTCGCGCTCGATCAGGATCAGCGAGAGGTGGTGGAGCTCGTCCATGTGCTCGCGGAGGACACGCGTGGCAGAGTCGTGGGCCTCCTCGATCACGCGGCGGATCTCGTCGTCGATCTCGCGCGCGATCTCCTCGGAGTAGTCGGGTGAGTGACCCATGTCGCGGCCGAGGAACGGCATGTCGTGGTCGCGCCCGAGCACGCGCGGGCCGAGCTTCTCGCTCATCCCGAAGCGCATGATCATCGACTTGGCCGTGGCGGTGACCTTCTCGAGGTCGTTCGCGGCACCGGTCGTGACCTCGTGGAACACGAGCTCCTCGGCGGCGCGCCCACCCAGTGTCATCGCCATCTGATCCATCAGCGTGCTCTTGGTGGTCAGGTAGCGGTCCTCGCTCGGCAGCGAGATCGTGTAACCGAGCGCCTGGCCGCGGCTGACGATCGAGATCTTGTGCACGTCGTCCGTGCCTTCGAGGTAGTAGCCGACGAGAGCGTGACCCATCTCGTGGTAGGCGGTGATCTTCCGCTCCTTCTCGGAGAACAGCCGCGACTTCTTCTCGGGGCCGGCGATCACACGCATGATTCCTTCCTCGAGCTCGTTCTGGCCGATCGTCTTCTCGCCGCGCCTCGCTGCGAGCAGCGCCGACTCGTTGATCACGTTGGCGAGGTCCGCGCCGGTGAATCCGGGGGTTTGCGCCGCGAGCACGTCGAGGTCGAGCTCCTTGCCGAGCGGCTTGCCCTTCGAGTGCACCTCGAGGATGTCGCGGCGGCCCTTGCGGTCGGGACGGTCGACGACGATCTGGCGGTCGAAGCGGCCGGGGCGGAGCAGCGCCGGATCCAGGATGTCGGGGCGGTTCGTGGCTGCGATCAGGATCACGTTGTCCTTGACTGCTCGAACCCGTCCATCTCGACGAGGAGCTGGTTCAGCGTCTGCTCCCGCTCGTCGTGCCCGCCGCCCATGCCGGCGCCACGGTGGCGGCCGACGGCGTCGATCTCGTCGATGAAGATGATGCAGGGGCTCGCCTGCTTGGCCTGCTCGAAGAGGTCGCGCACCCGCGATGCGCCGACGCCCACGAACATCTCGACGAAGTCCGAGCCCGAGATGGAGAAGAACGGCACGCCGGCCTCGCCTGCGGTTGCCCGCGCGAGCAGCGTCTTGCCGGTACCGGGTGGCCCGTACAGCAGCACGCCCTTCGGGATCCGGGCTCCGAGCGCCTGGAACTTCTTCGGGTTCTCGAGGAACTCCTTGATCTCGTGCAGCTCCTCCACCGCTTCGTCCGCGCCGGCGACGTCCTTGTAGGTGACCTTCGGCGAGTCGGGCGACATCCGTTTGGCACGGCTCTTCCCGAAGCTCATCACCTTCGAGCCGCCGCCCTGAACCTGGTTCATCAGGAAGATCCAGAAGCCGATCAGGAGGAGGATCGGGAGCAGCCCGGTGAGGAGTGCCACCCACGTCGAGGTTCCCGTCCCCTTGGAGTTGAACTTGACGTTGTTCTTCTCGAGGATGTTCTGGAACTGGATCTGCGACTGCGCCGTCGGGTAGTTGACCTTCACCTTCTGCCCCGAGTCGAGTGTGGCGCTGATCGACTGGCGGTTCGGGTTGAAATTGACCTCGCTGACGTTCCCCTGCTTGGCCTGCGTGATCAGCTCCGAGTACGTGAGCTTGGCCTGGTTGTCCCGCTTCGGGATCAGCGTCTGGCTCGCCAGGTACACGAGCAGCACGATCACGACCAGGGGGAACAGCGCGCTGCGGAAAAAGCGGTTCACGGGTACCCGGGAGGGTAGCAGCGTCGCTGGCGGCGAGGACGCCCGGGGTCAGGTCTTCCATGTTCCACCGGCCCAGCGCCGCCCTGGCGGCGAGGACCCCGCTAATGAGCGCCCGGGACGAGATCGGGGTGCAGAACGCCGATATACGGGAGATTGCGGTAGCGCTCCGCGAAATCGAGCCCGTACCCGATCACGAACCGATTCGGGATCTCGAAGCCCACGTAGCGGACGGGCACGTCGATCTCGCGTCGTTCGGGCTTCGTCAGGAGCGCGCAGACTTCGAGCGATGCGGGCTTGCGCGCCTGCAGGTTGCGCATCAGATACGACAGCGTCAGGCCCGAGTCGATGATGTCCTCGATCACGAGCACGTCGCGCCCGGCGATGTTGATGTCCAGGTCCTTGAGGATGCGCACGACGCCGGACGAGTCGGTCGCGGCGCCATAGCTCGAGATCGCCATGAAGTCGATCTCGCACGGGATCGTGAGCTCGCGCATCAGGTCGGCCATGAAGAAGACCGCGCCTTTCAGCACGCCGACGAGCAACAGATCGCCTCCCGCGTAGTCGGCCGAGATCTCCGCTCCGAGCGCGGCGACCCGGGCGCGGACGGCGTCCTCGTCGAGCAGGATCTCGCCCACCCCATGGTCGACCTCGGTCACGCGCTTCCTCCGGGCCGTGACGACGCCGTCCCAGCCGGGCGCGACGGCGATCCCCGGCACGACGACCACCTCGTCGTCGTGAACGACGACCGGCCAGGTCTCCCGCACGGCTCTCGGCACCTTCGCGTCCACGAGCAGATCCTGCACCTTCTTGCGGCGGCCTGCCAGACGGTCACCCGGCCGGCGTGCCCGCACCTCGAGGTCGGCCCGTTCGGCGTCGAGCGTCCACGGCCCCCATTCGACCGTCCCCTCGAGCCGCAATGTGCCGTATTCGCGCACGGCGCGCAGACCACCCCCGAGGTCGGCCGCCCGCGTCCCGGCGCGTGATGCGAGCAGCTCGACGAGCGACGCCTCGAGCGCGCGCGGGAGGCCGGGGCGCTCGTCGCCGAGTGCGCGCAGGTTCGACGTCGGCCCCTGGATGCAGCCGGCGCAGCAACGGCAGGATCTGCTCCCGGATCAGGCCGCGGGACGTGTCCGGATTCGTCGCGTCGACCCTGACGACGAGGCGATGCTCCTCGCAGTAGGCCGTCGTCTCGTCCCGCGTGACGGACAGCAGCGGGCGGATGACGCCGTCCTCGCGTCGCACCTTGATCCCGCGGGTCGAGCCACTCGACACGATGCGGTAGAGGACGGTCTCGATCTGGTCCGACGCCGTGTGCCCGGTTGCCCGCAGGCCGAGGCCCTCGGTGGCCGCGTACCGGAGCGCGCGCATCCGCGCTTCGGTCGCCACTCCTTCGACGCGCACGATCCTGGCGTCCAGGGTGCGGGCGCAGTGAACGGCATCCTCATCGGCTGCCGCGCCGCGGACGCCGTGATGCACGTGGACGGCCGAGACGTCGTAGCCGAGCCCACGCATGACATGCCAGAGGCACGTCGAGTCCGCACCGCCCGAGACGAGGCACGTGACGCTCCCACCCGGCTCCACGAGATCGTGGTTGCGGATGAACGCCTCGACGCGTGCTGCGAGCTCGCCCGTCACATCCCTAGTGTGACGGAAGCTGCGGCGGTCCCGGATCGGCCGAGCGCCGGCGCCGGAACGGGTGCCTGCGATGCCTGCGGAGAGGGTTCGTTTCCCTACGAGGCGGGCTTCAGCGTCGCCGCGTCGGCGACCTGGTCGGCCGGAGGCAGCTCGAGGTCGAGCGCCTTGCCGTAGTCGTAGAGCTCGAGGTCGAGCGAGGCCTTGACCGAGTCGGATGTCCCCGGCTGCTTGGCGTCCAGGTCGACCGTCAGCTTCCTGAGCTGCTGGTCGGCGTCGATCCAGACGTCGAACGGAACCGCCGTCAATCCAGCCTGCTTGGCGGCCTGGTCGAGCCCGCCGAGGCTCTGTCGCTGGTCGGCGGGGATCAGCTCCTGGATCTTCGCCGGGTCGAGCGTCGCGTGGTAGTGGCTCGTCTCGACACCGCGGATCTCCTCGCTGCCGACCGCCTCGATCGAGCCCGAGACGGCCTTCAGGACGCCGAAGACGTCCCGCGGATCGGTGCCCGCCAACGAGCCGAATTGGCTCAGCTGACCGGCGTTCGGGCCGGAGAGCTCCTTGGCGTCACCCTTGATCCATGTCTTCCCCGCCGGCAGCTGCTTCGCGAGGAGCGGGAAGTGGATGTAGGCAGTGTCGCCGTCCTGGATCACCTCGAGCTTCCAGTCCTCGGGGCTGCCGAGGTCGCCCTTGAGCGTCCCCCCGAGGGCCGAGCCGAGGCCCTTCAGGAGCTCGGCGAACGACGACAGGTCGACCGTCAGCTGGGCCCGCTTCGCGGGGGTGTCGAACCCTCCTTCGGCGCCGAAGGAGAGTTTCTCGTCGGTGCCGGGCATCGTCATCTGGAGCGTCGAGCGCGAACCGCGCAGTGTCGGCCGCGGAGCTCTTCTGCGCGACCTCCGTGAGACTCGACAGCTCCGGAACGGCGACCGCCGAGCCGCCACAGCCTGCTGCAGCGACGGCGAGGACGGCCACGAGGGCCGCGAAGAGGATGGCATGAAGGCGCCGCACGGACATTCCGAGAGTATGCATCGACGTGCGAGCCGGCGTGCGTCATCCACCAATAGGGGTATCGGCGAACCGCGGCGCGCCCGCCCAGGCACGGAGCGTGGCGACGGCCGCCTGGACGCTCTGCCGCTCGAGCCGGTACGGCACGGCGTGCGGGACGCTCTCGACCCGTGCTGCCGGGAACAGTGCCCTCGGCGGCGTCGAGCACGTAGCGAACGAGGAGCGCGTGGCTGACTGCGAGGATGGTCGCGGCGGGCCGCGTCGAGCAGCGCCTCCAGCCCGTCGGCGAAGCGAACCGCGGCGTCGACCCTGCTCTCGCCCCCGCCCGGACAGTCCGCGTCGGGCGGCTGCTCCCACGCCCATTCGCGATAGGCGGCGAGCGTGCCGCCCTCGAACGCGCCGAAGTCGATCTCGTCGAGGAGCGGCTCGACCGAGAGCGGCGTCCGGCGTCCCTCGAGTGCGACAGCGAGCGTCTGCTGCGTGCGCGCGAGCCGCGAGCCGATCCCGAGATCGATCGGCTCGGTCGCGAGAGCCAGGCCGAGCGCGCGCGCCTCTTCGATACCTCGGGGAGAGAGGCCCTCGCCCGGCGGGACGGCGTTGATCGTGTCGCCGGCGTTGGAGACGGCGTGCGCGTGACGCGCCAGGATCAGGGTCTTCACAGGAGGACGGAGCGATAGTCGAGCACGTGGTGCATGCCGACCGACTCGTACAGCCGGATCGCGGCGACGTTCTCGGCCCGGACGAAGAGGCACACGGTCGGCGTGCCGGCGAGCAGCAGCCGGATCAGATCGCGGAGCGCCCGGGCGGCGTAGCCCTGCCTGCGTGCCGGAGGGTCGGTCCACACCTGCTGGAGCTGCACGGCCTGCAGGGGTCCAGGCGGAGGCCTCCGCCTTGAACCGGATCACGCCGTCCTCGGCCCAGATCCACGATCGCCCCTCCTCGATCTGAGCGCGCGTGCGCCAGCGGAAGCCACTCGGGTCGCGACGCAGCGGGTCGACGCGCGAGCTCCTCGTGGTGCGCTGCCGCACACGAGGGCACGAGCAGGTCGAGATCGTCGACGTCGCCGGCGCGCAGGCCCGTCCCCCCCGGCTCCGGTGGCTCGGAGATCGCATAGACCGGCTGGCCGGGACGGTCGAGCCGGGGCCGCGGCAGCTTCTTGCGGGCCGCCTCCCAGAGCTCGGAGACGGCACCCGCCTCGCCGATCAGCATGCGCGCGCCCGACTTCGCCGCCAGGCCGGCGAAGGCTCCGCAGCCGGTGCCCGAAGGGACGAGGTTGCGTGCCGAGGTGGCACAGCGCCGTCAGCTCCCCCTCGCCGTCCGCGAGCCCGGCAAAGCGTCCCTGGCGTCGCCGGGCGACGTCCTCCAGGAAGACGCGCTCCACGGGCGCTTCGCCGCAGTAGCGGAGGATCTGCTCGGTCGAGGGCTCGATCAGGTTGACGCGCATCCGAGACGAACTCTAAGCACTTCGCCGTCCCCGCCCTCCGGGTCGAGCGCGCCTCCGTCGGTCGGCGGAAGCGCACGGTGGCCCGGGCAACCATCTAGGCTTGCGACCATGCCAATTCACGTTCGTGCCAACCCCGGCGACTACGCCGAAGCGTGCCTCCTGCCTGGCGACCCACTCCGCGCCAAGTACATCGCCGAGACCTTCTTCGACGACGTCGTGCAACGAAACGGCGAGCGCGGGATGCTCGGCTTCTCCGGCACCTTCGAGGGCAAGCCTGTCTCGGTGCAGTCGAGCGGGATGGGCTGCCCGTCGGCCGCGATCGTGATCGAGGAGCTCGTCCAGCTCGGCGTGAAGAAGATCATGCGCGTCGGCACCTGCGGCGGTCTCCAGCCCGACATGACGATGGGTGACCTCGTGATCGCGCTCTCGGCCACCGCTGCGGATTCGACCGCCTCGCACTACGTCCTCGGCGAGCCGCACGCGCCGACCGCCGACTTCGGGCTCGTCCACGAGGCCGTGCACCAGGCGAAGCACCTCGGCAAGCC
Organism: uncultured Thermoleophilia bacterium; assembly: GCA_963799905.1. GTDB lineage: Bacteria > Actinomycetota > Thermoleophilia > Gaiellales > Gaiellaceae > Gaiella. The sequence goes on from CAWCYU010000007.1 coordinate 97,611, forward strand.
CGTGCGCGTCGGCCCGATCGTACTCGAGCGACATCTTCTACAGCCCGGACCCGGGACTCGCGGGCCGCTGGTCGGACCGCGGCATCCTCGCCGTCGAGATGGAGGCTGCCGTGCTGTTCACGCTCGGCGCGCTGCGCAAGATCCAGGCCGGCTGCATGCTGATCGTCAGCGACGTGATCGTCGAGGGCGAGTTCCTCCGCATCAGCGACGAGGACATGCGCAAGGCGGTGGACGAGATGACCGAGCTCGCGCTCCACACCGTGACTGCGTGGGACGGCAAGACCGTCTTCCTCGTCAACCCGGCCGCGGCGAACGGGTCGACGGGCCGGCGCTGGCCGGAGATCGCCCACCAGGCGGCCGGCGCGGGCCTCGAGGGCGACGCGCTGCATCAGCGAGCACCGCGGGCCAGCTCGGCGGAGCTCGCCCGGGAGGCGGCTGCACGGGGCGCGCGCCTGCTCGTCGTCGTCGGCGGCGACGGCTCGCTGAACGAGGTCGCGAACGGCCTCGCCGGCGCTCGACGAGCCCCCCGCCGTCGCACTCATCCCGCGCGGCACGGGCGGCGACTTCGTGCGCACGTTCGGGATTCCGGCACGGGTCGAGCGGCGCGGTCGCGGGTCGCGCTCGACGGCGAGACGCAGGCGATCGACCTCGGCCGCGTCACCTATCGCGCCTGGGACGGCAGCGAGGCGACCGCCGTGTTCGCCAACGTCGCGAGCGCGGGGATGAGCGGGGCGATCGCCCAGCGGGCGAACGACACCTCCAAGGCGCTCGGCGCGAAGGCGTCGTACCTGTGGGCGACGTTCGCCGTCTTCGCCGGCTGGTCGGCGGTGGAGACGACGGCTCACGGTCGACGGCGAGAGCCGGAGCGGCAGGATGTTCGACGTCGTCGTCGCGAACGGCCGCTACTTCGGCGGCGGGATGAAGATGTGCCCGGAGGCCGAGCCCGACGACGGCCTCTTCGACGTCGTCACGATCGGCGACGTGACGAAGCGCGACCTCGTGCTGACGATGCCGAAGATCTACCGCGGCACCCATCTCCCGCATCCGAAGGCGGAGGCGCTCCGAGGGCGCGTCGTCACGGTGGAGACGGACGAGCCCGTCCCCGTCGAGCTCGACGGCGAGCAGCCCGGAACGACGCCGGCGCGGTTCGAGGTGCTGCCGGGGGCGATGCGGCTGCGGGTGCCGGCGGTGCCTGAGCGGCGAGCAGCCGGTAGGCCGCAGGCGTCCGTGCCGTCGAGGCGCGGTTCGGAGCGACCTTCGCTGCTTCTTCCTGCTTCAGCGCCGCGACCTCTCCTCGAGCTCGGCGACGCGCTGCTCGAGCTCGTCGATCCCGCGCACCTTCTTGCCGAGCTCGTCGACGCGGTTGCGCAGGTCGTTCATCGCCTGCAGAGCCTTCGTGCCGCCGGGCAGCTCGGCGAGCCGCGCCACCGTCTGCTGGCCCCGCTCGGCGAGCCGGGCGATCACGTCGCGGTCGATCCTCTGGGAGCGTCTCTCCGTCGCTCGGTCTCTGTGTTCAGCGTGTCGGCATGCACCAGTCATATCACTGGACGGCCGACGGCGAAACCCCGGCTCGTATTGTTGCCGCCGTGCCGGACGGATTCAGGAACGCCTACGACATCCGCGTGCGCTTCGCCGAGACGGACGCGCAGGGCATCGCCCATCACGCCTCCTTCGTCGTCTGGCTCGAGGTCGCGCGGGTCGCCTACCTCGCCGATCACGCGGGCGGCTACCGCGTCGATCAGGGCGCAGGGGATCGAGGCGCTCACGACCGGCGTGCGCGTCGACTACCGGGCCGCGGCGGTCTTCGACGACGTCCTCACGGTCCACGTGCGCTGCGTCGGCCTCCGCGGCGCGCGGTTCACGCTACGAGTACCGGATCGAGCGCGCACGGCGAGCTCGATGGCCACGGCGGAGACGCTCCACGCGACCGTCGACGCGCGACGAGGCTGCCGACGCGGATTCCGCCGTGGTTCGCCGAGGCGGTCGCTACGGCCGAGCGGCGTCGTCGACGCTGAGCGCGGTCGCCGGCGCGACGGCGAGCGTCGTGCGGGCGCGTCGACAGCCGGCGGGTCGCACTCGGCGCCGGTCTTCGGCTTGGCTTCGGCTTCTTCGGCGGCTCCTTCGTGCCGACGCGCACGAGGGAGGGCTCGCCGACGTAGAACGAGCGCCAGGTGTTGTCGTACAGCAGCTTGCCGTTCGCGTCGTAGACGAGCCGCGTGCACGCTCGTCTGCGCGGGCGGCGCGCCGAACTCGTCGACCACCCGCTTGCCCTTCTCGAGCGTCGGATCGTCCGGTCTCCTTGACCGGCACGGGGCCTGTCACCGTCGAGCGGCGCCGTCGTGCTCTCGACGCGCCGGTGGAGCGGCGGTGCCGTAGAGATTGACGGTGAGCGAGCCCGGCGCCGACGAAGGTCCGCAGGAGCAGCCAGTGGTCGGTGTCGTTCGAGAAGCGGAGGTCGAGATCGGGATAGTTCACGGTCGCGTCGCGGCCGAGCGGGTAGTGGCTGATGTAGAGCGCGTGGTTCGTGCGCGCCGTCGATCGGCAGCCCGGCTTCGAAGGCGGCGTTGAAGACGGTCGTCGAGACCTGGCAGATGCCGCCGCCGAGGCCGTTCTGGAGCTCGCCGTTGATGATCACGGGTGCCTCCTGGAAGCCCTTCGCCGCCGTTCGCTCGCCGGTCGTGCCGTTGAAGGAGAATGTGCCGCCCGGCTTGATCAGCGTGCCGTCGATCAGCTGCGCGACGAGCTGGACGTTGTTCAGGCGCCCGGGGTGCCCCCGTACGTCGTCGTGTACGAGGAGACGACGCCTGTGATGCCCATCGTCGTCTGCGATCTCGGTCGTCCGCGCCGGCTCGGCGACGCGGACGGCGAGGTTGTGCGGTCCGGCGGTCGGCTCGAGAACGCCGCCGCCGCGATCGCCTTGGCGGTCGCCGGGAGGTCGAGCTGAAGGCCGGGCGCCGAGGGCCTGATCACGATCTTGCCGGTTGCCGTGACCTGGAACCGGGCGTCCTGCGGCTTGCGGGAGACGGCTCCCGAGAGGCGCTCGAGGTACTTTTCGGCGCCGCGACCCGCGATCGAGACGTCGGTGGCACCGCCCGCCGGAAGTGCCAGCAGGGGGGCGATTCGCCAGCGCGGCACGCGCCAGCGCGTCTCGCCGTAGGCGAGCCGGAGCGGTGCACCGAGCGCCGTGCGAGCCTTCAGGGCAGCATCCGCCAGGTCGGCAGCGTGAACCTCCGGCTCGGCGATCGCAAATGGGAGCGGGACCTGGGCGCCGCGATCGAAGCCGCCGAGCGCCTCGAGAACGACCGCGGCTGCGGCAGCGCGGTCGAGCTCGCGGCCCGAGCGGCCCTCGACGACCCTCACTGCGAGACCCGTGCGCACGAGCTTCGCGTCGACACCGCTGCGGTCGACGGCGCGTCCGATCTGGTCGAGCTTGTAGTGGACGGCCGCGTCGTAGGCATGGAACATCGGCGCCACGTCGAGCCCGAAGAATCCTCGCCCGCAGGCGCTTGAAGCCGCGGATCGGCCCGAAGCCGCCGCCTTCGGCTGCCGCCACCCGGACGGCGGCGCGCCAGTCGGGCGCGACGCCGAGCTGCGACGCCGAGAGCGGGAAGCTCTTGCCCCCGGCGGTGAACGTGACAGGATGTCCCGGCGACAGCGGCTGTCCGCGCCGAGAGCATCCGCACGGCTTCCGCCTCGGACATCCCGCCGACGTCGACCCCGGCCACCGTCGTCCCCGTCGCAAGCGTCGAACGCGAGCCCGCGAATGCAAGCCCGACGAGACCTGCGAGCAGGACGACGGCAGCCGTCAGAAAAACGGCCCTGCGCAGGGCAATCCGTTGCGGGGGACTGACTCTGGCGCACGCGGGAGCGGTAGATCGTCGTGTCGGTGCGCACCGAGGTGGGCACTCTATCGGAGGAGCACGACCCGCCGCGCGCTACCCGAGGTAGATCTCCTTGGCGATCACGAGCCGCTGGATCTGCGACGTCCCCTCGTAGATCTGGAACAGCTTCGCATCGCGCATCAGCTTCTCGACCGGGTACTCCTTCATGTAGCCGTAGCCGCCGAAGACCTGGACAGCATCCGTCGTCACCTTCATGGCCGTGTCGGCCGCGAAGCGCTTGGCAAACGACGAGTACATCGTGGCCTTGCGACCCCAACCCTCGTCGATCATCCAGGCCGCCTGCCACGTCAGCAGACGGGCAGCCTCGATCTCGGTCGCCATGTCGGCGACGAGGAAGCTGACACCCTGGTTCATCGCCACCGGCATCCCGAACTGGACCCGCCCCTTCGTGTACTCGACCGCGAGCTCGAAGGCAGCCTGGGCGACGCCGACCGCGCCGACCGCCGTGCCCGGGCGTGTGAAATCGAGGGTCTGCATCGCGATCTTGAAGCCCTCTCCCTCGGCACCGAGCCGGTTCGCGACGGGAACGACGACATCCTGGAAGGCGACGGCGGACGTGTCGGTCGCACGCTGTCCCATCTTGTCCAGGTGCTTCTCGATCGTGACGCCGGGCGCATCCATCGGGATCACGAAGGCGGAGAGGCCCTTGTGGCCCTTGGCGAGGTCGGTCGATGCGAAGCAGACCATCCACGCCGCATGGCCCGCGTTGGTGATGAACATCTTCGAACCGTTCACCACGTATTCGTCGCCCTTGCGCACGGCGGTGGTCTGGATCCCCGACACGTCCGAGCCGGCGCCCGGCTCGGTGAGCCCGAAGCAGCCGAGAATCGGGGCCTCGAGGAGCGGTCCGAGCCACTGCTTCTTCTGCTCGTCCGTGCCGGCGATCAGGATCGGGCCTGCTGCGAGGCCATTGGCGCCGATCGACGTGCCGATCCCGGAGCACCCCCAGTTCAGCTCCTCGCCGACGAGCATTCCGTCGAAGCACGGCAGCTCGAGCCCTCCGAGCGATCCCGGCACGTGCAGGTTCATCAGGCCGATCTCGTGTGCCTTGGCAATGATGTCGGTCGCATGCGTCTGATGCTCATCGCACTCGGCCGCCCTGGGCCTGATCTCCTTCTCGGCGAACTCCCGCGCCAGAGACCGCAGCTCACGCTGCTCGCCGGTGAGCGCGAACGAGACGCCGCCGGCAACGCCTGTCTCGACTGTGGTCATGTCTCTCTGCTCCTCGAGGTGCGGTGTTTCGATTGACTAGTCAGTCAATAAGTGTAGACGGCGAGCCGGCGCCGGGTCAACCCCCGCCCGCGCTCCGGCTGACGGATGTCCAGGTCTGGCGCTGGCACCAGGCGAGCGGCACGCGCAAGGCACTCCTGGCCGACGTTTCGTGGGCCGTGCAACCGGGCGATCGTTGGGCGCTGCTCGGGCCCAACGGAGCCGGCAAGACCACGTTGCTGACCCTCACGGCAGCCGTCGATTTCCCGAGCCGCGGCACGGTCGAGATCCTCGGCGAGACGATGGGGCGTACCGACGTGGCGCGCCTGCGCCAGAGCATCGGCTTCGTCGATGCGCGCGACAGTGGCCGCTTCGCCCCGATGCTGACCGTGCGAGAGGTGATCAGGACCGGAGCGACCGGAACGATCGGCTACTTCGAGGAGCGGCTCGCGATGCTGGACGTCGACCGCGCCGACACGCTGCTCGGCACCTTCGGCCTCGGCCGGCTGGCCGAGCGCCGCTTCGGCGATTGCTCGCAGGGCGAGCGAAAACGAGCCCTGATCGCCCGAGCGCTCGTGGCCCGCCCCCGCCTGTTGCTGCTCGACGAGCCGGGCGCTGGGCTCGACCTGCCGGGGCGAGAGCTTCTGCTCGGTGCGCTCACGCGCCTGGCAGACATCGACCCCATGCTCGCGGTCGTCCTCACCACGCACCACCTGGAGGAGCTCCCCGGGTCGACGACCCACGCCCTTCTGCTTCGGGACGGGCTCGTGCGCGCGGCGGGCCCCGTGGCGGAGACACTCACCGACGCACGGCTGACCGAGTGCTTCGAGATCCCGATCGTGGTCGCGCGCGCAGGCGACCGGTGGAGTGCGACCGCTGCCTGACGACCCGGGGCGCCTCGGCTCGGGCACATTTTCTATATATTTTGAGGGTCACCCTTTTCGACTCCCGGAGGTCCTTCCCGTGGCCACGATCGCCGCCCCGCCAGCTCTCGACCCCCTCGACTTCCTCGCGATCGACGCGCTCCTCGACGAGGAGGAGAAGGCAATCCGCGACACCGTGCGGCAGTTCGTCCGCGAGCAGATCCTCCCCGAGGTCGGAGACTGGTTCGAGCAGGGCATCCTCCCGCGCGAGGTGATCGCTGAGCTCGCAAAGCTCGGTCTCTTCGGCATGCACCTGCACGGCTACGGCCTCCCGGGCGCCAGCGCCGTCTCCTACGGCCTGACGTGCCTCGAGCTCGAGGCGGGCGACTCCGGGATCCGCAGCGTCGTCTCGGTCCAGGGCTCGCTCGCGATGTTCGCGATCTGGCAGTGGGGCTCGGAGGAGCAGAAGGAGCACTGGCTGCCGCGGATGCACACGGGCGAGGTGATCGGGTGTTTCGGCCTGACCGAGCCCGACGCGGGCTCCGACCCCGGGACGATGCGCACCCACGCACGCCGGGACGGGACGGACTGGGTCCTGAACGGTGCCAAGATGTGGATCACGAACGGCTCGATCGCCGACATCGCGATCGTCTGGGCGCGCACCGAGGACGACGAGATCAGGGGATTCATCGTCGAGAAGGGGATGGCCGGCTTCACGGCTCCCGAGATCCACAAGAAGATGTCCCTGCGCGCCTCGGTCACCTCGGAGCTCGTCCTGGACGACGTGCGCGTACCGGCCGAGGGCATGCTCCCCGGGGCGAAGTCCCTCAAGGGCCCGCTCTCCTGCCTCAACGAGGCGCGATTCGGAATCGTCTTCGGCGCCGTGGGGGCGGCACGTGCCTGCTTCGAGGAGGCGCTGTCGTACTCCAAGGAGCGGATCGTGTTCGAGAAGCCGATCTCGGCCTACCAGCTGACGCAGCAGAAGCTGGCCGAGATGGCGCTCGAAATCGGTCGCGCCTCGCTCGTCGCCCTGCACGTGGGGAGGATGAAGGACGCGGGCACCCTGCGGTCCGAGCACGTCAGCCTCGGCAAGATGGGCAACGTCCGCGGAGCGATCGACGTCTGCCGGAGCGCCCGTACGATCCTCGGCGGCAACGGGATCACGCTCGAGTACCCCGTGATCCGGCACATGAACAACCTCGAGTCGGTGCTCACCTACGAGGGGACGCACGAGGTGCACACGCTCGTCGTCGGTGGCGCCCTCACCGGCACCCCGGCGTTTCGGTAGACCTGATGGCGGTGGCAGCTGCGGGACGCACGCCGACCGCGCAGGATCGCGCGGCGGCGACGCTGCGGGCCGCCATCCTCGACGGCGAGCTGCGCCCGGGCCAGCGCGTCAACCAGGAGGCCTGGGCGGAGCGGGCCCGGGTGAGCCTGATTCCGGTGCGGGAAGCGCTGCGGGCGCTCGCCGGGGAAGGCCTCGTGACCTACCGTCCGAGGCGGGGATACGCAGTCACCGAGCTCGACCCCGCGGAGCTCGAGGAGGTCTATCGCCTCAGGAAGCTGCTCGAGACCGACGCACTCCGTCGCGGGGTCGCGCATGCCACGGCTGCGGACCTACGCGCGCTCGAGCAGGCGGCGGACGCGTGCGCGCGCGCAGCGGCCGCCGGCGACGTAGCCGGACAGCTCGCCGCCAACCGGCGCTTCCACGACCGGCTCCACATGCTCGCGAAGAGCCGTCCTTCTGCCCGCCTGATCGACCTCCTCTGGGACTCCACGGAGGCCTACCGCGCGCTCTACTACGGCCTGCCGGGCGAGGCGGCAGCGGCCGACCGCGCCCACCGAGAGATCATCGCCGCCGTCGCAAGCCGCGACGTCGACGCGGTGGTGCGGTTGCAGGACGCCCACCGCGAGCGGGCGCTCGCGCGACTGCGCGGCACCCTGTGGGGCGAGGCCCACGGCCTCCCCCCACAGGTGCCTCGGATGGGCTAGACCGTGGCGCCCGCCGGTGTGATCGGAGCATAGGCCGCGGGTGGTCGAGCGCCGACAGGCGGCGGCCCGCCGAAGGGGTGGCCGTCGTGGCCGCGGCCCGGGCCACCGGTGCCGTTGACGAGGTCGCCCAGGTGCTCGTTCAGCCGCTTCTCGATCTCGTCGGCCTGGGCCTGGGTCAGCGTCCCCGCCTTGACGGCCGCAGCGAGCTTTGTCTTCGCTTCCGCGGCGAGGGCCTGCTCGAGGCCGTCGACGGACTTGTCCTTCGCCTTGGCGACCTGGGCGAGCGTCTTGCCCGCCTGGAGCTCCGCCCGGAGCTCGGCCTCGGTCAGCCCGAGGTACGTCGCTGCCGCCCCGAGCGATGCAGTGCCGTGGAAGCCGAAGCCGCCCGGGCCCCCGTGACGGCCGCCAAAGAGCGGAACGCCGTCTTTTGCGCGCTGTTTCAGCGCGTCGGCCTGCTGCTTGGTGAGCTTGCCGGCTGCGACGGCGGCGTCGAGACGATCGGCGTAGGCGCCCTGAAGCGCCGCTTTCAGTTCGGCCGGCGTGACGCCGAGCCTCTTCGCTGCGCTGTCGAGGAATGCCTGTTGCTCGTCGTCGAACCCGAGCCCTCCACCCGCCACGGCTGCGCCCGTGCCGATCACGAGGGCTGCCACGAGGGCGCCGAGGGCCAACGCCTGCTTCGTCCGCTTGCTCACGCGCGCTCCTTCGGTTCGAGGATCCACTCCGGAGGGGAGTACAGCACGCGAACTTAGGAGTCAGCTGTGAATCCGGTCGATGCGTCCTCTGCGCGGATGAGCGAGGCGACGAGGGGGATCGCGAGGAGGATCGGCACGCCGAGGATCGGCCACAGCACCTGATAGCCGTCCGTTTCCGGGAGGTACGGGCGGGAGACGTCGATCAGGATCCCGGCGAGCAGCATGCCGAAGATCAGGCCGATGCCCTTGGTCGTCGTCGCGAGCCCCGAGATCGCCCCACGATCGCCCGGCGGCATGAGCTTGAAAAGGAGCCCCCACGCCAGCGTCATCACGGCGCCCGCGAAGACCGCGACCACGAAGATGATCGCGAGATACCACGCGTGCCATTGGGTTGCGAGCCCTCCTCCGAGCAGCGCAAGGCCGTAGACCACCGAGCACCACGTGATCACGCGGGCGAGGCCGAAGCGGTCACCGATCGGGCCCGAGACGAGCGCAGCGAGGACGTATCCGGCCGCGACGGCCGCGAGCACGAAAGTCGAGGTCGTGAGGGGCTCGCCGAGGCCGACCGTGATGTAGAGGACGACGAACGTCCGCGCCCCGGCGAACGTTCCCTCCCAGGCAGCGTTGGCCAGGAGAAACTTCCCGACGTCGGGATTGCGGCGGAGGACGTGCCACGAGTGCCGGATGTACGTGCCCACGCCTTCGAAGACGCGCCCGTGACCACCGTCCTCACGCAGGAACAGGACCGGCACGAGGCAGGCGGCGGTGACGATCACGGAGGCGGCCAAAAACGGCGCGGGTTGCCAGAGGTGGAAGAGCAAGCCTCCTCCGATCAATCCACCGCCGAGCGCCACGCCGCGGAACAGGTGCTGGACTCCCTGTGCCCGTCCGTAGACGCTCTCGGGCAGAAGGTCGGGATAGAGACCGCGGTAGGGCGGCTCGTAGACGTAGTACGCGAAGAAGAAGGCGAAGAGGAGGAGCGCCGTCGTCCACAGGCTCGGCATGAAGGCCACCAGCGCGAGGCAGAATCCGATCGGGCCGACCGCGACCAGCATGAAAGGCCGGCGCCGGCCGAGCGGCGTATGGAATGTGTCGCTCCAGGGGCCGATCACGAGAGGAAGCGTGAGCGCGAAGGCGCCCTCGGCGGCCAGCACGGCCGCGATCAACGACGTCGAGCTCGTGTACGCGCCGAGGATCGGCGGCAGGTACGCGGCAGTCGTCGTCAGCGACCAGGCGAGGCCGAAGGCACCGATGCCGAGCTTGACGATCGTGCCCGCACTCGACGGGTATTCAGCTGCCGACATCGCTGCGGACGGCGAGACCGCCGCAGACGACGTCGATGATCGTCCCTTCCGCACGGGCGACCTCCTCGTCACCGTCGGGAAGCTGGCCCAGGACCCAGCCAGTGAGAATCTCCTCCAGCCCGCCGTAGAAGATCCAGCTCGCGAGCCGCGGGTCGACGTCGGCCCGGAAGACACCGTCCGCCTGGCCGCGCTCGATCACGCGCTGGATCGTCGAGAAGCCCGCCCTGATCTCGTCCACCTGCTCCTGGAGGTGAGAGCTGCGGGCGACCTCGCGGACCATCACACGGACGAGATCGGGATCGTTCCGCCAGGAGCGCAGAAGGATCTTCGCGATCCCGCGCAACTGCTCGTCGGCCGGCTCGTCCGATTGCTCGACTCGTTCCAGCCGACCCAGCAACTCGCCCCAGTTCTCACGAAAGAGCGTTGCGAGCACTTCCTCCTTGGACGAGAAGTAGTGATAGAGCAATCCGTGCGCGATGCCCGCTTCCTCGGCGATGTCGCCGACGCGCGAGGTGTGGTAACCGTCGCGTGCAAAGACCGTGACGGCGGCATCGATGATGAGGCGGCGCTTCTCCTCGCTCGCGGCCTGCCGGTCGCGCCCGGAGCGCTCGCGCGCGATTGAACGGTCGGTCAAGGCCGAGTCAGAATAGGCACCGCCTCAGCCACTGCGCAACTGCCCGTGTCCGCACAGCTGGCACCGCCGGTCTCAAGACGAACCGCGAAGCCCCAGTGCGGCGGGAAGCTGGAAGAGATCCGTGATCCTGTCGGCTTCGTCGGGGAACAGGCCGTCGCGATCGAGAAGGATCGCGCGCATGCCGAGTGCCCGCGCGCCTTCGATGTCGTCCTCGTACGAGTCACCCACCATGACAGCGTCCGCCGGCTGCACTGCGAGCGCCGCGAGTGCGGTCTCGAAGATCGACGCATGAGGCTTCGTCCGGCCGTGGCTCTTCGAGCCGATCGCGACGTCGACGTCGAGGCGGTGGTGCCGCGCGAACTCCTCCAGATCGCGCTGACCGTTCGAGATCAGCCCGATCCCGAGCCCGTGCTCGCGGAGCGCGTCGAGCACCGGGAAGGCATCGTCATAGAGGTGGAAATTGGCGTGGATCTCCCAGCGGCGCACCATGTCGGCCGCGCAGGCGCGCGCACCTGCCGCATCGCCGCCCATGCCTCGGACGATGTCCTCGGTGAACGTCACCCAGATCTCCTCGTCGTGGACGAGCTCGGGGTGTGTGCGCAGATCCTCGAGCGCGGCCAGGCGGGCATCGTCGTACCGGTCGGGATCGAGCTCCAGCCCGTGGGCCACACCGACCCGGCGGTACGCATCCGGCCCGAGCTCGGGCCCCGGACGGGAGAGCGTGAAGTCGACGTCGAAGAGCACCGCCTGCAGCACCCGACGAGCATAGCCCTGGCGACGACCGTGGCCGCGCCGGGTGAACGGTCGGTGCGGGGGAAGCTCGGTTCCCCCACCCGCCAATCGGGGTGCCCAGATTCGAACTGGGGACCTCTCCGACCCGAACGGAGCGCGCTACCAGGCTGCGCCACACCCCGAGCGAGCACAGGGTACCGGCTCGGCCGCCGAGGAGCGCCGTCTCCGCCGTCATAGACTGTGGGCGTGGCCGACAGAGACGAGATCGTCGCCTATGCGAATGCTCTGCTCGACGTGGAGCGATGGCCGGAGTTCGCCCCGCCGGGGCTCCAGGTGGTCGGGAGCGACGAGGTCGAGCTCGTGGTCTGCGGGGTCTCGAGCTCGCAGTCGCTCTTCGAGCACGCGGCCGATGCCGGCGCCGAGATGGTACTGGTCCATCACGGGCTTTTCTGGCGCAACGAGCCGCTCGTCGTCGACCGGCGCCAGCGCGGCCGCCTCGAGGCGCTCTTTCGCGCCGACGCATCCCTGCTCGCCTACCATCTCGCCCTCGACGCGCACCCCACGCTCGGCAACGCAGCGCAGCTCGCAGGTCGGCTCGGGATTCGATCCCGAGGGGCCATTCGGCAGCCTCGGCGTCTCCTGCGCGCTGGAGGGGCTCTCGATCGGGGAGCTCACGGCGCGCGTCGAGCACGCCGTCGAACGGCCGCCGCTCGTCTTCCCTCACGGGCCCGAACGGATCGAACGCCTCGCGGTCTCGACGGGGGCAGCCGGTTACGACCTGATCCGGGCCGCCCACGAGGGATTCGATGCGTTCCTCACAGGCGAGCCGGAGGAGCCCAACCTCGCCACCGCGCAGGAGCTCGGGATCCACCTGGTCGCCGCAGGTCACCACGCGACCGAGCGTTTCGGCGTCCAGGCGCTCGCGGCACACCTCGCCGACACGTTCGCGATCGAATGGCGGTACGTCGAGGTCGAGAACCCGGTCTAGGGCGCGCGCTAGGTCAGCTCTTCGAGAGCCGCGACCACCGCGTCGGGACGCTCGACGAGCAGCAGGTGGCCGCAGTCGGCGACGACGCGGATCGGGGCACCGATCCGCCGAGCCAGCTCGAATCCGTCCGAGAGCGGGAGCTGGAGATCACGGGCTCCCCAGAGGACGACGGCGGGACACGCGATCGCAGAGAGATCCGTCCGCAGGTCGTCACGGGTCATCGCCCGCCCGGCGGCGACGATGTCGGCATGGCGGTGGACGTCGCGGAAGAGCGACCGGGTGGCGTCCGTGGGCAACGCATCGGCGTCCGAGACGAACCACGGTCCGAGGAAAGCGCGGCGGACGCGGCGGCGCGTCCCGTACCTCTTGACGAGCGGACGTGCGAGCCGCGCCGGCCGCACACGCGTCGTGAGAGCGACATACCGCCGCGTGGCACGCGAGCTCGTCGAGATCCCGGCGGCCGCGACGAGCACGAGGCCGCGTACCCGGGAAGGATGCGACAGCGCGAGGCGCGCAGCGAGCAGGCCGCCGAACGAATGACCGACGACCAACGCGGGCTCTGCTGTCTCGCCCGCGATCGCCTCGGCCAGCCCGTCGACGAACGTGCCGACGGTCGACGCTGCGCCGGGTGCCGGAGAGTCGCCGTGCCCGGGGAGATCGGGGATCAACACGCGCCGACCCGGCAGCAGCTGAAGGACGCCGCGCCAGTTGGCAGAGGATCCACCGAGCCCGTGCACGAGCACGATGGGCGGGCCCGACCCTCGAACGCTGACCGCGATCGTTACGCGTGTGGGAAGAACGGGCGTGGTCGTTGCGGACGTCATCTGCCCGGAGTATCCTGAAATGCATCATGGTGCTTATCGGGAGGCGGGCCCGTTGACCCCCGCCACGACAACCGAGCGTCGACTCAGCCCGACCGCGCACCTTGCGCCGGCGGGCTTTTTTGATGCTCGAAGGAGGCGACGCATGGCGAATCACCTGACGCCCGAGGAGCTCTCACAGGAGCTCGGCATCGACCGCGACGCGATCATCAAGCTCTGCATCGAGGAGGGCGTCCCGATTTACCACGGCAAGATCGACAAGCATCTTTTCCAGGCGCAACTCGAAGCCAGCGGCACGCCCGTCGCACAGCACGCCTAGCTCCTTCGGCACGGGGTGTCTCCCCCGGTCTCCGCGGGGAGACACCCCCATCTGAGTCCTGCTCGAGGTGACTAGCCCCGCGACTTGGCAGCGGATTTCGCCGACGACTTCTTCGCCTTGGGCGCGGCCGATTTCGATCCTGGCGCGGCGCCGCCCTTCGCGGCCTCGACACTCGCCTTCAGCGCCTCGAGCAGGTCGACGGCAGGCGCCTTCTCGGCCTCCGGCTCGCTCGGCGGCGGCAGCTCCGCCCCTTCCAGTTTCGCCTCCAGCAGCGCCCGGAGCTGTCCGCGATACGCGCTCGTCGAGAGCGGCAGGCTCGAACGAGCCGCCGAGCCCGTCGATGATCTGGTGGGCGAGAGCGAGCTCGGGCTCCTTCACCTCCGCGGTTCGCGACCGCCTCCACGATCTCCGCATCCGAGTACACGTCTTCGGCGAGATAGAGCGTCTCGAGCAGCAGCGCGTCGCCTCGTGCCCGCACGAGGCACAACGACTCGCGTCCCGACCGCACGAACCGTCCGAGCGCGCCCGTCCCCGTCTCGCGCATCGCCTCGAGCAGCAGCCGGTAGGGCCGTCGCTGGGCCGGTGTCGCTCCGGGTACGAGGAAATACGTCCGATCGCGCCAGATCGGATCGACCTCTTCGGCCGAGACGAATTGCCAGATCTCGATCGAGCGGGAGTCGTCATGCCCCTCCAACGCCTCGAGCTCGGCGTCCTCGACGACGACGTACTGGCCCTTCGACGCCTCCCAGCCCTTGACGATCTCGTCCGGCCCGACCTCGCGGTCGTGCTCGGGGCACCAGCGCTTCTGCTTGATCGGCGTCAGGCATTCGCGGTGCAGGAGCCGGAACGAGACGTCCGACTGGCGGGCTGCGGGCTTCGTCGCCGGAGCGAGTCCGACGGGGATGCTGACGAGCCCGAAGGTGAGCGATCCGTTCCAGGTCGTGCGCATGACTCCTCGATCGATCGGGGACCGACCTCATTCTGCCCCGGTTTCGCCGTTCCTGCACGAGAGAGACGGAACCGAGACCCGGGTTCGTCTAGATTGCCGCTCGTGAGCACCGATCGCACGATCGCACGGCTCTGGCGCGACGCCGTCGCCCAGGAGCATGCCGGTGCGGCGTACCTCGTCCAGCACGGCGACCACTGGCACGAGGTTTCCTGGGCCGAGGCCGCAGAGCGCGTCGAAAACCTCGCGAACGGGCTGCTCGCGCGCGGCGTGCGCAAGGGTGAGGCCTTCGCAACGCTGGCGCGGACGACGCTCGACTGGGCGCTGTTCGATTTCGCGCTGGCTCAGGTCGGCGCCGTCGGAGCACCGGTGTACGCCAACAACTCTCCAAAGGACGTCGCGTACGTCCTCGATCACTCCGAGTCGGTCGGCGTCCTCTGCGAGGATGCCGCCCAGGTCGCGAAAGTGGAGGAGGTGCGCGGCTCGCTCCCCGGCCTGCGGCACGTGCTGACCTTCGACGACCTTCCGTCGCTCGAGGCGGAAGGCGCAGCGTTCAAGGTGGAGCATCCAGCGGCACTCGACGACGCGGTGGCGGCGATCGGCGAGGACGACCTGTTCACGTTCATCTACACGTCGGGCACGACCGGCCCACCGAAGGGCTGCATGATCAGCCACCGCAACTACTACGCGATGGCGTCGGTGATCGACCATCTGCCGGCCTACGTCCGCCGCGGCGACCTGATGCTCCTGTACCTCCCGCTCGCACACAACTTCGGCCGCCTGATGCACCTCACGGGCCCGTACGTGGGGTACACGATCGCCTTCCTCCCGGATCCGCTGCAAACGGCGGAGGCGCTCACGACGGTTCGCCCGACGGTCCTGCCGAGCGTGCCGCGCGTCTACGAGAAGATCCACACCGCGATCGTCGGGCGCTCTCGACGAGACGACCGGCGCGAAGCGGCACCTTGCCGACTGGTCGCTCGCGGTCGGTCGCGAGGTCAGCGAGAGGCAGGCGGCAGGACTGCCGACCGGCGGCCTCGCTCGGGCTGAAGCACCGAGTCGCGGACAGGCTCGTCTTCTCGAAGATCCGCGATCGCCTCGGCGGCCGCCTGCGAACGCCGATCTCGGGTGGAGCGCCGCTCGTCCAGGAGATCGCGGAGTTCTTCGACGCGGTGGGGATCAGGATCTTCGAGGGCTATGGACTGACGGAGTGCACGACGGCGGCCACGACGAATACGCCCGTGCGATGGCGGTTCGGAACGGTCGGGCCGGCCCTGCCGGGGTTCGAACTGCGCCTGGCCGAGGACGGCGAGCTGCTGATCCGAAGCGATACCGTCTTCGGCGGGTACTACAAGGATCCCGACGCGACGGCAGACGTGCTCGACGGGGACGGCTGGCTGCGGTCAGGGGACATCGCCGAGATCGACGCAGACGGATTCGTCACGATCACCGACCGCAAGAAGGACATCATCGTCACGGCCGGTGGCAAGAACATCGCCCCCCAGAACATCGAGAACGACCTGAAGGCCTCGAAGTTCATCTCTCAGGCGCTCGTCGTCGGTGACCGGCGTCCGTACCCCGCGGCCCTCATCACGCTCGACCCGGTCGAGATCGGCAAGTGGGCTGCGTCGCGGGGGATCGAGTCGCGGATGGAGACGCTGGCCGCAGACGAGCAGGTGGTTGCGCTCGTCCAGGGGATCGTGGACGAGGCCAACCGCGACCGCTCACGGTTCGAGCAGATCAAGCGCTTCGCGATCCTCCCGCGTGATTTCACGATGGAGCAGGACGAGATGACGCCGACGCTGAAGCTGAAGCGCCGCGTCGTGATGCAGCACTTCGCTGACGCCGTCGAGCAGCTCTACGCGGCGCCGTAGGGACGATCCGAGACGCGCACGAGGCGCTAGAGGCGGCGGGCGCCGACGAACGAGCTCGAGTACCAGCCGTCCATCGACGAGATCTTGACGACGTCGCCCGTGTGCGGCGCGTGGACGAACTGGCCGCCGCCGATGTAGATGCCGACGTGGCCGAGCCCGTCGAAGAAGACGAGGTCACCGGCCTGCAGGTCGCTGATCGGCACGGGCGTGCCGTAGCCGTACTGCGAGGCCGCGTGATGTGGAAGCGAGACGCCGACCTGGTTGTAGACGTACTGCACGAACCCCGAGCAGTCGAAGCCGCCCGGGCTGGCACCGCCCCACACGTACGGCGTGCCGAGGTACTGCATCGCAACGCCGACGACGCCACCGTACTGCGAGGGGGGCGGCGCCGGGATCGACGCATCGGCGGTGCTGGCGTCACCGGAGTCGAGAGCAGACGAGAACTCGTCGGTGGTGCTCAGCGCTGCTGCTGGATTCGCGCGGCCGCCGCCGAACGCTGCTGTGCGGCGAGGCGGGCGCGGGCCTCGGCCTGGAGCTGCGCCTGGCGGCGAGCCTCCTCGGCCTGGAGCTGCTTGATCTCGGTCTGGATGCCGGCGAGCATCCGCTGCCGCTCCGCGAGCTGGCTCTGGATCGACTGCTTCTGGCTCGCTCGCTGGGACACGATCCGGGCCTGCGCGATGCGGGCGCTCTTCAGCTTCGCCCGCCGCGCCTCGACTTCCTTGCGGAACTGCTTGACGTCGCCGAGCACCTTCGCGTCCTGGTCGCCGACGCGCTGCACCATGTCGAGCCGGCCGAGGAGATCGTCGAGGTTCTGCGCGCCGAGGATGATCTCGACCGCTCCGCCGCCGTCGCCGTTGACGTAGAGCGCCCGCAGCCGCTCGGCGATGTGCACCTGGGCGGCGCCAGGCTCTTCTGCGCGACGACGAGATGGCGCGCATTCGAGTTCAGGTCGGCATCGATCTGCGCGAGCTGGACGTTCGCGTAGTTGTACGACTCGATCGCCTTCTCGAGCTGGGAGTCCGACTGGCTGGATCTGCGCGAGCACCGCCTGCGCCTGAGCGCGCTTCGACTGGATCGAGGGGTTCGCGGTCGCGGACGCGACGACGGACAGCAGAGCTGCCAGGAGCGCCGCAGAGGCAATGAGAATGGCCGGGGCCTGTCGCGTTCTCGAACTATTCATAAGCCGGTTCGATCGTCGAAAGGCACGCCGCTTCCGGCGGTACCCGTCCGAGGGCAAGGACCCTAGCAGCGACGGCATGACGTTTGCAACCGACAACCGGACAGAAATACCTGCAAATCAGCACTTTTACCGGCGTTGACGTCGCGGATTTTGCTACGGTTCCCCTCTTGTGGGCCCGCTGACTCGAAGGTGGCCGCTGCTTGCCGCGGCGCTGGCCGCGACCGTCTCGATCACCGGTGCGACACCATTCAGTGGGGGGCCGACCCGGCGGGCGCCGAGACCGCGCCGGCCCTGCAGAGCGGGCAGCATCCTCGCGTCGGGCCGAGGCGACGGCGTGCTGCAGCTCTATGCGACCGAGGCAGCCCTCGCGCGCGCGCGCGCCGACCTCGCCCAGCTCGAGGACCGCTCGGCCCGGCTCGCGCGCGAGGAGGCGAGCGCCCGCACGGCAAACGGAGATCGTCCGCCGCTCGCTGACCGCATCCCAGAGACGGGTCGCGGTGTTGTTGCGCGACCTCTACGTCCATGGCGAGCCTGACCCGATCGCCGTGATCCTCGGTGCCACCTCCCTCGACGAGGCGATGGCGGGGATCGAAGGCCTCTCCCGGGCGACGGCCCTCAACGAGCGGCTCGGGGTGGAAGCCGGGCAGCGGGCGCGGCAGCTCGACCTGCTCCGGGCCGATCTGGCCGCTCGACGAGCGACCCTGCGACGGTGCCCGCGACGCCGCGCGCGCCGGCGCCGAGCGCTTCACCGCCGCCGTCTCGGAGCGGCGACGGACGGTGTCCACCCTTCGCCGGCAGCAGGCCCTGACCGCGCAGCGGCTGACCGTCCTCGAGTCGCGCGCCCGCGCAGCAGAGCGACGTTCGGCCGACCTCACCGCCGCGGCCGCCGGCGCGCGAGCGGCCGACTGCGCTCCGATCCGAGCCCGCCGCGACGACGACCGCGCCGGCTCCGGCACCGGCGACCCCTGGTGGGACGCGGACGCTCGTCGTCGATGCGGTTGCCTACCACCTCTCGGGGAGCACCGCGAGCGGCTTGCCCGTCGGTATGGGCGTCATCGCGGTCGACCCGGCCGTGATCCCGCTCGGGACGCGTGTCTTCGTGCCCGGCTACGGCCCGGCCGTCGCGGCCGATGTCGGATCCTCGATCAGGGGCAACATCATCGACCTCTGGATGCCGAGCACGGCGCAGGCGCACGCCTGGGGCCGGCGGTCCGTCACGATCACCGTTTACGGTTGACCAGGTGAGAGTCCGGGGATTGCTAGCGGTCGTCTGCGGTCGTGTGTGCGGCGGCCGCGACGGCGACGGCGGCCGGGCCTGCCGGGATCGAGCCGAGGCTCGCGCACGCGTTGACCGCGCCGTCGCTCTCGCTCGGTCGCACCGCCGCGCTCGCGGTGGACATCCCGACCGGCGCGATCGTGTTCGCCCACAACGAGTCCCTGCCCGTCGCCCCGGCGTCGAACGAGAAGATCCCCGTCTCGTGGGCCGCGCTCACCCGGCTGGGCGTGGGGTATCGGTTCCACACGGAGGTCTACGGCGTCGGGAGCGCGGGCCGGCGAGACGTGGAACGGTGACCTGATCCTGAAGGGGTTCGGCGACCCGACGCTCTCGGCGGCAGACCTCGATCGCCTCGCCGCGACGATTCGCGGGCGAGGGATCCGGGTCGGTGAACGGGCGGGTGCTCGGCGACGAGTCCTTCTACGACGCAAAGCGTGGCGCGGCAGGGTGGAAGCGCTACTTCGTCGGCGGCGAGACCCCGCCTCTGTCGGCCCTCGTCGTCGATCGCGCCCAGGGGTGGCCGGCGCTCTCGCCGCCTCTTCTCGCTGCGCGGGCGCTCCGGGATGCGCTGTCCGGCACGGCGTCGCGGTCGCGGGAGACCAGGCCTCGGCGTGGCGCCGGACGCCGCCGTCTCGCTCGCGTCGGACGTGTCCGACCCCCTGGCGCAGATCGTCAGGCGGATGAACCACGAGAGCGACAACTTCTATGCCGAGATGCTGCTCAAGCAACTGGTCGCCGCGACGGGCAGGATCGGGACGTCCGTCGGCGGCGGCCGGGTCGTGATCGCGACGATGCGGGAGGCCGGCATCCCGGTCGGCGGCGTCCGGATCGTCGACGGCTCGGGCCTCTCGAGTCTCGACCGCCTGACCGCGGAGGCGCTCGTGGGCGTGATCCGGGCCGGCGCCAGCCGACCCGGTGGTCCGGGAGGCCTTCGTGGGCTCGCTCGCCGTCGCCGGCATGAGCGGCACGCTGAGCACCCGGCTGCCGGCCCTCCGCGGCAAGGTGAGGGGAAAGACGGGCACGACCGACCTCGCCTGCACGCTCTCCGGCGTGATCACGGGCACGACGGCGTTCGCCGTGCTCGAGAACGGCAGCCCGGTCTCGTCCTGGGCGGCCCGCGCGGCGCAGGACCGGTTCGTCACGATCCTGGCGGCGACGCCGGCAGCCTGAGAGCCCGGCGGCGTCGCGCTACGAGCCCTCGGGCGAGGAGACGGAGGAGGTCCGACTCGGCCAGGATCGGCACACCCGCCTTGGCGGCCTTGGCGGCTTTCGACCCCGGGTTCTCGCCGACGACGACACCGGTCGTCTTCTTCGAGACAGAGTCCGAGACCTTCGCGCCGAGCGCCTCCAGGGACGCTTTCGCCTCCTCGCGGCTGAACCCCTCGAGGGTGCCGGTGATCACGTACTGGTGGCCGGACAGAGGGTCCTTCGACCGGACGATCGGCCTCCCCGACCTCGAACTGCAGCCCCAGCAAGCGGAGGTCGTTGACGAGGACGCGGTTCTCCTCGTCGGAGAACCACTCCGCGATCAGCTCGGCGCGGTCGGGCCCGATCCCCTCGGCTTCCTCGAGCTCCTCCTGCGTCGCGTCCATCAGCGCGTCGACGCCGCCGAAATGCCGGGCTAGGTTCCGGGCCAGCACCCACCCCACCTTGGGCATGTTGAGGCCGAACAGGACGCGCGAGAAAGGCTGCGCCTTCGACCGCTGAATCGCGTCGATCGCGCGCGTCGCCGAGATCTCGCCGTAGCCCTCGACCTCGAGCAACTGCTCCGCCGTGAGCCGATACAGGTCCGGCATCGACCGCAGCAGTCCCTGATCCCAGAGCTTGCGGACGAACTGCTCGCCGACTCCCTCGATATCCATGGCGGCGCTGACCCAGTGGATGAGCGTCTCCAGGCCTCGCGAGGGGCAGGCACGGTTGGGGCAGCGGTGTTTGACCTCTCCCTCCGGCTTGACGATCTCGACGCCGCAGAGCGGGCAGTGGGACGGCATCTTCCAGGGCTTGGTGCCGGCCCGGTGCTCCCCGGCGGGCCCGACGACCTGGGGGATGACGTCGCCGGCCCGCTGCACGATCACGAGGTCGCCCTCGCGGATGTCCTTGCGGTTGATGTCCTCCTCGTTGTGGAGGGTCGCGTTGGAGACCGTGACCCCGCCTACCTGCACCGGCTCGAGCTGGGCCCAGGGGTTGAGCGCGCCCGTGCGCCCCACCCTGATGTGGATCCGCTCGAGCGTCGTGACCGCCGTCGACGGCGCCCACTTGAACGCGCGCGCCCAGCGTGGACGCTCGTGCAGAGCGCCGAGGCGACGCTGCTGGTCGAACGAGTCGACCTTGATCACGATCCCGTCGATCTCGTAGTCGAGCTCCTCGCGACGGTGCTCCCACTCGGCGCAGCGACGTGCGACCTCCGCCACCGACTCGAGGCGCTCCGCGTAGGGATTCGTCCGGAAGCCGTGCTCGCGGAGCCAGGCGAGCAGCTCCCACTGCGAGTCGAGCTCGAGCCCTTCTCGCGCGCCTGTTCCGTACACCCAGACGGCGAGTGGCCGATCTGCCGTGACCGCCGAGTTCTTCTGTCGCAGCGATCCCGCGGCCGCGTTGCGGGGGTTCGGTGCGAGCCTCTGCCCGGTGCCGACGAGCCGCTCGTTCAGCTCGCGGAAGCCCGAGATCGGAAGGTAGACCTCACCCCGTACCTCGAGCAGCGCCGGGAGCTCGTCCCCGAGCATGCGCAGCGGCACCGTCCCGATCGTGCGGAGGTTGACGGTGACGTCCTCCCCCTGGATCCCATCTCCTCGCGTGGCCCCCCGGACGAGGACCCCGTTCTCGTAGGTGAGGTTGATCGCAAGCCCGTCGATCTTCGGCTCGAGCACGTAGACGACCGGCTCATCCGAGCCGAGCCGCTTGCGAATGTCCTCAGCCCATTTCTCGATGGCCTCGCTGGTCGTCACCTTCTCGAGCGAGCCCATCGGCATCGCGTGCGGGACTTTCTGGAAGCCCCCTGACGGCGGCGCACCGACGCGCTGGGTCGGCGAATCGGTCGTCACGAGCTCCGGGTGAGCCTGCTCGAGGCTCGACAGCTCGTCGTAGAGGGCGTCGTAGACGGCGTCCTCGACCTCGGGATCGTCGAGCACGTGATAGCGGTGCGAGTGGTAGGCGACGAGCCGTCGCAGCTCCTCGACGGTCGCAGCGGCATCTGTCGACGGCTCAGACAAGCGCGAGGATCTCCTCCGGTTCGCGGACGAATGCGTCCGGCTCCTCGGCGAGTAGTCGCTCGTCGGGATGAATCCCTCCCCAACCGACCGCGATCGAGAACGCCCCTGCCGCCTTCCCTGACCGGATGTCGAACGGCGAGTCCCCACGTATACCGCCTCGCCCGGTTCGGCGTCGATGCGACGGAGAGCCTCGAGCACGGGATCCGGTTCGGGCTTGTGTCGGTCGGTGTCCTCCGCTCCGACGAGCACGTCCGTCGCCGCGCGGAGAAGCGGGAAGCGGTCGAACGCGAGCTGCACGGTGGCGAGCCGCTTGGCCGTCACGATGCCCAGCTGATGGCCCCGACGGCGGAGCTCGGAGAGGAGCTCCAGCACTCCTTCGAAGGCCTCCAGCGTCGCGTGCAGCGGCTCGTTGTGCGCGCGGTACACCTCCACCAGCTCGTCGACGCGATCCGGGTCGAGCTCCCGCATCTGGGCGATCAGGCCGGGCCCGCCGATCGCGGCCCGGACGAGCGCCTCGTCCGGTTCTCGGCCGAGCACGGTGACGGATGCATGCCGCATCGAGGCGACGATCATGGGGCCCGAGTCGATCAGGGTGCCGTCGAGATCGAAGAGGATGACGCGATACCGCACCGGCCGATCGTATCGACGCGCCCCGCCCGTCAGATGCCTCCGTACTCGACGCCCTCGAGATACAACCCCCACGGCGGCGCCGTGGCGCCCCCCTCCAGCCGCGGCCGGCCCTCGAGGAGCTCCGCCATCCGCTCCGGCGCCGCCTGCAGCATCGTGCCGACGAGCGTTCGCACCATGTGGCGGAGGAACGAGTCCGCGGTGATGGTGAAGTGGAGATGGTCGCCGCGCCGCTCCCACACAGCGTCGCGGATCACGCGCACGAAGACGTCGTGCTGGCTCTCGGCCGGCGTGAAAGCGGTGAAGTCGTGCTCGCCCGGCAACAGTGCGCTGGCGGCACGAAGGATCTCGACGTCAACCGGCCGCGGCCACCAGAGCGAGCGTCGCGCCTCCAGGGCAGACCGCTCGGTGCGGTTCAACACGATGTAGCGGTACGAGCGCGCCGTGGCGGAGAAGCGGGCATGGAACCCATCAGCGGCATCGTCGGCGGAGACCACCGACACGTCCGGCGGCAGGGCGGTGTTCAGGGCCTCGGCCGCGCGGCCGGCCGGTGCGCCCCCCGTCACGATCACGCTGGCGACCTGACCGGTCGCGTGCACGCCGGTATCGGTCCGCCCGGCGACGGCGAGCTCGTCCCACCCTCCCGGGTAGATGACATCGAGCGCTTCCCGCAACGCTCCCTCGACCGTGCGCTGGCCCGGCTGACGCGCCCAGCCGTGGAACCCGCCGCCGTCGTACTCGAGTGTGAGCTTGAGGGTTCTCACGGCCGCTCGTTCTAGCACGCGTTCAGGAAGGACGCGCGGGCGGCTCGACCTCGAGCACGAGCCCCTCGACGGAGCGGACGACGACCGTCACGCCGGCGTCCACGGGCTCGATCGCGCGCGCTCTCCAGATCTCCCCGTCGACGCGAACCTGTCCCCGCACGCCGTGGCGGTCGGCGTCGAGACGGGAGAGCGTGACCCCCGTGCGACCGATGATCGCCTCGGTCCCGACGGCAGGTGGGCCGCTCGCGCGCCGCCGGCGCGACCAGGTGACCATCACCGCCGTTTCCGCGAGGTCGATGCACACAGCGCCGACGACCAGCCACACGCCCCACGGCGACGGCACGAAGAGCGCGGCTGCCACGAGCGCGATGATCGTCAGCATGGCTGAAGCGTAGAGGCACGCTCCAACGAACCAGGGGTGCCCGCGAGCACCCCTCGATCACGACGTCCGCCGAGGCCTCAGGCGGCCGCGGGGTCGTAGTCGACGAACTCGAGCAGTACCATCGGGGCTGCGTCGCCCTGCCGGGGGCCGAGCTTGACGATCCGGGTGTAGCCGCCGTTGCGCTCCGAGAAGCGCGGAGCCACGTTGAGGAACAGCTGGTGCACGACGTCGTTGGAGCGCAGCTCGGCAAGAGCGAGCCGACGGGCATGGAGATCGCCGCGCTTCCCGAGCGTGACCAGCTTCTCCGCGTACGGCTTGACCGCCTTCGCCTTGGCTTCGGTCGTCTCGATCCGGCCGTGCTGGATCAAGGCGCCTGCAAGGTTCGAGTACAACGCCTTGCGGTGAGCTGAGTCCCGGCCGAGCTTCTTGCCTGAGCGTGCGTGGCGCATCCTACTGGAGCTCCTCGCCCTTCAACGTCAGGCCATGGGCGGCGAGCGTCTCGCGCACCTCTTCGACCGACTTGCGGCCGAAGTTCGGAATCGCCGCGAGCTCGGCCTCGGACTTCGAGGTGAGGTCGCCGATCGTCTCGATCCCGACACGCTTGAGGCAGTTGTACGACCGGACCCCGAGCTCGAGCTCCTCGATCGGGAAGTTCTCCATCCCGTGCGAGGTGCTCGCCTCCGCGGCGGCCTCGATCGCGGCCTCGCCGTAGCCCTCGATCTTGTCGAGATCGGTGAAGATCGCGAGCTGGCGGATCAGGATCTCGGCGGCCTGGCCGATCGCGTCGCGGGGCTCGATCGAGCCGTCGGTCGTGACGTCGAGGACGAGCTTGTCGTAGTCGGTGCGCTGCCCGACGCGGGCAGCCTCGACCTCGTACGCCACGCGGCGCACCGGCGAGAAGATCGAGTCGATCGGAATCACGCCGATCGTCGTCTCGGGGCCGCGGTTGAGCTCGGCGGGCACATAGCCACGCCCTCGGCCGATCGTCAGCGTCATCTCGAGCTTGCCCTTGTCGGCGAGCTGCGCGATCTCGAGCTCCGGGTTGAGGATCTCGAGATCGGCGGGCGCCTCGATGTCGGCGGCGGTGACGGCGCCGGGGCCCTTCTTCGAGATGTGCACCTCGATCTCGGGCGACTCACCGTGCAGCCGGCAGATCAGGCTCTTGAGGTTGAGGATCACGTCGGTGACGTCCTCTCGGACGCCGGGCAGGGTCGTGAACTCGTGGGCGACACCCTCGATCTTGACGGCCGTCACGGCCGCCCCCTCGAGCGACGAGAGCAGCACGCGGCGCAGCGAGTTGCCGAACGTGTAGCCGAAGCCACGGTCGAGCGGCTCGATCGCGAACACGCCGCGGTGGTCGTCGCCCTCTTCGCTGACGATGCGGGGAATCTGGAAGTCCATCAGGCTGGTGCGGGTTGCCAAAGCGATCCTTTCGTATTCTTCACAGCGTGTTTCAGAGCGGGGTAGTGGGCGAATCGCCCTCTACGAGTGGGAGAGGCAGGCCTCTTCCGCGTTACTTGGAGTAGAGCTCGACGATCAGGGATTCCTGCACGGGA
>CAWCYU010000008.1:0-124044 GCA_963799905.1 uncultured Thermoleophilia bacterium
GGCCTCGCCGATGGTCGACGCTCGCCTGCCCGACGGCTCACGCGTCAACGCGATCATCCCGCCGCTGTCACTCTCGGGCCCGCTGATCACGATTCGCAAGTTCTCGAAGAAGCGGCTCACGCTCGACGACATGGTCAACCTCGGGACGATGTCGCCAGGCTCGGTCGAGTTCCTGCGGATGTGTGTCAGCGCCGAGCTCAACATCATGGTCAGCGGCGGCACCGGCTCCGGTAAGACGACGTTGCTGAACGCGCTCTCGTCGGCGATCCCGGACCGCGACCGGATCGTCACGATCGAGGACGCGGCCGAGCTCCAGCTGCACCAGCGGCACGTGCTGCGGCTCGAGTCGCGGCCCCCGAACATCGAGGGGGAAGGCGCGATCCCGATCCGCGAGCTCGTGCGCAACTCGTTGCGCATGCGCCCCGACCGGATCATCGTCGGCGAGATCCGCGGCGCAGAGGCCCTCGACATGCTCCAGGCCATGAACACCGGCCACGAGGGCTCGCTC
This sequence comes from uncultured Thermoleophilia bacterium, assembly GCA_963799905.1. GTDB lineage: Bacteria > Actinomycetota > Thermoleophilia > Gaiellales > Gaiellaceae > Gaiella. Next base: position 509 of record CAWCYU010000008.1, read on the forward strand.
TCGACCGTCCACTCCAACTCGCCGCGCGACGCTCTCAGCCGCATCGAGACGATGGTGCTGATGGCGGGTTACGACCTCCCTGTCCGGGCGATTCGCCAGCAGGTGGCGTCGGCGCTCGACATGGTCGTGCACCTCGCCCGTCTGCAGGATGGCTCACGCCGCGTCACCTCGGTCACCGAGGTGCAGGGCATGGAGTCGGATGTGATCACGATGCAGGAGCTGTTCGAGTTCAAGATCGACTCGTTCGACGCCGACGGCACGATCAGCGGCGGCCTCCGCTCGACGGGCCTCCGCCCCGTGTTCGTGAAGAAGTTCGAGCGCCACGGCCTCGAGCTTCCCGCCTCCCTGTTCCGCGAGGGCGCGGAGATCGATCTCTCGACGCGGCTCGCCCAGGGAGGAGGCCCGCGGTGAAGCGGATCGCGGTCGTCGTCGGCCTGGCCGGTATCCTCGCGGCGTTCGCCGTACAGGCTACGGCTGCGGCCGACGGCTCCGTCAAGCTCACCGAGGCCAATCCGGGGGCGTTCCCCGATCGCGCCTACGTCCTCACCCTGCCGAAGAGGCAGGCGCTGACCACGGGTCAGGTGAAGGTGACCGAGAACGGCGACCCGCCGGACAGCCTCTCGGTCGTGCCCGCCGGCGCCGCGGTCGGAGGGTTCGCGACGATCCTCGTGATCGACGCATCGAACAGCATGAAAGGCACGCCGATCAAGGATGCGATGGCCGCCGCCAGGGCGTTCGCGGCCAAGAAACCACCGAACGCCGAGATCGGCGTCGTCGCGTTCAACAAGAACGCGGTGATCCGTCTCCCGCCCACGCGGAACAAGCGCAAGATCGCGACCGCGCTGGCCGGCACGCCACCCCTCGGCGAAGGCACCCGCATCTACGACGCGCTCGAGGCGGCCAGGATCCAGCTGCAGGCGAGTGGCGCCGCGGCAGGCTCGATCGTACTGCTCTCCGACGGCGACGACGTGGGCAGCACGACAAGCGAGGGCGACATCGTCGGCCGGCTGAAGAACGACAAGGTTCGCGTGTTCACGGTCGGCCTCGAGTCGGACGCGTTCAACAAGGGCGCCCTCGCCGGCCTCGCCTCGGCGACGGGCGGAACCTCGGCGGTGGCCCAGACCACGAAGGACCTGCGGCCCCTGTTCGCCGATCTCGGATTCCGCCTCGGGAACGAGTACCTGGTCCTCTACCGGTCGCTCGAGATGTCGAACCGCGACGTGATCGTCGCCGTCGCAGTCAAGGGTTACCCGACGCAGACGCTCGACTACAAGACTCCCCAGATCGGCATCGGCGGGGTCGTCGAGCCGTCGCTCTGGGAGCGGTTCTGGCGCTCGCCCGTCACGCTCGTCGGGGTCGTGCTCGGCATCGTGCTCCTCCTCTGGTACGCGATCTCACACCTCCTCTCGCTCAGGCGGGGCACGTTCCGCAGCCGGATGGGCTCGTTCGTCCGCATGGGCGACATCGACGAAGAGTCGCACGTCCGCCGGGAAGAGGTCAGAGCGCTCCTGCAGGACGCCGACCAATCGTTCCGCCGCAAGCGGTTCCTCCGCTCGTTCGCCGACGACTGCGAGCTCGCAGACATCAAGACATCGCCGGTCACACTCCTCCTCATCGCCGTTTCCGGAGGGCTGCTGCTCGGCGTCTTCCTCGCCGTCGCGTTCGGCTCGCCATGGCTCTTCCTGATCGGCATCCTCGTGCCACTCGGGATCCGCTGGTTCGTCGGCGCCCGCGTCGACCGCAAGCGGCGGAAGTTCGGCGACGACCTGCCGGACAACCTCGACGTGCTCGCGCAGTCGCTTCGAGCCGGCCACAGCCTCGTCGGCGCCCTGTCGGTCGTCTCCGAGACAGCCGACGAGCCGACGAAGTCGGAGTTCGCGCGGGTGGTCTCGGACGAGCAGCTCGGCGTTCCGCTCGACGACGCGCTGACGACGTGTGTGCAGCGCATGAGCAACCGCGACCTCGACCAGGTCGCCGTCGTAGCGCTGATCCAGCGCGATGCCGGCGGCAACGCCGCCGAGGTGATCGACCAGGTGGCCGAGAACGTCCGCACGCGTCAGGAGCTACGCCGCCTGGCACGGACGCTCACCGCGCAGGGCCGGATGGCTCGTTGGATCCTCACCGCGCTCCCGATCGGAGTGTTCGTGATGCTCCTGCTGATCAACAAGGAATACCTGTCACCACTCTGGGACACGACCTACGGGATCCTCGCGTTGATCGTCTCCGCGATCATGGTCACGATCGGGTCGTTCATCATCAAGCGCATCGTGGACATAAAGGTGTAAGGCGATGATCTTTCTTCTCATCATCGGGCTCACGCTTCTCGCCGCTTCGGTGTTCATGATCGTGCGCGCAGCGTACGGCCCCAGGACGGGCACGACGAGCGCCACGATCCAGTCGATCGGCGCGTACGGGTTCAGCGGCTCGGAGAGGGTCGACAAGTCGGACGGGAAGCGGCCCCTGAGCGAGCTCGCGACCTCGATCGGCAACCGGCTCCGCGGCACCCGGCTCTCCAAGGGCGAGGTCGAAACGCGCAACATGCTCGTCTCGGCCGGGATGTACGGCACTTCTCCCGACCGGTTCCTCGGCTTCCAGGTGATCAGCACCGTCGTGATCGGCCTGTTCACGCTGTGGCTGCTCGGGATCTCCGGCATGTCGGTGTTCTGGGTGATCGTGCTCTCGGTCTTCGCGGCCGTCGTCGGCTGGATGCTTCCCGTCGGCTTCGTCAAGCGCAAGGTTCGGATGCGCCACGATCAGATCGAGTACGAGCTGCCCGACCTGATCGACCTGCTCGTCGTCTCGATCGAGGCCGGCCTGAGCTTCCCCGGCGCGATGCGCCTGGCCGCCGAGCGCATCCGCGGGCCGCTCGGCCAGGAGCTGCGCCTGACGCTGCAGGAGCAGAACATGGGCCTCACGAACGAGGACGCCCTGCGCAACCTCTACACGCGGGCCGAGACGCCGGGCATCTCGATCTTCACGCGGTCGATCATCCAGGGCCTGGCGCTCGGCGTTTCGATGGCGCAGATCATGCGGAACATCGCCGAGGAGATGCGCAAGCGGCGCAAGGCTGCTGCCGAGGAGAAGGCGCAGAAGGCCCCGATCAAGATGCTGTTCCCGCTCGTGTTCCTCATCTTCCCCAGCATGTTCGTCGTGATCCTGTTGCCGGCGATCATCACCATCGCGCAGGGCCTCTAGTGCACCGCCACGTGCAGGTGCACTGAGCAATGGCCGGAGGCCGACGCGGGACGCTGACGCTCCGCCGGGAGGACGGCAGAATCGTGTGCGATTCGGTCACGGTCGCGGATACGACGTGGCGGCGCATGCGCGGTCTGCTCGGACGGGGCCGGCTTCGGCCCGGCGAGGGCTTGCTCCTCCGCCCGGCCTGGTCGATTCACAGCGCCTTCATGCGATTCCCGATCGACGTGGTGTTCATCGACCACGACCTGATCGTGATCCGGATCGAGCCCTCGATGCGGTCGTTCAAGACGGCCTCGTGCAGGGGAGCGCGCGAGGTCGTCGAGCTGGCTGCGGGCGAATGCGAGAGGCGCGGGCTGGAGGTCGGCGACCGCGTCGCCTGGGCATCCCGCGCCGAGGGGGACGGCGTCGGCGGCCAGAACGCGGTGCAGCGGCTCGGGCCGAGAGGGAGCGTCGTGATCGCGAGTGGCGATCAGCGGTTCTCGAAGCTGGCGCACTTCCTGTTGGACGGCCGCGGCATCGGTGTCGCAGCGCAGGTACGCCCCGAGGAGCTCGGTGAGGCGGTCGAGGACGGCGAGGTCGACGCAGTGCTGCTCGATGCCGGGGCGGGCCTCGGTGACGCCCTTCGCCTTTCGAACGCTGTCCGGGCCAGCCGGCCCGACCTGCCCGTCGTGATCGTCGGCGAGGGCGCCGCAGAACGCGCGCCGGCAGGCGTCGCGGTCTACGACAAATGGGAGCAGATGGACGAAGCGATGGACGCCCTCGAGACGGGTATCGGGTAGGTGCGTTCACCGAGTCGACCCAATCGCCCCCTTGCCGGACCGCCTCGGCGACTGCATGATGGGCGAACATTCGGGACGCCACGGGCAGGGGAGACAGCCCGCAAGTGGAAGAGGAAGGTTCGCATGGCCGTTACGAGCCTCAGCGGATAGCGGGCGATGGCGTCGTTCGCTGGAGATCTGGAGACAGGCGCGAGCATCGCACTCGTGGGTTCCGGCCTACCGTCGACCAGCGTGCCCGAGGATGCCGGCCGGCTCGACCGACTTCACGCCCGGCTTGCCGACGGCGCGCTCGACCGCATCGTGCCGCTGCTCTCGGCAGCGCACGCGCGCGCGGCCCAGGTCATCGCAGGCTCGGCGGGCCACGATGCGGCCGACGCCCTCGCCGCTCTCGTGTACGCGTCCGACGTGATCGTCGCACTCGCGGCCGACGGGGAGCTCGAGCCTGCCGACACGCGTGTCGCCGCAGCGGCCCTGGCACAGGTGCGCGACGAGCCGGTCACGGTCGCGGCCTTCGACCTGTACCTGCGGTCTGTCTCCAGCCCGTCGCTGCTCGAGCTGCCGCCGGTCGTCGCCGCTGAGATCCAGCTGCGGTTGCTGCTCCATCTCGACATCGCGCTCGAAGCCTCCGTCTGGCGCCGGACCGGCGGCGCGCAGGTCGAGTGCGTCCTCTCACTCGGGGCCGATGCGGCCTCACGCAGGATCCGCGCCACGGCCAAGGCTGCGATCACCGGCCGCAGCGGGCTCTCACTCGTCGGCCGCTCGAGCCTGCGCGCCGCGCAGATCCGGCGCTTCGGCGAACCGGCCGGCGCAATCGTGATTCGCGTCTTCGGCGACCCGCGCCGCGACGTGCGCGCCTACCTCGGAGAGGCGGCCTCGGCCCTCTCCCCCGTGCTCGAGCGCGAGCTCCTGCTCGAGCGCGACGCTGCTCGCGAGCGCGCTCTCGTCGCCTCGGGCGAGAAGCGACTGATGCGGCTCGGGTTCGATCTCCATGACGGCCCGATCCAGGACGTCCTTGCCCTCGCCGGTGAGACCCGGCAACTGCGCGACCAGGTCTACCCGTTCGTGCTGGAGACGCATCGCGAGCTCGCGTACGGGCGCTTCGAGGACATGCTCGCGCGCCTCACCGATCTCGACCGGGGCCTGCGAGAGCTCGCGCACTCGCTCGAGACGAAGAGTATCGTGTCACGCCCGCTGTCCGAGATCCTCCATCGCGAGGTGGACGCGTTCGCGGAGCGGTCGGGGATCGAGGCGTCGGTCGAGGTTCAGGGCGATCCGGAGTCGCTCAGCTCGGCACAGAAGGTCGCCGTGTTCCGTGCCGTGCAGGAGTCGCTCGCGAACGTGCGCGAGCACAGCGGCGCCACCTCGGTGGAGGTGCGGATCCGCGCCCGCCGGAGCACGATCGACGTGCGGGTGACCGACAACGGCCTCGGGTTCGAGGTCTCGCGTGCGCTGGCGCGCGCGGCGCAACGAGGCCGGCTCGGCCTCGTCGGAATCGGCGAGCGCGTCCGAATGCTGGGCGGCACCTTCGAGATCGACAGCCGCCCCGGCGGCCCGACGACCCTCCGCTTCTCGCTCCCGCGCTGGGAGCCGTTCACGTCGGTCGACGCGTCGCGCTGACCGGCGTGGCACGGCTTGCAGTTTCGAGGGTTCTGATCTAGTCTCGCGTGGGGCCGTTCGACCTCGGCGACGGGGTTCGCGTGCGGGGTGACGAGATCGAGGGCCGGGAGATTTTTCGGGGACCGATGGAATTCAGAGCGAAACGAATCCGGCTGCGCACGGGCGGTCGGCGAGCGGGCGAAACGCGAGGACAAGCCCTTGTCGAATTCGCTCTCCTCGTACCTCTCCTCTTTCTTCTCCTCGTCGGGATCATCGAGTTCGGTGTGATTCTCAACAACGTCATCTCAGTACGCCAGGGGGCGCGTGAGGCGGCTCGCCAGGGCGCCGTTGCCCAGTTCGGGAACGAGACGTCGTGCAACCTCAATGGCCCAGCCGCGGGCGCGAGTGACAACACCAGGAAGCTGGTCTGCCTCGCGAAATCTCAAATCGGAGTTGACAACGTCCGCATCAAGTTGCTCATCGACACCCCCGATCTGACGGCATCGGGCCAGCCGTTCGCGGTCAACAACGGATTGGTCGTCTGCGCGTCGTATCCACTCTCCTCGATCAGTGGATTGCTGAGTCCATTCCTCAACGGCCGCTACTTCACGAACAAGACAACGTTTCGGATCGAGCAGCCGTCGCCTGATCCCCCGCTCGAAACGGAAGAAACCGACCCATCTGGCGGCTCCTGGTCATGGTGCGCAAACTGATCGTCACGCGCGTGAGCGACGAGAGCGGGATCGTCGTCGTCATCGTCGCGGTGTTCATGGTCGTGGCACTCGGCTTTACCGCGCTGGTGGTCGACCTCGGTAACGGTCGCCAGCAGCGGCGCCAGGCGCAGGCCACGGCGGATGCGGCCGCACTCGCGGGCGCGCAGGAATTCGTCGGTCGACCTCCCAACGCGGCCACTTGGACAAGGGTCGTTGACAAGGTCAAGCGTTACGCAGAGTCAAACTTCGGTGTGGATCGAAATTCGGGATGGATCGGCTGTTCCGATCCTGGCGCGCTTGCAGGCTATTCCCGCCTTCAACCAGAGGCTCAGGCGAACACATGTATTTCAACGAACGCGCTGGACGGTTCGGAGGAGCCGATCCGCGTTCGCGTGCGTGTTCCCACGAGAACGATCAACACGGCCTTTGCGGGCGTGCTCGGAGTGAACACCCTCCGTATCAATGCCTCGGCGGAGGCCAAGATCGAGTCCAGAACGGCCACCGTGGCCTGCGCAATCTGTGCGCTTAGTGGCACCACGAATCTCTTTGAGGGGGGTGGCGCGATCACCGCTCACAATGGGGACGTTCTCTTCAACGGCGCCCTCGACAATGAGGGGCAAACCTCTGTCACTGCAGACGTCGGCAGGCTGATCGGTGTCCATGGCGACTGCCTGAATTGCAATGCGAGCGACTTCCTACCGGACTGGACGACCTTGAGCCAGAATGTGCCGGACCCGTTGGCCTCCCTCCCGGATCCTCTGGCCGGACAGATCCCTCCCAACCCGACCATTAGCCCCGATGGAAAAACCTACGCGCCCGGAACCTATGGAAACATCATTCTCCCAACCGGGAACACCCAAGCGACGTTCCTGCCCGGCCTGTACCACATCACCGGCACGCTGACGGGCTCGTTCAAGGGCACCGGTGTGATGCTCTACTTCTCTGGTACCGGCAAGTGGTGGATGCAGAACACCGATCGTGTCGACCTGTCGCCCCCCACACAGGCTTCGTGCGGCGGGCACCCAAGCTGCGAGACGTACATCGGCCTCAACATCTTCTACTCACGATCCAGTACGCAAGATCTCGTGAGCTGTTCGAGCGGCGGGGGGGTCGGCTGTTCGCCGATCGTCAACATCACAGGCACCGTCTACGCGATCAATTCGACGCTCGTTCTCAACGCATCTTTCCAGGGCCTGGTCAAGTCCGCATTCATCGTCGGGCTGATCTCGACGAACGGTCCGAACGCGGGTATCACCGTCGACTTCGACCCGACGACGAATGTAAATCCACCAAGCACCCAAGTCGTAGACGCCGCCCCCAACCTGTACAGGTAGGCCAACGGATCGCGCCGGACAATCGCGCCGGACAAAGAAAAGGGGAGGGCTTTCGCCCTCCCCGTCTCGAATCTCCCCACCCCCCACTGCGGGAAGAGACACGCCGCGTCGCTCGCACCGACGCCTTTCCTTCGCGCGCACCGCGACCGCATCCGGGCTCGCGAACGTTCTGGTCGTACACCCGGGTAGATGCCGGTTCGGGTGGGAACTTGCGCGTTCACTGTAAGGAGTTTGTAAGGGGGTATGCGCGCGACACGGTGACTGCGCACGGTACGACCTAGATGTCCGCCGCCGAATCAAGCGTGGCCGCGTCCAGGGCCCTCGACGACCTCTACCGGAACCATGCGGGAGAGGTGTACCGCTACGCCTATGCCGTGCTCGGCAACCACGCCGACGCCGAGGATGTCACCCAAACCACCTTCGTCAACGCCCTTCGCGCCCTCGAGCGCGGCGAGCGCCCGCGCAAGCCGTCGAACTGGCTGATCACGATCACGCACAACATCGTGCGGCAGCGGTTCCGCCAGCAGCAGGCGCGCCCGACCGAGGTCGTGCTCGACCGCGATGTCCCCCAGGAGGCCGCCGACGACAACGGGCCCTCGATGGAGGAGCTCGTCCGGGCGCTGCAGCGGATCCCCCAGAGCCAGCGCGAGGCACTCGTGATGCGGGAGCTCGAAGGGAGGCCCTACCGTGAGATCGGCCAGATCCTCGGGCTCTCGACGAGCGCACTCGAGACGCTCCTCTTCCGCGCCCGACGCTCGCTCGCAGAAGAGCTCGAGAACGCCGTCACGTGCGGCCGCGCCGAGCTCGAACTCTCGAATCAGCTCGACGGGAGGCTCTCGCGCAAGGACCGCAGGCGACTCGACGACCACATCGCCGAATGCGCCTCGTGTGCGCGGCTGTACGCCAACCACGGCAAACAGCGTCGCGCGTTCAAAGCCCTTGCACTTCTTCCGTTGCCTCTGTCGCTGACGCTGTTCAAAGGCACGCCGAGCGCGTCAGCTGCAGTCGGACTGCCGACGATCGGCACGTCCGGGACGGCGGCCGCCGCCGGGAGCGGCACCGCCGCGGGCAGCGGGACGACCTTCGGAGGCCTCGCGCTGAGCGGTGTCGCCCTCAAGGCGGCGGCTGTCGTCGTGGCAGTGTCGGTCGCGGGCGGCGTCGGCTACGTCGGCACGAAGGAAGTGAGAAGCCTTCGCGGGCCGGCCGAGAAATCATCGACTGCGGCGGCGGTCATACCCGCGTCCGCGAAGACGCAGGCCGCCGGTGCTTCGCGGTCGGCCTCGGCGAAGTCACGCGGCATTTTGAAGCGCGTCGCGGGCGGGGACGCCGCGACCGCAACCGACGGCAGGCTCGCTGCGACGAACGACACGCCGACCACCATCAGCGCGGCCTCGGGCACGCCCGCCGAAAACGGCGCGGCGCCGCCGACCGCGTCGAGCCGCAAGACCACTGCCCAGGCGCGGACCGACGCCTCCTCGGGCACGGCGGATCCCGTCTCCGCAGAAGCCGCAACAGCTGCGACGACCGCCAAGGTCGAAGCGGCGATCGACGCAACGAAGGCAGCTGTTCCCGTTCCCCCGCAGGCCGAGGCTGCCGTCGCTGATGCCGCGAGCGCGGCGAAGAGCACAGCGAAGAGCACCGCCGCGAGCACCGCCAAGGCGGCAGCGACGGCGAAGGCCGCAGCCACAGCAAAGGCCAAGGCAACCGCAATCGCCGTAGCGAAAACGAAGGCGAAAGCGAAAGCGAAGACGAAGGCGAAAGCCAAGCCGAAAGCGAAGCCGAAACCCACGCCGAAAACCGATCCGGCAGCCACGGCGACGCCTGACCCAGCTCTCCCCGTTCCTGCGGCGCCCGTCCCAGCGGTGGCCGTCACACCCTCCGTCTCGACGATCACCGATCCCGCCGCGTCGGCCCCGCCGGCAAGTGGGCCCGTCGTGCCCGTCACCCCGCCAGATGTGGGCTCGAACGGGCCCGGTAACAGCGGCGGACCCGCAACCGGGAACGACGACGAGCACGGAAACGGGAACAACCACGGACACGGAAACGGGAACGACAATGGCCACGGTCACGGGGACGGCGACGGGCACGGAAACGGAAACGACCACGGACACGGCGGCGGCGGTCACTAGGACCGGATAGGCCCGGCCAAGGCCGGAGCGCCCCTCGTTCGAGGGTGCGGGGACACCCCCGCATGACCGATGTCACCTCAAGAGATGAAGCGCACTACGGTCCTTTTCGCACTGCTGTGCGCCGTCATCGGCTTGCTCGCCCTGCCGGCGGGCGCCACGACCAGAGCCCCGGCTGCGACGGAGCGTCTCCCGGCGCTCGAGGAGAGCATCCTCGCTCGCCTCAACGCAACGCGCACCGCGCACGGCCTGCGTCCCCTGATCCTCTCCGATGAACTCCGGAGCGCAGCAATCGCCCACTCCCACTCGATGCTGGAGGACGGGTACTTTCAGCATGAGTCCAAGAACGGCTCCCCGTTCTTCGAGCGCGTGAAGACGTTCTATAGGGCAGACGGCTACACACGTTGGGCCGTCGGCGAGAATCTCCTCTACAACACCGGCGGCACCCTCGACGCCGGTTCCGCGATCGACGCCTGGCTCACGTCGCCGGCCCACCGCGACAACATGCTCGCCTCGGGCTGGCGGGAAGTCGGAATCGGGGCTCTGCACGCGGCGGCAGCGGGTGGCACCTTCGGCGGTGACCCGACATGGATCGTGACCATGGACTTCGGTGCCCGAACGGGCGGCAAGACGCGGCAGCTCGCCGTCAAGCAGAAGCCCAAGAAAGCCAGGAAGGCGACCACGAGGATCGTCAAGCCTGCCCTCGACAAGATCGAGCGCGTGTTGCCGATGCCTGCGGCCGGCGGCGTCGCGAACCACAGAGCACCGACGGTGGCAGACACCGCCGCGGGCACACCGGATGACACGTCCGACGAGCCCGATGTCGGGTTCGAGTCCGATTCCGGTTTCGACCTGACGCGGTGATCCGGGCGGCAGGCTGCTGCTCGGTCCGCCGAGCTAGGCGGCGAGCGGGTGGTACGGCATCGTCCGCGGATCGACGCTGAGGCTGAAGCCACGGTCCCAGTCGATCACGACCCCGTCGGGCGTGATCTCGCTGACGACGCCGCGGTCACCCGCCCGCAGGCCCGACGCGGAATCGTCACGATCGAGCACGATCCGCGTGCCCACGCGAACGCCTGCCCGAAGACGGGCCGCCAGGTGCCGAGCGCCATCGCTGTCCATGTACTCACACTCGTTCGATCACGCGGTGGTCGCAATCCCTCGATCGAGGCATGCCTGGCATTCTTTCGTGAGGCAGGAGCGATCTGACGGCTGTCGAAACGCAAGGGGCGTCGGCGGTCGGGATCCGAATTCGACGGCTTAGGACACGGCCGCCGGCGTCACCCACTTCGGAAGGCAAGCGTCGTGCAAGGAAATCCTCGAGAAGATCGCGATTGGGAGCACTGGCCCGGCCGGAAGGCTCCCGACGACGGGATCCGACATCGACTCAAGGCGCTCTTCAGCGCCACCGACGAGGAGGAGGCGGTCGAGGCGCTGATCGTCGAGCGCGGCCGCGAGATCGAGGAGCGCACCGAGCAGCTGCAGGCCACGATCGCCGATCTCGAGCGGCGGGAGGAGCAGACGGGACGGCTCCGCAGCGCCGTCGAGGAGATGCTGCGGCACGGCTCCGCCGAGCTCGACGAGCGGCACGTCGAGTTGGCAGCATTGGCCGTCGAGCTGGGTGCCCGCGAGGAGCAGGTCCGCGCCGCCGAGCGCGACATCGCAGTCCGCAAGCAGGAGCTCGGCGCGGTCGAGCTACGACGGGCCGCGGTGGAGCGGCGCGAGGAGACGGCCGGCGAACGCGACGGCACGCTCGCACGGATCGCGGAAGGGCTGACGGCGCGGGAACAGGAGCTCGCGGACGCCGAGGAACGGCTCGCCGAGCTCGACGCCGAGATCGGAAACCGGCAACGCGCCCTCGCCGCGAGCCAGGCATCGGTGCTCGAGCGCGAGCGCCGGGTCGGAGACCAGGAGGCCGAGGTCGCGCGAATGCTCGCCGAAGCTGGCCGAACGCGAGCGGCTGCTCGAGGACGAGCGAGACCACGTTTCCGCCGGCCGTGAGGAGCTCTCCCGCGCCGTTGCGCACGTCTCGAGCGGGCTGCGGCTGCCGGGTGAAGCAACAGCTGCCCCACTCGACCCGGACGGTCACATCCTCTACGTCGCGGCAGCAGACGGTTATCGCATCGTCGAGTGCGACGGTCCCGCTCCCGGTCTTCACACCGAGGTCGAGCACGACGGCCGGTAGTTCGTCGTGGCCGCGTTGGACGCTCCCCGCTCCCCGGTGATCGGCGCGCCTGTGTCTACGCCGAGCCGACCACCCATCCGTAGGGCAGGCTTGTCCCCTACGCGGAGGGCAGCCGAAACAGCGGCAGGCGGCGCTTGCTGTCCGTGACCTCTCCCAGCGACTCGATTCGCCGGCCGGCCTGGCCGACGAGGAACCAGGCGACGGCCTCGTCTTCTCGCGTGTACCGCCGCAGGCGCATGTCGTAGATCTCCACGAGCCCCCACGAGCGAGCCCCGGACGACGAGCGGCAGCAGCAGCGCGCAGTTCATCCGCAGCTCGCGCAGGACGAAAGCTTCGGCGCGGTCGAGATCGTCGTCGAGAAACGAGATCGACTTGACCGCGATCTTGTCGAGTACCTCCTTCGTGACCGGGAAGTCGGAGATCAGGTAGGCGGTGTCCTCGCCGAGGTCGATGTCGCGCATCGAGTGCCTCACCGCGTCGGCGAGCCGTTCGCCCTCGACCTTCGAGATCGAGTGCTCCCGTCGCACCGACGACGAACGTGACCGACTTGCTCAGCCGCTCGAGCACTCCGTCGACCGAGTCCTCGGCCCAGATCGCCGCCGAAGCCTCCATCGCGTCGACGAGCATCGATCCGTCCACGCCGCTCGCGCGGCCGCGCTCGACGCCGATCGGCGGCAACGATCCGGTCTTGGCGCTGCGCGACGACGTCGCGGAAGCCGACGACGCGGTTCTTCCCGCTCGACTTGGCCTGGTAGAGGGCCTGGTCGGCCGCGCGGAGGAGCTGGGACGCACCGGCACCGTCGTACGGGTAGGTCGACGAGCCCGGCGCTGAGGTGCAGCGGGAAGCCGGCATCGTCGAGCCCTGCGTCGAGCTCGGCGCCGGAGCTCGCTCGGCGACCGTCGTAACGCGCGTCGGCGTCGAAGCCGGGCAGCATGACGACGAACTCGTCGCCGCCGAGCCGCGCCGCGGACGCGCCGTCCGGGCACGCACGCTCGAGCACCAGCCCGACCTCGCGCAGCAGCGCGTCGCCGAGCTCGTGGCCGGCCCGGTCGTTCACGTCCTTGAAGTCGTCGCAGTCGAGCACGACAGGCTGAGCGGCCGACGGTCGTCCTGCGCCGCATCCAGCTCGCGGTCGAGCCGTTCCTCGAGCCCGCGGCGGTTCAGCAGGCCGGTGAGCGCATCGGTGTGGGCGCTTCGCCGCTCACGGTCGAGCGCGATCGCGGCGTCGAGCGAGGCGGCCGCGTGCGCCGCGAGCAGGGCCGCCAGCTCACCCTGGCCACGATCGAACTCCTTCGCGAACCGGCTCGTCGCCGGCGAGCAGGCCGATCTCCGTCGCCGTTCGCCCGCAACGGGATCAGCACGACCGATCGCACGCGGGTGCCCGACGAGCTCCGGGACGTGCATCATGCTCGTGTCGAGCAACTCGAAGACGGCCGACTGAGTCGATGCGGTCACGCAACGCCTGGAGTGCGCGCCGGGAGATCGGCTCCAGGCCGGAGGCGTCGGTGGCGTGCCACTCGGTCGATTCGACGAGCTGGCCGTTCTCCTCGAGCAGCAGCAGCTGGCTCGTCTCGATCGGAAGCACCCTGCCGAGCGACCGCACGGCGACATCGGCGATCGCGAGCGGATCGCGCAGCGAGCTCATGTAGACGAACAGGCGTGCCAGGGAGGACAGGTCGACGGTGCGCGAGGCGCGCAGCTCGTCGACGAGCGGCGCCAGCGCCTCGACGAGCGGACCGACGACGGCCTCACCTCCATCCGGAAGGCGCGATGTCGTCTCGATGTTGATCACGCCGACGACGCCCGTCGGCATCAGGAGCGGGATCGCGAGCTCCGACACGACCCCCCGCAGGACCTCGACGAAGTCCGGGTCGCTCGCGGCGTCGACCACGAGCTGCGTCTCGGATGGTGCTCACCGCGCGGCCGATCACGCCCTCCTCGAGCGGGAGGCCGTCGGGAATCATCGCGTAGCCGCGCACACCGACCGACCACAGCCGCCCGTGCTCGAGCACGAAAGCGGAGACGCCGGCCGCGCCGAGCCCATCGTGAAGTGCCTCGAGCGCGCCGTCGATCGCCTCCGTCGCGTCAGCCGCCGCCGTGCGGCGGCGCAGCGGCCGCCTCGCACGCGGCATTCGAGCCGGGCCAGGTCGATCTGGCCCGAGCTCGGGGAAACGCGCGGCAAGGCTTTCCATACGCCTCAGAATCGGCATTTCGAGCCGCGAGCTTGACCGGCATGTGCAGTCGACCAACAGCGCCTGCGCGCTGGGCTACCCGAGCCACCAGTCGAGGATCGCATCCCCGAAGAACAGCGCGATCACGCCCCCGCCGGCGAGGAACGGGCGCGAACGGGATGCCCACCTTCCGCCCCGCCTTGCCGTGCAGAGCCAGGATCACGATCGCGGGGATGAGCGCGAGAATCGAGCCGGCGAAGAGCGCCACGATCACGGGGGCGCCGAGCCAGGCCCCGAGGAAGCGCGGCGAGCTTGACGTCGCCCATGCCGATCCCGGCCGGGTAGATCGAGCGCCGCGATGAAGTAGAAGCCTCCGGCCGCGAGCGAGGCGACGATCCACTCCGACGGACGGGTCGCGGAGCGTCTGCACGACGAGCGCGACGCACGAGCGCCGGGCACGATGATCCGGTTCGGGACGATCCGACGCTCGAGGTCGGTGACCGACACGGCGACGAGGACCGCGCACGCGAGCGACGTCGACGAGCGCCTCGACCGAGAAGCCCGAAGACGGCGAAGCAGGCCGCGACGAGCGCGGCGAGCGACGACGACGGCGATGGCCGCGGATCCTGGTCGACTCGAGTCGTGACTCCGGTTCCGCCCGCTCGCCGCCAGATCCTGCCGGGACCCGTTCCCTCGTTCGAGGGACACGGCTTCCCCCGCGGGTGGCGATGCATGGGCGCGGCGAGCGCCATACGGTGAGCGAACTGCGGACTCCGGCCACCGACGATGTGGCCGGCGGGAGGACGACAAACGGCGTGAGGACAAACCCGAACAGCGGAGCGAGACGACCCGCGGCTGGCGCAGCTGCGCTCGGCGGCGGCGCTGACGGCGGCGATGCTCGCGGTGCTGGCCGGCGCGGCGGCGATGCGCGAGTCGAGTGCCGTCGGACTCGTCGTCGGTGCTCGCGGTCGCGGCCACGGTCGCCGCCGTCCTCGCACTTCGGCTCGCCGGCCGCGCTCGCGCGGCCGAGTCGCTCGCGCTCCGGGACGCGCTCACGGGGCTCCCGAACCGGACCCTGCTCGACGACCGGATCGAGCAGGCGCTGCAGCGCGCGCGCCGGACGGCGGACGCGTTCGCGCTGATGGTCGTCGACCTCGACGGCTTCAAGGAGGTCAACGACATCCGCGGTCACGACGCCGGCGACCAGGTGCTGCAGAGCATCGCGCGCCGGCTCGAGTCCGTCGTCCGCGGCGAGCGACACCGTCGCCCGCGTCGGCGGCGACGAGTTCGTCGTCCTCTCGATCGGAACGCGCACGCGAAGAGGAGGCGGCGGCGCTCGTCGGTCGGCTCCGGCACGCGCTCCGCCGTCCGTACCGGGTCGACGGCGGCATCGTCGAGATCGACGCCTCGATCGGCTGGGCCCTCTTCCCGGCCGACGGCGCCACGCCGGAGGAGCTGCTCGGTCGCGCCGACGTCCAGATGTTCGCGACCAAGCGCGATTCAGGGGACAGCTCGGCAGCTTCGCGGCGCGGCTCACTCGATGCCGGCATCGTGCGCGAGTTCGAGTCGGCGCTCACGCGGAACGAGGTGGTCGTCCACTACCAGCCCGTGCTCGACGCCCGGAGCGGCGCGGTTCAGGGCGTCGAGGCGCTCGTCCGCCGCAACCACCCTGAGCGAGGGTTGCTCGCGCCGGCCGAGTTCGTCCCGCACGTCGAGCGCACGCCGCTGATCCGGGCGCTGACCCTGCACGTGGTCGCGGAGGCGCTCGGCGATGCCCGTACGCTGGGCCGCACGAGGCGGTGCGATCGGCGTCTCGGTCAACGTGCCCGTACCGCACGATCGACGACGCCGAGCTGGCCGACGGCATCCTCGGGCTCCTCGAGACGACGGGTGTGAGCCCACATCTGCTCACCCTCGAGGTCGTCCCGTCGGGTCCGGGCGCAGGTGCAGAGCTCGACCGGAAAGTGCTCGAACGGCTGACGAAGCAGGGCGTCAGGCTCTCGCTCGACGACTTCGGCCGCGCGTCGTCGCTCGCCGCGCTGCGGATGCTTCCGCTCTCCGAAGCCAAGATCGACGCGAGCTTCGTGCACGGGCTCGGGACGCGGCGGCGCCGGACGATGCGATCGTCCGCAGCCTGGTCGGCCTCGCCCACGACCTCGGCCTCGAGACGGTCGCCGAGGGCGTCGAGACGCGGACGCCTGGGACGCACTCGCCGCGATGGGCTGCGATCGTGCCCAGGGCTTCTACGTGCAACAGGCCCTCCCGGCAGACAAGCTCTCGGAGTGGCTCGAGCACAGCTGGCCGGCAGTGGCGCTCGCCGGATAGAACGCGAGGCACCGAGACCTCCGAGCACGCGAGTCCGCTCCGGCGTGGCGCTGGATCAGAAGACGATCGTTCCCGCTGCCGCCGCGATTGCGACCACGGCCCACGGCGGCAGGATCCGCAGAAGCCCGAACAGGATCGACGCGTACACGACGTCACCGACGCCGTGAATCGACGTACGGAGCACCGGATCCCACAGCGCCGCGCCGAGGAGCCCGACGACGGCCGCGCCGATCCCGGCGACCGCAGCCTGCACGGCTCCGCGCTCCCGCACGGCCGCCCAGAGAGGCAGGACCGCGCCGAGGAGCAGAAACGACGGCAGGAAGATCGCAACGAGGGCGATCGCGGCACCGGCGATCCCGTTGGGCGACGGCTCCTCGATCGCTCCGAGGTACGCAGAGAAGGTGAACAACGGGCCCGGCACCGCCTGCGCGACCCCGTAGCCCGCGAGAAATGCCTGCTGAGAGACCCAGCCTGTTTCAACGACGGCGTCGTTGAGGAGCGGTAGCACGACATGGCCGCCGCCGAAGACGAGCGCGCCGGCCCGATAGAAGCTCGATGCGAGCGCCGACGCTGTGGGTGCCGGCGAGATCGGCGGCGATCGGGAGACCGACGAGCATCGCGACGAAGCAGGTGCCTGCTGCGACCGCGGTACGGCGCCCGATCGCGAACCGCAGGCTGAGCGGGAGAGGCAGCGACGAGCTGCGGAAGAGCATGACCCCCACCGCTCCGGCCGCGAGGATCGTCACCCCCTGGCCGCGCGCGCCCGGAAGCGCGAGCGCGATCGCTGCCGCGGCTACCGCGAGGACCATCCGAGCCGGGCCGCGAGCCAGTGTCCTCGCCATCGCGATCACTGCGGCAGCGACAACGGCGGCCGCGGCGAGCTCGAGGCCGTGCACCCAGCCTGCCCCTTCGAGGTCGACGCCTCGGGCCCAGAGGGCGAGCGCCGTCAGGATCACCGCCGAGGGCAGTGTGAATCCGAGCCAGGCCGCAAGCCCGCCGAGCTTGCCTGCTCGGTGGACGCCGATCGCGATCCCCAGCTGGCTCGAGGACGGTCCGGGCAGGAGATTCGTGAGCGCGACGAGCTCGCCGAATTGCCTCTCGTCCAGCCAGTGGCGACGCGCCACGTAATCGTCGCGGAAGTAGCCGATGTGCGCGACCGGGCCGCCGAACGACGTCAGGCCGAGCCGCAACGCAGCGCGGAACACCTCCGCCGGGGATCCTGTTACCGCGACGCTCCCGGCTTCCACAACGGCTCGTCCACTCCGGCAAGTGCGTTGGCCGCACGCGCAAGGATGAAGAGGAGGTCGGAGAGGCGGTTGAGATAGACGGCGACGAGCGGATTGATCGGGTGCCGGCCTGCGGCCGCGAGCGTTTCTCGCTCCGCACGGCGACAGACCGTCCGCGCGACGTGGAGACCGGCCGATGCTGCCGTGCCCCCCGGCAGCACGAAGCTCTTCAGCTCCGGCAGCGACTCGTTGTACGAGTCGCACTCGCTCTCGAGCCGATCGATCATCTCCTGCTCCACACGAAGCCTGCCTTCGACCTCGACGGGCACGCAGAGGTCGGCACCGACGTCGAAGAGCTCGTTCTGGACGCGTCCGAGCGTCGCTCGAAGCTCCTCCGGGCAGTCGCCCGCGAGAACGACGCCGAGCAGCGAGTTGAGCTCGTCCGTCGTACCGAAGGCGGCGATCCGGGCGTCCAGCTTCGATACGCGCGAGCCGTCTCCGAGCGAGGTCTCCCCCGCGTCGCCGCCCCGCGTGTAGATACGCGTCAGGCGGACCGGCTCGTCGGCTGCGCGGGACATCAGTCCAGGTTACCCGGGCGGGGCGACCCGTCCCTCGTGCTGCGCGAGGATGTTGCGGGCGATCACGATGCGCTGGATCTCGCTCGTGCCCTCGTAGATCTCGGTGATCTTCGCGTCGCGGTAGTACCGCTCGACCGGGAACTCGCGCGTGTAGCCGTAGCCGCCGAGCACCTGGATCGCCTCGGCGGTCTGACGGCGGGCGACACCCGAGGCGAACAGCTTCGCCTTCGCCCCTTCGGCGGTATGCGGCAGGCCGGCCTGCTTGAGCCAGGCGGCCCGGTAGGTGAGCATGCGTGCGGCGTCGATCTCGGTCGCCATGTCGGCGAGCTTGAACTGGATCGCCTGGAAGTCGGCGATCCGGCTCGCCGAACTGCCGGCGCTCGAGCGCGTAGGCTCGAGCCGCGTCATAGGCAGCCTGGGCGATCCCGACCGCCTGCGCGGCGATCCCGATCCGCCCGCCGTCGAGCGTCGTGCATCGCGACCGTGAAGCCACGGTGCAGCTCGTGGAGCAGCCGGTCGCGGCCCGACCGTGCGCCCCGTCGACGCGGATGTCGGCCGTCGAGGAAGAGTGGAGGCCGAGCTTCTCCTCCTCGCGCGTGACCTCGACGTCGCGTGCCGTCGAGCAGGAAGGCGCTGACCCCGCGTGCACCGGTGGTCTCCGGGTCGGTGCGCGCGAAGAGGAGGAACGTGCGGACGCGTAGCTGCCGTTCGTGATCCACTGCTTCGAGGCCTCGATCCGCCAGCCCTCGCCGTCGGCGTACGGCGGCGTGACCGCAGCGCGCCGGCGTCCGAGCCGGCCTCGGGCTCGGTGAGCGCGAACGCGCCGAGCACCGTCGCCGCGTGCGAGCGGCGGCACGAACCGCTGCCTTCTGCTCGTCGCGTGCCGAAGGCGACGATCGGGAGCGTCACGGCGCTCGTGTGGACGGCGACCGTCACCCCCACTCCTGCGTCGGCACGCGACAGCTCCTCGAGCACCAGGATGTAGGAGAGGAAGTCCGCGCCGGCGCCGCCGAGCTCCTCGGGCACGCACACGCCCATCAGCCCGAGCTCGCCGAGCTTCGCGAAGAGCTCGCGCGGGAAGGTGTGGTCGCGATCCCACGCCGCTGCGTGCGGTGCGATCTCGGCCTCGGCGAACTCCCGCGCCAGCGCCTGGATCTCGCGCTGGTCGGGGGTGAGCGAGAAGTCCATCGGCCGCGAGTATAGTCGCGAGACGTGCGCCGCCCTGCAGCCTTTCTCCTGCTCACCGCCGTTTTCGCTGCTCGCGGTGGTGGCGTGCGGTGACGACTCCGATGACCCCGCGGCGGTCGTCGAAAGCTGGAGCCGAGCGATCAACGCGGGCGACGACGAGAAGGCCGCCGATCTGTTCGCGGACGGTGCCCTGGTGATCCAGGGCAGTCGAGCGCGTCGCGCTCGCCGGCCACGACGACGCGTTGTCGTTCAACGCGTCGCTGCCCTGCGGTGGCACGATCGTCGACCAGGAGATCGACGGTGACGAGGTGACAGCGACGTTCACGCTCACGCGGCGGCCCGAGCCACGTCTGCGACGGCACCGGAGCGTCGGCCGTCGCGCTGTTCCGGATCGCCGACGGCGAGATCGCGCTGTGGCACCAGTTGCCGACCCCAGCGCGTCGACGCAGTCGGCGTAGCCGGAACAGGCCTCGCGCGTCGACGCTCTACGGCGGCTCCGGCCCGCGGAGCCGGCGATACGACGGCCCGAGGCGCCGCCGTGCGGTGCGCCGGATGCCGTCCGGTGAGACGAGCCGGCGCACCGTCGTGGGCTGAGCTCGGCGCAGAGCACGGCGGACGCCGCCGGGCCGCGAGCGCCGTAGACGACGCCCGTCGGGTCGAACGTCGGCGCCGCCCGCCAGCCCTCCGGGCCGAGCTCGTAGACCTCCTGCTCCTCGACGAAGAAGCCCGCGCCGGTGAAGAGCCGCGTCCAGCCGCGGACGTCCTCCTGGCGGAACCAGCCGTAGTCGCCCGGCTCGCCGAGCGGCACGGTCACGAGCAGGGAGCCGTCGGGGCGCAGGACGCGCCGTAGCTCGCGCAGCGCCGTCGTCCGTCCCGAGCCGTCCGGCTCGCCCGCGAGGCCGTAGACGCTCGTTGTCGGCGCCGATGTGCTCGAGCGTCGAGACGAGCGAGGACCTGGTCGAACGAGGCGTCGGGGAACGGAAGCTCCCGCGCGTCGGCGACGACCGTCTCGAACCCGGGGACCGCGGCCTCGGCAAGATCGACGCCGACGAGCTCGCCGGGCGCCGCCGTCGATCAGCGCGGCGATGTAGGCGGGCTCCGCGAACGCGTAGCCCACGTCGAGCACCGGCCCGAGCGCAGCCGCGACGAGCACCCAGGGCACCTCGACGAGCCGCTCGTCGGTCCCGGGCGGCGCCCGGAGGTGGCGCGGCCGCTCGCCGCGCGCCCGCGCGCCGCGCGCGAACGCGATCACGTCGTCGAGCTGTCTCACGCGCTCGAACTCCGCTCGCCGATGACGAGCTCGTGGAGCAGCGTGGCGCGGGACAGCGTGCCTTCCGCGAGCTTCGCCAGCGCGCGCTCGCGCGCCTCCGCATCGGGCGGGCGACGCAGCACGAGCCGAAAGGCTGCGTCGACGAACTGGTCGTCGCGCCGGAACGTCGACGTCGAGATGCGCCTGCGACGCGAGGGTCGACGCTCGCGTCATGGCGTACGTCGTAGAAGCCGCGGCCGCTCTTGCGGCCGAGCCGGCCCGCTGCGACGTACTGCCGAAGCAACGGGCACGGCGCGTACTTCGGGTTGCCCAGGCCCTCGTGGAGGACGTCCATGATCGCGACGCAGGTGTCGAGCCCGATCAGGTCGGCGAGCGCGAGCGGGCCCATCGGGTGCGCGAACCCGAGCTTCGCGATCGTGTCGATCGCCTCCGCCTCGGCGACGCCCTCCATCAGCGCGTAGGCAGCCTCGTTGATGAACGGCATCAGGATCCGGTTGGAGACGAAGCCCGGGAAGTCGTTCGCCTCCGCCGGCTCCTTGCCGAGGTCGCGCGCGAGCGTCGACGATCGCAGCCGCCGTCTCGTCGGAGGTCTGCAGCGCGCGGATCACCTCGACGAGCCGGAGCACCGGCACCGGGTTGAAGAAGTGCATCCCGATCACGCGGTCCGGCCGTGAGGTGACGGCGGCGAGCGACGTGATCGGGATCGACGACGTGTTCGAGGCGAGAATCGCCTCGGGCGGAAGCGCCGCGTCGGCTGCCCGGAACAGCGCCTCCTTCGCCGCAGCGTCCTCGACGATCGCCTCGATCATCAGGTCGGCAGGCTGCGAGCTCGACGCTCTCGGCGATGCGCGCCAGGACGTCGCCGGTCGGCAGGGCCGCCCTTGGCTCTCGAGCTTCTCGAGACTCGTGCGCATCGCCGGCGAGCCCGCGCTCGACCGCGCCCGGGGAACGGGTCGTGGAGCGAGCACCTGCCGGCCGGACGCGGCGACGACCTGAGCGATGCCGGCACCCATCTGACCGGCGCCGACGACGAGGACGCGCTCGAACCTCATCGCGCGGAGCGTAGCGGCGGGATCGCGCCGTTTCACACGCCTCGACCGAGTAGCCGAGCACCGCGCCGCAGGATGAGGATCCCGATCAGGAGCTTGATCGCGTTGCCGCTCGGCTCGTCGACTTCCGCGAGCACCGCCCCCGGATCGGTGATGCCGCAGCGCGTCGTGAACCACGGGCCGTCGGCGCGGCTCATCAGGAGCCCGGCGGCGATGTCCCCGGGGATCACCTGGCCGCCGTTCACCGGCTCGACCGGGATCCGCACGCTGACGGCGCGCCCGAGGTCGCCCTTCACCTCCTGGTCGACCTCGAAGTGGTACAGCCGTTGCGGGATGCCACTGCCGGGGACGGACGTGAATCCGGTGGAGCGTCCGACGAACACGGCGCCCGCTTCGTCGATGCGCTGCTGGAGCGGCGTCTGCGGGCAGGTGTACGCATGCGCTGCGCCGGTGAAGCCAGCGTGACCAGGGCGACGAGCCGAGCTGCGACGGACGCCGAGGCCGACGTCAGACCTCGACCAGCAGGGCGTCGCCCTGCCCTCCACCGGAGCAGATCGCTGCCAGGCCGAGGCCGCCCCCGACCGGCGCAGCTCGTGCACGAGCGTCGTCACGATCCTGCCGCCGGATGCCCCGATCGGATGGCCGAGCGCGACCGCACCGCCGTTGACGTTGACGATCGCCTCGTCGACGCCGAGCATGCTGGGTCGAGTTGCTCGCGACCGATGCGAAGGCCTCGTTGATCTCGACGCGGGCGACGTCGGCGGTGGGCCGGCCGGCCTGCTCGAGCGCGAGCGCTCCGGCCTTGCAGGCGTACGCGCCAGATAGGCGAAGTCGTCCGCGACCGCCGCCTGCCCGACGATCGTTGCCAGCACCTCGAGCCCGTGGGCCTCGGCGTACTCCTCCGAGCAGACGACGACGCACGACGCCCCGTCGTTGACCCCGGGGGCGTTCCCGGCCGTCGTGGTTCCCTCGGGGTCGAAGACGGGCGCCAGCGCCGCGAGCTTCTCGACGGTCGTGTCGCGCCGGATCCCCTCGTCGCGCTCGAGCTCTCCGACGGCGCACGATCTCGTCCGCCAGCCGGCCCGCGTCCTGCGCGGCCGCCGCGCGCTGCCTGCGAGCGTGCCGCCCAGGCGTCCTGTTCTTCGCGGGTGATACCGAGCTCGCGGGCGACGCGCGAGGCCTGCACGCACCATGTGGTCGCCGTCGAACGTCGAGGTGAGGCCGTCGAAGACCATGTGGTCGAGCACCTCGCCGTTGCCCAGCCGGTAGCCGAAGCGCGCCTTCGGAAGCAGGTACGGCGCGTTCGACATCGACTCCATCCCACCCGTCACGACGAGTCGTGCTGGCCACGCCGCGACCATCAGGTCGGCGAGCTCGATGGCGCGGATCGAGGAGGCGCACACCTTGTTGATCGTGTCGGCGGGCACCTCTTTCGGGATGCCTGCGCCGATCGCTGCCTGGCGGGCGGGCGCCTGCCCCGCTCCTGCCTGGAGCACCTGCCCCATGACGACGTAGCCCACTTCAGCGGGATCGACGCCCGACCGATCGAGAGCGGCCCTGATCGCGATCGCCCCGAGCTCGGTCGCCGGGAACTTCGCGAGGCCGCCGCCGAGCTTCCCGAACGGGGTCCGGACGGCGGCGACGATGACCGATCGGCTCATCGTCCAAGCGTACCGAGTCAGCTGCCGGGTCGCTCAGCCCTCCCCGTCGTCGAGCGCGGGGCACGCGCAGGCGTCTCCAGCAGCGCGAGGGCGTCTGCATGCCCACTTGGAACGACGGGCTGTGCTCCCTACACTCTCGCCATGCATCGCGTCGCCGATCTGATGGCCGCGGATCTACTCACGGTCGAGGCCGACGCGCGGCTCGCGGATGCGGTTCGGAGCATGGACGAGCGGCGT
The DNA here is from genome assembly GCA_963799905.1 of uncultured Thermoleophilia bacterium. Taxonomy (GTDB): domain Bacteria; phylum Actinomycetota; class Thermoleophilia; order Gaiellales; family Gaiellaceae; genus Gaiella. Next base: position 24,146 of record CAWCYU010000008.1, read on the forward strand.
GTCGGCGCCGTCCTCGTGCTCGACGGCGACCGCCTCGTGGGAGTCTTCACGGAACGCGACGTCCTGCGCGCGGTCGCGCGAGGGCTCGCCCCCGATGCAGCCGTAGGCGACTGGATGACGCGCGGTCCCGAGACCGTCGAGTCCGGCGACACGGCAGAGCACGCCGCCGTGCTGATGATCCACGGTGGCTTTCGCCACCTGCCCGTCGTCGACGAGGGCACGGTCGTGGGGATCCTCTCGATCCGCGACCTGATGCGATCGGTGCTCGACGACGCCGCGCCTCGCGGCGTCTGAAACCGACGACTTGCCGCGTCGCGGCCCCAGGCGGTAGGGTCTTTCGCATGGCCTCTGCATCGACCCTGAGCTGGTGGCGCCAAGGGCGATGCGGGACCGTGCGCTAGCAGCGCGACGACATCCCAGACTCGCCATCGAAGACCTCCGCGGAGGTCTTTTTCGTTTCCGGAGACCTCCACCCGAATCCCAATGACGACCACGATCAACACCGACCTGCTCACACCACTCGGCGCATACCTGCGGCTCCGCGACGCGGGGTCCGCGAGCTTCATCCTCGAATCCGTCGAGCGTGGCCGCCTGGGGCGGAACTCATGGATGGGAGCGGGCTCGCCGCATCGTCGAGTTCGACGAGGCTGCCGGGCTCGGGCTCCCACTCGTGGGCTACCTCGCCTACGACCACGCCACCCGACTCGAGCCGACGGTGCCGCTGCCGGACGACGGGCGTGGCTTTCCGGAGAGCCGCTTCGTCGTCTGCGAGACGCTCGTCCGCTTCGACCACGGCGCGGGCATCGCGGAGGTGCTTGCCGGGGATGCGGAGGAGATCGCCGGGCGACTCGAGGCCGGCATTCCATGGCGACGCGAGCAACGGGGAACGGCGGCCGCCGTCCGCCGCACCCCCGACCGGGCCCGCTACATCCAGATGGTCCAGTCGGTGAAGGAGCACATCGTCGCGGGCGACGTCTTCCAGTGCGTCCCGTCGCAACGCGCGGAGCGGCCGACCTCCGCCTCGCCGCTGGACGTCTACCGTGCGCTCAGGCGAGTCAACCCGTCGCCGTACCTGTTCCTGCTCGAGCTCGACGGGATCGCGCTCGTCGGCTCGTCACCCGAGCGGCTCGTCGCCTGCGAGGACGGCCGAGCGAGCCTCTGCCCGATCGCCGGCACCACGGAGCCGACCGAGGGTGACGTCGAGCGGCTCCTCTCCTCCGAGAAGGACCGGGCCGAGCACGTGATGCTGGTCGATCTCGGGCGCAACGACCTTTCCCGCGTGTGCAAGGCAGGCACCGTCCACGTCGCCCGCGAGATGGAGGTGGAACGGTTCTCGCACGTCTCCCATCTCGTCTCCGAGGTCGTCGGCGAGCTCCGCGACGGCGTCACGCCCTTCGACGTCCTCCGCGCCTGCTTCCCGGCCGGCACCGTCAGCGGGGCGCCGAAGGTACGTGCGATGCAGCTCATCTCCGAGCTCGAGCAGTTCCGGCGTGGCCCCTACGGCGGCGCCGTGCTCTACTCCCTTCCGGATGGGACGATGGACGCGTGCATCGCGCTGCGCACGATGGTGATGGCCGACGGCATCGCCTACCTCCAGGCGGGCGCCGGAGTCGTCGCCGACTCGGATCCGGCGGCCGAGCACGAGGAGTGCCTCAAGAAGCTCGCCGCGCTCGAAGCTGCGATCGATCTCGCGGAGCAGGAGCTCGGCTCGTGAGGGTGCTGATGCTCGACAACTACGACTCGTTCACCTACAACCTCGTGCACCTGTTCGAGGAGCTCGGCGCCGAGGTGCTCACGGTCAGGAACGATGCGATCACGGTCGACGAGGCGCGCGCGCGGCGGGTTCGACCGGCTCGTCGTCTCCCCCGGTCCCGGCCGGCCCGGGGAGGCGGGCGTCTCGATCGAGCTGATCCGCGCCCTCGGCCCCACGATGCCGACCCTGGGTGTCTGCCTCGGCCACCAGGCGATCGTGGAGGCGTTCGGGGGCGAGGTGGGCCAGGCGAAGGCGTTGCTGCACGGCAAGGCGAGCACGATCTCGCACGACGGGCTCGGGGTGTATGCCGGGCTTCCCGACGCGAGTCGACGTGGGGCGCTACCACTCGCTCGCGGCGCTCAACGTTCCCGCGGAGCTCACGGTGACCGCCCAGACGGCGGACGGGGAGGTGATGGGCGTGCGGCACGAGGAGCTCCCGATCGAAGGGGTGCAGTTCCATCCCGAGAGCGTGCTGACCCCGCTCGGGCCCGCGATGGCGAAGAACTTCCTCGGATGATCGTCGGCCCTGCGATCCAGCTCCTGCTGGACGGGCATCACCTGTCGCGCGCGGACGCCCGCGCACTGATGGGCTCGATCATGGACGGAGAGGCGACTGCTGCTCAGATCGCGGGCTTCCTCGTCGCACTGCGTACGAAGGGCGAGACCGCGGACGAGATCGCCGGCTTCGCGGACGCGATGCGTGAGCACGTCGTGCCCGTCACCCCGGCGCGCACCCCCGTGGTCGACATCGTCGGCACGGGCGGCGACGGTGCGAACACGTTCAACATCTCGACGGCAGCCGCGCTCGTGGCCGCGGCTGCAGGTGCGGCCGTCGCAAAGCACGGCAACCGCGCGGCGAGCTCCGCAGCCGGGTCGGCCGACGTGCTCGAGGCGCTCGGCATCGCGATCGAGCAGCCGCCGGAGCGGATCGCGCTCTCGATCGACGAGCTCGGCTTCGGCTTCATGTTCGCCCGGGCCCACCACCCGGCGATGCGGCACGTCGCGCCGGTGCGGCAGGAGCTCGGCGATTCGCACCGTCTTCAACGTCCTCGGGCCGCTGGCCAACCCTGCCGGGGCACGCGACGGGGTCTTCGGCGTCTACTCCGCCGAGCTCGCCGCGACGTACGCCGAGGCGCTCGCGGAGCTCGGCGCCCGGCAGGCATTCGTCGTCCACGGGGACGGCGGTCTCGACGAGCTCTCGCCGTTCGGCATCAGCCTCGTCGTGGAGGTCGTGGACGGCGACGTACGCGAGTGGGAGCTCGACCCGCGCGACCTCGGGATCTACCCCGCCGATCCGACGGCGCTGCGCGGCGGCTCCGCCGCCGAGAACGCAGCCACGATCCGGCTCGGTGCTCGCCGGCGAGAAGGGCGGCCGGAGGGACGCGGTGTTGCTGAACGCCGCGGGCGCACTCGTCGCTGCCGGGCTCGCCGACGATCTCGGGGAAGGCGCTCGAGCTCGGAGCTGCCGCGATCGACTCGGGCACGGCGTCGGGTCGGCTCGATGCCCTGGTCGCGTTCTCCGCGGAGGAGCCGGTCTGATGGGGCGGTTCAACGACGCGCTCGCGCAGCCCGGCCTCGGGGCAATCGCCGAGATCAAGCGCAGGTCGCCCTCCGCAGGCGACCTACGGCCCGATGCCGACCCGGCCGTGATCGCGGCCGCCTACGCAGCCGCCGGCGCGGCGGCGGTCTCGGTGCTCGTCGACGAGCGGTTCGGCGGCACGTGGGACGATCTCCGCGCGGCCCGGGCCGCGACTACGGTGCCGCTCCTCGCCAAGGGGTTCTTCTCGACCGAGGAGCATCTCCGAACTGCCAGGGACGCCGGCGCCGATGCGGTCTTGCTCCTGCTGCGCGATCTCGACGACGCCGAGACGGCGCACCTGATGGGGGTCGCCGCCGAGCCTCGGGCTCGACACGCTCGTCGAGGCGCACGATGCCGACGAGCTCGACCGCGGGATCGCCCTCGGGGCGCCGGTGCTCGGCGTCAACGCCCGTGATCTCGCCACCTTCTCGATCGACCGCAGGAGGCAGCTCGAGCTGGTCGCTCGGATCCCGCCGGATCGGATCGTCATCGCCGAGAGCGGGATCTCAGACCCGAGCCCAGGGCGCAGCGGCCGAGCTCGCGGGAGCCGACGCGATGCTCGTCGGTTCGACGCTGATGCGTGCCGCGGATCCGGCAGCGAAGCTGCGGGAGCTCCTCTCGCGCCCGCTCGTCAAGGTTTGCGGACTGACGCGCGAAGAGGATGTGGCCGCGGCGGCCGAGGCCGGCGCCGACCTGGCCGGCTTCATCCTCGTGCCGGAGAGCCCCGCGCGCGGCGACCGCGGTGCTCCCGGTACCCGAGGGGATGCTCTCGGTCGCCGTCTGGGTCGGTGAGGCGGGCGAATCCGATGCGGACCTCGACCAGGTGCACACCGTCGAGGAAGGCAAGGTGCGCGGCCGCGAGGCGGCACTCCTCCGCGGCGGCGAGCGAGGTGGCGCGGGTGCTCGACCTCCCCTGGGAGGGCACTGACCCCGGCCACTGGCAGACGCGCAGCCGCCGCCGAAGGGCGGATCGTGCTTGCGGGCAAGCTCGGGCCCCGACAACGTGCGGGCGGCGATCGCGGCCGTTCGCCCGTGGGCCGTCGATGCGGCATCGTCGCTCGAGTCCGCGCCGGGGATCAAGGACCACGACAAGGTGAGGCGATACGTGGAGGCAGCCCGCTCATGACGACGACCGAGACCTACGGCCCCTACGGGGGACGCTACGTGCCCGAGACGCTGATCCCGGCGCTCGACGAGTTGACGGCCGCATGGGCCGATGCGCTCGCCGACCCCTCCTATCTCGCCGAGGTGGAGCACCTCGGCCGCACCTATACGGGGCGTCCGTCGCCGATCACGCTGGCTCCGCGCTTCGCCCCGGGCAAGCGGCTGTACCTCAAGCGAGAGGACCTCAATCACACCGGTGCCCACAAGATCAACAACGCGCTCGGCCAGGTGGTGCTTGCCCGCCGGCTCGGCAAGACGCGGATCATCGCGGAGACGGGGGCCGGCCAGCACGGTGTCGCAACCGCGACTGCCTGCGCGCGGTTCGGGCTCGAATGCGTCGTCTTCATGGGCTCGGAAGACATGCGGCGCCAGGCTCCGAACGTCGAGCGGATGCACCTGATGGGGGCGACGCGTGGTGCCGGTCGAGTTCGGCACCAGGACGCTGAAGGAGGCGACGAGCGAGGCGATTCGCGACTGGATCACCAACGTCGAGACGACGCACTACGTGATCGGCTCGTGCGTCGGCCCCGCGCCCTATCCCGAGATCGTGCGGGAGCTGCAGGCGGTGATCGGACGGGAGGCGCGCGAGCAGCTGCTCGAGGCGGAAGGCGGGCTGCCCGAGGTCGTCGTTGCGTGTGTCGGAGGCGGATCGAACGCGATCGGGATGTTCGCCGGATTCGTCGACGACCCTGACGTGCGGCTCGTCGGGGTCGAGGCGGCGGGTGCGGCTTCGCTGGGAGGCGGACGAACGGGGGTGCTCCACGGCTCGCGGTCGTCCATCCTCGCCGACGAGGACGGGCAGATAGCCGACGCCCATTCCATCTCGGCGGGGCTCGACTACCCGGGCGTGGGGCCCGAGCACGCGTACCTGCGCGACACCGGGCGGGCCGAATATCTGCCCTGCACCGACGCAGAGGCGCTCGAGGCCTTCCAGCGCCTCTCGCGCACCGAGGGGATCATCCCTGCCCTCGAGTCGTCGCACGCCCTCGCCGTCGTCGCCGATCTCGACGCGGAGTACATCGCCGTCTGCCTGTCGGGACGGGGCGACAAGGATCTTGCCGAGGTGTTGGCGGCTCTCGGGCGGGCATCGTGAGGAAGGCGCTCGTCATCTACCTGATGGCCGGCGCCGACACGCCCGCGCTCGCCGCTGCGGCCGTCGCCGGCGGCGCGGATATCGTCGAGATCGGCTTCCCGTTCTCGGACCCGCTCGCCGACGGGCCCGTGATCAGGGCCGCCGCAGAGAAGGCGCTCGCTGCGGGAATGCGCACCGCCGCCTGCCTCGAGTGCCTCGCGGCGACCCGGGCGCTCGTCGGAGCGACGCCGCTCGTCCCGATGACCTATGCCTCGCTGCTCGAGGCCTACGGCTGGCAGCGCTTCGAAGCCGATGCGCGGGCCGCCGGCGCCACCGGCTTCATCATCGCCGACACCGCAGCCGGATCGCGCCCCGAGCTCCGCCGAATCCAGCTCGTCGCTCCGACATCGACCGACGAGCGGATCGCGCTGGCCGCCTCCGAGACCGACGGCTGGTTGTACCTCGTCACGCTGACGGGAACGACCGGCGCGCGAACCGAGCTGTCGAACGCATTGACGGGCCTCGCGGCACGGACGCGTGCCCTCACCGATGTGCCCCTCTACGCCGGCTTCGGCATTTCGACCCCGGAGCAAGCCCGCGCGGCAGCCGATCTGACGGACGGGATCGTGGTGGGCTCGCGGGCGGTGCAGGTGGCCGAGGAAGGCCCACCCGCACTCGAGGCCTACGTCGCGTCGCTGCGCGCCGCGCTCGACGCCTGACCGACGAGCGCGCCCGGCAGCGTCGCTCGCGGCCCACAGGTCACGGCTCGCCGCCCACCCGGACGAGCATCTTCCCGATGTTCTCGCCCGCCAGCAGGCCGATGAAGGCGGCGGGTGCGTTCTCGATCCCGTCGACGACCGTCTCCCGGTAGCGCACGCTGCCCTCCCGTAGCCACGGCACCATCTCGGCGAGGAACGCGGGTATCCGGTCGTCGTGGTCCGAGACGATGAAGCCTTGCATGCGCAGGCGCTTCGTCACGACGAGGAACAGGTTCCTCGGCCCCGGCGGAAGCTCCGTGGCGTTGTACTGCGAGACCGCGCCGCACGCGACGACCCGACCGCGCAGCCGCAGAGCCGCGAGCGCTGCCTCGAGCGTCCTGCCGCCGACGTTGTCGAAGTACACGTCGATGCCGTCGCGCAAGGCCTCGCGGGCCGCGACCTCGCGATAGTCGAACGCCTCGTCGAAGCCGATCTCCTCGAGCCAGGCCACCTTCTCGGGGCTCCCGGCGCAGCCGATCACCTTGCAGCCCCTGAGCTTGGCGATCTGTCCGGCGGCCGAGCCGACCGCGCCCGCGGCGCCCGAGACGAAGACCGTCTCGCCGGCCTCGAGGCGCCCGATGTCGAGCAGCCCGACATAGGCCGTGAGGCCCGGCATCCCCAGCACGCCGAGCGCCGTCGAGATCGGAGCCACAGCGGGGTCGACGCGCATCAGGCCGCCGCCGTTGGAGAGTGCGAGCTCGCGCCAGCCGAGGTAGTGGCTGACCCAACTCCCCTCCGGGAAACGCTCGTCACGTGAGGCGACGACCTGCCCGACCGCACCGCCCGTCATCGGCTCGCCGAGCCCGAACGACGGCACGTACGATCTCGCGTCGTTCATCCGCCCGCGCATGTACGGATCGACGGAGACGAACACGTTCCTGATCAGCACCTGTCCGGCGGCCGGCTCGGGGACGTCCGCCTCGACGAGGGCGAAGTCACCTTCCTGCGGCACCCCGCGAGGACGTCGGATCAGATGGATCTCGCGGCTCGGCGCCATCCCCGGATCCTAGAGGCCCGCGACCGTCACAATGCGCCTGTGGAATCGCTTCGCGGACAGCTTCTCCTCGCCGGCCCCGATCTCCTCGACCCGAACTTCCGCCGCTGCGTCCTGCTCGTCGGAGAGCACGGCGACGAGGGGGCAATGGGCGTGATCCTGAATCGACCCTCGCCGGTCTCGGTGGCGGACGCGGTTCCGCCGCTCGCCGAGCTCGTCGACGATACCGATCTCGTCCACGTCGGAGGCCCGGTTCAGCCCCAGGCGATCGTCGTGCTCGGCGACTTCCGTGACCCGGCCGAGGCGGCGGCTCTCGTGCTCGGATCGATCGGTTTCCTCCCAGGTGAGATCGAGACCGCCGCCGATGTCGGCAGTCTCTCCCGCGCCAGGGTCTTCGCAGGGTACGCCGGCTGGGGGCCCGGTCAGCTCGAGAGCGAGATCGCCGAGGAGTCGTGGATCATCGAGCCGGCGCTGCCCGACGACGTCTTCACGGAAGAGCCTGATCTGCTCTGGAGCACGGTTCTGCGACGCAAGGGCGGGGCGTTCGCAGTCCTCGCGCTGATGCCGCCCGACCCGAGTCGGAATTAGCGGGCCGGGTGGAGCGTTGCGAAGCAGGATGACGGTGTCTCCGGCCTCAGCTGTGGCGCGTCGACTCGAGCGCCGTGGAATCCACTACGGATGGGTGATCGCGGGAGTCTCGTTCCTGACGCTGATCACCGCCGCGGGCTTCCGCTCGACCGTTGGTGTGCTGATCGTGCCGCTCCAGGACGAGTTCGGCTGGTCGCGGGCGACCATCTCGGCCGCCGTCGCGATCAACCTGATCCTCTACGGCCTCGGCGGCCCGTTCGCCGCCGGCCTCTACGACCGGTTCGGGATCCGGCGCGTGATCGTGATCGCGCTCGCGACGATCGCGGTCAGCTCGACGCTGACGACGCAGATCGACGCACCGTGGCAACTCGACCTGCTCTGGGGCGTGGCCAACGGTCTTTCGACCGGTGCGATCGGCGTCACGCTGGCGGCGGTGATCGCCAACCGCTGGTTCGTCGAGCGGCGGGGCCTCGTGACCGGGATGCTCACTGCCAGCAACGCGACCGGACAGCTCGTCTTTCTGCCCTTGCTCGGCTGGATCGTGACCTCGCAGGGCTGGCGCTCGGCAGCGTTGACGGTGTCGATCGTGGCGCTCGCCTTCACGCTTCCGCTCGTCGCGCTGCTGTTGCGTGACAGCCCGGCCGAGCTCGGCCTGCGTCCGTTCGGAGCCGTCGTCGACGACCCGCCGATCGTGCAGCAGAACCCCTTCCGGGCGGCGATCGGCGGCCTCGCGCTCGCGTCCCGCACTTCGACGTTCTGGCTCCTGACCGCCAGCTTCTTCGTCTGCGGCGCGACGACGAACGGGCTGATCGGGACACACCTGATCCCGGCGTCGATGGATCACGGCATGTCCGAGGTGGCGGCCGCGAGCCTGCTTGCCGTGATCGGCGTCTTCGATCTCGTCGGGACGTTGTGCTCGGGCTGGCTGACCGACCGCTACGACCCTCGCTGGCTTCTCTTCTGGTACTACGGCCTCCGCGGGCTGTCGCTGCTCGCGCTCCCGTTCGTGATCGGCTCGTCGAACCTCGGCCTCATCGCATTCGTCGTGTTCTACGGGCTCGACTGGGTCGCGACGGTCCCACCGACCGTGGCGATTACCGCCCAGGCATTCGGGCGGGAGCGAGTCGGCGTCGTCTTCGGCTGGATCTTCGGCGCCCACCAGCTGGGCGCGGCGATCGCCGCCTGGGGCGCCGGTGCCGCGCGCACCTGGTTCGGCGACTATCAGAGCGCGTTCGTCAGTGCCGGGCTGCTCTCGCTCATTGCATCCGGGCTCGTGATCCGGATCACGCGGAGTCGCTCGGATCGCGCTCCGGCCGGGCCCGTCTCGGCCGAAGCCACTGCATGAGGATCGTCGCCGCGGCGGTTGCCGCCGTCGCCCTCGCTGCGCTGCTGCCGGCGGCCGCGCGGGCGCATCCGGAGCTCGTCGACACGGTCCCGGCATCGAAGTCGACGCTCGCGAAAGCTCCTGCCCGGGTCGTGGTGCGCCTGTCGGAGCCGGCTCATCCCGTCGGCGACGGGCTCTCCGTCATCGGCCCTGACGGGCGCGAGGCGGCGCGAGGGCCCGTCGTCGTCTCGGGGAAGATGATGTCGAGGGCGATCGAGGCCCGGCAGCAGGGCTCGTATCTCGTCGAGTGGCTCGTCGTCGGCGACGACACCCATCCGGCGCGAGGGGCATTCGTGTTCAGCGTCGGTAAGGAGACGCGGGCCGCGGTGCCGACCGGAGCAAGGGGCGGAATCGTGCTCGAGGCGGCCGGCCACTGGCTCTGGCTCCTCGGGTTCGCGCTCGGCTTCGGGGTGCCGTTCGCGGCTCTCCTCTCGGGTGGGATGTCGAACGAATTGTGGCGCCCGGTCTCGGCCGGGGTCGTCCTGATGATCGTGTCCGAGCCGGTTGCGCTGCTCGGGCAGACGGCCGCGCTCGCGCCGTCGCGCATGTTCGATCCAGGATTTGCCGAGGACGTCTTCCTGACGAACTACGGGCACCTCGCCGGCCTGCGCCTCGGAGCCGCGCTGGGGCTCTGGGCCTTGGCCGGCGGACTGCGGGATGCCTCGCCCCGGGCGCAGTGGTCGATTCCCGCGGCGGGCTGTGTCGTCGCGCTCGTCGCGGCAGCGTCGTCGCACCGCATCACCGGCCTGCCCTCGGCGCCGTCGCTCGTCATCACGGCGTCGCACATCGCGTCCTTCGCCGCGTGGCTCGGGTGCGTCATCGTCGCACTCCACGCGTCGCGTGGCAGGCTGCTCGCGCGTCCCGCGGTTCTGGCCGCGCTCGCGCTCGCGCTGAGCGGCTCCGGCCTTGCGTTCGCCCATCTCGCGGGGCCTTCCGACCTGTTCGAGACCGCCTACGGCGCCACCCTCGGCGCCAAGATCGCGCTGGTTGCCGGGACGTTCGCGCTGGGCGCCACCGCGCGACGCCGCTTCGAGCTCGCCGGCGCGCTCGCGGTGCTGGCGGCTGCGAGCCTGCTCGTGTCGCTCGTTCCTCCCGTGTGACGGACTTCGTGGCTCAGAGCCACAAAGTCCGCGCCCGGATCGTCACGCGCGTGCCGTGCGAGCTCTGTTGACGAAGACCTCGTCGAGTGCCATCCGGAGCCCGACGGCGAGTGCGCCGGAGAGCACGGCCGCCTCCCCCAGGCTCGGGATCTCGAGCTTTGGCGGATACGGCAGCCAGGTGGCGAGCAGATCGCGGACGGGCTCCAGCAACAGGTCGCCGTTGGCTCCGCCCCGAGGCACTCACGGCCGGCGCAGACGGCATCGCGGCGCGGGTCGAGGTCGTCGAGGAGCTCGGTGCGGACGCCTACGTGTTCTGCGTCGCCGAGCTCCCGGGAGGCGAAGCCAAGCTCGTCGCGCGCGTCGATGCAGCGACGCGCCCCGAGAGGGGGGCGCGCGTATCGCTGCAGCCGAGGCCCACCGAGGCCCTGCTCTTCCACCCTGCGACCGGCGAGTGGTTCGGGTAGAAGCTGTCGAACAGATGCCGGAGGCGACGACAACGACCGGTCCGACGCTCGTGACCGAGCTCGAGACACCTGCCGCGGTCGTCGATATCGACCGGCTCGAGCGCAACCTCGGACGCTGGCAGGCCGAGTGCGATCGGATCGGGCTCGCCAACCGGCCCCATGTGAAGACGCACAAGTGCGTCGAGATCGCGCGGAGGCAAATCGCGCACGGGGCGGTCGGAGTCACGTGTCAGACGCTGTTCGAAGCGGAAACGATGGTCGCTGCCGGCATCGACGACATCCTCATCCCCGTCAACGTGCTCGGTCGCGCGAAGCTGGCCCGCCTGGCCGCTCTTCACGAGCGTGCCCACGTGACCGTCAGCGTCGACGACGTCCAGCTCCTCCCGGGTCTCAGCGCCGCCGCCGGCGAGAAAGCACTCGGCGTCCTCGTCGACTGCGACACCGGCCTTGGCCGCACGGGCGTCGGCTCTCCGGCGGCGGCGGCCGAACTCGCAGCGGCCGTCGCCGCCGCGGAGCCGCTCCGCTTCGCAGGATTCGTCACATACCCGACGCCGGCCGGCGCGACCGCGTTCCTCGCCGAAGCGGTCTCACTCGCGGCTGCCGCGGGCCTCCGGGCCGGTGTGGTCTCGACCGGCGGCACACCAGGGATGTGGGCCTGCAATGCTCTTCGGCCCCCCGTGACCGAGTACCGGGTCGGCACGTACGCGTTCCACGACCGCACCACCGTGGCGGCGGGAGCCGCCGGGATCGACGACGTCGCGCTGACGGTGCTCGCAACCGTGATCAGCTGCCCCGCTCCGGGACGGGTGATCCTCGACGCAGGCAGCAAGGCACTCACGTCCGATCCCGGGCCGGATAGCTCGTTCGGGACGATCCTCGAGGCACCAGGCGCTGTCGTGGCGAGGCTCAATGAGGAGCACGGCTATGTGACAACGGCAGCAAGCGAGGTACTCGAGCTTGGCCGGCAGGTGCGAATCGTGCCGAACCACGCGTGCGTCGTCTCGAACCTCTTCGAGCGCTTCGCCGTAGCGCGCGACGGCGTCGTCGTCGACGAGTGGCCGATCGTCCGCGGCCGCTGAGCCGCGAACGGCGCGGATGGGCCGAGTCCAGGCCTCACCCGCGCCGATCGTGACCGCGCGAGGGACTACGCGGCGATCGCGCTGTCCGTCCCTGTCGCCGCCGGGGCGGCGAGGGCATGACCCGAGCGGAACAGGCCGCTCGGATCGATCGAGGACTTGATCCCCTCGAGCCGTGCGAACGCGTCTGCACCGATCGCGTCGCCGATCGCGACCCGCCGCTCGGCGAAGTTGAGGTACGGCTTCCCACGCGACCACGGTGCCAGTGCCTCCTTGAGAGCGTCGATCCTGCTCTCGATCGCCGCGCCGACCTCCGGGCTGAACGGCACGCCCGCCGCGAAGAAGGCGAACGATCCGTCGAGTGACCCGAGCGCACCGGCCCCGGGCTTGCGCTCGCGGAGCGTTCCGCCCAGCTGGCGCAGCTCGACAATGATCAGCGGTGAGTCCGTGCCCGGGCCGGCGATCGAGACCATCGCCTCGATCGCATCGGCGTCGAGCGCGTCCACCAACACCCCGTCGCCGCTGACGGGCATCGGCGGCTCCGGATCCATGTGCAGGCGTACCAGCGATGCTGCCGGCACGGTGGCGAAGGTGTCGATTTCGGGGCCGAGCTCGCGCAGCGGGGCGAGGATCGCGTTCGCCTCGTCCTCCGTGCCGAGCACGGCTCCGTCGAAGCAAACGACCTGACGGCCGCGGAGCTGCTCGGGAATGTCCGGCAGCGGCGGGATCTGCAGCAACCGTGCCGAGGCGCTGACATTGTTCGGCGCGTTCTCGGCCCAATCGACGTACCGCGTCAGCACGTCCGACGCCTGCTCCCAGGGCCAGACCATCATTCCGGCGACGAGCTCCTCGACGGGATACAGCGCGATCTCCATCGCGACGACCACGCCGAGCCCGCCTCCGCCACCACGTACCGCCCAGAATAGGTCGGTGTTCTGCGTCCGGTCGGCGCGCACCAGCGCTCCATCCGCCGTCACGAGCTCGACGGCGAGCACGCTCTCGGACGAGAGGCCGTGCATGCGCGCCATCCAGCCGATGCCCCCGCCGAGCGAGTACCCCACGACGCCGACGTTCGGCGAGGAGCCGTGCAACGCGGCGAGGCCGTGCGCACCAGCGAGCTCGACGACTTCCTCCCACAGAACGCCGGCTTCGACACGTGCGCGGCGCTGCTCGGCGTCGACCTCGACGCCGCGCATCTTCCGCATGTTGAGCAGGAGCGTTCCCTCGAGTGAGCCGTGAACCGTGACCCCGTGGCCGGTGCCCTGAACGACGATCCGAAGGTCTCGTTCGATCGCGTACTCGACAGCCGACACGACGTCCTCGACGGAGGTCGCGAGTACGACCACGGCCGGACGCAGATCGGCAGCCAGATTCCACGACTGGCGCGCGTCGTCGTAGCGGCTGTCGTCGGGGAAGACGAACGTGTGATGGCTGGTAGCGGTCATAGTCAGGCTCCTCGAGAGGGGTTCGATGTCGTCGCCTGAAGCTATGCCGTGCAGCGCGGCGCGTCGTCGTTCAGCCGGGCGAAATCCCGTCGTCCAGCCGGCCGATCATCGCGTCGTCATCAGGGATGGGGCGGTTATCCGTACCCCGGGATCGCGCGCCGAGCTCCTGCCCATCCACGTCCGCAGACCGAGCGGAGGCAAGGTCGCGGCCCCGGCTACAGCGCGGGTCCGAGCCGAAGGCGGCAGGTGATCCCGAACCGCTCGGCAAGGCATCCCGGGCAACACGGGTGCAGGTCGCCGAGCGGGTCCGCAAAGTAGCCCCACCCGTCGCTGTCTGCGCGCTCTTCCTCGACCATCGGCGCCTCGCACCAGGCGCACTGCTCGGCCAGCCGGACGATCCGCAGCAGATGCGCACAGGCGCGGCAGTACGCACCCCCGCCTGCCAGCAGGTAGGCGTCGCTGACCCACCCCGTGTCGAGCATTCCGCAGTCCTCGGCATCGCGCCCGCAACAGTCGCACGCTTCCGGCGACGAACGTCCGTCTCGTCTGATCCCCATGGCTCACACTCTACGAAGGGTGAGAACAATCGCCAGATCGAGTCACGAATTCACCCGATTGGGTGACACCTCGCCGGTGGTCGCCGCCGTTGAGACCACCAGCTAGGGTGGTGAGCGCGTGCTGCCCTTGATCATCATCGTCGTCGTCGCGATCCCGCTCCTTGTCGTGGCGTTCTCCGCGTCCCGGCGCTCGAAGGCCGCAGGTGAGCACCCCGTAGCCGAGGACGACGCCACGAAGCTGCGCACAGAGCAGGAGTTCGCCGAGGCCGAGGAGTTCCAGGAGCACTGGCGCGAGGAAGAGAAGAAACACCAGCGCGACACGATCATCTAGGCGCCGGCATGGAGTCCGCCCGGATCGACAAATGGCTCTGGGCCGCTCGATTCTTCAAGACCCGGAGCGCCGCCACGGAGGCAGTGGTGGGCGGTCGAGTCCACATCAACGACGTCCGGGTGAAGCCGTCCAAGGAAACCCGTCCCGGCGACATCGTCGAGATCCGCGTCGGCCAGCTCGAGTGGATCGTCGTGGTTCGCGGCATCTCGGACAAGCGCGGCTCCGCAAGCGCCGCGTCGGTGCTCTACGAGGAGACGCCGGAGTCCGCCATCCGCCGTGAGCGGCGCGCCGCCGAGCTCAGGCTCGCGCGTCCGCTCGGCGCAGACCTCGGCGCGAGGCCGACGAAACAGGCGCGACGGCGGATCGAGGGGCTGCGAGGATCGCCCCGTGGTCGTCGCGACGGCGGGCGCTGATCGAACCGCCGAAGCCGGGTCGCGTCACCTGAAGGGCGACGTTTCGCAGGTCGGGGCCCAGGGTACTCGATCCGCATGGACACTCACCTGCCGCCGTTGCCGAGCCCTGACATTCCCGGGCCAGACCCGTTGCCGCCGCCGGATCCCGAGCCTCCCTCGGAGCCGGACCCGATTCCCGAGCCGATCATCTGAATCGACGGGCGTTCCGGCAGCTGTGAGACTAGTGCCGGATGAAGAGCGAGCGGGCCGGGTGGCAGCATTTCGCCGACGCCGATTGGGCAGGCGCGCGTGATTCGTTCACGGCCACGCTGGATGCAAGCCCGGACGATCCCGATGCGCTCGACGGGCTCGGCCAGTCACTCTGGTGGCTCGGCGAGCGTGACGCTGCAATCGAGTGCCGCCGCAACGCCTACGCCGCGTTTCAGCGCAAGGGTGATGCTCGCCGAGCAGGAGGCGTGGCGGTCTACCTCGCCGGCGAGCACCGAATCGACGGACAGGACGCCGCGGCTTCGGGCTGGCTCGCCCGCGCCCGGCGTTTGCTCGACGGTTGCGGCACGGTCCCGGAGCTCGGCTGGCTCACGATCGAAGACGCAAAACGAGCGCCGGATCCGATCACAGCCGAGCAGCATGCCCGCGCTGCGCTCGCGATAGCCCACGAGCTCGCGAATCCCGATATCGAGTGCATGGCGCTGGCGCAAGTTGGTCGGGCCGTGGTGCGGCAGGGGCGGATCGAAGAGGGCGTGGCGCTGCTCGACGAGGCGATGACAGTGGCCCTCGGCGGCGAAACCAACGATCCACTCGCGTGCGGAGATGCGTGTTGCACCACACTCGTGGTCTGCGACGGCCTTGCCGACCTCCACAGGGCTGCGCAGTGGTGCGAGGCCGTCGTCGAGTTCACGGAACGACGCCACTTCACGCCCGTCCAGTCATGGTGCCGCGGGATCTTCGGGGGCGTGCTCGTCCGCGCCGGCGATTGGGACCGAGCCGAGGCCGTGCTCCTCGAGGCGTTGAGTCGGCCCGCCGACCGGCGGCGGGGCGGCGGCCGGTCTTTGCCGCTGGCGGTGCTCGCCGCATTGCGCCTCCGCCAGGGTCGCACGGAGGAAGCCGAGCACCTGCTGTCCGGGCTCGACGACGACGCGGCGGCGCTCGTCCCGCTCGTCGAGCTCCACCTGCAGCGCGGGGATCTCGCTCTGGCGCGAGCGCTGCTCGACCGGCGCACCAGCGACGACCTCGATGGCACCTCGCTCGTCCTGCGCGGGGCAGTCGAGCTCGCTGCGGGCGACCTCGACGACGCCGCGGCGACCGCGCGCCGGTTGCGGGTGCTCGCGGGCGAGCTCGCCCGCGACGACCTTCTCGCCGAGAGTGCGCTGCTCGCCGGCCGCGTCGCCGCCGCCCAAGGCGATTCCGAGACCGCGTTGCAGGAGCTCGAGAGCGCCGTCGCATCGTTCTCCACCCTGAACTTCCCGCTCGAGGCGGCGCGCGCTCGGCTCGCGCTCGCCGGTGCTCAGGCGTCGGTCGGCTCTCCGCTTGCGCCGTCGGCCGCACGCGCGGCGCGCGACGCGTTCGAGCGCCTCGGAGCCCTCCCGGACGCCGACCGCGCGGCCGCACAGCTGCGGGCGCTCGGTGCCGCAGGCCGCTCGGCCGGTCGGGGCGAGCGCGCCGAGCTGACGCTCAGGGAACGTGAGGTCCTCGGGCTGGTCGCGGCGGGCCTGTCGAATGCGGAGATCGCACGTCGGCTCGTCATCGCACCGAAGACGGCGGAACATCACGTCAGCCGCGTCCTCGCGAAGCTCGGCGTGCGCAGCCGCACCGAGGCGGCGGCACACGCCGTTCGCGACGGGCTCTAGCGGGAGCGTCGTTTCACCCGTCAGGGGCGGATGCCGTTGCCGGCGAAGACGCAGTCGGGGTCGTAGCGGCGCTTGACCTCCACGAGACGGGCCCAGATGTCGGCGGCATAGGCATCCTGCACCGACCGCTCCTGGTCGAGGGCGTTGACGTAGACGCCTCCGGTCGCGAAGCCTCTCGTGTCCTCCCAGAGCTGTCGAACCCAGTCGGCAACTGCAACCACGGGGCACTCGCCAGAGCAGCCGATGATCCAGGTGAATGCACGCGCTCCGCGATGACCGAACGCCGTGTCGCCCGGCTCGACGCCGCCGATTCTCCCGCCCAGCCAGCCTGTGACGACGTGCGTCTGAGGCGTCGGGACCTGCTCGAACCCGGCTATCAACGCGTCGATGAAGTCATCGCTGACCTCGTCGAGGTAGTGCAGCCGATCGTAGAACTGCCAGCCATGAGGCGCCGTCGCGTCGAGCATGCTCTGCAGCGCGACGTACGGCATCGGGCCGACGAGGTCGAGTGCCGGCGGGCACGACCCCTTGAAGGCGGCGAGAGCACGCTCGCCTTCGGCCACCTCCCCACTCCAGGCGACGCCGACGACCGCCACGCGCCGACCCTGCAACTCGCTCGGGAAGGGGGCCTCCGGAGGGGCGGTGAGCACGACGTCGACGATCGTCAGCTCCTCGGGAGCGTCCGCCATGAGGTCGCGACTCGCCTGGAATACCGCACGCGCCTGTTCCCACGGGTACACGAGAAGCCCGGCCAGCACGATCGGGCCGACGCGGTGGGCACGAAACTCGAACGCGGTGACGACGCCGAAGTCGCCGCCGCCGCCGCGAAGCGCCCAGAACAGATCCGGGTGCTCGTCGGCGCTCGCACGCACCGGCGTGCCGTCGGCGAGCACGACCTCGGCGGCCAGCAACGAGTCGATCGTGAGCCCGTGGTGGCGCATGAGCCAACCGATTCCCCCGCCGAGCGTGAGCCCGCCTACGCCGGTATGGGAGACCTGGCCCGCCGGAACGGCGAGGCCGTGCGCCTGGGTCGCCGCGTCGAGCTCCGCGAGGAGCGTGCCGCCGCCGACACGAACGATTCGCCGCTCGGGATCCACGTGGACGGAGCTCAAGGCGCGGATGTCGATGCAGACTGCACCGTCGCGCACCGACCGGCCGGAGACGGAATGGCCACCGGCGCGGATCGTGAACGCCGTCCCCGTCGCGCGAGCGGCACGGATCGCCGCAGCGACATCGTCGGCATCCGTCGCAAAGGCGACGGCCGAAGGCGTGCGGTCGATGGCGCCGTTCCATCCCACGCGAGCCGTGTCGTAGTCGGGGTCAGTCGGCTCGACGATGCGGCCGACGAAGCCGCCGCTGCGCATTGCCGCGGCGAGCGATGAGGTGGATGCGGATGTGGGTGTCATGCCGACACCGTCGCAGGCAGTGCGCCCGCGGGCGTCGGGGGTTCTCCCCATCTGCCCCCCTGATCCTGCTCCTAGCCGGCGCGGGCGAGAGTGCCCTCGTCGACGCGAGCGCCTTGCAGCTCGAGGTCGAGCCAGGCGTAGACGTCGTGTTCGCGAACCACCCCCGCCATCGAATCGAGCCGGCGCCGGCGGTCGGGCTCGTCGAGCTCGAGTGCCAGGCTGATCGTCCCCGCCAGGCCCTCGAGGTCGAACGGGTTGCACGGAAGAGCGTCGCGGAGCTCTTCGATCGCGCCGGTGAATTCGCTCAGCACGAGCGCTCCCGTACCGCCGGTGGCGGCCTGGACGGTGACGTACTCCTTGGCGACCAGGTTCATCCCGTCCCGGAGCGGAGTCACGACGCAGACGTCTGCGAGGCGGTAGTAGGCGAGAAGCCTGTCCGGTGTGACGCCGCGGTAGAGATAGTGCACGGGCACGTCCAGGCCGGGCTCCGTGAAGCGGCCGTTGATCCTGCCGACGAGCTGCTCCACCGAGCCGCGCAGGTCACGGTACTCGCGGATCTCACCCCGGCTCGGGACCGCCACCTGGACGAAGGCGATCGTGCTGCGCAACTCGGGACGTAGCTCCAGCAGCAACTCGATCGCCCGAAGCCGCTCGGGAATGCCCTTCGTGTAGTCGAGCCGGTCGACTCCGAGCAGGACCCGCCGGCCGGCGAACTGCTCGCGCAGCCCGGCGAGACGACGCTCGACGGCCGGCTGTCGGGCCCGAAGCGCGAAATCGCCCGCGTCGATCGAGATCGGATGAGCTTCGGTACGGACCCGCCGCCCATCCTGGAATCGAATCGTGGTGTCCTCGATCTGCGCCCCCTCGACGAGCTGAGCGCACGTGCGCAGGAAGTTGTCACGGTAATCGACCGTGTGGAACGACACGACGTCGGCACCGAGCATGCCGTCGAGCACTTGCGTCCGCCACGGCAGCCGGCTGAACACCTCGGTGGGCGGGAACGGTACATGGAGGAAGAACCCGATCCGGCCCGAGACCTCGCGCTGTCGAAGCAGGCTCGGGAGCAGGAGGAGATGGTAGTCGTGCACCCACCGGAAGCCGTCGTCTCCGGGTCGGTCGGCCGCGGCGAACCGCGCGTTCACCTCTCGGTAGGCAGCCCACCAGGCGCGCTCGAACGTGGGCTGCTCCACGAGCCCGTGGAGCAACGGCCAGAGCGTGCCGTTCGAGAATCCGTGGTAATAGGCGTCGATATCACGCCGGGCGAGCGGCACCGAGCGCAGCTCGATGTCGAGGCCCTCCACGCTGCTGGGCACCTCGGCACCACCGTCCCACCCGATCCATGAGCCTCCGTTGACCTCCATGGCGGGGCGCAGGGCGGTTACGAGGCCGCCGACGGCGAGGCGCCAGCTGTTGCGCACACGCCGCACAGGGAGGCGGTTCGCGAATGCGACGACCGGGAGCTTCTCGCGGGATCGGGTCCCGGCGCTGCTCGATGGCATCAGCCCACCGTAGCGGCCCGGGCCGCGGCCGACGAGGTCGGCGCCTGAGCGGTGGCCGGCGCAGCGGCGGACAGGCCGCGTCCAGAGCCGTCCCGTCGCCGCCGACGTCACCACCTGCGCCCGCTCGCGTGCCTGCTCCCGCGCCCCGAGGACGGGGCAGTGGCGCTCACGACTGCTGCGGCACCCTCACCGTGATCGCACCGGGCTCGACTTTCGCCTTCAACACCTTTGCGGGATCGCGGTCGCCGCCGTCGAGCTCGTACGCGATCTTGCGATCGAGCTCGATCCGGATCTTCTTCGCCTTCGTGACCTGCACGAACGGCGACTTGCTCGTGCTTCCGACGGCGGTTCGGGCCACGGTTCGCGCCCACTGGCCGAGACCCTCGGCGTTCGTCACCCCGACCTCGAGGAGGCCGTCGTCCGGCTCCGCATTGTCGAAGGCCTCGATGCCGCCGAACAGCGATCCCACGTTCCCGAGCAGCACGCAGCTGGCGTTGCCCTTGTACCAGAGCTCGTCGTTGATGTCGATCTTCGCCTTGAAGGGTTCAGCGCGGAGATTCTTGGACGCCGTCCAGATGTACGCGAGCCGCCCGAAGCGGTCTTTCAGGCCGCCGTCGGCTTCGCGGATCATGTGGGCGTCGAGGCCGGCGCCCGCCATGACGGCGAACCTCTCACCGTTCAGCTTCCCGACATCGAGCACCCGATCGCGGCCCTTCAGACCGATCTCGACCGCCTGTTCGATCTCGCTCGGGATGTCGAGGCTAGAGGCGAAGAGATTCGCCGTTCCGGCCGGGATGATCGCGAGCGTCGCGCCGCTCCCGGCCAGCTCGTCGATCGAGCGTTGCACCATTCCGTCGCCGCCCCAGACGAAGACGAGCTCGGCGCCCTCGTCGAGTGCGCGTTTCACGCGCTCCGGGGCGTACTTGCTCTTCGGGACTTCCGACCAGATCGGATCGTCTACGCCTGCGCGGGCGAGCGTGGAGCGCAGCTCCTCCAAGCCGCCGCCGATGGTCTTGCCGGCGTGAGCGATGACCGCGATCTTTTTCATTCGGTCGATCCTCGCGGTATCCCGGAGTCGCGTCGCGCAGCAGCAGCGCCGGCCGCGCGGGCCGCGAACACGGTGATCGCAAGAGCACCGAGACCCATCAGCACTCCTGCCGTGACATCGGTGGCGTGGTGCATGCCGCGCAGCATTCGCGACCAGATCACGAAGGCGGGAATCGCGATCGCGAGCGACCAGAGTGCGACCCGGACGGCGAGGTTCTCGACCCGGGAGGCGAGTACGAGGAGCAGACCGGCGAACAGGGCGACCGATGCAGCCGTGTGCCCCGACGGGTAGCTCTGCGTTGACGGGAAGGCTTTCGAGCCTGTCGACGTCCGGTCGGTCACGGTGGACGAGGAGGCTCACGACCCGGTACGTGCCCGACTCGACACAGATCACGAAGAGCGTGAACGCGGCGAGCCGCCAGTGACGGAACACGAGAAAGAGGACGAGCAGCACGCCGACGAGAATGGGGATCACGATGCCGCCGGCGAGCGTCGAGCCGACCCAGGAGAGATCGATCAGCCGGGATGTGCGCTCGCGGGCAAGCCAGTCGTTGATTCTCTCGTCTGCGGACGCAACGCCGCCGATAGAGAGAATGACCTTCGTCAGGAGGAGGCCGACCGCCGTGGTCGCGACGACGAGGAGCACGTACCCGGCGAGGACTGCGGTGAGGAAGACGCGGACTGGATGAGTCGCGCCGACGGCGGCCGCAAAGCGCTCCGCGGCTCCTCCGGGCGCCGGCTCGAGCAGCGGTGCGCCGGACGGCGCAGCCCTGCGCACCGACGCGGGCTCGCCCACAGGCGACGGCTCGTGCGACGCCTGGATACCAACATGTGCGATATCTGTTCCCACCCCGGTCGTTTACCCATCCACCCCGCGGGGCAAACGTGACCCGTGCCGTTCATCGTCCTTCTTCTCATCGCAGTCGCCTTCGGCCTCACCACATTCTTGGCGGCGCGACGGTATCCGACCGCGGCCGGTGCGGCGCCTCCCGCGAGCGAGGCTGCGGGGCGTCAGCTCGGCCAGGAGGCCGCCCGTCATCCGTGGCTGGCGCGCATCTTGCGTGGCCGGATGGACCCGGCGACGGCGACCGGGTTCGCCCTGACCGTCGCCCTCGCGGTCGCGGTCGGCGGCGGGATCGTCCTCGGCCTACTCGCCTACCTGATGCGGACCAATGCACGCCTCAACGAGCTGGACGCGAGCGTCGGGCAGTGGGGTGCCGATCACGCGACGTCGTGGTCGACGCATCTGCTCCAGCTCGTCACCGACCTCGCGAGCACGCCCATGACGGTCGCCGTCATCGTCGTAGTCGGCGCGGTGGAGATGATCCGCCTTCCGAACAAGTGGATCGTTCCGTTCCTGATCACGGTCGTGGTGGGCGAGGTGGTGCTCGTGAACACGGTGAAGGAGCTGCTCCATCGCGTGCGGCCAACGTTCAATCCCATTGCGGAGACGCTGGGGCCGTCGTTCCCGAGCGGGCACTCCGCCACCGCCGCAGCGTTGTATGCAGCCGTGGCGCTCGTCCTGGCGCGCCGGCGCTCACCGCGGACACGGGCCCTGCTCGCCGGCTGCGCAGTTGCGATCGCGGTAGGGGTCGCTTGCAGCCGGGTGATGCTGGGCGTGCACTGGCTGTCGGACGTGATCGCCGGCCTCGCGTTCGGATGGGCCTGGTTCGCGATCTGCGCGATCGCGTTCGGTGGCCGCTTCCTCCACTTCGGAGCTCCTGTGGAGCAGGCCGCCCGCGTCGCCGAGCACGTGCACGAGCCGTCCTAGAAGGCGCTCGCCTCTTCGGCTCAGACGTCGTAGAGGTGACTTTGGAGCGGCCCAACGAGCCGGCGATGCCGGCGTGAGACTCCCGGCAGCCGGACGAGGCGGTGTGTGAGGGGCTCACCCTGCTCGATCCGGTGGAGTTGCTCGGTGGCGATGGGGCGCCACAAATCGTCGACGACTGACGCCGTCGGCCCGGCCACATCCTTCTCGTCGCGCTCCAGATGTTCTGCCCAGAGCCGGAGCCGCGTCGCCCGCGCGAGGCTCTCGTCCTGGGTGACGACGTTCATCTCCGTGTCGTGCAGAAGCGAATGCGCGTTCAGGTTCGCCGACCCGATCGTCAGCCATTTGTCGTCGACGATGCCGATCTTGGAGTGCACATACACGATGTCGCGAAGCTTCTTCTCCCGCGCGTAGATCGTGCAGGCGAGGAAACGGTCGTGGCCCGCATCAGCGTCGATCAATGCCGCCACCTGACCGCGCGAGATATCGGCTCCGTCGTTCGCGCGAGCCGGCAACAGCACGACGACCCGGAACTCGTCGGTCGGCGGGCGCTCCAGCTTGCCCGCGACGATGTCGACGATCTCCGGTGACCACAGGAACTGGTTCTCGAAATAGATGATCTGCTCGGCTGCGCTCACAGCGGCGATGTACGACTCCAGGATCGAGTAATCGCCGTTGGGCACGGCGCGATACGTGCCTGCCGGCACGGTGCGGACGACCTGAAGCTCGACATCACCGGCGGGCTCGGGCTCCGGAGCGGGCGGCAGCGTCTCGCCGGTCGCGGCCTGCCAGCGGAGCCGGAAGTGCTCGGCGACATCCCGCACGGCAGGACCTTCGATCCGCGCCGCCGCATCATGCCAACCGATACCGCCGCGAGCGCGGTGATTCGACGTGTCGTAGGGATCACCCCCGTCGAGCGTGAGGTCGATGCCGCCGACGAATGCCACGCGGTCGTCGATCACGATCGTCTTCTCGTGGTGACAGTGCGACGCGCCGGTGCACGAGTCGAGAGCGCTCTTGATCTTCGTGTGGCGCGTCAATGTCTGCTCCATTTCGCGCACGTCTCCACGCGAAGGCCGGAACGCGGGGATCGGCGCTCCCTTCCAGAGCAACACGCGCACGTCGATCCTCTCGGCCAGCTCGGCGAGCAAGACCCTGACGACCAGCGGCTCCTCTTCGCGGCTCAGCGCGAGTTCGGGCGAGAGAAACCACCCCGTGAGGTGGACATGCGAAGTGGCGGCCGCCATCTCCTGCGCCATCCGTGGCAGCGCCTCGGCGCCGTCGATCAGGATCTCGAGCGTGTTTCCGGGGCGCGGCGGAGCCGTGCCTCGCGCGTACGCGAACGCCGTCGCGTCGAGAGCATGCTCCCACCCTACGCGTCGCAGGCCTCGCCGGTGTCGGTTGCTGACGGCCCTGTCGATCCTGCTGCCGAGCCCGTGCCCCAGCTTCACCGTGAGGTCGTCGAGGAATCGCGGAGGCCGCACCTGACCGGCGACGGAGTCCGCCGGGCCCGGAGATCGCCCTGTCGAGGGCGCGTCGCCCTGAGGATCGGGACTGGTCACAGCGATCGATCCTACTGCCGCGGACATGGTCCCGATGTGCACAGCGCAGCCCTCTCGAAGACAAAGGGTTTCGGGCGGATAGCCGGTGGGCAGGACACCGTCACACCACGAACCGCAAATCGATAAAGGGAGCTCACATGGGCATCATCGCGTTCATCATCCTCGGCCTTCTCGCCGGCATCATCGCCAAGGCGATCCTCCCGGGCGAGGACCCCGGCGGCCTGATCGTCACGGCAATCATCGGAATCGTCGGTGCTCTGCTCGGCGGCTTCCTCGCGGCCGCCCTCTTCGGCGCCCATCCGCTGGACGAGTTCTTCGACATCTCGACGTGGCTGACCGCCATCGTCGGAGCGATCATCCTGCTCGTCGTGTACCGGATGGTCGTGAATCGAGGTACCGGCCGCCACATCCACACCTGATCGACTCGCACGAGCAAGGATCGGACGACCGAGGGGCCTGCAACCGGGCCCCTCGGTCGTTCCCTCTCGCATTTTTCTCGCTCAACAATGGTCGACCGTTGGTTTCGTCTGCCGGCGGCTCGGGCACAAGGAGCGAACACCTACTTTCGAGGAGGAAGGACATGCGTCAGGCCCGACAAGCAGGCGCGGCGGAAGGTCTGTACGTCGGCGACGGTGAGGTGGCCGGAGGTCCGATCCCTGCAGTCCATTCCCAGGATCCTGTTCCTTCCCCGGATCGCCCGGCGCCCGCGCCGAGCCCGGACCCCTCCCCGTCTCCCCAGCCGCCGCCCGGTCAACCCGACCCTGGCCCCTCGGCCCACTTCGATCCGCCTCGCCGCCTCGCTTCACAGCCCCGTACCAGCCGAGCGGCCTGACTATCGGCCACGCCATGTGCCGCTCCTGTGCGGTCCGCGGTGGCCGCTCGTTCGCTCACGAGGCGTTGTTCTACACCGGCCTCCCGCGCCACGCGGCGGCGTTCGTGGGCGACGACTGCGGCGATGGTGATGGAGGCTTCAGCGGCGCGCGCTTCGGACGCGCCAGGAGCGAAGCAACGTCAGCAGCGCCGCCTCCTCCTCGTCGAGCGAGTTGGTGTGGGTTGACAGCGCCCGTTCGGCTCGGGGGCGGAAATACGAGAGCGTGCGACCCTCGCGGTACTGCTCGATCACCGCGGGGCTGACGTACGACGCGCGCGCAACCGCGGGCGTATTTCCCAACTGCTCGCCGACACGGCGCATCGCCGCCGCGATCACACGGCGTGCCTCCGCTTCGGTCTCCGACGGCCCGTGCTCGGCCAGCGCCACGGCGGCGGTGAGCGTGCCGCCCCACGTCCGAAAGTCCTTCGCCGTGAAGCCCCCGCCGAGATGCTCTCCGAGGTAGGTGTTGAGCGTCTCTGCCGTGAGGTTCGCATAGGCCCCGTCCTGAGCGACGCGAAAGAGGCGCGACCCACCGCTGAGCCCAACGAGCTCCTTGATCCCGAACGCGAGGTCGGCGTCGACGAGCGTCGTCCTCACGAGCATGCGATGCTTGGCGCGAAAGCGAAACGACAACCGCTTGCCGCGCACGGCGACATGTCCCTTTCGCAGTGTGGTGACGCCGTACGTCCGGGACGAGCGGGCGTAACGCTCCGATCCGACGCGGAACCACGCACGATTGATCAGCGTCACCGCATGGGCGCACGTCCACTCCAGGGTGAACGGGTCGCGCAGCACGTGGGCAGCCGTGTGTTGCCGGAGGCCGGGCAAGAGCTCGCCGAAGCGAACGAGGCGGTCGAACTTCTCCTGTTCCCGGGCGGCGCGAAAGTCCGGGTGGTAGAGGTACTGACGCCTACCGGCTGCATCCAACCCCGTGGCCTGGAGCTTCGCCCCGGGGCTCGGTGAGATCCAGGTGTCCGTCCACGCCGGCGGGATCGCCAGCGTCTCGATTCGCTCCAGCCGCGCCGCGTCCTCGATCACCCTGCCCCCGGCGTCCTCGTAGCGGAACCGAGGCTTGCGGCCACGGCGGCGCCAGCCTCCGCGGCGTGTCACGATCAGGCGGCCGCGCGAGCCGTGAGGCTCTCGAGGGCGGGGTGCAGCTCTCGCCCGTAGAAGCGAAAGAAGCCTTGTTGACGCACGTCGGCCGGCGGCCGGCGCTCACCGACGATGTGCTCGCCAGCGTGACCGGCGAGTGCGGCCGGCGAGTGCTCTTCGCTCGATAGCGCATATCCGAACTGCATGTGCATCCTCCGTTTCGCGAACGCCCTCATGACCGAGTGACCCGATTACCCGCGTGCGGCGTGCGTAAAACAGGAACCTCGGGAGCGCGACCGACCCCTTCCACCCCGCGCTGTTTGGATTGCCACATTCGATTAGTGGGCAGGTGGAGAGCATGGAAATGTTTCGCGCCACCGTGTCAGCCGACATCGCCTGTCTCGGCGCGCTCCGCCGCTCGCTGACGGCCTGGCTCGAATGCGCCGGCGTGACCGAGCCTCCGCGCTCCGATGTCGTGCTCGCGACGCACGAGGCAGCGGCGAACGCGATCGAGCACTCCGGCACCCTCGAACCGATCGGCGTGCACGGAGACATCACCGGTCGGACCGTGTCGATCGAGATCTCGGATACGGGGCAGTGGAAGCCAGGAGGGCCGCCCAACGACGAGCGCGGCCGCGGCCTCGCGCTGATCACGGCACTCGTCACGAAGCTCGAGGTGCGAAAGAACGAGGTGGGCACGACACTTCGACTGATGCAGCGCCTCTGACGGCTTCGCCACATAGCCTACGGTCGGACGTGAGGAGCTGAGATGAGCCGCGTCACGATCGACAAGCCCACCGGGGTGATCAAGCTCGACGGGGTGAGAACGTTCCCGCTCGGTCTGTCGAATCCCCCGCCGCTCGGGGGAACGACCCCGGCGGGAGCCGACGCCTGGAAGGAGGTCGCAGCCGGAGGTGTGAATCTGCTCCGTACGGGCCGCGGCGACTGGAGCGCCGCCGACATCGACGCCCAGCTCGCGTCAGAACGCTCCCGATTGGATGCAGCCGCTGCGCACGGGCTCCACTGCTGGCTGTATCTCGGTGATCTCCCGAACCTTCCCCAGGGCGCGACCGGAGCGGCCGCGATCCGCGAGCAGCTGCTCGAGCGGATCGTGCGCTCTGTGAAGGATCACGCTGCGCTCGCGGCGTACAAGGGGATCGACGAGCCGCGCAACCCCTTCCGTGGCAACAACTGGATCCGACCCGACGGTCTCGTGCGCGCTGCCCGAAAGCTCGAGTCTCTCGACCCGAGTCATCCTGTCGTCATCATCCAGGCCCCTCGTAGCACGGTGGCCCAGCTGGTGCCGTACCGACCTGCTTTCCACGTCACGGGCGCCGACATCTTTCCGGTCGCCTATCCCCCCGGCGAGCACTCCGATCTCACCAATCGCGACATCAGCGTCGTCGGCGATGTGACCAAGAAGATGGTGCAGGCAGCGGGTGGCAAGCCGGTGTGGATGACCCTCCAGATCGCGTGGAGCGGAACGGTGCCCTCTGCGACCAAGCCGAACGTCACCCCTCGCTTCCCGACACTGCACGAACTGCGGTTCATGGCCTACCAGGCAATCGCCTGCGGGGCTCGCGGGCTGATGTTCTTCGGCGGCCATCTGACCCAGAGCTCGCGACCCGTCGACGCGCGGGCCGGCTGGAACTGGACGTTCTGGGATCAGGCTCTCCAGCCGCTCCTCGAGGAGCTCACCTCGACCGCTGTCGCTCCCGCTCTGGTAGCCGCGAACGGCCCGCCCGTCTCGGTGTCTGCGTCGGATGTCGATGTCGTCACTCGGCGCGACGGAAGGGTCCTCTATCTGATCGCCGCCCGCCGCGGCAACGCGACATCACGCGTCGGCTTCACGAAGCTGCCCACCAAGCTCGACGGGACGCGGTTAGCGGGGGGACAGGTGCTGTTCGAGTACGTGCAGGAGCCGTTGCCTCCCCCGATCGGCGCGGGCCATCAGGTCTTCCGGTCGATCCCCGTCGACAACGGCGGCTTCAGGGATTGGCTCGGGCCCCACGACGTGCGCGTCTATCGCTTCAATCTGTAGTCCACTGGCCTCACGGCATCTCCTCGAGAGCCCGGAGCTCAGCCTGCGCTTTCTCGAGCTCGTCCCGGAGTGCTTCCGTGGCGGCTGCGGCTTCGGCACTCACGCGCTGCGCCTTCTCCAATCTGCTCAGGGCATCCTGTTCGGCCCGGCGTGCCTTCTCGAGCTTCGTGCCGGCGAGGTCGCGCGTCTTCGTCAGCCTGCTGATCTCACCGCGCTTTGCCTCGAGCAGCGCCTGCAGGCCCGAATCGTGCTCAGGCTCTTGCCTGGGCCTCGCTGCGGCCCCCGTCCCACGCCGGGGTTTGGAGCGAGCCTTGGCGGCGCTCTCTGGCATGGGCGTCAGGCCGGCAACGATCTCCCACCCGGTTTCGCTCAGCTCCTCGGTGAGGCGCCCCCTTGCGAGAAGCTCTCGGCCCTCGGCCCCTGTCGCCGCTGCGCGCAGCGTCTCCGCGACGTGTGTCAGCGTCGCACGACTGGCCCGATCGCCGAGAATCTCCCGCGCGGATTCGGTCAACCCGGAGATCGCCGCTCGAAGGGAGCTCTGAGCGGCATCGAGACTCGCCCTCTCGCCCTTCGTGATGCTCGCCTGCTGTGCGTCGACGATTCTTCTGCCGGCGTCGAGCAGCAGATCGACATCACGACGCCTGGTGCGTGCGAGCTGATTGACGGCCCACGCAACGAGCGAAGGCTTGCGCAGCCCGGCAACCCGATTGGCGCTCGGTCGTTCACCGGCCTGTTTCAACGATCGTGCCAGTGCATCTCTCCGGCGCACGAACTGATCGAGCGGTGCGACGTAGAGGTCGTCGATCTCGGCCTCGAGGTCGACGCTCACAAGAGCACTTCGGCACGTTGCTGCAATCTCATCAGAGGAACCCTGCCACGAGCGGCCACCGTGCGCAGATCGCCTCGTCGCGCGACTATTTCGCTGCGACCGCCCTTTCGAGCTCCGCCTTCGTCATCCGCGAGCGTCCGGCGATTCCCCTGGCCTTGGCCTCCTCGTAGAGCTGTTCCTTGGTGCGGCCACGCGGTGAGCGACGATGCGAGCGCAGTCCACCGCGCCGCCCGGACGAGATGTCCTCTCTCGACAGGCGGGAAGCCTCCCGCGCCTCCCCGTGACGCGCGCGCTCCTTGTTGACGGTCCTCGCCGCGATCTCCTCTGCCTTCCCCTCCGACGACCCACGCTCCAGAAGCGAATCCTTGATGTGCTCGTACTGGCGGCCCCGTTTGGAGCCCTTCTTCACGCCGCGCGGGGGCATTGCCCCTCCTTTCGTTCGACGACTCACTGCTGCCGTCTTCCTCCAATCGAGTGGGCCAAAACCAGCCCGGCGGGGATCAGCTCGCCCAGGCGAGCACGACGCCCGCCAGCCCGTGCCGCTGGGCCTCGATCACGTGGCGAACCGTCACGGGCTCTGTTCCAGGCAGCTGGATCACCTCGCCGGGATCCGGCACCCGCTCGAAGGACTCGACAGCCTGGATCGTTCGCTCGCCGTCCACGACAACGATGACCCGAAACGAGAGCATTCTGTTGCCGTCATACCCGTGTGCGTCGAACCCGAATCACGGCGAGATCAATCGTCGCGACCCCGCACCAGCCGCAGCTCGAGGTCGACACGGGTCCCCGTTGCACCCGGCTCGATTCTCGCCGTGTGCATGGTCCCTTCCATGATCATCCTGCCGCGACCGCGTGTCGGATCGGCGACGGGTGGCACCCACGTGCCGTCGTCCTCGACGACCATCAAGAGAGACGAGCCTCTGTGCTCGAGCGTGAGCCGAATCGTTCCCTCGTTGTGCCGGTATGCGTGCTCGATGGCGTTGTTGCACGCCTCGGAGACGGCGAGGATCGCGTCGTTCTGCTGGTCGTCGTCCAGGCCGCGACGCGACAGCCAGGCGCGGAGGCGCGCCCGCAATCCACGCATGACTGCCGGGTCCGAGGGGATCTCGATCCGCATCGCAGCGGGAACCTCGCTGAGGCGGATGAGCAACAGCGCGATGTCGTCGGTCGCCGCGAGAGGATCGACCATCTTCTCGAGCAGCACGTCGGCAGCGTCGTCGGCGCCGAGCTCGGGTCGCTCGCGAAGCAGGTCGGCGAGCCGTGTCATACCCTCGTCGATCCCGACGCCGCGCCGCTCGACGAGCCCGTCCGTGAAGGCGAGGAGCGTCATCTGGGACGGCAACGCCAGGTGCGCCTCGTCGATCGTCTTCGGATCTGCCCAGCCGAGCGGAGGTGACCCGGCCTTGTCGAGTGCGGTGACCGATCCGCTGAGGACATCCATCAGGATCGGCGGCAGATGTCCGGCGGAGGTATATCGGAGGTCGCCGGTATAGGGATCGAGCGCCAGGAAGACCGCGGTTGCCATGCCGCCGTCCGGAACGTGATTCGTCAGTCTCCGGGCGATCTCGGCCGGCGAGACGTGCTCGTACGCGAGGGCGCGGAACGCGTTACGCAATTGCCCCATCAGGACAGCGGCCTGGATGCCGCGTCCTGCGACGTCCCCGACGGTGAGGTGGAGGAGGCCGTCCGGCCTGCGGACCGCGTCATACCAGTCCCCGCCCACCTCGAGCCCGACGCCGCCCGCGTTGTACCGTCCGCAGAGCTCCAGGCCGTCGACGGTCGGTAGAGCGTCGGGAAGCAGGCTCCGCTGGAGCGTGACGGCGACGTCGTGCTCGCGCTCGTGGCGACGGGCCCGCGTAAGGGCTCTGGCAGCGTGCTCCGCATGCGCGACCACGAGCGCCTCGTCCGAATCGTCGAGCGGCTGGTCCTGAGGCAAAAGGAGCGTGGCCGATCCGATGGCGCGTCCGCTGTCCGTCAGCAGGGGCAACGCGTAGAGCGAGCCCGATTGCGTCCCGGTGTCGGTCGAATCGGACGCCTCTACGTCGCTCCCTCCCAGCAACGCACGCATCTGCTCGGCGTCCCGAAGACGCACCGGGGCGCTCGCATCGATTGCGAGGCGAGCCAGCTCCATCGCGAGGGGACCACGCCGATCGAGCGGAGGCGCCTCGGCACGACCGAACGTCCACATTCGCAGCGCACCGTCGTCGTCCTCGACGGCGACGATCACTCGCGCCTGCGGAAACGCGCTGACAAGCGCCGCCCCGAGTGCTGTGGACACCTCGGCGGCGGCGGATGCCTCACCGAGGGACTGGGCCAACTCGTCCCAGTTCCGCACCTGCTCGCGCTCGGCTTCCATGTCTCGCCTCGAGCGGATGAGCGCCCAACCGACGATCGCGAGGACGATGAACGCGGCGGCCAGGATCGACGCCATCTCGACCTCCAAGCTGCGCCGTGCCGGAGCAAAGACGCTGGCGCGCGGCCTGTCGATCACGGTGATCCAGCCAGGCGCCTTCGAGGTCGCGTACGCGACTGCCCGGCCCTCCGAGCCGTTGAGCCCACGGGTGTCGTCGAGCACGCCGTCACCCTGCTTCAACCTCGCGACCAAGGCACGGTTCTCCGGACGGGCGAAGCTCCGCAGCGTCACCTGCTGGCCTGCTCGATCGATCACCACGAGTCCCTCGAATCCCAGGTCGGTGGTGCGTTGATCGACCCCCGACGGCCGCAGCTCCAACGCCCCGGCCAGGACGCCCGTGATCCGCCCGGCGGCGTCGCGCGTCGGAACAGCCATCACCACGACACGCAGGCCCCCGACCCGAGAAGTCAGCCCTTCGCTGATGAACGGCTTGCCGGTCGTGATCACCGCCTTGAAGAACGACCGGTCCGTGACGCGCAGTCGGGTCCCGCGCGGGTTCGAGCCCGAAACGCGCGATGTCCCCGAGCGGTCGATCCAGCCCAGGCCACCGGTGAACAGCTCCTGCTTGGAACTGCTCTGCAACGCGGCGAAATACGTGGCCATCTGGTCGGTGTCGGTGCGCACCACAGACGGTGAATCCGCGATCGCAGAGAGCGTGCCGAGCTGACCTGCGAAGTACGTGTCGAAGACGGTCGCTGCGAGAACGACGCGGGCATGCATGTCGTTCAATGCCTTCTGCTTGCTGTCGTCGTACTGCCGCCAGGCGAGGACGGCTCCAAGGACGACCAGGAGGACGATCGCCGCCACCGCAACGACACCGAACCGCCGGCGGAACGCGTTCGCGCCGCGACCGAAGACGGCTTCGAGCCCGCTGCCGCGCGGCTCTCGTTCAGCCGATGGCCGTCCCTTGCTCATCGCGGGTCGTTCGCCCGCTCCTCGGACTCGTCGAACGCGCGCACCGACAGCGCTTCCTCTCGATTCGGCGCAACGCGCACGACCTGTCCGACACGCGCGATCTCGAACACCCTTCGGGCGGCCGAGCCCGGAGCGGCGAGCGCTGCCGTCCCGCCACGCCCCTCGATTGCCCTGGCCGCCTGAACGAGCGCGTTGATCCCGCTCGAATCGATGAACGTGACGCCGGCGAGATCGAGGACGACGTGCGTCGGCGCGCCTGCCTCGAGCTCGGCCATCCTGTGCCCGAACGCCCCCGACGAGATGAGATCCATCTCACCGGCGAGGACGACGAGGACGACGTCCTCGGAGGGTCGTGAGACCTCGATCTCCAGCCCCTCGGGCCCGGCTTCGCTCAACGTGACCCCCTCTCAACAGGACAAACCCGGCGAGCGTAGCACTGCCGGGCGGGGTCGACGAGCGGTCGTCTCCAGCACGGGCGGGATGGAATCGCGGCGGTCGCTCACCCCGCTCGCGCTGTCTCGTGATGCGGTGCGCCGACCGGTTTCGATTCGGGAGAGAGCCAAGCGCGATCATCGCCGAAGAGATCACGAACATGACGGCCGAGAAGCGCCGTCGTCAGGCGCAGACCCGCTCGCCGGGGGCGATTCCGAGCGCCTCGACGAGTGTGAAGAAGGCGGCGGCGAACGGAGCCGGGGTCGTCCGCTCACGCACGAACTCCCAGTCGATCTGCTCGCGGAGGGACCGCGCCAGCTCCAGGACGCCCCGGAAGTCGGGCTCCTGCTCGGAGAGGGCGAGCAGCCTGGTCACCAGTACATCGTCGATCGATGCAACCAGCACCGGCTGCGCCATCAGCTCCATCGGCGTCGAGCGGATGAAGTGCTCGACCCCGATCGGTCCGCCCGACGGCCGGTAGATCAGGTCGACCAGGACGTCGCCGTCGTACGCTTTCAGAAGCCATCCCTCCGGTGGCGTGGCCGGGGTCATCCCCGTCGCGACGAGCGCCTCCAGCGCGCGCTCGGCGTCGTCCTCACGCAGATAGAAGTCGACATCGTGATCGGTCGGTGGCCCACCACGTGCCCAGGCTGCGAGGCCCCCGCCGATGAGCGCTGGAACGGCGGCCTCGTCGAACGCGGCGCTCGCGCGCTTCATCGTGTCGATCAACTCCGGAAAGCACTCGCTCGGTGTGTAACCCACGCTGCTTCCTACCCACGGGAGGCGTTCGCCGAACATCGATTGGGGGTACTGCAGTCCGATGACCGACACCGCGATCCGGATCGCCGCCGCGGGTGATATCCATTGCGCCGAGCCGCTACGCGAGCGGATCGTGCGCGCATTCCACGACGTGCAGGCAGACGTGGACATGATCCTCTTGGCGGGCGACTTGACGACGCAGGGGGAGCCCGAGCAGGCGGGCGTGCTCGCCGACGCCTGTCGCGATCTCGAGACGCCCGTCGTAGCCGTGCTCGGGAACCACGACTACCACGCCGACCGGTGCTCGGAGGTCAAGGCAATCCTCGAGGCGGCCGGCATCATCGTCCTCGACCGCGCGCATGCCGTCGTCGAGGTCGGGGGGTTGGACGTCGGCATCGTGGGCTGCAAAGGCTTCATCGGTGGCTTTCCCGGCGCGGAGATCACGGATTTCGGCGAGAGGCTGCTCCGCGACGTGTACCGTGAGACCGGTGAGGAGGTCGTCGCCCTCGAGGCCGGCCTCGAGGCGATCTCAGGCTGCCATCGCCGGATCGCGCTGCTCCACTACGCCCCGATTGCGGACACGCTCGTCGGTGAGCCGGAGCGCATCTGGGCCTTCCTCGGGTCGGGCCGGCTCGCAACCCCGATCGGAGCACACCGACCCGATCTGGTCCTGCACGGGCATGCCCACCACGGATCTCCAGAGGGACTGATCGGTGAGATCACGGTCAGGAACGTCGCCGTCCACGTGATCGACGCCGACTTCGCGATCCTCCACTGTTGACAGCTCTCAGGTTTGACGCGGTTGGCCGCCGGGTACAGCTGACTCGCACGTCAACCGACGAAAGGCACACACATGGGCATCTCAGTCAGTCTGGTACTGATCGCCGTAGGGGCAATCCTCACATGGGCCGTGACGGCCACGGCCTCAGGGATCGACATCAACACCGTGGGCGTGATCCTGATGATCGTGGGAGCAGTGGGCCTCGTGCTCTCGCTGATCTTCTGGTCCAGTTGGGGTGGGTTCGCACGGCACGACACGACGACCATCGTGCGCGACGACGCTCTGCCGCGTTGAGGAATCGTCACATCGGGGCCGGCGCCATCGGCCGGCCCCGTAGCCTGTGACGATCGGATGGAGTCAGTGACGACGATCGAGCAGCTGGGAAAGACCCACGTCGTCACCCTTCGAGGCGAGGTCGACGCGTACAGCGCTCCCAGCCTGCGGCTCGATCTTCGCCGACTGATCGACGGGGGAGCCTCCGTCGTCCTGATCGACCTCTCGGCGGTCACCTTCCTCGACTCGTCCGCGCTCGGAGCCCTCGTAGGGGCGCTCCGGCGCCTGCGAGAGCAAGGGGGCGGGCTCCTGATCGTCGAACCCGAGACCGCCGCGGCGCGCATCTTTGGGCTGACCGGCCTCGACACGGTGCTGGATCTCTACCCGACCCGGGCCGCGGCGCTCAGCGCAGCGAGCGCGTAAAACGGAGCCGGGTGCCGGTCGAACCAGCCCGAGGGCCGATCTCGACGTCGTCCGCAACGGCTCGGATGATCGCGAGACCCATCCCGTCCTCTCCGAGCTCGTCGGCCTTCCACTCCTCGACCGCTTCGCGGTCGAACCCCGGGCCGTCGTCCTCGATCACGACCTCGATTCGGTGCTCCCCTTCGAGGGCGAGGTGGACCGTCACGTCGCCCTCGCCGTTGTCGTAGGCGTGCCTGCAGGCATTGGCAGCCGCCTCGGTGACCGCAAGCCGCAGGTCCGCGACTGCTTCCTCGTTCGCGTGCACGAGTCGTGCCACTCCGGTGAGGGCGAGGCGGGCGAGCACGAGGTACTCCGGCCGCGCCGGAAAGACGAGCGTGACCGACGTCTCGCTCATACGGGAACGCCCTCACCGTCGTCGAGACGGCCGTGCATCGCCGCCAGCGCCCGGCGCAGGAGCCGGGAGACGTGCATCTGAGAGATCCCGAGCTCGGTCGCGATTTCCGACTGGGTCATCCCGTTGAGGAACCGCAGCACGATGATCCTCCGCTCCCGCTCCTCGAGCCCTTCGAGACCGGTGCGAACAACGGACCCGCGCTCGAGTGCCTCGTAGCCGCCCTCCTCCTCACCGATCAGGTCGATCAGCGTGAGCTCGCCGCTGGCGTCGACGGGTGTGGACAACGAGGTCGGCGTATGTGCTCGCGCCGTTTCGAGTGCCTCGATTACGTCCTCCTCCTCCACGTCGGCCGCAGCAGCGATCTCGGCAACCGTCGGCGCGCGGCCGAGCTCGGACGACAGCTCGTCGACGAGGCGAGAGACCCGGAGCGAGAGTTCCTTCATCCGCCGGGGAACGTGCACGCTCCACGAGCGATCCCGAAAATGGCGGCGGATCTCCCCGACGATCGTCGGCACGGCATAGGTCGAGAGCTCTACTCCCCGTTCCAGGTCGAATCTGTCGATCGCCTTGATCAGGCCGATCGCTCCCACCTGGACGAGATCTTCCACCGGTTCACCGCGCCCCGCGTACCGTCGCGCGAGCGAGCGCACGAGCGGCATCAGCTCTTCGACCAGGCGGTCGCGTGATGCGCGGTCGTGATTGAGACGGTAGGCCTCGAGGAGGTCGATGTGGGCGCGGCGTTCTGTCACCTGCATCATCCCTGCACACCGCGCGCGAGCTCGAGTTCCAACCAACCCGCCCCGGCGTCGTGGGAGGCGGTGACACTGTCAACGAGCGGCTCCACCACGCGGCGCCGGGCGGCGTCGGTCGTGGCGCCTTCCCCGAGCGGTCCGATCTTGACGGTCAGACGGTCGGTGAGAACCGTCATCTCGAGCTCCAGGCTGTCGCCGATCACGGACGCCCCCACCGCCTCGGCCGCCAGCGCGAGCTCGTCGACGCGGTCGATCGGAAGATCGAGGCGCGAGCCGAGGCCGCCCAGGACGAGCGAGACGATTCCCGTGCCGCGAGGCCCGGCAGGGACGGTGAGAAGGATGGTTTCCATCAGGAGACCGTAATCGCTACCCGCCGACGCCGCTGCGTCGCCCGACCGACCGAGGGATGGATCCGATGCATCTGTCTAGACTCCCGGCCATGCCCGCGCAGGATCTGACGTTGACGACCGATGCCGGAGACGACGCCGCCGTGATCCACGTCGTCGGCGAGCTCGACCTCTCGACCGTCGCCGCCTTCGACGCCGAGCTCGAGCGCTCGTTCACGGCGAGACGGGTCGTCGTCGTTCTCTCCGACTGCACCTTCATCGATTCGTCGGCGTTACAGTCGCTCGTCCGCGCGCAACGGGCCGTCCGAGAGGCCGGCGGCGAGCTCTCGGTCGTCGCGCCCTCCCAACCCGCCCGTCGCGTGCTCGAAGTCGCCGCGCTGGACCGGTTGATCCCGGTGTACGAAACGCTGGCCGAGGTACTCACCTCAACCGCCTGAGGGAACTGCCCCCTCGAGCGCGAGCTCGAGGCTGGGATACAGCGCGAGAACGCGGTCGAGCAGGGTCAGCTCGAAAATGCGCCGCACATGCGGGTCGTCGACCACGATTCGCATCTCCGTTCCGCGCGGGCGGAGTCGCCGCGTCGCCCCCAGGAGCACGCCGAGCATCATCGAGTCCACGAACGTAACGCCGGTCAAGTCGACGACGAGCGTCCCCGCTCCACTCTCGATCGCTCCGTCGAGAGCGTGCCGCAAGACGGGTGCGGTGTGGAGATCGGCCTCGCCGCGCAGCTCGACGACCGCGACGCCGTCGGTCACTGGCCGCGACTCGACCTGGAGACGGTGTGTCTCCGACGAAGACGTGGAGGAGCGCTGCATCCTCGCTTCCGTACCCTTGCCCGATCGGCCCTAAACATCGAGCGTGAGCTCGATTCGTCGCTCCATCACGACGGTGGTGCCGGTCTCTTCGGCCCGAACCTCGACCGTGTCCATGAACGAGCGGATCAGCGTCAGGCCGAGCCCCCGGTCGAACGAGCCGTCGCCCGGCTTCCACGTGCCGCTGTCCCGAACCTCGAAGCGGGCCCAGCCCGCGTCGTCGAGGAGCGCCCTCAGCTCGAATGTCGGTTGGGTGGGCTGTTGCGCGTGCTCGATCGCGTTCGCGCCCGCCTCCCAGACGGCGAGCGCAATCTCGGCCGCGGCCACCTCCTCGACGCCGGCGCCGGCGAGCCACGACCGAAGCGACTGTCGCATCTCGACGAGTGATTCCTGCGTCGAAGGCCGGACGAGGCGAAGGTCGTCGACTGCCGCGACCGCGAGCCGCAAGGCAAGGACGGCGATGTCGTCCGGTCGCTCGTCCTCACCGATCAACGCCGCGACGAGCGCGTCGACGAGCTCTTCGGGATCGTCATCGGTCTCGGTCGCCGCGCCGGCGAGCAGCCGGAGCCCTTCGTCCAGCGGCCGGCCGCGCCGCTCGACGAGCCCGTCCGTGTAGAGGACGATCGTCGAGCCCTCGGCGAGCTGTGCGTCTCCCGCCTCGAAGGCGAGCGTCGCGTCCACCCCGATCGGCAGCGTTCGTCCCCCGCTCAGGAACGTCGTCGTCCCGTCGGGCGCTCGGACGAGCGGAGGCGGGTGCCCGGCGACCACGTACCGCACCTCGCGGGTGCGCGGGTCGACCACGAGATAGGCGAGCGTCGCGAAGGGCACCTCCATCATGCCGTCCACGAGCTTCCCGAGCCTCGATACGACAACCTGCGGATCGGAGTGCTCGAACGCGAATGCCCTCAATGCATTCCGGAGCTGACCCATCATCGCGGCCGCGCGCACGCCCTTCCCGACGACATCTCCGATGACCACGCCGATTCGTCCATCGCCGAGGAGGATGGCGTCGTACCAATCGCCTCCCACGTCGACCCCGCTCGTGCCCGGAAGATATCGCGCTGCAAGCTTGACACCGTGGGAGGCGGGGAGGCGCTCGGGGAGCACGCTTCGTTGCAGCGTTTCGGCGATCCCCCGCTCCGTCTCGTACCGTGCGGCTCGATCGAGTGCCTGCGCCCCCTGGCTGACGAGGGTGACGAGCCACTCCCGGTCCGCCGCCGCGAGTTGCCGACGGAGCCGCGACCGAACCGCGAGCGCGCCGCTGGCGAGTGGGAAAGCCGACCAGCCTGCACCGGCCGCGACCGGCGCGTCGGCTCGCATGCAGGCGGCGATGGCATCGGCAGCGTCCGGCGGGATCTCGCCCGCATCGCCGGCGAGACCCACCGCGGCGACGACATCGAGCCGGCTCGAGCCGTCGCGACGGAGGACGATCAGCCCGTCTCCGGCGCCGACCCCTGCCGCTGCATGCTCGAGGCATGTGCGGGTGACATCCCGCGTGGTGACGGCGTTGGACAGCGCGGCGGTCACCTGCTGGAGCTTCCGGAGCCGGTTGGCCGACGCTTGCTCCCGTTCGAACAGCTGCGCACGATCGAGGGCCTGTGCCGCCTGCCGCGCAAGGCTCTCGACGACCCCTGAATCTGGCCGGTTGGGGTCGATTTCGTGGGACGAGCCGATGAAGACGGCACCAATCGCACGGCCGGCGGCGATCAGCGGTGCTGCGACGAACGACGCTTCGGTATGGTCGAACCACGGGTACCGGGCTGCGATCTCCTCGGGCGACGCGCAGGACACGACCGCCCGGTTGCGGATCGCGTCGGTGATGGGTGCGTCGGCCGTGAGAGGGATCGTTCCCCAGGCGGCGACCACCTCGTCGTCGTAGCCTTCGCTCGCGACGAGCTCCACGCTCTCGCCGTCATCGCTCAGCGCATAGACCGTGGCTGCCCGGGCTCCAAGCGCGGCGACACCTTGACGCACGATCGCCGAGCCCACATCGGCCGGGGTGACCGCGGCTGCGAGCGCCTGGGTAACGGCCTGCAGCGACCGTGTCTGCTCCTGGGCGCGACGCCGCTCCGCCTGTTCGATCGCGAGACCCGCCTGGTCGGCGAACCGCCGTGCCACCGCCACGATCGACGGCGCCGGCTCCGGGATCACGCGCGCCCACTGGAGCGTCAGGATCCTGTCGAACTGGGCTCCGATCACGATCGGGATCCGGAGAGACGAATACAAGCCGAGGCGTTGCGCGTGGAGGAGGGCCTCGCCCCGCGTGTGCGCCTGCACGTCTGGCACGAACATCGAGCGCAGGGCGCGCATTTCGTCGATCAGGCCTGGAAAGTTCGCGAAGTCGATCCTTGTCCCGGCAGGGATCCTTTCGCTCGGGGGATCGCGCCACGTCACCACGAGCGCGTCGTCGTCGAGCGGCGTCCACACCTGGGCGACGTCGCAGCCGAAGGCCCTGCGCGCCTCTTCACAGACGGAGGCTGCGACAGCCTCCGGCGTCGCACCGTGCTGAAACCGTGGGGCGACGGCGAGGATCCGGTCGAGCGCCTCGCGCGAATCCCGTTCCTGGGCGTAGAGCTCGGCGCGCTCGAGTGCCTGCCCTCCGAGGTCCGCCGCTATCCGCGCCACGGTGCGCACCTCCACCGTGACCGCATCCGGCTCGGCGAACGGAAACCCCATCGCTCCGACGAGCCTGCCTCCCACGAAGACCGGCACGGCCAGGGCACCCGATGCGTACGGCGCCAGAGCCGCGCCGTCTGCGAAGCGGGAAACGAAGTCACGCCGCCGCTCCACCCAGGTCGGCGTGCCTTCCCGCGCCGCCGTGGTTATGGGGGCACGGGTCGTCAACGGCATCCGTGAACCGGGGACGAGCGTCTGACCGCTTGCCCCGACCGGATCCACGATCACGAGCTCGTCGCCGTCCAGCAGCCCGAGCGCGCCTCCTCTGGCTCCGATCGCAGCGGGGACGCCCTCCACCATCACGCGCGCCACCTGCTCCGGGGTCAGAGCAGCCGAGAGCGACGCGGCGAGAGCCTGCAGGCGCTCGACTCGAAGCCGCGATCGGTCGGCCAGCGCCGCTGCTTCCGCCGCACGTTCGTGCCCGCGTCGCATCCCGAAGCCGACCCCGGCGACGATGACGCCGAAGACGAGTGCAACGGCCCACCTGACGTCGAGCTCGAGGTCCAAGAGAAGCGGGACCCGGGACGTGGTGAGCGCCCAGCCCGCAAGGAGCCAGGCAGTGACGACCGCCGCGATACCTGCAGTCCCTCCCCCGGCCCAGATCGCGACCGCGACGGCTCCGACGAGCGGCGCATAGGTGACGTCGTCGCTGAGCTCGAGAACGAGCAGTGCCGCGCCGACGCCGACCGCACCCACGGCGACTCCGATCGCCGCCCCTGCGACCCCGCCACGCGGTTGGTGCGGGCCGAGTTCGGCAGCGGTCGCCGGTTCGAGATCATCACCGTGCTCCATGCGTACAGCATCTACCTGCACGCAGCGGCTGACAATTCAGTGCAGTCGGTGAAGGTCCCGGCGTGCCGGTGCAAGGTGCGAGCCTGGCACCAGCACGCCCCGGGATCGAGGTCGCTCGGTATGCGCTACCGCGTGACGCGGAACGAGACGAGACGCCGGCTCGAGATCCCGGCGAGCACGTTCTCGCCCGCCTTTCGGGCCCGCACGAACATGACGAGCAGCTGCTGGCTCTGCGTCGCAGGGAAGCCGCCCAGCTTGTGCATCTCCAGGCTGACCCAGCCGTCGGCCCCGGTCGGCTGCTCGTTCGGGATCGAGAACTGGTTGTACGGCACGGCGGTCACGTAGACGAGCGCACCCTGAACGTTCGCCCCACAGGCAGCGATGTGGAAACGCGCTGTGACGGTGCTCGTGCCGAACGTGATCGCACTCGGCGACACCTGCGTCTGATCGACGTTGAGCCGCGCCGGCGGTGCGACGTCCGCGACGCCGATCGTTCCGTTGTTCGGCTTTCCGCAGCCGTTCGAGGGCGGCGGCGCAGCAGCAGCCTTGACAACCGCTGTGGGCACCGACGTCGCCGACCTCGTGCCGTCGGCGTTCTTCGCGGTCACCGTGACGCGAAGCGTATTTCCGGCGTCCACCGGCTTGAGGACGTACGTCGACGCGTTCGTACCGCTGATCGTGGCGCAGCTACCACCGTCGGCGTCGCAGCGCTTCCAGGCATAGGTGTAGGTGATCGGCTCAGTGCCGCTCCACGTCCCCTTCGCCGCGGTCAGCGTCTTGCCCTCCTCCGCCGTGCCGGCGATCGTCGGAGGAGACGAGTTGGTGGGGACAACGGCGCGGGCCGCGGCACCCGAGCCGGTCAGGAATCCCGCTGTCACGACCGCAGCGAGCGATGCGACGGCAATGGGCACGGCGACGAGTTTCGTGGTTCTTCGCTTCATGGTGTGACCCCCTCGGTAGTCCTTCTCTTGCCCCGGAGATGCCCGAAAAACGCCGCTCTAAAACGTTCCAGAACGGTGTGGGCGCGCCCGCCGATGGTTTCACGGGCTCATGCCGAGGGTACGAATTCGGAGTAGGAACAGGACGCATTGCCACCCGCAAGGAGGCTTGACGATGTTCTGGCTGATCGCCCTGCTGCCGATCGCGCTCGCTGTCACGGGCGGGATCGCGCTGTCGAAGTACATCTTTCGCCTCCTCGTCGCGGCCGCCGTGAGACCGCCTGTCGACGCCTTCGGGCGGACGACGTGACGGGCACGCGGTCGCCCGAGACGGCTGGTGAGCCGGAGGGGAGCCATGCTGAAACTCGTCCAGCGACAGCCGGAGAGCCGCAGAGCGAGGGCGGTCGCAGGATTCTCATCGTCAGCACGGTCGAGCGGCCCGAGGTTGTGCTGCGCCGCTACGTCGAGCCGGACGACGCGATCAAGGTCGTCGTCCCGGTCGTGCGACAGGGGATCCTCGACTGGCTGGCCAATGACGAGCGGGCATTCGCGCACGCGCAGGACGTCGCGGCTCGCGCCGGCTCGGAGCTACCCGCAGAGACCGTCGAAACGGCCGCCGGCGAGGCCGATCTCGACCTCGCCGTCCAGGACGCCCTCGCGACGTTCCACGCAGACGAGATCGTGATCGCAATCCATCCCGACGACGACCAGGGGCTCATCGAGTCCCTCGCGACGCGCGATGCACGCGGGGGGCGGTCGATCGACGGCGTTCCCGTCCGCGTCGTGGCCGTCGACGAGGACTGACCGCTCGAGGAAGGCTCGGCGAGTGGCTGTGATTAGGCTGTTCGGATGGCATCCGATGTCAGAGCCGAGCGGGCCGCTCGCAACGAGAACGTGTTCCGGCAGGTCAACGAGCGACTGCACGTGCTCGCGAACATCGAAGAGTCGTCGGAATCGCGGCAGCAATTCGTGTGTGAGTGCTTCCAGACGACCTGCGCGGCGGTGGTCGAGCTGTTTGCAGACGAGTATCGAGCGGTGCGCGCCCACGGAGCCCGCTTCCTGA
Source organism: uncultured Thermoleophilia bacterium (assembly GCA_963799905.1). GTDB lineage: Bacteria > Actinomycetota > Thermoleophilia > Gaiellales > Gaiellaceae > Gaiella. The sequence goes on from CAWCYU010000008.1 coordinate 66,556, forward strand.
CCGTCCCCGACGCCCTGCATACGAGCCCCGAGATCGAGAACGTGGTCGAGCGTCACGACCGCTACTGGATCGTCGAGAAGCGGGGAGAAGCCGGCCGGGAGGCCGAGGAGCTCGCCGCCCCCGACTCGGCGCCTCTCTAGCCGAGCCTCGACCCTCCCACGTGGCGCCGAAGCACCACCATGTCGGCTAGGGTGAGGCTGAAATCGGCCCGAACCGGCGCATCGGCGCGGGGGCCGGAGTCCCTACGGAAGGAGACGCGAGCAGCCGTGCGCACCGCGATCGTCTCGACCTACCCGCCGCGGGCTTGCGGCATCGGCACCTTCGCGGCGGACGTCCGCGGCGCGCTGCTCGGCCTCGACGGGGTCGACCGCGTCGAGAAGGTGGTGATCGTCAACGAGCCGTCCCGCCCCCAGAGGCCGGGCCTCGTGGCAACGATCGCGCAGGCGGTCCGCGGTGACTATCTCCGGGCGGCCCGGATCCTGGGCCGCCTCGACATCGACGTGGTCCTGCTCCAGCACGAGTACGGCATCTTCGGCGGCCGGGACGGCGATTACATCGTGTCGCTCGCCGAGGAGCTGTCGCAGCCGCTCGTCGTGACGCTGCATACAGTCTTGTCCGAGCCCACTCCGCACCAGGCTCGGGTCTTGGCGGCCGTCTGCCTGCAAGCCGAGCTCGTGATCGTGATGACGGAGACGGCGCGGCGTCTCCTCGTCGAGGGTGGGACGTGTCCGGACGCCAAGGTGCGTGTCGTGCCGCACGGTGCCCCACCGGTCCTGACCCGACGCGCAGGTGAGTACGCGATCAAGCGCGCCCTCGGCGAGCCGACCTCGCAGAGTGGCACGAACGGGCGGGTGGACGGACGTTTCCTCCTCTCCACGTTCGGCCTCATCTCGGCGGGCAAGGGGCTCGAAACGGTGATCGAGGCGATGCCTCAGATCGTCGCACGGCATCCCGACGTCCTGTACGTGATCGCCGGACGGACACATCCCGACGTCGCACATCGGGAAGGCGAGCGCTATCGGCTGAAGCTCGAGCAAACGGTGCTCGACCTCGGCCTCGAGGACAACGTCGAGTTCGACGACCGATTTCTCAGCATCGAGGAGATCGCCGATCTGCTGGCAGCAACGGACGTCTTCGTGACCCCCTACCGGGAGCGGGAGCAGATCGCGTCAGGCGCACTCACATTCGGCATCGCCGCCGGCTGCGGAGTGATCTCGACGCCGTACTGGTACGCGCAGGACATGCTGGGCTCGGGCGCCGGGACGATCGTCCCGTTCGCCGATTCCGGCGCGATCGCCGACGCCGTCTGCCGGTACATCGACGACCCGGCGGCACTCGCCGCCGCGCGCGCCGAAGCGCGGCGAATCGGCGCCCAGCTCGCCTGGCCGTCGGTGGCAGAGGCCACCGCGTCCGTCCTCCGCGAAGCGGTCGAGCTCGCACCACGTCGGCGCCGATCGGTCTCGAGCATCGATCGACAACGCGTCAGCATGAGGACGGATCATCTCCGCACCCTCGTCGACGACGCCGGAATCGTGCAGCACGCGAACGGCGTCATCCCGAACCGCTCCACGGGCTACTGCGTCGACGATGTCGCCCGCCTTGCGGTCGTCGCGCTCGAGCTCGCCCGCCGCGGTGACGAGCAGGTGTGGACGTCGATCCTCTATCGGTCGCTCGCGTTCCTACAGGATGCGACCGACGCCAACGAGGGGATGCGGAACTTCATGGGCTACGACCGGCGCTGGCTCGACGAGCCGCATCCCGGCGATCATGTCGGACGCTCCGTCTGGGCGCTCGGTGAAATCCTCTCCACCGCCTGGGTGCCCGCCGTCGTCGGTCCCGACCGAACGGCTCCTCGAGACGATCATTCACTCGCTTCCGGCCGATCCGTCGCTTCGCACGGGAGCCTACGCAGCCCTCGGGCTCGCGCGCCTGGATCCTGACCGACTGGAGCCGGAGGCTCGCAGCGTGCTGGAGCGGGTGCTGGAACAGCTGTCAGAGGCCTACGCCGTCACCTCGGCGCCGGGCTGGCTCTGGTTCGAGGACAGGCTCACCTACGACAACGCGCGTCTCCCCCACGCCATGATCGTCGGCGGAGTCGCACTGGGCCGGGACGATCTGACACAGACGGGCCTCGACGTGCTTCGCTGGCTCGGTGACGAGTCCGGCCTCGCTGACGGCATCCTCCGGCTGACCGGCCACGACGGCCGCAGCCGCGACGAGCCGGCTCCCGGCAGCGGCGACGAGCAGCCGCTCGACGCGTCGGCATTCGTCGAGGCCGAGCTCGCCGCCTTCGCCGTCACCGGCGACCCGGACCACGGGCTCCGTGCCCAGCAGTCATTCGACTGGTTCCTCGGCCGCAACCGGCTCCACCGGCCGCTGTACGACTTCGCGACGGGCGGCTGCAGCGACGGGCTGGGCGAGGAGACCACGAACGACAACGAGGGGGCCGAGTCGACACTCGCCTTCCACCGCGCGGCGTTGCTCCTCGACACGGCAGGCCTGCCGGCCGTCCTCCGTCACCGCACCCGTGAGTCGGTGACCGCGTGAGCAGCCCCGAAGCGACGCCGGCTCCCGAGGAGCGGCGGGAGCTCTTCGTTCGCCATCCCGCCAACCCGATCCTGACCGCGGACGACTGGCCGTATCCCGTCAATGTCGTCTTCAACCCGGCAGCGGCCCAGCTCGACGGCGAGACCATCGTGCTCGTCCGGGTCGAGGATCTGACCGGGATCTCCCACCTCCCGTGGCGCGCTCGGCGAACGGGATCGACGAATGGACGATCGATCCGGAGCCGCTGCTCGCTCCGACCCCCGGCATCGAGAGCGAGCAATGGGGCTTCGAGGATGCTCGCGTCGTGTTCGTCCCCGAGCAGGACCGGTGGGTGATCACCTGCACTGCCTACGGCCCCGCCGGTCCCGCGGTCTTCCTCGCGACGACAACGGATTTCAGGACCGTCGAGCGTCACGGGGTCATCAGGCGACCGGACGACAAGAACGCGGCGCTGTTGCCGCAGAGGATCGGCGGCGAGTGGATCCTCTTCCACCGCCCGAAGACGGAAATCGACGGGGTCGCACGGCGACGATTCTCGCTTTCGCGCTCGCCCGACCTCCACACCTGGAGCGCCCCGAGGCGGTCATGCAGCCGCGCGCCGGCGCCTGGTGGGACTCGCTCCGAATCGGCATCGGGCCGCCGCCGCTGCAGACCGAGCACGGGTGGCTCCTGATCTACCACGGCGTCAAGGAGAGGTCGTCGGCGGGACCATCTACAGGGTCGGTCTCGCGCTGCTCGACCTGGACGAGCCGACGCGCGTCCTCCGCCGGCTTCCTCGCTGGATCCTCTCGCCGCTCGCTCCCTACGAGCGAATCGGCGACGTCCCGAATGTCGTGTTCCCCTGCGGCCTCGTCCACGACGAACGGAGCGGCGAGGTCCGCCTCTACTACGGCGCGGCCGACACGTCGGTATGCGTAGCGACCGCGCAACTCGAAGACCTGCTCGCCGCCGTGCTGGCCGCCCCCGCCTAGCGCGGGCACGAGCGAGTCGGCTCAGACGTCCAGCGAGCGCGTCTGCTTCGCTGCAGCTCGTTTCTCGGTGCGCCGCTCCTTGAGCGACTTCTGCGCCGGTTTCTTGCCCGTCTTCTTCGGTTTCTGCGAGCCTTTCATCGCCTGACTCCTGACTGCCGTGAGGGCGTCGGTATCCGTCCGGGTTGCACTCGAACCTGGTGTGGAGCCCTGGAAAGGAGCCGCCACAGCGGTTCCGAAGGATCCACGCGCCTCCGAAGTGTCGCACAGATCACGGAGCTCGACCGTGGCGCGACCCATGCCGCTCGATCGTCGCGAGGTATGCGTCGACGTACGCATCGACCATCCGCTCGACCCCGAAGCGCCGGACTGCATAGGCGCGGATCGCAGGCCGATCGAGGGCTGTTACACGGTCGACGGCGCCGACTGCGCCAGCGACGGTGTCGACGAGAAAGCCGGTGGTTCCGTCCTCGATCAGCTCGGCCATCGAGCCTCGTTCGAATGCGATCACCGGCGTGCCGCACGCCATGGCCTCGACGACGCTGTACCCGAACGGCTCGTCGAACCCGATCAGGTGCAGGAGCGTGTGAGCTCCACCGAGGAGCTGGGAGCGCTCCTCGCCGCTCACGGCGCCGATGAAGGAGACCTGCGTGCCGTCGAGCCTCGGTGCGATCTGTTCGTCGAAGTAGCCCTGATCCTGCACGATCCCTGCGATCACGAGCGGCATCCCCGTGGCGACGGCGACGTCGATCGCCTCCGCGGTGCCCTTGTCCGGGTGGATCCGGCCGAAGAAGAGCAGGTAGCCGCCGGGGGACGGATGCAGCGAGAACGCGGAGGTGTCGATCCCGTGATGGATCGTCGCCAGGTAATCGAGGCTCGGATGCCGGTCCGCATCGCTGATCGCAACATAGGCGGACGTCGAGCCGTACCGCTGGTACACGGGCAGGATCCTCGGCGACGAGAAGCCGTGGATGGTCGTGAGCACCGGCGTATCGACGAGCCCGCTGTAGGTGAGCGGGAGAAAATCGAAGCTGTTGTGGATGATGTCGAACTCGTCCGCCCGCTCGAAGGCGTGAGCGATATGCAGACACTCGGCCACCTTCGGGTCGACGTCCGGATCTTCGGAGTAACCACGGGCGACGACAGCGGCGAGCCGTCCGGCTGTCACCGAGTCGGCACTCGCGAACAATGTCACGTCGACTCCTTTCGCGGCGAGCCCTTCGCTGAGGAGCGAGGCGAACTGCTCCCAGGGGCCGTAGTGCCGCGGCGGAACCCGCCACGAGACAGGCGCGAGCACGGCAACACGCGGCCAGGTCATGCCGGTCGCGCACGCTCGGTGTCGGGGCAGGTCACCGATGCCGACTGTACCCCCGCGGGTCGGAGCCACCGCCTCGAAGCTGCGTGACGGTGTGAGAAGTCGACGGTTGCGAACGGGCCGATGACTTTCGCTCCGGGATGCGGTCTGATAGGCGAGGGAATCCCGGACAACGACGGAGGAGGAGAGCGAGATGGCGTCGATCACGCTGCTGGTGGGGACCCGCAAGGGATGCTTCGTGCTCGAAAGCGACGGTGATCGCCGCGACTGGAGCGTGCGCGGGCCTTACTGCGAAGGCTGGCCCATCTACCACGCCGTGCACGACGCCGGATCCGGCACCATCTACGCCGCCGCGGCGAGCGAGTGGCACGGTGCCGGTGTCTGGCGCAGCAACGATCTCGGAGAGAGCTGGGAGCTCTCGAGCGAGGGGCTCTCATACGAGGACAACGGCCTCAAGCTCTCGAAGATCTCGGGCCTGACGGCGGCACACGGACGACTGCTCGCCGGTGCCGAGGCCGCCGGCGTGTTCGAGAGCCGGGACGGCGGAGCGACTTGGTCGCTCCTCAGCACGCTCGACGGCCAACCGGGACGCGGCGACTGGAACGATCCGGGCAAGCAACCGCCGGGCCACCTCGGACTGCCGGCGATCATGCCGCACCCGGACGAGCCGTCACGCTTCTGGGCTGTCATCCAGGGATACGGGATCTTCGAGACGACGGACGACGGGGCGAGTTGGACACCCCGCAACAAGGGGCTCCGGGCCGACTGGCCTCTCGAGAACCCCGAGATCGGATACTGCGTGCACAAGCTCGTGATGTCCCCGGTCGACAACGACCGCCTGTACCAGCAGAACCACTGCGGCATGCATCGCAGCGACGACGGTGGGCATTCGTGGGTCGAGATCACCGAGGGCCTGCCCAGCGATTTCGGGTTCGCGGCTGCGGCGCACCCCCATGACCGCGACGGTTTCTACGTGATCCCGCTCGACCCGGGACACGGACGCTGCATGCCCGACGGCAAGGCGGCGGTCTGGCGTACGAGCGATGCCGGCAGCTCCTGGCAGCGCCTCGACCGCGGGCTCCCACAGCACGATGCGCACCTCGGCGTGCTGCGCGAGGGAATGGCAATCGACTCCCTGGACGTGCCCGGCCTCTACTTCGGAACCAGCACCGGTCAGGTGTTCGCGAGCGCGGACGAGGGCGAGAGCTGGAGTGAGATCGCGAGCTACTTGCCCGCAATCTCGTCCGTCGAGGTCGCGGTGGTGGCGTAGCCGTGGCCGACCTGCATCTGCCACCGACCCTCCCGCCGCTGTTCCACGAGCTGCCACGGCGCCTCGACGTCGACGCCGCAACCGTGGACGAGGCGATCGAGCGGCTCGACGAGCGCTGGCCCGGGCTCCGCGACCGGTTGTGCGAGCCGGGGCCCGTGCTGCGCCACCACATCAACGTCTACGTCGACCGGGAGCGCGCGTCGCTCGAGACGCCGCTCGCTGCCGGCTCCCGGGTCGACGTGATCGCCGCGATCAGCGGCGGCTGATCCGGCGCGCTCAGGGCGGCCCGTCCGCCCCGTTACCAACCCCAAAGGTCGGTACCGAACCGCTCCTGGAGGGGCGGCTTCACATCATCTTCACGAAGGCTTCCCGAACGCTTTGCGCGGCTCGCAGCTGGCTCTCAGATTCGCCTGCTTGGCTGGAACGGTCATCGAAACAGAGAGGGACGAGCATGAACGACTCTGCAAGCAATGAGGGAGCCAGTGGACGCCGCCGGCGGCGGGCAGCGTTGATCCTGGCTCCGTTCGTCGCGGGAGCAGCCACGGCGGCGGCCGTGGCCGCCGGTGTCGGAGGCTTTTCCGACCACGGCGCGAGCAGCACCGCAACGGCGAGTACGAGCTCCACCAATGTCGCCTTGACGGCATCGTCGTTCGATGCCCAGACGATCTACAAGCGGGACAGCCCCGGCGTCGTCGACATCACGGTCACGCAGGCGGCGACGTCCCAAGGCGGGAATGGCGTCTCGCCGTTCGGCCCGGGCAGTGGCTCGCAACAAGCGCAAGCCGAGGGAACCGGCTTCGTGTACGACAAGCAGGGCAACATCATCACGGCGGCCCACGTGGTCAGCGATGCCTCGAAGATCACGGTCAGGTTCACGGACGGGACGACCGCGAAGGCGACGCTCGTCGGATCCGATCCGTCGACGGACACCGCTGTGATCAAGGTCTCCGTCGCCGCCGGCAAGCTCACGCCGCTGACACTCGCAAACAGCTCGGCCGTGGAGCCGGGCGAAGGAGTCGTTGCGATCGGAAGCCCGTTCGGATACGCCGAGAGCATCACTGCCGGCATCGTCAGCGCCGTCGATCGCGACATCGAGGCACCGAACGGCTACACGATCCCGAACGCGATCCAGACGGATGCTCCGATCAACCACGGCAACTCCGGCGGCCCGCTGATCGACTCGAGCGGGAATGTCGTCGGGGTCAACGTGCAAATCGCGACGGACAGCCAGAACGGCAGCAGCATCAACGCCGGCGTCGGTTTTGCAGTCCCGTCCAACACGGTCAAGTCGGTCGTCACGGACCTGATCGCGGGCAAGACGGTCGAGCACGCCTATCTCGGCGTCACGGTCGGCGACAACGCGTCGGGCAGCGGTGCCCAGGTCGGAACGGTGCGCGCGGGCAGCCCAGCTGCAGCCGCGGGGCTGAAGTCGGGAGACGTGATCACCGCAGTCGACGGCGTCACGGTCGAGAACGCCAATCAGCTGACGGCGGCAGTCAGCGGGCATCGGCCCGGTGACGAGTTGCGCCTGACGGTGACGAGGAACGGCTCCACCGTCCAGCTCAAAGCGACGCTCGCCACGCGGCCGGCGACAACCACCGCCTAGAGCTTCTCGAGCCCGAGAGGCTAGCGCGGGTGAGAGCCATACGGCTCTCACCCGCGCGGATCGTCGAGGCGAACTACGTGGCCGGCGCGGTCTCGCTCTCCTCCCACCGTGCCGTCAGCGCGTAGAGCACGATCACGTTGAGCGTCAACGCCGTCAGCGTCCAGAGCGGGTACTGGCTGTTGCCGAGGAACCCGAGCTGAGCGAAGAAGTTGGCCGCCACGACCACGATCGTGAACCAACGCGCCCATCCCTGGCCGCCCAGCAAGCCGAGGCCGGCGAGGAAGAGGAGCACACCCCAGATCATCATCACCCACCCCCATGTCGTCAGGTCGACTGCGAGGAAGCCGGACGCGGTGACGACGAAGTAGTCGTCCTCGATCACGGCGATCAGTCCCTCGACGAAGGCGATCCCGCCGACGATGAGCATCAGAATGCCGGCGAACCCGATCCAGCCGGCCATCGACCGCGAATTCATGCCTACCTCCTGTTGTGACACCGCATCGACGCGGCGTTGAGGTGGAGTTCGGGCGCGGAGGCCTCGTCCCTGCCGACATGCTCGAGCCACCCGGCGCCGGACGGCTCTCTCGCGGCCGTGCAACACTCTGGTCCTCTCCGCGAACGTCGCAATGCGCCGCTCTCCCTCCCGCACCGGTCCGCACGTTCGTGAACGTGCCGTTCAATGAAGCTCTGGGTCTTTGCGGCCGTCGTTCCGGCAGTCCTATGGGTCGCCGTGCTGGCGAAGCCGGCGATCGATGGGCGCTGGGAGAGTCACCCGGCCCACTTCTGGCTCGTGCTCACAGCGGCACTCGCGAGCGTGGGGCTCGGCTACACGGTGCTGATCGCGGCGCGCAGGCGACGCGATGCGCGGCTGTTCCTCGTCTCGCTCGCGTTTCTCTCGAGCGCGGCATTTCTCGGCCTCCATGCGCTCGCCACACCCGGCGTCCTGGTGGGCAAGAATGCCGGCTTCGAGCTCGCGCCCCCGGTCGGGCTCCTCGTGGCGGCAGCTTTCGCAGCCTCGTCCTCACTCGAGTTTCGTCCGCGTGCGGCCGACCGCGTGCTGCGCGCCGCACCCCTACTGCTCGGCGCCCTGACGGCACTCGTCGTCGTCTGGGCGGTCGTTTCGCTCGCAACGCTCCCGCCCCTCGATCGCCCGCTTGCCCAGGAAGAGCTCGACGGCTGGCAGATCGGGCTCGCGGCCGGCGGGGTTGCGCTCTTCGGCGCCGCCGCTGTGGGCTACCTCGCTCTCTACCGCCGGCGCGGGGCACGGTTCGCGCTCGCCGTGGCGTTCGCATTCGCGCTTCTCGCCGAGGCGATGGTGGTGATCGCATGGGCCCGCAATTGGCAGATCTCCTGGTGGGAATGGCACGTCCTCATGCTCGCCGCGTTCGTTGTGATCGCTGCGATCGCGCGCCGGGAATGGCACGAGGAGCGCTTCAGTGCGCTGTATCTGGACCGGACGCTGGCCGGGGCCCAAGATGTGAGCATCCTGCTTGCCGATCTTTCCGGGTTCACCGCCTACAGCGACCGGCGCGAGCCGAGCCAGGTCGCGACCATGCTCAACACGTACTTCGAGACGATCGTGCCGCTCCTCGAGGCCAACGGCGGCGAGGTGCACCAGATCGTCGGCGACGAGGTGATGGCCATCTTCAACAAGCAAGGCACAACGCCGGACCATGCCGAGCGGGCGGCGGGGGCAGCGTTGCTGCTCCAGGAAGAGGCCGACCGAATCGCGGCGCTCCACCCGAAATGGCCTCGCTTCCGGACCGCAGTGAACAGCGGCGACGTGGTCGCCGCTGTTGTCGGAGGGCCGCGGGGCCACCGCAAGCACGGTGTCGTCGGCGACACCGTCAACCTGGCTGCGCGGCTCGAGGCCGCTGCGCGCCCCGGTACCGTGCTCATCGGCGAGGCGACGTATCGCCGGCTCAAGGCCGGTGCGGTTGCAGAGCGGATCCCACCGCTCCAGGTGAAAGGCAAGCAGGAGCCGGTGGACGCCTACGTGCTCGAGGCACTCGCCCCCGCCACGGATTCGTGAGCCGGAGGGCTTCTCGTCACCCGCGCGGCCAACTCAGCGCTTCCGCGACCGGAAAGCGCCACTGCTCGTGGACGGCAGGGCCGCGTGGGCCTGCACCGAAGGAGATCGGTTCGTTTCCGGGGAAGTGGAAGTACCCCGCTTCCCCCCATGTCCCGAGGAACGTCATCCACGACGGAGCTGCCGCCGTCACCCGCACCAACCGCGGCCTCACGATGCGACCCCTCCCCGTGTGATCGAGAGCCTGCACCCCGGCGGCGGTGATGACCCTGATCAGCAACGGATCGACGAGGCGAGGGTCGAGGCGGTTGTCGCCTGCCGCGAAATAGTTCGCATGTGAGCCGAGGGCGACGTAGACGAGGGGCCGCAGCCCCTGCTTCGGCGCGGTTGCCCAGGCACGCCGCTTCCCGGCGCTGTGTTGCGAGTACGCCGCGACAACCGGCTTTCCGGTGAGATCGAGAATCACCGAGACCGCCTCCCAGTCGCCTTCGTGCACCTGCCACAGCTCGCCCGCGGGAACCGTAGGGCTGTAGTCGTCGTATGGGTACCAGAGCCAGTACTGGAGGTCGATCCGGCTCTTCGTGCGGAAAGCCGCGCCGTACACGACCGGCGCCGAACCATGCCGTGCCTCCGCATCCGCATAGCACGCGGACGCCGCAACACCCTCGACGGCGCGGCACTGGCGCTGGTCGAGGCGCTGGTCGGCCCCACCCACAGGCAGCGGGCCTTCGACCTTCTCCCAGCCTGCTCCTGCCCTCCGCTGGAGATCGGAGTCGGCAAGGAAGCCGTCGACCGCGACCGGACCGAAGCGCTCGGCTGGATGGAGCACGAGGATCGGGACGTGCCGGGCGAGAAGCGTCGCCAGAGGCGGCGCTGCTGCCTCGTTCGCGCTCCCCGAGGCCGCACCGGCGAGGCCAGCAGCAAGTGTCACCACAACCACGACCAGCGCTGACCAGCGCATGTTCACCTCGAGGTCAGGCCCAGGGGAGCTGATGCCAGTACGAGGGCTTCCCCGGACGAGGCCGCTCGAACGGCGCGTGTGCCTGCTGCGGATCCGGCGTCTCCTTCTCGGCACTCGCACCGTGGCGCCCGGCGAGATCCGAGACCGGATAGAGGAGTTGCTCGTCGTCGGTCCGCGCACCACCATGAGGATCACGCACGGGCCGACCTGCGAGACGGGGCGTTCCGGCTCTCGAACTCGCACCGAACGTCAGCCACCCGGCGTCCCGCACGTTCACGACGAACCAGCCCTCGCTCGACGGCGCGAGGCCCGAACCGTGGTCTTCGAGCCGAGCCTCGGTCACGCCGCGAGGCTACCACGTGCACGGGGCGGTGCCGACGCCGTTCCAGGCCGCAGGTCGAGGACGACCGGCCCGGCGTTCGGCGGCGGGCGTGTGTCCCCGTCGAGTGCGGTCGACGGAACGCCTGGGCCGGTCGTCCCTCTTACGACTACCTCTGCCGCGAGGCGCACAGACCACCCGCATGGGTGATTGTCGGTTAAGACCGACGTAACAGGCGACGCAATGCCGAGCGCCTCTGCCGGCGCCGACCGGCAGCTTCAAGAACGAGAGCGTCGCGCACCACCGCGTGAACGGCCAAGCCGAACCGCCACATATGCGACCGCCGCAAGGCCGGGAACGAGCATCCCGACGCTGAGGACGTCCAGTCCACGCGCAGCGCGCGGGGGCATCAGGGGCCTTGCGGCGGCTTCGAGCGTCTTCATCTTTGGCCTGCTACGAGAGCCGAAGTGCCTTGCGTGCCTTGCGGCGCAAGGCACGCTTACCGATCGCTGCTGCGGCGAACCCGATCACGGCGTAGAACATTCTCTTGATTTTCATGCCTTTCGCCTACCCGGAGGGCCTGCTGTCGAACCCGATGGGTCGGTGGCGTCGAGCGCCAGTTTGCTGCCGGGCGTCTCCACCTTCTTGGACGCGTCCCGCGAAAGAGGGGTGCTGGCCGCACTGTGCCGGACACTCCACGCTGCGAGTCTGATCTCGACGATCGCAGACGGCGCCCGCTTCGCTTGCGGTGGCTGATGCGTCACCGCACCAATCACTCGAATCGAAGGAGCACCAGAGCATGACCTCCCAGCAAGCCGTCTTCCCAGTTCGCCTGACCGGCGACCTCGATCCCGCGGTTGGACGCTGGCAGTGGCTCTTCAAGTGGCTGCTCGCCATCCCGCACTTCATCGTCCTTCTCTTCCTCTGGATCGGCTTCGCGGTCTCGACCGTCGTCGCAGGCTTCGCGATCCTGTTCACCGGCCGCTATCCGCGCCGAATCTTCGACTTCAACGTCGGCGTCCTCCGCTGGTCGTGGCGCGTTGGGTTCTACTCCTACAGCGCCCTTGGCACGGACAAGTATCCGCCCTTCTCGCTTGCCGATGACGCGGCCTACCCGGCTAGGCTCGAGATCGAGTATCCCGAGCGGCTCTCGCGCGGGCTCGTGCTCGTCAAGTGGTGGCTCCTCGCGCTCCCGCAGTACGTCATCGTCGCGATCTTCACCGGCGGTGCATGGTCCGCCTGGACGGATGACGGCGACGGCTGGCTCTACGCCTCCGGCGGCGGCCTGATCGGTTTGCTCGTGCTGTTCGCCGGGCTTGCCCTGCTCTTCACGGGTCGCTACCCCCGGTCCCTCTACGACTTCGTCCTCGGCCTGAACCGCTGGGTCTTCCGAGTGGTCGCCTATGCGGGCCTGATGACCGATACGTACCCGCCGTTTCGCCTCGACGCAGGAAGCACTGAGCCCCCGGCACCGACGGGCACCGCTGCGGTGAAGACGATCCCGCTGCCGAGCGCATAACGCACCGAAGGCCCGCCTGAGCTGCTAGGGGGGCCTTCGGTCGCGGGTCGGGGGTTCTGGATCACCAATCGACGATCGGCCTGACCTCGACGGCGCCGCCGTAGCGGGCGGCCGGCACCAAAGCGGCCAGCTCGAGCGCGGTGTCCAGGCTGTCTGCCTCGAACACGAAGTAGCCGCCGAGCGCCTCCTTCGTGTCGGCGAACGGGCCGTCGGTGACCATCGGTTTCCCGTCCTCGACCCGCACCGTCGTCGCGGTGCTCGGCAGGCCGAGACCTTCGCCCGGCGTCACGCCCGGCGTCTCACGGACGGCGGCATAGTCGGCCCAGACGCGTTGCTGGTCGGCCTCCGATAGCTGGGCCTGCGTCTCGAGGGCATCGCCCTGGTAGATCTGCATCAGGTACTTCATCGGTGCCTCCTTGGCGGGGTGGACTGTTCATGCTGATGACGAGCGCGGTGCGCCTGGATCGACACATATATGTCGCGCCACACATATATGTGCTTGGATCGATGGATGAACACGGTGTTCGAGGTCGTCGCGGACCCCGCCCGGCGTCGGCTGCTCGACGCGCTCCGGCACGCACCTCGTCCAGTCGGCGAGCTCATGGCAGCGACCGGTCTGAGCCAGCCGAGCACCTCCCGTCACCTCCGCATTCTGCGCGAGGCCGGCCTCGTGGCGCGCCGCTCGGTCGGCCGGCACCGGATCTACGAGATCCGCCCCCAGGGCTTTACGGAGCTCGCCGACTGGCTCACGCCCTACGTGCTGCTCCTGCAGGGCGGGCGGGACGCCGCGCGCTCCGACGCAGCCGATCGAGGTGTCGGCTCACCGCCCGGCTGAGCCGTGAACCGCTAGACCGGGATGCCGTGACCGGCGGGAACGATGTCGGTTCCGTCCGGGTCGCGCACGTAGGTGCCGCTGTGGGACCCTCGGACGAACGTGTAGCCCGTTCGGCGCTCCCCGCCCGACCGGATGTTGCCGGACAGATAGTCGCGCAGGTGGTCGACCCGCACATCCAGGAGCCGGGCGAGCTTCTCTTCGATCTCTCTTGCCTGGTCGGCGTCGATCATCTGCAGAGTGAAGCGCGACCGTCGGATGTTGCGGGCGGGACGGCGATCAGGGCTGGATGACGAGCGGCGTGCCGTTGCCGACGTGCGTCGCGATCCACGTGATCGCATCATTGCCGAACCGGACGCAACCGTGAGAAGCCGACGTCCCCAGAGGCGCACTGAGCCCGACGATGCCATGAAGGGCGACTTGCCCTGGGCCGCCTGCGAACTCGTGGAGCACATTGGAATACGCGGAGGTCGCCAATGCCCACGGGCCTTCGGTCACGCCCGGAGCGACGCGGATCTTCTCGACGACGAAGAAGGCGCCGCGTGGTGTCGGTGTCCCGGGGTGGCCGATGACGATCGGATAGCTGGCCCGTATCTTGCCGTTCCAGAGGACAAGCGCCCGGTGCGAGTCGAGGTGCACGACGATCCTCCACGGCGTCGTTGTGACCTTGCCCGTATCTGCCGGCACCCATCCGCTGGCGCTGTTCGGCCGCATCGGCAGCCTCACGCGGAGCCAGCGGCCTCCCGCCGGGCCGCGCGCCGTTTGCAGAATCGGTAGCACCGTCGGGGCGCCGGTCAGCGGTGTGCGTGTTTCGACCCTGCCGACGATCCCCGCGCGTGGAGAAGGATGTGCGCGGGCCGTGACACGCTGATCGATGAGGAGCAGTGGTTGGGCTCGGTCGGAGAAAGCGTAGGCCTGCCGTTCGAACGACGCCGCCTGGATGGGCGAGGCGGCGATGGACGACACACCGACGACTGCAAGAGCCAGGATGAGCGTTGCGATGCGAATCATCCTCGGCATTACACCATCAAAGTGCTGAGTCCTCCCTGACGAGCCGGCCCCCACGGCGACGAGTGGCCTCGCACACCGTGGACCGCCCGAGGGTTGCGTCAGACGGCGCGTCTGGTCGAGTCAGGTCACGTGGTCGTCTCTGCAAAGACGGTCGACCAGTCGTTCTTGACGCTCACGATGGTCCAATCACGAGCCTGTGCCTCCTCGAGCGAGGCCTCCGCGCCTGCGGTGTAGTCGAACTCTCGCTCGGCGTCGTCATGGAGCACGAGCAGCTGAAGGGCGGGCCGCCCCTTCCCGCCTGCGTACCGGAGCATTGGAATGTCGCCGTTCGAGTTCCCTGCCGCGAGGATCGGCCGGCGGCCGACACGGCTCCAGATGCGCACGGGCTTCGAGGGGCCATCGTCGAAGAAGTCGGGCTGGGCGAGGTACACGACCGAGCCGCCGTGCTCATCGTCCTGATAGGCGAGGGCGTTCGAGCTCCCGATCACGCGCTCAGGCGGGATCGCATACATCTGCTCGGTGATCGGCCGCATGAAGTCGCGGTCGCCGCCCGAGGCGATGTAGTTCGTGAAGCCGTTGGCCTCGAGGTAGCGCAACAGCTCCACCATCGGGATGTACGCGAGGGCGTGGAAGGCTCGCCTGAGTGTCGGATGCTCTCCGCCGTGCAGGTACGCGTGAGCAGCGAGGCCGTAGTCGTCGACGTTCATGCCGCCGAAGGCCTGGACGATGCCGCCGAGTAGGACCTTCACGTCGGTGTCGTCGCCGTGGTAGTGCTTGGTGATCACGTTTCCGAGCCAGGCGTAGTCGTTCTCGTGAGCCGCCTTCCAGGGCTGCTTTTCACGTAGCGACTCGTCGGCTTCGGCCATCTCGGTGAGCCGCTGGAGGATGAAGCCGAGCTCGATCGGCATCGGCTTCTCGCACCAGAGGGTGCCATCGTTGTCGAAGACGGCGATCCGCTCGATCGGGGTCACATAGTCCGCGCCGCCCTCCTCGGTCACGCGCGCGACGAAGTCGACGATCGCCTGCTTCGTCGCGGTGTCGTTCCAGGACGCGAGCCCCGGCGCCGCGCCTGTCACTGTGCCTTGAGGAGCATCGCGGCGTGACGCTCGAGGTCGAGATACGGCTTGCCACTGACGTTCACGGAGACGCGGTGGAGCTTCCCGCCGGTGAACTCGTACGGTGACGTGCCGGGGTAGTCGTCGGTGACGGCCTCGCCCACGTGCCGGCCGACGTAGAGCCCGGAGCCGGCAATGGCAAAGGCGCCGAGCTGGGTCTTGATCTTGCCCTCGCCGACCTTGTCCTCTCCGTGGTAGAGCGTCAGCGTCCCGAAGGCGTGCGTCGGCTCCTGGCCCTCCTTCTCGAAGGCCGCCGACAGGATCACGTCGTCGCCCATCGGGATGTTCTCGGACGCGACGATCATCTGCTCTTCGGCGCCGACGAAGCTGTTGACGTAGTGCAGCCGGTCGTCCTTGACGTAGAGCGCGTGCCCCCCAAAACGCGTGCCGTGGGCGAAGAGCACGCCCTCGGCGCCCGGGCCGGGAATGTCGACGAGCGCTCCGATCGCGAACGAGCGGTTCTTCACGTTGACGGCCTGCCACTCCGGCACGGGCGCCGCGTCGGGGTAGTAGAGGTACTCGTCACGGGGAGCGGTGAGCTGGGGCCGCGGCGTCGCGAAGATCTCGACAGGAGAGCGGTCGTCCAGCGGGAACGCAATGTTCGCGCCCGCTTCCGCAAACCAGAGGTTGACGAGCTCCCGCACCTTCTCGGGTTGCTCGTCGGCGAGGTTGTGGAGCTCGGAGCGGTCGACGTGGGTGTGGTACAGCTCCCACTCGTCGTCGTTGAAGTTGCTCCACCCGGCGATCACGGGGTGGGTCGTGACGGCCTTCCAGCCCTCGTGCCAGATAGCCCGCGAGCCGAGCATCGCGTAGAACTGCGTCTTCCGGCTCGACTCTGCAGCACCGTCGTCGAAGCTCTCGCGCATGCTGACACCGTCGATCGGTGACTGTGTGTGCCCCTTGATCGTCTCGGGGGGCTCGACGCCGAGCAGGTCCAGAATCGTCGGGACGAGATCGATCGCGTGGTGGTACTGCTCGCGGATCTCGCCGCGGGCCTTCGATCCGGCGGGCCACGAGATGATGCATGGGTCGCTCGTGCCGCCGTTGAACTCGTAGCGCTTCCACATCTTGAACGGCGTGTTGAACGCCATCGCCCAGCCGGTCGGATAGTGGTTGTACGTCTTCGGTGCCGCCGAGGTCGTCGATCTGGGCGAGGTTCTGCGCGAGGTCGTCCGGCACGCCGTTCGCGAACTTCATCTCGTTGACGGAGCCGTTCGGGCCGCCCTCGCCCGAGGCGCCGTTGTCCGACACGACGACGACGACCGTGTTCTCGAGCTCGCCCGTATGCTCGAGGTAGTCGAGCAGCCGCCCGATGTGGTGGTCGGCATGAGCGAGGAAGCCCGCGTAGACCTCCGCCATGCGCGCGAAGAGCCGCTTCTCGTCGTCGTTGAGCGAGTCCCACGGGCGGACGGTGTCGAGCGCGGGGAACGGTTTGCCGTCCGGGCCCGTGCGTGTCTCGGGCGTGCCGATCGGGTTGAGCGGCGGCAGCTCCGTGTCTGCCGGCACGATCCCGAGCTCCTTCTGCTTCGCAAGCGTCTGCTCGCGCATCGCCTCGTAGCCGGCGTCGAATGGCCCTTGAACTTGTCGATCCACTCCTTCGGCGCCTGGTGCGGCGCGTGGCACGCGCCCGGCGCGTAATAGAGGAAGAACGGTTTCTCGGGCGCGATCGCCTTGGCGTCGCGGATGAACTCGAGCGCCTTGTCGGTGATGTCGTCCGTGAGGTGGTAGCCGTCTTCCGGCAGGCTCGGCTGGTCGACCATGTGGTTGTCGTAGACGAGGTCGGGATACCACTGGTTCGTCTCTGCGCCCAGGAACCCGTACCAGCGCTCGAAGCCCCGGCCGGTCGGCCAGTTGCGCCGAGGCGCCGCGAGGTTCATCTCGTCGGTCGGACAGAGGTGCCATTTGCCGACCATGTACGTGTTCCACCCGCGCTCGCCGAGGATCTCGGAGAGCATCCCGTTCTCGGGCGGGATCGTTCCGCTCGCGTTCGGGAATCCGATCGCGGCCTCGGTGATGCAGGCCATGCTGTTGCGCGTGTGGTTGCGGCCGGTCAGCAGGCATGAGCGCGTCGGCGAGCAGAAGGCGGTGGTATGGAACTGGGTGTAGCGCACGCCCGCGTCGACGATCCGGTCGATGTTCGGCGTCTCGATCGGCCCGCCGTAGCTACCGAGCGCCGAGAAGCCCACGTCGTCGAGGACGATGTACAGGACGTTCGGCGCACCGTCAGGAGCCTTCGGAGGCTCGAACGGCGACCAGTCGGGAACCGAATCACGAATGTCGACGTTGATCGTTCCGTTGAAACGCTCGGGCATGGCTCGCTCCTATCACCGACGTGGAAAGCTGTCTCGTGGCCGCCGACTTCTGTCTATCAGGACCGTTCAGCGGGCAACAGACCCGCATCGCGCGACGACCCCCGGGCGCAGGATTCGACGACGGGTCGGGCCGCCGGCCGTTACCAGAGCGTGCTGAGGAACCCCATCCAGTTCCTTCCCAGAATCCGCATGATCCGATCGTCTGGACCAGCCGCGATCGACCATCGCCTCCGTCACGCGTGGGAGGTCCCTCACGCCGGTGAGATCCGTTGGAAGCATGGTGGGCGCGAACTCTGTCAGACGCCTGCCGATGCCTTTGTCGCGCGTGATGTAGTCGACGAACGAGGGCCCGTGTCCCTCGGTGAAATCCGTTCCGATCCCGACGTTCTGCTCCCCGACGAGATCGATGACGTACTCGAGGGCATCAAGGTAGTCGGCGATGGTCGATGCTTCACCACGCTGCATGAAGCTGGGGAAGAAGGTCACACCGATAAACCCCCCACGCCCGGCCACCGCTCGCAACTCGTCGTCGGTCTTGTTGCGTGGATGGTCTTTCAGCGCCGCCGGAAGGCAATGCGTGTAGGCAACGGGCTGCGCCGAGATCTGAAGCGCATCCATCGCGGTCTGCCTACCGACGTGACTGAGGTCGATGAGGATCCGGTGCCGGTTGAGCTCATGGACGAGCTCGCGCCCGAAGCCTGTCAGGCCGCCGTCGCGTTCCTCGTAGCAACCGCAGCCAACCGCGTTGGCGGTGTTGTAGGTGAGCTGAACGACCCGAAGTCCTAGTTCGGCCAAGAGCCCGACGAACGGCAGATAGTCGTCGAAGCCCGAGGAGTTCTGCCAGCCCAGGATGATGCCGACCTTCCCCGTTTGCTTCGCCGCGACGATGTCGTCCGCGTCGAAGACCTGAACGAGAAGATCGTCGTTCTCGGACAGCCGCTGCTTCCAGCGGGCGATCTCTCGCACCGAGGCGTCGAAGCCCTCCCAAATGCAGCAGGTGCAATTTGCCGCGCTTACACCACCATCTCTCATCGCCTCGAAGACGTCCCGGCTCCAGTTCGACACATTGAGCCCGTCGATCACGATCGCGTCGCGATGCAGTCGCAGCGCCCGCTCGTCGAGAGCAGCTCGAGTTGAGCCTGCGCTTTTCGACGGTTGGGATGTCACCCCCTCGACGGCTACCGGCGCGTCCCGAGCACGAGGAGGTACTCGCGCTGGTGCGCGATCCGATCGCCTTCGCGGTACTCGCTCTCGAAGAAGTCGACCCACGCGCGGTGCAGTTCCTCCTTCCGCTCCGAACCGAGTGACTCCGCGAGGGTCTTCGTGGGACCATAACTCGTCGAGAACAGCTCCCAGTACTCCTCTCCGTCGGCCACCTCGAGCGTCGACTCGTGCTCTTCGATTCGAAGCTCGAAGTCGCGCTCGAGCAACTCGACCACGCGGCTATCGCGCCCCCAGTCGAAAGGGGAGCTCGGCGGTGGGGCCGGCTGGAACGGCGCCATCATCTTGAACATCTTCCCCAGGCCGCCGTCGGGCGTCCAGTTCGCGAGCCCGACCTGCCCGCCAGAGCGGACCACGCGTCCGAGCTCGCGGGCGACGGCTTCGTGGTCGGGCGCGAACATGATCCCGCAGGTGGACGAGACCACGTCAAAGCTGCCATCGTCGATGCCGGACATGTTCTCGCAATCGCCGACGCGGTAGTCGATGTCGAGCCCTTGCTCCTCCGCACGTTCGCGCGCCGTCTCGATCAGGACCGGCGACAGGTCGAGTCCGACAACCGACGCGCCCGCTCGCGCCGCTCGCTCGGCGACAGCTCCAGTTCCACACGCGACGTCGAGCCAACGCGTCCCCGGCTGCGGGTCGAGGCGCGAGACCACGAGCGCGTGAATATCGGCAATCGTGTCGGTCACGCGCTGGTAGGGGCCGTTCCCCCACATCACACTCTGCCGTTGCTTCAACTCTTCGAATGCCATCTCCACTCCCTTGACGAATGAAAGATGGACCCGACTGTAACGCCCCGGGCGAACAGGTGTGAACCGCGTTCTTCGAGTAGCGTGAGGAGGCATGATCGAGGTCGTCGCAGCGCTTGCGCTCGCACCCTGGGCACAGCCATTGCGCTTCCGTCCTCTGCCAGGCTGGCGAACCGGCGCCAATGGGACGTTCGACTCCTCGTACGGCCCTGGACCGGGTGAACCTGCGCCCAAGGAGTCGTCTGCGTGGATGGCGAGAGGCACGCCCTACCGTGACCGGGCCACAGCTGATCCACCGGACGCAACCCTCTCGCAGCTGCCCAGGCACGCGATTCTCGTTTTCGCGGTCGTCTACCAAACGGCACGCACCACGAAGGCACGAGTTGTCCTGCGCCTCGACCGCGCCCGACGGTACCCCTGTTGCGATGGCACGCACCTTGCGGGTGGTGAGTACGCTCTGGCAGGGGGAGGACCGGCAGCCGCATATTCGGTGATCGTGCGCGTCTACTACGGCTCGCCTCCCACACGCTCCATGCGCGCGCTGGCACAACGCGCCCTCGATCGCCTCGACCTGCCGTCTCCTCGCTAGAGCCCTCGCGGCGGTCAGGCAGGACTCGACCGTGCCGTCCGACCAGGCGTCGATAGTTGCCCGATCGGACGGTGACCGCCTCCTCCCCCGTTGGCGGATTTCCCGTCCCGGCCGGAGGCTCGTTCCTTGCGAGCCTCCGGTCTCTTGCATCTAGCTCACGATCGCTCTCGACGGTCGCGGGCGAGCGTCCCACGAAACTCGAGCAGCGAATCCGGCGGCTGGTCCAGCACACTCAGCAGTTGGTCGCGCTCCGCGGGAGACAACGGCAGCGTCCGTACCGCCCGATCGAGACCCCGCTCTATCCGTTGGGCGAGCGCGAGGTCGGCGTCACGTCCGACTCGTTGGAGCAGGTCGATCAAGGCGAGGCAGTCGAGTTCGGACACGTCGATGCCGGCCAGCCGCATCGTTCGAGCCTACACGGACAGGTGTTCGGATCGTCGCTCGTTCGGGTACCCCCTTTAGGGGGACACCCCGGCCTCGGCCGGCGACGATGTCTCGTACGTGACATGGACAATCAGAGCGTTGCTCGGTCGTGGAAGCCGCAGTGCGGTGGTCGAGTCGGATCAGCCGGGGCGTACCTCTCATTCGGATGGGGGCGGTTTCCGTTCTCGGATGGACGAGAGCTGTCCCGGGACACCGACTCACCTATGGCCATCGCATGCAAGCTGCGGCTCCCTCGACCGACCACGCGACTCGGTGTCTGTGACCAGAAGGCGACTCGTGAACTCGGGGTTGCTCGCATTCGGAACAGCGGTGCTCGTGACAGCGCCGATTGCCAGGGCGTCCTCCACGACCAGCGTCTGGGGGCTCGATCCGGACGGATGCGGCTGCTCGGTTTGTGCTGCCTGTCGAAAGCACGCCGCCAACAAGATCTTCGCGAGCCCTGCCGAGGCTGACGCCGCCCGAGCCCACCCCCGGTGCCGCTGCGTGGTGACGGAGCTGAGCTCCGTCGAACCACACGTATTCGAGGCGCTCTTCGTCAACGGCGGCAGGCGCAGCTCGGTCGACAGGCGGTGGCAATGGGTTCAGGCGGCCCTCGTCTCGGCTGCCCCGATCCCCCCACCGTCGCCGCAGTCCCCCTCTCCGACCCTGGCCGAATCCACGAGCTCGAGCCCATTGCTCGAGGAGGTCTCGATACCGGAGGAGTTGGTCACGGCGGCATCCGGCGCCGCGCCGACTCTCCGGGCAGCCTGGATTCGACGGCTCGCCCCGGGCCGGCGTGTCCTTTTCGTACAGATCGGCACAGACCACGCTGTCGAGGCCGAGATCAGCCTCATTCGCGACCGGACGACCCTTGCGAGACGGCACGTCCCGACAATCAGTCGACGCGAAATAGTCCAGATCCCGCTCGGTCCGGAGGTGACACGAGGGCCTGCCCAGGTCCGGATCCGCTTCACCGAAACAGGCGGACCCAGGAAAACGGTCTTCAGGATGCTCTCCGTTCCCTCCAAGCAGCCCGCGCGATCGAAGCTCGTCGCCCGACCCTGAACCACGGACGCCGCTCGTCCAGCGACGACGGCCGCCACGTACCTGAGGCCGATCATGGCGTGATTGCGCGACGCGATCAGGTGAAGCCGAATATCGGCGGGAGGATGACCACGACCGTGGCGGCCCACAGGGCGAAGATGGGTAGGTAGGAGGTCTGCCAGCGCTCGAGCCGCTGGAGCCTGCTGCGTCGCATCAGGAAGCGGGCGGAGAGCCACGCGGCCCCCGCCAGGTTGACGAGGAGGACGAGATTGAGGCCGAGCGCTGCCGTTCGGTTCGGGCTGAACCCGACGTCGCCGATCCGGGCGATCATCGCGCCGAGCACCATCACGTCGAGCACGAGGGCGCTGACGACGGCCACCAACTGGATTCCGTCCATCCAGTCCGGCGACGTGGAGGGATCTCGCGCGGACATCCCGTACAGGACGAGCCCCAGGACGACCAACAGCAGGGCGTCGATGACGCCGAGGAGCTCGCGATCGAAGGCGCCGCCGAGGCCCGTGACGGCGTAGACGGCTGCGGTGCCGACCAACATCACCGCGAACAGCGGTGTGAAGAGCATCGTCAGCACCGGCGCCATGTTCTCCACGACCCGCTGCTTCGACTCGACGAGCCACGCGGCCACGATCACGGCGCCCGCCGCTCCGGAGGGCACGACCCACTCAGCGATCCGATCGACGTCCACCCCCGTGGGG
The DNA here is from genome assembly GCA_963799905.1 of uncultured Thermoleophilia bacterium. GTDB lineage: Bacteria > Actinomycetota > Thermoleophilia > Gaiellales > Gaiellaceae > Gaiella. The sequence goes on from CAWCYU010000008.1 coordinate 89,099, forward strand.
TCGAGGATCGCAGCGGTCAAACCCATGAGCACGCCACCCCCGAGTGCGATCAGCACGTAATAGATGAACCACTCGCCTGTGAAGCGCACGAAGTCCATGCGCCGCTCGTGCGACCGGCTCGTGCCGCCCATGTACGGGTACGCGACGGCGAACCACAGGACGACCGGCAGATGAATCGCAACGAGCTTCTCGGTAGCCGAGTCCGCACCGTACGGGTAGAGATTGACCACGAGCGCGGCGATCACGAACGGCGACGCCGCCAGGACCCAGCGGCGCGCGTCGAGCCGCCGCCGGTGGGCGAAGTATCCCGCGAGGAACGGCAGCACGAAGAGACCGAGGTTCCGCACCAGCCAGGTGGGTTCCTCGCCTGGCTCGTCGGCAGCGAGGCGCGCGACCTGGATCGCGACCGCCGCAGCCACAGCGAAGGCGAGCGCCTCGGACCATCCGATTGCCCCGCGTGCCGGCTCCGCATCGCCTCCGACGAGGAGCTGCTTCCAGAGTCGGCCGCTGTGCTCTCGCGCGAACTCCCGGGACAGGCCGTCGACGTCCCCGAGCCGTTTCACGGCGATCAGGAAGGCTTCGTCGGCCGTGAGGCCGGCTGCCTTGAGCTCGGCCATCTGGTGGCGAAGGTGATCCTCCAGCTCCTCGACGTCGTGGCCGTTGATGCCCGGGGCCCTTGCGACATACGCCCGCCAATCTGCGATCTGTGATTCCACGGTCTCCATGCGTCACGCCTCGCCGAGAGCCGTCAGCAGCCCGCCGGACCCTGGCCACACGTCATTCAACGCACGTGTGACCGCCTGCCACTGCCGTTGCTGGTCCGCGAGCGCTGCTCGCCCGTCGTCGGTGAGCATGTAGTACTGGCGGCGCCGGCCTTCCGGCGGCGTTCGCCACTCCGTCGTCACGTACCCGAACCGACGGAGGCGATGGAGTAGCGGATAGAGCATCCCGTCGGTCCACTCCAGGTCACCGCCCGAGAGCGCACGAACCCGCTTCAGGATCGCGTAGCCGTAGCTTTCACCGTCCACCAGAATCGCGAGCACGAGCGGCGTCGCCGAAGCTGCCACGAGGTCCTTGTCGATGTGCATGTTCGCCCTCCACAGCTCGAGGTACTACGCATAGAAGCACAATGTACATAGTTCCACAAGGCAATTACTGGAACAACCGACTGCACGCCGCTGATCCATCCCGGCGAGCAGGACCACAGCCGTCGCCCGGCGAACATTCCCTGGCCGGGCCTGCCAGGCGATTCGCCCTCTCCTCCCCCGAGGCGGGATGAAATTCGCCAGCAGGCCCGGCTGACGTACCACCTCCAGAGGACGCGTTGAGTGAGTCGCTCCTATGTTCAAGCCCCGGCAGGCTGGACGAAAGGTCTTGACCGCGTCGAGCCGAGCCGGGGATGATGGCCTTGTGGCGTCGCGAGCCTGTGGGCAGTGCGACGTCAAGGCTGCTTCGGCGGCGACCGCCCGGTTTGACGGCAAGGAGGGCGGCGTCGTCAGCCGCCCTCAGACCCGGGAACGCGTTCGGGCCTACGCGACGAATCGCTCAAAGGATCTCCGGCGGGGCGATGCAAGAGCGAGCTGATCTGCCCCGCCGGAACTGCCCAAACCGGCTTAGGGTTGCTTGGGCCGCGACGCGATCGTACTCCTGACTCGGAGCACTTCATAGTCCCGCCCGCGCTCGGGCGGGAACTCACTCGAATGCGACGGCCTCAGGGCCGGTCACTGCTCTCGACGACGTCTTTGAGACCCGCGAGAACCTTCTCCCAGTTGCCCTTCGAATGCTCGGCGTCCTCCTCGGTGGCGTTGTTGCTTTGGCTCAACGAGACGCGCGTCGTGTCGCCGTGCCCCTCGAGCTCGTAGACGAGCGTGTGGTAGTTCTCGGGGACGTCTTCGTCGCCGCTGAGCGGACTGAAGTGCGTCAATTTCAGACGCCGGCGCGGGTCGATTTCGACGATCTCACCCTTGTCCTCATACCTCTTGCCCTCGTACTCGCCCTTCCAGACGATAGGGCTGCCTTGCTCCCAGTCGGTTACGACTTCGGAGCCGAACATGTATTTCTTGATCTGCCCTGGGTCGGTCAGAGCCTCCCAAACCTCGTCCGTGGAGCCGCTGATCTCGGTTTCCGCCGTCGCTACATGGTCCGCCATCGTTTGCTCCTTCGGTCGTTTCGATCCGTTTACCCACCTCCCCGGCCAGCCAATCGCGCCGAGTGTTTGGTGGCGCAATAGCAACGGTCCACCCGTTCGTTCCAAGCCCGACGTGCACGAGACACGCACGTCGGGCTTGGCGGAGATCCCCGCTGCGCCGCGATGTCATCGTCCCGGCACCCTCTCGTCGGGCGCTCACGAGAGCTCGATCGGGCCGGCGGCTACTTCACGACACGCGCGGATGGCGCGCAACTCGTCCACGCGCGCACGGCCGGCATCTACCTCCCCCCGACCCAGGCGACATCGCCGTCCTGAACGCACCAACGCACCCGCGGGCCGCACTCGTCCAACGCCACCTCGTCGACTGGAGCTCTCCGTAGGACCGCGCGCCTCCCACACGTGCGCTGGGCTAGAAGTGCGTCAAGACGCGGTCGAGCGGCCGTGGGACGCGCTCGAGGTCGAGTGCCTCCACCAGGAGGACGGCGTACCTCTGCTTGCGGTTCCACATGAAGCCGTGCAGCTGGTGCTCGAGCGGCCGGTCGCGGTGCGCGGGCTGCTTCTGGTACGTCCGGAACGCGCGCAGCTCGCCTTGCTCCACGAGCACGCGCTCCATTCCATCGGGGCCTACTGCCCGCGTCAGCTCGTCCTCGAGGTCGCGCGTGCAAGCGTAGAACCCAATGCGCTCGAGCTGGTCACGGTCGTCGCACCCCAACGCACGCAAGAAATGCCGCTCCTCGCCGACGTCATAGAGCCCAGCGACTCGGACGTCGCAGTACTGCTCGAGGAGGCGCGGGAGGTTCCCGTAGCCGCCCATCGGCACGATGGCGACGCCCTCGGTCTCGAGATCGCGACCACGGCGCTGCGCAAGCGTCTCGACGGCGCAGCGGTCGCTCGTGCCCTCGACGAGCACTACTCCGCGCGGCTGCATAGCTGCATCAGATCAGACAGCGCGGGGATGAGAGGTGGCGCCGAACGGCGGGTGGTGACATTCTTGGCGTGGGACATGGTGACGATTCCGCTCACCCCGGTCGATGCCATCCGGATCACGATCCTGATGGACAACGTGACCGACCCTCTGCTCTTTCCGACGGAGCATGTGGAGCGCACGACGTGGTTTCACCATCTCGCGCGGTCGCGCATTGCCTCGAACGTCACGGACGACGGCTTGCCCGATTGCCTGATCGCCCAGCCGGGGTTCTCGGCGCTCGTTCGCGTCACGACCCGCGGCCGGGAGCGGGTGATCCTATTCGACGCAGGTGTGACGCCGACCGGAGTGGCCGAGAACATGCGCCGGCTGGAGATCCTGCCGGGAGACATCGAGACGATTGTCCTGAGCCACGGTCACTGGGACCACGTCGCCGGGATGGAGGGACTCGCGAAGGAGCTCGGACGAAGCAATCTTCCGGTACTGATCCACCCCGACTTCTGGCGTCGCCGCCGCATCGCGATTCCGGGACTCGACCCGGCCGAGCTGCCCTCGACCAGCCGCTCCGCCCTGACGGGCGCCGGCTTCGAGATCGTCGAGGAACGGGAGCCCTCGTTCCTGCTCGACAGCTCCGTGCTCGTGACGGGAGAGGTTGACCGCACGACGGCGTTCGAGACCGGCTTCCAGGGACATCAGGCGAACGTTGGCGGCGGCTGGGAGCCGGACCCGCTGATCCTCGACGACCAGGCAATCGTCATGCGCCTCGCCGGTCGCGGTCTGGTCGTCCTCACCGGCTGTGGTCACGCCGGGATCATCAATGTGGTGAGGCAGGCGCAGCGGCTCACGGGCGAGGCGGAGGTCGCCGCCGTGATCGGAGGATTCCACCTCAGCGGCCCGATGTTCGAGCCCATCATCGAACCGACCGTCGCTGCCTTCGACGATCTCCGGCCCGAGCTGCTGATGCCGGCGCATTGCACCGGCTGGAAAGCAGTGCATCGCCTTGCGCACCGATTCCCCGAGGCATTCGTCCAAAGCGCGGTCGGGACGACGATCTCGCTCTGATCGCTCGAGCCACGCTGACGACCGATCGGCTCAGTCGACTGCCTGCATCGTCCTAATGGTCATCGCCCCGCGTCATGACTCTGCCGCAGCGTGCTCGCCGGCGGAAGGCTCGGCCGCGGGCGGGAGCCGGAAGTCTGCGACGACCCATCCTGGCGGAGCCGCTTCGCGGGCCTGCCGTTCTGCTTCCACGAGCTGAAAGGCGCGGCCCACGCTGATCTCCAGTGGGCGCGGTGGGTTGGCATTCTCCCTGCTGCGCTGTTGCCTCTCCCACTTGCGTCGTTCCCGCCGCCGCGCGTTCCAGGCGGGAAAGTGCGACAAACCGACGCAGATACCGAAGGCGCATAGGGACACAACGACGCCGATCGCGATTGCGAGTACCACGTATCTTCCATCGGCCTAGAGCGGCCATTCCTTGATTCGTCGACATTGCTCCCGTGCGGCGAGAGACTGGCCAATGTTCGACGAGGGGGCGAGCTAGCTTCGCCGTGGAGCGAACCAAAGGGCCGTGATTCCCAGAGCAACGAACACCGAACCGATGATGTCCGTGCTGTGGATGCCGTGGCCACGAGGGAGCGTTTCGAGCACGACGTCCCACCGGTTCGGGCTGAATCCAACGATGATCGTCCCACAGACGATCGCGACGACACCCAGTACCCTCAGCAAGGCACGCATTGTAGGAGCCGAACGGGCGTTGCTCGCAGTCGGAAAGGAGCACACGCAGCCCGGACTGGTCGGCCTCACCGACGGCCGGCCGACGCCGGGCGCAGGCGCCTCGGCGATCAGCACCTGTCCCGTTCTCGCCTTGATCACGCTCTCGATTCCTTCGGTGCCGTGCCAGTCTGCCGTGGGCATGAACACCGTCCGGCGGTCGGGGCCGCAGAGCATCGTGGCGAAACACGGCCGGTCGAGATCGATCAGGTCGAGCACTTCGCCACCCTCGCGGATCCGGGCCGAGTTGTTCCCATGTTCGCGCTCGAGGCCCAGATGCCGCCGTCCGCGTCCAGGCAGATGCCGTCGGGGCCGAACTCCTCGCCCACGAGCCGGGTCAGGCGGGCTTCTCGGCGGGCTCGCCTACCTCGATCGGGTTTTCGCCCGGATTCTGGCTCCACTCGAGCCAGCCGCCGTCGTAGACGGCGACGGTCGGCCAGCCCATCAGGCGAGCGTAGAACCAGGTCTCGCTCGCGCGCCAGCCGGTACCGCAGTAGAACGCGACCCACTTGTCGGGCGTGATGCCGGCCTCGTCCCAGTTAGCCGCTATCTCGGGGTACGGCCGCATCGTGTTGTCCAGATTGCGGTAATGCTGCATGTGGTAGGCGTCGGTGCCGCAGTTGCCCCACACATCACCGGCGATCCGGCCCGCCGGCTGGATGTAGTTGTAACCGCTGACCTTCCCGACGTGCTCGTTCCAGGTGCGGACGCTGACGAGCGCGCCGCCCTCGGGATCAGCGAGTATCTGCTTCGCCTCCTCGAGGTCTGCGATCAGCTCGGGCCGGACGGGCACGTCGGCGCCGAACACGGGAACCGAGGTCGGGAACCGCGCAACCGTTTCGAGTGGATGCCCGCCTTGCACCCAGGCGTCATAGCCGCCGTCCAGGAGGCGTACGTCTTCGACGCCGCTGTAGGACAGGATCAGCGCGGCACGTGTGGCGGCGATCTGGCCGGCACGGCGTCCGGGCCACTTCTCGTTGGCAGCGCCTTCGGTGTCGCGGCCATAGAGGATGACGGTGGTGTCGCTCGTGATCCCGAGCGCCCGCAGGGCCGCCTCGAGATCCTCGGGAGAGCGCCGATTCCAGTCGCGCGGGCTCTCGAGCTGGTTCGTGTCCAGGTAGAGGGCACCGGGGAGATGGCCGTCGACGTACTCCTCGGGCACACCGAAGTTGACGTGGAAGAGGAGGTAGCGGCCCTCCGGCGCCGCTTCGGGCCGGCCGCCGCCGAGCAGCTCCCAGAGCCAGTCGTAGTGAACCAGGCGCTCGTAGTGGGCGAGCCGCTCGAGCGGCAGGTTCTCGTCTGCGGCCCACTCTGCCCAGCCCGTGTAGGTGCGCAGCGGAGCGTCGATACTCCCCGCGATCCGGTCACGCAGGAGCGACGCCCCCTCAGCGCTGCCGTAGATGACGATCTCGGCGCCCGCGGTGATTCCCTTGTCCACCAGAAGTTCCTGGAGCTCGGCCTCGTCGAGTCGCGTCAACCACGCGGAGGGAAGCGCGACGGCGCCCGGGATGTGGCCACCGCGCGCAGCGCCGGGCTCGCTCCAGCCGTTGTAGTGGAACAACGGCCGCGCATCGACGATGCACAGCCCCGGCTCGCTGATCCGCCTGCGAAGCTCGTCTGTCGAGATTTCCCGTTGTTCGAGCTCTAGCTCGTTCGGCGCTGTGGACATTCGCCCTCCCTGATCGGAATCTTCACTTTGTGAAGCCACTATACAAAGGAAAGTATTGGAGTACAAGGGGATAGCTCCGGCCCGCGCCCGTGTGAGGAGCGGCCGGCGTCGGCGGTTTCCCTGTCGTCAGGGGCGGGAACGCCCGAAGGTTGAGTCCAATCTCGCCCGCACGCTCGACCACGAACGCATCGAGCGACGCCGGCGGACTTCGCTCGGGTCAGAAGGGAGTTGAAGGTGCTGTGAGCTATCGGGTTGCGACTATCGACGAACTGCAGGACATCGCGTACCGCCAGGACACCCACATGCGGCCTGTGCGGCACCACCTCGGGATCACTGCGTTCGGGACGAATGCGTGGACGGCCGCCAACGAGGGCGACCGGCTCATGCCCGAGCACGAGGAGGACGAGGGTAACGAGGAGCTCTACGTCGTCCTCCGCGGCCGCGCGCGGTTCGAGATCGACGGCGATACCGTGGACGCGCCCGAGGGCACGCTCGTGTTCGTCCAGCCGGAGGGAAACCGGACGGCCTTTGCGGAGGAGGCGGAGACGACGGTGCTTGCGGTCGGCAGCAACGGTCGGGCAGCCGTACGAGGCCGGCGGCTGGGAGGTCTGGGCGGAGTTCCATCCCGCATACGAGGCCGGCGACTACGAGGCAGTGATCGACCGCGCCCGCGAGACGCTCGAGGCGAGTGGGTACGCGGCGCCGCTCTACAACCTCGCCTGCTGCGAGGCACTGGCCGGCCGCAAGGAGGACGCGATCGGCCACCTCCGGGTCGCCTTCGAGCGGCGGCCGAGTCTCCGTGATCTCGCGAAGGAGGACACCGACCTCGACCCGCTCCGGGACGAGCCGGCGTTTCGCGAGCTGGTCGGCTAGGGCGACCACCGACACGCGGTGTGCGTGAGGGCGTGTGCGCGGCACCTTGAAGGCTGCAGGTCGAAGCGGTAGTTGGGGTCCCCGGCGGACGGCTCTCCTCGGAGGCGGCCGTCGGATTCGAGGGACAGGCGGCAGGCACCGGATTCTGATCGGATCGGGTGGCGGCGCCGGAGACATGTGTCCTCTGGCGTCTGGAAGCCGCCCGTGAGCTTCGGTCGATGGCCGAGCACGCATTCCGCCGACGGAGACCGGCGTGTCTGCCCGAGGGCGGCGAGACCGAGGCGAGGGTGGTGACGACCACACCACGGACATCACCGCGCGACGTGAGCCCGGACGCCTGGCGTTGGCTCGCTTGCGAACGCCGCAGTCGCGCCACACATCGGGCCCTGGCGCGGCATGGTTTGCGGTCGGCTGCGCGTTACGCATCGGAGCGGCTGTTGCGGCATGGAGGCCGGGAACAGGCCGGCGTGGGCCGTGCCCGTTCTCTTCGCTGGGGTGATGGCCGGACGGGGGGAGCTGCATCGTGTGCAGGCCGGCAACCCGTAGCCGCATGATCAGGCATTCGACGAGACCCTCGGGCCTTTGAAGCGGCCTCTCGTGTTGAACGATCCCTGGGCGCGGAGCGCACGTTGCTCCGGGCGGGTTGGCCAACGCGGTAGAGGGCAACACCGCAGCCGGGCCTGCGAAGCGATTCGCCGTCCCTCTCCCCCGAGGTGGGATGCAATTTCGCTAGCGGGCCCGGCTGACGCGGCACGACCCGAGTGAGGGTTGTGTGAGGTTCGGCGAGAACGGAGTCGAAAGCCGCCGGCGCCGCTGCCGGGGGAGGGAGGGCACCGGCGGCGGTCTTCACGTTCCTACCGTGGGCCCACGGGCGGTGGCCGGGGATACGGGTCGGTCGGCAGGGAACCGGTGCGAGGGGTCGTGATCCCGCCGCACGTGTCGTCCACGAGTGCCCGCAGCACTGCCCCGATCCCACCGGAGGAGTACGCCCGACGCTGGCGCGCCGCCCCCTCGCCTTCGGCGAGGATGTCCCGGATCACGAGGAGCGCCTCCTCGTCGCCGAGTTCAGCTGCCACGGGCCGCAACCGCTCGACCGTCGCACCGGCGAGCTCACGCAGGGGAGTGAGCACTTCGTCCCAGAGCACGGAGGCATCCATCCCGTCGCGGGCCGCACGAAAGCTCGACCACGAAAGAACCTCGCTCGGAAGGTGGGCAGCTGGAGTAGCTTCGACAGCCTCTCTTGCGAGCGCCCGGACGAGTGCCGTCAGTGCGGCGACCCGCTCCAACGATGACTGGGCATCCATCTCGCGAACCTCGACGGTGCCGAGCCTCGGGTGCAGTCTCAGATCCGCCCACAGGTAGGTGTAGTCCTTCACACCTGCCGCCCGCGTGAGGAGGTCGACGCGGCGCTCCCACTCGCTGATGTCCGCAAGCGGTTGCGGGATTCCTCGACCAGGGTACCCCTGGACGAGCGCGTAGCGGGCGCTCGCGAAGCCGGAATCCGCACCGAACCACCAGGGACTGTTGGCGCTGAGACCCTGGAGCAGAGGGAGGTACGGGCGAATCCCGTTGTGGGCCCGGACTGCCGAGTCGGCGTCCGGCATCCCGACGTGAACGTGGAGCGCGCTCTCGGGAGTACGGCGAATCAGCCCGCGAACGGTGTCGTAGACGCGGTCGTAGCGGTCGTCTTCGACAAGAGGCGCATCTCCCCACGAGCCGTCCGGATGCACCCCCGCTCCGATGAGACCGACTCCGGCCTCGACGACTGCGCTGCGTGCAGCCCGAAGAGCGCCGACCGCTTCGACGGTGCGCGTCGAAGGTGTCGAGCGAAGCTCGAGCTGTGCCGCATACGCCTCGTGATCCACGTCCGAAGCGGGCAGCTCCAGGCGGCTCAGAACCTCCGCAGCGCGGGGAGAGAGCGCAAGTGTCGATGGGTCCACGACGAGCAGTTCCTCCTCGATGCCGACCGTGAAGCGGCCCCCGGGACCGAATGTGGTCACGACAGCCCGAGCGCCGACTCTGCAGCAGCACGTCCGAGGACGAGAGCGGCGGCGAGCCCACTGGCGTACCCACCGCTCGCGATGCCGCCGACGTCGGAGCCGGCCGCGAACACCCCCGGCGCGACACAGGCGTCCACGCCTACCTTGAGCCCGCCGAGCGTCGACGTGATACCCGCGACGACATCGACCGAGACGGTGGAGGGCGTTCTCTGCACGCGTCCACCGGCCCGCTCGGCGGAAGCGATCATCTCCCCGATCGTCAGGTCTCGAGGCCGCACGCCGAGGGAGTCGACGGCCACGGCGAACCGCGCGCGTGCCCCCGGCTTCCGCGCCATCCACTGCACGACGTCGATCTCGGACCACGTTCGCGGGGCGAATCTCTCGCCATCGTCGGACTCGATCCGCGCGTGGTGGGCGTAGAGCTGGGCGAGCTGCACGAAGTCCGATTCGCGCACCACGGCCGGAGGCGCAGGCATGGCTCGACCGTAGAACTCGTCAAGGCCAGACGTCGTCTCTGCCCCGGCCGCCTGACCGAGTCGCAGACCGTCGCCCGTACTCCATGGGGTTGCGCGGATCATCATCGATCCGGCCGCCGGCGTGATATAGCGGCCCACCAGCTCCCGGCTCGCCGGGAACCCTCCGGTGGCAAGAATGACCGGTGTCCGGCTCGGCAGGTCGACGAGCGCCTGGCCGAGGCGGATGTCGTCTCCGGCTTGCCGGGCGAGCGTTTCCGTCAGCGAGGCGGCATCGAACCGTACCCCGACCGTCTCCGGGTTGCCGGTGCTCGGGACGAGCACGCGGACACCCAGCCCGGTCAGCCACTCGATGTGCGTGTCGAGGCGCTCGTGGACGAGCCGTTGGAGCTTCACGTCGCCGCCCGGGCACTCGGCCCTGAATTGGCGGAAGTCGCGGTGGCGCCAGACCACCCCGCTCGAGAGCAGCATCGAGCCTCCAGGCCGGTCCCCCTTCTCGAGCACGAGCGCACGGCCCCCCTTTTCACGAACGCGCGCTGCTGCCACGAGGCCGGCCATTCCGGCGCCCGCGATGACGACGTCTGGTGGTCGGCTCATACCAGCGAGAAGCTGGGCTTGTGCTCCACGTATTCGACGAGAATGCCCTCGGGGCCCATGACGAAGACGGCGATCGTGTTCGCTGCGTCGACGAAGCGGTCGATCTCGAGCCCGAGCACCTCTGCTTCCCGTCGCGCGCCTTCCGCCGAGTCGACCAGCAGAGCCAGATGGTTGAGCAGAGGCCGCTCCGTGCGGGCGGGACTCCCGGCCCGCAGAGCTACGAATCTCCCTCCGAGAGCAAGTCCTTCTCGGTCACCCGTGAATCCCATTCGCCTCAACCCCTCGGCCGTTCCGGCAGGATCCTGCACGGTGAGCACGATCGAGTGAAGGTCGGGTTCGCCCCTGCCCTCGACGAGCCCGAGCGGAACGCCCCCCGGTGCGAGGAAGCAGATCTCTCCAGACGCATCTTCGACCACCGGAGTGGTCAGCGCCTCGAGGCGGGCGCGGCAGTCGGAGATCTCCGGCACGCGAATCGTGACACGGTGCAAGCACCCCTGCTCGCGCGGCCCCTCCGCATCGAAGAGTGTGATCTTGCCGCGCCGCGCGTCGCCTCCAAGGAGGGTGAAGCTGTCCGTGCGCTCGATCTCGTGCATCCCGGAGACCTGCGTTATCAGCGTCTCGAGTGCCACGCGCTGGTCGACCCAGAGTGCAACGTGGTCGAAGGCGGTCGCATCCACGTCAACGACATACCCGCAATGGCACCCGGCCAACCCGCCCTGCAGTGACGAGCTACACGAGATCGTGAGGCCGCCTGTGAGGACGGATCAATGCGGATCGAGCAACGGCGAAACCGAATGCCGGTGGCAGCCCACGACGTGCGGGATCGAAACCGTGAGCGGGTTTCTCGCGTAGGTCTCGTTGCAGGGGAGTCGTCTTTCGAGGGAGAGGGTGGTCAGATGTCTGGATCGTTTCGGTTGTTGGTAACGATCGGTGCCGTCGTGCTTGTTGCGTGGGTGGCCGGGTCGGCGGGTGCTCGTCAACTCGCGGGGATCTACAACGTCCATCCGCTCGTGTCCGATTCTGCCGCGGTCCAGGCGCCGGCCGTGGATGCGTCTCTGGTCAACGGGTGGGGGTTGAGTGCCGGCCCGACGACGCCGTGGTGGACCTCGAACAACGGATCCAACACTTCGACCTTGTACAACGGGGTCGGGGCGAAGTCGGCACTGACGGTGACGGTTGCGGGAGCACCCACCGGCACGGTGTTCAATGGCAGTGCCACGGATTTCGTCGTCAGCCAAAACGGCAGGAGCGGTGCGGCGCGGTTCCTGTTCGCAACGGAGGGCGGCACCATCATGGGGTGGTCGCCTGGAGTCAACGCGACAGTCGCAGTGACAGCCGTTGACCGCTCCGCGGCTGGAGCTGTCTACAAGGGCCTCGCGATCGCAAACGGGAAGTTGTACGCATCGGACTTCCACAACGGGCGTGTGGACGTGTTCGACAAGTCGTTCAACCTCGTGTCGGGCGGTTTCACGGATCCGAAGATCCCAACCGGCTTCGCACCGTTCGGGATCCAGGCACTTGCCGGCAACATCTTCGTCACCTACGCCAAGCAGGACACCGCAAAGAAAGACGACGTGGCGGAGCCTGGGCAGGGATACGTCGACGAATTCACCCCTGACGGCGCCCTTGTGGCCCAGGTCGTCAACTCGGGCAAGAAGAACGCGCCGCTGAATGCCGCCTGGGGTCTCGCGCTTGCCCCAACCGACTTCGGCGCCTTCGCGGGAGACCTTCTGGTCGGGAACTTCGGGAACGGGCGAATCAGCGCCTACTCGAAACGCGACACCAAATGGGTTTACAGAGGCCAGCTTCGCCTCGCTGACGGAACCCCGATCGCGATCGATGGACTCTGGGCGATCGCGTTCGGCAACGGCGCGGCCGCCGGCCCGACGACGACGCTCTACTTCCTCGCCGGGCCGAGCGACGAAAGCCACGGCCTCTACGGATCGATCACGACCGGCTGAGCAGAAGCAGCGGGCTCGGTGCAGCACGGTGCATGAAACGCACACCGTGGTGCCCGAGCCTGCCCCAGGTGACGACACAAGGGGCAATCGGGGGAATCCTTCGAGGGTTGGATCCGGCGGCCAGGCCGAGAGCCTGCGGCATGGCGCCGCGGATGCAGCCTCGACTAGCCGTTCATCATCGGCGGCGGCAGTCGCAGCAGCGTCCGTGGAGGCTCAGAGTTGCGTCCGCGAGGTCGAACCCGGAGGTGGCTTCGATCCCTCGAAAAACTGACCGCACTGCCTGGTGACGGACGTGCTCCACCTTGCCGCAGTGCTCGCAGACGAGGTGGTGGTGGCGATGATGATGTGCGATCTCGTAATGGCTCCCGTCGTGACCGAGGTTGGTGCGGGTCAGGAGCCCATCGTCGACCAAGCGGTCGAGCGTGCGATACACGGTTGCACGATGAAGCGGGGAGCCGGCAAGCCTGACCGCCGCTTCGACTTCGGCCACCGACAGATGATCACCGTTCGCTGCTGCGAGAACATCCCAGATGAGCGCTCGCTGCTTGGTCTGCCGCCGAGGCCGATCCGATCGCCTCAGCGACCTCGTGGCGTTTGTAACCGGCGGCATCAGATGCGCTCCACGAGCGAGCCCCACCGGTCCTCGATGCGGCGTGCTTTCCAGAGGATGACCGAGAAGGCCCAGGTGACGACGAAGAGGGCGACGACGACGTAGCCGATGTTGCCGAAGTTGAGATTGTCGAGGAAGGCCCAGAAGCCACCCTCGAGAGAGAACTTGGCAGCCAGCACCTGCAGTAGCTCGATCGTGCCGATGATCAGCGCGACCGCGACCGAGAGGCTGGTGACGGTGATGTTGTAGTAGACCTTGCGGATCGGGTTCGAGAACGCCCAGCCGTAGGCCTGGCTCATGAAGGCGCCGTCGGCGGTGTCCATCAGGCTCATCCCGGCCGCGAAGATCAGCGGCAGCGAGATGATCGCGAGGAACGGCACGTTGTGGGTTGCGACACCGGCGGCGACAGCGAGCAAGCCGATCTCGGTGGCCGTGTCGAAGCCGAGGCCGAACAGGATCCCGAGCGGATACATCTTCCAGCTGCTGTCGACCTTGTCACCGATGCGCTTGAGGAAGAAGCGGCTCATCAGGCCCTGGCTCTGCAGCGCCTCTTCGAGCTTCTGCTCGTTGTAGACGCCACGCTTCATCTGTCTGAAGACACCGAGGATGTCGAGGAGGACAACGAGGTTGATCAGGCCGATGATGATCAGGAACGTGCCTGAGACGGAGGCGCCGATATAGCCGCCGATCTCTTGGAACCCAGGGATCTTCGAGTTGACCGTCTTCGCGGCCACGGCGAGGCCGGCAGCGAGCGAGAAGACGATCGTGGAGTGGCCGAGGGAGAAGAAGAAGCCGACGCCCATGGAGCGCTTACCGTCCTGCAACAACTTCCGGGTCGTGTTGTCGATCGCCGCGATGTGATCGGCATCGAACGCGTGTCGCAAACCAAACGTGTAGGCGAGCGAACCGAGCCCTGCGAGCGCCGGGTTACTGCGGGCGAAGTACAGGAACAACCCCCAACCAAGCAGATGCAGGAACAGCACACCGCCTGCGAACCCACCGAGCCGTGTCCACTCTGCCCGGGTCAACGACATCCCTCGCCAACCTTGCCGCCTCTCCCGTTCCGAGTCGGGAACCGCCAGGTCGCCAGCATGTGCCTCAGACATCGTCCCACTCCTCCGGTCGCTCAACGCTTGACGCGACTTGTTCGCAACAGGCAGCAACGCGGTTCAGATCCACTCTGCCAAGCCCACGAACCAGAAAAGTCCGGCCAGTTCTCCACGGTTGCGGCCGGTGCGCGAACATGAGGCCGGCCAGACGACCGACGTTGCACGACTCTAGAGAGGAGACGCAGTGTCACTCAACGCGTATCAACAGGAGCTGTGCACTACCAGCACGTGGGACTTCACGGACCTCCGTGCGGTGTTTTTCAATTGCACGCTGAAGCCGTCACCGGCCCTCTCGAACACGCAGGGTCTGATGGACATCTCGGTCGCGATCATGGAGGCCAATGGTGTCGCCGTCGAGCAGATCCGAGCCGTCGATCACGTGATCGCGCCTGGGGTGTACCCAGACATGACTGAATACGGCGCGGCCAGCGACCACTGGCCCGCCATCTATGAGCGGGTCGAGGCAGCAGACATCCTCGTGATCGGCACGCCGATCTGGCTGGGCGAGAAGTCGTCCGTCTGCACGAGGGTGATCGAACGGCTCTACGGCAACTCGAGCCAACTCAACGAGCAGGGTCAGTACGCCTACTACGGCAAGGTCGGCGGTTGCATCGTCACCGGCAACGAGGACGGCATAAAGCACTGCGCTATGAACATCCTCTACTCGCTCCAACATCTCGGCTGCGTCGTCCCACCACAAGCCGACGCCGGCTGGATCGGCGAGGCGGGGCCAGGGCCGTCCTACCTGGACGAGGGCTCGGGCGGGCCGGAGAACGACTTCACCAACCGCAACACGACGTTCATGACCTGGAACCTCCTACACAGCGCCCGGCTGCTGAAGAGCTCCGGAGGCTTCCCGGCACACGGCAACCAGCGTTCGTCATGGGATGCCGGGTGCCGGTTCGACTTCCCGAACCCTGAACATCGGTAACGCCGGTCGAGCAGCCTCGGGAAAGACCGTGAGCGAGGTCTTTCCGGGCCGGCGGCCGAGGCTCGTCCGCCGTTTCCAGCCAAGGGTGAAGGCCGAGGACGCGACAAGACGTCGCGTCGAACTCGGCTGCGGCTGTGGGTCGGATGTCCTCGCGCGCTTGTTCTGTAATCGGCACGTAACGACTTCCGAAGCTTTTTGTTCGGTGTCGCGGATCGAGGAGACGGCGACCCTTTGGCGGGGAAGACCGCTACATAGGCTCGTCCAACTCAGGAGGTTCGCGCCATGAGAAGTCATCGGAGGAAGCTCGAGCTCGCCGCTGTTCCGGCGTTGGTTGCGTTGACGGTCGTTGCGGTAGGTGCGCTGGTTGATTCGACCCGGGTCACGGCTGCAACCGCATCGGCGCCGAACAGCATCGCGCCGCCGACGGTCTCCGGCACCGCACAGCAGGGACAGAAGCTCGTCGGGCATCGGGGCCGGTGGGCGGGAACGCGTCCGATCAGCTACACCGACTACTGGCAGCGGTGCGACAAGGATGGTGGCAGCTGCGCAAACATCAGTGGTGCCCATGACCGAGACGGGTACGTGTTGAAGGGCGTCGACGTGAGCAATACATTGCGCTTCCGGGTGCAGGCGAAGAACGCTGATGGTTCCCAGACGAGATCATCTGTCCCCACCGCCGTCGTCGCACCAGCGGCCGTGACCCCTCCGCCAGTGACGGACGGCTGCGCCCAGAAGGCAGGAATCGTCCCGATCGCCAGCATCTCGCCGCCACAGAGGCTCACGATCGACCAGGCGTTCATCGAGCCGAGCAGTCTCAGCTACAGCATTCGTTCGTTCACAGCACGCTTTCACGTGAGTGCCTGCGGCGGTCCCGTCCAGGGCGCCCTCATCTACGCGACCGCGGTTCCATTCGGCCAGTTCTCGATCCCCAACGAGCAGCCGACGGCGAGCGACGGCATCGCGACCCTGCAGTTCACCGCACTAGCCGGCTACCCGGTCGGCGGCAAGCAACAGCTGCTCGTGATGTTCGTACGGGCCCGCAAGCCGGGCGAGGACGTCCTCAGCGGCATCTCCAGCCGAAGGCTCATCTCCTTCCGCGTCACCCGCGGCTAGTACGCAACTCCGTCTCGAGGCGCGCCGGTCGGGTGGGCGCGCCTCTCGGCCGGCCCCCGCCGCTACGCCAGCCCCGACGAACTGGCCGCAACCCCGTACGGGTCACAGCTCTGACGAAGAAAAGAGCCGGCTGTCCCCGAGTCCCTCATCCAGATGTGGTCGGGGATGGATCGTCGTGTGCCACGCGCAGCCGGCGAGAAAACCGACACTCGCGCTGAGGAGTCCGAACGCGATCAAACCCGTGATCCACCACGCCATCGTGTTGCCTTCCGCAGAAAGGATTGTGCAATGCCTGGGCCCGGACACCGGATTGTACTCCTCATTGGCAACAGGTCAAACCTCGCGCCCTCGATGCCACCGCATCGGCGCGTAGAACACGCAGCATCCCTGGGCGCGGCCGGCGCATGCAATGCGCCAGCCGCGTCTACTCACCCCGCGAGACAACGCGGGCAGTTCTATCTCGGCGAGCCAATGGCCGGAGTGGCCGCCGATCTGGACGATGCCCCCTCGACGGTCAGACAGCTCAGTAGCGGCGACGTCGCTCTCTGCGCCACCGGCGCTCTTCCTGCCGACGTGTGTACCACGCGGGAACCTTCGACAGGCTGACACAGGCAGCCCAGGCGCCAAAGGCCGCAACGACTCCGATCGCGATCGCTGGGGCCATCCGCGACGACCCTACCAACCGCGCCCGACGCTCGACCCTCAGAAGCCGGCCCTCATGTCTCCGACTCAGCAGCAGTCACGGCCTCATGACTCAGGATCGGAGGCCCGCTAGCGCACCTTGTTCAGTGCACGCGCGAGTGACTGGCGCCCCGCGAGTACGGGCGCGAAGAGGTCGCCATCCCGTTCGACCCGCTCGAGCGCCTCGCGCATGCCGAAGCGACGCGGCGTCACGACCTCTGTCAATTCATCCCAGCGAACCGGCGTCGAGACGGGTGCGCCCGGTTTCGGCCGTACCGAGTAGACGGAAGCGATTGTCTTCCCACGCGCGTTCTGACGATGGTCGACGAGCACCCCCTCGCGCTTGCGCTTCAACCATTCGGTCGTGACCAGCCCCGGGTGCCGCTCCTCGAGCGCGCGCGCTACCCGCTCGGCGAACGCATAGGTCTGCTCGAAGGTCGCTCGGCGCGCAATCGGGACGAGCACGTGAATCCCGTCGGCGCCGCTCGTCTTGACATAGGACTCGAGGTCGAGCCGCTCGAGCTCCTCGCGGATCAGGTGTGCGACGCGGATCGCGAGCACGAAGCCGCCCTCGGGCGGGTCGAGGTCGAAGAGCACGAAGTCCGGCCGATCCGGCTTGTCGACGCGCGAGTACCAAGCGTTCATGTCGATGCAATTCATCTGCACCATCCACAGCAGCGCCTCGGGCGAGTTGACGAGCGGGAAGTCGACGAGCCGTGACTCACCCTCACGCGGGTAGGTACGGAACGTGCGCGTCGAGATCCAAGAAGGCATTCCCTTCGGCGCCTGCTTCTGGAAGTACGCCTCTCCGGACACCCCGTAGGGCGAGCGTTTCATCGTGAACGGCCGGTTGCGCAGGTGGGGGACGAGCACAGGCGCGATCGCGCGGTAATACTCGAACAGGTCCTCCTTCGTGATCCCCTCATCGGGGAACAGCACGCGTTCCGGGCTCGAGAGACGGACCGACCGCGGCGTCACACAACGGGTTGTACCTCTCCGGTGGCACTCGTGTCGATGCCTGCAGGTCGTCCCGCGCCGAGCTGCTGCTCATCGACCCGTTGCTCCCAGCCGATCCGGCGCTCGTCCACGAGTTGGTGGACGCCGAAGGGCGCGAGGAGGGGATCGCGGTGCTGATCACGATCTCGTACCACGTGCGCAACGCGGAGCGCCTGCGCAGAAAGCGCGGCAAGCACTGCACGATCTGGGAGGAGCAGCCGCTCTGACTAGCGGAACTCCGGCTCCCTCCTGCCCGCGGGTCGCGGGGGCTCGACCGGCTCAGTCGACCCGATACCGATCGACGACCTCGAGATTCAGCGAGACGCCGAGGCCCGGGCCGGCCGGAACGTCCACATAACCCTCGGCGTCGAGCGGGAACGACTCGTGCGTAAGGCCCTCGTTGATCGTGGTGCCGCTGACGCAGTACTCCTGGAACACGTCCTGCCCGGCGATGACCGCGTTCACGTGCAGCGATGCCGCCTTGATGATGCCGCTCTTCCATGCGTGCGGCACCGGCTGGACGTTTCTCGCTTCCGCCAGCTCGACGATGCGGAGCATCTCGGTGATCCCCCCGCAGCGGGTCACGTCCGGCTGGACGACGTCGATGCGCCCGCGCTCGATCAGGTCGCGAAAGCTCCGGAGCGTGGCATCCTGCTCGCCTGCCGCGATCCGGAGCTCGACCGCATCGGCGAGCTCGGCGTAGGCGTCGAGCTCGTCCGGCTCCAACGGCTCCTCGAGCCAGTAGACACCCATGTCCTGGAGCTCGCCGGCCACGGTGATCGCCGTCTCGGGGCTCCCCTCGTAGGCAAACCCGGCATCGATCATGATCGCGACGCGGCCTCCCGCCGCGTCACACGCTGCAGCGGCGAGCCGGAGATCGTTTGCCGGGCTCTGCCCGAGCGGGCCCCAGCCGAGCTTCACCGCCGTGAACCCTCGTTCACACATCTCCGTCACGCGTTCGCTGACCTCCGAGGTCGTGTCCGGCATCAGCAGCGAGGCATACGCGCGCACCTTGTCGCACCGGGGTGCGCCGATCAGCTCCGAGACGGGTTTCCCGAGGGCCTTGCCCTTGATGTCCCAGAGCGCGATGTCGATGCCGCTGATCGCATGGATCGCGACGCCACGGCGTCCGAGGAAGATCGTGCCGCGATACATCTTCTGCCAAAGGCGCTCGATGTCGAGCGGATCCTCTCCGATCAGGAGATCGCGCAGACCCCCGGTGAGCGAGTGCGATGTCGGGGCATAGACGACCGCGCGCACGACCTCCGGTGAGGAGTCGACCTCCCCGATCCCCTCGATGCCCTCGTCGGTGCGGACGCGCACGATCAGGTCGTCCTGGCTGCCGTCTGCGATCCCCCCGTCCAGGCTCGGTTGCCGGACAACGATCGCTTCGACGTCGGTGATCTTCATCGGGAACCCGCTCTCATCGCTGGAAGATGATTATTGATAATAATTTGATTGTCGCATAATGGCCTGTATGCTGATCGAGTTTGCGGCCATCGGTGCACTTCGCCGGGGTTCGCGGGCAGACCGTCGAGCGGGAGACCACCGATGCAGGACGTGACGCTGGAGCGCTACTCGGCCGAGATGGAGTACGCCACGATCTCCCGCTGGCTCAAGAGCGAAGGGGACCACGTCGCAGCCGGAGAGGTGCTCGTCGAGATCGAGGCCGACAAGGTCACGCAGGAGGTGGTCGCCCCCGTGGCAGGTGTGCTCGAGACGATCCACACCCTGGCCGGTGACGAGATCCGGGTCGGGGAGGTCATGGGCACGATCGTCGAGCAACCCGGGCCCGCCGAGGGATGACGGCAGCAGCTGGATCGGCGGCTGGCATCCCGGCCGACACGCTCGAGCACCTGCTCCTGCAGATGTGCCGGATCCGCCGCTTCGAGAACCGGGCCGGTGAGCTGTTCGACGAGGGCTTGATCCACGGGCCCGTGCACTCCTACGTCGGCATGGAGGCGATCGCGGTGGGCGTCTGTGCCGGCCTCGGCCCCGACGACCTGATCACCAGCTCCCATCGGGGGCACGGGCACTGCGTGGCGAAGGGCCTCGATCTCACTCGGATGATGGCCGAGATCCTCGGGCGTGAGGACGGCTACTGCCGCGGGCACGGCGGCAGCATGCACATCACGGCGATCGACAGGGGCATGCTGGGAGCGGACGCGATCGTGGCGGGGTCGTCCGCGATCGCGGTCGGCGCCGCCCACGGCCTGCGCCTGCAGGGCGTCGCCGGTGTGACCGTCTGCTTCTTCGGCGACGGCGCGGCGAACCAGGGGATCCTGCACGAGGCGTTCAACCTCGCTGCCGTGCTCGACGCGGCGGTCGTCTTCGTCTGCGAGAACAACGAGTGGGCGATCTCGACCCCGATCGCCGCTGTGACCCGCGTGGAGGACATCGCGGTCAGGGCGGCTGGATACGGCTTCCCCGGTGTGGTCGTCGACGGGAACGACGTCCTCGCCGTCCGACAGGTGGCCCTCGAAGCCGTCGAGCGTGCCAGAGCGGGCGCCGGCCCGACCTTGATCGAAGCGAAGAGCTACCGCATCGAGCCTCATTCGGCCGCGAGGAAGACGGATCTCCGTTCACCGGCCGAGCTCGAGGAGTGGCGCGCGCGCGATCCGATACTCCGCTTCAGGCGCTATCTGGTCGCGGAGGCGGGGATTGCGCCTGCACGCGTCGAGGAGGTCGAGGCCCGGGCGCTCCGAGAGGTCGCCGAGGCGGCCGAGGCGGCGCTCGCGTCGCCGAAACCGAACCCCGGGGCTGAGCTCGAGGACGTCTACGCTCCTGCACCCTGGCTGACCGCGGGTCGGCTGTCGTGACGGCGTCCGCCGTCGACGGGGTTCGCGAGCTGACCATCGCCGAGGCGCTGAACGAGGCGCTGCACGAGGAGATGGAGCGCGATCCGGGGGTGTTCGTGATCGGGGAGGACATCGCGACGCTGGGTGGGCTGTTCCAGGTCACCGCCGGCCTGCTCGAGCGCTACGGCCCTGCGCGCGTGATCGACGCGCCGATCTCCGAGGCGGCGCACGCCGGCGCCGGTGTCGGGGCGGCACTCGTGGGCTGCCGGCCGGTCATCGAGCTGCAGATCGCCGATTTCGTGACTCTCGTGATGGATCAGATCGTCAATCATGCGGCGAAGTGGAGGTACATGTCCGGCGGCCAGGTGAGCGTCCCGCTCGTCCTCCGCGCGGCTGTTTCGAGCGGCATCGGCATGGCGGCCCAGCACTCCCAGACCCTCGAGGCCTGGTTCGTGCACACACCAGGGCTCGTCGTCGTGATGCCGTCGACGCCCTACGACGCCAAGGGCCTGCTGAAGTCGGCAATCCGCGACGACAACCCTGTCGTCTTCCTCGAGCGCCGCCTCCACTACAGCCGCCTCGGGCCCGTCCCGATGGGCGATTTCACGGTGCCGATCGGTGTCGCGGAGCTGAAGCGCGCAGGCACCGACGTGACGGTGGTCGCGTATGCGGGCGGGGTTCAGCTGGCCCTCCAGGCCGGACGTCAGCTCGCGCGGGAGGGCATCGAGATCGAGGTCGTCGATCTCCGGACGCTGAAGCCGCTCGATCTCGATGCGATCGTAGGCTCGTTGGAGAAGACGCGCCGGCTCGTCGTCGTGAGCGAGGGCGCGCGGGCCGGAGGCTTCGCGAGTGAGGTCGTCGCCCGCGTTTCGGATGCGTCGTGGCACCTCCTCGACGCGCCGCCGGTTCGCGTCACGGCGAAGGACACGCCGATGCCCTTCGCTGCCGTGCTCGAACGAGAGGTGCTGCCCCAGGTCGCCGACGTCGCCGCCGGCGTGAAGGCCGCACTCACGACCGGCGAGCACGACCTGTCGTTCCCGACCGAGGAGAGAGCATGAGCGAGCGTGAACAGCCCGTCGAAGGAACAGAGAATCGGTTCGAGGTCCCTGCCGGATACGTGGCAGGCCTCTTCGGCCTCGATGGTCGTGTCGCCTGTGTCACGGGCGGCGGCAGCGGGATCGGAGCGGCGCTCGCCAAGGGGCTCGCCCAGGCCGGTGCATCCGTCGCGATCATCGACATCGACGACGACGGCGCCGCGGCCACGGCTGCAACGATCCACGCCCAGGGTGGCAAGGCACTGACGATGCACTGTGACGTCACCGATCGCACGGCGGTCGAGGCGATGAGCGACCGCGTCGTCGCGGAGCTCGGCTCGGTCGACGTCCTCGTCAACAGCGCGGGCACAGCGTTCCGCAGCCCAGCTGAGGACTTCCCGGAAGAGCGCCTCGATGCGATTCTCACTCTCAACGTCAAGGGCACGTATCTGCCCTGCCAGGCGGTCGGCCGCCACATGCTCTCGCAGGGCAGCGGCAGCATCATCAACCTCGCCTCGATCGGCGGGTTCACCGCGTTCCCGCAGGCGAGTGCTTACGTGACGAGCAAGGGCGCGGTCGTCCAGCTGACCCGGGCCTTCGCCGTCGAATGGATCGACCGCGGCGTTCGCGTCAACGGGATCGCACCGTGCCGCGTCGACTCGGCGCTTTCGGATCAGCTCGCCACCCAGTCGTCGGTCACGAGCGAGTTCATCGACGGGCGGATGCTGCGCCAGGGGATGCTGCTCCCCAGGGACCTGATCGGGACCGCTCTCTTCCTCGCAGGCGATGCCTCGCGACGCGTGACCGGGCACACGATCGCGGTCGACGACGGCTACTTGGCGGCGTGAGCAGCCGATGACCGTCGATGTCCCGCAGATCCCTCCCAAGGGTGTGCTGGCACGCGATCGAATCGCCGTCGAGCTTCGGAACGCAATCATCCACGGCCGTCTGCGACCGGGCGAGCGGCTCGTCGAGGATCGAATCATGGCGTGGCTCGAGGCGACACGCGGGGCCACCCGCGAGGCGTTTCGCCAGCTCGAGCACGAAGGGCTCGTGATCTCGTACCCGCACCGGGGTGCCGTCGTCGTCGGCGTCACCGAGGACGAGGTGCACGGCGTGCTGATCCCGATCAGGCTCGTGCTCGAGCAGTTCGGATTCAGGATGGCACTCGAAGTCGGCACCACCGCCGACCTCGCGGAGCTCGCGAGCTATGTGTGGATGATGGAACAGGCCGCGGCCACCGGCGACATCGATGCGATCGTGCAAGCGGACGTCGAGTTTCACGAGGCCGTGCTCCACATTGCTCCGCAGTTCCACACGATTCACATCTGGCGCAGCATCGCTCCTCGAATTCGGGCCTACTTCTACCGCCACTTCCGCGAGCGCGACCTCGACTCCGTCGTTGCCGAGCACCGCGAGCTCCTCGACGCCCTGCATCACGGCGACGAGCAGCTCCTGCTCGAGGCGCTCCACCGGCACATCGTCGTGCCGCGCCTGCCGGCGGAGGCGGCTTCGCCCGAGCCCTCGGGGCTCACGGAACCGAGCGGCCCGCCCGCCCGCAAACGCACCGCCGACCGCCGGTCGGCTCACCACGTCGACGAAGGGAGACCCACATGACCCGCGCGGCAGAGGAATATCGCTACGCAAAGCTGACGTGGCCGGACATCGACGACGCGGTCGAGCTCGGCAAGGTCTGCGTCGTCCCGTGCGGCGCCGTCGAGCAGCACGGACCTCACCTGCCACTCGACGTCGACATCCTCTGTCCGACCGAGATCGCGCTCGGCACCGGCCGCGAGATCCCCGACAAGCTGCTCGTCCTTCCCACCGTCTCCTATGGCTACACGGGCCACGTGATGGACTTCCCGGGCACGATCAACAACCATTTCGAGCACTTCATGCATCACGTGCTCGACATCACGAAATCGCTCGCCTACCACGGCTTCAAGAAGATCATCCTGCTCAACGGCCACGGGTCGAACTGGCCGAACCTCGATCTCGTGGCGCGGCGCACCAATCTCGAGACCGACGCGGAGTGCCTGCCGATCCAGTGGACGAACCTGCTGACGATCGACAAATCGTTCCTCCCGAGCTGGCGCGAGAGCGCGTTCCCCGGCGGGTGCGCGCACGCGTGTGAGCTCGAGACGTCCGTCTACATGTACCTCGACCCCGACAACGTGCGCGAGGACAGGATCGCGAACGGGACGATCTCGTACAACGAGGAGAACAATCCGTTCAACTGGGTCGACTGCTTCGCCACCGGCCCGGCCACGGTGCTTTCCTGGACGGCCAGCTACAGCGAGAGCGGCGTGCTCGGCGAGCCCGAGCTCGCCACGGTCGAGAAGGGGCAGCGCGCCTACGAGGAGTCGGTGCGCCAGCTGATCGCATTCATCGAATACTTCAAGGACCGCCCCAAGGATGTCCGGCGGGATCGACATCGCCAGGCGCCGACGATGCCGATGCCGTGGGACCAGACCCCTGTATCGAGATGAGCTGAAGGACCTTCGATGACGACACAGCTGACCGAGGCCGCGTTGGAGGGATTCGCCACCGATGGGTTCGTCGTCGTCGAGGACTTGTTCGACCCTGCGACAGACTTCACTCCGCTCGTGGACGAGTGGAGCGAGGTGCTCTCTCGCGTCGCCTCGGATCTGATCGCCACCGGCGCACTCGGGACGTCCTACGAGAAGCTCCCGTTCGACCAGCGCCTGATCGCGATCTCGGCGGAGAGCGGGAAAAGCGTGGCCCAGGCCTTCGACATCAGCCTGCCGCAGAAGAACATCGCCCTCGACACGCCGATGCATCTCGGCGACGCCGTGTTCCGGATCATCAGCCACGCACGACTGCTCGATGTGGTGGAGGCATTGCTCGGTCCGGAGATCGTGTCGAACCCCGTGCAACACGTGAGGATGAAGCTGCCGGATCGGGCCCGCCCCGACGGAGCAGGCGCGGACTACCTCACGGGCCGGGTCTCCTGGCATCAGGATCTCGGCGTCCTGGCGGAGGAGGCGGACGCGGCCACGATCCTCTCCTGCTGGATCGCCGTCACCGACGCGACGGTCGAGAACGGCTGTCTCCAGGTCATTCCCGGCAGCCACCGCCGGGATCTGATCGATCACTGCCCCACGGGGCACGACCTCGGAATCCCGGATCGCTTCCTCCACCTCTCCGACGCGACGCCGCTCCCGCTGCGAGCCGGCTCTGCGCTGATCTTCGGCCAGCAGCTCGTGCACGGCTCGCTCGACAACACGACCGGCGACCAGGTGCGCATCAGCATCGACCTCCGCTACCAGCCGCCCGGTCAGCCGAGCGGCCGCCCGGATTTTCCATCCTTCCTCGTCCGCGGCGCCGGCACCCACGGATACGACGAGGTCCTGGACGACCCCGCCGAGTGGCGGCAGCTCTGGGCCGACGCGCAACGCCGCTTGTCGCAGCAGGAGACCCCGAGGTTCAACCGTTGGGACGCCG
This sequence comes from uncultured Thermoleophilia bacterium, assembly GCA_963799905.1. GTDB lineage: Bacteria > Actinomycetota > Thermoleophilia > Gaiellales > Gaiellaceae > Gaiella. The sequence continues at coordinate 114,253 of CAWCYU010000008.1, forward strand.
ACTCGCCATTGTGCGCCTGACGGCTACGCCGGCGTGCGGAGCCCGCGCCCAAACTCGCGTGACGGCACTGCGTGCCTGCCTCGACGCGGCGAAATGCTTGCCAAGACGCTTGGGACGGGCTACCCCAGCGCCGACCGTGAAAACAGAAAACCCTTAAGAGCAGGGCATTGCCCAGTAGCGCCGACGGCATCGAGTTGATGACTCAGGCATGCAGCGTGGGCCGGTAGGTGAGCTGTTGGATGTGACCATCGAGCGTCCTGCTCTCGACCAGCTCCAGGTCGAAGTCGGCCGCACCCTGGAAGATCGGGTCCAGCCCGGTTTGACCGGTGATCACAGGGAAGAGCGTCACCTGAACGCGGTCGACCAGTCCGGCGGCCATCAGCGCCCGGTTCATCGACAAGCTGCCGTGCGAGCGCAACGGCACCTCGGACTCCTCCTTGAGCTGCGCGACGACGTCGACGGCATCGCCGCTCACGACGGTCGCGTCCGGCCAGTCGAGGGGGGCTTCCAGGGTGGTCGACACGACCGTTGCCGGCAGACTCCTCATCCGTGTAACCCACGCGTCGAGCACCTCGAATTCCTCGGCGCCCGAGGCCAGCATCCGTGCGAACGCCCGATAGGTGTTGGCTCCGAAGACCATCCGCTGGTTTTCGCCGTACAGGGTGAGACGGTGGTCGAGGAGCTCGGGGCCTTGCTTGCCCCAGTAGCCGGTCCAGTTGCCGCCCGCGGCGCCGAAGCCGTCGAGGCTGGAAAAGACGTCGAAGGTGTAGACAGCGGTCATGGTGCCCTGCGCCGGCGTTCCGCGAAATCGGCCGCCCAGCACCCAGGGCAAGCGGTCACGATGATGACGCGAGCATCATCGCCTCGGCCGTGAAGGCTGCGCCAACCCCTCGCACTGCAGTCTGACTCCTCTCCGCATGAGTCACAGACGAGGCCGGGTGATTTTGCCCAAGGGTCAGGGTTTGCCATCCACGTTCGTTCCCACGTGGACACCACGGCCAAACAACAATCTTGCCGACCGACTGCTATGCGGCTCGTCCCGCCGCCGTATCGGTTCGGCGCACGGGCGGCAGGCCGATGCTGGCCCGCAATGTGTCGATCCGTCGGTGGATCTGCTGGCGATTGTCGCTGATCGCGCGTTCTTCGACGTCGAACTGGTCGAGCAGCACGTCGAACTGGTCGAGCAGCGAGAACGCTTCGGGCGGCATTGTTGCCGAGAGGTAGATCGCGTCGATGCGCTCCTGGAGCCGCCGTCTCTTGGCGCTGATCTCGCGTTCGGCATCCTCGAGCTGAGCGAGCTCCCGTCGGACGCTGGGTGTTTCCGAGTTCACCCTGCGCTTGGTCGTAGCCGTGGGCCGGCCGAACCTATCCGAGCTCGTGCGAGCACCTCGCATCCCACGGGTATCGGCAAGAGGGACGGTCACCCTGAGGCACTGAGTTTCGCGATCGGTCGGATCGGATACGCATGCCGTCGATTTTCCCGCTCTCAGTTCGTGCTAGACAGTCCGTCGCCTGAGCAAGAGTTCGGGAATGTCCCCTGAAGGCGTGAGGGTTGATCGGGCGGGAGCCCATGAGCTTCTTGGTGGACTACCCAAGGCAGGAGCGTGCCGGTGAGGTGGGTCCCGCATTCAGTCTGGCGGATCGCGGCGTGCGGCGATTTCGTCGAGCACGCGCTCGTTGCCGGCGAAGGGTTCGCTCGGTCGCGGCCAGTGGAAGACAACGTCCGTGAACCCGAGATCGCTTGCCCGACCGATCGACTCGGCGAACTCGTCAGCCGTGAGCGCAGATCGCTGGAGCGCGTCGAGCATCAGGTAGCGGTCGACTTCGTCCGATGCCCGACCTGCTTGGGCAAGCGAAGCGTCAAAGCGCTGCGAGAGGTCAGCGATCGTCCTCCACCATTGCTCCCGATCGCTCGTCCGGGATGCTTCGCGCATGAGTCCTCGTCCTTCGATGCGCGCGTCCGTGCGGCTGGCAGCCAAGAGGTCTGCTCGGTCTGTCCACGACGGGACATGGGCATAGACGCGGCACCAGACCTGAGTACGGTGAGCGAGAAATGATCGTTGTCGCCGCAGCTCTCCTCGTAGGGATCGTCGTGATGTTTGTGCTCTACCGCGACGGCGAATAGCTCAGCAATCAAGACCGGCTACCCCGCTTGTGCGCCTGCGCTCAAGGGCTTCTGCCACCGATATTTGGAACCCTCCCGTCGACGGAGCACACTCTGCGACGACTGCTCGGCACTATGGACGGGAACACACTTCGCGGCGAACCCGGTGAAGGACGGCGATGCCGATGCGATGGAACGACGTGTTCCTGGCTCGTTTGAGAATGGTCTCCGTCGTTAGACCCGGTAGACAAAGCGGTAGAAACGTGAGCGGCCGAGACTCCTGAGATGACGAAAGGCCCGCATTTGCGGGCCTTTCTCATAGCGGGGGCGCGATGTAGCCCTTTCAGTGCGACCAGGCAAACGGCTTCGCGCTCTGGACATTGGCGCTCGGTCGGCGACGAGCGTAGGCTTCGCGATGAGAATGACGGTCGTCTGCGACACGTCGAGCGTGCCAGTCGGGGAGCGAGCCGACTTCTGGGTCTCGGCCAGCTCGAACCTCTTCGTTCCGCTCGAGTGCACGCCGCACGACCGCGGCACGTTTCGCGGCCTGCTCGAGGCGGGGATGCTCGGCGAGCTCGCCGTGAGCCGCCTCGATGTGTCGGCCCACACGATCAGCCGCACACGGAGGCTTAGCTCCGATACGAAAGGCGACCGGTACAAGCTCAGCCTGATGCTCGGCGGCCAGGCGCTCGTCGTTCAGGATGGCCGTGAGGCGGTATTGGGGCCAGGCGACCTCGCTCTCTACGACTGCTCGCGTCCTTATTCGATCGTGGGCGGCGACGGGTTTCGGATGCTTGTGTGCATGATCCCGCACGCGTTCCTCGGCCTCGCGTCGGAGCGCATTGCCCGGATTACCGCGACACGCATTCGCAGTGACCAGGGCGTCGCCTGGGCGCTCGCGCCGTTCCTCGAGCGGCTGGTCGATCTGGTCGTCCGCGACGAGGCCCTCGCCCCCGTCGACCGTGTCGCTGCGGGCGTCGTTGACTTGGTCGAGTCTCTTTGTACCGGCGCTTCTGGTCGTGCGCCCGCGTCACGTGCGCCGTCGCGCGTCGAGTTGCTTCTGCGCGCACGCGCTCATGCCGAGACGCATCTCTCCGACCCGTCGCTGGGCCCGGTGGAGCTCGCTGCGGCGGCGCACGTGTCGACGCGCTATCTGTACAAGTTGTTCGCGGACGAAGGGGTGACCGTCTCGGGCTGGATTCGTGAGCGGCGGCTCGAGCGGTGCCGCCGCGACCTCGCCGATCCGACACTGCGCGGCGAGACGGTCACCAGCATCGGAGCGCGCTCTGGGCTCACGAACGCCGCGCATCTGAGCAGGCTTTTCCGGGCCGCCTACGGCGTGTCGCCGAGCGAGTACCGGGCGGAGTCTCTGCCGCCTGTGCGCTGACGCGCAACCAAGCGTGCGGCCGCGTGACAGCGAGGCGCATTGGCGACGTGCGACGCTTCGCGTCTCAACCACGGAGGAGGAGACCGATGGCGTCCGCGACACAAGTGTTCGAGACGATCGACCCGGCGACGGGCGAGGTGCTTCGCGAGTTGCCTGAGGCGAGCGCTGCGGACATCGACGCCGCGGTTGCGCGGGCGCGCGCGGCGTTTCGACCTGGCGGTGAGTGGCGCTCCCTCTCGCCCGCCGCCCGCGCCCGGATGCTGTGGCGAGTGGGTGACCTGATTGATGAGCACGCCGACGAGCTCGCCGAACTCGAGACGCGCGACCAGGGTCAGCCCATCGGCATCTCACGAAACGTCAGCGTCGCCGCAACAGCAGAGCACTTCCGCTACTACGCGGGCTGGGTGACCAAGATCGCGGGTGAGACGAACCCGCTCTCGTTCCCCGGCACGTTCAACTACACGCTGCGGGAGCCGATCGGGGTGTGCGCGCTGATCGTTCCCTGGAACTTCCCGCTGCTCATCGCCGCGTGGAAGATCGCGCCGGCGCTCGCCTGCGCGAACACCTGCGTCGTCAAGCCGGCCGAGCAGACACCTTTGACAGCGCTGCGCCTGGGCGAGCTGATCGCCGAGGCCGGTGTGCCGCAGGGGGTCGTCGAGATCGTCACCGGGGGGCCCGCGGCGGGCGCCGCCCTCGCCGACCACCCGGACGTGGACAAGATCTCGTTTACGGGTTCGACTGAGGTTGGCCGCTCGATCGTGCGCGCGGCGGCCGGGAACTTCAAGCGCGTGTCGCTCGAGCTCGGCGGCAAGAACCCCGCCGTCGTCTTCGAGGACGCACCGCTCGAGAGCGCCGTGAGCGGTGTCTTGCAGGGCGGACTCTTGAACAGCGGCCAGGTCTGCGCTTCCTACAGCCGCGTCTACGTGCAGCGTCGCGTCGCCGACGCCTTCGCCGAGGCAGCAGCGAGCGCGATGTCGTCGATGACCGTCGGTCCTGGCCTCGACCCCTCAACCCAGCTCGGGCCGCTAGTGACGCACGAGCATCGCGACAGCGTCGAGCGCTACATCAAGGCAGGTGTCGACGAGGGCGCGGAGCTGGTCTGTGGTGGCGAGCGGGCGGGCGGCGCGCTCGAGGCCGGCGCCTTTCTGACCCCGGCCCTGTTCACCGGCGTCGACGACGGCATGACGATCGCGCGCGAGGAGATCTTCGGTCCTGTCGTCTGCGTGATGCCGTTCGACGACGATGACGAGGTGGTCGCGCGCGCGAACGACACTTCCTACGGTCTCGGCGCGTCCGATCTGGACGCGCGACGTGGCAAGGGCGCACCGCCTCGCTGCCGCCGCGCGGGCGGGGACGGTGTGGATCAACATGCCGAACCCGCTTGACGCCGCCGCTCCGTGGGGCGGAGTCAAGGAGAGCGGCTGGGGTCGCGAGATGGGCAAGGACGCGATCGATCTGTACACCGAGGTGAAGAGCGTCTGGGTATCGCTGCAATGAGACGCGTAGCGGACGTGATCGTCGTCGGCGCGGGGTCTGCCGGCTCGGTCGTTGCGCGCCGCCTGATCGACTCCGGTGCGACCGTACTGCTGCTCGAGGCTGGTGGTCGTGACGAGAACCCCGCCATCCACGATCCCGGGCGACTCCACGAGCTCTGGCTGTCCGAGGTCGATTGGGCGTACGAGACCGTGCCGCAGCAGCACGCGAACGGGCGCCAACTCGCGTGGCCGCGCGGCAAGGTGCTCGGCGGCTCGAGCAGCCTTAACGCGATGATCTGGGTTCGCGGCGCACCAGCGGACTTCGACAGGTGGGCGTATCTCGGAGCCGACGGCTGGTCTTGGGAGGACGTACGTCCGGTCTACGAGCGCATCGAGCTGCGAGAGCCCGGTGACGGTGGCATCGTCAGCCTACTCAAGTCGTTCGTGCCGGACCCGATCCATGTTGCGATCGCCGAGGCGGCGCAGCAGAGCGGCATCCCCTTCAACCCCGACTACAACGGCGCGTCGCAGTACGGGGTGTCGTTCATGCAGTACAGCATCGAGGACGGCATCCGCCACAGCACCGCGGCGGCATACATCCGTCCCGTCGAAGCCCACCCCAACCTGGAGCTGATCACCGGCGCAGTCGCACGGAAGTTGCTGTTCGACGGGACCCGATGCGTCGGTGTGGAATGGTCGCAAGACGGCGCGATTGAACAGGTGCGGGCCGAACAGACTGTCGTGTGCGGAGGGACGATCGGGTCGGCACAGCTACTCCTGCTCTCGGGGGTTGGGCCCGCCGACCACCTGCATTCGCTCGGAATCGACGTCGTAGCAGACCTGCCCGGAGTCGGCGAGAACCTGCACGACCACTTGCTCTCGCCGGTCATCTTCAGCACGGAGCGCGAGGTCGGGCCCCCGTCCCCCGGCCTGCCCGCCTGCCAAACCCACCTCTTCTGGCGCTCGCGGTCAGGGCTGCCTGTGCCCGACATCCAGCCGATCCATTTCATGGTTCCGATGTACGAGCCGTGGATGGAAGGGCCGGAGAACGGCTTTACGCTGATGGGTGGAATGGTGCGGCCCGTCAGCCGCGGTTCTCTGCGCCTCACCGGGCCGACGCCCGAAGACCCGGTCGCGCTAGACCCGAACATCCTCGCGTGCGAGATCGATGTCGCGAGCCTCGTCGCGGCCGTCGACCTGTGCCGTCAGATCGGCGCTGCAGCCGCGCTCCGAGAGTGGGGTGCCGTCGAGCGATACCCAGGCCCGTCGGTCGACACCCAGGACGCCGTGCGCTCGTATGTGCGCGCGACCGCGATCACCTACCATCACCAGGTCGGCACCTGCAAGATGGGTTTGGACGAAGCCGCCGTCGTCGACCCGCGCCTGCGTGTGCACGGCGTCGACGGGCTGCGGGTGGCCGACGCGTCGATCATGCCCACCGTGACCACCGGAAACACGAACGCCCCGTCGATCATGATCGGCGAGCGCGCGGCCGATTTCATCCTCGCCGATGCTTGATGCGGATTCCTCGAGGCCTCTCGGCCGCCGAGGTCGAGGAATGGCGGGCCAGTGCGCCCGAGCCCGACGACGGCTTCGAGCGCGCGAGCGCGGCGACATGCGCGTTCCTTACGCGAGGCGAGGATCTGCGGGCGCGGCTGCCGCCACGAGCGACCCGCACCGTCAGCGAGGCCGAGGCCGCAGCGGCGCTCGCGGCCTCGCTCGACGACGCGCGCGTCTCGTTTTTGCGCAAGCACGCAGACGACGTTTACGCAGCGCTCACCGACGACCTCCGCCGCCCGGTTCGCGACGAGGAGCTCGTGTACGCCGCCGCCGAGCGCTTCCCAGGGCTCACCCCCACGCGGGCGCAAGTCGCGGCGGAGCGCACGCGACCGCTCCCCGAGAAGGACGGTGTGGAGATCGCACAAGGCCTCTTCCTCTCCTTCGTGCTCGCATCGCCGCGGAGCGGCCCGCATCTCGTCTGGGCGATGCTGCGCCCCACCGACGTCGCGCTCGAGCGCCTCGACGAGTTTCGAGCGCACCGGCGTCGCCGATCTCGGTGGTGCCTACCTCGAGCGGCGCGGCAGCGCGGCGTTTCTCGAGATCCGCAACGACCGCCACCTGAATGCCGAGGACTGCGAGACGCTCGCAGCGACGGAGACGGCCGTCGACCTCGCGCTTCTCGACCCGGCGGTCGAGGTCGGCGTGATCAGGGGCGCGGTCGTCAGCCACCCGCGCTACGCCGGACGCCGCGTCTTCGGCGCGGGCCTCAACCTGACGCACCTCTACCACGGCCGTCTCGACTTCCTGTTTTTCGTCACCCGCGACCTCGGCTACGTGAACAAGCTCTTTCGCGGCCTCAGCTCGGACGAGCATCGCCCCGCCGAGCCCGAGCAGACGACCGAGAAGCTGTGGATAGCCGCCGTCGAGACGTTCGCAATCGGCGGCGCCTGCCAGATTCTTCACACCGTCGACCACGTGATCGCGGAGCGAGGCGCGCGGCTCTATCTGCCCGCGCGCAAGGAGGGCATCCTCCCGGGCGCCTCGAACCTGCGCCTCCCTCGCTCGGTCGGCGACAGGCTGGCGCGGCAGGCGATCCTCTCCGGGCTCGAGTTCGAAGCGGGAACGCCAAACGGCGACCTGCTCTGCGACGAGGTGGTCGATTCGACCGGCGAGCTGGACGCAGCGATCGCACGTCGGGTCGAGGCGCTCACGAGCTCCGGTGTCGTCAACGCCGCCGGCAACCGGCGAGCCCTACGCGTCGGGCTGGAGCCGCTCGAGCTCTTCCGGCAATACATGGCAACGTTCTGCCGCGAGCAGGCCTACTGCCATTTCAGCCCCGCACTTGTGCAGAACCTCGAACGGCATTGGAACGCGCATGAGCGCCGCCTCTAAGCCCGCGATTTGGAGCCCGGCGGAGCAGCTTCCGCGCGACGAGCTCCGCGCGCTACAGCTCACCCGCCTGCGCGCGACGTTCGACCTCGATCTGAAGTCACTCGACGGTCTGGCAGAGATTCCGTTCGCGGAGAAGTCACAGCTCCGCGAGGCATACCCCTTCGGGTTGCTGCGCGTTCCAGTCACATCTCTCGTGCGGCTTCACGCATCGAGCGGCACCCACGGCAAACCGACCGTGGTCGGCTACACCGCCGCAGACCTCGAGGCGTGGACCGAGCTCATGGCCCGCTGCATGACGATGGCGGGAGTGCGGCCCGGAATGCTCGTCCACAACGCGAACACCTACGGCCTGTTCACCGGCGGCCACGGCTTCCACCAGGGAGCCGAGCGGATCGGCGCGCCGGTCGTCCCGGCCTCGGGAGGAATGACGGCTCGCCAGGCGATGCTGCTGCACGATCTCGGCGCGCAGGTTCTCGTCGCGACGCCGTCGTACGCCCTCGTCATCGCCCATGCGGTACACGACGCGGGCATCGATCCGGCCGCGCTTCGACTCGAGCTCGGCCTTTTCGGCGGCGAGCCTTGGACGGAGGGCCTGCGCGGCCAGATCGAGGACGCGCTGTCCGGCCTCCGCGCGGTCAACTTCTACGGTCTGTCCGAGATGTGCGGGCCGGGCGTCGCCGCCGAATGTGTGGAAGTACGTGACGGGCTGCACGTGCACGAAGACCATTTCCTCGTGGAGGTCGTCGATCCGGACTCCGGCGTCCCGCTCGCGGAAGGCGCTGAAGGCGAGCTCGTGTTCACGACGCTGCGCAAGGAGGCGATGCCGTTTCTGCGCTACCGCACGGCCGACATCGGCTCGGTCACGCTCGACCCGTGCGCCTGCGGGCGGACGACCGCGCGTATCCGCGGCCTGCGGGGCCGCCGCGACGACATGATTACCGTGCGCGGCGTCAACGTGTATCCGTCGAACATCGAACACGCGCTGCTCTCGCTGCCGGGGATCGCGCCGCATTACCAGCTCGTCGTCGAGCGCCCCGGCGACATGGACGAGCTGACGGTGCAGTGCGAGCCCGCAGACGGCGCCGACGCGGCCGGGCTCGCGGCCGCGGTAACGAACGCGCTGAGCGAGCAGCTCGGCATCCGCGTCGCCGTCGAGGTACTCGAGCACGGCGGCGTGCCCCGCAGCGAGGGGAAAGCCGTACGCGTCGTCGACCGCCGGCCGCAATTCCACAGATAGCGGAGCGCTCGTCGGAGTCGGAGTTCACCGGCTGAACCCGTATTCTGGGCGTATGGGGCGGATCCGAGCCGTGAACGTTGATGATGTGGCGCGCGCCCGGCCGGAATACTGGTCGCAGGAAACGATCGGCCAAGCGAATGGCAGCCTTTTCAAAGCTGCCAAAGGTATCGGCTCGACTCTGTGGCATGCACACGATGATCAGGACGAGGTCTTCCTGGTCACGAAGGGAACACTCATTGTCGAGTTCCGCGACGGGGATGTGGTGGCCAATGAGGGTGAGCTGCTCGTGATCCCGAGGGGTGTCGACCACCAGCCACGGGCCGACGATGAGGTGCGCTTCCTGATCGTCGGCACCAGCGTTACCTCGAACGCTGCCAGCGGCAAGCCCGAGTGGAGCGTCGGGGGCGACACGTCAACGCCCTCCGACCGGTAACGACGCGCTGCCGACCGGAGCACTATCGCGTGCGCCAGCGTGCTCTCACCCGACCCCTCCCCTCCGGTCGCGATGCGATGGGCGGGGCTGGTGGCGGGCGGGTAACCCGCCGACATAGGCGCGCCCACTTGCGCGCGGAGCGGCCAACCCGGTGCACGGTCTTGGGGTGTTATTGAGGCGCGCAACCTGAGGTTTTCCCTGAGATCGCGCCGAGGCGTTGCGGATGCGGAAACAAGAAAGCCCCGTCTCCGTGGCTTTCTTTGA
>CAWCYU010000009.1:0-141354 GCA_963799905.1 uncultured Thermoleophilia bacterium
CCGGGTCCGCGCCATCACCGGCAAGCTCGAGACGATGCCCGAGCTCGTCGACCGGCTCTACCGCCGGCTCAACAGCGCGTAACGGGCTAGCGTGTTGCCCGGGCAACCGGTGACCGTGGTCTACCGGCGAGACTTCGAGCGCCTCCGCTCGCGGTACGGCTTCCCGTTCGAGACTGCCGTCTGAGCGCAACGCATCGTCGAGCGCAGTCGCTGCTACGGTTGCCCGTGTCGCGGGGCGTGGCGCAGCCTGGTTAGCGCGCTAGTCTGGGGGACTAGAGGTCCCGAGTTCGAATCTCGGCGCCCCGATGCATTGAAACCCCCGGCAAGCGGGGGTTTCCTTCGTTCTCGGCGGTGTCAGCTCCGACTCGCCGCGGCCGTCTCGTCCTCGTGTCGGTGAAGGAGCTCAACCGCTGGCTCGACAGGAACGCCGCGCTCGCGCTGGAGGGCTCCTGATGGGCAGCCGCTGGACACAGCCGAGCCCGTCCGACTTCAGCGCGTCTTCGGGTCAGACCAGGCAGACAACTCCATGTCACGCGCAGCCCCCCGCCTCCACGCTGTCCGAGCCCACCACGCGGACGGCTTCAAGCCCGTCGCCCGCCGCGGGAGTTGGCGACGTTCATAGCCGCCCCGCAGATCACGCCCAGGAACGGGTCGCTTTCCTCGGGGCAAAACGCAAACGTCGGTAAGTTGGCCCCACGGAGACTCGTCGCGGGCTCCACTCGCGCGCACGAGTGTTCGCAGCGCACGGGCGATCCGGCCCTGGCGACCGATCACCTTGCCGACGTCGTCGGGTGCGACGCTCAATCGGAGGACGAGCGCGTCGTCACGCTCGACCGTCTCGACGCTGACCGCGTCAGGGTCGTCGACGAGGTGCCGCGCGATCCAGACGAGGAGGTCGGCCACGTCAGACGGCGATGCCGGAGGCCTTGATCAGCTTCGCGACAGGATCGCTCGGCTGAGCGCCCTTGGCGAGCCAGTCCTTGATCTTGGTCTCGTCGAGCTCGATCGTCGAGGGGTCGGTCTGAGGGTTGTAACGCCCCACGATCTCGATGAAACGACCGTCCCGCGGCGAGCGCGAGTCGGCAACGACGACACGGTAGATCGGGTTCTTCTTCGATCCGATCCGTGTCAATCTCATGCGAACAGCCATTCTTCTCCTTCGTGCGTTTCCGGTTGGCGTCGGGTGTGACCCCGTGAGAGAGGGATTGTGCCGATCATCTGCGCGGTTTGCCGCCGGTGAGCTCGGGCGGCAGCATCGGCATCTTCCCCTTGCCGAACTGCTTCATCATCTTCTGCATCTGCTTGCGGGCTGCGAGCAGCTTGTTCACCTCGTCGATCGAGGTGCCGCTGCCCGCTGCGATCCGGCGGCGACGCGGCCCGTTGATCAGGTGGGGGACCCGTCGTTCGTGCGGGGTCATCGACAGGACGATCGCCTCGACCCGTGCCATCTGCTTTTCGTCGATGTCGAGCCCGTCGAGTTGCTGGCCCACGCCCGGGACCAGCTTGAGGATGCCCTTGACGGGGCCCATCCGGCGCAGCATCCGGTAGCTCTGCAGGAAGTCGTCGAACGTGAACTCGCCGGCGCGCATCCTCCGCTCCATCTCTTCCTGCTCGTCCTCGGCGACGGCCGCCTCGGCCTTCTCGATCAGCGTCAGCACGTCACCCATCCCGAGGATCCGGGAGGCCATCCGATCCGGGTGAAACACCTCCAGCTGGTCGAGCTTCTCGCCCACCGAGGCGAACTTGACCGGCTTCCCGGTGATCGCCTTGACAGAGAGCGCCGCGCCGCCGCGGGCATCGCCGTCGAGCTTCGTCAGCACGACGCCGTCGAACGCGATCCGCTCTTGGAAAGCCTCGGCGACGTTGACCGCCTCCTGGCCCGTCATGGCGTCGAGCACGAGCAGGATGTTGAGCGGCTTGACCGCGTCACGGATGCGCGCGAGCTCGTCCATCAACGCCGCGTCGACGTTGAGCCGGCCCGCCGTGTCGACGATGACGACGTCGAGGCCGTCGGCCTTCGCACGCTCCAGGCCCTCGACCGCTGCGAGGACAGGATCCTGCGTCTCCGTGCGGTAGACCGGGATCGAGATCTGCTTGCCGAGCTGCTCGAGCTGGTCGATCGCTGCCGGGCGCTGCAGGTCGGCCGCCACGAGCCCGGGCTGCTTGCCTTCACGACGAAGGTGGAGGGCGAGCTTGGCGGAGGTGGTCGTCTTGCCCGAGCCCTGGAGACCGGTCATCAGGATCACGGTCGGGGGACGCCCGAAGGCGAGCTGAGAGTCGCCCGAGCCCATCAGCGCGGTGAGCCGGTCGTGGACGAGCTTGACGACCTGCTGGCCCGCGTCGAGGCCCTTGAGGATGTCCTCTCCGAGGGCCTCCTCCTTCACGCCCGCGACGAAGTCCTTCACCACCTGGAAGTTGACGTCGGCCTCGAGCAACGCGAGGCGAATCTCGCGCATCGCCTTGTTGACGGCGTCCTCGTCCAGCCGCTTGGCGCGGCCGAGATCCCCCAGCGTTGCCTGGAGCCGTTCGGAGAGCGTGTCGAACACGGCCGTGAAGTGTACGGGCGGCAGCCCGGGAGAAGCGCTCTACGAGGCGAGAGCCGTACGTGCCGCGCTCGCGGGCAGCGAGACGGCGCCGATGCGCTCGATCATGTCCATGTTCGGAGCGAACATGTTGTGCAAAGGCTCGATCCGGTAGGAGAGAGCGTCGGTCACGCCCACCTCCTTGAGCGCGTCTCGCAGGCGCTGCTCGACGAAGCTCTCCGCGGACTCTGCCGTTTGCCACACCTCAGAGATGTTGATCCCCCCCACGGACTCGGTGGCGATGTGAAGGATCGAGCCGACGGGCGGGTTCGCATCGAGCTCGAGCCCGACCATCAGGCGGTCGTACCGGTCGATGCTCAACTCGGGAATCCTCATTGACAACGACACAGCCATGTCTACCTCCATCCTCGACGCTCATTCGTGGGGAGAAGGCGTCGCTCATAGCGTACGTGTCGCACCCGTCGGACGCAACGGATCAGCGCTACCGGACTTCCGGGAGCCGAGCCCTTCGGCGAAGTCCCGGTCACCCGCGCGCCGTCGTCACCCGGCGACGAGTGCTCGCGCGAACTCCGCAGGATCGAAGGGCCGCAGGTCGTCGAGCCCCTCGCCGACGCCCACGAGCTTCACGGGGAGCCCGAGCTCGTATGCGATCGCCACGGCGACGCCGCCCTTCGCCGAGCCGTCGAGCTTTGTCAGGGCGACACCCGTCACGCCGGCAGCCTCGCCGAAGAGCCGCGCCTGCTGGAGACCGTTCTGTCCCGTGGTCGCGTCGACGACCAGCAACGTCTCGTGCGGTGCGCCCTCGATCCGGCCCTCGATCACGCGCCTGACCTTGGCGAGCTCCTCCATCAGGTTCGACTGCGTGTGAAGCCGACCCGCGGTGTCGATGATCACGATATCCCTCCCCCGGGCACGTCCGGCTTCGACTGCGTCGTAGGCGACGGCTGCGGGGTCGCCTCCCGCCGGAGCGCCGACGAAATCGGCGCCCGCCCGTTCGGCCCAGATCTCGAGCTGCTCCTCCGCCGCCGCCCGGAACGTGTCGCCGGCTCCGACGAGGACGGTGCGGCCGTGTTGGCGCAGCTTCTGGGCGAGCTTGCCGACTGTCGTCGTCTTGCCGGTGCCGTTGACGCCGACGACGAGGATCACGGTCGGCTTCGCGCCGACTGCGAGCGTGGGCGCTGCACCGAACAACTGCTCGATCTCCTCGGCCAGCGCCTCACCGAGGTCGGCCAGCTCACCACGCGCCTCGAGACGCCGCACGATCTCGGCCGTCGCACGCACGCCGACATCACCGTGGATGAGCGCCTCCTCGAGCCGCTCCCACGCCTCTTCGTCGCCGGCATCGAATGTCCCGGCCGCGATCTCGGCCGTCAGTGCGCGGCGGCTCTTGGCGAGCGAGTCCCTGAGACGACCGAAGAACCCCGTCCGCTCGGGCTCGTCCTCAGCCGTCGGCTCGTCGCCGAAGAGCTCTGCCCAGGTTCTCGACACGGCCCAACGCTACCGGCGCCCCACCGTGCGGATCAGGCAGACGCGACGGCGTGGGCGTGGTCGTGCTGCGGCAGGCGCCTCGACACGACCTGTGAGACGCCGTCGCCGCCCATCGTCACCCCGTAGAGAACATCGGCAGCCTCCATCGTGCGCTTCTGGTGCGTGATCACGATGAACTGCGCCCGATCGGCGTAGCGGCGGAGCAACTCGACGAAGCGGGAGACGTTCGCGTCGTCGAGGGCTGCCTCCACCTCGTCGAGGAGATAGAACGGGCACGGCTTGGCCAGGAACAGGGCGAAGAGGAACGAGATCGCACCGAGCGCCTTCTCGCCTCCGGAGAGAAGGGACAGCCTCGTGATCCGCTTCCCCGCCGGCCGCAGCTCGACCTCGACTCCGAATTCGACGTCGCCGCCGTCGAGGTCGCCGCCCTCGCCGTCCGGTGCCACGAGCCGCAGTCGCCCCTCGCCCCCGGGAAGAGCGTCGCCGCCACTTCCTCGAAGTTTCGGGCCACCGTCTCGAACGTCTCGGTGAAGCGCCGCTCGACCGTCTCGGCGAGCTCGTCGCGGAGCTTGGCGATCTCGGCCAGTGACGACTCGAGATCCAGCCGTTGGGCCGCGAGCTCCTCGAGACGCTCCTTCTCCTCCTCGTACTCCTCCTTCGCAAGCGGATTCACCTTGCCCAGGGTCTCCCGGCGGGCATCGAGCCGCTCTGCCCGGGCGGCGAGCTCGACGCGATCGTCGCCCTCAGCCGGCTCGTCGGCGCCGGCATCGGCGAGGCGGCGCCTGGCCTCCTCGGCCTCGGCGTCGAGGCGGGCCAGCTCGACCTGGACGTGCGTTGCACGCTCGGTTGCCTCATCCGACTGTTGGCGCACCTCGACCTCGGCTGCGCCGAGCCGGCGCAACTCCTCGCCGAGCCGGGCGGAGCGCTCCGCGCCCGCATCGACACGCGCCCGCACGGGCGCCTCGAGCCGCGCCGCGAGCAGACCCGCACGTTCGAGCCCCGCGCCGAGCCCGGCGGCGGACTCGCACAGCCGCGCGAGCATGTCCGGATCGAGCGCAGACCGCCTGGGCACCCGCTCGAGCAGCGCCGCATCGGATTCCCGTGCCCGGTCGGCCGCTGCGCGTGCCTCGAGAGCAGCGGCGTCCGCCACCGCGAGCAGCGACGCCGCCTCGGCGAGCAGGGTCTCGCGCACGGCGGCGCTGTCGAGCTGGACCGGCGTCAAGGCTGCCGCCGAGCCGCGCGACAACGACCTCGGCCCCCTGCGCGCGCTCGACCGCGTCAGCCGCCTCCCGGGCGGCATCGCTTTCGACGCGCCGACAGTCGCCGGAGCTCGCCCCGAGCTCACCTGCGCGTTCGGCGCCGATCGTGAGTCGTGCAGCCAGCGGCTCCTCGAGGCGCAGCGCAACGTCACGCGCCCGCCCGAGGGCAGTCTCGAGCCCGTCGACCAGGTCGACGAGCCGGCCAGGAGCGCCGGGTCGACATTGCGCTCGCGGAGATGCGCCACCGCCGCGAACTCTTCCTCGGCTGCCGGGCTGTCCGCGCGGCCTCGTCGGCTGCGTGCGCGGCCGCCGACGCCCGGCCCGTCAGCTCGTCGACCTCGTCGGCGAACGCACGCCGGCGGGCATCCATCTCCAGCAGGACGGCTTCGGCCGTCTCGCCCGCGAACCAGAGCTCGCCTCGTTCGGCGTCGTAGCCGTGCCCCTCCGTCGTGATCACCGTCCCGTGCGTCGCAGCGAGCAGGCGTTCGGCGGGAACGAGCCAGACGCCGTCGAGCAGACGCAAGGAGGCCGGATCGCCGACGGCCAGCTCGCTGAGGGGCCGTGCTCCCACCACCGGCGGCTCCGTGACGGGCGCTGCTCGCGATCGACGACGACCGCGAGGCTGCCGAGCCCCTCGCGGCGTGTTCGCTCCAGCAGCTCGAGCCCGCGTTTCGCGTCGCGCACGAGGACCGCGGAGGCACGCCAGGACAGCGCTGCCGCAACTGCGCGCTCGGCTCCGGGCTCGGCCTCGAGTCCAGAGAGCGCGAGGTTCTCGCCGGATGCGGCGAGCGCGCTCGCCGCGGGCGAAATCCCTTCTCGCTGGGCGATCGCCCGCTCGAGTGCCTGCAACCGCTCCTTGGCCGAGAGCGAGCGCTCGGTGACATCGTCACGTTCGGTCGCCGCTGCGCGTGCCGCCGAGGCCGCGTCGTTCGCGAGCGCCTCGAGCGCCGCCGGCGCCGGCCCTCCACGGCGCGCGATCGCCCGGGCCTCGTCCAACTCCTGTGACAGCGCCCCGGCGAGTGCGGCGGCCGATTCCTGACGCAGCGTCAGCCGTTCGCGCGCCGCGCCGAGCGCGACGAGTCGGCGGTTGGCGCCTTCCTGGCCACCGGTCGCTTCTGCCAGTGCGGCCTCGACACCACTCCGAGCGCCGCGCAACTCTGCGAGGCGCGCCTCCGCCCCGGTTGCGAGCTCTCGCTCGTGGCGGGCAACACGCGAGTGCGCCAGGCGCGCCCGCTCGGACGCCTGTCCGTGGGCCTCGGCCGCATCCCGCGCCGCCGCGGCGGCCGCGGCCGCGGACTCCTCGAGCCGACGGACGGCTTCGTCCCCGCGATCAGCGGCTGCGCGCTCTACCTCCATGAGATCGCTGCGCAGTCGTGCTTCCAGCCCGGCAGCGGACTCGCGACGCAGCGCCAGGCGCTCGCTCGCACCCTGAAGCCGGTAGAGCGCAGGCAAGAGCAGCTTCCCGGCCTCCGGCGGCATCCGACAGCTCGTCCTCCGCCAGTTGGCGCTCCTCGAGCAGTGCGGTCAGTTTTTCCTGAGCGCTTCGGCGGGCGATCGCGGAGGCGTCGCGTCGGGCTTCGGCATCCGCACGGCGATCGGCGACGGCGACGAGATCGAGCTCGGCGATCCGTGCCCTCAGGCCGGTGATCTCGCGTGCGAGCTTCTCTGCCCGCTCGGCGGCAGTCGCCTGCAGCGCAAGAGGCCTGAGGCGCTTGCGCACCTCGTCCTCGACGTCGCGGGCGCGCTCGACCTGGGTGGCGACGCGGGCGAGCTTGAGCTCCGCGCGATGCTTCCGGCGCTTGAACTTGCCGAGCCCCGCCGCCTCCTCGACGAGGTGGCGGCGATCTTCGGGCTTCGAGGCCAGCACGGCGTCGACCTTTCCCTGCGAGACGATCGAGTGCATCGAGCCGCCGAGCCCGACGTCCGCCAACAGCTCGACGAGGTCGGTGCGGCGCACCGGGGCCTTGTTGACGAGGTACTGGCCCTCGCCGCCGCGGACGAGGCGGCGCGTGATCGCGATCTCGCTGAAGTCGACCTCGTCGCCGAAGCCGCCGTCCTCGTTGTCGAAGACGAGCTCGACCTCGCAGTGGTCGGCTGCCGGTCGGGTCGACGAGCCCCCGAAGAGAACGTCGTCGGGCTTCTCGGCCCGGAGCTCCGAGGGGGTGAGCGAGCCGGCGGCCCAGACGATCGCGTCGGCCACGTTCGACTTACCGGAGCCGTTCGGGCCGACGACGACCGCGACGCCGGGCTCGAGCGTCAGCTCGAGCGGCTCGACAAACGACTTGAAGCCGCGCAGGCGGATGGTGCGCAGATGCACGAATGCAGTCTGCCGATCACGGCGGACGGCCCACTGCCGACCCTGCGCAGGTGAGATCCGTTCGTCCGGACGGCCCGGATGATCTGCAGGGCGGACGGGTGCGAATACTGTCCGGAGATGATCTCGTCACCCTGGATCCTGCTTCTCATCGGCGCTGCCGGCGCGAGCGCGACGATGGCGGGTGTCTGGCTGGTCTCGCTGCGGATCCACAATGCGAGCTACGTCGACGTCGCATGGGCGTTCGGCATCGCGGGCACGGCGATCACGTACGCGCTCCTTGCGGACGGATCGACGCTCCACCGGGTGCTCGTGGCCGGACTCGGCACGATCTGGGGCGTCCGGCTCGGCACGTACCTCCTCGGCAGGCTGGCCGGGAAGGAGGAGGACGGGCGCTACCAGGAGCTGCGCCGCCGCTGGGCGCCCAACGCGGATCGAGCCTTCTTCGTCTTCTTCCAGGCGCAGGCCGCATTCGTCCTCGTCTTCTCGCTCCCGTTCGCATTCGTCGCCGCCGATCCTGGCGCGATGAGCCGGCTCGCGTGGGCCGGCGCGGCGCTCGCCCTCGTCTCGATCGCCGGCGAGGTGACGGCCGACACGCAGCTCGCTGTCTGGAAGGCCGACCCGGAGCACAGCGGCACGACCGCGAGGAACGGCCTCTGGGGCTGGTCCCGCCACCCGAACTACTTCTTCGAATGGCTGCACTGGGCGGCGTGGGCGGTGATCGCGTTCTCCTCCCCGGACGGATGGGTGGCGATCCTCGTGCCGGTCTTCCTGCTCGTGTTGCTCTTCAAGGTGACCGGGATCCCCGAGACGGAAGCGCAGGCCCTACGCAGTCGTGGCGACGACTACCGGCGCTACCAGGACGAGGTGTCCGTCTTCGTCCCGCTGCCGCCGAAGAGGCGGCACGGGGCGACGTGATCGCCGACCGTGTCGTTGCCCGTGGGCTCCTCCCCGATCCGCTGCTCCGTGGCGCGATCACCCAGAACTGCCGCCTGCGGCTGCGTCGCGAGCGTCGGCGCGGGCTCGATGCATTCGAGGAGATGGCGGCGGCGATGTCCGAGGGCCCGATCGCCATCGAGACGCGGGCGGCCAACGACCAGCACTACGAGCTTCCTCCCGCATTCTTTTCTCTCGCGCTCGGGCCTCGACGCAAGTACTCGGGATGCCTCTGGCCCGATGGAGTCGAGACCCTCGCCGACGCCGAGGAGACGATGCTCGAGCTGACGTGTGCCCGCGCCGGGATCGTCGACGGAATGGATGTCCTCGAGCTCGGGTGCGGTTGGGGCTCCCTGACCGGTTGGATCGCCGAGCGATACCCGGCGTGCCGCGTGCTCGCAGTCTCCAACTCTGGCGCTCAGAAGGAGTTCATCGACGGGCTCGGCCACGCGAACGTCCAGGTCGTGACAGCCGACGTCAACGACTTCGCACCGCCGCGACGCTTCGATCGGGTCGTGTCGGTGGAGATGTTCGAGCACACGCGCAACTGGCGGGGATTGCTGCAGATGGTCCGAGGCGCGCTGCGCGAGGACGGGAAGCTGTTCGTCCATGTCTTCTCCCACGTCCGTTACGCGTACTCGTTCGAACGCTCCTGGATGGGACGGCGGTTCTTCACAGGCGGGATCATGCCTTCGGACGACCTGCTGCTCCGATTCACGGACGAGCTGGTCGTCCGCGACCACTGGCGCGTCAACGGCGAGCACTACGCCCGGACGGCAGAGGCCTGGCTCGAGAACCTCGACCGCAACCGGGCCGAGGCACGCACGATCCTTCGCTCGGAGGCAGCGCTGAACGAATGGCGGGCGTTTTTCCTCGCCTGCGCCGTGCTCTTCGGCTACCGCGGCGGCACGGAGTGGATCGTCAGCCACTACCTCCTGGAGCCGCGCTAGCGCGAAGGCATCGGACCCCGCAGTGCCGAGGGAGGGGTCACGGGGAACCGTGGCTCCCGGCTTCAGGATCCGCGCGAAGCGCGGCAGGGAACACGGAACAAGGGAGGGGTCACGGGGAACCGTAGGTTCCCGGCTTAGGATCCGCGCGAAGCGCGGCAGGACATCTGAACGTGATGCCGCGATACGCTTTTACATCGCGGCATCACGTTCAGTCCGCGGCGACGATCCCCATTGCCTGCAGGGCCTGGCGGGCGGCCTCCTGCTCGGCCGCCTTCTTGGTCGAGCCCTTGCCGATGCCGACCTGCTCGCCTGCGATCCGGGCGACGCAGACGAAGCGGCGGTCGTGCGGTGGGCCTTCGACGTCGATCACGTCGTACTGCACCTGGTTGCCCGAGCGGGCAAGCGCCTCCTGGAGCTCGGTCTTGTTGTCGACGTGGCCGGTGCGGGCGAACTCGATTCTGGCCTCGAACGCCTCCACGACGGCCTGCTCGACCTCCGCGAACCCGTGCTCGAGGTAGACGGCCGCGATCGCCGCCTCGAGCAGCGCCGCGAGCACGTTGCGGCTCCGTGAGATGCGATCGAGCTCCGCCCCCGGCACGTCCTGCGCCTGCTCGAGGAGGAAGCGTGCGAGCTCGAGCTCCTTCGCCACCCCGGCGCAACTCTGCCGCGAGACGACGTGCGCCCGGATCTTCGCCAGGCGGCCTTCGGATGCGTCGGGAAACCGGTCGTAGAGCGCCCGCGCGATCGCGAGCTCGAGTACGGAGTCGCCCAGGAACTCGAGGCGTTCGTAGGACGACGACCGGTCGGGCGCCCACGAGGTATGGGTGAAGACCTGGTCGCGCCGCTCGGGGGGAAGGGCATCGATGAGGCGCGCGAGCGCGCGCCCATCCCCCGAGCGGTCGCTGCTACTGGTGTGCGACGACGTAGTCGACAGCCTGGCCGACGGTCGTGATCTTCTGAGCGTCCTCGTCCGAGATCTTGATTCCGAACTGATCCTCGAGCTCCATGATCAGCTCGACGAGATCGAGGGAGTCCGCATCGAGGTCCTCCTGGAACGAGGCCTCTTCCGACAACTCGCCGTCGTCGACCCCGAGCTGCTCGCTGAGGACAGACTTGACGCGCTCGGCAACTTCTTCACGGGACAATGCCACTGTTCTTCAACCTCTCGTTGGGCCGGACGGGTTCGTGGAGCGCGACGACTCTACCACGCGCTCCGGAAGAGCTTCTCGCAAGCGAGTGACGACATCGTGCTCGAGGCCTCGTGCCGCCAGGCGGATCGCGTTGGCGATCGCTAGACGCGAGCTGGAGCCGTGCGCGATGACGACGATCCCGCGCAAGCCGAGGAGATACCCGCCGCCGGTCGTCTCCGGGTCGAGCCGAGCCCGCAGGTTCCTCGCAGCGGGCCGGACCAGCAGGCCTCCGATCTTGCCGCGGGCGGTGCTCTCGATCTCCGATCGTAGTGCCAGCATCAGGCATCGAATCGTTCCTTCGAGGGTCTTCAGGGCAACGTTCCCGGTGAACCCGTCGCACACGATCACGTCCGACTCGCCCTCCAGCAACGTTCGCCCCTCGACGTTCCCTTCGAACCGCAGCGAGCTCGCGGCGAGCAGCGCGTGTGCGTCGAGGGTCAGCTGATTCCCTTTCTCCGGTTCCTCGCCGATCGAGAGCAGTCGGACCCGCGGGCGCTCGATCCCCAGCACCTCCTCGGCGAAGATCGAGCCCATGTGGCCGAACTGGAGCAGATGCTCGGGCCGCGCCTCGGCGTTGGCGCCGGCGTCGATCAGCACGGACGGGCCATGGGCCGTCGGGATCACGACTGCGATCCCTGGCCGGTACACGCCCTTCAGGCGGCGAACGTGCAGCAGGCTGGCCGCGAGCATTGCGCCGGTGTTCCCGGCCGAGACGACCGCATGGGCCTCGCCGTCGCCGACGGCACGGACGGCCCGGACGAGCGACGAATCGGGCTTGCCGCGAACCGCCTCGGCCGGCTTGTCGTCCATCTCCACCGTCCCGCTCGTGACGACGTGCTCGAGCCCGTGGGTGTCGAGCCCTGCCGGTCCGTAGACGATCGGTGCGATCTCAGGGGTCGCGGCGTCCACCGCGCCGGCGACGACCTCTTCCGGGGCATGGTCGCCTCCAAGGGCGTCCACGGCGACCCGGAAAGGCATCCGGCTACGGGGCGGGCGTGCCGAGCGGCTGGATGTCGCGGCCCCGGTATGTCTTGCAGGTCGGGCACGCGTGGTGGGCGCGCGTCGGGGAGCCACAGTTCGGGCAGACGTTGACACTCGGCGCCGCGATGCCGTGCTGGGCCCGGCGCTTGTCGCGACGTGCCTTCGAGGTCTTTCGCTTGGGGACAGCCATGAGCGGCCGCAGAGTGTACCGGAAGGAGGGCAGTCGGTCGGGCGTGGGGCGCCCCAGGAGGCCGGGCGGACCCACCAGCTCACAGGGCGAGCAGGTCGCCGAGAGCCCGGGGGCGGATGTCGAGCCCTCGCAGCTCCTCGAGCGGCATCCAGATCGGCTCGTGGGTGCCGTTGCGCTCCCGCTCGCGGTCGGTCAGGAGGGCGTGGTCGGGCCAGCTGCCGGTGCCGAAACTGCCGCCGACGATCCAGGCGTCGTAGTAGAGAAAGATCGTGCCACCGAAGGACTCCTCGTGCACGAGCGGGCCGAGCTCGACCTCGACCCCGAGCTCTTCGAGGGCCTCGCGGCGTGCCGCCTCCTCCGGCGTCTCGCCGTCCTCGACGCCGCCGCCCGGGAAGAGGTAGTAGGTGTGGCCCTCGCGGACGCGACGGATCAGCGCGACCCGGCCGTGCTCGACGAGCACGATCCGCGCCCGCGGTGAGAGCTCGCTCATTCCTCGCGCAGCGCCTCGAGCGCCGCCCAACGTGGGTCGGCCACGGTCTCCTCGTGACCGTGCGGCTCGTCGTTCAGATCCTTCCCGCAGACGGGGCACAACCCGGCGCAGTTCGGCCTGCAGACGATCTGATCGGGAAGCGCAGCAGCGATCGCGTCACGGGCCCATTGCGAGAGCTGGAGCTCGCCGTCGACCACGTACTCCGTCTTGAGGTCGTCCGGGGCATCCTCGGCCGACGCGTGATACTCGCGCGCGTCGACCACGATGTCGGCAACGGCGTCGCGCAGGCACCGCATGCACGGCCCGTGGAGGCGGGTCCGAAACGCCAAGCGGAACACGTCGCCGCTCGTTGCGCGCTGCACCTCGAAGGTCGCCTCGGCCTCCGCCGGCACGGGGAGGTAGCGCTCGCCGCCGAGGTCGAACGGCTGCAAGGCGACCATGATCGCCTCTCGGTGCTCGTCACCCGAGCGGAGCCGGAGGCGGCGGAGAGGGTACGTCGTCACGGGCTCAGCGTAGCCTGAGCTGACACGAGGACAGGCGCGCGTGGTTACACGTACGAGTCGTCGTCAGCGGGCGAGCCGACCGGATCGATCGGGCCGATCCCGGACATGACCGATTCCTGCGAGCGCTCGTGCAACCGCTCGCGCCCGCGGCGAACCGCGACGAGGAACTTGTCGAGGTTGACCTCGAGGCGTCGAGAGGATGCCGTCCGCCCAGTCCTCCATCTCGAGCCGCGTCTCACGGGCCTGTCTCCGCGCGTCGTCGACGATGTCCTGGGCCTGGCGCTCGGCGATCTTGACGATCTCCGTCTGCGATGCCTCGCGCACGGCCTGCTCGCGTGCCTCACCGATCAGGCGATCGCACTCGCGCTTCGCCTCGGCGAGCATCTCCTGCCGCTCCTTGACGATCCACCGGGCCTGCTTGATCTCCTCGGGGATCGTGGCGCGCATCTGGTCGAGGATGTCGTAGATCTCCTCGCGGTCGATGCGGACCTGGTCGGTCAACGGCACCGCTTTGGCGTTGTGCACGAGATCGTCGAGCTTGTCGATGAGTACGAGAACGTCCATGCGCGGGATCTTACTGTTGCAGGCGGCGCTGCGTACACCACGTACGGATCGAGCACCGGCTGCGGCAGGTGAACGCGCCGGGCGCTATTCCTGCGGACTGAGCGGCGCGCCGGGACGGCCGTTGGGAAAGAGCTCTCTGAACCGGCGCGCGACTGCCTCCGGCACGAGCTCGTTCACCTTGCCGCCGAACGAGGCGATCTCCTTGACCCCGCTCGACGAGATGAAGCTGTACTGCGGGCTGGACATCACGTACATGGTCTCGATCTCCGGCGCGAGCAGGTGGTTGAGGCGGTTCATCTGGAACTCCCACTCGAAGTCTGCGATCACCCGGAGGCCTTTCACCATCGTCTTCGCGTCGTGCTTGCGGGCGAAATCGACCACGAGCTCGTGAAACACGTCCACCGTCACGTTCTCGTGGGTCGCCACGGCCTCCTCGAGGAAGGCGACCCGCTCCTCGACGGAGAACAAAGTCTGCTTGTGATGCGGGTCCCGGACGACGCCGACGACGACGCGGTCGAAGGTCGACGCCGCGCGGCCGATCACGTCGAGGTGGCCGAACGTGACCGGGTCGTACGAGCCTGGGCAGATGGCAGTGATCATCGAGTGAACAGGGTAATGCGCGCCGAGCCGTAACGTCGGCTCGTGACCAGGTCGAGCGGAAGCGCGGGCTCGACCTTCGCGGAGGTCTCGACGACGAGGAGGCCCCCGGGCGTGACCGCATCGGGGAGCGCATCCGTGAGGCGCGACTCGAGGTCGGGCCAGGTGCCGTACGGGGGGTCCGACGATCACGAGATCGTAGGAGCGGCCCGCCGCGTGCTCCTCGCGCAGCACCTGAAACGCGTCCTTGCACAGGACGAGGGCGCCGGTCAGCCGGAGCTTCTCGAGGTTGTCACGGATCACCGAGCACGCGACCCGGTCGGATTCGACGAGGACGCAGCGCCGGGCGCCACGCGAGAGGGCCTCGAGGCCCATCGCGCCCGAGCCGGCGAACAGGTCGAGCACGAGGCGTCGTCGACCGGGCCGATCAGGTTGTAGGCCGCTTCGCGGACGCGGTCGCTCGTGGGCCGAGTCGCGGTCCCTTTCGGGGCGGCGATCCGGGCTCCGCGCCGCTCGCCGGCGATGATCCTCACGACGCACCGAGGTGATCGGCCTCGAGGAGTCGATTCGACCGCCTCCGCGAGCAGGCCGGCCGTCGGGAGCGCCGCCGCAGCGGCGCGCGCGCGTTCGAGCAGGCCGGTGTCCTGGCGCAGCCGGGTGAACCGCAGGTCGGAGAGGCCCGACTGGCGCGCACCGAGCAACTGACCCTCGCCGCGGATCTCGAGGTCCCGCTCGGCGAGCTCGAATCCGTCGGTCGGTCTGCACCATCGCCTCGAGCCGGTCATGGGCGACGTCGGTGAGCTCCTCCTTCGGCCCGGAGACGAGCAGGCAGTACGACTGCTCCGCGCCGCGGCCCACGCGGCCGCGGAGCTGGTGCAGCTGGGCGAGGCCGAAGCGATCGGCCTCCTGGACGATCATGATCGTCGCGTTCGGGACGTCGACGCCGACCTCGATCACGGTCGTCGCGACGAGCACGTCGATCTCGCCCGCCTTGAACGCGGCCATGATCGAGCGCCGCTCGGCCGGCTTCAGCCGCCCGTGCAGGCAGCCGACCCGGAACCCCTTCAGCTCCGCCCGGCGCAGCCGCTCCGCCTCGTCCTCGGCAGCCCGCGCCACGGTCGTCTCGGAAGCCTCGATCAGCGGGCAGACGACGTAGGCCTGGCGGCCGTCGCGAGAGGTGCCTGCGTGAGCCGCTCGTAGGCCTCCGAGCTGCGATCGTCCGGTACCCAGGCCGTCACGATCGGCTTGCGGTCGGCCGGCGGCGCCGTGATCTCCGAGACCTGAGAGGTCGCCGTAGACCGTCAGCGCGAGCGTCCGCGGGATCGGCGTCGCGGTCATGTGGAGGACGTGCGGGCTGCGCCCTTCGGCGAGCGCCGAGCGCTGCTCGACGCCGAAGCGGTGCTGCTCGTCGACGACGGCGACGGCGAGGTCGCGAAAGCCCACGTCCTTCTGGATCAGCGCGTGGGTTCCGACCGCGATCTGGACGTCGCCCGAGGCGATCAGCTGGCGAACGTTCGCGTGCTCCTTGGCGCCGAGCGGCGCTCGTGAGGAGCGCGACCCGGACGCCGAGCTCGGTGCAGATGCCCTCGATCGTGAGGAAGTGCTGCTCGGCGAGGACCTCGGTCGGCGCCATGAGGGCGCCCTGCCGCCCGGGCTCGACCGCCCGGAGCAGCGTCGCCAGCGCGACGACGGTCTTCCGGAGCCGACGTCGCCCTGCAGCAGCCGCTGCATCGGCGTCGTGCGCGCGAGGTCGCGGTCGATCTCGGAGATCGCCCGTTCCTGCGCCTCGGTCAGGGTGAAGGGCAGCACCGCGCGGTAGCGCTCCAGGAGCTCGCCGCCGGGCGGCAACGGCTCGGCGACCAGCTGCTCGCGCTCGGCTGCCCTGCGCGCGAGCGCGAGTTGGAGGACGAGGAGCTCGTCGAAGGCGAGCCGCTTCCGGGCCTCCTCGGCCTCTGCGAGCGAGCGGGGGCGGTGCAGGGCAACGAGCGCGTCGGCGCGGAGCGGCAGGGCTCGGCGGTCGGCGAGCGAGGCAGGGAGCGCGTCTCCCTCCGCCCGGACGAGAGCGAGCGCCTCGCCCACGAGCGCGCGCAGCTGCTTCTGCGCAAGCGCCTCGCTCGCGGGGTAGACGGGTGCGTAGTCGGCGGTCTCCGTCACCTCGCCGAGGTCGTAGCTCTCGACCTGGAAGCCGAAGCGGTTCAGCTTGCCCCGCAGGCGCACGCGCGTGCCGGGAGTGAGCTGCGCCTCGAGCCACGGCTGGTTGAACCACGTCGCGCTGATCTCGCCGGTGTCGTCGGCGATCCGCGCCGTCAGGATCTTCAGCCTGCCGCGGCCGCGCCGCGAGGAGTGCCGCGCGCACGACTCCCTCGATCACAGCCTCGTCCTCGCCGAAGAGGTCGCGGATCGACCGCTCGTCGATCGGCCGCTCGTAGCGGCGCGGCCGGTGCGCGAGGAGGTCGGCAACGGTCCGCAGGCCGAGCTTCGCGAGCCGCGTCCGCACGGCCGGGCCGACCCGCGGCAGCGTCTCGACGCCGCGCGGCGAGCGCCTCGGGGCGAGGGGCGCTGCGTGGCCGCGGCCAGCGCGGCGGGGGCTCCGGCGCCGCCGAACCCGACCGGGAGACGGATCTCTGTCAGCGCGCGGTGGCACCGGGTCCGAGTATAGGACCGGCGCCGGCACCGGGCGGCGACGCGGGCGCGAACTCGTCCTGGAACCAGAAGAAGCCGACCGCGCCGGGTCCGGCGTGCGTGCCGACGACGGCGCCGAGATTCTCGACGAGCTCGATCTCGGCCTGCGGGCGCGTTTTCGCCGCGAGGTCCGTGAGGACGTCGATCCACTCCGGCGCGTCCGCGTGGGCGATGCCGAGCGCGCAGCCCCGGCGCGTCTTCGCTCGCCGACGTGAAGACGCGGGCGAACTCCTCGAGCGCCTTCTGGCGCCCCCGCACCTTGCCGATCGGGTGGACGACCCCGTCGTCGATCGAGAGGATCGGCTTCACGTTCAGCAGCGTGCCGGCGAGCGCCTGCGCCCGCCCGATCCGGCCGCCCTTCTGGAGGTACTCGAGGGTCGCGACGGTGAAGACGACGCCGTTCTCTCGCTTGAACCGCTCGATCAGCTCCCCGATCTCCTCGTCGGTCGTTCCCCGCGCGAGGCGGCGCTGGATCGCGAGCGCGAGCAGGCCGACTGCGAGCGACGCGGTCTCGGTGTCGACGACGCGGATCCTGTCGCCACCGAGGTCCTCGGCCGCGGCCGACGGCGGACTGGAACGTGCCGGAGAGCTTCGCCGAGAGCTGGAGCGCGTAGATCCGCTCGTAGTCGCGAAGCTCCTCGAACACGTCCACGAAGTCCTGCGGCGTCGGCTGCGAGGTCGTCGGGAGCGTCGGCGCTCCCGCAGGCGCTCGTAGAAGTCGTGCGAGCCGATGTCGACGTGGTCTTTGAAGCTCTCGGCGCCGAAGTTGACGTAGAGCGGCACGACGCGCATGTTCGGGAACCGTTCCGGGCGTCGGGGAAGTCCGAGGTCGAGTCGAGCACGATCGCGGTGTTCTCGGCCGTCAGGTTCACGGGCTCGCCGCTCCCCCGCTCGTGATCGCGGACATGGATTGCCTGCACGAGCTCCTCGATCGGCCGGCCCTTCTCGACGAGACCGACGGCCCCGGCGGCGAGGACGGCCTGGCGGTCGTCGTCGGTCGCCTCGGCCGTGAGGCAGAGGACCGCCGCCGCGGCGGCGCTCGCCCGCACCGCGGCGGTGGCCTGGGCCCCGTCGAGCCCCGGCAGCCGGAAGTCCATCAGGACGACGTCCGGGTCGAGGCGTTCGGCCGCGGCGGCGGCGTCGGCGCCCGTCGGCGACGGACGCCGACGATCTCGATGCCCGTCCCGGCCGTCGAGGAGCAGCTCGAGCGTCGAGCGGTACACCTCGTTGTCCTCGACGAGCAGCACGCGGATCGCCATCGTCACTCCGCCGAGAGGAGCAGCGGATAGTGCGGCTGGCCGCCGGCGTGGATCTCGATCTCGACCTCCGGGTGGCGGGCGCCGATCTCGCCGACGAGCGCATCGAGCTGCAGGCTCGTCCGCGCCGGTGAGCAGCGTCAGGAGCTCGCGGCCGCCGTCGAGGAGCCGCTCGGCAACGGCGCCCGCGACGGCGTCGAAGCTCTCCCCGCTCGCGACCGCGGCGCCGTCGGCGAGACCGAGCCACGCGCCCTTGCGCACGTCGATGCCGTCGAGCGTGACGTCGCGCGAGGCGATGGTGATCTCGCCGGTGGCGACGCCCTCGATCGCCTCGCCATCGCCGCGCTCGTTCTCGGCCGCGTCCGCTCCGGGTCGTAGGCGATCATCGCGGCCAGCCCCGCCTGCACGGATCGCGTCGGCACGACCCGCACCGGCTTGTTCGCGAGCACCGACTGCCTGCTCGGCGCTGAGGATCACGTTCTTGTTGTTCGGCAGCACGATCACCTCCGTCGCGGGCGTCGCGTCGACTGCAGCGACGATCTCCTCCGTCGACGGGTTCATCGTCTGGCCCCCCTCGATCACGCGGGTCGCCCGGAGGCTCTCGAACAGGCGCCGGTTGCCTTCCCCGGGCGCGACGACGACGACGCCGGTCTCGAGCGTCGGCAGACCCTCGAGCGTGCCGGCCGAGAGCCGTTCCTCGCGCTCCAGCGTCTGCCGGTGCATGTTCGCGATCTCGACTCCGTCGATCGTCCCGCTCGCGGTCCCGAGGCGAAGCGCAGCGCCCGGGTCGTCGGTGTGGACGTGCACCTTGAGCGCGGTCGAATCGCCGACGACGAGCAACGAGTCGCCGAGCCGCTCGAGCTCGCTCTCGAGCTCGTCGGCGTCGAGCGCCTGCTCCCTCGACCACGAAGACGGTGCAGTAGCGGAACTCGGAGAGCTCCTGGTGGATCGCTTCGACGGAGGCGGCGCTCTCCGACGCGGGCGCCGCCGGCACTGGCTCGCCCGCGACGGCCGCGCGAACGCCCTCTGATGATCTCGAGGAGCCCTGCGCCACCGGCGTCGACGACCCCGGCTTCCTTGAGGATCGACGAGCAACTCCGGAGTGCGGGCGAGCGAGTCCTCGCCACGGGCGACGACGAGCGAGAGCAGCTCGGCCCGGTCGAGGTTCCTTGCCTCGGACGACTCCGCTGCCTCGGCCATCTCGCGGATCACGGTCAGCATCGTTCCTTCGACCGGCCGGCGCACGGCGCGGTAGGCGGCGTCGCTCGCGGAGCGGAACGCGCGCGCCACCATCGGCTCGTCGATCAGGTCGCGCTCGCCGAGCACGTCCGCGAAGCCGCGCACGATCTGGCTGAAGATGACGCCCGAGTTTCCGCGAGCGCCCATCAGCGCGGCGCGCGAGAGCTCCCGCGCGACAGCCTCATGCCCGTCGGCGTTCGACTTCTCCAGCGCCTCGACGATCGCCCGAACGGTCAGCGTGAGGTTCGTGCCGGTGTCGCCGTCGGGCACCGGGTAGACGTTCAGGTCGTCGATGCGCTGCTGGTTCGCCTCGAGGTTCCGGAGAGCTGCTCGGGCGATCTCACGGGCGCGGTCGAGGTTCACGACGAGCGCCTGACGTCCTCGATGCGGACCTCGACGGCGGCGACGGAGAGCCCCGTTTGCCGTTCCACCTCATAGGCGACGCGCGTCCGGACCGTGGCCGCCACCTCGGCTAGATTGAGCCCGTATTCGACGACGACGTGGAGATCGATCTCGACCCCGCCGTTCCGTGCCTTCACTTCGATCCCGTCCGTGAGCCGGTCGCGGCCCGGCAGGCGGGGGAAGCGCCGCCCCGCCATCCCCACGATCCCGTAGCTCTCGGCTGCCACGTGGCCGACGACCTGAGCAATCGCCTCGGCCGAGACGGAGATCCGCCCGATCTCGGTCGTGCGGGCGAGATGAGTGCTCTTGTCCACGCCGCGAGGTTAGACGACGACGGGGAGCCGAGGGTTACGCCAACACGAGGAACACGAGCCCGAAGCCGGCGGCGCGCTGAGGCTGGAGACTCGGCCCAAGGCAAGCCGGCGGGAAAATCTCTTCAGGGGTCTTGGCGATCAAGAATCCGCGCTAGCGGATTCGAGATCTTGCCTAAATAGCTTTCGTGACCTTGCCGGCCTTGAGGCAGCGCGTGCAGACGTAGGCACGCGTCGCCTTGCCGTCGAGCATCATCCGGACGCGCTGGAGGTTCGGGTTGAACCGACGCTTCGTGGCGACCATCGAATGGCTTCGGTTGTTGCCGAAGCCGGGCTTCTTGCCGCAGAGTGAGCAGATCTTGGACATGCGGCTTGGGATGGTAGCGGATGCGAAGGAGTAGCCTCGTTAGTGTCGGACCGCCGAGGAAGCTCGGGCCCGCGGCATTCGCTCCGCGCGCCAGAAACAGGGAGGTCCCAGGAAAGCGGGTTCCGGCTTCAGGGATTTGCGCGAGTCGGATCTCCCCTGGGATTCCGACTCTGCGGAGCAGCTATCGCGCGGCGGCGGCGCGCAGGTTCGCGAACAGATCGGCCATCTCGAGCCCCGTGCGCACCGACTCCGCGCCCTTCTCGTAGCGGCTCTCGGCCTGGTCGGCGCGGTCGAGCGTGAGCACGCCGAAGGCGACGGGGACGCCGGTCTCGATCGCGGCGAGTTGCAACCCGCTCGCTGCCTCGGACGACACGTAGTCGAAGTGCGGCGTGTCGCCCCTGATCACGCAGCCGAGGGCAACGATGCAGGCGAAGCGGCGCGTCTTGGCAAGGGCCATCGCGGCAAGCGGCAACTCGAACGCACCTGGTACGGGCATGACCGTGACGGCGTCCCGTGAGACGCCGCAGGCGTCGAGCTCGGCCAGCGCCGACTCGAGCAGGCGTGTCGTGACATCGCCGTTGAAGCGGGCGACCACGATGCCGACAGCTCGGCGCTCGCCGGCAGCCTCGCCTTCGAGGACGGAGTAGCCCGGCGGCACCGTGAGATCTCCCGGAGCGTGGTCCATCGTCGCCGAGACGTGATCTGCGAGTGGTGCTGCAGCCGGCTCCTCGTCGGGGCCCTCCTCGGGCGGAACGAAATCCGCAACCTCGTCAGCCGCTGCAACCGCGTCGAAGGCGACCTCCTCGTCCAGCGCGGCCGTCGTCGTCGCGGGCCACCCATCGAGCACGTTCTCGCTCGAGGCGTCGAGGTCGGGGCCCGGGTTGGTGGCGAGGTTGGCGTCGAGGTCGGCTTCGGGGTCGGGGCGGGCGGGCGGCCTCTACTTCGCCCGCCTGGACGCCTTCGGCGACGGGATCCGCGCCTGCGCGCTCGTCGGGCTCGTCGAGCTCGTCGTTCCAGCGTGGTGTCTCGTAGCGGTCGCTCATCGTGTCGTCAGGCCTTCCTTCGCTCAGGAGCCCTCGGGGCTGAACCGCACCCGTTGGTGGTGCTCTGGTTGTCCGATCGTGTGCCCCATCTTGTCGCGCTTGGAGTCGAGGTAGCGCTGGTTCTCGGGATTCGGCTCGATCTCGATCGGCTCCTGCGAGACGACCGAGAGGCCGAACCCGGAGATGCCGCTGATCTTCTTCGGATTGTTGGTGAGAACGCGAATCGTCGTGAGGCCGAGGTCGGCCAAGATCTGCGAACCGATGCCGTACTCGCGTGCATCGGCCGCGAACCCGAGCTTGAGATTCGCCTCCACGGTGTCGAGCCCGGACTCCTGGAGCTCGTAGGCACGCAGCTTGTTCAGCAGGCCGATCCCCCGGCCCTCCTGGGCGAGATAGAGCAGCACCCCGAGGCCTTCTTCCTCGATGCGGCGCAGCGCGTGCTCGAGCTGCTCACCGCAGTCGCAGCGTTGCGAGTGGAACACGTCCCCCGTGAGGCATTCCGAGTGAACGCGCACGAGCACGTTCTGGGCGCCCTCGACGTCTCCCTTGACCAGAGCGACATGGTGTTTGCCGGTCAGCACCTCCTCGTAGGCGACCGCCTGGAAGACACCGTGCTCGGTCGGGAGCCGGACCGACACCGCGCGCTGGACGAGCACCTCGTGCTGGCGCCGATACTCGATCAGGTCGGCGACGGTGACCATCTTCAACCCGTGACGCTCGCAATAGCCGGTCAGGTCGGAGACCCGTGCCATCGTGCCGTCCTCGTTCATGATCTCGCAGACCACGCCCGCCGGGGCGAGCCCGGCGAGGCGAGCCAGGTCGACGGCGGCCTCGGTCTGGCCTGAACGCTGCAGCACGCCGCCGGTGCGGGCGCGGAGAGGAAAGACGTGGCCGGGCTGGACGAGATCGTAGGCGGTCGAGGTCGGGTCGATAGCGACCTGGATCGTATGGGCGCGGTCGTGCGCAGAGATGCCGGTCGAGACGCCTTCGCGCGCCTCGATCGAAACCGTGAACGCGGTGCCGAACGGCGTCTCGTTCTGGTCGGTCATCTGGCGGAGACCGAGCTCCTCACAGCGCTCGGGCGTGAGGCAGAGGCAGATCAGGCCTCGGCCGTGGGTCGCCATGAAGTTCACGGCCTCGGGCGTGACGAACTGGGCCGCGATCGTGAGGTCTCCTTCGTTCTCGCGATCCTCGTCGTCGACGACGACGACGAAGCGGCCCGCGCGGATCTCCTCGATCGCCTCGTCGACGGTGGAGAAGAGGGTGTTCGGCGCCTTGGTGCTCATCGACCCATCGTACCCCGGCGGTGAGGCCCGACCTACGACTGGGGCGAGCGCGCCGACAGAAGGCGTTCGACGTACTTCGCCAGCACGTCCACCTCGAGGTTGAGACGCTGGCCCGGAACGATCGTGGCCAGGGTCGTCTCCTCGAGCGTGTGCGGGATCAGCGCGATCTCGAAGGCATCCTCGTGCAGCGCGGCGATCGTGAGCGAGACGCCGTCGACGGTGATCGATCCCTTCTCGACGCAGTAACGGAGCGCCTCGTCCGCTGCCTCGACGGCGACGCGCAGGCCCTCCCCCTCCGAGGTCACGGACCGCACCGTTCCGACCC
Source organism: uncultured Thermoleophilia bacterium (assembly GCA_963799905.1). Lineage (GTDB taxonomy): Bacteria > Actinomycetota > Thermoleophilia > Gaiellales > Gaiellaceae > Gaiella. The sequence goes on from CAWCYU010000009.1 coordinate 22,917, forward strand.
CGTCGACGTGGCCCTGGACGATGTGGCCTCCCATCGCCTCCCCTGCACGCAACGCCGGTTCGAGGTTGACGGATGACCCTGCCACCAGGTCGCCGAGCACCGAGCGGGAGAGCGTCTCGGGAACGGCATGGAAGGTCAGCAGGTCGGGATCGACTGTTTCCGCCGTGAGGCAGACGCCGCTGATCGCGACCGAGCCGCCGACGTCGACCAGCGGGGCAGTCAGAGGTGCTTCGATCTCGATGCGGACGCCCTCGGCGCCGCCCGTGATCGACGCGACCCGGCCCACCTCCCGCACGATGCCGGTGAACATCCCGAAAGGCTAGCGCCCTATGGCTCGCGCAGGTACGCCTCGACGAGAAGGTCGCGTCCGACGGTTCCGGCCGAGACGTGCAGAAGCGGCGCCGGGACGGAGAGCTCGCCCAGGAACCTCGGCCCTGCACCCGACAGCGTCGGCGCCACGAAGAGGAGAAGCTTGTCGACCAGGCCTGCTTCGAGGAACGCGGTAGCCAGTGTCGGCCCACCCTCGAGCAGCACGGATTGCACCCCTTCCGCGGCCAGCGCCTCGAGCTCCTCGAAAAGCGCTCCGGGGCGGAGCTCGAGCTCGGAGCCCGGCGGCAACGGCCCCCGTCCGAACGCGAGGCGCCGCGGCTGACGGGCGACAGGGACATCGCGCGCGTCGAGCCGCGGCGCGTCCGCCACGACGGTGCCCATGCCGACGGCAACCGCGTCGGATGCGGCCCGCAACTCGTGGACGCGACGCCGTGCCGGCTCACCGGTCAACCAGCGGGAGCCGGGCACGGTGACCCGGCCGTCGAGGCTCGTTGCGACCTTGTAGACGACGAACGGACGGCCGAGGGACGTCCACGTCCGCCAGGCCTCGTTCTGCCGGCGGGCTTCGAACCGATCGTCGAGGGCGGCGTCGACCCCGAGCCCGCGGAGGGCGTCGAGCCCGCCGGCAGCCACAGGGTTCGGATCGAGGCTGCCGGCGACGACGTTCCTGACCCCCGCCTCCGAGATCGCATCGACGCACGGAGGAGTACGTCCGTGGTGGGTGCACGGCTCCATCGTGACGAAGAGCGTCGCGCCCTGCGAAGCGGCGCCGGCCGCCTCCAGCGCGACGACCTCCCCGTGCCGGCCGCCGTAGCTCTCCGTCACCCCCTCGCCGACGATCACGCCGCCCGCAGCGACCACGGCGCCGACGGTGGGGTTGGGATACGCCACCCCGAGCGAGGAGCCGGCAAGCTCGATCGCGCGCTCGAGGCTCATGCCACGGCGACGGCGAGGCGCCGGTAGGCACCGGCGGGGTCGGGATCGCCGAAGACGGCGTTCCCTGCGACGAGCAGCGTCGCGCCTGCGTCCCGAACCGCCCGTGCGTTCCCTTCGGCGACACCGCCGTCGACCTGGATCGGCACCTCGACGAGGGTCGCAAGCTCGGCAATCCTGCCGTAGGCACTCTCCATGAACGGCTGCCCGGAGTACCCCGGCTCGATGCTCATGCAGAGGACCACCTCCGCGCCCGCCTCGGAGGCGAAGGCTGCGGCCCGGGCAGGCTCGGTGCCGGGATTGAACGCGACGCCTACCCCGAGGCCGTTCGCGCGAGCGGCGTCGGCCACCACGCGAGGATCGTCCGAAGCCTCGACGTGAAACGTCACCGAGTCGCCGCCGGACGCCGCGATCTCGGCGAAGTGGTGGGCAGGGTCGGTGACCATGAGATGACAGTCGAGGATCCCGCCCGCCTCGTGGATCATGGGCGCGATCGAGCGGAGGACGATCGGCCCGATCGTGACCGGGGGAACGAAGTGGCCGTCACCGACGTCGAAGTGGAAGATGCGGCAGCCCGCGTCGAGCAGTGCCCCGATCTGCCTGCCGAGGCAGGTGAAATCGGCGGCATAGAGGGACGGCTCGATCTCGCTTCCGCCCCGGATCCACGATGCCCAGCCCATTGGACGATCCTAGAGCTACGGGACGCGAAGCCGCGCGATGAAAAACCCGCTCGTGCCGTGGACGTGGGGCAGCGTCTGCAGGAACCCAGGCCGGGTCGCGTGGCGGAACCGGGGCCACGCCACACCGAGCGAGTCGTCGACGGGAAGCCCCGATGCATCGACGACCGCCTCGCCCTCGTCGCGGTTGACCGTGCAGACGGAGTACACGACGGTTCCGCCGGACCTGACGCGGGCGGCGGCGGCGAGCAGAAGCTCGAGCTGTAGCTCCGGGAGCGGCTGGGAGCGCCAGCGCAGGTCGGGGCGGGCGGCGAGCACCCCCAGCCCAGAGCATGGTGCATCGACGAGGGCACGGTCGAAGCCGGTCAGCTCGCCCGGAAGCGCACGACCGTCCGCGCACACCACGGTCACGTTCCGGGCATCGAGACGGTGGACGATCTCCTCCAGCTCCCGTGCTCGCGCGGCGTTGACCTCCACCGCCACCACGTCGCCTGCGAGCATGGTCGCCTTGCCGCCCGGCGCGGCGCAAAGGTCGAGCACGCGATCGCCCGCGACCGAGCCGACAGCAGAGCCCGGCAAGCTGGGAGCCGGCACTCTGCGGCCAGACCCGGCCCTCGGCGAGTGCGGTCTCGTCGACGTGCTCGACGTGCCAGGCGCCCGGGACGTCTGCGTCCGGCCGGCCGTCGATCGCGCCTTCGACGAGCCTGACGACGGTGGCCGGCGCCTCGTTCTGGGCGCGCATCAGCGCGAGGGCGTCATCCGCGCCGAGGTCGCGCCACCAGGTCTCCGCAACCCAGTCGGGATAGGAATGGCGCAAGGCGGCCTCCTCCCAGGTCGACTCCGGAAGAGCCTCGACGAGAGCCTGCCGTCGTCGGCGAGCCGCCGCAGGACGGCGTTCGTGAACGGCACTGCTCGCTCCAGGCGTGCGCGGCGCACGAGCTCGACCGACTCGTTGACGGCTGCGTACCGTGGGACTCCGTCCAGATAGGTGAGCTGGAAGGCTCCCAGCCGAAGGGCGGCACGTACGGCGATGTCCAGCCGTCGCGGAGGCCGGCGACCAATCGTCTCGATGGCGTGATCGAGCGTCCTGACACGTTGCACCGTCCCGTAGGCGAGCTGGCGGGCGAGCGAGCGGTCACGGTCGTCGAGTCGGGAGGAAGCCGTCCGAAGCGCGCGGTCGGCGTAGGCCTCGTCCTCGAAGACGCGGCGGATCACGTCGAACGCCGCCGCCCTGGCAGGCGAGATGGCCGGGGGCGTCATCGGAGGCCGCGCAGCCACGCAGCAGCGTCCATCCGCTTGCCGCCGTCGGGCTGGACCTCGACCGGCTCGAAGGAGCCCGTCTCCCCCACCCTCGCGCGCCAGACCGTCAGCGGCCGTCCTCGGATCTCGGCCCGCGCCCCGATGTGCGGCGACAGTGCGCGCACGCGGCGGACGAGCTCCTCGGGCGGCCGGCCGAGGTCGAGGGCCCGGTCTGCCGCTCCGATCTTGTCGGCGTACGTGACACCATCGGCGCTCTGCTGGAGGAAGGTCGGGCTCGGATCTGCGAGGACGGCTTCGAGCAGGCGGACCGCCACGATCGCCGCCCGATCGAGCACCGCCCCGGCGTCGTCGTCGGGCGCGATCGGAAATGCCTCCTGCGCCGCTACGGGGCCTGCATCGAGCTCCTTGACGGTCTCGTGGATGGTCACGCCAGTGACGTCGTCTCCGGCGAGAATTGCGCGCTCGACGGGAGCTGCGCCACGCCAGCGCGGGAGAAGCGACGGGTGGACGTTGAGCCAGTCGCGCTCGGCGAGCAGCGGCTCGGGGACCAGCAGCCCGTAGGCGCAGACGACCACCAGGGGTGCGCCGAGATCGAGCCCGGGCTCGGGCCGGTCGGGCTGGAGCACCCGAAGACCGAGCCGCTCGGCGGCGACCTTGGCGGGAGGCGGTGCTTCCCGGCGGCCCCGGCCGCGCCGCGCGTCGGGACGCGTCAGCAGCGCAGTGATCTCGTGGCTCCGCGCGAGCCCTTCGAGCACTGCAGCACCGAACGGCGCCGTCGCCGCAACGGCGATCCGGGCCATGACGCCTACCTCGTCAGGACGAGTCTCGGTCGCAGCTGCGCCATCGCCTCGCGCCGCGACTCGGGATCGGTGCGATCGATGATCAGCGTGCCGTCGAGATGATCGAGCTCGTGTTGCACGACGCGCGCCGGGAGGCCTTCCAGCTCGAAGCGCACCGGCGCACCGTGGACATCGAATCCCTCGATGGTTGCCTCGACCGGTCGCTCGACGGGCATTCGCACGGGCCCCAACGAGAGACACCCTCTTCGTCGAGGTCGGTCTCCTTCGCGGTCGCCGCGAGCACCGGGTTGACCACGACCCGGTCCTCGCCATCGTCGTTGAAGACGAACAGACGGCGTAGGATCCCGACCTGGGTTGCCGCGAGCCCGACGCCGTCGGCGTCGTGCATCAGCAGCAGCATCCGCTCGGACAACCGCTCGAGCTCGGCGTCGAAGGCCTCGATCTCGTTGGCGCGCATCCGCAACACCGGATCGCCGTACTGGCGGATCTGCGACAACGCGATCTGGCGGCGGGCGCGCCGCTCCGCCTGCTCGTCGGAGTCGTGACCGTCGTGGTCGTGGTCGTGATCGTCGTGAGCGTGGCCCTCGTGGTCGTGGCCCTCGTGCTCGTCGTTGTGATCGTGGTCATGCCCACTCATGCGCGCGAGTCTAGCCGTGTGCTCACAGCGACTGCGGGTCGACGTCGACCACGGCCGTCAGCCCACGCCGGCGCAGCGCCGGGCTCGCCGCGACGAGGAGCGTCGCCGCCCGGCGGGCGAGCGCTCTCGGCTCGTGGGTCTTCGCGACGAGCTGGGCCCGGTGGCGCCCGCGCAGCCGCAGCAACGGCGCCGGACCGAGGAGGGTTCCCTCGACCCCTTCGAGCCCCGCCCGCACCTCGCTCAGCACCTGCGCGACACCGGCCGCGTCGGGGCCCGAAGCGACGACCGACACGAGATGGGTGACGGGCGGATAGCCGAGCGCCGTTCGGCGCTCGAGCTCCTCGGCGAGAAACCCCTCGACGTCGTGGCGTTGCGCGAACTGGAACGGCATCGCATCCGGCTGGAACGTCTGCACGAGCACGAGCCCGGGCGCATCACGTCCGCTGCGCCCGGCGAGCTGGGTGACGAGCTGGAACGTTCGCTCCTCCGCTCTGAAGTCGGGGATCGCAAGCCCGGTGTCCGCATCGACGACGGCTGCCAGGTCGACGCCGGGAAAGTGGTGACCCTTCGCCACCATCTGCGTCCCGATCAACACCGTGCGGTCAGCTGCCCGGAAGCGCTCGATCGTCTCGCGCAGCGCTCCCGGCCGCGCGGCGGTGTCCGCGTCCAGCCGGATCCTCGCAAGCTCCGGAACGTTTCGTTCCAGCTCCTTCTCGAGCCGCTGGGTCCCTGCTCCGATGTGCGCGAGCTCGACAGATCCACACGCCGGGCAGGTCGCGGGGACGGGTTCGCGATAGCCGCAGTGATGGCAGTGGAGGCCGCCGTCGCCGTGCAAGGTCAGCGCCACGTCGCAGTTCCCACAGCGGCGCGACAGGCCGCAGGCCCGGCAGTGGATCGCCGGCGTGAGGCCTCTCCGGTTGAGGAGCAGGATCGCCTTGCCGCCCCGCTCGGCGACCCGGCCGAGCTCGGTGAGGAGCGGCGCGGACAGCGGATACCCGCTCTCGCGGCGGAGATCCACGATCCGCACCCGCGGCATCGGAGCCCCGATCCGCGCGGACAAGACCACCCGCTCGAGCGTCGCCCAGCTCTCGGGCCGCGGTGTCGCGCTCCCGTAGAGCGCGACTGCGCCCTCGAGCGCCGCACGCTTCGCGGCCACGGTGCGGGCGTCGTAGCGCGGGTCGGACTCCTGCTTGAAGGAGCTGTCGTGCTCCTCGTCCACGATCACGAGACCGAGATTCCGCATCGGGGCGAAGATCGCCGATCGGGCCCCGACGACGACCCGCGCCTCGCCGCGGGAAATGCGATCGCGCTCGTCACGCCGTTCGGCCTGCCCGAGGGCCGAGTGCAGGATCGCCACCGTGTCGCCGAAGCGCTCACGAAAGCGACCAACCGTTTGCGGGGCGAGCGCGATCTCCGGCACGAGCACGATCGTCCCGAGACCGCGCACGAGGGCCGCTTCGCAGGCCTTGAGATAGACCTCCGTCTTGCCGCTCCCCGTCGGACCGACGAGCAGGAGGTGCGCTCCCGCGCTTTCATCGAGCCCTCTCACGACGCGTCCGATCGCGACCGACTGCTCCGGGGTGAGCTCGGCCGGGACCGGCTCACCGGGAAGCGACTCGCGCTCTGCCGGCGAGGGCCGGTCCCCACGAGGCGCCCGCCTCAGCGGCGCGACGAGGTCGAGCGCCCGCGCCGGCGTCGTGCCGTAGTAGTCGGCGATCCAGAGGGCGAGATCGACCAACGTCTCGGGGATCGCATCGAGCACCTTGCCGACGGCTGCGAGCTTGATTCCCGCAGGTGCCTCGACGCCGACCTCGACCACGACTCCGCGCGTCGTGCTGCGTCCCAGCCGAACCTGCACGATCGCGCCCTTGCCCACGTCGTCCGGCACCTCGTAGGTGAATGGCCGCGCCACCGCACGGGACGAGACGAGCGGGTAGACGGATGCGAGCGGCACGTGGCCAGCGTAGACGCCGGAGGAACCGGCGCCCCGGGGGCTCCGCCGCCGCGGCGACGAGCACGAGATCTCCCGCGAAGCCGAGAATGTAAGGCGAGCCTTACAAGCTTGGGCACTATAGTGGAAGGTCGGTCAGGATCGTCGAGCGGAAGGTGGGGTAGCGTGGCGCACGGGCAGGGCCATTCGGTCGACGAGTACCTCGAGACGATCTACTTCCTCGCCTTCCCGATCGGCGAATACCGCCCCGCGACGGCGTCCAACGCGATCGCCTCGCGCGTCGCGGAGATGCTCGGCGTCTCGCGTGCGTCGGCGGGCGAGATGCTGAAGCGGCTCGAGGCCGAGGGCCTCGTCGAGCGAGGTGAGCAGAAGGAGGCGATCCTGACGCCGACGGGGATCGCACGGGCCGAAAGGGTCGTTCGCAAGCACCGCCTGATCGAGCGCTTCCTGACGGACTTCATGGGCTATACAGCGGCCGAGTCGCATATCCACGCCGACGAGCTCGGTGACACCTTCTCCGAGGACATGGTCGAGCGGATCAACGAGCGACTCGGGCATCCCGACCGCTGCCCCCACGGGTGGCCGATCGCGACGGATGTCGAGCAGGCCGAGAACGCCGAGCTCGTCTCGCTCGCGGAGCTCCCGCCCGGCAACGAAGCCGAGATCGTCCGCCTCGCAGAGCACGACGGCGATCTTCTGCACTGGTTCTACGACAACGGCTTCGCGCCCGGCACGACCGTGCTCGTCCAGAGCGCACCCGCCGGGGGGTCGTTCAGCGTCGAGCTCGACGGTGACGAGCGAGCGATCGACGAGAAGTCGGCCCAGGGCTTGTACGTGCGGCCTGCGGCGTAGGCTAGGCCGGCGCCGGGACCGAGAGGCCTGCCGCAGCGCGGAGCGCGTTGGCCTTGTCGACCCGCTCCCAGGTGAATCCGACGTCCTCGCGCCCGAAGTGCCCGTACGAGGCGGTCTTGTGGTAGATCGGCCGACGGAGGTCGAGGTCGCGGATGATCGCGCCCGGCCGCAGGTCGAAGTGCTCGCGGATCAGGCCCTCGATCACATCGAGTGAGACGACGTTCGTGCCGAAGCAGTCGACGAGCACGCTGAGAGGATGCGCGACTCCGATCGCGTAGGCCACCTGGAGCTGACAACGATCGGCGAGGCCGGCGGCGACGACGTTCTTCGCGACGTAGCGCGCGGCGTATGCGGCGGAGCGATCGACCTTGGTCGGGTCCTTGCCCGAGAACGCCCCGCCCCCATGCGGTGCAGCGCCGCCGTAGGTGTCCACGATGATCTTCCGTCCGGTGAGCCCCGTGTCGCCCATCGGCCCGCCGATCACGAACTTGCCGGTCGGGTTGACGTACACGAAGTCGCGGTCGCCGAGGCGGCGCTCGTCATAGAGGTCGTGCGGCAGGATGGGCCGCAGGACGTGATCGATCAGGTCGGGCTTGATCAGCGTCTCGGCGTCGAGCCCGTCGCGATGCTGCGTCGAGATCAACACGCGCTCGATCTCGACCGGCCGCTGGTGGCCGTGCTCGTCGACCTCGTAGCGCACCGTCACCTGCGCCTTGCCGTCAGGTCGCAGATACGGCAGGACGTCGGCCTTCCTCACTTCCGAGAGCCGGTGCGTGATGCGATGCGCCAGCTGGATCGGCAGCGGCATCAGCTCCGCGGTCTCGTTCGACGCGTAGCCGAACATCATCCCCTGGTCGCCGGCGCCGATCTGGTCGATCGGGTCGTCGTCACCGTGCTGCACCTCGAACGACTCGTCGACGCCCTGCGCGATGTCGGGCGACTGCTCGTCGAGCGCCACGATCACGCCGCACGTGTCGGCGTCGAACCCGTACTTGGCCCGTGTGTATCCGATCTCGGCCACCGTCTTGCGGACGAGCCTCGGGATGTCGACGTACGTCGTCGTCGTGATCTCGCCGGCGACGACGACGAGCCCGGTCGTGATCAGCGTCTCACACGCGACGCGACCGTGGGCGTCGTGCTCGAGCACGGCGTCGAGGACGGCGTCCGAGATCTGGTCGGCGATCTTGTCCGGATGTCCCTCGGTGACGGACTCGGAACTGAAGCTGAAGGAGCGGGTACCCATCTCCCGAAGCGTAGTCAACTTCGCGAAAATGTGGTGCGTCCAGCCGTCGGCCGCCGGCGACGGCGCTCGCTGGGCCTCATTCCGAGGTCGGATCGCGCTGCATCAGCGTCGCGACGAGGTCGCTCAGGGGCACGCCGTCGAGCACGGTGCAGACGCCTTCGGTGATCGGCATCTCGACGTCGAGCCGGCGGGAGAGGTCGCGCAGCACAGGTGCCGTCGTCAGGCCCTCGACGACCATGCCGATCTCGGCCGCGGCCTCCGCGGGCGTCGCGCCCTGGGCGACGAGCTCACCGCAGCGGCGGTTGCGGCCCGACTTCGACCAGCATGTGACGATGAGATCGCCCATCCCGGCGAGGCCGGAGAACGTCTCGGGCCTCGCTCCGGCAGCCTCCGCGAGGCGGCCCATCTCGGCGAGCCCTCGGGCGACGAGCGCGGCCTTCGCGTTGTCACCCAGGCGGAGCCCGTCCGCGCCGCCGGCAGCGAGCGCGATCACGTTCTTGGCGGCCGCACACAGCTCCACCCCCGCGACGTCGTCGTTCACGTAGACGCGAAACGTGGGCGACGTCACGGCCAGCTGGATCTGGACCGCGAGCGCATGATCCTCGCCCGCGATCACGGCGGCGGCGGGGAGCCCGCGTGAGATCTCATCGGCGATGTTGGGCCCGGAAAGCACCGCGACGGGCCTTCCTGTGACGAGTGTCGACAGCCGCCGCCCGGTTGCCGGGTCGAGGCCTTTCGTGAGGACGAGAATCGGGCACCTGCCGGGCAGCGCCGCGACCGTCTCGCCGAACGCTGCGCTCGGAACCGCGATCACCGCGAGGTTTGCCTCGCCGACCGGCGCCGCCGCGATCGTCGACGCCGAGACCCCGTGGAGGTCGACGTGGGTGAGGTACCGCGGGTTGTGGCCCGTCGCCGCGATCGCCGCAGCTTGGTCGGGATCGCGGCAGGCGAGAGTCACGTCGTGGCCGTGGTCGCGGAGGACGACCGAGAACGCAGTGCCCCACGAGCCCCCGCCGACGACCACGACGCGCATCGTCTACTCGCTCTTCACGAAATCGATCGACACCGGCACCCCCTCGAGCTCGAAGCGCTTGCGGAGCTCGTTCTCGACCCAGTAGCCGTAGTCCCGCGTGACGAGGCTCGGGGCGTTGACGAAGATGCGGATGCGAGGCGGCCGGGTGCTCACCTGCGTGCCGTACATCAGCTTCAACCGCCTCCCCCGCTCCCCCTGTGGGCCCGGTCGCGCCTCTTTCAACTCGCCGAGCGCGCGATTCAGCTCCCCGGTCGTGATCCGTCCGTTGTGCTTCGCGAACAGCTCCTCGACCTTGTCGAGCAGGCGGTTGACACCGCGCCCCGTCTTGGCCGAGACGGCGATCACGGGCGGTCGCTGGCGCAAGCGGCGGGCCAGGTGCCCCTGCGCCTCGACGATGTCGAGCTCGGTCACGTCCCACTTCGAGAGCACCGCCAAGGTCGAGCAACCGGCCTTGCGGGCGATGTCTGCAACGGCGAGGTCCTGCTCGACGATGCCTTCGGACGCATCGAACAACACGAGAGCGACATCGGCCCGCTCGGCGGCCTGGAGCGCTCGCAGCTCCGAGTAGTACTCGATCCCCTGCCGCTGCTTCCGGCGACGGCGGAGCCCCGCCGTGTCGACGAGCACGAACGTGGTGTCCCCGCGTTGCAGAACCGTGTCGATGGCGTCGCGGGTGGTGCCCGGCACCTCGGAGACGATCACGCGCTCGCGCCCGACGAGCCGGTTCAGGAGCGAGGACTTGCCCACGTTCGGACGGCCGAGGATTGCGACGCGGATTGCTTCGGCCCCGATCGCGACCTCGCTCGTGCCCGGCAGGCGCGAGACGATCTCGTCGAGCAGGTCGCCCGTGCCATGACCGTGCAGCCCGGAGAGGGGCCACGGGTCGCCGAGGCCGAGCCGATGGAAAACGGCCGAGTCGGAGTCCCGTCGCGGGTCGTCGATCTTGTTGGCGAGCACGATCACCGGCCGCTTGGCGGCGCGAAGGATCACGGCGAGCTCCTCGTCGCCGGGCGTTATCCCCGCCCGCGCGTCGACGACGAACAACACGAGGTCGGCCTCGTCGATCGCCGCGCGCGCCTGTTCGGCGATCTTCGATCCGAACGGGCCACCGTCGGCTTCGTCGACCCCGCCGGTGTCGATCAGCCGGAACCAGGTGCCCGACCATTCGCAGAGCAGCTCCTTGCGGTCCCGGGTGACGCCGGGCGTCTCGTGCACGACCGCTGCGCGGGTCTGGGTGAGCCGGTTGATCAGCGTCGACTTACCGACGTTCGGGAAGCCCACGATCGCAACGGTGCCGGCGAGCTCGCGGGGCGCCTCGATCTCCTCCTCGAGCGTGACGTCGTCGTCGCTCATCGCGGCGGCACGGCGTCGGGCCGGCCGAGCCCGTGCATCTCGACGAGGAAGTCGAAGAGCTCGCGAATCTTCGCCTGCAGGATGGCGGACGCCTCCTTGTAGCCCTTGCCACCCTTCGACACCCCTTCGAATCGGATCGGTTCTCCCCAGGCGAGCGAGATCGGGTGGAAGTTGCCGGGCTTCCACGTCTGCGAGCCGTGGATCGCGACCGGAATCACTGGGACATCCTCCTGGAGCGCGACCATCGCCGCCCCGGGCTGCAGCTCGCCTGGAATCCCGCTCTTCTGCCGTGTTCCCTCGGCGAAGAGGCCGAGCGCGAGGCCGTCGCGCACGATCGCGCGCATGGTTCGCACCGCTTCGCGGTCCGACTCGCCGCGTCGCACGGGGAAGGTGCCGAAAGCGCGGATGAAGGATCCGAGACCGGGAACGCGATGCGCCTCGACCTTCGCCATGAAGTAGATCGTCCGCGGGCAGGAGGCACCGAGCGCGGGCGGGTCGACCCAGTGGAAATGGTTGCTGGCGATCACGAGCCCGCCGTTCAGCGGCACTCGCTCCTTGCCGTAGACCTTCAGCCGGGCCGCCAGCTCGACGGCGGTGCCTATCGTCGGGCGCCCGACGGCCCAGACCTTGTCGGCAGTCGTACTCACGCGACGCGTTCCTGCACCAGCGCCTCGATTCTGTCGATCACCTGATCGAGGCTGAGGAGCGTCGTATCGACCTCGATCGCATCGTCGGCCAGGTGGGTGTTGTCGGCATCCCGCGCGTCCCGGCGTCGCATCTCGTCGGCGAGCTCGTCGACCTCGATCCCGTCGCGTTCGGCGTGACGCCGCGACGCTCGGACTTCGGGGTCGGCGTAGAGCCAGATCTTCACGTCGGCGTGCGGCGCCACGATGACGCCGATATCGCGTCCCTCGATCACCGAGTCTCCTTGCTCTCCGAGCGCGCGTTGACGCTCGCGCATCACCCCCCGCACCTCCTGATGCCGGGCAACGGTCGGCACGGCGGAGTCGATCTCGGGTTTCCGGATCTCCGCGGTGACGTCGTGTCCCGCGATGAAGACGCCGCCTCCCGCGCCGAACTCGACGGGATGCTCGTCCGCCAGTGTCACGAGAGCGGTGACGTCCCCGAGATCCACACCGTGGTGCAGCGCGAGCCAGGTCAGGGCCCGGTACATCGCCCCCGTATCGAGATAGCGATAGCCGAGCCGGGTGGCGAGCGCCCGCGCGACCGAGCTCTTGCCGGCCCCGGCGGGCCCGTCGATCGCGACGATCATGCGGCGGCCTCCCTGCGGAGCGAGTCGAGGAGCTCGAAGAAGCCCGGGAAGCTTACTCCGACGCTCTCTGCCTCCTCGATCTCGACTCCCTGTTGCGAGCCGAGCGCTGCGACGGCGCCGAGCATCGCGATCCGGTGGTCGCCGCGACTCTGGATCCGCCCTCCGCGGGGCCGGGCCGGCACACCGCGGATGCGGAATCCGTCGTCGGTTGCGATCACGTGCTGTCCGAGTGCCCGCAGTGCGTCGACCGTCGCCTCCACTCGATCCGATTCCTTCGCGCGCAGCTCCTCCGCCCCCCGCAGCCGGCTGTTGCCGTGCGCGCAGGATGCGGCCAGCGCGAACAGAGGGAGCTCGTCGATCGCGAGCGGGACTTCCGGGCCGAGAACGGTCGTCGCGACGAGCTCGGCTGAGTGCACCTCGAGGTCGCCTGCCGGCTCTCCTGCGATGCGGCGGCGGTTGTAGACGGTCACGCGGCCCCCCATCCGCTCGACGATCGTGAGCAGCCCCGTTCGGCGCGGATTGAGGTTGACGCCGTGGATGTGAAGCTCCGAGCCCGGGACGAGCGTGGCTGCCACGATGAACGGGGCGGCCGAGGAGAAATCGCCCGGCACCTCGATCTCACCGAGCTCGAGCCGCTCCACCGCCTCCACCGTGACGCTGTTCTGCCGTCGCGTGACCGAAGCACCCGCCGCCTCGAGCATCAGCTCGGTGTGATCGCGGGTCGGCGCAGGCTCGACGACGGTCGTCTCACCCGTCGCGTAGAGGCCCGCGAGCAGAATCGCCGACTTCACCTGCGCGCTCGCGACGGGCAGCTCGTAGGTGATCGACCGCAGCGGCCGGCCCTCGATGCCGATCGGCAGATGCCCGTCCTCCGTCTCGACGCCTGCACCCATGCGGGCGAGCGGCTCGGTGACGCGCTGCATCGGACGAGCGCTGAGCGAGGCGTCGCCCGTCAGCTCGAACTGCTGCCCGTTCTGACCTGCGAGGATTCCCGAGAGGAGCCTGACGAGGGTGCCGGCGTTCGCGCAATCGATCGGCCGCCCGGGCGCGACGAGTCCGTGTAGGCCCTTGCCGAAGATGTGCAGCGTGTCCTCGTCGTGCTCGTAGACCGTGATCCCGAGCGCACGGACCGCGGCGATCGTCGCCTCGGTGTCGGCCGAGCGGCCGAACCCGGTGACGCGCGTCTCGCCGTCGCACAGCGCCCCGAGCAGGACCGCGCGGTGCGAGATCGACTTGTCTCCGGGAACTGCGATGTGACCGACGAGGCGGGTGATCGGCTCGACCCTCATTCGTCGATCACCGGTGCCACGACGACTCCGTACCCTTGGGCCTCGAGCAGGTTCGCGGCGCGCTCTGCCTCCTCCTCCCCGGCGACCACGACCGTGAGCGTGCCGCCGCGGTCGGTCGAGAGGTGGTCCATCTCGAAGTCCTCGACGTTGATGCGCTCCGCGCCGAGTGCCTGGAAGATGCCGGCCAGCACGCCCGGCCGGTCGGGCAGGTGGACTCGGAGGCGCTGCAGTGCACCCGGATCGCCGTATGCCGTCGCCAGCATGCGACGCCGGTTGCCGGCCGCCTCTGCGATCCAGCGGGCGAGCTGACCGCCGTCCTCGGCGGTGAGCGCGAGCTCGAGCTGCTCGATCCGCCGGCGGTGCTCGGCGAGTGCCGCGACGACTGCGTCGCGATTGTCGAGGAAGATGTCGACCCAGATCCGTGGATTGGCGCCGGCGATGCGGGTCATGTCGCGGAGCGAGCCGCCCGCCGCCTGGAGGGGGTCGTGCCCGTCGACCCTGGCGGCCCCGGCCTGGTTGAGCAGGACGTTCGCGAGCGCGTGCGGTAAGTGGCTCGTGACCGCGACGAGACGGTCGTGCGCGCCGGCGTCGATCGCCACGGGCCGAGCGCCCAACGCGGTCACGAACCCGTGCACGGTGCGGAGCAGCTCCGGCCCGGTACCCGCCGTCGGAGTCAGAAACCAGGTCGCGCCCTCGAACAGCTCGGCGTTGGCACGATCCGGGCCGCGCGTCTCGGCTCCGCACATCGGATGACCGCCGATGAAGCGTCCGTCACCGTCCGCCGCGGCACACACCGCAGTCTTCGTCGAGCCGACGTCGGTCACCGCGCACCGCTCTGGGGCAACGGCGAGCACCTCGCGCACGACGTGCGGCAACTCGGCGACAGGTGCTGCGACGAGCACGAGCTCGGCGCCGTCGATGGCGTCCGCGAGCGTCGCCGCCGGCTCGACGGCTTCCCGCTCGTGGGCAACGCGGAGCACGTCGGGGTCGGGGTCCCAGCCGCGCACGGCGGCGCCGGCGCGACGCGCCGCAAGTGCTGCGGACGCGCCGATCAGGCCCGTCCCTACAACGGTCACGTTCCGGAGCACGGTCGCCGCTAGCCCCGCATCAGCTCGGCGACCCGGAACGCCAGGTCGAGCGACTGGCGGGCGTTCAAGCGCGGATCGCAAAGCGTTTCGTACCGGGTGTCGAGCTGCTCCTCGAGAACGGCCTCGGAGCCGCCGAGGCACTCCGTCACGTCCTCGCCCGTGATCTCGAGATGCACCCCTCCGGGCCAGGTCCCGACCTCGCGGTGGGCAGCGAAGAACCCTTCGATCTCGCGCAGCACGTCGTCGAGGCGGCGTGTCTTGTGCCCGCTGCCGGTGACGAACCCGTTCGCGTGCATGGGATCGCACACCCAGACGACGGGGATCTCGGCCTCGCGCACGGCTCGCAACAGCGGCGGCAGCAGCTCCTGCACGCGGCTCGCGCCGAGGCGGGTGATCAGTGTCAACCGTCCGGGCGACCGATCGGGGTTGAGCCGATCGGCAAGCGTGACGAGCTCGTCTGGCGTCATCGTCGGCCCGACCTTGGCGCCGACGGGATTGTGGAGGCCGGAGAGGAACTCCACGTGCGCACCATCCGGCTGCCGCGTGCGCTCACCGACCCAGAGGAAGTGACCCGAGCACGCGTACCAGTCACCGGTCGTCGAATCCTTGCGCACGAGAGGCTCCTCGTAGTCCAGGAGCAGCGCCTCGTGGCTCGTCCAGACGTCGACCTCGTGGATCGAGCGCTCGTCGCCGAGGTCGATCCCGATCGCCTGCATGAAGCGAAGTGCCCGGCCGATCTCGTTCGCAATCGTCTCGTAGCGCCGGCCTTCGAGCGAGCTCGCGACGAACTCCTGGTTCCAGGTATGCACCTGCGTCAGGTCGGCAAAGCCACCCTTCGTGAAGGCACGCAGGAGGTTGAGAGACGAGACGGCCTGGTAGTACGCCTGGACGAGACGCTCGGGATCCGGGGTCCGGGCCTCGACCGTCGGCTCGTGAGAGTGAACGGCGTGACCGCGGAACGACGGCAGCTCGACCCCGTCGATCATCTCGGTCGCCGACGAGCGTGGCTTCGCGAACTGTCCGGCCAGGCGTCCGACCTTGATCACCGGGAGCGTCGCGCCGTAGGTCAGGACTGCAGACATCTGCAGCAACAGCTTCAAACGCTCCCGGATCGCGATCACCGACAGCTCGTGGAACGACTCCGCGCAGTCACCCGCCTGCAAGAGGAACGCACGCCCGGCGGCGGCCTCGCCGAGCGCGTGGCGGAGCGCCCGCGCCTCGCCGGCGAAGATGAGCGACGGCAGGCGGCTCAGCCGATCGCGGACGGCCTCGAGCGCAGCCGCATCCGGCCATTCCGGCTGCTGCAGCGCCGTCCGGCGCCGCCAGGAAGAAGGCGTCCACGTGGGATCGGTCACGGCCATCGGCTCAGTGTAGTTGTGAGCCGTTTTGACGCTGCCGCCGAAAACGGCTAGAAACAGACCACGATGTCCACGCTCCATCTCCTCCGCCTGCTCTGGCGCACGTGACCCGATCACGCCACGCAGGCCCGCGCGGCCGACGGCGCTGACCGCGCCTGCAAGCGAGCGCTCCGACACTCACACGAAGGGACATCGAATGCGCATCTTTTCCGGCATCCAGCCGACGGGCGAGAAGCATCTCGGCAACCTGATCGGCGGCTTCCGCCAGTACGCGATCACCCAGGAGCAGGGCGACGCGTACTTCTGCATCGTCGACCTCCATTCGATCACGACCGACTACGAGCCGGCCGACCTCCACAGTCGCACCCTCGACCTCTACGCGATGCTCATCGCAACCGGGCTCGACCCCGAGCGGTCGACGGTCTTTGCGCAGAGCCATGTGACGGCGCACGCCGAAGCCGCCTGGCTTCTGTCGGCTGCCACGAGCTACGGCCAGTTGGGCCGGATGACGCAGTTCAAGGACAAGTCCGACCGCCGGGACTTCGTCTCGGCGGGGCTCTTCACCTACCCGGTGTTGATGGCGGGCGACATCCTGCTCTACCAGGCCGACATCGTCCCGATCGGGGACGACCAGCGACAGCATCTCGAGCTCGCGCGCGATGTCGCCGAGCGGTTCAACACGCGTTTCGGCGAAACCTTCACCGTCCCCCGAGGCGTCTACCCGACCGTCGGGGCCCGGATCATGGACCTGCAGGAGCCGACCCGGAAGATGTCGACCACGGGAGGCACGACGCAGGGGACGGTCGGGCTGCTGGACCCACCCGACGTCGTGCGCAAGAAGTTCCGTTCTGCCGTGACCGATTCGGGCCGCGAAGTCCGGCGCGCCGAGGACAAGCCCGGTGTCTCGAACCTGATCGACGTCCTCTCGGTCGCGACGGGCCGGGCGCCCGAGGAGATCGAAGCGCACTACGGCGACAGCGGCTACGGGCAGTTCAAGCAGGACGTCGGCGATGCGGTCGTGGAGCTGCTCTCGCCTGTGCAGGAGCGCTATACCGAGCTCCGGGCCGACGAGGCCGAGCTGCTGCGGCTCTTGCGGCTCGGTGCGGACAAGGCGCGGGTCGCATCCGAGCCGACGCTGTTGCGGATGTACGAGACGATGGGCTTCGTGCGCCTGCCGTGAAGCGCACGATCGTGATCTCGATCGCGGTGCTCTGCGTGGCCGTGCTCGGCGGCGTCCTGCACTTCATCGACGCCTCGCCCGTGGCGGTGTTCGTCGTCACCGGCGTCTCGCTCGGCGGGGTCGCGTGGGCGATCGGCATCGCCACGGAGTCGGTCGGTGCCCGGTTCGGCCCGGCCGTGACGGGTGTCCTGCAGTCGACGCTCGGGAACCTGCCCGAGTTGTTCATCGTGCTGTTCTCGCTCTCGGCGGGCGAGATCGTCGTGGCACAGTTCTCGATCCTCGGCTCGCTCTTCGCGAATGCGTTGCTCGTGCTCGGGCTCACGATCGTCGCGGGCTCCACAGCTTCCCGCGACGGCACGATGGCGTTCCAGGCCCGGCTTCCGAACGACACGGCGACGCTGACCCTCCTGCGCCGTCTTCCTGATCGCGATCCTCGGCCTTTCCGACCAGGTCGGCGACCACGCCAGCGAGCACCAGGTCGCGATCTCGGTCGTCGGCGCCGTCTGCCTGCTCGTCGTCTACGGCGCGTGGCTCTTCGACTATCTCCGTTCGGACCGTCCGGCAGAATCGTCGCCGGAGCACGCCCACGAGGTCCTGCCGTTTCCGGTGGCGATCGCCCTGCTGGCGGTGGCGGCCGTGATGGCGGCACTCGTCTCCGAGTGGTTCGTGGATGCGATCGATCCCGCCGTCGAGAAGCTGGGGATCTCCAAGGCATTCACGGGGCTCGTGATCGTCGCGATCGCAGGGAACGCCGTCGAGAACGTCGTCGCCGTGCAGCTCGCGCGCAAGGGGAAGAACGATCTCGCGATCTCCGTCGTCAAGAACTCGGTGTCGCAGATCTCGTGCTTCCTCTTCCCCGTGCTCGTGATCGTCTCGCTGGCATTCACCCAGCAGCTCACCTTCGTGATCGAGCCGGTCTTCCTCGGAGCCCTCGCGCTGACCGCGATCGCGGTCTGGCAGATCACCGGTGACGGCAAGGCGGTTCTGTTCGAGGGGATGGCGCTCGTCGCGTTCTACATCGTCCTCGCTACCCTCGTCTGGTTCGAATAGCCCTCCGTCGGACGGGCGGCCCTACAGCCCGACCAGCCGCCGCAGCCCGTCGAGCTCCTCGCGGGTCAGCGGGCGCCACGCGCCCACCTCGACGCCACGGGCATCGAGGCCGGCGTACGCGGTGCGCCGAAGCCGGACGACGGGATGCCCCACGGCCTCGCACATCCGGCGCACCTGGCGGTTACGGCCCTCGTGGAGGACGAGCTCCAGGCGTGAGCGTCCGAGCTGGCGCACGCGGGCGGGCGCGGTGATGCCGTCGTCGAGCACCACCCCCGCCGCGAGGGCAGCCACCTCCGCAGGGGTTACATCGCCCTCGACATCGGCCACGTAGGTCTTCTCGACGCCGTAGCGCGGATGGGCCAGGCGGTGCGCGAGATCGCCGTCGTTCGTGAGCAGCAGCACACCGCTCGTATCGATGTCGAGCCGGCCGACGGGCACCACCCGTGCGTCGTGCCCGACGAGATCGACGACGGTCGGACGCCCTTCCGGGTCGCTCGCGGTCGTCACGACCCCGAGCGGCTTGTGGAGCAGGACGTGTGCCAGTTCCTGCTTGCCGACGCGCTCGCCGTCGACCTCGACCACGTCGCGCGCGGCCACGAACGTGTTCAGCTCACCACGCTGCCCGTTGACGGACACCCGACCGGCCTTGATCAGGTCGTCCGCCGCCCGGCGCGAGGCGACCCCGGCCCTGGCGAGATAGCGGTTCAGGCGCATGGGAAGGGATTGTCGCTAGTCTCCCGCGCTGTGCGCGACTACAGCGACTGGACACGCAGGCTCGCCGATCTGATCGTCGGCTTCGGCGCCAACGTCCAGCCGGGTCAGCTCGTCGGAGTGACGAGCTACCTCGGCAAGGAGGAGCTGACCCGCGAGATCGCGCGGGCCGCCTACGAGCGCGGCGCCCGCTACGTCGACGTGCTCTACTGGGATCACTGGGTCAAGCGCGAGCGTCTCCTGCTCGCCGACCCCGAGACGCTCGGCTTCATCCCACAGTGGATGCGAGACCGGCTGCAGAATTTCTCCGACGAGCACGCGGCGCGCATCTCGCTCAGCGGCCCTCAGGCGCCACGTGCGTTCGCCGGGATTCCCGCCGACCGAAGCGGTGCCGACCTCTTGCCGTACCTGCCGGAGACCGGCCGGATCGTGAACGCCCGCACGACGAACTGGTGTGTCGCCCCCGCGCCGTCCCCGGGGTGGGCCGAGGTCGTCTATCCCGACCTCGAGCCGGACGAGGCGTACGACCGCCTCTGGGAGGCGATCGCCTACATCTGTCGCCTCGACTCCGACGATCCGGTGGCCGCCTGGGACGAGCGCATGGCCACCGTCAAGCAGGGAGCGAAGGCGTTGAGCGAGCGACGGTTCGACGCGATCCGCCTGCACGGGCCCGGCACTGACCTGACCGTCGGCCTCTTCGCGCTCCTCCGTCTGGCATGCGGCGGAGTTCACCACGGTGGACGGGCTCGAGCACTTCCCGAACATCCCGAGCGAGGAGACGTTCACGACACCGGATCCGCTGCGGGTCGACGGTCACGTGGCCGCGACGCTGCCGCTCGAGCTCTACGGCTCGGTGATCAAGGGCATCCGGGTCGAGTTCGAAGGCGGCCGTGCCGTCAAGATCGACGCGGACGAGAACGCCGATGCGCTGCGGGCGGCCTGCGCCAAGGACGACGGCGGCTCTCGTCTCGGCGAGCTCGCGCTCGTCGACGGTGGCGGCCGCATCGGGCCGCTGGACACGGTGTTCTTCGACACGCTGATCGACGAGAATGCGGCAAGCCACATCGCGCTCGGTTCCGGCTACGCGCTCGCGGTCGAGGACGAGGCCGAGAAGGCGCTCGTCAACGAGAGCGAGATCCACATCGACTTCATGATCGGCAGCCCCGAGCTCGAGGTCGACGGGATCACGGCAGCCGGCGAGCACGTTCCCGTGCTCCGCGGCGGCGACTGGCAGATCTGAGCTCGGGTTCCAGAACCGGGTCAGGTCTTCCATGTATCCTGGAACATGGAAGACCTGACCCCGGTTTGACGCCTAGGAGGGGTCACGGGGAACCATAGGTTCCCGGCTTCAGGATCCGCGCGCAGCGCGGCCAGCGAGCATCCGTAGGAGGAGGCTGCGAGACGCTCCTCCACCGCAGCCTCCTCCTACGACGCGCGTGCCTCCGCGACCTCGAGCAGCCGGTCGCGGATCGCGGCCTGGTCCTCGCCGATGTCGTCGAGGCGCGGCAGCGCTGCGAGCGACTCGAGCCCGAAGACCCGCTCGAAGAGCGCGGTGACGCGGTAGCGCACGGCGCCGCCCGGGCCGCTCTCGCGTCCCGCCTCGGCGATCAGGCCTCGCTCGACGAGCGAGGCGACGGCCGAGTCGGCTGCGACCCCTCGGATGCGGGCGATCTCGGGACGCGACACGGGGCCGAGGTAGGCGACGATCGCAACGGTCTCGAGGGCAGCCTGCGAGAGCCCGCGCTCGATCGGGCGCTCGAACAGACGCCCACATGCCTCGGCGGCCTCACGGGCGGCGCCGAACGCGTAGCCGCCGGCCACCTTCTGGAGGACGATCCCGCTGCGGCCCTCGCTGTAGCGCTCGCGCAGCAGCCCGAGGGCGGTCTCGATGCGCTCGGTGTCGTCGGCAGTCGCCTCGGCGAGCTCCTCGAGCGTGAGCGGCTGCGAGGCGACGACGAGCAGCGCCTCGATCGTGCGGGCGAGCGCATCGACCGGGTTCGCGGAGATCAGGCGGAGCGGGCGGTGGTCCATTGCGAGCATCCTTTCGTCGTCGGCGCGGGAAATCCTGATCGGGGCGAACGGGTGCGGCCTGCGAGATCGCGATCTCGCCCTCCTTGCGCAGCTCGAGCAGGGCGAGGAACGCAACGGCCTGCTCGACGCGCGAGAGGCCCTGCACCTCGGCGTCGAAGTCGAAGCGGCGCCGGCGCTGGAGCAGGGCGCGGAACCGCTCGACGAACTGCGCCACGGGCGGGAACCGGAGGGCCATGTGCGAGAGCGAGACATGCGGCGGCTCGACGGCCAGCCCGCGGATCGCCTCGACGAGCCGTAGCGGCTCCTGCTGCGCCAGCCGGCGCTCCGGCTCCGGGGCGAGCGGCGCCGGGCCGATGCGGAAGAAGCGCTCGCGCTCGCTCCTCGAGGCGCTCGCGGAGCCAGGCGGAGGCGTGCTTCATGCGGCGGTACTCGGCGAGGCGCCGGGCGAGCTCCTCCGCCGCCTCCTCCGGCTCGAGCTCGGAGAGCTCCGCCTCCTCGTCGGGGAAGAGGTGACGCGCCTTCAGCTCGAGCAGCGCCGCGATGAGGACGAGGAACTCGCCGCAGGCGTCGAGATCGAGCTCGTCGCGCTCGGCGAGGCGCTCGACGAACGCGACGACGATCCCGGCCATGTCGATCTCCGACGGCTGGATCGCGTCCTTGAGCAGGAGCGTCAGGAGGAGGTCGAACGGCCCCTCGAACGCATCGAGGTCCAGCTCGAGATCGCGGACGGCACTGGCCACGGTCGGACCCTAGCCGCCGCGGTCGGACGCGGCTCTTCGGCACGGCCATCTTCGGGCCGCGTCGTCGGCGCGCGGCTGCTCCGGCGGGCCGCGCCGCCGTTGCGAGAGCCAGAACCAGACGAGCCCGGCGACGCAGACGAGCCCCGAGACCCAGGTGTTGACGCGCAGGCCGAGGATGTGGTTCGCCGGGTCGACGCGGACGAGCTCGATCCAGAAGCGGCCGAACGAGTAGAGGGCGATGTAGAGCGCGAAGAGCCCCGGCGGCCGCGGGTGGAAGCGCCGCTCGATCACGTAGACGAGCAGGGCCGCCGCGAAGAGGTTCCAGAGGAGCTCGTAGAGGAACGCGGGGTGGTAGGTCGCCTGGTCGATCGACGCGAGCGGCCGGTGGACCGGGTCGATCTCGAGCCCCCACGGGCAGATCGGTCGGCTTCCCGAAGAGCTCCTGGTTCCACCAGTTGCCGATCCGCCCGACCGCCTGGGCGACGAGCAGGCCGGGTGCGAGGCAGTCGGCGAGCAGCCACACGTCGGCGCCGGCCCGCTTGGCGATGAAGCCGCCGACGAGACATCCCGCGGCGATCCCGCCCCAGACTCCGAGGCCGCCTTTCCAGATCGCGAACGGCCCCCCACCACTGGTCGGGCACCTCGTTCCAGCTCGTCGCGAGGTGGTAGAGCCGCGCCCCGACGATCCCCGCCCCGACGCCCCAGACGGCGCAGCGGAAGATGAGGTCCCAGTCGCCGCCGCGGTTGACGAAGCGTGTGCCGGTGATCCAGATGCAGATGCCGATCGCGGCGAGCAGCGTCAGCCCGTACATGTGGATCGTCAGCGGCCCGAGGTCGATGGTGCCGTTGCTCGGCGAGGGGATCGAGGCGAGGAAGCTCATGCCCATCGCTCCGCATTCTCGCCGGACGACAGGACGCCTGCGTCCTCGAACGAGTGACGCCCGGCTCGCGGCCGGGCGTCATGGTGCCGTGCTCGACGCTGCGCTTAGAGAAGGATCTGGAGGGCGAGGTCGACCGGGCAGCCGCTCTCGACAGGCGCATCGCGAGGTGCAGGTCGACCTCGTGGGAGGCGGCGAGGACGGCAGCCGACTCGAGGTCGTAGCCGACGCGTGCAAGCGACTGGGCCCGCCACC
Source organism: uncultured Thermoleophilia bacterium (assembly GCA_963799905.1). Classification (GTDB taxonomy): domain Bacteria; phylum Actinomycetota; class Thermoleophilia; order Gaiellales; family Gaiellaceae; genus Gaiella. The sequence continues at coordinate 45,839 of CAWCYU010000009.1, forward strand.
GCTCGACGAGCTCGATCTCGACGTCGGGTCGTTCCTGAAGCTCTGCCGCAGACATGATCGCCTCTCTCAACTCGTTCGGGTCACTCGTTATTCGGTCGTGGAGCCCGATCGGATGTCCCCTTTTTATGTCATCCGTTTCAGGGAATTGACGACATTCACGTGAGGACTTCGTAAAGGAGTGGCGGCTCCCTCCCGATGCGACTCAGCGCTCCAGCCAGGCGAGGAGCTCCCAGAACGGGTCGTTTGCAGGAGGAACGAACGGTGGCCGCCGCCGACGCGCCCGGAGCTCCGCCCACGTCACGTACGACCGCAGGCGCTTGCCGATCCGGCGGCGCGTGCTGTCGGTCGGGGCGACGAGCGCCTCGGCGAGGGCGAAGCGCCACGCCGCGCTCCTCGCTCTCGAGCCGGCGTCCGCTGCGGCCGGCGCCGACGAGGTGGCCGATCTCGTGGAGCGCGACGAAGTAGCTCACCTGGCCGCGAACCGGCGGCACGCGGATCTCGAGCCGCCGCTCGGTGCCTGCCGTCGCGGTGCGGACGCGGATGACGACGGCACGGCCCGGCCCGGCGACGCGCCGGATGCCGTGTGCGTGCGCAGAGATCGTCGATGTGCAGGTCGAGCGTCCGGGGTCGCATCGCGCGAGCGTAGATGCGCGGGGTGGCCGTCACTACACATGGCCGCCGTGATCGCGCTCGCCGCAGGCCTCGCGCTCCTGATCGGGTGGTACCGCGGCTTCAACGATGCGCTCGCTCGAGCTCACCGCGGCGGCGTTCGCGGTCGTCCTCGCCGTCCAGACCGTCGGGCTGATCGTGACCGGCGGCGACATCGGGTCACGGTACTGGCCGACCGTCGGTGCCGTCGCTCTCGGCTGGGTCGCCTGCGTGTGGATCGGTAGTCGAGCCCGCCGCGTCCACGACAGGCTCTAGCCACCTCCGTCAGCTACGAGCGATCCGGACGGCAGCGAACGTGTGGACGCGGCCGAACCCGTCGTCGATCTCCCAGGCCCAGCGTCCTGCGGCGGGGAAGACGACCTGGGCGCGGTAGACGCCAACACTCGCTGTCGGACGCGCTTTGAAGGTGCGCCACTGGGCGCCTCGCGAGATCCGCACGGCGGGGGTCACGCCGGCAAGCGGCGTCCGACCGTGCTGGAGGACCGTCAGCCGAACGTTCCACACCTTGCCTGCCTGGATGCCGGTCGGAGTCGAGCTGAGCTGGACCGTCGCCCAACCACCGGCAAGCACCGCGGGCACGAGCACGAGGGCGAGAGCGGCGACGAACGTGACGAGCAGCTTTCTCATCTGGGCTCCTTTCACCGGTGATACACCGCCGAATCGCAGACGGTTCCACAAATGGAGTGATTCGCCTAGGTCACACTGCGCGCGATCGCGAGCGCCTGTTCACGGGTCAGATCGCCCTCCAGGCGGAGGGTCAACGAGTGAGCGATCCAGAGGAGCACGCCTCCGCGAACAGGGATCGAGCGCTGCTGGTAGGTGCCGTTGATGTCGATCACCCGCAGGATGTGGTCGGAGCCTTCGACCCAGAGGCCGGGGTTGCCGTCGACCGAAACATTTTCGATCCTCGTCGAGGGACCGACCATCTTGTGCAGGTACTCGATGCGATCGCCGAGCAGCTCCGAGAGCACGATCCGCGGCCGACAACACCACACGAACGAGACGAGGCCGCCGCCGACCGTCCGGTCGAGGTAGATCTGGGAGGGCGGCCTGCCTCTGATCGTGCTCGGTCGCCGCAGCTCGAAGGTGACGGCATGCTCGGCCTCGTCGAGTGAGACGGGGCTGCCCGAACGGGACGAGCGGGCCACTCGCTTCGGGCGGCGCGCCCTCGAGCCGGGTGCACGCGGACGCTCCCGATCCCGAAGAGGTCACGGAGACCGCTCCGCGCGCCCGGAGATGCAGCGAGCACCGCTCCGAAGCAGAGAGCGAGGGCTGCGAGCGCGATCCCGGCCAGGACGAGGCGGCGCGGCCGCGGCCGTGGCTCGGTCGCGGTCGGCATCGCGAGCTCTGGGGTCGGCGGGAAGCCGATCTCTGCGCCGAGCGCCACGAGCTGCTGCTCGAGGTCGGTCACCGCTCACCCCCCTGGCTCTCGAGCCTCAGCGTCTGCAGGCCGCGCGAGAGGCGCGATTTCACGGTGCCGGGGCGAACCCCGAGCACCGTCGCCGTCTCACCCTCGGAGAGGTCGAGGAAGTACCGGCAGGTGACGGCGAGGCGCTGCTCGTCGGGCAGGCGTTCCACGGCGGCGAGCAGCGCCCGGCGCTCGTCTGCCGCGAGCGCGGCTCCCTCGGGCGACGGGGCCGTGAAGCCCGAGGGAGCCTGCTCGAGGCCCGCGCGCAGCACGAGCGCGTCGCGGCGGCCGGAGGATCGGACGCGGTTGCGCGCCTCGTTGCCGACGATCGTCAAGAACCAGGGCCGAAACGGCGCGTCACGACGGAATCGCCTCAGCGCACGGTGTGCCTTCACCAGGCCGTCCTGAACGGCGTCCTGGGCATCGGCGGCGTTGCGCGTGATCAGGAATGCGGTGCGGAAGGCGATCTCCTCGTGGGGCCGGACGAGCGTGGCGAACGCCGCGGCGTCGCCGCGTCGCGCCTGTTCGACCAGGTCGAAATCGGTTGGTGGCCGGCCCGCCACTGCTCCTGGTACACCGTCCGCTGCCACGTGGTTCCCGCTGTCAGGCGTGGAGTGCCTCCCGGGCGAGATCGATCGGCGCCGCCGGCCGTCGTTCCGTTGTACGCCCGATCATCGTCTCGTAGGATCGTGCAGATGAAGCTTCGCCGCAACGCCAAGGTCGATCTGCTTCGGACGGTGCCGCTCTTCTCCGGCTGCTCACAGAAGGAGCTCGGGCAGATCTCGACCCTGGCCGACGAGATCTACCAGCCGGAAGGCACGATCCTGATCCGGGAAGGGACGAAGGGCCGGGAGTTCTTCGTGCTGATCGAGGGCGACGTGGAGGTGCGCTGCACCGGGCGCAAGCTGCGCACGCAGCGCGACGGTGACTTCTTCGGCGAGATCGCACTCATCACCGAGACGCCGCGGTCGGCGACGATCGTGGCGACGACGCCGGTCCGGCTGCTCGTGATCACGGGCCAGTCGTTCCAGCGGCTGATGAGCGAGACACCGTCGATCCAGGGGAAGGTGCTGGTCGCCCTGGCACAGCGGCTGGCGCCTGCACTCGTCTAGGCCATTGCGCGTCTCCGGCGCCTTCCTCTGGCGTGTGCGAAAGACGGAGAGCCGACGACTGGCAGGGACGTCACCCGGGGTCAGGTCTTCCTTGTTCCTCTCTGGCCACGTCGAAGTACCTGAGACCCCGGATCCGAGCGCCAAGACCGGGGCCAAGACCGGGGTCAGGTCTTCCATGTTCCTGCGGAGCGCTGCCCGGCTCCGCCGCCGTCGAGTCCGGAGCGGAACATGGAAGACCTGACCCCGGTTGGAGGACCGGCGGCGCTTCTTGCTCCGCCGCGGCGGCTCGTAGGATGCGCAGGGTGAAGCCCAACCGCTCGATCCCGTCGGCGACCGTGGTGCCCGTCCTCATCTATCCGGACGTGAGGGAAGCGGTCGCATGGCTGAGCGCCGCGTTCGGCTTCGCCGAGCGTGTGCAGATCGGCGCCGACCACCGATCGCAGCTCGCGGTCGGCGATGGTGCCGTCATCATCGGTGACGTGCGCCACGACCGCCTGCCGCCGCGACCTGGTGAGGTGACGCACTCCACCCTCGTGCGTGTCGAGGACGCGATCTCCCATTGCGAGCGCGCCAGGAGCCACGGCGCACGCGTGCTGATGGAGCCGACGGATTTCGAATACGGCGAACGCCAGTACACGGTCGAGGACCTCGCCGGTCACCAGTGGACGTTCTCCGAGACATTGGATGACGTCGCGCCCGAAACGTGGGGCGGGATCCTCGTCAAAGCGCCCTAGCTCGGAACGCGCGGCCGGGACGAGACGCGTCGGCCGACCTCAACCGTCCCGTGGCTGCAGGCACTTCTCGAACCAGTGGTGGGCGTACGGCTCGTCGTTGAAGGCGTCCACCTCCTGGTAGCCCGCCGAGCGGTAGAGGCCGATCGCCTCGGTGAGCGTCTCGTTCGTCTCGAGCCTGACCGCGGGTGCGCCCGCGGCCGCGGCACGGCCCTCGAGCTCTGCCAGCAGGCGGCGGCCGATTCCGAGCCCACGCGCCTCCTCGGCAACCCACATCCGCTTCAGCTCGGCCGGCTCGCCACCGTGGAACTTCAGTGCACCACAGCCGACGGGCTCCGAGCGGAGGGTGGCGACCAAAAACAACCCGGCCGGCGGCCTGAGCTCGTGGAGCTCGGCCGGAATGCTCCGCGCGGGGTCGAACCCGCTTTCGAAACGCCGGCCGAGCTCGTTGACGTATGCGTGGAGACAGGCCTGGGCATCGGGATGGGATGGGTCGACGGCGTCGATCTCGACGAGCGCGGCCGTCAGGAGCCGCTCGACCTCTGCCATCGCCGCCACCAGGCGGGCACGCCCGCCTCGCTCAGCGGCTGCAGGAAGGAGCGCGCCAGCTCGTCGCTGCGCCGCTCCAGAAGGTCTCGTTCGGCGCGTCCGGCCGGCGTCAGCCGCGCGATGCGGACGCGCTGGTCCGATCGGGAGCGGCGCCACGGTGACGAGGCCGGCGTCCTCGAGGGATCGCAGCAAGCGGCTGAGATAGCCCGAGTCGAGCTCGAGCCGAGCTCGCAGCCGGCGCACCTCGCATCCTTCGGCGCCGATCTCCCACAGCACACGCGCCTCTCCGAGCGGACGGTCCCGGGAGAGATAGTGGTCGTCGAGCGCACCGATACGCTGGGCGACCAGCCGGTTGAAGCTGCGCACCTGACGGACGGCCGTGGCCGACATTCGCTGATCTTAGTCAGAGAATCACGATCGGGCAAAACGTGCCGGAGGCGCAGGTGAACCGACAGTCGTCAGGCGTGTTGCGCCACGTAAAGACCGCGCCCGATCAAGCCGTGCTCGTCACGGTCGGCCGTGAGCCCTGCGGACTCGAACGCCAGCCGGTACTCACGATCGGTGAAGAGCGCTGCCTCGTGTCGCTCCGAGAACTCCTGGATCCCTTCGGGCGTCCCGACGAGGTAGGTGAAGTTCATCACGGCCAAGCGGCCCTCTCGGCTCGAAATCGTCATCCGGGCGATCTTCAAGTCGGGCTCGTCGACGGCCAGAAGATCGGGCCGGTTGACCACCCAGGCGTCAGGCGACAGCCACGGTTCGACGATCAGGACGCCATCCGGCTCGAGGTGCGCGGCCATCGCAGCGATCGACCGGTTGAGGCGCTCGAGCGTCCCGACGTAGCCGATCGAGCTGAAGAGACAGGTGACGACGTCGAATCGGCGGTTCAACTCGAACGACGCCATGTCCGCCGCCGATAGCGGGACATCCCCCAGCCGGGCCTGCGCGAACTCCAGCAGCTGCGGATCGAGATCGACCCCACTGACCTCGTACCACGCCCGCAACCGCTCGAGGTGTTTCCCCGTGCCGCACGCGACATCGAGGAGGCTGGACGCTCCGGGCGCGCGCTCTTCGATCAGTGCATGGAGTCGCTCCGCCTCGGCTGCGTAGTCCTTGAACGAGTACACGGCGTCGTAGATGTCCGCCGAGTGACTGAACACGACGGGATTCTCCCACAGTCCCGCCGGATCGAACCGGCGCCCTACGCCACGGAGGCTTCGCCGAGCAGCGCTTTCGCCTCGGCGATGAAGTCGGAATCCGGCTGGACCCGGTAGCCCGGTCCGAGCGCGAGCGTGCGGGCTCCGAGCGACGTCTCGAGAGCGACGTAGACGGGTGACTCGCCCGGGTACTCCTTGACGAGCCGCGCCAGCTCCTCGATCACTCCCGCAGCCGCCTGGCGGGCGTCGAGTCGGAAGCGCACGTCGCGCCGCTCCGCGACGGCCTCGAACGCCGTCACCTCGAGGGCGATCAACTTCGTCTCGCCCTGCTGCTTGTGGTCGACGCGGCCTTTGGTGACGAGGATGCGGTCGGCGACGCAGAGCTCCCGGACGGTCGTGTAGGTGGCGGAGAAGACGACGACCTCCGCCGATCCGGTCGGATCCTCGAGCTGGAGGAACACCATCGGCTCCCCCTTCTTCGTCGTCAGGTGCTTGACCGCCGAGACGATCCCGCCCACCGTCACCACCTCGCCGTCCCGGCGGCGTTCGAGCTCGCCGAGCGTCGCGTCGGTCTTCCGGCGCAGCTGGTCGCGAACCGCACTCAGCGGGTGCTCCGACACGTAGAGCCCGAGCGTCTCCTTCTCGAGGCGCAGCAGCTCTGCCTTCTCGAACTCGCCGGCTGCGATCGGCTGATGGTTCCTACGGGCGACATCCGGGGCTGGATCCGTGTCGCCAAAACCGAGGTCGAAGATCGAGCCCTGGCCGGCGAGCCGGTCGGCGGCGAGCTTCTGACCGTAGGCGAGAGCGTTTTCGAGCACCCCGAGCATCCCCATCCGCGACGCCCCGGTCGAGTCCAGCGCCCCGCACTTGACGAGTGACTCGAGCGCCCGCTTGTTCACGACCTGCGGGTCGACGCGCTCGGTGAAGTCCCAGATCGTCGCGAATGGCCCACCTTCCTTGCGAGCCGCGATGATCGCCCGAGCCGCGTTGTCCCCGACGTTCTTGACCGCGTTGAGCCCGAAGCGGATCTTGCGCTCGACGACGGCGAAGTCCGTCGCGGACTCGTTCACGTCCGGCGGCAGGACGTCGATCCCCATCTCGTCGCACGCGTTCACGTACAACGGCACCCTGTCCTTCGTGTTCATCACGGACGAGATCAGCGCAGCCATGTACTCGCACGGGTAGTTCGCCTTCAGCCAGGCCGTGCGATACGCGATCAGGGCGTAGCAGGCCGAGTGCGCCTTGTTGAACGAGTAGTCCTGCGAGGACTCCATGTCCTTCCAGAGCTGGTTCGCAACCGATGGCGTCACGTCGTTGGCGGCGCAGCCGTCCAGGAACTTCCCTTTCAGCGACGCCATCAGCTCGTGGATCTTCTTCCCGATCGCGCGCCGCAACGTCTCGGCCTCGGCAGGCGTGAAGCCCGCCATCTGCTTGGCGATCTGCATGTACTGCTCCTGGTAGATGCAGATTCCCTGCGAGTCGCTCGTGATCGGCCTCAGCCGCTCGTCGATGAATGTCACCGCCTCGCGGCCGTTCTTCCGCGCAGCGTACGACGGGATGTACTGCATCGGCCCGGGCCGGTAGAGGGCGACGAGCGCGATCAGGTCCTCGAACTCGGTCGGCTTCACCTGCCGCAACGCGTCGCGCATGCCGGAAGACTCGAACTGGAAGACACCGGCCGAGTCGGCGCGCGCGAGCATCTCGTACGTCTTGCGGTCGTCGATCGGGATCGCGCCGATGTCGAGCCCGTCGCCGATCAGGCCGACCGCCTTGTCGATCACGTCGAGGTTGCGGAGGCCGAGGAAGTCCATCTTCAACAGCCCGAGCGCTTCGACGTTCTTCATCGAGACCTGGGTGACGACCTCCTGATCGGCACCCTTCTGCTGCAGCGGCACCACGTCGATCAGCGGCTGGGCGCCGATCACGACTCCTGCGGCGTGGATCGAGTCCGCCCGAGTCAGTCCTTCGAGCGGCCGCGCGAGGTCGATGATCTCCTTCGCGACGGGATCGTCCTTGACCGCGTTCGCGAGCTCGGCGCCAGGCTTGAGCGCCTCCTCGAGCGTTTGCCCTGGCCCCTCGGGGATCATCTTCGCCAACCGGTCGACGGTGCCGTACGGGATCTCGAGCACGCGGCCGGCATCGCGCACGGCCGCCCGGGCCGCCATCGTGGAGAAGGTGATGATCTGCGCCACCCGATCGCGCCCATACTTCTCGGCCACGTAGTTGATCACCCGTTCTCGCCCCTCCACCGCGAAGTCAATGTCCATGTCGGGCATGTCCTTCCGGGCCGGGTTGAGGAACCGCTCGAACAGCAGCCCGTAGCGCAGCGGATCGATGTCCGTGATCCCGAGTGCGTACGCGGCGAGGGAGCCCGCGGCGCTGCCGCGGCCGGGCCCGACGGAGACACCGTCGCGCTTCGCGAACGCGATGAAGTCGGCCACGATCAGGAAGTAGTCGGCGAACCCCATCTCCCGCACCGTTTTCAGCTCGAACTGGAGACGCTCGACGAGCTCCGGGGTCAGCTTGTCGTAGCGCTTCGCGAGCCCGGCCTCGCAGAGCTCGACGAGGTAGTCGAAGGCGTCGCGGCCCTCCGGCGTCGGGAACTTCGGCAGCAGGATCCGGCCGAGCTCGATCTCGACGTTGCAGCGGTCGGCGATCTCGAGCGTGCGCCGCATCGCGTCCTCGTGCCCGGGGAAGTCGAGGGCCATCTCCTCCGGCGACTTGAAGTAGAACTCGTTGGCTCCGAACTTCCAGTGGTTGGGGTTCTTCAGCGAGTCGCCCGACTGGATGCAGAGGAGCGCCTCGTGCGGGTAGGCGTCGGTCGCGTCGAGGTAGTGCACGTCACCCGTCGCGACGAGCGGCAGCCCGCGCTTCGCCGCCAGCCCCGGCAGCGCCTGGAAGACGGGTTGCTGGATGTCGAGGTGGCCGTTCTGCAGCTCCACGTAGGTGTTGTCGCGGCCGAAGATCTGCTCGAGCCGGTCGAGCTCCATCTCGGCGTCGCCCATTCTCGCCTCGGAGATCGCTTTCGAGACCCGGCCGGAGAGACAACCGGAGAGCGCGATCAGCCCCGGCGCATACTGCTGGAGAAGCTCCCAGTCCACGCGCGGGCGGTAGTAGTAGCCCTCGAGGTAGCCGAGCGAGCAGAGCTTGATCAGATTGGCGTAGCCGGCCGTCGTCTCCGCGAGCAGCGTCAGGTGCGCCGTGCCCTTCACCTGCTTGTGCCGGTCGTCCGCGACATAGACCTCGCACCCGAGAATCGGCTTCACGCCCTGCTTGTGCGCCGCCTTGTAGAGATCGATCGCGCCCGCGAGCGAGCCGTGGTCGGTGAGCGAGACGGCGGGCATCTCGAGCCGCGCCGCCTTGTCGACGAGTGCCGGAATCCGGCAGGCGCCGTCGAGAATGGAGTACTCGGAGTGGACGTGCAGGTGGACGAAGGAGGACGCCATCGGAACGCCACTCTACTGAGGGGTGCTGACGTTCCTGATCATCGACAATTGTCTTCGTATGGGCCGGGGAGACTCAGCGGGGCTCGTCCTCCCAGTCCGTCCACCCCACCGGGTGCTCGTCGAGGTAGCGGCGGACGGCGACGCCGATCGTCGGGTAGAAGCGCTCGCGCCCGATCCGCTCCAGCAGGCCGTAGCGGGCGAGCCGCTCCTTGACGGGGTCCTTCAGCTCCGCGAAGACGAGCTCGATCCCCATCCGCTCGAGCTCCTCGTCGAGCTCGCTCAGCACCCCAAATGCGGTCACGTCAACGTCGGTCATCGGCTCAGCCGCGACGACAACCCAGGCCACCGGCCCGCTCTGCGCCCGGACGAGCTCGAGGAGGCGATCCCGGAACACGTCGGCGTTCGCGAAGAACAGCGGCGCGTCGAAGCGGTAGAGGAGCAGCCCCGGGATCAGCCGCGCGGCGGGGTACATCTCCTTGTCGTGGTAGCCCTTGAGGCCGTCGACCCGTCCGAGCACAGCGTCGTGCGGCCACCACGCCCGGCGGAGGAAGTTGAGGATGGAGAGCGCGACGGCGATCGCGATTCCCCACAACACGCCGACCAGGGCGACGCCGAGGAAGCTCGCGGTGGACAGGATCCACTCCGAGCGCCGCACCCGGTAGAGCTCGCGCACCCAGCCGACGTCGGCGAGGCTGAGCGCGGCGGCGATCACGACCGCCGCGAGCGCGGAGCTCGGCAGGTCGGCGAGGACGCCCGGAGCAGCGACGAGGATGACGCCGATCCCGACGGCACCGACCACGCCGGTCAACTGCGTCTTCGCACCCGCGGCCTCGGCGACCGGCGTGCGGGACGAGCTGCTCGAGATCGGGAATCCCTGCAGCACGCCCGTGGCCGCGTTGGCGACGCCGAGGGCGACGAGCTCTCGATTCTGATCGACGTGTTCCCCGAGCTTCGTGGCGTAGCTTCGGGAGAGGACGCTCGTGTCCGCGAAGGCGACCAGGGCGATCCCCGCGGCGCCGGCGACGAGGGCCCCTGCGTCGCCGAGCCCGATCTCCGGGAGGCCGAGCTCCGGCAGTCCGCTCGGGAGACGCCCGACGGTCGCCACGCCGTCGGCCGCGAGATCGAAGATCCAGGACACGACGGTCGCTCCGACGACGGCGATCAGCACCCCCGGCAGCCGCGGCACGAGATGTCGGATCGCGAGGATCACCGCGAGCGCGGCGACACCGACTGCGAGCGACCACCAGTTCGTCTCGTCGAGGCCCTCGACGAACTCGCGCGCGATGGTGAGCAGCCCTTCCCCCGAGGCGGAGAAGCCGAACAGCTTCGGCAACTGGCTGACGAGCACCACCAACGCGATGCCGTTCAGGTAGCCGACGCGGACGGGCTTGGACAGCAGATCGGTCAGGAACCCGAATCGCGCCAGCCCTGCGATCACGCAGATGGCGCCGACCATCAGCGCCAGCAGGCCGGCGAGCGCCGTCCGCTCCGCTGTGTCGGACCCTGCGAGCGGGATCACCGTCGCGGCGACGAGCGGCGCGACGGCGGAGTCCGGACCGAGCACGAGGATCCGCGACGGCCCGAAGACGGCGTAGGCGAGCAGCGGCACCATCGTCGCGTAGAGCCCCAAGACTGGTGGCAGGCCCGCGAGCCCCGCGTAGGCCATCCCCTGCGGCACGAGGAGCGCCGTGAGGACGATCCCCGCCACGAGGTCGTGGCGTAACCAGCCCCACCGGTAGGAACGGGCCGTCGCGAGCGCGGGGAGCCAACCGGCGATCCCAGTCCGGATTCCGCGCCTTGGAGCTGAGCCGTTCTCGTGCCTCGCGGGGCGAAGGATCACGCGACCGAGTCTCGCAGGTCGCGGGAGCGGGATCGCCGCGAGGCTCGACCTGCCTCTGCCTCTCGGCGAGGAGCCCGGTAGGCTCGATCGCCGTGGGAGCGCCCCGGCAGCTCTTTGCGTGGCGGCTCGTGCTGCCCGTCGCGGCGGCGGAGCTCCTGCTCCTCACGGCCACCGCCAACCGGTACGGCTACCACCGGGACGAGCTGTACTTCAGGGTCGCCGCCCGTCACCCGTCCTTCGGCTACGACGATCAGCCGGCGCTGACGCCGATACTGGGCCGGTTCTCCGAGTGGGCGTTCGGGACCGATCCGCGCGGACTGCGCGTCGTCTCTGCGCTCGCCATGGCCCTCGTCGTCGTCCTCGTCGCTGCGATCGCACGCGAGCTGGGTGCCGGATCCACGGGGCAGCTCGTCGCGGCGGCGTCGACCGCTGCCGGCGCCGCGGTAATGGCTCTGGGCCATCTTCTGTCCACGTCGACCTTCGACCTCCTGGCGTGGCTGGCGACGATCTGGCTCGTCGCGCGGATCCTCCGCGGCGGAGACGAGCGCCAGTGGCTGCTCGTCGGAGTCGTGGCCGGCCTGGCGCTCGAGAACAAGCACCTGATCCTGACCCTGTTCGCAGCGCTTGCCGGTGGCTGCCTGCTCGCGCGCCGTAGCCGGCTTGCCCGGAGCCCGTGGCCGTGGGCGGGCGCCGTGATCGCGCTTGCGATCTGGCTACCGAATCTCGCCTGGCAGGCCCGCCACGGCTGGCCACAGCTCGACCTCGCGGGCAAGATCAGCGGCGAGGACCCGATCGGCTATCGCGCCCAGCTGCTGCCGTTCCAGCTCCTCCTCGTCGGGCCACTGCTGGCGCCGCTCTGGATCGCCGGCCTCTGGTGGCTCGTGCGCGACCCCGAAGCCCGGCGGTTCCGGCCGATCGGGCTCGCCTACCTGCTGCTGCTCGGGTTTGCGCTCGTGACTGCCGCCAAGCCGTACTACACGGCCGGCCTCCTGTTCGCTCTTCTGGGGGCTGGTGGTGTCGTCGCTGAGCGTCGCCTCGCCGCGGGGCACGGGAGCGGTCTTCGGCTCGGTGCCGTGATCGTCCTGTCTGCGGTCGTCGCGGCCGCGATCACGCTCCCGCTCGTCCCTGCGAGTGCCGTCCACGCGACACCGATCCCGGCCGTGAACGAGGACGCGATCGAGACGATCGGCTGGCCGCGCTTCGCAGAGACCGTCGCGTCCGTCTGGCGGCGCATCCCCGAGCCCGGGCGCAGCCGCGCCGCGATCTTCACGGGCAACTACGGCGAGGCGGGTGCGCTCGCCCGCTACGGCCCCGCGTTGTCGCTTCCCCACGCCTACTCCGGGCACAACGCCTTCTGGCGCTTCGGGCGTCCCCCGGACGGTGCGGCTCCCGTCATCGTCGTCGGCTACCGCAACCCGCGGATCGACTTCGTCGGGTGCAGACTGGAGACACGCATCGACAACGGACTCGACGTCGAAAACGAGGAGCAGGGCGGTGGTGTGTGGGTATGCAAGGCCCCGGTGCGACCATGGTCGCAGCTCTGGGAGTCGCTGCGCCACCTCGATCCCTAGCCGACGGCCTAGAGGCCGAGCTCGGTGAGCGCCGCCCGCATCGCTGCGACCTCTGCCTCCAGAGCGGCAACACGCTCCTCGAGCGGGTCATGGGCGAGCACCGGACGCGGCGGGCCGGTTTCCGCCTCCGCGTCGACCGGGCCGCCGAGCAGATGCGCGTACCGCTCCTCTTTCTGGCCCGGCCGGCGTTCGAGCCGCAGCACGAGCTCACGGCCGATCAGCCGCTCCAGCGTGTCCTCGACCGCCGCCAGCTCGCCGAAGGCGTGCAACCGGTCGGTGCGCTGCTTCAGCTCACCCGGCGTCTGCGGGCCCCGGAGCATCAGGACGCAGAGGACCGAGACCTCGTCGCCGGAGAGCCCGAGGGTCTCCTCGACGAGCTGACGGTATTTCACCGAGCGGCTGCCTTGCCCCGACGCGAGTCGCGCCCACTCCTTGCGCCAGAGCCGTTGCAACGCCTCACGGATGGTCGGCTCGTCGTAGTCGACGACGGGATCACGATTCGTCGCCTGGTTGCAGGCGAGGCGAAGCGAGTTCAAAGTCAGGGGGTACGTGTCGGGCGTCGTCCGCTGCTTCTCGATCAGGCAGCCGAGCACCCGGATCTCGACGGCATCCGCGTCCACGGCGAGAGCCTACGCCACGGGCCTCACACCGTCTCGCAGCCGCAGCAGCGCCACGAATGAGCTGACCGTGCACTTCGGGCGCGGTTCCCCGTCGCATCCTCGCGATCCGACGGGCAAAGTGCAGGTGTGAACCGCGACCCCGATCGCAATATCGTCGGCGGCGAGTTGCAGCCGTGCTCTGCCGATCCCGTGACCGGATTCTTCCGGGACGGCTGCTGCGCCACCGGCAGCGATGACATCGGGAGTCACACGGTCTGCGCGGTGATGACGGAGGAGTTCCTGGCCTTCAGCAGCCGGTCGGGCAACGATCTCTCGACACCTCGGCCCGAGTGGGGATTCGACGGCCTCCAGCCGGGAGACCAGTGGTGCGTATGCGCGTCGCGGTGGCTCGAGGCGTACCGCGCCGGCGTCGCGGCCCCCGTCGTGGTCGGCGCGACGCACGAGCGTGCCCTGGAGATCGTGCCGATCGAGGCATTGACCGCCCACGTCGCCTCGGAGCGATAGCCACGGTAAAGCTCGGCGACCAAATCGCCGATGCATGCGCAATGGCCACTCGCCAGACCGACCTCGACGCGCACAGCGTCATCGAGACCGAACGGCTGCGCCTCGAGCCCTGGAATGACGGCCACTTCGAGCGCTTCGCCCGTTTCATGCGTAACCCGGACGTGATCCGCTACATCCGCGCCGAGCCGCTCGGCCCTGCGCGGGCGCTGGAGCAGCACCAGCGCTCGCTCGAGGAATGGGACGTCCACGGGTTCGGCAAGCGTGCCGTGATCGACGCCGAGACGGAGCAGTGGCTCGGTTTCGTCGAGCTCTCGCTCGTCGGCCCTCGCAAGGGATCGCGCGACGACGATATCGAGATCGGCTACTTCGTGGAGCCGTCACGCTGGGGTGAAGGCATCGCCACGGAAGCGGCGACGGCGGCGCGCGACGAGGCTTTCGACCGGTGCGGAATCGCCGAGCTGATCGGACGCTGCCGGGTGGAGAACACCGCCTCGGCGCGCGTGCTCTCGAAGGTGGGCTTCCGGCGGCTACGGCTGTTCGAGCTCGACGACGGGATCATCGTCGAGATCCACCGCCTGACGCGCACCGACTGGACCGGACCGATGGGTCCCCGCCGCGCCGGCCCGCCCGCCGACGGCCCGAGTGGAGCGAATTACCGTGAGACGGGCTAGTCGCGCCGCGATTGCCGACGTCTCGGGCGACGAGCGCGTGGTCTACGACGTCGTCCTCCTCGCCGGTAGTCCCCGACGGCACACGCTGAAGCTCGCGTTCGACATCGCCGAGGGATCCGAGATCGACGTCGACGGCGAGCAGTGGACGGTGGCCGACGTGCGTGTCGGTGACGGTGTCCCTACCCGGCTGATCTGCATCTACGCCGCGTAGCGGCGAGGCGCCGCCGAGTCTCCGCGGCAGAGCCTCGACGCGACCTGGACGCACATCTCTACCGCTGCACGCGGGCCGATGCGCCGCGGACGAGCCGCTCGACCTCGTCGAGCGTCGCCATCGAGGTGTCGCCGGGCGTCGTCATCGCGAGAGCACCATGGGCGATGCCGTAGGCGAGCGCGTCGGCGACCGGCATTCCCGCCAGGAGCCCGTAGAACAGCCCCGAGGCGAACGAGTCGCCGCCGCCGACGCGATCGAGGATCTCGAGTCGCTCGAGCCTCGGCCCGACGAGGAATCCCTCCGTCGTGCGGCACACGGCACTCCAGTCGTTGACGGTCGCGCTCACGACCTCGCGCAGTGTCGTCGCCACGACCGCGAGGTGCGGGTAGGCGTCCATCACCTGTTCCAACACGCGCTCGTAGGCCCGGAGATCGAGGCCGACGAGGTTCTCGTCCACGCCTTCGATCTCGAAACCGAGCGCCGCGGAGAAGTCCTCCTCGTTTCCGAGCAGGACGTCGACGTGCTCGACGAGACGACGGTTCACCTCGGCCGCGCGCTCTCGGCCGCCGATCGCCTTCCACAACGACGGCCGGAAGTTGAGGTCGTACGAGACCACTGTCCCGTGACGGTGGGCCGCCTCCATCGCCTCGAGCGCAACCTCCGCCGTCGACTCCGACAGCGCGGCGAAGATCCCGCCGCAATGGAACCAGCGGACACCCTCGCCTCCGAAGATCCGTTCCCAGTCGACGTCGCCCCGCCGCAACTGCGACACCGCCGTATGCCCACGATCGGAGCAGCCGACGGCGCCGCGCACACCGAAGCCCCGCTCGGTGAAGTTGAGACCGTTGCGCACGTCCCGGCCGACGCCGTCGTACGGCACCCAGCCCAGGTGCGCCCGCTCGACGCCGCCCTGGTAGATCAGGTCGTCGATCAGGCGGCCGACGGGGTTGTCGGCGAGCGCCGACACCAATGCCGTCCGCAACCCGAAGCACCGCCTCAGGCCGCGGGCCACGTTGTACTCGCCGCCTCCCTCCCACACCGCAAACGACCGCGCCGTCGCGATCCGCCCCTCCCCCGGGTCGAGTCGCAGCATCACCTCGCCCAGCGAGACGAGATCCCAGCGGCACTCACCTGCCGGCCGGACGCCAAGCCGGCTCATGCGGCTGTCCTCGTCGCCTCGCGCGCGAGCCGCGTGATCTCGTCGAACCGGCCTTCCCGCACCAGCTCGGACCGGACGAGCCAGCTGCCGCCGCACGCGACCACGGCCGGCACGGCCAGATAATCGGCCAGATTCGAGGCGTCGATCCCACCGGTGGGAATGAACAGCACGTCAGGGTAGGTCGCCGAGACCGCACGCAGAAACGCCGGTCCACCGACCTGCGCCGCCGGAAACACCTTCAACACGAACCGGCCCAGCTGCCGAGCCCGCTCGATCTCCGACGGCGTCGCCACGCCCGGAAAGAACGGCAACCCGAGTCCCTCACACGCTCTCACCACCTCCTCGTTCGTCCCCGGCGCCACCGCGAAATCAGCGCCTGCCTCCCGAGCCTCGCGGACCTGCTCGACCGACAGCACCGTCCCGGCCCCGATGAGCATCCCTTCCACCACTCGCGCCCGCTCGATCGCATCGGCGGCGGACGGGTGACGAAAGGTGATCTCGATACACCCGATTCCGCCCTCGAGCAACGCGGCGGCGACCGCCGGAGCACTGCTCGGATCCTCGATCGTCGCCACCGGCACGACACGGTGGGCCCGCAGGCGCTCGACGATCGCCTCGACCTGAGCGGCCGTCGGAGTCACGACGCGGGCCGGCTGGGTGTGGTCACGGTGAGGTGCATCCGGCGGACCCTATCGCGACGGGACGGCGGCATGGACGGCGACCGGGTACGGTCGGATCGTGTCGCTTCGCGCAGCTGCGATCAGAGCCATGGGCCACCTCCACCGGCTCGTCTACCGCGCGAGCGGAGGGCGCCTGCTCGGGCATGTCGCGGGGATGCCCGTGCTGCTCCTGACCACCACCGGCCGGCGTACCGGCGAGCAGCGTACGACGCCCCTCACCTACTTCCACGACGGCGACGACCTCGTCGTGGTCGCGTCGAACGGCGGTGAGAACCGGCCGCCCCGATGGTGGCTGAACCTGGGCGTGGAGCCCCGCGCGACGGTGACGATCGGGGGTGCGGAGCGGCGCATGACCGCGCGGCCCGCCACCCGGGACGAGCACACACGACTGTGGCCGATGATCACCGGTGTGCACCCGGGCTACGCCGCCTACCAGCGGCGTACCGACCGGCCCATCCCCGTCGTCATCCTCTCGCCGGAGCCGCAGGGCTGAGGTCGGGCCCGGCCCGTCCGCAGGCAAAGAAAATGCACCGGGTCGGTTGCTCCTTCGTCCAGCTTCCCGACCAACCGTCGCTTGCGCTTCAGATGCTCGGGACGCCTTCGTCCTCGGGGGCTCCGTGCTCGGTGCATGGAGGAAACTACGCTCTCCCGTGCCGAACGGCAAGAGCGGTGGACGAGAAATGCTCCGCAATTTGCGACGTGCCCGTCGTGGGCCACCCCGGCGCAGCCACAGGTCGAGCGCCCCCGCCCAGGCAGGACGCGGCGTCCCGCCTGGTCGCTATCGTGCACGGTGGACGCGGTGCCATCGCCGCTCCGCATCGAGAGAGGCTGAGGGCCCCGGCCCACTGATGCCTCGGCAACCTGCGCCGGCCGCAAGGTGCCACAACCGGGGCGATGTCGAGCGGAGGAGGGAAAGTGAGTACCACGGAGACAACATCATTCGCGGATCGGCTCGCCGAGCGAGGCGTGCTGATCGCCGACGGGGCGACGGGGACGAACTACCAGACGATGGGCATGGAGCCCGGGCTCGCGCCCGAGCAGTGGCTGTTCGATGCGCCGGAGCGCGTCGTCGAGCTCCACCGGGCGTTCGTGACCGCCGGCGCCGACATCGTGCTGACGTGCACGTTCGGGGCGTCGTCGCTGCGGCTCACAGAGGGCCCGCTGATCGGCAAGTCGCGCGAGGTGAACCTCCGGGCCGCCGAGCTCGCCCGCGAGGGCGCAGGCGACGACCGGCTCGTTGCGGGGTCGCTCGGGCCGACGGGACAGTTGATCGAGCCCTACGGCCTCCTCAACCGAGAGGCGGCCGTCGAGGCCTACGCCGAGCAGGCGCTGGCACTGGCCGAGGGTGGAGTCGACCTGCTCGTGCTCGAGACGATCTTCGCCGTCGAGGAGGCGGTTTGGGGCGTCGAGGGAGTGCAGAGCGTGACCGACCTCCCCCTCGTCGTGTCGTTCAGCTTCGACATGGGCACCCGGACGATGATGGGCCTCAGCCCGACCGACGCCGTCTCCGCGGTGACGCCTCTCGGCATCGCCGCCGTCGGCACGAACTGCGGCCGTTCTCTGGCCGATTCGGACGTCGTCGTGACCGAGATCCTTGCGGCGGCCGGGGACGTTCCCGTGTGGGTGAAACCGAATGCCGGTGTGCCGCAGGTCATCGGTGCCAATGTCGTGTACGAGGCCGGGCCCGAGATGCTCGCCGACCATGTCGCCGGCTACGTCGAGCAGGGTGTCCGGATCGTCGGCGGCTGTTGCGGCTCCACGCCCGACCACGTCGCAGCGATCGCCAGAGCCCTCGGCCGCTAGCACGGTGTCGGCTCCGGCGCGCGAGAGCGGCGTTCTGCTGCACATCACGTCCCTGCCGTCGGGCAGGCTGGACGACGAGGCCTATCGCTTCGTCGACTGGCTGGTCGAGGCAGGTCAGTCGTGGTGGCAGCTGTTGCCGGTGCACATTCCGGACGCGCTCGGCTCGCCGTACTCGTCACGATCGGCGTTTGCCGGCCACGAAGGCCTTCTCGCCTCTCCGTCGTCGGGCCACTTCGACGACGGCGCCGGCGAGCACGGAGCGCCGCGGGGCACCTGGGTGGACGAGTGGGTGCGGTTCGCAGGCGCGACCGAGCGGCGTGCGCAGACGAGGTTCCAGCGCGAGTGGCTCGCGCTGAGGGAGTACGCCAACGAGCGCGGGATCGGGCTGATCGGCGACATCCCGCTCTATGTCTCGGGTGACTCGTGCGACATCGCCACCCATCCACACCTCTTCGACCGCTCGGTGGTCGCAGGGGCTGCGCCGTCGAAGAATCACCCGGAGGGCCAGAAATGGGGGATGCCGGTCTTCGACTGGCCGGCGCACGAGGCCGACGGCTTCGCGTGGTGGCTTGCCCGGCTCGAGCGCGAGCTGGAGCTGTTCGACCTGTTGCGGATCGACCACTTCAGGGGGCTCGTCAAGTTCTGGGAGCTGCCGCTCGACGAGGACGACCCACGCAACGGATCGTGGGGCGAGGGACCCGGCCAGGCTTTCTTCGACGCTGCCCGCGAACGGCTGGGCGGCCTGCCGCTGATCGTCGAGGACCTCGGGTACATCACACCCGATGTGGTCGCGTTGCGCGAGGCGATCGGTCTGCCGGGAATGGACGTTGTCGCGCGGGTCGCCGACGTCGATTGGCGGAGCGATTCGGTGGTCTACACCTCCACCCACGACTCGGACACCCTCGCCGGCTGGTGGTGGCGCTGGGGCAGGGAGCATCAGCCGCAGCTCGCTGCGGGGGCGACGTCCACGGATGACGAGCATCGTGCCCTGGTGCAGAACGTGCTCTCACTCGAGAACGAGCTCGTCATCCTCCCTGCTCAGGACCTGCTCTGGCTCGGCAGCGAGGCGCGGATGAACCGTCCCGGGACGACCGACGGTCACAACTGGAAGTGGAAGCTCGAGCTGCCGCTGACGACGGCCCAGGCCGAGTGGCTGGCGGAGCTGACGGTCACCGCTGGTCGCGGGATCCCACCCGCGCCCGAATCGCGCTCCGAACAACAGTTGTATCGAGTACCTCCGCTGGGATAGCTTGCCGGGGTGGAGCTGAACGACTGGATCCTCGCCCTCCATCTGCTGTCGGCGTTCGCGCTCGTCGGGGCGATGACACTGTTCTCGATCCTGATCGTGGCACTCTGGCGTTGTGACAGCCCGAGCCAGGTCGCGGCCCTGATGCGCCCGGCCCAGGTGGGAAACGTGCTCGTGATCATCGGCACGCTGGGCACGATCGTCTTCGGCGTCTGGCTTGCGATCTCGCTCGACGCATACAAGGTGTGGGACGGCTGGGTCATCGCAGCGATCGTGTTGTGGGCCGGGGCGTCAGAGGTCGGCCGCCGCGCGGGCGCGGCCTATGCCGCCGCCGGGAAGCGAGCGGAGGAGCTCAGTGCGTCCGGCGTCACGTCCAGCCCCGAATTGGCTGCCACGTTCGGGAAGTCCAACGCCCTCTGGTTCCACCTCGGTGGGATCGTCCTGATTCTCCTGATTCTCGTCGACATGATCTGGAAACCCGGCGCATGACGAGCCTCCTCGCCTCGATCCGGCCGGACAGCTGGAACTTCCCGCTCTTCCTCCACGTGCTCGGCGCGATGGTTCTCGTCGGCGCCGTCACGACGAGTGTGGCGGGCGAGTTGGTCGCGACACGCACGGCCGAGCCGGCACGGGTACGCCGCGTCGCCTTCCGTGCGCTCCTCTTCGTCGGCCTTCCCGCCTACATCGTGATGCGGGTCGGAGCGGAGTGGCTGTACTCGAAGGAGTTCAAGGGATCGACGGACGATCCGACCTGGATCGGCTTCGGGTACATCACGGCCGATGCGGGCGGGCTCCTGTTCCTGATCGCTCTCATCTGCGCGGGGATCGCGTCGGCGAAGTCGAAGAGCGGGCTCGGCAAGGCGGCCGGCGTGATCGCCGCGATCGCGCTCGTCGGCTGGATCGTCGCCATCTGGGCAATGGGCGCCAAGCCGAGCTAGGGAGCGGACGATGGCAGGGAAAGCGGACTTCACGGAGGCCGAGTGGGACGATCTCCATCTCGGCCTGACGGGCGCCGGAATGCTCGTCGCCGTCTCGGATGCGGGTTTCTTCGACTCCTTCAAGGAAGCCGGAACGCTGGCGAAGCATCTCGCGGCCGCCAGTGAGTCGTCGTCGAGCGAGCTGATCCGCGAGCTCGCCGGAACACACGGCACCGGCTTCGGGATGACCGCCAGGCCGGCCGAGGTCGAGGCGAAGACGGTCGCGGCGCTGGAATCGGCGGCGGCAGTCCTGCAGGCGAAGGCCCCGGATGACCTCGATGCCTACCGCAAGCTCGTGGTCGAGCTCGCCACGTCCGTCTCCGGCGCAGCCGGCGGCGGAGACGACGCCGAGGCGAAGGCGATCGCGAAGGTCAGGGCGGCGGTCGGCGCCTAGCGGCGTCAGGCGCGGCTCGCTCCGACGTTCTCGCAGTCGGCATTGGCGTACCCGGAGCGGAACGGGCTCGCCGACCCGGTCAGCTCGTCGAAGGTGTGGCGATCGGTGCACCCGGTGTCGTTCGCCAGCAGGTGGATCGAGACCGACGTCTCGGCAGAGGTCGTCCGCACGCGGTGGACGTCGTCGGCTGGAGGAAGCAGCACGTAGTAGTCGCCGGGGGCGAGCGGCCGCCGGCGCGTCAGCTCGATCGAGCCGTCGAGCGGCCGGTAGAACTCCTCGTCCTGGGCGCCGCGATAGAGCCCGACGAGCCCCCAGGCGAGATGGTCATGGATCGGGGTCTTCGAGCCCGGCGGCACGACGAGGCTGAAGAGGCAGAGCGAACGGTCGGCCGAGCGAAACAGCAGCCATTGCCCGATTCCGCCACCCATGCCGCTGTCGGGCACGTCGCGCTGGAACGCTTCCGGCAGCCAGTCGCGCCGGGCCAGGGCATCCTCGAAGGCCGGCCTGATCGCCTCGCACGCCTCCGCTGCGCTCGCCGCGGCGGCGACCTGCCTCCGAACGGTTGCCACGAGCTCCCGTACGAAGGCCGTGTCGAGCACGTACTCGTCTGCCGCGAGTGGCGGCAGTCCGTGATGGTCGTGCAGATCGCACATGCCGGTGCCCAACTCTAGCCGCGCGTCGCGATCGCGACTCCGCTCGAACCGGGCAGCGACGGACGGATCACCCGCCAAGTGATACACCCCTGTCATGAGCGAGAGCGAAGCGCGTCCTCGCAGCGCCGTCGTCTTCGGCGCCCGCAGCCTCGGGAGAGCCGTGATCGACCGGCTCGTGGCGGAGCGTTGGGCCGTCGCCGGCGCGGCCCGGTCGGATGCGAGCCTCGAGGGTGTCGAAGCGGCGGGCGCGCTGGCGCTCCGCGCCGATGTGACCGATCAGGCGAGCGTCACCCACGTGCTCGAGCAGGCGGCGGCGGCTCACGAGGGCGTCGACCTCGTCGTCAACGCGGCCGCTGCATACGGCGGCGACCGGACCGGGCCTTTCGGCGGTGGGCCGATCGCCGACGCGCAGCCCGATGCCTTCGATGCCTGGGCGGCCGCACCGGCGCGGGCTGCGTTCGCGTTCCTCTCCGCGTCGGGCAGGTTCCTGCGCAGCCAGGGCCGCCCTGCAACGGTCATCCAGGTGACCGGAGGCTCTTCCCGCCGTGCCGCGGCCGGACGCGGGCTCTGGGCGGCCGGCGCATTCGGCGTCCGCGCGATCACGCAGGCTGCGGCGCTCGAGCTGCGCGCAGAAGGCATTCACGTCGCCCTGCTGATCGTCGATGCCGGGATCCAGCCGCTCACGAGCGGCGAGCCGCCGCAGGACGAGCTCGCCGATCCGCGCGAGCTCGCCGCCTCGGTGCTGTTCCTCGCCGATCAGCGCGAGCGCGGCGCGACGCACGAGTTGCAGGTGACACCGCTCGCCGAGCGCTGGGTGCCGTAGGGCTTGCTCACGCCGCGGCGCGCGGATGGACGCGAGCTCGGATCAGCCGAGCGCGGCGCGAAGCAGCGGCATCACGTCGTCGGGATCCGGGTAACGCCGGATCATCGACTTCGTGAACACGAGCTCGCCGTCCAGATGGACGTCGAAGATCCCGCCCCGGCCGGTGACCACCTCGACGACGACGCCGTCGTTCTCCATCTCCTCGAGAATGCGCGCCACCAGACCGGTGGCGTTCGGCCTCGCGGTTCAGGGAACGCAGTACTCGATCCGGATCGTGTGCGCGTGCGCCATCACCGCGATTCAATCACGCGGATGACCTTGCTCGCCGACCCGCCGAGTGGCGGAGCACCCTAGCCGCCGGCCGCGGACCTCAGCCCGCGACGCTCGTCGCCCATCGCGATCGCGGCGCCGACGAGGGCGAGATGCGTGAACGCCTGCGGGAAGTTGCCGAGCTGACGGCCGCTCTCCGGGTCGTATTCCTCCGAGAGCAGGCCGACGTCGTTGCGGAGGTCGAGCAGGCGCTCGAACAGCTCGCGCGCCTCGTCAGCCTTCCCCTGCCGGGCCAGCACCTCCACGAGCCAGAACGAGCATGGCAGGAAGACGCCCTCGCCAGGGGGCAACCCGTCGACGTCGCCCTCGCGGTTCGGGATGTAGCGCCGCAGGAGGCCGCCGAACGTGAGCTCCCGGCGAATCGCCTCGACCGTCGAGACGAATCGCTCGTCGTTCGGCGAGACGAACCCGACGAGGCCCATCAGGAGGACACTCGCGTCGAGATCGTCGGAGCCGTAGTACTGCGAGTACGCGCCCTTCGCCTGATTCCAGCCGAGAGCCTGCACCTCGGCCTCGATCTCGCGGCAGAGCGCCCGCCAGCGCTCGACCGGTCCCGCGCGCCCGAATTCCTCGTGGGCCCGTATGGCCCTGTCGAACGCGACCCATGCCATCACCTTGGAGTGGGTGAAGTGCCGGTTCGGCCCGCGCACCTCCCAGATGCCGGCGTCTTCGAGGCGCCAGCCCTCCTCGAGCCAGCCGAGCAAGTGCAGCATCAGGGCCCAGACGTTGTCATCCGCCGGCGCACCGTGGCGTCGGGTCTGGTAGAGCGCGTCGATCACCTCGCCGTAGACGTCGAGCTGCAGCTGTTGCGAAGCGGCGTTCCCGACGCGCACGGGTGCCGACCCCTCGAACCCCGGCAGCCATGAGATCACCCGCTCGTCGAGACGCCGCTCGCCGCTGATCCCGTACATGATCTGCACATCGGCCGGATCGCCGGCGACGGCGCGGAGGAGCCATTGCCGCCACGCCATCGCCTCGTCCCGGTAGCCGCAGTTCAGCATCGCGAGCAGGGTCAGCGTCGCATCGCGGAGCCAGCAATACCGGTAGTCCCAGTTCCGCACGCCGCCGATCCACTCCGGCAATGAGGTCGTCGGTGCCGCCACGATCCCCCCTGTCGGCGCATACGTGAGAGCTTTCAACAGCAGCAGCGACTGGTGGATCTCCTCGTGGTAGACCCCGTGGTGATCGCAGCGTGCTGCCCACTCGAGCCAGTACTCCTCCGTTTCCGTCAGGGCCACCTCCGGATCGATCTCTCGCGGCAGCGGCTCGTGCGATGGGAACCAGGTCAGCACGAACGGGATCCGCTGGCCGCCCTCGATCGTGAATTCCGAAACCGTCGTCATCTCCTCGCCGTGAATCTCGAGCGGCGTGCGGAGGCAGAGGGCGTCGGGACCGGCGACGGCCACCCGGGCATGATCGATCCGCCGTACCCAGGGGACGATGTCGCCGAAGTCGAACCTGATCGCGAGCTCGGATCGCATCCGGACGCTTCCTTCCAGGCCCTCCACGATGCGCACGATGTCGGGAGCGACGCCGCGTGGAGGCATGAACTCGATCGCCCTCACGCTGCCCTCGTCGGTCTCGTAGACCGACTCGAGGATCAGCGTGTCGTGCCGGTAGCGACGGGTCGAGTGTCGTACCTCGCCGACCGGAGCGAGCAGCCAGCGCCCGTGCTCGGGCGTGCCGAGAAGCGCCGCGAAACAGGCACCCGAGTCGAAGCGCGGGAAACAGCACCAGTCGATCGAGCCCGTCCGGCTGACGAGCGCCGCCGTTTGGAGGTCGCTGAGCAGCGCGTAGTCCTCGATGCGCGCCATGCCCCCATCGTAGGGCGGACGGGAAGCGGGTCGCACGTGCAGCGCGCCACACGGTCACGCAACCACTCGGCAAACGGCCAGAAACGGGAGATGCGAGCAGAGCGCCTCGCTCCGGCGCCGCCGTCACCGGCTCGCATTCAGTCCCCGGTGGTCAGCCGCTCGCGAAAGACGCGTCGGAGATCGTCGACGCAACCTGCGTCGAGCGTCCGATCGGTCAGCTCTTCCTGCTCGGCACGGTCGAACAGGTCGAGGAAGGCGCTGACCTTCGCCTCGGGGCGGGTGGGGCGGCTACCCGGCCGCCAACCACAGCGTTTCTCGAGTTGCAGCAGTTCCGCACGCTCACCGTCGGTGAGCGTCGGCTCGTACTGGACGAGGAGGCCGGCAAGCTCTGCCTGGAGATCTGCGGCTCGATCGGCCATGGTCGGTGTCCGCCGCCGCTAGCGCAGCCGATAGACGATACGACCGCGGTCGAGGTCGTACGGCGACAGCTCGACGCGGACGCGGTCGCCGGGAAGCATTCTGATCCGGTACCGCTTCATCCGGCCGGCGGTATAGCCGATCATCTCGTGACCGTTGTCGAGCTTGAGCCGAAACATCCGGTTGCGGAGGGCCTCGGTGATCTCGCCCTCCATCTCGATCTTCTCTTCCTTGACGGCGATGGCGCAGCTCCCTTCGTCAATGAGGCGGATGGACGTGGCGCTCGTGGCCGCACCGCGGCCACGAGCATCCTACGACCGAACTACGAGACGACGACGACGTTGGTCGCCTCCGGCCCCTTCGCACCCTCGCGGGCCTCGAACGTGACCTTCGCACCCTCGGGGAGCGACTTGAAGCCGTCACCCGCAATGTTGCTGTGATGCACGAACAGGTCCTTGGACCCCTCGGCGGGCTCGATGAAGCCGAAACCCTTCGCATCGTTGAACCACTTAACGGTTCCTTCTGCCATATGAAATACACCTCCCACACTTATTCACGAACGCATTGGGAAGGCGCACACGCGCAGACCGAACTCGCTCTAACTGTGGTCACGGTAGCAGCAGGTTGCGTTCCATGGGGAAATGCCCCTGCAACCCCCAAAGGCTCCATCGCGGCGGCGTCAGGGATCCGTTCGCCACGAGACCGCACCCGCGCGGACCTTGCGTTGCCCGGGCTCGGCGTTGCCCGCGAGCACGACCAGGGTGAGGGTCGCAAGCACGACGATCCCGAGGGCCGCGCGGAGCCCCACGGCCGAGGCCGCGAAACCGATCGCCGGAGGGCCCGCCAGGAAGCCGAACCAACCGATCGTCGAGACGGCAGCGACACCGGCGCTCGCGGAGACGGCCGGCGTCGACGCAGCGGCGCGGAAGAGGACGGGGATGACGACGCCGAGACCGGCGCCCATCGCGGCGAACCCGGCGATCGCCACGGGGACCGATCCGATCAGAAGGGCGAGGCCGAGGCCGACCGTCGCCACCGTCCCGCCCGCTCGAGCGAGTGTCACCGGCCCGAGCTGCCGGTTGAGCCGGTCGCCGATCGTGCGGCTGGTCGTCATCGCCAGGGAGAAGGCGGTGTAGGCGAGCGCCGCCGCGCCCGCAGCCGCTCCGAACGAGCGGGACAGGTAGACGGCGCTCCAATCGACGGCAGCGCCTTCGGCAAGCATGGTGCAGAATGCCGCCGCGCCGAGCACGACGATCGCCCGCGGTGGCCGGACGAAGGTGCCCCGGCTCACCTTCTCTTCGGCCCGGTCGTCGGCCTCGGGTGGGAGCAGGAATCGCACGCAGGCCAACCCGATTGCCGCGAGGGTGATGCCGAGCGCGCCGTAGTGCACCTGCGGCCCGACCGCCGCCGCGGCGACGAGTGCTGCCGTGCCGGCTCCGACCAGCCCTCCGGCCGAGAATGCGGCGTGGAACGACGAGAGAATCGACCGCTCGGAGAGCCGCTCGAGCGCCAGCCCCTGGGCGTTCGCGGAGACGTTGATCGCACCGAAGCCGGCACCGAAGCCGAAGAGGGCCGCGGCGAGGCCCGCCAGGCCGGTCGCGAGTGAGGCTGCGAACAGCGAGCCGGATCCGAGCAGCAGCGCGGCGAGGGTGACGCGGCGGCTGCCGATCCGCTCGCAGAGGCGGCCGGCGAGTGGCATCGCCAAGAGCGCGCCGAGAGAGGCTGCGAACAATGCGAGCCCGAGCCGCGCGTTCGTCAACGACGCGTGGTGCTGCACTGCCGGGATCCGGCCGGCCCAGGACCCGATCAGCAGGCCGTCGCCGAAGAAGAACAGCCCGATCGCAAGCCGGTGCGCACGCATCAGGCCACCACCACGTCGATCCCGAGGGCGCGATACGGATCGAGATCGACGTTGGCCGAGCGCTCCGTGACGAGGTGGGTGAGCTCGTCGACCGCTCCCACCACGTAGGGCCCGGCCGAGCCGAGCTTCTCCGCGGAGGAGACCGCGACGACCTCGACGGCGTTCGCGATCATGGCGCGCTTGACGTACGACTCCTCGAGGTCGAGCACCGTGATCCCGAATTCGGGGTGCAGGCTGCAGACACCGAGGATCAACACATCCGCCCTGACGGAGCGCAGCGCGTCGACCGTCGCCGCGCCGACGAGAGCCTGGGAGTCCTTGTCGAGGCGACCGCCCAACATCGTGACGTCGACGGTGGGGTGCTCCGCCAGGGCAACCGCGATCGGAGGGCTGTTCGTGATCACGGTTGCCTGCAGCCCCTCGGGAAGGTGGCGCGCAACCTCGAGCGTCGTCGTCCCGGCGTCGAGCAGGATCACCTGGCCGTCGCGCAGCAGGCCGGCGGTGGCACTCGCAATCGCCGCCTTCGCCGCCGGTGCCTGCTCGCGCCGGATCGCGTAGGGACGCGAGCCGATTGCGGGCGGGAGCGCTCCCCCGTGGACGCGACGCACGAGCCCGGCGTCCGCGAGCTCCTGGAGGTCGCGGCGGACCGTGTCGAGCGACACGTCGAGCGACGAGCTCAGGTCGGCGACGACGACTTTCCCGTCATGACCGAGCCGTTCGAGGATTACCTGGCGCCGTTCCTCGGTCAGCATGACGACATTCAAGCACAAACACGCAACTAGGCGCAGAAAGACGCGACTGTGAAGCTAGAGCAATCGTGTCTCCGGGAGAAGCATCACTCCGTCACCGGCGCCGCGCCGTGGACGTCGTGGGCCGGAGCACCGATGCCCGCCGGGCTCCGCAGGAACACGCCGCCGACCGTGGCTGCAGAGGCGGCGAAGAGCGCACCCACGAGGAAGGCCGCGTGGTAGCCGCCGTTCAGCGCGGCGAGCGGCGCCTCGCCCGAGCCCAGCAGCGTGTCGGTGCGCGAGGCTGCAAGGCTCGCGAGCACCGCGAGGCCGAGGGCACCGCCCATCATGAACGCCGTGTTGACGACGCCGGAGGCGAGCCCCGACTCCTCCGGCGCCACGTCGCTCATCGCCGCGAGCAGCATCGGGTTGAAGGCGATCCCTGCCCCGAAGCCGAGCACGATCATTGCTGGGAGCACGTCGACGAGAAGGTTTCCGTCGACAGGTGCCCGCGCGAACAGGACAAGGCCGACGGCGGCGAGGGACAGACCCGTCGCGAGCGGCTTCCTGAGCCCGTACCGGAGCACGAGCTTGGCGGAGAGACCGATCGAGAACGCCCCCATGATCAGGTTCGCCGGCAGGAAGGCGAGCCCGACCTGGAGTGGGCTGTACCCGAGCACGAGCTGCAGGTAGAGAGCCGAGAGGAAGAACCACGCGAACATGGCGGCCGCCCAGAGGATTCCGACGATGTTCGCGGTCGCGACGTTGCGCAACCGGAAGAGCCTCAGTGGAACGAGCGGCGAGTCGACCCTCGACTCGATCACGAGGAAGACGGCCAGCAAGGCAACTGCGGCCGCCAGCAGCCCGAGCGTCTGGGTCGACGTCCAGCCCGCGTCGTTGCCGTTCACGATCGCGTAGACGGCGAGCATCAGAGCCGTCGTCACGGTGACCGCTCCGGCGACGTCGAGCCGCTGCGTCGAGACGGCCCCACTCGGAGCAGGCAGGAGCCGGAGCGAGAACAGGTAGACCGCGATCCCGATCGGCACGTTGACGAGGAAGATCCAGTGCCAGTCGAGCAGGTCGGTGAGCACACCGCCGAGGAGCACGCCGATGCTGCCGCCGCCTGCGGCGACGAAGCCGAAGACGCCCATCGCCTTGGCGCGCTCGGCCTGTTCGGTGAACAGGCTCATCATCAGCGACAGCGAGACGGCGGAGACGACAGCTCCGCCGAGCCCCTGCACCGCCCGCGCGCCGATCAGCATCCCCTGCGAGCCCGCGAGCCCGCAGCAGACCGACGCGACCGTGAAGAGCGCGATCCCGATCAGGAACAGCCGCCGGTGGCCGAAGAGGTCACCCAGGCGGCCGCCGAGCAGGAGGAAGCCCCCGAAGGTGAGCAGGTAGGCGTTGACGACCCATGCGAGAGACGTCTCCGAGAACCCGAGGTCGGCCCGGATCGACGGCAGCGCGACGTTCACGATCGTCGTGTCGAGCACGATCATCAGGGTGCCGGCACAGAGAACGAAGAGCGCGAGCCAGCGGGAACGGGAGTCGGCGGTCATGGGTCGATCCTTTCCGGACGGGTACGTCGGACGAAGCTTTGCAGGATGAGACCGGGCGGGCAGCCGCAACTCATCGGTCTCCGTGCGATGAGTTCTCCCCCGGCATCCGGTCAATACCCCGATGACGGTTTCCGACCGCAGTGTCTCCTTCGCCATCTGGGGCCCGATCACGCGCGCCGATCTGCCCGGGCTCTGCAACAGGGTCTGCGGGCTCCTCGGCCGGCCCGGCGTCACGGTCGCGTACTGCGATGTCGCCGGCGTCGACCCCGACGTCGTCACGGTCGACGCCCTCGCGCGGCTTCAGCTCGCTGCGTCCCGGCGCGGCTGCCAGGTGCGGTTGCAGAACGCCTCGGACGAGCTGTGTGCGCTCGTCAGCTTCATGGGGTTGCAGGATGTGCTGCCGGACTACGACAAAGGCTCGAACCGGCCCCCCGCGAGGCTCTGCCCGGAGTGGCTCGCAGAACCGCCGTCGGGCTCGACCGAGACGTCGACCGCCGTGTAGTCGCCGGAGCCGGGGAGTCCGAGCTCGAGCTGCACCTTCGAGCCGCCCGGCGTGAACGCCCCCACCGACTCCATTGCCCCACCGGAGCTCTGGCGCAGCACCCACACCTCGTAGTGCGTGCCGGGCGCGGGCGCCGGCACATCGGCGAGGTCGAGCACGAGCACGCCATCCTTCCTGCTCGTCGCGTAGAGCCGCGCGTCACCGTGAACCGCCGAGAACGCCGGCGTACCTCGCACGGCCGCGCGAGCGTCGGGGCTGCCGAGATCATTGCCCGACGACAGCGCAACCACGACGGCGACGATCATGGCAGCCACGGCGAACCCGGCCGCGAAAGCGGGCGCGAGCCTCTTCGACCGGCCGAACCGGCGCCGTCTGGCCGGTGCCACGGTCGGCTCGGACTCCAGCGCCGACTCGGCATCGACGGGGTGGACAGCGGCGGCGCGCTCGCCGTCGATCCGGCTGAGGACGACGTCGAAGAGACCTGCCGGCGGGGCCTCCCGCACGATGCCGGTCTCGAGCGTCTCGACGACGGTGCGGTACTCCTCGACCTCCGTCGCGAGGAGAGCGTTCTTCGCCAGCTCCTCCTCGAGCCTCGCCGCCTCGACGGGCGGCAGAGCGCCGAGCGCCGCGCCGGCGGCCCGATCCAGGTCGCCGCCGCTCATTGCTCCAGCTCCGCGTTGAGTGCATATGCAGGCGCGAGCTCCCGCAACCGGTCGAGCGCCAGCCGGATCCGCCCCTTGACCGTGCCGAGTGGGACCTCGAGCCGGTCGGCGATCTCGCTGTGCGACAGCCCTTCGAAGTACGCGAGCATGAGAGCATCGCGTTGGGGAGCAGGGAGCTCGGCCACGGCGGCGGCCACGCGACGCGACTGGTCGGCGGTTGCCGCGAGATCCGCGGAGTCGGGCGACTCATCGCCGCTCCAGATCTCGCCGTAGGGGTCGACGGGCCGCGCCGCGCGACGGCGTACGAGGTCGATCGCCCGATACCTCGTGATCCCGATCAGCCAGGTACTCACCCGGGCGCGCTCAGGCTCGTACTTGGCCGCGCCACGCCAGAGCGCCACGAAGACGTCCTGGGTGCATTCCTCTGCCAGCTGCCTGTCGCCGAGGACGCGGCGCGCCATGCCGAAGACGATCGACCCGTAGCGCTCGTAGAGCACGCGCAGTGCATCCATGTCGTCCGCGGCGACGAGCCGAACGAGCTCGGCATCGTCGCGTTCGTCAGGCACAGGGGGAATTGTCGCAGAAGTGGGTCGGGGGCTGATCTCACCGTCATCGATCAGTACGCATTTCAGGTGCGTTCCGATCACGGCCTCCCCTGATTGATCCGTTGCACGCGGCGCCACGTACCACTCGCGTCCCGCTATCCACAGCCGACGGAGGTCGTCGCATGAAAGCACTGCTCGCAACACTCGCTACCGCACTGGTTGCCACGGCGGCACTTGCCGCCACGGCGCCTGCCGCCCCGGTCCAGCACACGGCGATGAACGACACGATCGTTGTCGTCGCCGCCGGGGACGCGCGCTTCTCCACCCTCGTCTCGCTCGTCAAGAAGGCGGGCCTCGTCAAGACGCTGTCGGGCAAAGGGCCCGTTCACCGTCTTCGCGCCGACGAATTCCGCGTTCGCGAAGCTGAAGAAGTCGGCACCTGACACCTATGCCGCAGTCGCGAGCGACAAGGCGCTCCTGACGAAGGTCCTCACCTACCACGTCCTCGCGAAGAAGGTCGGCAGCGCCACGGCCGTCACCGTGGCGAAGCAGAAGGGCTCCGTCAAGACGGTTCAGGGCGAGAAGATCGCGCTGTCGCTCAAGGGCGGCAAGCTCTACCTGAACGGCACCTCGCAGGTGATCGTCGCGGATGTCACGGCGTCGAACGGCGTCATCCACGCGATCAACACTGTCCTCGTGCCGCCGAGCGCCTCCTCGTAGCCCACGCACCCGAACGGGCGGCGGCGCGACAGCCGTCGCCGCCCTTCGGCATTCGCCGCGTTCGGACTACGACTCGAGTCGCGGCGGCAGATTGAAGAGGGGGAAGACGGTGTCGGTGTCGAGGAAGAAGGTCATCTCGGCGATCCCCCCGTCTTCGAGCTCCAGTACCTGCAGTGCCCACGGCTCGAAGCCGCCATCGGCTGCGGGCTTGTATTGCCCGTACGCGGGCGAGCCGTTCGCGCTGACGGTCGGGACGAGCCGCGAGCCCTTGCAGCCGATCCCTGGCCCGAACCACCAGGTCATGATGTCCGGGAGACCGCGCAGCCAGAGGTCGAACGGCGGCATCGACTGGGTCGCGTCCTCCTGGATCAGCGAGGTGAGCGCCTCCATGTCGTAGGCCTCGAACGCCTTCACATAGCGCGCGAGCAATTCTCGGTCGGCTGCGCCGAGCTCGGCCGGGCTGGCGTCGGCCATGTCGTGCGTGTCGAGTGTCGCCCGCGCGCGCTGCAGTGCGCTGTTGACCGAGGCAACGCTCGTCTCCAGGAGCTCTGCCACCTCGGAGGCCTGCCAGCGGAGCACCTCGCAGAGCACGAGCACGGCACGCTGGCGGGGCGGCAGATGCTGCAGTGCGGCGACGAACGCCAGCCTGATCGACTCGCGCGCAACCGCCACGTCGGCCGGGTCTCCGTCGGGGACGACAAGGCCGGTGGGGACCGGCTCGATCCAGGTCACCTCGGGCAACGTATTCAGGTTGGCGATCACCGGCTCTTGGGCGGGACCGAGATCCATGGGTCGCGCGCGCCGCTCGCGCCCGTTCAGCATGTCGAAGCAGACGTTCGTCGCGATGCGGTAGAGCCACGACCGCAACGCTGCCCGCCCCTCGAACCGGTCGAAGCCGCGCCAGGCCCGGATGAACGTCTCCTGGACGGCGTCCTCCGCCTCGAACGACGAGCCCAGCATCCGGTAGCTGTAGCCGGTCAACTCCCGGCGGTACTGCTCGAACTGGAGCGTGAGCTCGTTCGGATCGGCGGTGGCGGTGCGCGACGAATCCTGCACGACCGACAGTGTAGGCCCTCTCTTCTCGTCCTTCGGGATGAACATGAGACCAAGGCCGCAGCCGAAACTCATCGGTCGGGCTGCGGATGGATTCCTATCTGGCTCACAGGTTGCGCTGCTTGAATCCCGGCAGGCGACCCACGACCCCGGAGTGATCGCGATGGAGCAGCGACCTGGCAACAACTTTCGATTCGACGGGCCGTTCTACGGCCGCGAGGGCTACCACGACGACAGCTGGTGGAACGGGCCTCTGCATGCGATCGTTCTTCTGCTCCTCGTTGCCCTGCTCGTCGTCGCCGTCGTCTGGCTCTTCCGGCGTTTTGCCCCAACCGTTGCCGCTCAGACCGCAGTCCCGGCCGGGGTTCCCGCTGCTGGGCTCCCGGGCGATCCCGCCGTGGCAACACTGAGGATGCGCTACGCAAAGGGTGAGGTCTCCCGCGACGACTACCTGAACGGGATGTCCGATCTGACCGGCATCGATGCGCCGACGACGGAGACCTGGCCCGGCAACGAGCCGGGCGAGGGGACGCCACCCGTCCCCACCTAGGACCGAGGCGGCGACCGTCAGCCGCGGCTGTATCGCCCGATCAGCTTCGCGACCGCCAGCACACGGCCCTTCAGGGCCGCCTCGAAGGCTGTCCGATCGGCGCCCGCCTTCAGCGGTAGCTTGCTCCTCAGCGCGTAGAGGAGGAAGACATAGCGGTGCGTCCCGCTCGGCGGGCACGGCCCGGTCCACCCCACCTGTCCGGCGCCGTTCGCTCCCTCGACCGGAGCACGCCCGGCGAGGCCCTTCGCCCGCGCGGGGATGCCCCAGGCGATCCGGTGGAGGAACGTGCCGCTCCCGGCATCGGGATCGTCGACGATGAGCGCGAACGACTTCGTCCCCACCGGTGCCCCCGACCACCTCAGGGGCACGATCGAGTTCGCTCCGTCGCACGTGAACCGCGCCGGAATCATCCCGCCGGCCGGAAACGCCGTGCTCATGAGAACGAGCGTCGGTGCACCAGAGGCGGACGGCGCGAACATCACGGACGCCGCCAGGGCTGCGGCGCACAGGACGGGTCTCATCGCAACAAGTGTCTCATCTCTCACCGACGTCCGGGCGGGCCTCTCGATGCTCGCGCACGCTAGGTCTGCGACCTCGCGTAGTCGATGTAGCCGCGCACGTCCGCGGCCGGCTCCGAGTAGGCATCCCCGAGCGCGCTCTCCATCGCGGCCATGTACTCCTCGGCCCAGACGGGGAAGTCGTAGTCGATCGCGCGCAGGAACTCGAGCGTCGCCGCGAGGCGGATGTCGGCGATCGAGGGCGAGTCACCGCCGATGAACGTCTTTCCGTCCAGGAAGAAGGAGCGGTAGACGTCGAGCGGCTCGGCGAGCGCGTCCTGGCACACCGCCTGCGCCGCCGCCTTCGCGTCGTCGTCGGCGTCCGAGGAACCGACCTCGCCGGGATAGTGCGGGAATGAGAGCGCCCCATAGGTCGCGCGCGCCACGAGCGGATAGAGCGTGCCGATCAAGTAGAACATCGCGCTGTCGACCATCGCCCGCTCGGCCGGATCGGCCGGGTAGAACTGGGTCAGGCCGTGCTTGTTGCAGAGGTACTGCATGATCGCGCAGCTCTCCCACAACGACCCCTTCGGCAGCCCTTCCTCTTCGATCATCGGCGTCAGGTGGGCAGGATCCTTGGCCAGGAACCCCGGTTCGCCCGTCTTCCCCCAAACGTCAACCTCCTCGAAGTCGAGCCCCGCGGCCCGGACGAAGATGCGCACGGTGAGGTTGTTGACGCTCGGCTTGAGGATGTTGAGCGCGATCGCAGACATGTGATCCTCCCTTGGTCGGCCTATTACGGATTGTTGGGCGCGCGGTCATCGGAGAGCGACGCGCGCGTGCGGAGCACGAGCGCCTCGATCGCATCCGCCACATGAACCTCGGCGATGTGGTGGTCGCCGCGCGCAGTGCGGAGCTTGTGCGCCTCGAGCAGCACGTCGGCATGTGTGTGCCCGAAGGGCGGCTCGAAGCGGTATGACGCGAGCTCGATCGTGAGCCCGAGCGGGTCGTCGAAGTAGATCGAGTCCATGAAGCCGCGGTCCTTGACGCCGCTGTGCCGGATGCCGCGGGCATCGAGCCGCTCCACGGCCTGGTCGAACATCACCTTCGAGAGCGAGAGCGCGATGTGGTGCACGCAGCCCGGCTCGGTGGAGACGCGGGCTGGGTCGGGAGTACGCTCCTCGTTCGTGAAGACGGTGATCAGCCGCCCGTCGCCCGGGTCGAAGTAAAGGTGGCTCTCGCCCTCGTTGTCGAGGTTCGGCTGCTCGAAGACGAACGGCATCCCGAGCAACCCTTCCCAGAAGTCGATCGACGTCTGCCGGTCGGCGCCGACGAGCGTGATGTGGTGCACGCCCTGGCTCTGGAGCTTCTGCATCGAGCGGTCTCACTCTCCTTTGTGGTCTACGAGCTTGGACTTGTATTCGCTCCGCTGCAAGCTTCCGAACGGCACGAGCTCCACCTCGGTCTGCACCGTGAGCACGTTGGCGCAACCGGGCGCGGATTTCCTCTGCCAGAGAGGGCCGGGCGGGTGTCTCGCGCGCGAGCTCCACCCTGACGGGGAGCGGCGGCTCCTGCTTCACACCCGGCGCCTGCGGCCTGACGAGTACGTTGCCGCTCACCTCGGGCGTGAAACCACTCACGACCTCACGCACGGCCGAGGGAAAGACGTTGACACCGCGCACGATCAGCATGTCGTCGGTGCGCCCGATGCACCGCAGGCGCGGGCCGGTGCGGCCGCAGCGGCAGGCGCTCGTCCGCACCGTGACGTGGTCGCGGGTGCGAAAGCGCACGAGCGGCGCGGCGTGGTGCTGAAGATGCGTGAGCACGAGCTCGCCCTCGGCACCGTCCTCCAGCGCGACCGCCCGGCCCGTCTCCGGCTCGACCAGCTCGGCGTGAACGAAGCCGCGCGCGCCGAGATGCATGCCGTCCTGCTCCTCGCACTCACCCCAGAGTGACGGACCAATGTCGCCGATCCCCATCGCCTCGGTGACGCGAGCACCCCAGCCGTGCTCGAGGTTGGCGCGGAAGGCCGGCTCGCCGCCACCCGGCTCTCCGGCGACGAGCACCCGCTCGACGCTCGCACCGGCGAGGTCGAAGCCCCTCTCGCGAGCCCACTCCAGGAGATAGGCGGCATAGGACGGAGTCAGCACCGCCGCTTCCGGCCGCAGCTGCTCGATCGCGCGCATCAGCCGGTCGGTGTTGCCCGTCCCGACCGGAACGTGGCAGCTGCCGATGCGGTCGAGCGCGGCGAGCGCCGCCCCCGCCACGAACGGCCCGGCGTTGTAGGTCGAGACGATGCGCTGGCCGGGTGCGACGCCCGAGGCGGCGTAGCTTCGCGCCGAGCCCGTGACCCAGTTCTCCAGGTCGCTGGCGGTGAGGGGGATGTAGCTCGGCGTGCCGGTCGTGCCACTCGTCGAGTAGATCCGCACGATCTCTGCGCGTGTCGCACAGAGATGCGTGCCGAACGGATTGTCAGCGGTTCGGCTGGCGCGCAGCTCGTCCTTCTCGGTCAGCGGGAGTCGCGTGACCTCCGCGAGGCCGCCTGCATCCTCCGCCGACCCGATCCCGGCCGCCGCCAGCTTGTCGCGGTAGAACGCCGATCGCTCGAAGAGGTAGGCGAGCTGAGCGCGGTAGCTCGCGTCGTCGAGCAGCGACTTGCTCCTCCCACGGCCGTGCCTCGACCTCCGGCGCGAGCATCAGGCCGCCCCCTCCTCCTGCCGTGCTCGTACGTGATCGCTTCCTCGGCCTTGGCCGCCATCAGGAAGCCGACGGGCTGCTCCTGTTCCTCGGCCAGATGGGCGAGCAGTCCGGCCGTGCGCGCGAGGAGCGGGAATCGCCTTCGCAGCGTTTGCCGGGAAGCCGAGATCGAGCAGGACAGCCGCGATCGGCATCGAGACGTTCATCGTCAGCGGCCTGCCCCACACCCGTGCCACCGCGTCGCCGCAGCTCGCGCGCGAGCAGGACGTGCGGGCCGCTCACCTCACGCTCGTCGGCGAGCTCGAGGATCCGCTCCGCGCGCGGGTCGAGCGGCTTGTGCACCGGGTGGCCGAAGCCCGGCACCTTGCCGCCCGCGTCGTGGATCGCCTGCGCCATCTCTTCGGCGACGCTGCCGGGCACGCCGCCCGCGCTCACGATCGCCTGCGCATCCTCGAGCAGCCGCGCGCACTCGCTCGGCGGTGCCGAGGATCACGGGCCCGCAGCCGAGGATCCCCGCCGCGACGGCGCCCTGCAGCGATCCGGGGTCGGCGGCGAGCGTCATCCGGGCGGCGACGTTCGTCGGCATCATCCCGTGCTCGGCGATCGCGACGAGCAGCAGGTCGAGGAAGTAGCGCTGCTCCTCGGTCGGCTCGTCGCCGGTGAGGAGGAGATGGAAGTACTCCGTGAAGTGAGCCGGCCCATCAGGTCGCCGGTGAGGTCGCGCCCCCGCACCTCGACGCGGTCGGGATAGGCCTGGCAGATGCGGCTGACGGGCTCGCCGGCCTTACCGATCTGCATCCGCCCCACCCCGGTCGTCAGCTCTGTCCGGCATCCCGGCGACGGTACGTCCAGCGACGATGACCGTCAAGCCAAACCGGGGTCAGGTCTTCCATGTTCCGCCCGCTCGCAGGATCCAACCGGGGGGATCCAACCGGGGTCAGGTCTTCCATGTTCCGCTCGCTCCGAAGCAGATCACCGGCGCGGAGGTCGGCCTCATGCGCGCGGACGCGTCGGTGGATCGTCGTCACACCGCACCTCAGGTGGGTCGCAATCTGCCGCATGCTGTATCCGTGCTGCGCATAGGCGTGGAACAAGGCGGCGATGTCGTCACGACTCGAGACGAGATCGCTCAAGGGCGGTCGGCGCTGCTCGACGGACGCGAGCGGGTACTCGGGACACGCTGCCACCCGAGAGAGCTGGGCACCGACGAACGAGTCGTCTCCCTCGATGAGCGGGTGCGGCGCGGCCGGCGGATCTGCTTCGGTGCTCACGATGGTTACGTAGCGGCGGCGAGCGCTGCGCGGATCCGGCCCCAGGAGCCGGAGCACCTCGACCACCGGGACGACTCCCTCACGCGCAGCACCGACCATCGCTCCATGACTCGTCCATCGCCACTCGTGGACGCACAGCGTGAGGCCGGCGCGGACAGGATTCCGCACCACGTAGCGGAGCGCACGCTCGAAGTGCTCGCCTTCTTGCACCAGCACGGCCTTGTAGCGTCCTTCGAACAGATGCCCGACTCTCACATGGCGACGGTTGAACCACTGGGCGTACACGCCGTTGAGCTGCCGCATTCCTCTCGCGAGGTTCGGGCCGATCGTTTGGACGAGCACGTGGTAGTGATTGCCCATCAGGCAGTAGGAGAGCACGAGCCAGCGGTATCTCTCGGCAACCCCTCCCAGCAGCTCGAGGAAGCGCTCCCGGTCGATATCGTCGACGAAGATCAGCCGCCGTTCGTTCCCGCGCGCGACGACGTGGTAGATCCCGTTTGCGACCTCGATCCTCGGCGGCCGAGACATCGATTCACGGTAGACGCGGGAGACGGTCGAAACCACCCATGTGGAAGAACCGGTACGGAATCGGCACACCTCGCCCGCGAGCCCGGGTGCTGTGACTCGCACAGGAACATGGAAGACCTGACCCCGGTTCTGGTTCGGGCCCTGCCTTCCTCGCGCCGGAACATGGAAGACCTGACCCCGGTTCTGCCGTGACTCGCGCCGGCACGCTTCGTCCCGCATCCGGACCGGCTGCTCCCGGCGGAGCCCGGCGTGCGGGCGATCGCGCGCCGGCTGTACGAGGCCGTGCGGGATCTGCCGATCATCTCCCCGCACGGCCACGTCGATCCGCGGCTGCTGCTCGACGACGAGCCGTTCCCGGACCCGGCGAGCCTGTTCGTCACGCCGGACCACTACGTGACCCGGCTGCTGCACGCCAGCGGGGTCGGGCTGGACGCGCTCGGCGTCGGCGCAGGGCCCGCTCGCCGAGGACGGCGTCGCGCGAGGTGTGGCGGCTGCTGTGCGCGCACTGGGACGTCTTCCGCGGGACGCCGGTGCGGTACTGGCTCGAGGCCGAGCTGGCCGAGATCTTCGACGTGTCGCGCTGCGGCCGTCGGCCGAGACGGCGGACGCGATCTACGACCAGATCGCCGAGCGCCTCGCCGCAGGACGCCTACCGGCCGCGCGCGCTCTACGAGCGGTTCCGGCATCGCGGTGCTGGCCACCACCGACGACCCGTGCGGACGACCTGTCCGCGCACGCCGCGCTCGCGGCCGACCCGACCTGGTCGGGCCGGGTCATCCCGACGTTCCGGCCCGACCGCTACCTCGAGCCGGCGCAGGCCGGGCTGGGCGCGACGCGGTGGCGAGCCTCGGCAAGGCCGCCGACGTCGACACCGGCGACTACGCGGGCTTCGTCCGCGCGCTGGAGGCGCGCCGCCGGCTACTTCGTCGAGCACGGCGCGACGTCGGCCGACCACAGCCACGACGACGTCCGCACCGACCCGCTCGAGCCGGCCGAGGCGGCGCGGATCTACCGGGCGGCGCTGGCCGGCGAGGCCACGGCGGCCGAGGCGGTCGCGTTCCGGCGGCACATGCTGCTCGAGATGGCGCGGATGTCGTGCGACGACGGGCTCGTCGATGACCCTGCACCCCGGCGTGCGCCGCGGCCACCACGCGCCCGACCGTCGACGCGGTTCGGGCCGGACACCGGCCACGACATCCCGATCGCGCGTCGAGTTCACCGACGCGCTGCGCCCGCTGCTCGAGCGCTTCGGCACGCACCCGGGCTTCCACCTGGTCGCTGTTCACGCTCGACGAGACCGTCTTGTCGCGCGAGCTCGCGCCGCTGGCCGGGCTTCTACCCGTCGGTCTACGTCGGCGCGCCGTGGTGGTTCCTCGACGCCCCGGACGCGATCCGGCGCTTCCGCGCGGCGGTCACCGAGACCGCCGGCTTCTCGCGCACCTCCGGCTTCGTCGACGACACCCGCGCGTTCTGCTCGATCCCGGCGCGCCACGACATGTCGCGCCGCGTCGACGCCGGGCGTCCTGGCGCAGCTCGTGGCCGAGCACCGGCTCGACGAGGACGAGGCCGCTCGAGACCGCGGTCGACCTCGTGACCGCACGGCCGACCGCGGTGTTCAAGCTGTGAGCTCCCGCCAGCTGTCTCGCAGCCGCCGGGGCCGGGCGCGCCGCGGCGCGCGTGCGGCTCGTGCACCTCGGGCTCGGGCAACTTCTTCCGCGCCCACCAGGCCTGGTACACCGACCACGCCCCGGACGCGAGCGACTGGGGCATCGCCGCCTTCACCGGCCGCAGCCGCGGACTGGCCGACGCGCTCACCGCCCAGGACGGCCTCTACACGCTGGTCACCCGCGCCGCCGACGGCGACCGGTTCGAGGTGATCGACAGCCTCTCCCGCGTCCACGCCGCCGACGACCACGACGCCTGGCTCGGCTACCTCGCCTCGCCCGACGTCGGCGCGGTGACGATCACGGTCACCGAGGCCGGCTATCTGCGCGCGCGCCGACGGCGGCCTCGACCGCGACCACCCCGAGGTGCGGGCCGACGTCGAGGCCCTGCGCCGCGACCCGACGCGCGCTCGTGCGCACCGCTCCCGGCCCGGCTGGTCGCGGGCTTCGCCGCCCGGCGGCGGGCCGACGCCGGCCCGCTCGCGCTCGTGCCCTGCGACAACCTGCCCGGCAACGGCGCGGTGGTCGGCCGCGTGGTGCGCGACCTGGCCGAGCTGGTCGACCCCGGCCTCGCCGCCTGGATCGACGAGTCGGTCTCGGTCGTCACGACGATGGTCGACCGGATCACGCCGCGGACCGACGCCGGACGACGTCCGCTCGTGACCGAAGCGACACGGCCTCGAGCGACCGGGCGCCCGGTCGTCACCGAGCCGTTCCGCGAGTGGGTGCTCAGCGGCGCGTTCCCGGGCGGGCGCCCGCGCTGGGAGGACGCCGGCGCCACGTTCACCGACGACATCGAGCCGTTCGAGCACCGCAAGCTCTGGCTGCTCAACGGCGCCCACTCGCTGCTGGCCTACGCCGGGTCGGCCCGCGGCCACGCGACCGTCGCCGAGGCGCGTGGCCGACGACGACGTGCCGCGCACTGGCTGGAGCAGTGGTGGGCCGAGGCCTCGCCGCACCTGACCGCTCCCGCCCGAGGACGTGGCCGCCTACCGCGCCGCGCTGCTCGAGCGCTTCGCCAACCCGCGGATGCGCCACCGGCTCGCCCAGATCGCCGCCGACGGCTCCCAGAAGCTGCCGGTCCGGATCCTGCCCGTCCTGCGCGCCGGAGCGCGCCGCCGGCCGGATGCCCGCGGGCGCGACCCGCGTGCTGGCCGCCTGGGTGTGCCACCTGCGCGGCGCCGGGGCGCCGGTCGAGCGATCCCCGCGCTGCCGACGATCGTGCCGCTCGCGGCGGGCTCCCTGCCCGACGCCGTCCGGCGCGTCGCTCGGGATCCTCGACGCGGCCTTGCCGAAGACGGCGATGTCGTCGCCGCCGTCATCGCTCAGGCGGAGCCGATCTGCGCTCAGGCCCGCTAGACCGGGGTCAGGTCTTCCATGTTCCGTAACGGCAACGATCACCGGAACATGGAAGACCCGATCCCGGTCAGGCGTCCAGAGGGGCGGACCCGCGGATCAGCTCGGCGAGGAGATTTCGCTTGTGCTCGAGTGCGCGACTGTGGGCGGCGACCTCGTCGCTCGTGGCGCCGCGCTTGGTGAGAAGATCGCGGACCACGGCGAGGCCTCTGATGTGCAGCAGGAGGTCGTCGATCTGGCGGTCGAGCAGGGCCGGAGTGTCGACGCCGCCGAGGACGGCAGGGTCGACGGCGGCGCGGTGGAGAACGGGAGTGTCGTACGTCATGCTGCCTCCTCCAGGATCTCGGGGTGAGCGACTTCGAGCTGCTGGGCGGCGCGCTGCACCGGCGGCCGGATCAGGCCGGCGGCGATGATCGCAGCGGCGATCAGGAGCCCGGTGAGCAGATAGAGCGCTGTCTGGAAGCCGTGGTCGAGCGCGGCGCCGCTCGATTCGGCCACTCCGGGGTGGGCGTCGACATAGCGCCCGGTCGAGAGGGCGGCGACCGCCGTCACAGTGGCCAGGCCGATCGCGCCGCCGATCTGACGGCTCGTGTTGACGAGGCCCGACGCGATGCCTGCGTCTGCGCGCTCCACACCCGTGAGGCTCGCGATCGTGACGGGGACGAACGAGAGCCCCAGGCCGGCGCCACCGAGGACGAAGGCGGGGAAGAGATCCCAGAAGTAGTGGCCGTCGACCGGAAGCCGGGTCAGCCACGCGACCGAGACCGCAGACGCCAGGATCCCGACCGTCAGAGTGGCGCGGACGCCGATTCGGGCCACGACGAGCTGCGCGACGTTCGAGGCGACGACGACCATGAAGGCGAAGCCTGTGAACGCGACGCCGCTCTGGATCGCCGAGTAGTGGAGCACGTCCTGCAGGTAGAGGGTGAGGACGTAGAACTCGGAGAACGTGACTGCGCCGACGATCAGCATCGTCACATTCGCCGCGGTGAGCGTCCGCAGCCGGAAGATCCGGAGCGGCAGGAGCGGCGCCTTCGAGCGCAGCTCGATCACGACGAAGGCGAGCACGAGCACGGCCGAGCTGGCGAGCAGCCCGATCGTCGTCGTCGTGCCCCAACCGTTTGTCGTCGCCTTCGTCAGCGCGTAGACGAGCAGCATCAGCCCGCCGGTGATCGTCGCTGCGCCGGCGAGGTCGAAATGGCGGTGTTCGAGAACTGCTTTGCTCTCGCGCAGCAAGAACGGGGTCAGCGCGATCGCGACCAGGGCGACCGGGACGTTGATGAAGAAGATCCAGGGCCAGCTCAGGTAGGACGTGAGCACGCCGCCGAGCAGGACGCCGACGGCGGCACCGCTACCTGCGGCGGCGCCGTAGATTCCGAGGGCGCGATTGCGCTCGCGGCCCTCGGCGAAGGTCGTCATCAGGAGCGCGAGCGCGGCCGGTGCAAGCAGCGCGCCGCCGAGCCCCTGCAGGGCGCGGAACGTGATCAACGACGCCTCCGACCAGGCAAGACCGGAGAGCAGCGAACTGGCCGCGAAGACGGCCAGGCCTGTGACGAAGAGGCGCCGGCGTCCGATCAGGTCGCCGAGCCGGCCGCCGAGCAGGAGCGCTCCACCGAAGAAGATCGCGTAGGCCGAGATCACCCACTGCAGGCTCGCCTGCGAGAAGCCGAGGTCGGCCTTGATCGACGGCAGCGCCACGTTGACGATCGCGACATCGAGGATGACCATGAACTGTGCAGTCACGATCAACGCGAGCGCGCTCCAGCGCCGCTCCGGCCGTTCGGTTCCAAAAATGGAAAACATGATCTATCGTTCCCTTCAATCGTGGTATGAGGCAACGATAGCACGCCACCATACTCGGCTGCGCTACACTTAACATCGAACATGACCAGCTCGCCGACATCGGTAACGCCGCAGCAGCCCCCAGGAGCGCCCAGGGAATTGCTTCTGAGCAGCGCTTTTCTGCTCAAGCGGCTCGGGTTCATGATCAAGGATCGTGCCCATGACGCGCTCGAGCCGACAGGTTTGACGCCGCAGCACTATGCCGTCCTCTCCCTGCTCCAC
The DNA here is from genome assembly GCA_963799905.1 of uncultured Thermoleophilia bacterium. Taxonomy (GTDB): domain Bacteria; phylum Actinomycetota; class Thermoleophilia; order Gaiellales; family Gaiellaceae; genus Gaiella. The sequence goes on from CAWCYU010000009.1 coordinate 88,878, forward strand.
GAGGGCACGCGCGAGACCCAGGGTGAGATCGCCGACACGCTCGGCTACGACCGCAGTCACCTCGTCGGGCTCCTCGACGAGCTCGAGGGCAAGCAGCTCGTCGAGCGGAGGCGCGACCCCGAGGACCGCCGGCGCCAGCTCGTGAGCCTGACACCCGAGGGCAAGGAGACGCTCGGCCAGTTGGGTGCGATGTACAAGGCCGTCGAGAAGGAGTTCCTTGCACCGCTCGACGCGGCGGAGCGGCGGACGCTTCACACGCTGCTGCTCGCGCTTGCGAGCTACCACGATCCGAGCTGTGCCGCCAGGCGATCTGGCCCCTGAGTAGGCTAGGCGCCGTGGCCACCACGGACGATGCGGCGGCGCAGCGCGCGAGAGACGAGTTTCGGGCACTTCGCCGTCAGCTCGAAGAAGGAATCCTTCCGCTCGCGACGTCGGTCGACGGACGTCGGTTCAGCTAGCAGGCGTCGCTGTACGGGCTCGCTTTGCAGCCGGGCGGCTACGTTCGCCTCACCACCACCGACGGCGCCACCGGGCTCGGCCAGGTGCTCTCACTCGGAGAGCAGCGCTCCGACGGCCCCGAGATCGGGCTGGATCTCGGAGAGGGCTCGACGGCGTCCCGGTTCCGCGTCGTGATCCGTGGTGCCGCGGGGGACGGCGTGATCCTCGAGGGCGACGGCCGGCCGTTCCACGATGCCGATGTCTCGCCCGCCTCGGACGACGAGGTTGCCGCGTGGCTGGACGCGCGGCTCCTTCGCGGGCCCGTCTGCGAGTGGGCTCGCTGATGCTCGCGCCCGACGTCCCGTTCGCCCTCGACGCCGGCGGCCTCGACCGCCACACGTTGAGCGACCTCGCGCATGCGGAGGGAGGCGCCGCAGAGCCGCTCGCCTTGCGCGTGGCCAACCTCACGGTCATGGATTGGAGCGTGTGGGCGCGGGAGGACGAAGGCTCCCTGCTCGACGAGTTGCTCGGCCGGGAGGCGCGCTGCCTCGTCGTCGACCTGGTAGCCTCCCGACGCGCGAGGAGCAGGCGCTCACGGCGGCAGCCGTGCTCGGCACGCTCTGGGAGCACCGCACCGACCGCGCGCCGACGCTGATCGTGATCGACGAGGCCCACAACATCTGCCCGCAGGAGCCCGAAGACGCGTTGACCGCGCTTGCGACCGAGCATGCCGTGCGCATCGCCGGCGAGGGCCGGAAGTTCGGGCTGCACATGCTCGTGGCGAGCCAGCGGCCGCAGAAGGTGCACGAGAACGTCGTCTCCCAGTGCGACAACCTCGTCTTGATGCGCATGAACTCGACCGCCGACGTGGCATCCCTCGCCGACACGTTCTCGTTCGTCCCCAGCGGCCTGCTCGAGCGGGCGACGGCGTTCCGGCAGGGTGAGTGCGTCGTCGCGGGCAAGCTCCCCGGCCACCCGGCACTCGTCCGCGTCGGCCGGCGGATCGCCGAGGAGGGCGGCAGCGACGTGCCCTCCGACTGGGCCGACCCGCGCGGTTGAGCGATGCGGAGCGACGAGCGCCTCGCCCCACGACACGGACGAGGCGAGCCGGGGTGAACTCAGGGTCGACTCAGGGTCATTCCGGATGGTCTCGGGAGACCCCTCGCGCCATCCTCTAGGCATGAACACACACACCACACATATCCCCGAAATCCCGGAGGTCCGCCGCCTGCAGCGCAGCCGCTCGGATCGCATGCTCGCCGGCGTCAGCGGCGGCCTCGCCCGCTACTTCGAGATCCACCCCGCCGTCTTCCGCGTCGGCTTCGTCGTCCTCACCCTCCTCGGCGGCGCCGGCATCCTCATCTACGCGGCCGCGGCGCTCGTCATGCCCGACGAGGGCAAGGACGACTCGGTCGCGACGGCCGCCTTGCGCAACAGGCGAGACCGGCCGTGGCCGCTGATCGGGCTCGGCCTCGTCGCCGTGTCCGGCGCCGTCCTGCTGTCCCGGGCCACGCTGTGGCCCGAGGGTGACGCGTGGGTGCTCTTCCTGATCGCCGGTGCGGTGATCCTCTGGATCACGCGCCACAGCCCCTCGACAGAGAGAGCCGCAGACGGGACGGAGACCACCACCGATGTGACCGAACTCGCGGCACGCGATTCCCACGGCGTGCGACGCTTCTTCGCCTGGGTCGCGATCGTGTTCGCAACCCTGGTTGCACTCGTGATCCTTGCCGCGGGGGCAGCCGTCGCGATCTTCGACGTCGACATCGATCACGGCGTCGGCGACCGTTCGTACGTCGTCACGACGGCCGGTGACCTGGACAGCCCGTACCAGCTCGGGATCGGATCGATGAAGCTCGATCTCCGAGGGCTCGAGCTCCCCGTCGGCGAGACGCACCTCGACGCGAGCGTCGACATCGGCGATCTTCTCGTGACCGTGCCTGCCGACGTGGCGTTGCAGGTGCAGGGATCGGCCGAGGTCGGGCAGGTCGACCTGCCCGAAGGCGTCGGCGCTGACGGCCGCAACGTCGAGAGCAATCTGATGGAGACAGGGGCTCGTGTGCTCGTGCTCGACGCCCACGTCGGCGCCGGGAGCGTGCGCGTCGAGCGCGCCCTACGATGAGCCGGCATGCCGCTGCCCACCTTCGCCCCGAGCTCTGACGAGCGGGTGATCGCAGGGGTCTGCGCGGGTATCGCGCAGACCCTTGCGGTCGACGTCACCCTCGTCCGGCTCGTCTTTGCGCTGCTCGCGCTCGCCGGCGGCGCGGGGATCTTGCTCTACCTGGCGCTGTGGGCCTACGCCCGCAAGGGCCGGGCGTGGATCGCGGTCGTGCTGGCCCTCGTCGCCGGTGGGCTCCTGCTCAGCGCCCTCGGCCTCTCCGACCGCTCCGTGATCGGGATCGCCCTGATCGCAGGTGGCCTCGCGCTCGCGTGGCGCCAGGGCGGAAGCTTCCGAGCAGATGCACCGCTCTCCTACGGTGGGCTCGCGATCGCTGCCGCCGGCGCAGTGGCGCTGCTGTCGGGCGGTGGGACGTCCTCGGGGCTGCTCGCGCCCGGCGCAGTCGCGGGCGCCCTGCTGCTGATCGCAGGCCCCTGGGTCTGGCGCCTTGCGCTCGACCGCGATGCCGAGCGCACTGCCCGGATCCGCAGCGACGAGCGCTCCGACGTCGCGGCGCGGGTGCACGACTCGGTCTTGCAGACGCTGGCGCTGATCCAGCGCCATGCAACCGAGCCGCGGCGCGTGGCGTCATTGGCGCGCCGCCAGGAGCGCGAGCTCCGCGGCTGGCTGTACAACGACCAGCCGATCGGCGACGAGAACGCCTCGCTGATGGCCGCGCTGTCGGCGGCAGCGGGCGATGTCGAGGAGCTCCACGGCGTGCGCGTCGAGCTCGCGAGCGCGGGCGACTGCCCGGTCGACGCGTCCGTCGGGGCCGTCGTGCTGGCAGCGCGCGAGGCGATGAGCAACGCCGCCAAGTTCGCCGGGGTCGAGGAGATCGACGTCTATGCGGAGGTCACCGACGAGGAGGTTTCGGTCTTCGTGCGCGACCGCGGCGCCGGCTTCGACCGCGATGCCGTGCCGGCCGATCGTCGCGGGCTCCTCGAGTCGATCGAGGGTCGCCTGGAGCGTGCCGGGGGCCGGGCAACCATCGTTTCGAGCCCGGGCGGCGGCACCGAGGTCGAGCTGCACCTGCTGCGGGGTGCGTCGTGAAGCGCCGCGTCGTCCTGGTCGACGACCACGACCTCTTCCTCGCGGGCGTGCGCGCAGAGCTCGGCGATGCGGTCGAGGTGGTCGGGCAGGCGGGCAGCGTTGCCACCGCGGTGCCGCTGATCAAGGAGCTCGACCCGGATGTCGTCCTGCTCGACGTGCACCTCCCCGACGGCAGCGGCGACGCGATCATCAACGCCGTCGCACCGGAGCGGCCGGGCGTGCGGTTTCTCGCGCTGTCGGTGTCGGACGCGGCCGAGGACGTGATCGCGGTGATCAGGGCCGGCGCGCGCGGCTACGTGACCAAGACGATCTCCGGCGAGGAGCTCGCGGCCGCGATCGAGCAGGTCGCAAACGGCGACGCCGTCTTCTCGCCGCGCCTCGCGGGCTTCGTGCTCGACGCCTTCCGCGCCGGCGACCGGGTTGGGAGCGACACCGACCTCGACGAGCTGACCCCGCGCGAGCGCGAGGTGTTGCAGCTGATCGCGCGCGGCTACATGTACAAGGAGATCGCCGCGCGCCTGCACCTGTCGGTGAAGACGGTCGAGAGCCACGTCTCGAACGTGCTCCGCAAGCTCCAGCTCTCGACGCGGCATGAGCTGGCACGGTGGGCGACCGAGCATCGGCTGGTCTGAGGGCTTCCGACGAATAGATTCAGGCGGGCGGGTTGCGCGGCGCGTAGCGGTGATGCAGATCGAGCACGTTCCCGTCGGGATCCCGGAACAGCGCCTGATGGCACACGCCGCTGTCGATCGTGTCTCCGAGGAAGGTGACACCGCGCGCCTCGAGCTCGGCGCGGGCAGCGGCGACGTCGTCGACGTGGAGCGCGATCGGCACGTTGTGCGGGCTGAACTCGATCCCGAGTGCCTCGCACACGATCACGGCGATCGTCACAGCACCCGTCTCGAACTCGGCGCCGAACGCCGGTTGACCCGGCCGCTGCCAGCGCGGGCCCGGCTCCAGGCCGACCACCTTCTCGTAGAAAGCGGTCGCGCGATCGAGGTCCTGCGTCGGCACCGAGACGAAGTCGACGCCGGTGACAGGTGAGTCGGCCGTGATCATCTGAGAGCTCCTTTGCTCGTCACTGTCGGGATCGAACAGCAAGTCTGTCGATTTCGGCCGACCCACGTTCGACCGGCTCCAGCGGGAAGAGCGCGCTCGGAGAACGTGCCCGCTCGCCGGCGAGCAATTGGCGCCCCGATCTGTCAGGCTCCCCGCATCGCCGACCGAACGAGTGCGCGCCATCGCGCCTCGATTGCGGCCGACCCGAACGAAAGGAGCAGCATGTACGGGAGGATGGCGACGTACACCGTCAGCGGGGACGTGCACGACCTCGCACGAAGGGCCGAGGCGGGGATCCTGCCGATCCTGCAGGTCCAGCCCGGCTTCAAGGCCTACACGGTCGCCGCAGACGACGGCCAGATCTTCTCTCTCAGCTCATGGGACACGCGCGACGACGCCGAGGCGGGCAGCAAAGCAGTAGCCGCGTGGGTGGCCGACAACATGCGCGACGAGCTCGACCTGCTCGAGATCCGCTACGCGGAGATCCTGTTCAGCACGTCGCTCGGCGTCACCACGAAGGCGACCGCAACCGCCTGACCAGCATCTGTTCCAGGCCGGACGGCGTTCGCAGACGAGCGCCGTCCGGCCCGGCGCTAGCCGGCGACCGTGGCGCGCCCGATCTCGGGGTCGGTGAAGACGTCGAGCTCGTCGCCCGGCACGTTGATCGTCACCCCGACCCCATTCTCTCAGGCTCCGGTCTCGGAGAGACGAAGGCTGAGGCGGGTGGCTGCGGTGGCTCCGGGAGCGAGGGTGCGATGCGTCGCGGTCGTCTCGACGACGCCGCCCAGCCCGGTGGCGGGGAAGCTCGTCGCCGGCTCGATCGCGATCGTGTAGGCACGCCCGAGCCAAGGAGGGCCTGCGGTGGAGCCGAGCTCCTGCCACAGCCAGGCGTACGGAAACACATCGAGATCCCAGGACAGCGTGCAAGCGAGATCGAGGTCATCGTTCTCGATCGCTGCCGACCCCTCGCCGAAGCCTGCCAGATACCCGAGCAGTCGCCGGCCGCCGGCTACAGGTGGGATGACCGACAGATCCAGCTCGCCACCGTCTCGCCCGCGCACGATGGGCCACTTGTAGCTCGTACCGGGCTCGAGCGGGTTCCCGGGCCCGTCGAGCGACGTGTCCGCGAGAATCGTCGACGCAGAGGTCCTGATCCTCGCGCCCGGAGCGACGAGCGGCCCACCGAAGGCGGGGTGATGCACCCACATGTGCTCGAGCGGGCGATCGCTCTCGTTCGTCACTCGCTCCGTCACGCCGACCTCGCCACGATCCGGCACGAGCGAGACGACGCGCTCGACGAGCAGCGGCGAGTCCTCGAGCCGGACGCGGAGCTCGACCTGCTCGCCGCCGTCGGCAGCCGTGGAGATCGTCGCAGTCCACGGCAGTGAGCACGCCTCGCCGTGGTAGGAGTGGTCGACGCCACGATGGCTCGACGGCCCTCCGCCCGAGGGGAGCAAGACCTGCCATCCGCCGGCATACGTCTCGAGCCAGGCCTCGGGTGAGCCTTTCGGATGGTCTCGGTCGCCACGCCTGCTGAGCCCCCAGGGCGTCTTCCAGAGCACGTCGACGCCCGTCCGGAGATCCTCGACCGCGTGGATATCCGCGCCTCGATCGGGCAACAGCGTCACCCGGATCCGCTCGTCGGCGAGCACGACGGCACGGTTGCCGCCGTCGAGCAGCTCCTCCGAGGCTCGAGCCGGGCTCAGCTGAGGCCCGCCCGCGACGAAGGTGGAGGGACGGTCCGGCAGCATCCGGGCGAGGCGCCGCTGCACGAGGTCTTCGAGGTGCCCGACCACAGGCTGGGCAAGCGTCCCGTCCATGCTCGCATCCCAGGTGCGAACGCGTGGAGCGACAGCGGTGATCACCTCGACGGCCCGCAACGGCCGATCTGCGCTCTCGAGGGTGTCGAGGATCTCCCGTTCCAGGCGCGCGGCGAACGACTCGCTCTCGTCGAGGAAAGCGGCGACCGCGGCGCCGCCTTCGACGACCGGGTAGTGCGAGCAGAGGAGTCGCTCGGGATCGAGTCGCCGGAGCGCCGCGCAGCTCTCGCGGTAGTCGGCCGGATACCGGTAGGTGGGTGCAAACGCGGGGTTGCCGGCCGCGTCCGGCACGGCGCCTGCCATCACCGCGTCGGCCACGATCGCCGTGTTCGTGCGTTCGTCGACGACGGTGAGGTGGCCTCGCGTGTGACCCGGCGTGTGGATGACCGCCAGGCGCCGGTCACCGAGGTCGAGCTGCGCCGGAGGGACGATCACGCCTGCCACCGTGCCGCCGTCGTCGTTGGTCCGCACCCAGTCGCAGAACTCCGCGTCCGGGTCGATCTCGTGGGCGTGCCGGAGCTCGCGATAGCGGTCGTCGATCAGCCGGTCGACCGAGTCGACGAGTGGCCGGTCGAGCGGATGGCACACGGTGAGCGCCCGCGGCGCCAGTCGGCGTGCGGCGGCCAGGCCTCCCGAGTGGTCGACGTCGGCGTGCGTGACGAGGATGGTCGACACGTCGACGTCGAGAGCGGCGAGCGCCTCTGCGAGGACCGGATCCGGAGAGTCCGCGACTCCCGTGTCGATGACCGCGGCGGAAGCCCCGCCGACGACGAGGAAGATGCACACGTACCGGTCACCGAGCGGCGCGACGAGCCGGTGCACGCCGGGGACGACCTCGCTCACAACCCGTATCGCTCGGCAAGGTCGGGATCGAGCGGCGAGGGAGGCGCGAGGGTCGCGGTCCAGGCACCGTCGACGGCGATCGACTGCCCGCTGACGTACGACGCCTGCTCCGAGAGCAGGAAGGCGACGACGGCCGCGACCTCGGCCGGCTCCCCCACTCTGCGGAGCGGCGGGAACGACTCGAGGGTACGGAGCGCTGCTTCCGGGTCGGGGCTCTGCTCGATGCCCCGCTCGAGAAGCGGCGTCCGGATGCCCCCGGGAGCGATCGCGTTGACGCGCACGCCGATCGGGCCGTACTCGACGGCGAGGCTCCTGGTCAACGCATCGATGCCTCCCTTGGAGGTGTCGTACGCGGCGTGGTTTGCGACACCGCGGCGCCCATGGACCGACGAGATGTTGACGATCGCACCGCCGCTCCGCTGCTCGACGAAAGCTGCGGCAGCTGCGCCGCACCCCCACATCGTGCCGCCGAGGTTCACATCCAGGACGCGGCGGATTGCATCGACGTCGGGGCGATGAAGCGTCCCCCTCGTGCCGATGCCCGCATTGTTGACCCACCCCGCGAGCGGCGCAGACTCCTGGGCCAGCGCGGCCGCATTCAGGTGCGTCGACCGTTCGGCGACGTCCCCGCGAACGACGGCGCTGCGGCCCCCGGCGGCGGCTTCGGCCTGCGCAGCGAGCTCGTCGTCGACCTCGATGCCGACGACGAACCAGCCGTCTGCGAGCAAGCGGTCGAAGCAGGCTCGGCCGATCCCTTGCCCCGCTCCGGTGACGACAACGCTTCGTTCCATCGTGGCTCCTCGAGTGGTGGTGTGGGACAGCCGGGCATCCTACGGATCGGGAACGAGCCGGCCGAAGCCCGTCGTCGGCGCCGGTCTCGTCGGCGCCGGTCTCGTCAGCACCCGGCAGCGACGCCGGCATGGCACCGGCAGCCACGGCCGCGGCTGCAGCGACCTGTGGAAAATGGCACGCCGCCGCGTGGTCGCGCTCGATCTGCTGCAGCTCCGGGTCGACCGTACGGCAGATCTCCTGGTCTCGCCCGACGGGGCAGAGTGCCCGGAAGCGACAGCCGACCTCGGCGGTCGGCATGTCGATCGCATCCCGGGCCGGCGTGACCGAGATCTGCTCCCGGGCCCGGACGGGGTCGACGACGGGGATCGCCCGCATCAGGCTGTGCGTATAGGGATGGAGCGGCCTGCCGAACAGCACCTCGCGGGGACCGGTCTCCACGATGCGCCCCCTGTACATGACCGCCACTCTGGAACAGAGAAATCGGACCACCGCAAGGTCGTGGGAGATGAAGAGGTAGGCGAGATCGTTCTCCCGCTGGAGCTTGCGCAGGAGATTCAGAACCTGCGCCTGGATCGAGACGTCGAGGGACGAGACCGCTTCGTCGAGCACGACGAGGGTGGGTTCGGTCGCGAGCGCGCGCGCCACCGCGACGCGCTGGCACTGCCCACCGGACATCTCGGCGGGACGGCGACCGAGGAACTCGGAGCCGAGCCCGACGAGCTCGAGCAGCTCGACCACACGCGCCCGCCGGGCGCTCCTATCCCCCATCCCGTGCACGACGAGCGGGGCGGCCACGATCGCGCCGACGGTGCGTCGGCGGTTGAGCGAGCCCGAAGGATCCTGGAACACGGCGGTCAGCGACTTCCGGACCGCCCGCATCTCGTTGCGTCGAAGCCCTGCCAGGGAACGACCCTCGAACTCGATCGTGCCGCTGTCGACCTGCGTCAGGCCGAGGACGGAATGGGCGATGGTCGACTTGCCCGAGCCGGACTCGCCGACGAGGCCGAGCGTCTCACCGCGGCCGACGACGAACGACACCCCGTCGACCGCGCGGACGACGGCGCCGTGCCCGGCGCTGTAGTGCTTCTGGATCCCTGTCACCTGGAGGAGCGCGCCCGAGCTCATCGAGGTGGCACCTCGGTCGGCAGAGCGTCCGTCGGGCGTTGCCTCTCGGCCGCGAAATGGCACGCCGCCATGCGTTCGCCGACCATCACGTCGGCGGGAACCTCGATCAGGCAGCGAGACTGGCGCGAGCGGCAGCGAGGGTTGAACACACAACCCGGCGGGAGTGCGGTCGGCGCCGGCGGGTAGCCGGGTATCGCCGGGATCTCGTGGGAAAGGTCGACGTCGAGCCGGCACACCGCGTCGAGGAGCGCCTCGGAGTACGGGTGCAGGGGGTTCAGGTAGATGGAGAACACGTCCGAGCGCTCGACGATCCGTCCCGCGTACATCACGTGCACCCGATCGCAGAACCCGGCCGCGATGCCGAGGTCGTGGGTGATCAGGAGCACGCTGATCCCGCGTTCCGAGACGAGGTCGTCGAGGAGCGCGAGGATGCGAGCCTGGGTCGTGACGTCGAGCGCCGTCGTCGGCTCGTCGGCGATCAGCACCTCGGGGTCGCCGCTGAGCGCCATCGCGATCATGACGCGCTGTCGCATCCCTCCCGAGAACTCGTGCGGGTAGGCGTCGATCCGGGACGCCGGCTGGCTGAGCCCGACCTGTCCGAGCAGCTCGATCGCACGCGTGCGTGCCGCGGCCTTGGACAGCGGCGAGTGGAGCCTGATCGCCTCGACCAGCTGGTGTCCGATCCGGAGCACGGGATTGAGTGCCGTGAGCGGGTCCTGGTAGATCATCGCCACGCGACCGCCGCGGATCTTGGCCAGCTCGCGCTCGCTCAGCTTCGTCAGCTCGGTGTTCCCCGCGAGGGAGATCGAGCCTCCGGCGACGACGAGCGGGTCGCGCAGGAGGCGCATCAGTGCGAGGGCCGTGATCGTCTTGCCGCTCCCCGACTCGCCCACGAGCGCCAGCCGCTCGCCTCGGCCGAGCGTGAAGCTGACGTCGTGCACGAGCTCCGTCGTCGTTCCTCTCGAGCGCAGCTCGATCCGGAGCCCGTCCACGGCCAGAGCGGCTGCGGGTGCCAGGTCGGGTGTCTGGAGCTCGGCCGTCACGTCACCGCGCTCCCGGCGAGGACTGCAGCGATCGAGCGAGGACGTTGAGCAGAAGCATGACGAGCACGATCGCCAGTGCGGGGAACACGACGTAGTAGAAGGCGTCGTAGATGTAGAGGTAGCCCTGCTGCAGGATCGTTCCCCACGACGCCCGCGGCGGCTGCACGCCCAACCCGACGAAGCTGAAGCTCGCCTCGAGCAGGAGTGCGTTCGCCATGTTGATGGCGGCGAGCACGCCGAGGTGCGACGTCGTGTTGGGGAAGATCTCCTTGGCGGCGATCGACCAGCGCGTGGCCCCGAACGCCACGGCGGCACGCACGTAGTCGGCTTCCCGTTCGGCCAGGACGACGGAGCGGACGAGTCGTCCGGAGGTCGGGCTGAGCAGGATCCCGACGATCACGATGAGGTTGACGAGGCTCGTGCCGAAGGCGGCGATGAAGACGAGGCCGAAGAGGATCTGCGGGATCGCCATCGCGACGTCGGCGGTGCGCATCAGGATCTCGTCGAGGAGGGAGACGCCCAGCGCAGCCGCGAAGCCCCAGGCGATGCCGAGCACCATGCTCAGGGCCGTGGCGCCGAGCGCCGCCCCGAGCGTGACCCGCCCCCCGTAGAGCATGCGCGAAAAGATGTCCCGGCCGATCTCGTCGGTTCCGAAGTAGTGGGCCCAGCTCGGCGGCTGGAAGGCGTTCGCCGGGTCGATCGCGTACGGGCTGTACGACGTCAGGAGCGGCGCGGCGATGACGGCGAGCACGATCAGGGCCAGGAGCGACCCCGCAATGAGGGCACCGAGCCGCCGGGGCCGGCGGAGACTGCGGCGGCGTTCCGTTACCTGCGCGGTGATCGCCGCATCGCTCACTGCGCCGACCTCGTCTGGAGGCGGTGGCGGGGGTCGAGCGCCGCGTAGAGGACGTCGACGACGAGCGACGTCAGGATGAACACGGCGCTGACGAGGATGACGACGCTCTGGAGGATGTTGTAGTCGCGCTTCAGGACCGACTCGATCGCGAGGCTCCCGAGCCCGGGAATGCCGAAGACGTACTCGATGATCACGGAGCCGCCGAGCGTGTAGCCGACGATCAGGCCGAGCATCGTCAGGAACGGCCCGAGGGAGTTCCGAAATGCGTGCCGCAGGACGACGGGGCGCTCGGTCATCCCCTTGCCTCGGGCGGTGCGGACGTACGACTCGCTCATCTGCTCGAGCAGTGAGGCGCGCAGGAACCGGTACAGCAGCGGCGCTCCGGCGAGCGCCAGGGTGAGGGCCGGGAGCACGAAGTGCCTGAGGTTGTCGCTCGGGCTGTCCACGAACGGCACATAGCCGCGCGTCGGCAGCCAGCCGGCCCGAACCGCGAGAAAGTACGTCAGGAAGATGCCGGCGATGAACGCGGGCAGCGAGAGGGTGACCGTCCAGAATCCGTCCAGTGCGGTATCGACGATGCCCCTCGGGTGCCGGGCCGCCCAGAGCGCACCCGGCACGGCGAAGAGCGACCGAGAAGAACACGCCCAGGAAGGCGAGCTCGACCGTTGCCGCGAGCCGGTTCCTGATCAGCGACGAGACCGGATACTGGCTGAAGTAGGACTTGCCGAGATCTCCGTGCAGAGCCGCGGACACCCAGCTCAGATACTGGGTCACGATCGGCCGGTCGATGCCGGCCTCGTGGCGGAGCCGGTCGATCGTCTCAGGGCTGACGCCGGGGCTGGCGCCCAGGCTCGTGATCACGGGGTCTCCCGGCAAGAGGCGCAGCACGAAGAAGACCAGGGCGGACGTGGCTACCAGCAGGAGGATGCTGGTAGCCACGCGCCTGACGACGAACCGGAGCATTCGTCGGTCGCCGCTTCCCGTCCGTTAGCCGCTGTTCGCGGCGCTTTCGATGTGGAGCTGGCCGCCACCCTCGACCCAGGCTCCATCCACGCTCTTCCTGACTGCCGATGCGATCTGCGCCTGGAGGGGCACCCAGATCGGCACCTCTTTGTTCTCGATCGCCTGCACCTGGTGCCAGGCCTGGTTGCGGAGCTTCGCGTTGCCCGTCTGCAGTGCCTTCGAGTACGCCTTGTTGAAGTTCGCCGGCGACCAGTTGCACTCACAGCGCTTCGGCAAGTAGAAGTTGAAGTTGTACGCCGCCTCGACCGGGCCCGAGTTCGCATTCGGGACGATCAGGCCGGGGAACTTCTTCCCTCCCGGATAGAACTTCGCCACCCAGGTGGCGATCTCGTGGTTCTCGATCTTGAGCTTGATCCCGATCTTGGCAAGGCTCGCCTGCAGGATCAGCGCCTGGGTCTGGAACTCGGGCAGCGCCGGGGTGCTCCACCACGTGAGCGTGGAGCCCTGCTTGACCCCGCCCTCGGTGAACAGCTGCTTCGCCTTCGCCAGGTTGTACGAGTAGTTGGTCAGCTTGCCACCGGCCGGAGCACCGTAGGCCGGGTTGTTGACTGAGAGCAGGGTGTTGGTCGGTGACACGATCCCGAGCCCGGCAAAGGCGGACTTGAGGATCGTCGGACGGTCGATCGCGTACGCCAGCGCCTGCCGGTTCTTGACGTTGTTGAACGGCGGGCTCGTGGTGTCGGCCTCCCAGAACGGCGACTGCGAGGCAGCCCGCGGCGTCACGAGCTTGACGGGACCACTCGCGTCGCTTGCCACCTTCTTGGCCGAGAACGACGGGAGGCCCCAGAGGACATCCAGGTCGCCGGCAACGAGCGCAGCGGTCGCCGCGGTCGAGTCGGCTGCCTTGACGATCTCGATCTTGGTCAGCTTCGCCTTGGTCCCGAAATAGTCCGGGTTCGGCACGAGCGTCACCGTCGAGTCGGGCACGAACGACTGCACCTTGTACGGGCCCGTCGTGATCGGGTTCTTGCTGAAGTTCGCCAGATCGTCCGTCTTCACGATCTTGACGTTGATGATCGCCGTCGGGAACAGGGCGTTCGCGGTCTTCAGCTTGAACACCACCGTGGTCGGATTCACGGCAGTGGTCGTCTGGACCATGTCGATCCTGTTCTTCTCCTGCGACACCGTCTTCGGGTCGAGGTAGTAGTTGAACGTGTTGACGACGTCGGTCGCGGTCAGCGAGTCACCGTTCGAGTACTTGACGCCGCTCCGGAGCTTGAACGTCCAGGTCTTGCTGTCCTTCGAGCCGGTCCAGGACGTCGCGAGATCGGGCGCGGTCGCGCCGGACGGAGTCCACTTGGTGAGACCGTCCCACAAGAGCGGGAACAGGACCTCCTCCCAGGCGAACGTCCGGATGACCGGGTTGAGCTGGGGGATTCCCTGCGCGGCACCGACCTTCAGCGTGCCGGCCGCGGCGCCGCCCGTGGGCTGGGCCGACGAGACGCCGAGCGAGACGACGAGCGATAGGGCCACGGCGACGAGCACCGCGGGAACAAACCAACGCTTGCTCATGCTTTCCTCCTGGAGAGTCGAGTCGTGGGATTCGCCTGCGGGCAAGCGGGCCGAGCTGACACTGCTGTCGACGTCGCGTCCAATCGTCCGTCGGCCTAGCGACGGCTCAGGGGGAGGACGGTGAGACCGCCGTCGGCGAGCAGCGTTTCGCCCGTCATGTAGGCCCTCGCCGGGCCGCGAAAAAACGCGACGAGACCCCTACGCACACGATCCGCGGTGTGTGGCTTCCTGCGGCATTGCAAGCGATCCTAGAACCGTTTCCGGTACACGTCAAGTTAAGCCTCCCGCGCCGCCCGTTTCGCCCCACGAAGCGCTATGCGGCGAGCGTTTCGGGGCTGAGCCTGAGGATCTCCCCGTCGAAGCCCTCGATCACACCGCTCTCCTCCAACAACCGGCCGTACCACTTCACCACCTCGGGGTGCAGCTGGAAGAGGGTCGCAAGCACGCTGACGCGGTGCTCACCGTTGATCACGTTGCCCGGCCACTCCTCCGGATGTCGCGCGTCGAGCTCGAGGATGTTGGCGATCGTCCTGACGGCAAACTTGTGAAAGGCACCCGGCTGCTCGAAGTCGCCGGTCTCGGGGTCGCGCAGGGCAGCCAGGATCTCGCCCGTCCGATACGTGTGATCGACGAACGCCGCCCTTCGCTGCAGCGCGCGGAGGACGGCTGCACAGCCCAGGATGTAATCGACGGACTCGCGCGGCGAGTTCCCCTCCACGCCTGCGATGCAGTCGCAGATGATGTGGTAGGTGCGGAACTTCTCGCCCGAGCGCCAGTCCTCACCTTCGTGGTAGATCCACGACACTCGATGGGGCCCGTTCTCGACGTAGGTCATGATCGGGTTGATCGAGTCGCCGTAGCGGCGCTCCGCATGCTCCGCCCACGACGCGACACGGCCTGCGAACCGGCTCGGCTGGAGCTCGAGCAACGCGACAGGCTTGTGGATCAAGCAGAAGACCTCCTGCTCGTCGATGCACACCGAATGGCGAAGGATCTTGCCCGACCTCATCTTCGACCTCCCAGACGACGCTGGCAGCACCCGTCCAAACCGCGATCACATCATGCATCGGCATCAGGACAGATGCTCGTGAGTCTTCGTCCCTGCCCGGCGAGATCAGTCTCACTAGGATCGCTCTCGACGATGGCCGACCGCACCCTCCCCGCCTAGATGGCCGGAATCAGGTTTTCCGGGGTGACGAAGCAGTTCGCGGACGGCACCGTCGCCGTCGACGATCTCGACCTCGAGATCCACGACGGAGAGTTCATGATCCTCGTCGGCCCCTCGGGGTGCGGCAAGACGACCGCGTTGCGGATGGTCGCAGGCCTCGAGGATCCGAGCTCGGGCGAGATCCTGATCGGCGGGAACGTCGTCAACCACCTCGACCCGGTCGACCGTGACATCGCGATGGTGTTCCAGAACTACGCGCTGTACCCGCACATGACGGTTCGCGACAACATCGGCTTTCCACTCCGCATGCAGAAGCTCGCCAAGGAGGAGCGGCGCCGGCGGATCGGGGACGCGGCCGAGCTGCTCGGCATCGCCGAGCTGCTCGAGCGCAAGCCGGGGGCCCTCTCCGGCGGTCAACGCCAGCGCGTCGCGATGGGTCGCGCGATCGTCCGCCACCCCACGGCGTTCCTCATGGACGAGCCGCTCTCGAATCTGGACGCGAAGCTCCGGGTGCAGATGCGTGCGGAGCTCGTGAAGCTGCACCACCGTCTCGGGGTGACGACGCTCTACGTGACCCACGACCAGACGGAGGCGATGACGCTCGGGGAGCGCGTGGCCGTGCTCAACCACGGCGTCATCCAGCAGGTCGCAACCCCGGGCGAGCTCTACAGCCGCCCTGCGAACACGTTCGTCGCCACCTTCATCGGCAGCCCGGCGATGAACTTCCTGCGCGCGCGGCTCTCCGATGGTGTGGTCGAGTTCGCCGCCTTCCGGTTCGAGCTCCCGGAGCAGCCGCGACAGCGGCTCGGCGACGTGGACGGGGAGATCCTGCTCGGGCTCCGGCCGGAGCACTTCTTCGACCCGCGCCTCGGTTCGCCCGGGGCTGACGGCAACCGGCTTCCCGTCACGGTCGAGCTGACGGAGGAGCTGGGCTCCGAAACGCTCCTCTACTTCCGCGCCGACGGTGTCGAGGCCGAGCAGGAGAGCGAAGGCGAGGTGGAGCTCGGCGGCGCCCTCGTGGCGCGTCTCGACCCTCGCACGCGCGCCGACCCGGGAGAGCGGCTCGTGCTCGGCGTCGACGTCGAGCGCGCGCACTTCTTCGATCTCTCGACGGGCAACGCGCTCTAGCAGCTACATCGAGGGCGCGCCCGCGCCGCTCAGCAGCCTCGCCCGCAGGGTCGTCGTCAGCGAGTCCTCGGCGGCGAGCGCGACGGCAACGCCCTCCGCGACGGCGTGCTCGAGGTCGAGCATGCTGGTCCAGGGCTCGATGCCGAGCGCGTACGACCCGGTCAGCGGCGGAGCGACCGCGCCGCCGTAGGGCTGCCAGAGGACGATCCAGCCGAACAGCGCGTGATCCCATTCCAGCCGGAAGGTGAGATCGAGCCGTGGGTTGGTGACCTCGAGCCAGCCGGCCTCGAGCTCGGTCACGTAGAGGTCGTCGTGGCTCCCCGTCTCGGCGCTCGGGATCTCGCGAAGATCGACCGTCCCGCCGGCGCGCAGCGGCGCCAGCGGCCACGGCTCGCGGCGGCGCGGCTCGAGCCTCGCGGTCTCGGGCTCCCAGAGCTCGGGTGAGGTGACGATCGTCCGGGCCGGGATCTCGAGCCGGCAGCCGGCCTCCAGGAACGGCGGCCCCACGACGCAATGGTGCCCCCAGACGAAATGCGCCTCCTGCGCCGACTCGTTGACGACCGTTTCCTCGATCACGAGGGTCGGCTCGCCCGCGCGCAGGCTCAGCACCCGCTCGAGCCGAAACGGGGTCAGGCGCGATCGCGTCGAGAACCGCACCCGGCACTCGCTGCCCTCGCCCTCGAGCACCTCGTGCTCCCAGGGCAGCGAGGCGACCTCACCGTGGAACGGGATCTCGCTGCCGCGATAGACGCACGCCGCGTTGACGCTCGGAAACAGCTCCTGCCAACCGCCCGCGTAGTTCCACATGAAGGCGTCCTCACCGCTCCCGGGCAGCGGCTCCGCCGCCCGGCGGGCGCAGCCCCCACGGTCCCTCGAAGAGGACGGGAGTGCCCGACCGCAGGTCGACGATCTGATGGATCTCCGCCCCTTTCTCCGGCAGCACGATCACCCGGAGCTCGTCGTTCTCGAGCACGACGCTCCGCCAGCCGACCACGTCCCCCGCCGTCACACGGCAGCTAGCCATCGGCCGGGATCGACTCGAGGATGTACCAGTTGGCGGTCAGGCCACAGTCGACGGTGAGGTCGATGCCGGTGATCGCCGACGCGTCATCGGAGGCGAGAAAGGCGCACGCGGCGGCGATCTCCTCCGGGCGCACGAGACGGCGCAACGGAACGCGGTCGAAGCGCTGCACGAGGTAGTCCATCATCCCGGGCGGCACCCCGACCTCCGTCATCTCGGTGTGGGTGAAGCCCGGGCTGACGCAGTTGACGCGAACGCCGTGCGGGCCGAGCTCGAGCGCCATCGTCCGGTTGAGGCCGAGCAGGCCCGCCTTGGAGGCGTTGTAGCTCGCGTAGGGGCCGTCGCCGCCGGACGCGTCGATCGAGGCGATGTGGACGATCGAGCCCCCGCCGGCGGCGACCTGGAGGCGGGCGACACGCTGGGACATCAAGAACGCGCCGCGCAGGTTCGTGGCGATGATCGCGTCCCAGCCCGCGTCCTCGATCTCGAGGAAGTCCTTCTCCTCGGCGATGCCGGCGTTGTTGACGAGCACGTCGATGCGACCCCAGCGCTCGTGCGCGGCCGCGACGGCCGCATCGACGGCGGCCGAGTCGCTGACGTCGGCCGGATGCAGCCAGGCCTTCCCTCCGCCTGCCTCGATCTGGGCCACGAGCGCCTGCAACGGCTCGCGCCGGCGGCCGATCAGCATCACGTCGGCACCCTCGTCGGCGAAGCGCTCGGCGATTGCGAGCCCGATTCCCTGACCGGCCCCGGTGACGATGACGTTCTTTCCCTCGAAGCGGCGAGATACCACGTTTGCTCCTCTCACTTGACGGCCCCGGCGACGATGCCGCGGACGAGGTGGCGCTGGAAGACGAGATAGGCGGCGATCACGGGCAGCGACGTGATCAGCAGTCCGGCCATCAGCGCCGGGTAGTCGGCAGTGAAGCGGCCCTGCAGCTGCAGCACGCCGACGGTGAGCGTCTTGACACCGTCGGACTGCAGCATCAGGAGCGCGAACAGGAACTCGTTCCACGACCAGAGGACGTTGAAGATGACCAGCGTTGCGATCGCGGGCTTGGCGAGCGGCAGCAGGATGAGGAGGAACGTGCGGTGGATGCCGGCGCCGTCGATCCTCGCAGCCTCGATCAGCTCATCGGGGACCGAGCGGAAGTAGGCGGTCATCAGATACACGTTGAACGGGAGATTGAGGGCGGTGTAGAGGAAGATCACCGAGCCGTAGGTGTCGAGCAGCCCGAGCTGCACCATCTCGACGTAGATCGGCACCATCATCAGCAGCGGGGGCACCGCGATCCAGGCGAGCACGAACAGGTAGACGCTCCCCGAGAGGCGCCATTTGAGCTTCGCGAAGGCGTACCCGGCGAGCGTGGCGCTGAAGACCGAGAGCACGACCGTCGCCGTCGTCACGATCACGGAGTTACGGAAGTAGACCCCGATGTTGGCCCCGGTCCACGCTCGCTCGAACGCCCCGAGCGAGAGCGTCGTCGGCAGGCCGATCTTGGAGTTCGCCCAGTCGGCCTGCGTGCGGAACGCCGTGGCCGTCATGAAGAGGAGCGGCAGGATCGCCGAGAAGCAGAAGAGCGCGATCGCGAGGACGACCGGCCAGGAGTGACGTCCGGTCCGCCGCCGTCGCCGCGCCTCCGGCGGCGGCGCGACGGTTGCCTCGGCCGCTCCCACCTCAGCTCTCCTTCCGGGTCAGCACCCGGATCTGGAACAGCCCGACCACGAGCACGATCAGGACGAGCACGACGCCGATCGCCGCCGCGTACCCCATGTTCTGGTTCGTGAAGGCCTGCTGGTAGATGTAGAACTCGGCCACGTAGGTGTCGGTGCCCGGGCCGCCGTTCGTGATCGTGTAGACGTACGTGAACATGAACGCGAAGGCGGCGATCGTGTTCACCACGAGGACGATCTCCAGCACCCGCCGAAGGTTCGGCGCGATCACCGAGACGAGGATCCGCATCCACCCCGCGCCGTCGATCCGGGCGGCCTCCTCGAGCGACGGGTCGATCGCGCTCATCCCCGCCAGGTAGAGCAGCACGTTGTAGCCGAAGTTCGTCCACACGACGACGAGGAGAATCAGGGGAATCGACGTGCTCGCGCTCCCGAGCCACTCACGTTGCAGGCCGCCGAGACCGACCTCGCCGAGCACCTGGTTCAAGGGCCCGTCGAGTTGCAGCACGGTCGCCGTGAGGATCCCGATCACGACCGTCGCGTAGACCGCGGGCAGGAAGACGGTGGCGCGGAAGAACCGCCACCCCGGCACCCGCCGGTGGATCGCGAAGGCCACGATCAGGGGCACGACGACGAGGATCGGGACGGAGAGCGCGAAGATCGCGTTGTTCCGCAGGGCGGTGCGGAAGATCGGGTCGCTCCAGATGACCTGGAAGTTGTGGAACCCGACCCACTCCGACGGGCTGATCCCGTCCCAGCGCGTGAAGGCGTGGTAGAGAACGCTCGCGAAGGGATAGGCCACGAACACGCCCACGAGCACCACCGCGGGCGTCGCGTAGAGCAGGCCCCACAGCCACTGTGGGCGATGGGACCTGCTCCGAGCGACGGGTGTCGGCGACGCGCTCAGGGGTTCAGCGACTTGAGCCCCTTGTCGACGTTCTGCATCGCCTTCAGCGGCGTCGTCTTACCCGAGAACGCTGCCTGGAGCTGCTGGTAGTAGAGCAGCGCCACCTTCAGCGGCACGACACTGTCGAGCAGAGGAACCTGCGGGTTTGCCGACAGCTTCAGGAAGTACTGCGACAGCGGATCCTTGAGGCTCGCGGCCGCGACCTTGTTCGTCGGCAGGGCACCGAGCTTCGTTGCGAGATCCGCGCCGCCCTTTCTGTCCACCGCCATCTTGATGAACTCCCACGCGCCGTCCTTGTTGCCCGCGTTCTTCGGGATCACCCAGTTGTGGAACGAGTTCGAGGCCGTGCGGCCCGGGTTCGGGCCCGACTGCGGCAGGCGGGCGAGCCCGAGGTTCTTGCCGAGCGCCTTCTCGAAGTCCTTGATCACGAACGGGAACATCAGCACCATCGCGGCCTTGCCGGAGGTGAAGTACGTGTTCGCGTCGTTGTTCTCGTGCGTCGATGCATCGGGGTTGACACAACCCTGCTTCTTGAACTGCACGAGTGCCTCGAGCGGCTTCACGAGCTTCGGATCTGCGTACTTCATCTTGCCGGCGTCGACCAGCGAGATGTCGCCCTTCGCCATGGTCGAGGCGTAGTCCTGGGTGACCCAGTTGTCGGTCGAGTAGCCGTCGCGGTCGCCGTAGGCGAGCGGGAGGATGCCCTTCGCCTTGAACGTGGCGCACTGGGCGAGCAGCTCCTTGTAGGTCTTCGGCGGCGCGGCAATCCCCGCCTTCTTGAACAGCGCCTTGTTGTAGAAGAGCCCGTACGTGCCGAGATCGTTCGGTACGGCGTAGATATCCCCCTTGCCGCCCTTGCAGTCGAGGTTGAGGCAGGAGAGATCCCAGGCGGACTGCGAGGCGTAGAAGCCCGGCGTCGCCGAGACCTGGTCGTTGAGCTTCTGCAGCGAACTCTCCATGTACGGGGTCGTGTACCCGCCCGAGTACACGAGCATCGCGTCCGGCACCTTCTTCGAGGCGAAGGCGGCCGCGATCTGCGCCGTGAACTGCGCGTTGTTGATCGGCGTCAGCACGAACTGCACCTTCGAGCCGGGGTAGGCCTTCTCGTAGCGGGCCTTGATCCCGTCGAGCCAGCTGCGGTACGTCGACCCGGGCGTCGCACCCGCGTAGGTGCCGCTGAGCCAGACGGTGAGCGACCCGCCGTCTGCCTTCGCGGCGCCGCTACGGGCCGTGTTCCCCAGGGCGGCGGCCGTCACGGCGAGTGCCAGAACCCCCGCTGCGAGCAATGCGCCGACTCGCCAATGCGACCTTCTCATCGTTCCTCCTCTTGTCGCGGCAATCGCCGTCTAGCAGTCCCCGGGCATGCTGCAGCGCCCTGCGGCGCACCCCCACCGCGACCCGCTGTCGACCCCCGTCACGGTCGCGGCCTGCCCGTCGAGTACTCCTCTGAGACCAATTCCTCCAAAGCCGTTGTCTCGGACGTGCGCGAGTATATCCCGGCCAAATGCGCCGTCAAAGATGTCGATCTCGACCGGGGCAGGTATGAGATACTCGCCCGGCCGAACCACCCTTCCCTCGTCCCCGCAGGGAGCCCATGATCTCCTCGATTCCGAAACCGCCTCACCGGCTCGAGCGGTTGCAGCACTGGATGGCCGCCGAGACCGTCGACTGCACGATCGTTCTCGGCGCCGACAACGTCAACCACCTGTGCGGCTACTGGCGCTACTTCGGCGGCCCGTCCGCCCTCGTGATCGGCTCCGACGGCGAGCGGACGCTGATCGTGATGCGGGACGAGGCGCCGATCGCGAGCGCGCATTCGGATGCCGACCAGGTGCTCGCCTACGGGGAGCGCGGCTTCGGGATCAACCTCGACCCGCTCACCGATCTGGTGTCCGCGGTCGCCGCCGTTCCTGCGGTCGCACAGGCGCGGCGCCTCGGCTGTCGGCTCGGAGCTCCCGACGGCCGTCGAGCGGATCGGCGCGGCGGCGGCCGCGGACGATCGTCGGCGCCGACGCCGCACTCCACCGGATCAGGCTGATCAAGGACTGGGACGAGATCGAGAAGGTCAACGCCGCCTACGAGCTCTGCTGGCTGGGCCAGCAGGCCGTCGCGAACGGCGCCGCGGCGGGGATGAGCGAGATCGAGCTGTTCACGGCGGCGCAGTCGGCGGCGCAGATCGCCTACGGCGGGCCGATCGAGTTCGTCTGCGACCTCCTCTCGGGGCCGAACGCCGCCGAGGTGTGCTGTCCGATCCACGTTGCGGGCAGGCGCAGCGTGGAGGAGGGCGACCCCGTGATCGCCGACGTCGTCGTGCGTGCCGGCGGCTACTGGGGGGACACCGCCGAGACGCACGTCGCCGGCACGAACGCCGACGCGGAGGCAGCCCGCTCGATCCTGCTCGACGTCCTCGACCAGGCACGGACGGAGCTCGTGCCGGGCGCGACCGGCGCCGAGCTGTTCGCGAACATCCACTCCCGCGTCGTCACCGCTCTGCCGGGCGGGGAGCTGCCTCACCACGGCGGGCACGCGGTCGGCCTCACCTCCTTCGAGGACCCGCACCTGATCCCCTCGGACACGATGCCGCTCGAGCCCTGGATGCTGATCGCGGTCGAGCCGGGCGTCTACTTCCCGGGTCGCTACGGGGCGCGGGTCGAGAACATCTTCGTGGTCACGCCCAGCGGCGGCGTCGAGCTGCGGGAGGCGATCGCAGCAGGTGCTTAGCCGGGCTGCACCACACGGGCTATACGGTCTCCGACCTCGACCGCTCGCTCGTCTTCTACCGCGACGTCCTCGGTTGCGAGGTGATCGCGACGCAGGAGAAGGAAGGTGGGTATCTCGCGGCGATCGTCGGCTATCCCGACGCGCACGTTCGCATGGCGCATCTCCGCGTCCCCGGCGACGACCACGTGATCGAGCTGTTCGAGTACGTCTCGCCCCAGGGCGGACGTGCCGATGTCGAGCCGCGCAACGTCGGCGCTTCGCACCTGTGCTTCCTCGTCACCGACCTGGCCGCGCTGTACGAGGATCTGCTCTCACGTGGGGTGGCGTCGTTCGTCTCCCCGCCCGTCGAGGTCGACACGGGCATCAATCGCGGCGGCCTCGGGCTCTACCTGAAGGATCCCGACGGCATCACGGTCGAGCTGTTCCAGCCGCCGAGCGGCTAGTCCCCCGAGCTGCCGCGCGCCCAGCCCTCCAGAGCCGCCGCGACGATCGCGTCGGTCTCACCGAGGTAGGAGGCCGGTTCGAGCACGTCTGCGAGCGGGCCGACGGCCTCGAGGATCTCGGGCCCGAGCACGCGTTTCAGCGCCTCCTGCAGGGAGACCCCCTCGCGGCGCGCGGCCGAGGACGCCTCGGAGACGAGCGCATGGGCCTCCGCCCGCCCGACGGTGCCGGCGACGGCCATCATCGCGGCCTCCGCCATGATCGAGCCGCCTTCCGCGTCGAGGTTCGCCCGCATCCGCTCGGGGAAGACGGCCAGCCCGGCCAGGACGGCTCGTGCAGCGGCCAGCGCACCCGCGGTCGCAGCGCAGGTGAGCGGCAACGCGTCCCACTCCGCCTGCCACTCGCCGGCGGCACGCTCGTGCGTGCCCTGCATCGCGACGAGCAGGGCGCCGGCGTGCTGCGCGGCCAGGATGCTGAGACCGACGACGGCCTCGCTGCCGATCGGGTTCGCCTTCTGCGGCATCGTCGAGGAGGCGCCGCGCAGGTGCCCTCCCTCCTCGCGAACCTCTCCGATCTCGGGTCGCGAGAGCTCGACGACCTCGCGTGCGAGCTTGCCGCACGTGGCGGCCGTCGCGGCGAGCACGAACCCGGCTTCGGCCAGGTTGTCGCGCGCGGAGTGCCAGGGAACATCGACGATGCCCAGCCCGAGCCTCTCGGCGACACCGTGGCGCACCGCTCTGCTCTGCGGGCCGAGCGCCGCGGCCGTGCCGGCGGCGCCGAAGAGCTGCACGACGACGGCCCTCGAGCGGGCCTCGCGCAACCGCTGCCTGTGCCGGGTCAGCTCGGCGAGCCAGACCGCTGCCTTGCCACCGAAGGTGATCGGCACGGCGGGCTGAGCGTGCGTCCGGCCGGGCATCACCGTCGTCCGGTGGAGCTCGGCCTTTGCCGCGAGCTCGTCGCCGAGCGCATCGACGAGGGTGCCGATCCGGTCGAGCGCCCGGCCGAGGAGGAGCGCAACACCGGTGTCCATGATGTCCTGGGTGGTCGCCCCCCAGTGGATGTGCCGGGCCGCCTCGGGGGAGGCCTGCTCTATCTGCTCGAGGAGCGGCAGGATCGGATAGCCGACGACGAGGGAGCGCTCGCGGAGGCTCTCGAGGTCGATCCGGCCCGGGACGGCCGCGGTGTCGATCGCCGCTGCGGCCTCCGCGGGGATGACCCCGGCGTCTGCCTGCGCGTGGGCGAGCGCCCGCTCGACCTCGAGCCAGACGCCGACGATCGACTCCTCCGAGAAGAGCTGCGTGACGTCGTCGTCGCCGAACACGTCGACGAGAGGCAGGAACATGCGAACGGCGCCGGCCGCAGTCAGCCGGCGGGGATCGACGTCAGGGCGCCGTCGATCGTCTGGACGCTGCCCGTGATGTAGGCAGCGTCGTCCGAGCAGAGGAAGACGACGAGCTTGCCGACCTCCGAGGGGAGCCCGAGCCGGCCCGCCGGGACCGTGTCGATGTAGAACTGCTCGTCGATTGCGCCGCGCGCGACGTCCGCGTCCCACATGGGCGTGCGCAGGACGCCGGGCGCGATCGCGTTGACGCGGATCCCCTCCCCCGCCCACTCCCCTGCGGCGATGCTCGTCATCATGATCACCGCCGCCTTCGGCGCGCAGTAGGTCATGCGGCCCGGGTTGGGCGAGAAGCCCCGGATCGAGGAGATGTTCACGATCGAGCCGGACTTCTGCGGCAGCATCAGCCGACCCGCAGCCCGCATGCAGTAGAAGACCGCCGACTGCATGACCGCGATCGAGTCGTGCCAGTCCTCGTCGGTGACGTCCTGGGTATGGGGGCCGACCCGGCTGATGCCGGCGTTGTTGACGACGATGTCGAGCCGGCCGAGGTCGGCGACCACCTGGGCGAAGGTTGCATCGACCTGCGCGCTGACCGACACATCCGTCGGGTAGGCGCGCGCTTGGACGCCGGTCTGTGCGAGCTCCGCGGCCGCGACCGCGGCCGTGTCTCGCGTCGATCTCGACGACCGCGATCGAGGCGCCCGCCTCGGCGAGCTCCTGCGCGATCCCGCGGCCGAGGCCCGATCCCGCTCCTGTCACGATTGCGACTCGACCGTCGAGCACACCCATTCCGAAGCTCCTTCCACGCCGTGTCGGCACAAGCAGGCGGCGAGTATATCCCGCCCGAAAATGCGTGCGGAATCGGCCTACGGACGGTCGGTTCTCAGAGACTGTCCGCCGGCGGGCTCGAAGAACTGCGCCCGCTCCAGGTCGAGCGCGAGCTGCAGGCGGTCCCCGGTCTGCGGGCGCGTGCGAGGGTCGAGCCGTGCGACGAACGCTCCGCCGAGTGCCGCCTCCGAGTCGCCGGATGTGAGCACGGCGCTGACCCCCTCGACCCGGAAGTAGACGAGGGTCTCCGAGCCGAGCTGCTCGGTGATCTCGACGGTCGCCGGGAGCTCCGTCCCTCCGCCTCCGAGGCGCGCGTCCGAGAAGTGCTCGGGCCGCAGCCCGACGATCATCTCTCCGTCCCGGCGGCTCAGGCGCGCCGCGACGGTGTCAGGCAGCGGCAGCGAGTAGCCGCCGAAGGAGAGCGTGCGCCCGTCGCTTCGGGCGAGGAGGAAGTTCATCGCCGGGCTGCCGATGAACGAGGCCACGAACGTGTTGTCGGGCCGGTTGTAGAGGACGTCGGGCGCGTCCACCTGCTGGACGACGCCGTGATTCAGCACGGCCACCCGCTGACCGAGCGTCATCGCTTCCACCTGATCGTGCGTGACGTACAGCGTCGTCACGCCGAGGCGCTGGTGCAGCCGCACGAGCTCCGCCCGCATCTGGACGCGGAGCTTGGCGTCGAGGTTCGAGAGGGGCTCGTCCATCAGGAACGACTGGGGATGCCGAACGATCGCCCGGCCCATCGCGACGCGCTGGCGCTGGCCGCCCGACAGGGCGCGCGGCTTGCGGTCGAGCAGGTCCTCGATCCCGAGCAGGGCGGCGGCCTCGGCGATCCGCTGCTCCCGCTCCGGCTTCGGCATCCGCTGCGTCTCGAGCGGGAAGCCGATGTTCGCGCGCACGGTCATGTGCGGATAGAGCGCGTAGTTCTGGAACACCATCGCGATGTCGCGGTCGACGGGGTCGAGATCGTTGACGACGGTGTCACCGACGAGGATCTCGCCCGAGGTGGGCTGCTCGAGCCCCGCGACCATCCGCAACGCGGTCGTCTTGCCGCACCCGGACGGGCCGACGAGGATCATGAACTCACCGTCCTCGATCCGCAGGCGCAGGTCGTCGACTGCGATCGTGCCGTCCTGGAAGCGCTTGGTGACGCCGCGGAACTCGATCGCCGCCACTAGGTCTCTCGTCGCCGGTGGTCCGAGTTGACGGCACAGTGCATGATCAGCTGACACTATCCGGCCGCTCCGAAACGGCCAACGGCAACGAGCGAGGGAGCATGAGACACTTCGACGCGAGCGAGCACGACGCGAGGCGACAGAGGACAGAGATCGGGATGCGCAGATGACCCTGCTCCAGGGACGTGCGGCGCTCGTCACGGGCGCGGCGAACGGGATCGGCCGGGCGATCGCAGAGCGGCTCGCAGCCGAGGGCGCGCAGGTGGCGGCGGTCGACGTCGAGCCGGTTCCCGATCTCGGGCCGTCGGTGCACGGCCTGCACGGCGACCTGTCCAGGATCGAGGAGCTCGAAGCGCTGCTCGCCGGGGCGGAGGCAGCGGTCGGGCCGCTCGACGTGCTCGTCAACAACGCAGGGGTCTTCGAGCCGGCGCTCGCCGTCGACCTGACGCTCGACTCGTACAACCGGGTGCTCGCGGTCAACCTCCACGCCCCGGTCTTTCTCGCCAGCCGTGCAGCCCCGGGGATGATCGCCCGAGGCTACGGCCGGATCGTCAACATCACCTCCGTCCACGGCCGCTTCGGCGAGGAGGGGGCGCTGTCGTACGACGTCGCGAAGGGTGGGCTGGAGCAGGCGACGCGGACGCTGGCCGTCGAGCTCTCCCGCCACGGGATCCTCGTCAACGCCGTCGCCCCGGGCTTCGTCTCGACCCGCATGTCGGTCGTCGACGGCAAGGACGAGCTCGACGGCGACTGGTTCAAGGACGTCTATGTGAAGTACGGCAAGATCCCGATCCGCCGCTACGCGATGCCGGCCGAGATCGCCGAGCACGTCGCCTGGCTCTCGAGCGAGCGCAACACGTACACGACGGGCCAGGTGCTCACGGTCGACGGCGGCCTCACGGTGACGTTCTGATGACGCCCCGGCGAGAGCGGGCGACCTCGATCTTCGAGGCGGCGGGGGCGACCGCGCTCGTCGTCGCGCACCCGTCCACCGTCACGTGGCTGACCGGCTTCGCACCCGAGATCGAATCGGGGCCGAGCCCGTTCTCCCTCTCGGCGATCGCCGTGCTCGGACGTAGCGGCCGCCCGGTCCTGATCGTCAGCGACGACGAGGCCGACGCGGCGCGCGAGACGGATTGCGAGGTCGCGACCTACCCGGGTTTCGGGATCGGCCCTATCGACCCGGTCGGCGCCGCCGCCGGGGCACTCCGCGAGGTGGTCGACGGGCCGACGGTCGCGATCGACGCCGGCACGCTTCCTGCGGCGCTCGCACTCGGTCTCGAGTGGAAGGCCGTCGACGACGCGCTCGTCACCGCGCGGGCGGTGAAGGATCCCGACGAGGTCGAGCTGATCCGGGCCGCGATCGCGGTCTGCGATGCCGGGCAGAGGGCGGCCCGCGCGCACGGCGCAGCGGGTGTCTCCGAGCTCGAGCTCTGGGCCGCGGTGCGCGGCGCGATGGAAGGACATGCGGGAGCCCGGCTTCCGGTGCTCGCCGATCTCGTCTCCGGCCCTCGCACGTGCGACGTCGGCGGGCCGCCGAGCCCGAGAGCGCTGGCAGAAGGCGACCTCGTCCTCTGCGACCTGGTTCCCCGCCTCGGCGGCTACTGGGGCGACTCTTGCGCGACGTTCGCCGTCGGCGAGCCGAGCGGCGAGGCGGTCGCGGCGCACGCACGGGCTCGCGCGACGCTCGACGAGGTGATCGCCGCGGTCAGGCCCGGGGCCGTCGCCGGTGAGCTCGATGCCCTCGCCCGGGCCTCCCTCGAGTACCCCCACCACACGGGCCATGGGATCGGAACGAGCTTCCACGAGGCGCCGCGCATCATCCCTGGCTCGCCCGTCGTGCTGGAGGAGGGAATGATCGTCGCGCTCGAGCCGGGCAGCTACGACGGCGCGGGGGTGCGGGTCGAGCAGGTCGTGCTGGTCACGGCCGGCGGTTGCGAGATCCTCTCGGGTCACGACCTCAGCCTCTGAGGAAGGAGGGTGCGCGTGGCCCTTGTGCGCCGTCGATGGAGGCGGGAAGATGGAGATCCAGAATCCGTAAGGAGGGCGAGGATGCACCGAAAGTTCGGGGTCGTCGTGGCCGTCGCGATCGGGGTCACGGCAGTGTTGGCAACAGCGGGTCTCGCCATGCGATCGGCGGGGTCGACGACGCAG
The DNA here is from genome assembly GCA_963799905.1 of uncultured Thermoleophilia bacterium. Classification (GTDB taxonomy): domain Bacteria; phylum Actinomycetota; class Thermoleophilia; order Gaiellales; family Gaiellaceae; genus Gaiella. The sequence goes on from CAWCYU010000009.1 coordinate 117,156, forward strand.
GCGTTTCCGACGGAGCCGGTCAACCTGACGATGTCGTGGTGGGGCGAGCAGGAAGCCGCCGGGGCGAAGGGGTGGCTGGCCGAGACCGTCGCCGCGTACCAGAAGAAGCACCCGAACGTGAAGATCAAGACCGTCCTGCAGACGACGGACGGCCTGATCCCCGCGTTCAAGGCGGCAGCCGCCGCCAAGAAGGGGCCCGACATCCAGTATTTCTGGGGCGGCATCTGGTCGCTCGACGATGCCTGGCTCAACAACACGAAGCCGGTGTCCGACTACATCCCCAAGTCCGAGCTGGCGCACTATCTGAACGCGAAGGAGGACACGTTCGACGGCAAGGTGTGGACGGCACCGTGGTACGTGCAGCCGTCGTTCCCCGTCCTCTACCGAAAGGACGTGCTCGCAAAGGCCGGCGTCGCCGTGCCGACGAGCTGGGCCGCGCTGCTCAAGTCGTGTGACCAGCTGAACGCCAAGGGGATCACGCCGATCGCGGGCGGGATCAAGGACGGCTGGTTCGGCGGTTGGCTCTTCTCGGTCATCGGCGCCCAGGGCATCACGTCGATCAGCGACGTGCTGGACGCGACGACCGGCAAGGCGAAGTTCACGGATCCGAAGCTCGCCGCCTACTGGACGCGCCTGCAGGAGCTGCGCGACCACAAGTGCTGGAACAACGACATCAACTCGCTCGAGCTCTACCAGGGCCAGCAGCGGTGGTCGGACGGGAAAGCGGCGATGACGGTCACGGCCGGCTCCGACGTGAAGAAGTTCGTGAAGCAGGTCGGCGTCGCAAAGGTCGGCGTGATGGCGATGCCCAAGTGGGGCAACGGCCCGTACGCCGGCAAGCTCGGCTCGACCTCGCAGACCGTGGGCATCACCGCGTGGACGAAGTACCCCGAGGTGGCGGCGGACTTCATCATGTTCATGCACACCCCGGAGCGGCAGGCGGCCTGGTTCAAGACCACGGGTGCGTTCCCGGCCGACAACCGGTTCAACACGAAGCTGATCACGCTGCCGCAGCAGAAGGTGCTGTTCAACCTCGTCAAGAACGGCTCTCCGTACCTGGAGAACTTCATCCCGCCGGAGCTGGATGCGAAGGCCTTCTTCGCCCAGTCCCAGCTCGTGCTCGGCGGCAGCACCACGGCAGCCAAGGCGGCCGCGGCGACCGAGAAGGTGGCGCAGCGGATCCGCACGACGCAGCGAAAGCAGATGGCGAACTTCAAGACGTGGTCAGCCTCGTACCGCTAGGCCACCCCGCTCCACCGGTGTCGGGGGTCGAGTGACCCCCGACACCGTCGCTCTCGCACGACCGAGGAGACGGCGCAGGTTCCGCCCCGGCCGCTTCGAGCCGCTGCTCTGGATCGCCCCTGCGGTTGCGGTCGTGCTGTTCGTGTTCGGCTACTCGATGGTCGAGCTCGTCAAGTCCTCGTTCCAGTTCGACGGCGCCTGGACGACCGAGAACTTCCACATCACCTGGACCGACCCGACCTTCCGCACGGCGCTCGGCCACAACGCCCGGCTTCTGCTCGCGGTCCCGATCCTCGTCGCGGGCTCGCTGCTCTTGTCGATCCTGCTCTTCGAGGGGCTGCGGGGCTGGCGGTTCCACCGCTGGGCGCTCTTCCTGCCCTACGTGCTCGCGATCCCGGTGATCGGGGTCGTGTTCGGGCAGCTGCTCCAGTTCAACGGGCTCATCAATCAGGTGCTCCGCGCGGTCGGGCTCGGCGGGCTGGCGCAGGACTGGCTCGGCCAGCCCCGCTGGGCGCTCTGGACGATGACGGCGGTGATCGTCTGGCGCGAGCTCGGCTTCGGGATCATCCTCTTCCTCGCCCGGCTGCTCTCCGTCTCCTCCGACGTCTTCGAAGCGGGACGCATGGACGGGGCGCGCTTCTTCCGGCTCCACCGCCGGATCACGATCCCGCAGCTCTCGGGCGTGATCGTCTTCTACGTCGTGGTCGAGGCGATCACGATGGTCTCCTGGGTCTTCAACTACGTCTACGTGATGACGAACGGCCAGGGCGGTCCGGGTGACGCGACCCAGGTGACGGAGCTCTACATCTACCAGTCCGCCTTCCAGTACCAGTCGCCGGAGATCGCAGCGGCCGCGGCGGCGACGCTGTTCGCGGTCACGCTCGTGCTGATCGCCGCGTTCTTCCGGATCCAGCGGCGGTCGGGAATCGGGATCGATGAGTAGGCGCCTCGCAGGCACGATCACGAAGCACGGGCTTCTCATCCTTGCGACGGTGGTCGCCCTCTTCCCGGTCTACGTGATGATCACGGCGGCGTTCAAGACGCAGTCGAGCTTCCTCGAGCATCCCTGGGCGCCGATCGCCGATCCCACGCTCGCCGGCTTCCGGACGGCGCTCGGCGACCAGTTCCCCCGCTGGCTCGGCAACACGGTGTTCCTCTCCTTCGCCTCGGTCGCCGTCACCCTCGTCGTCGCGTCGCTCGCCGCCTGGGGATTCGCCCACTGGTCGTTCAGGGGGCGCGACCTCGTGCTCGGGATCCTCGTCGCGCTGATGGTGGTGCCGCCCGTCGTCCTGCTCGTGCCGTTGTTCGTCTTCGGCGCCAACATCGGCCAGATCTCCACGTTCCGCCTCGTGATCCTGATCTACGTCGGGCTGATGCTGCCGTTCTCGGTCTACATGCTGACGAACTTCTTCCGCACCATCCCGGCCAGCCTGATGGAGGCGGCGCTGATCGACGGGGCATCCTCGTGGCGGGTGTTCAGGCGGATCGTGCTGCCGATGTCGGCGGCGCCCCTGATGACGCTCGCCGTCGTCAACCTGCTCTGGGTCTGGAACGAGCTGCTGATCGCGCTCGTCTTCCTCCAGGACGACTCGAAGAAGACCCTGATGATCGGGATCACCGGCTTCCAGAGCCGCTACAGCCTCGACGTGCCGGCGATCATGGCCGGGCTGATGCTCGCGACGCTGCCGATCGTGACCGTCTACATCTTCGGCCAGCGCTACTTCGTGCGCGGCCTCGTGTCGGGAGCGCTGAAGGGCGAGTGACCCGCTCGGCGATCGTCGACACGACGCTCGTGCACGAGGGTGTCCCCGGGATCGCACTTCAGGGCGAGCGGCTGCGGCTGACGCTCTTCCCCGACGCAGGCGCCAAGATCCTCGACCTCGTGCACCGGCCGACGGGCGTCAACCTCCTGTGGCAGAACCCCCGCGTGCCGCTCCGGCGCACCTACCCCGGCGCGGCGTTCGACGACATCTGGTGCGGCGGCTGGGACGAGCTCTTCCCCACCGACCCGCCCTGCGAGCTCGACGGCAACACGTTCCACGATCACGGCGACCTCTGGCACGGCCCGTGGGACTGGTCGGTCGAGCACGACGACGGCGAGACGGCGACCGTGCACCTCCGCCGGCACACGGTCGCGTTGCCGTGCCTGATGGAGAAGTGGATCACGCTCCGCCGCGACGGCCTCGACGTGCGCTTCCGCCACCGGCTCACGAATCTCGGCACCCAGCCGCTCCCGTTCGCCTGGAGCCTGCATGTCGCCCACGCGATCGGCCCCGACTCGCGGATCCACCTCCCCACCGCGGCGGTCGCGGCGGAGCCGTCGATGCCGGGACGCCTCACGGGAACGGCGACGCCGGCTGCCTGGCCCATGCACGAGGCCGTCGATCTCGCCGCCGTGCTCCCGCCCGAATCGGGGGTGACGGAGTGGCTCTACGCCGTCGACCCGCACGAGGGCTGGTGCGCGGTCACGCACCCCGCGCGATCGGTCGGGCTCGCGCTCGAGTACGACGCCGAGCTGTTTCGCACGACCTGGCTCTGGGGCGTGTACGGCGGCTGGCGCGGCCACTACGTGTTGCTCACGGAGCCGTCGACGAGCCCGCCCGGTGGCCTCGCGCAGAACGTCGCCGACGGCACGGCCGCCTGGATCGATCCCGGCGGCGTGATCGAGACCGCCGTCACGGCGACCGTGCTCGACGACCTCGCGGGCCCGATTCCGGGACCGCGTACCCTGTCTGCATGATCGAGACGATCCCGTTCGGCGCGACCGGTCACCAGAGTTCACGCGTGATCTTCGGCGCCGCGGCGCTCGGGAACGTGTCGCAGGACGAGGCCGACGACGCGCTCGAGCTCCTGCTCGAGCACGGGATCAATCACATCGACACCGCGGCGAGCTACGGCGAGTCGGAGCTCAGGCTCGCGCCCTGGTTTCGCGAGCACCGTGACCGTTTCTTCCTCGCGACCAAGACCGGCGAGCGCTCGTACGCAGCGGCCCGCGAGCAGATTCGCCGCTCGCTCGAGCGGATGGGAGTCGATCACGTCGATCTGATCCAGCTGCACTGCCTCGTCCACCCGGCCGAATGGGAGCTGGCGATGAGCGAGGACGGTGCGTTGCGAGCCGCCGTCGAGGCGCGGGAGGAAGGGCTCGTCCGGTTCATCGGCGTCACCGGCCACGGGCTGACGATCGCCGAGATGCACCGCCGCAGCCTGGAGCGGTTCGCCTTCGACTCGGTCCTGTTCCCGTACAGCCACGTGATCCTGCAGGACGCCCAGTACGCAGCCGACGTCGAGTCGCTGCTGGCGATCTGCCGCGAGCGGAACGTCGCAGTGCAGACGATCAAGGCGATCGCGCAGGGGCCGTGGGGATCGAGGGAGCATTCCGCTGCGACCTGGTACGAGCCCCTCGTCGAGCAGCCGCACATCGATCTCGCCGTCCACTGGGTGCTCGGCGAGCCGGGCATCTTCCTGAACGGCCCCGGCGACCTCGAGCTTCTCCCCCGTGTGCTCGATGCGGCCGAGCGCTTCTCCTCGCGTCCCGACGAGACGGAGATGGCCCGGCTCCAGGCCGAGCACCGGCTCAGCTCACTCTTCGCCTGAGCGGCCGCTCTTCTAGGCTCCGCCCTGTGCAGATCCTGGTCACCGGCGCAGCGGGCATGCTCGGGCGGAAGCTCGCGGAGCGCCTCGCGCGCGACGGGACGCTCGGCGGTGAGCCGGTCGACGGCCTCCTGCTCGTCGATGTCGTGGAGCCGGCGCGACCGACCGCTGCCTTCGACATCGACACGACCGCCTGCGACCTGGCGGGGCCGGGAGTCGCCGAGCAGCTCGTCTCGGGCAGGCCCGACGTCGTCTTCCACCTCGCGGCGGTGCTCTCGGGCGAGGCCGAGGCGGACTTCGAGAAGGGCTATCGCGTCAACCTCGACGGGACGCGCCTGCTGCTCGACGCGATCCGGGCGATCGGCACGGCTACTGCCCGCGGGTCGTCTTCGCCTCGACGATCGCCGTCTTCGGGGCACCGTTCCCGGACGCGATCGGCGACGACTTCGCGGCCGCGCCGCTGACGAGCTACGGGACGCAGAAGGCGATCGGCGAGCTGCTCCTCTCCGACTACTCGCGGCGCGGCTTCCTCGACGGCGTCGGGATCCGCCTGCCGACGATCTGCGTGCGCCCGGGCGCGCCGAACCTCGCCGCGTCGGGGTTCTTCTCGAGCATCATCCGCGAGCCGCTGAACGGGCAGGAGGCGGTGCTGCCCGGTCCCCGACGACGTTCGCCACTGGCACGCCTCGCCGCGCGCCGCGATCGGCTTTCTCCTCCACGCCGCGACGATCGACAGCGACGAGCTCGGCGACCGGCGCTGCCTGACGATGCCCGGCGTCTCGGTCACCGTGGCCGAGCAGATCGAGGCGTTGCGCCGCGTCGCGGGCGACGAGGTCGTCCGGCTGATCCGACGCGAGCCCGACGAGACCGTGAGCCGGATCGTCGCCGGCTGGCCGCGCCGCTTCGACGCGCGGCGGGCGCACGCGCTCGGGTTCCGCGCGGAGTCGAGCTTCGAGGAGATCATCCGCGTCTACGTCGAGGACGAGCTCGGCGGGCGACGGTGCCCGTGAGCCGGATCGCGCTCGTCACCGGCGCCGGCAGCGGCATCGGCCGCGCATCGGCGCATTGCGCTGGCGGAGGCGGGCTTCACGGTCGTCCTCGCCGGCCGGCGCCGCGAGCAGCTCGAAGCGACGGCGGCGGAGGCCGGTCGACGATGCCCTGGCCCTGACCTGCGACGTCCGCGATCCGGCCTCGGTCGCAGCCCTCTTCGCCGAGATCGACGAGCGCTTCGGGCGGCTCGACCTGCTCTTCAACAACGCGGGCATCGGCGCCCCGGCCGTCGCCGCTGGAGGACGTCGACGCTCGAGCAGTGGACGCGGTGGTCGAGACGCAACCTCACCGGCGCGTTCCTCTGCACGCAGGAGGCGTTCCGGCTGATGAAGCGCCAGTCGCCGCGCGGCGGCCGGATCATCAACAACGGCTCGATCTCCGCCCAGCGTTCCGCGCCCGCGCTCGGCGCCGTACACGGCGACGAAGCACGCGATCACCGGGCTCACGAAGTCGACGTCGCTCGACGGCCGCGAAGTACGACATCGCCTGCGGGCAGATCGACATCGGCAACGCCGCCACCGAGATGACCGAGCGAATGATGACGGCCGGAGTCCTCCAGGCAGACGGAGACGTCGTGCCCGAGCCGACGATGGACGTCGCCAACGTGGCGCGGGCCGTCGTCTACATGGCGACGCTGCCGCTCGACGCGAACGTGCAGTTCATGACGGTGATGGCGACGAAGATGCCGTTCATCGGCCGCGGCTGAACGGGCGGCGTCGAACCTTGGATCATCGTGAGGCCATGGCGTGACGAGAGCGGCGCGGGCGGCGTATACAAGGAAGATGGCTCTCCGTGCCCAGCTTCTTCTCCTTGCCTTCGCCGTCCTGGCCGCCTGCAGCGCCGGATCCGCCTCCGCCGCGTCGAAGCCGCAAGTCCTCGTGAGCGTCAGCGCCACCGGCGGGATGTGCAAGCCGAGCATCTGCCACTGGGGTGCGCGAATCACGACGACGACGATCAGCGCCGACGACCGCCGCTCGCGCCGCCTCACCGTCGCCGAGCGCCGAGCGCTGACGGCGGCGATCACGCAGCTGAAGCCGGCCTCGCTGCCTCCCTTCACCGGCACCTGCCCGATCGCCTACGACGGCCAGGAGCGCCACTATCGGTTCACCGGCAAGCGCCCGCTCCACTCGTGCACCAACGACCTCCGCCGGGTGAAGGCGGTGCAGCTCGTCGACCGGCTGCTCGCGAGCCTGCCGAGCAAGTAGGCCACGCGACCTGGCAGCGCCCAGCGGCGCGAAGCTAACGCACCGCCTCCCCCGAGTCCGCCAACTCCACGAACCAGCACACCGCGCTGACGAGCCGCATCTGCTCGATCGTCTTGCAGTCGGCGTCGAGCAGCGCCGGAGTACATGCGAGCACGGCGCGGCATTGGGCTCGCGACGTGGCGACATTGAAGCGGTGTCGGTCGAACGCGAAGCCGAGGCCGCGCGGCGCCTCATCGGCCGTCGAGCTCGCCATCGAGACGATGACGACCGGCGCCTGCTGGCCCTGGAACTTGTCCACCGTCCCGACGGCGACAGCCGCCGGCAGTCGCGAGCGCAACGTTCGCACCTGAGCGTTGTACGGCGCGACGACGAGCACCTCGTCCTCTCGCAGCGGCCGGGTGACGCCGTCCGCGCCGGTGAACGGCGAGCCGACGAGCTCGTCGACGGCAGCAGCGACGGCGTCCGCCTCTTCCACCGACGACTGGCTCCGGCGCTCGTGCGGAACCGCGAGCCAGACCGGGCCGTCGCCGGCGGCAAGCGACCGCAGCGCGGTCACGGGCGCGGGCTCGAGCCGACCCTCGTAGTACGCGTTCGAGGTGAAGTCGCAGAGCTCGGGGCGCAGGCGCCACGTCTCGGCGAGGAAGAGCCCCCGGTCGGGCGGAATGGTCAGGTGATCCTGGAGGAGGTGCTGCAGCACCGAGACCCCCGATCCCTCCGGATGCGAGCCCTGCGACACCTGCGGCAGCTGGTTCGGGTCGCCGAGCAGGACGAGGGAGTGGGCGCTCGTCCCGGCGGCGAGAACGTCGGCGAGCGAGAGCTGGCCGGCCTCGTCGACGAACAGCACGTCGAGCGGCCGCTCGCTCTCGTGGATGTCGAGCTCCGGCAGCGTGAAGGCCCAGCCGGTACCGGCGACGAGATCGATCGCAGGGTCGAAGATGTCGGCCTTGTCGTTCGACGTGACGATGCAGCGACTCGAGAACTCCGACCGGACTCGGTCTCGTCCTTGCCGCGCTTGACGCCCCTGAACGTGAAGCCCTGCGCATCTGCCTCGTGCTGGATCGCGCGCAGCAGGTTGTGGATGGCCTTGTGGCTGAGCGAGGTGACGCCGACGCGCTTGCCCTGTCGCATCAGCGCGACCGCCATGCGCGCGCCCTGCCAGGTCTTGCCCGATCCCGGCGGTCCCTGCACGAACAGGTAGCTCGCGCCCGAGCGAGAGAGCCGCCGTCACCGGGTCGGCAGCGAGCAGGGCGTCCGGCGGGCGGCGCTCGAGAAGGGCGACGAGCGCGGGGTATGCGGCTTCGTCGCCGTCGGCATACGCCCGCGCGAAGCGGAGCAGCGCCTCGCGGATCACCCAGTTCGGGAATCGGCGGGCCCGGCGTCAGGCCCTCCGGCAGGGGCTCTTCCACGCGATTGACGCCGCGCAGCACGGTGACGATGCCGTTGTCGTCGTCGACCCGGACGCGGAAGCTCGCGCGCGTGCGGGGATCGAACGCCGTCCCCCGATCTTGTGCTCCTGCGGCGGGAACGCCATCCGGTAGGCGTGGCTCTGTCCCTCGACCTCGGGCGGATTGCCGTCCCACTCGAGCCCGCCGATCGCGGTGCGGTCGCGAACGAGCTCGTCGTCGTCGAGCTGCGGCCAGCGGAACCACGCCCACCACTCGGGCCGCGCCTCGCGCTGGTGGTAGTCGAGCAGGTTCGCGAGCAGCCGCCGCGGCTCGCCCTCCTCGGCGCCCTCGAGCAGCCGCGCCTTCAGGGCCTCGCGTGCGGCATCTCGTTCCTCGGCCTCTTCCGTCGGCGGGCGCTGGTCGGGCGGCAGCCGCCACGGCACGCATGGCCGGCCGGATCGAGCGCAGCCACTCGTGCAGCTCGAACGTCGAGCGGCAGTCCTCCTCGTTGTAGCGCTCGACCTCCTCGAGGATCGAGTCGTCGCCGGTCTCGACCCACTCCTCGAAGCGCACGACCGACTCGTCGCCGCCCGACACCTCGGCGGTGCGCTCGAACCCGTAGAGCTTCTCGATCGCCTTGATCGAGTAGCTGTCGGTCGAGGCCCGCAGCGACTGCTTGACGATGCGGTAGAGGTCGACCAGCACCTCCTGGCGCAGGAAGTCGTCGACCTCCTGCTCCCGCGTTCCGTGCTGGCCGGCGAGGCGGGTCAGGGCCGAGCGCTCGTACGAGGCGTAGTGGTAGACGTGCAGGCCCGGGTACTGCGCGACGCCGCGCGACGACCCAGTCGACGAACTGCTCGAACGCGATGCGCTCGTCATCGCGGTCTCTCCCCCACACCGCGTCGTAGACGACCTCGCCGTCGTCGTTGCGGAAGCAGTAGCCGAAGAGGTACTCGAGCCCGCGCGAGGTCTCGTAGAACGGGTGGCCCTCCATGTCGAACCAGACGTCGCCCGCGTCGGGCGCGGGCAGCAGCCGGAAGCCGCGCTCCTCTTCGTCGGGGAGGAGCTCGAACAGGTAGCGGTCTTCGCGCCGCCCTCGCAGCTGCAGCTCGGCCTGGTGGCGGCCGCCTTCGAAGGAGTCGGCGTTGGCGTCCGGCGGAAGCCGGCATCCCAGGGTCGCCGGTCGCCAGGTCGCCAAGCTCCTCGAGCGTGGTGATCGCCCGCGGCAATCAGCGTCTCGGCCTGCGCGCGCCGCATGCCCGCGACGAGCGAGAGGTGGTCGTCGTCGACGCGCTGCTGCCAGCACATGTGCCGGAAGTCGCAGATCCCGCAGTGGCCGCATCGGCCAGCCGTAGGTCTCGGGCCCGTCCGCCACCGCGGCGAGGAACCGCTCGCGGACGCGGCGGTAGTACGCCTCGAACTCGACCACCCGGAACGTCTCGCGCTCGCCGAGCCCGTTCTCGACGTGAACGCGCTCGACCGGCCGCCCGAGATCCGCGCCACCTGCTCGGCGTAGAACAGCAGCTGCAGCACGTGCGCCGGCTTGGCGCTGCGCGCGAGCTTCGTGTCGACGGGCTCGTAGCCGCCGTCGGGCTGCTGCTCGAGGAAGTCGCCGAAGCCGCGCCAGCGTCCCGTCGGTCGAGGTACGGCTGGTAGATGACGTCTGCCGCGCCGGCGCGGATCGCCTCCTCGGTCAGCCGCTGCGCCTCGTCGGCGTCGAACCCCTCGTCGTCGTAGGTGGGGATCCGGACGATCGAGCGCCCCTCGGCCTCGAGCCGCGCCAGGTAGGCGGCCTCGTGCTCGTTCCCCTTGCTGAAGATGAGGTCGCGGTGCGGCGACTCGAGCTTCGGCTTGACGATCTCACCGCGCGCGGCGGCGAGCGAGAGCGTCGTCAGGTGCGGGCAGGCGAGGTGGTTCGAGAGGTCGGACGGGGAGAGGCTCAGCGTGTCGTCGGGGTTAAGCCGCATACCTGAGTATCTGCGATTCGGCGGCGGCTTCTTACGTGAGCGGCGACCGGAGCTCCGCTCATCTATACCCAAGCTGTCGATCTGCGCAGCTTGCAGCCGCCAACAGAACCGTCGCCGACGCAACTTGGCAGCGATACGTCGCGCAGTCTTGCTCGACCGCTACGACGGCCCGTATCCCGCAGGCCCTCCCCGTCTGCAGACATCGTCGATCGCTCGCAGGACGCGATCAGTTCTTCCGGCGGCGTGCGATCAGTCGCGTCGGAGGCCAGGTGGAGGAATGCGATCTGGCCGTCTTGGTCGACGACGACGTCGGCGCCGAGTTGTAGCGCGTCGTCACCACGCGTCACGGTGACGCGCTCGCCTGCAAGGAGCGCGCGGACCCCCGCGGCGGCAACGCGGGGCCGCAGTACCCAGGTTGGCTTTGGTCGACGAGCGCCGAGCGCCCTGTACAGCGTCCGTTCCGGGTCGGCGATGACAACGGCGCTGCCGAGGCGGAGGTCGTCACTCCAGGTCGCGGCTCGCGCTGGCATCCTGCGGTGTGACGACGACCAGACCGTCCGGCCGCTGCCTGGATCTCGGGAGCGGCCTCCACGACACGGCGGAGGTAGGAGCGGCAGACGTTTCAGCCGGGGTGCCGCGCGAGGTACACGACGGCAGGGTGCCCGAAAAGATCGCGGTCGGTGACGCCCGTTCCGTCGGCGCGATCGAGTGGAACTTAGGGAAAGCTGCAGGCCGCATTCTATCCATAATCGACATAACCTGGACACAGCTCGGCAGAGTGGAAGGGCGATGTCGACCACGCGACCCGACCGTCGGTCGTCCGTCTCCCGCGATCTCCCAACGGGCATGACGCACGCCGGGGTGGCGCCGCGTGACATTGGAGTTGCTGTCGGCCCGCGCTCTGGGTCTTGTTCCCGGGCCAGCCGAATGCCTGCACGGCTCGACTGATCCAGGGGCCTACCCCCACCGAATATAACAAAAGATAGACGAGGAGCTGTACTGAATGCAACACCGCACAATACGCTTCCGCGCTGCAGCGGCGATTCTCGTCGCAGCGTTCGCTTCGTTCATCCTCTCGGTGACGCTGTGGTTCACGGGCAGCCACGAGGAGGGCATCTTCGTCGGTCTCTGGGTGCCCTCGATCCTCTCGTTCGGAGCGGTCGCGCTTCAGATGGGCGGCAACCGCAATGGGTGACGTGGGCCTCTTCATCGCAGGCTTCCTGATCACGATCCCCGCAGCGGCCGGAATCGTCGCGCTCGTCATCGCGGCAATCGCGGACGGGCGCGAGAACGACAGGATCCACACACAAGTCCACCCCGAGTAGAGCACGGCGACCTCCGAGGTCTCCGTGGCTATCGCTCGCCGGTCGTTCTGATCCACGCCGGCGCTCGGGACGTAACAGGCGTGTACCTGTCATACCTCCGAAGGGAAAATGATGAAGAAGCTCCTCAGCATCACGGCAGTCGGCCTCCTGGCCGCTGCGCTTGTTTCCACGTCGCATTGGCCGGTCGGGTCGACAGTGACTCGAAGGCCCACCCGAACGCGGCTGCGGCTTCCTCCGCGGCCTCTCGTCGGAGTCGAATCCGCAGGGTCGAGGCTCAGTCGTAGCGAAGCCGGGCAGCCAGACGATCGCCCAGATCGCTGCAGGCAATCCTTCAGCTTCAGCACGCTCGTCTCGCTGCTGCAGCTCACGGGTCTCGACGCCGTCGTCGATTCCAGCGACGTGACGCTGACCGTGTTCGCTCCGACGAACGACTGCGTTCGCGAAGCTCTTCGCAGCCAATCCGAGCCTGCCCGGAATCCTCACGAGCCCGGCTCAGGCGGCGCTCGGATACCCGTTGCTGAAAAACGTGCTCCTCTACCACGTGACAGACGGCCGCCGCTTCTCCAACAGCGTCTTCAATCGCAACAACGCCAAGACGATCGGGATGCTGAACGGCGGCACGATCACCGCCAACCCGAACCTCACGCTCACCGATGGAGCGGGCCAGACGATCAACCCCGTTCTGGCCCTTGATCAACATCTCGGCGTCGAACGGCGTCATCCACGTGATCGACACCGTGCTTCTCCCTGCCTCCTGAGCTCGCCGTAGGGACGATCGGGGAGGGACGCAGTCGCGTCCCTCCCCGCCCTGAACGTCAGACCTGCCGCGTGCCCTTCGCGTCATGCCCGTAGCGTCGGCCGCGCCAGACGACACCGCCGCGGCACCGGTCGACCGCGCTGGTGTGGCGCACACCGGCGTCCGTGAACAGCAGTCACTTCCGCGGGCAGCCCGCTATAGCATCGCTCTGTGAACCAGCCCTCAGCGCCCTCATCGAACTGCCGACTCGCCTCAGGGCTCACACCGCTGTCACGCGTGTTCACCTACTCGATGACCAAGGCGGCCGTGCACAACCTCACCAAGAACCTGGCCGGGAGTGGGGGCCGCTCGGGATCCGCTGCAACGTGCTCGTGCCCGGGTTCTTCCCGGCCGAGCAGAACCGCGACGTGCTCACGCCCGAGCGCATCCAGGCAATCCTGGACCACACCCCGATGGGCCGCTTCGGCGACAGCGACGATCTCGCCGGGGCGACCCTGCTGCTGGCCAGTGACGCCGGTCGGTTCATCACGGGGTGCGAGCTCGTCGTCGACGGCGGGTTCAGCGCGATGACGATCTGAGCGGCGTGGACGCCTTCCTGCACGACGATGTCCTCCTGTCCGAGCGCGTCGCCCGCGAGCTGTTCCACGAGGTGGCCGAGCGGGCCCCGATCGTCGACGTGCACAACCACCTGCCGCCGAGTGACATCGCCGACGACCGGGTGTGGGAGACGATCACCGAGCTCTGGCTGGGCGACGACCACTACAAGTGGCGGGCCATGCGGCGGCCGGGTTCGCCGAGCAGCTCGTCACCGGGCGCGGCCGACCCGTGGGACCGCTTCGCGGCGTGGGCGGCCACGGTGCCGCGGCTGATCGGCAACCCGCTGTACGTCTGGACCCACCTCGAGCTGCGTCGGGTGTTCGGCATCGATCTGGTGCTCGACCCGTCGACGGCCGGAGATCTGGGAGGAGGCGAACCGCCAGCTGCCGCTGTGGTCGGCCCAGACGCTGCTCCTGGCCCACTTCGACGTGGCCGGCGTCGCCACCACCGACGGACCGGCCGACGATCTCGCCGCCCACGACGCCCGGCGCGCGCGCCGCCCGGGACGGGTCGCCACCAGGATGGTCCCGACCTTCCGGCCCGACGCGGCGCATGCCGTGCTGCTCGACGACCCGGCGGCGTGGAACGAGTGGGCCGATCGGCCTCGCGGCGATCGGCGGCGCCCCGGCGTCGACGACCTCGATGTCCCTGCTCGACGCGCTGGCGCGGTCGTACCGGCGCTTTGCCGCGCATGGGCGGGCGGGCGAGCGACCACGGCCTCGCGGTCCTGCCCGGACCGACCTCGCGATCCCGCCCTCGCCGACGCGGCGATCCGCCGGCCCGCTCGGGCGGCCGCGGCCGCGACCGACCAGGAGCGCGAGGCGGTGCTGCTCGAGGTCGTGTCGCACTGCCGGCCCGGCTCGCGCACGCCGACGACTCGGTGTTGCAGCTGCACCTCGGGCCGATCCGCGACGCGTCGCCGCGACTGCTCGAGCTGGTCGGGCGCGACGCCGGCGCCGACGTCATGGGCGACGAGCGCCAGGCGCCGGGCCTGGCTCGGTTCCTCGGCGAGCTCGAGCGCGACGGCACGCTGCCGCGCACGATCCTCTACAACCTAACCCGGCCGACAACGCGCTGTTCGCGACGATGGCCGGCGCCTTCTCCCGGCCGGGCGTGGAGTCGCTGGTGCAGTGGGGGCCGCCGTGGTGGTTCAACGACCACGAGCAGGGGATGCGGCGCCAGCTCGACGAGCTCGGCCAGGTCGGGCTGCTCGCCGGGTTCGTCGGCATGCTCACCGACTCGCGCTCGATCCTGTCGATGACGCGCCACGAGCTGTTCCGCCGTGTCCTCTGCGACGCGATCGGTCGCGACGTGGACGAGGGCCGAATCCCGGCCGACCTCGACTGGTGCTCGCGGTCGTCCGCGCCGTCTGCGTCGACAACGCCGTGCGCTACTTCTCGCTGCCGGAAGAGTGGGCTGCGTAGATCTTCGGTTCAGGCGGTGCCGCTCAGCTAACGGTCGACCTCACGGCATCTAACCCCCTCCTCCCTCTACCGCCGCATGTCCGTCATCAACCCGAGCGCCTTCCTCGAATCGCTCGCCGACCAAAGCGATTGACCCGCTGCGAGGCCGCCCCCAGGAGGCAAACCGCTCGAGCACGCGGGTTTGCGTGGGTGTTCCCCCGACCGTTATCCCGACGTACGCCGCCGGCGTGACGCAAGGGGGCAGTTCGGCGTATCCAGGACAGCGTGCACGCACCCCGGAACTCAGTTCGAGAGCCACTGCTGGTCGCGGAAGAGGTTGCTGTCCTTCTCCGCTGTTCACTCCGAACTGTCCACGAGCTGACCCGCAAGAGAGACATCCCGCACTTCAAGCTCCCCGGCAGCCGTCGGGGCCTTTTTCGACCGGAGGAACTCGAGGTGTGGAAAGGCGGCGCCGACTTGGATGTCCTGGAACTGCGATGTGGCGGACCCGTCGTTCGTTCCACGCCCTACCCTCGCAAGCTCGTCTGCAGCGTCAATCACGGCCGGGGGATTGACTATCCCCACAAGCTCAACGTACTCTCGTTGCGGGGTCCCGACGGTGTTGATCGCAGTGATGCTTCCTTCGCTCCGTGACAAACGGTCCCGATGCCTGAACCGTCAGCGCGGACCTCCCAAATTGCGCAGCTACCGATTGCAGCTTAGGGCACGTCCATTGCTTGACGAGGTCCGGCTGGTCGGGACGCAAAGAGGAGCGTCTTGCTGTCGGGTCGCCAGGCAAGCGCGTTGATCTCATTGAACGTCCGCACAACCTGAGTGGGATTGCGCCCTAGGGTATCCCCAGACCCAGATGCCTGCTCGCCCACCGGGCGGACGAGATCATGGCGAGATAACGGCCATCAGGGGACAGCGCCACGGCCGCAATGTCGAATGTCCCGCACGGTGACGCGACTTTGGTAGTGACAGTCCCGTCCTCACGGGTGATTTCTGACGAGAGACAGCGGGGTTGCCAAACTGTTGGTAGCGCGTTTGTACGTATTGAGAGCCCGTTTGGTCCAGCCGATGTATTGAACGCCTCGGTAGAGCGGCGGTTGTCCAGAAATCGATTGGCGGTCGCCCAGCGAGCTTTCATCTGTTCCACTGCACTAGTGAGGTCGCTGAGCATCGCGCCCGCTGAGCTGTGCTTCGCCAACTCACTGACGCCAAGGCGGATCAGTGCCCCCGAGTCGCACGGCGATTTCACGGGTGCGATGATGGCCGCCGGAATGGAGCCGAATTCGAGGTTGTTGAGGTTGGAATAGAGCGCCTGGAGCTGGATCGGCAATAGGGATTCGGTGGCGCGCCACCCTTGCGCCACGCGCTCACGGCCTGCTTGATCGCGCCTCCGAGATCCTGCACGACAACTCGACCTTCCAGAACATTGTCGGGTCGGAACGCTACTCCATTCCAGGTTTGCGTTGCGAGTTTGCAGTCGTCGCTGAGCGCCTGTGGATCGCTGATGTTGGAGGCGTTGAGGTGGGCTGTCCCCGGTGTCCAACGGCCCGCCCACACCTGGAAGCGGCCGTAGCCGACATAGGCGACCCGCATGCCATCCGGCGATACCGCGATCGAACGGCCGACGTTTGGGGATACCGGTGCGGAAACGGTGCGGATAGAACCTCCGCTTGCCGGCATTGCCTTGAAGACGAGAGTGTTCGTCCCTTGCGGTGCCGGCTGCACGGTGAAAAGCATCTCACCTTCCGACGCAGTGGGACGCGCGGCTGAGACGCCCACGGTCAGCAACGCCAGCACGGCGAGTGCTGCCGATACCCGGGTGAAAGTGTGTGGTTGCATCATCATCCGATCCTCGCTTGCTTCACAATCCGCACACCCATGAACGAGGCACCGCCGGCATTGACGGCGAGCTTGATCACCGTTCCACGCCTGCTTGCCGGCAGCTTGTAGGGGATATGGATCTGGCCAGCCGCGACCGATGCCTTCCCGAGTTTGTGCCACCGATGCGTCCAGTAACCACTCAGCGTTGCACCGAGCCCCGACGCAATCGGCGTCCCGTCTGGGTAGTTAGCCACCACATCGAGAGTGCCGGTAACTCCAAGCGGTGCCGTCGTCGCGACATCAAGTCGAGCTCGGTGTACGACGGTAGTCGTGAAGTCGTACGCTCCGGCATCCGAGAATGTCGACTTTGAATAGAAACCGAACGGATAGTCGCCTGTCTTGGGAGCTGTGTAGCGCAACTGAGCATGTCCATTGCTGGTCACTGCTATTTCGGTGGCTGAGCCAGTACGCGCTACGGTGAAGTCGTCGGTACCTGCTGGGTAGATGGCGAGGCCCGTAACACCAACGCTCATGCTGTTGCTGGCGTTTGCGAACTTCACTGTCACGACGTCGCCCGCGAGCAGGTGACTCTTCCAGTACTCGAACTGGTAAGTGCAGAAGCAATTGTCGGCCCCTGCTGCGTAGCGGGACGTATCGCCGAACAGGTGCGCACCGGAGGTAACAAATGGCGCTGACGCGATCGAACTGCTACCCGCGGCAGAAGCGACCGTGGCGGTGAGGCAAGCTGTGAGGGCGGCGAGCGCGATGACGCATGTGAGACGAACCCGAAACATCGGAAGCTCCTTTTCCAGTTTGGCCAGAGAGGCGGGTGCCTTTCGCAAATCCGATTTCGGTTCAGCGTGCGCGACGTCTCTTAAAATCGGCTCAAGTTCGACGCAAATCCGATCAAGACCTAGGGTTCGGAGCGAAGTCGGCCTTCTCGTAGCCATGCTTTAGTGAGCATCCGCGAGTCGCGGCGCCGCACAGTTGACAGCACGGGTAGATACTGCTCTCCGTGCTCGAACTGCGGATACTTCGGCCCACTTGAAGCCAGAAATCGACGATGCACCCATCGAACTCGGCGGGCTCAAGCAGAAGACCGTCCTGGCCATGCTATTGGTGCGGCGGGACGAGGTTGTCGTTGCCGAGGAACTACTCGAAGGCGTTTGGGAGGGCGGCGCGGCACGGGCGAGTCTTGCGTTCTTTGCAGGTCTACATCTCGAACCTGCGACGGCTTCTCGGAAAGGACGCGATCCGCTGGAGCGCGCCTGGTTATGTGCTGTCACTCGCGAACGTACGAGTTGACGCGCATGGATTCGAACGGCTGGCAGCGCAAGGGAAAGAGCTCCTTGGAAGTGGAGAACTGCTCCAGGCTGAAGCGGTGTTAAAAGAGACACTTGGCCTCTGGAGAGGTCAAGCGTTGATCGACTTTCGCTACTTCGAATGGGCCCAACCTGTAATCCAGCGCCTCGAGGAGCTCCGCCTAGCCGCAATCGAGGACCTCATGGAGGTCGGGCTCCTGCTCGGCAGACATGCCGATCTGATCAGTGACCTCGAAAGCGTCTGCTCTCTCAATCCAAATCGCGACCGGATGCATCGGCAGCTGATGCTCGCTCTCTATCGTGCTGGCCGACAAACTGATGCGCTCGCCGTCTACCAGCGATTGCGGCACTCCCTCAGCGAGGACCTCGGGATCTACGCCAGCCGTGAGATCAGCGCGCTTCAGCAACAAATTCTCAACCAAGACCCGACTCTCGAGTTGGACGCCTTTCAACCAGACGCACACTCGCGCAGAAGGCGAGGTTCACGCGCTCACTTTCCTGCCACGACGTCAACGTTCGTCGGACGCACACATGAGCTTGACCAAATCGAGCGCCTCCTGAGCAGCTCCGCGCGTGTCATCTCCCTAACCGGAGCCGGCGGAATCGGAAAGACGAGGCTGGCAATTGCCGCAGCCGAACGCTGGGCCGCCAAGACCGAACGACAACGCGTCGTGTGGATCGACTTAGCCCCACTCCGAGATCCACGCCTTCTATTGTCAGAGGTTGCGGCTGCCCTCGGCTTTTCAGGTGCCACAGAGCCTCTCGACGCGGTCTCTCCGCTTCTATCAAGCCAGCACTGGCTCGTCGTCTTGGACAATGTCGAGCAGTTGCTGCCAACCGGTGCGACACAGATCGCCGCACTCCGCGACGCGGGGCCTCTGGCGACCCTCCTTGTCACATCACGTGAGAGGTTGCAGCTCGCGGGAGAACAAACCTTCCCGGTGCCACCCCTCGATGCCCCAGATGCTGTCTCGCTCTTCTTGGATCGAACCCGTTGGCTGGTGTCACCCTAGGCGCCACGAGAGCGGTTGGTGACCTTTGCTCCCGTCTTATCGACTCCCCGCTCGCGATCGAGCTGGCCGCTTCGAGAGCTACGGTCCTGGCCCCAGAGCAGCTTCTCGACCGCATCGACAGGCACCTCGACCTGCTCCACGGTCCACGAGACACGCCGCATCCGCGCCAGCGCACCATACGTGCGACGATCGCATGGTCACTCGACATGCTCCCCGACTCTGCGTCGATGTTCCGCCGGCTCGCAATATTTCGCAGCGGGTTCACGCTGGAGAGCGCCGAAGCCGTCGCTGACGCTGACGTCGATACGCTTCAGTCCCTCATCGATAAAGAGCCTCGTCGAGCTGCGGGATCAGGGCGACATCGGGCGCCGCACTCGATGCTCCAGACCATCCGCGATTACGCCCGCGAGCTGCTTGAATCCGAAGGCGACTACGTGACGACGGCGAAGGCGCACGCCCAGTGGTTCACATCGCTGCTCTCTAAGCATGCCGACGCGCTCTGGCGGGCTGTCTTTCTGTCCACAATCAGCTGGATGAACTCCGAGCAGCACTCGACTACCTGATCGAACACGAGGCGGCGGACGACGCAGCATCCCTCCTCGCCGCGTTCGGCAGTGTTCTAGCGGTCCGAGGGGCCCACACCGAGCATGTCGAGTGGCTCACGCGAGTTCTTGCCTTGAACCCCACGCCAACAGTGGAGTTGGCGCTAGCGCAACGCCAAGGAGCGGGCTCGCTCCGCATTCTTGGCGAATTCTCAACGTCGAAGGATATGTACACAGAAGCCGCGACGACGGCGCAGAGCGCCGGAGATGACGACGGATACTGGGGCGCGGCGCTGAGAGTCGGAATCGCTGAGCTGCGCGAAGGTCGTGACGCCGAAGGGATTCGGCGGATGCAAGAGGCCATCCAACATCTCGAACATCACACCGATTCGAAAACGTCCGGGGGAGCGCTCATCTCATACGCAGCTGCAACCGCATGGTGGTTAGGCGAAACAGATGGTGCTGCCGAAATCCTCCTCGGTGTACGTCAACGTTGGGAGCGGGAGGACGCAGAGCTGTTCCTCGCCCTCGTCGACCAATGGCTCGCATGGGTTCGACTCCTGCAACGCGACTACCGTGCATCCTTAGGGCACAGCCTTCCTGCGCTGTCGCGAGTCCTCGCGCTCGGTGATCCAGAAGCAATCGCATATGGCCTTGCCCACACCGCCATCGCTCTCGCCGCACTTGGGCAGGCACAAACGACGCTGCCATTCTCTTCGGCGTTTCCCGCCGATTGCAGCGTCAGCTAGGGATAGCGAACAGCCCAATCCTTGACACACGCCACCCAGAATTAATCGACAAGCTCGACGCGGGCCCCCGATGTCGACGCGCGTCGATGAACTGACCGAGGTTGGCGCGGTCGACTTGGCGCTCATGGCTGGCGGCGAGGCACTGGTCGATTTCGTAGCCGCCCCGCAGAGCAGGAATCTTGATCGCCCCACGTCACTTGAGGTCGAATCTGGGGCAATGTAGTAGCAACCAGAGCAACCAGTCTCTTCCGCCCGCGGATTAACTATCCGTTGCTGCCTGGGGATTCATCATCCGCTGGTTGCGGGGCCTCGCCTCAACCGGGAACGCCCACGATCAGACGCCTGGTGCCCTCGTGCGCGCGGCGGATTGCTTATCCCCCCGGCAGCGCACGTCGAAAGCCAGCGCAGTCAGGTTGAACCCGCTCGTGAGCCCGGCGGGTTGCAGTGCTCTCTCGACGAGGCTGATCTCACAAAGCCGCGTTCTGACAGGCGGAACCCGATGGCTCCTTCCAATGGAGCTTGCTTAGATCACGCGTCGGGCTTCGTGATCTATCGAAGAGGAGAGTCGCAATGAGTTCCGAAACGAAGCGCAAGCTTTACGCAGCAGGGCGCCTAGTCGGCCCGGAGGTAGCCCGGAGACGAGCTTCTCCCGTTTCCGACGGTTCTACCGTTCGTGGATTAGCGATGAGCCTTACTCCGCTAGTCATACCTATGGTAGGATCAGGGTATGAAAGTGAGTGTGAGCCTCCCGGACGAGGACGTCGAGTTCCTCGATGACTACGCGGCAGCCCAGGGATCCCCTCGCGATCCGGCGCGTTGCACAAGGCTGTTCGTCTGCTGCGCGCCTCGGAGCTCGGCCCCCACTACGAAGCCGCCTGGACGGAGTGGTCCGAAAGTGGCGACGAGCAGCTCTGGGAGACAACCGCCGGCGACGGCATTCGCTGATGCGCCGCGGCGAGATCTGCCTCGTCGATCTCGAACCCGTGGTAGGCGCAGAGGCGAACAAGCGCCGCCCCGCGGTGATCGTCAGTAACGACGGTGCGAACGGTTCGGCCGAGCGCATCGGCCGAGGCGTGATCACGGTCGTCCCCGTGACTTCCAACATCGAGCGCGTCTACCCGTTCCAGGTGCTGCTGCCCGCCAGCGCCAGCGGACTCGCAAGCGATTCGAAGGCTCAGGCGGAACAAGTCCGCTCGATCGCGATCGAGCGCGTGGGCCCGCTCGTCGGAGCGCTCACACCCGACCTGCTCGCTGCGCTCGACGAGGCCCTCAGGCTCCATCTCGCGCTCTAACGGCTGTCGGCCCAGGAGGTAAACCGCTCAGGCTGGCGGATCCGAGTGGGTGTTCTCCCGTCTGTTATTTCGTCCTATGCCTCCTAGGGGGAGCCAGGCGGACTCGCGCTTTAGCCGCTCTCAGCCGCCGGTGAAGAGGCGATCGACCTCGTCCAGCTCGGGCTCCGCCTTCGCAGCCTGTGGGTAGGCAGTCTGCGGAATGTCGTAGTCGGCGGTGGCGGCTCGGAACATCGGCCCCGCCGTCGGAGCTGCAGGCTGGAACGCCGCAAGCCCGCGAGCATCACGGCCGAGAACCTTCGTCAGCGCATCCCACACGCTCGCCGCGACCCCGCTCGCGTCGAGCTGCCCGAGCTCGAGCTCCTGGTAGTAGCGGCGCACCTTCACGCGCGCCTCTCGCCGAGGCCGAGCTGCTCGACGAGCGCCGCAGCAAGATCGTCGAGCTTCAGCCCGAGCGCCTGCCGCGCGCGCAGGAGCGGCGGGTCGTCGAGGGAGCGGACGAACGCGAGCGCGTCCGGCGTCGGCTCTCGTCGCGGCGCTCGCTCGAGGAACCGGTCGATCAGGCCGCTAGCTCGTCGGACTGCGGGCCGGCGCGGACGAGGAGCTCGTCGACCGCGAGCGGCTCGTCGCGCGTCCAGCGGCCGACGAACTCGTCGAGCAGTTGATCGAGCGTGATCGTTCACGACTCGAGCCACTCTCTCAGACGCGGATTGATGCGGGAGCGGGCCTGGTAGATGCGCGTTCGGCTGCTTGCCGAGCCGCTCCGCGATCTCGTCGATCTCGAGCCCCTCGAGCAGCCACAGGCGCGCCACCTCGCCGTCGGCCGGCGGGAGCGTCGCGACGAACGCCTCGAGCGTGAGCTGCAGCTCGACGTCGCCGGTGAAGTTGTCGTCGGCGGGGCCGTCGATCTCGATCAGCTCGACCTCGCTCCAGCCCTTCTCGTACCAGCCCGCGCACACGTAGCCGATCACCTGGTGCACGATCACGCGGAACGGCCAGCGCCCGTCGCGATGCTTGCCCGCCTTGAGCTCCTTCCACAGGCGCTCGCACACGGCCTGCGCGACGTCGTGCCCGACCGGCCCGCGCATCTTCGCGACGCAGCGCGCGTCGATCGTCTCGACCCAGCCGGCGAGGAGGAGATCGATCTCCCCGTTCTCCAGCAGTCGGTTGTCCTCGGCATCTCTCGCATCGTGCATCGAGGAGTGAGTCACGTCGGACATGCGCAGATCTTACGAGCCCGACAGGCTCGCAGAAGCAGTCGGCTCTCCTCGTGTACGCGGGCGCGCGGGCGTCGCGTCTGAGAGGCCCTACCTTGGAAAGGGAACGCCAATCGTCGAATCCACAGAGGAGATCTGAGATGCCCGAGTTCCGGTGTACGTCGTCGAGCTGTCCGCTGACGCATGCAAGCGAACCGACTGTGCCTCGCAGGAGGACCGGCAAGCCGCACGTCTATGTCGGCGAGACGAAGAAGACCCCCGAGGAGCGCCTCGCAGACCACCGCGCCGGCGGATTCACTCGCGGCCCGTCGTCCGCAAGCACGGCATCGGTCTGCTCCCCCGATCTCTACCGGGCGATGCGCGTATGCAGAACCCGGACGGAATCGCGGGCGGCGGAGGCACGGCTCGCCGCCCGTCTGAGAAGGCGCGGCCACTGCGTGTTCGGCGGCCACTGAGCCCGCCGGCGAAGAGCCCGCGATCGGTCACGCCGTAAGACCGGCGGCCGCACCTCCGGACTCCTTCCGACCAACCGAAAGGAGCACCACATGACACCGACCACATCCTTCACCTTCCAGCTCGGCGATCCGGTCGAGCACCGCGGCATCGTGATCACGCCGCTCTTCCCCGCCCGCGATCCCGTCGCCGGCCTACATCACGCTCGACGAGGCGCTGCCGCGCGGGCTCACGATCACCGAGATCTCCGACGCCGGCTCGGTGCCCGAGCTCGCCGTGATCAACCCGCTCGACGAGACCGTGCTGCTCTACGACGGCGAGGAGCTCGTCGGCGCGAAGCAGAACCGCATCCTCAACGTCTCCGTGCTCGTCGGCGCCGGCGCGAAGCTGCCGATCCCCGTCTCGTGCGTCGAGCAGGGCCGCTGGAACCGCTCCTCGGTCGACTTCGACTCCGCGACCCACATCTCGCACGCCCACCTGCGCCGGCGCAAGGCCGAGATGCTCGCCGCGCAGCCGCTGGCCCGCGGCGTCGCGCAGAGCGAGGTGTGGAGCGAGATCGGCGAGAAGCAGGCAGCGGATGTCGGTCGACTCGCCCACCGGCGCGAACCGCGACACGTTCGAGGCCTACGGCGACCGGCTCCGCAAGCTCGAGGACGCGTTCCCGCTCGAGCCGGGCCAGTGCGGCGCCGTGCTCGCGATCGGCGACGACGCTCTGCCTCGACATCGTCTCGCGGCCGGCGCCTTCACGCTGCTCTGGCCGAAGCTGCGCGCCGGCTACCTGCTCGACGCGCTCGAGCGGCTCGACCAGCGACCCGCCGACATCGAGCGGATCGCCGGCTTCGTCGACGAGGTCGCCGACGCGCCTGCGTCACCCGCGGCCCGTCGGCCGGGCTCGGCGAGGACGTGCGCCTGCGCGGCCCCGGCGTGATCGGCTCCGGCCTCGAGCTCGACGGCGAGCTGATCCAGCTCTGCGCGTTCACGAGCTCGGACGGCGGGCAGCGGGCGTTCGGGCGGATCGCACGGCCGAGCCGGCGGCGCTGACGCTCGCATGCGGGCTCTCGGCGACGAACCGAAGTAGCTAGAACCTTCGTCGTCGGCGGGCGCGAGGCTGCTACTGGCCTCGTGTTCGCCGACGACGACCGCTGACCCTCCCGCCTCCGCCTTCATCGCACGCTCAATGTCCACGCGTCGGCTGTCGCTCCAGGAGGCAAACCGCTTGGGCACCTCGATTAGGAGGGCCGTTCTCCAGGCGCTCTCCC